>NZ_CP070273.1:1262500-1810000 GCF_016906065.1 Marinomonas foliarum | reverse complement strand
GGAGATAGCTGGTTCTCCTCGAAAGCTATTTAGGTAGCGCCTCGTATCTCACCATTGGGGGTAGAGCACTGTTTGGGCTAGGGGGTCATCCCGACTTACCAACCCCATGCAAACTCCGAATACCAATGAGTGCAATTACGGGAGACACACGGCGGGTGCTAACGTCCGTCGTGGAAAGGGAAACAACCCAGACCGTCAGCTAAGGTCCCAAAGTTACAGTTAAGTGGGAAACGATGTGGGAAGGCTTAGACAGCTAGGAGGTTGGCTTAGAAGCAGCCATCCTTTAAAGAAAGCGTAATAGCTCACTAGTCGAGTCGGCCTGCGCGGAAGATATAACGGGGCTCAAACTGTACACCGAAGCTACGGATGCTTAGTTTACTAGGCATGGTAGAGGAGCGTTCTGTAAGCCGTTGAAGGTCAAGCTGTAAGGCAGGCTGGAGGTATCAGAAGTGCGAATGTTGACATGAGTAACGATAAGGGGAGTGAAAAACTCCCCCGCCGGAAGACCAAGGTTTCCTGTCCCATGTTAATCAGGGCAGGGTGAGTCGGCCCCTAAGGCGAGGCAGAAATGCGTAGTCGATGGGAAACAGGTTAATATTCCTGTACTCGTACATATTGCGATGGAGAGACGGAGAAGGCTAGGCCAGCACAGCGATGGTTGTCTGTGTTTAAGGCGGTAGGTTTGGGACTTAGGCAAATCCGGGTCCCTTTAAGACCGAGAACTGACGACGAGCCCTCTTTTGGGCGAAGTGGTTGATGCCATGCTTCCAGGAAAAACTTCTAAGCTTCAGATATGATCGAACCGTACCCCAAACCGACACAGGTGGTCAGGTAGAGAATACCAAGGCGCTTGAGAGAACTCGGGTGAAGGAACTAGGCAAAATGGTACCGTAACTTCGGGAGAAGGTACGCCGGCCGGTGTGAAGGACTTGCTCCGTAAGCACTAGTCGGTCGAAGATACCAGGTGGCTGCGACTGTTTATTAAAAACACAGCACTCTGCAAACACGAAAGTGGACGTATAGGGTGTGACGCCTGCCCGGTGCTTGAAGGTTAATTGATGGGGTTAGCGCAAGCGAAGCTCTTGATCGAAGCCCAAGTAAACGGCGGCCGTAACTATAACGGTCCTAAGGTAGCGAAATTCCTTGTCGGGTAAGTTCCGACCTGCACGAATGGCGTAACGATGGCCACACTGTCTCCACCCGAGACTCAGTGAAATTGAAATCGCAGTGAAGATGCTGTGTATCCGCGGCTAGACGGAAAGACCCCGTGAACCTTTACTATAGCTTCACAGTGAACTTTGAACCTACTTGTGTAGGATAGGTGGGAGGCTTTGAAGTGCAGACGCCAGTTTGCATGGAGCCACTCTTGAAATACCACCCTGGTATGTTTGAGGTTCTAACTCAGGTCCCTTATCGGGATCGAGGACACTGTGTGGTGGGTAGTTTGACTGGGGCGGTCTCCTCCCAAAGAGTAACGGAGGAGCACGAAGGTGTGCTCAGCATGGTCGGAAATCATGCATAGAGTGTAAAGGCAAAAGCACGCTTAACTGCGAGACAGACACGTCGAGCAGGTACGAAAGTAGGTCTTAGTGATCCGGTGGTTCTGTATGGAAGGGCCATCGCTCAACGGATAAAAGGTACTCCGGGGATAACAGGCTGATACCGCCCAAGAGTTCACATCGACGGCGGTGTTTGGCACCTCGATGTCGGCTCATCACATCCTGGGGCTGAAGCCGGTCCCAAGGGTATGGCTGTTCGCCATTTAAAGTGGTACGCGAGCTGGGTTTAGAACGTCGTGAGACAGTTCGGTCCCTATCTGCCGTGGACGTTTGAGATTTGAGAGGAGCTGCTCCTAGTACGAGAGGACCGGAGTGGACGAACCTCTGGTGTTCCGGTTGTCACGCCAGTGGCATTGCCGGGTAGCTATGTTCGGACGGGATAACCGCTGAAAGCATCTAAGCGGGAAGCCTCCCTTAAGATAAGATCTCACTGGGACATAAGTCCCCTAAAGAGCCGTTCGAGACTAGGACGTTGATAGGTTGGGTGTGTAAGTGCTGTGAGGCATTGAGCTAACCAATACTAATTGCTCGTGAGGCTTGACCATATAACACCAAAGTGGTTTTAACGAAAACGTTAAAAAGACACATAATACGATCCGGTTTAATACTTGATACACGTTATTTCAAAATGAATTGTTAAAGATCCAAGCACGTATTCGCGTGTTTTGAGACAAGTCGAAAGACAATGCAATCAACGCATAGCTCAAAACAAACGCAAAACGAATTGCTTGACGATCATAGAGGCGTTGAACCACCTGATCCCATCCCGAACTCAGAAGTGAAAAGCGCCATCGCCGATGGTAGTGTGGGAGATCCCATGTGAGAGTAGGTCGTCGTCAAGCTTTATATTAAGAGAAACCCCGTCCTGCTCAGCAGGTCGGGGTTTTTTCGTTATGGGGAATCACCATCGCCCATGCTAGTCTCGCAAGGGGATAAGTATGTGGGGCTCTTTATAACAGACAGGCATGTAAGAGTAGATCGTCCCGCAATAGGGGAAGTATCATCAAGCTTTATATTAACAAGGCCCTGATAGCTACGCTGTCAGGGCTTTTTTTCGTCTTAAGGAAATGCAAACTCAACGCGTCAGCGTGAATCCAACGTTAATACTTTTCAATCTTCTTTTAATTAAGCATTATCTGGTCACTAATGCTGTCAGGCTTTTCATTTGATGAAAAGACGAGTTGAAAAATTGTTGCTAGCAAATAAAAGTTTGTAGTTTCTAAGAAGGGAATGTCGCAATGACATATCGCTACTGTTATTTCAGCGAAGGCGGGAAGCCATAGGAAGGGGGCGAAAGTAGGTCATCTTCTGGTATTTATTAATTGGTCTTCTGCTGAGGTTGTCATGGCATTTTATTTACTTGGTTTATCTATTTTATTGGTTTTTGCGCCATTAAAATTTTCAATTATAAAGATTCCTTTATGGGGTATGTCTTCCCTAATTGCCGTGCTTGTTGGATTTATAGAGGGTGTTCTGAGTATCCAAGGGGTAGCGGTGATCTTTGTTTATTCAGGGTTGTTATTCGCTTCATTGTTGCTACGTGTGGTTTGGCTTCGCAGAGTGGTTGTAGGGATTTTTGGAGTGTTTTCCCTTGCTCTAGCAACGCATCTATTGCCAGGTTTCAATAACAATGCGGTGGTGATTGATGAGTCAGTGAGTAGAGACGGAATACCTTTTAGTTTATATGCAAACTTTGACAAAGGTTTGGCTGGCTTGTTCTTGATAGTCTACTTCTTTAGAGGGCAGGCTAATGTAAGTTACTTTAAGGCGTTGCAGAAATCTAAGGGCGCACTAGTAATATTCTTTGCTACGCCATGCTTGGCTCTGGGGTTGGCTACGCTGCTCGGTTTGATTCATATTGATGTTAAGTTGCCTAGCTTCTGGTTGGCTTTCCTTGTTATTAATTTGTTATTTACTTGTGTGGCCGAGGAGGCTTTCTTTCGTGGTTTTATGCAAAGAGAACTATCAAATTGGTTGAAAGGGAAGTCATACATGTTTGTTATTCCTATTGTTCCTGCTTTGCTTTTTGGTATTGCCCATGTTGGAGGTGGTATTGAATATGTCATCGTAGCGGGGGTTGCTGGTTTAGGTTATGGCTATCTGTATTATCTGACTAATCGAATCGAGTTGTCTATTCTATGCCACTTTATAGTAAATGCTCTGCACTTATTTTTATTCACTTATCCTATGCTGGCTTAACAAATATCGATGTGGTTTTTTTTACAAAAAAACGGTCCCTATGAGGGGCCGTTTTAGTTTGAACTGCTTCTATTATCTAGAGTTATTCTTCCATCTGTGCGTTATCAACAATATGATTGTCGCCGATGTCTTTTGGTAGGATGAGGTTAAGCGTGATCGCCACAATACCGCATAGGCTTATACCTTGGAGGCTAAATTCACCAATACCAAACGCCATGCCGCCGATACCAAATACCAGTGTGACACCGACGATGATTAGATTACGAGATTTATGAAGATCAACTTGGTTTTTGATTAGAGTATTCAAGCCTACCGCAGCAATAGATCCAAACAAGAGAATCATAATGCCGCCCATTACAGGCAGAGGAATGGTTTGTAAGGCGGCACCTAATTTTCCAACCCAAGCGAGTGTTATGGCTGCGATGGCAGCCCAAGTCATGATGACAGGGTTAAATGCTTTAGTCAGCATAACGGCACCTGTAACTTCACTGTAAGTTGTATTTGGTGGTGCGCCGACCATAGCGGCTGCCATCGTTGCGACACCATCGCCAGCAATAGTTCGGTGTAAGCCTGGCTTCTTAAGATAGTCTTTGCCGGTGACATTGGAGATAGAAAGAATATCGCCTACGTGCTCGACGGCAGGGGCGATAGCAACAGGCAACATGAACAAGATGGCATTGATATTGAATTCTGGTGCTGTGAAGTTAGGCATAGCAAACCAAGCAGCACTGTATACCGCTTCAAAATTAACGATGCCAAAGAATAAACTCAATATATAGCCTACAAAGATGCCACCAAGTACAGGCAGAAGCTTAAATAAGCCCTTTGCGAACACGCTGATCAAGATGGTTGTCAGTAAAGAAGTGAGCGCGATGATGATCGAAATATCGGCATCAATTGCCTGAACGTCGCCAGCTTTCCCGAGAGCCATATTGACAGCAACGGGTGCAAGCCCTAGGCCGATCACAATGATTATTGGACCTATGACGACAGGCGGTAATAGCGTATGGATGAAACCAGCGCCTTTTAGTCGAATGATGCCACCCAAGATGACGTAAACAAGTCCTGCTGCCATTAATCCGCCCATCGTGGCAGGAATGCCCCATGTTTGAACGCCAAACATAATTGGCGCGATAAAGGCAAAAGAAGAGGCGAGGAAAATTGGCACAGTGCGGCGCGTCATGAATTGAAATAAAAGTGTACCGACACCAGCGCCAAAGAGAGCAACGCTAGGGTCAAGCCCTGTCAATAGAGGTACGAGTACCAAAGCGCCAAATGCAACAAATAGCATTTGAATGCCGACAATGGCATTTTTCATATTGTTGTTCCTATTAGATTGTTAGTAGACGGAATTTTATAGAGAACCGTATTCAAGCGCCAGACTTTGCTCTTTTAGCGGCTCTAATGGACAAAAAAACTAAGCTAGAGGCGGATATTGTCTGTATAAATCTTAAATGTTTACTCTATCTGAACACTAGTTGACATTGTTATTCGATAATATAGGACTCAATTGTCCATAACTAATAGAGTCGATAATATGCTTCATCATTGTTTTTCAGAACCCATGAAGGGTTCAAACTTGGTCGGGTCGCAGGTTTTGCGAAAATCCCGAAAAACAAATGTATCTAGTAATTTACAGCGCTTAGCAAGTCGTTCCTTATTGGCAGTTGGTGTGTTGTTCAGTCTTACTGCGTGTGCCGCTCCGTCATCTGAAATGACATCCGCGTCTTCTGCGGCTCAACCTGAGGAGGGTGAAGTATTTAGCTATGCTTGGTTAAAAGGGTACGCGCGCCAATTGGCGACTAAGCCTTATGAAAGTCATCAAGGTGAAATGCCAGAGAGCTTAAAAGGCTTGGACTGGGATGATTATCAAGAAATCCAATTTAATAAAGACGCTGCATTATGGAATGATGAAAAATCGGAGTTCCGTACAGGGCTTTTCCATCTTGGTTTAGGTTTTGATACGCCAATTCATATGAGTGAGTTGGAAAATGGTAAATCTACCCCGATTCCTTATATGCCTTCTGAATTTACTTACGGTAAGTCTAAAGTAAAAGGTGAAGATCTTCCTAAAGATCTTGGTTTCGCTGGCTTTAGAATGCAGTTTTCGACAGATTGGCAGCGTGATGTTGTTGCCTTCTTAGGGGCGAGCTACTTCCGAGCAGTGGGTAGTGAAATGCAGTATGGTCTGTCTGCTCGTGGCTTGGCAATTGATACAGCAATGCCGCATCCAGAAGAGTTCCCTGTATTTACAGATTTTTGGCTACAGAAGCCTGCACCAGGTTCTGATGTAGTAACTGTTTACGCGTTAATGGATTCTCCAAGTGTTACAGGTGCTTATCGCTTTGATATGTCTCCAGGCGAACCGTTCAAAATGAAAGTGGATTCTGCTATTTACCCACGCAAATCTGTTGAGCGTTTGGGGGTCGCGCCAATGACCAGTATGTTTATGATTGGGGAAAATGACCGTCGTACAAATTATGATTGGCGTGCCGAGATTCATGATTCTGATGGACTTGCTATGCAAACAGGTAATGGTGAATGGATTTGGCGTCCACTAACTAACCCTGCCAATTTGCAGTTCAATGCTTATAGTGATGAAAACCCAAAAGGGTTTGGTTTACTGCAGCGTGACCGTAACTTTGATCACTACCAAGACGATGGTGTCTTCTATGAAAAGCGTCCTAGCCTATGGATTGAGCCAATCGGTAATTGGGGTAAAGGTTCTGTTCAGTTGGTAGAGATTCCAACTTTAGATGAAACCTTCGATAACATTGTGGCTTTCTGGAATCCAGATACTCCAGTTGAAGCAGGCCAAGAGTTGCTTTATAGCTATAACATGTACTGGGGAAGCCACCCCCCCGTTCAATCTAATCGCGCAAGAGTCGTTGATACCTTTACTGGTATTGGTGGTGTGATTGGTAAGAAGCGTGATTATTACAGCAAGCGTTTTGTTGTTGATTTTGCTGGCGGTTCTTTAGCTATGCTAGGCAATGATACTAAAGTGAAAGCAGTGATTACCTCTTCAGACGGACGAGTGGAAATTGAATCGGCGCGACCACTTCATTCTATTGATGGCTATCGCGCGATGTTCGATTTAGTCCCACCAAATGGAAAGAATGCCACTAAGCCGATTAATCTTCGTGTTTATCTAGAAGCGAATGGTCAGCCGCTGACTGAGACGTGGCAATATCAGTGGACGCCGCCAGCAGAAAAAGACAGAGAGCTTCACAATGCAGGCCATTTGAAGTAACTTTTTAAAGGCACCTGTTTGTTTTACCAATAAAAATGCCCGATGTTATGCATCGGGCATTTTTAGTTGCTCAATAATTGCGTCTAAATAATTTAGCTTTTGCGATTATTTAAAAAGTCACGGTAGGCATATCCGCTGCGTTTAATGGTTCTTTCTTGAGTTTGATAGTCGACGTAAGTTAAACCAAAGCGTTTGCTGTAACCCTCGGCCCATTCAAAATTATCCATTAAGCTCCAAGCAAAATACCCCCGAATATCCACTCCCGCTTCAATCGCTTGATGTACGGCATTTAAATGGCCGTTCAAATAACGCACGCGTTGATCGTCATTGATGTCCCCATCAATAATATTATCGGCGCAGGCGATACCGTTCTCGGTAATGTACATTGGTGGTAGGGTATATTGTTTGTGAAGGTTTATTAACAGCTCGGTAAAGGCGTGTGGAGCAATTTCCCAGCCAATATCGGTATATTCAACGGTTTTGCTGTTTTTCACATCTTTAAACATGTTTTTTGAGTCGAAGGCATTATGGTTACAGGTGTAGAAGTTCATGCCTAAGAAGTCCATTGGTTGAGAGATTATCTCCATATCGCCTGGTAAAACGTTAGGCAAATATTGTGGTGCAACGGTTTTGAGGATCTGTGGGTACTGGCTTTTCATCAAAGGCTCAATGAAAAATTGATTGTCTAACGTTTCGCGCATCAAGCAAGCGAATTGATCTTCGGCTTTGTCACTGGCAGCGTAGGAGCGGTTCATATTTAGTACTATGCCAACCTGAGATTTTGGCGCGTTTTTACGAATCACTGGGAGAGCCAAGCCATGAGCGAGTAAGATGTGATGAGCGGCTTGTCTACCGTATTCTGGTTTGCTTAGCCCTGGCGCATGAATGCCTAGTTCATAGCCTAATATTGCTGCACAGAAAGGTTCGTTAAAGGTTGCCCAGCTATCGACCCATTCGGCCAGCTCTTTAGTCACCAAGTCGGCATATTGCTTGAACTGATATGCCGTTTCTCTGTTAAGCCAACCACCTTTGTCTTCTAAATGCTGTGGTAGGTCCCAATGATACAGGGTGACAAATACAGCCAAGCCTTCCGCTTTGAGCTTTTTGAGCAAGTTGCGGTAAAAATCCAATCCGGCTTGGTTTGCTTCACCTTTCTCATTCATGACACGTGGCCATGCAATGGATAGTCGA
This sequence comes from Marinomonas foliarum, assembly GCF_016906065.1. NCBI lineage: Bacteria > Pseudomonadati > Pseudomonadota > Gammaproteobacteria > Oceanospirillales > Oceanospirillaceae > Marinomonas > Marinomonas foliarum. The sequence continues at coordinate 1,801,798 of NZ_CP070273.1, read as the reverse complement.
TAAGCATCTACATTAAGATCTTTTATAAGCTGGATGTCTTGCTCCCAAAGGTGGTAATGGTCGCACGCCACTTCTCCGTTATCTGCGCCTTTTACTTTTCCGGGTGTTGCACAGAAAGTGTCCCAAATAGAAGTAAGGCGATTGTCGGTTGTTGTCGCGCCCTCGATCTGAAAGGAGGCAGTAGCCACGCCAAAGATAAAATCAGAGCTAAGCATTTTCGAGTTGGATGGTAAGGTGATTGACATGATGTCCTCAGTCTTTTTATTTATTGTCTTCACAAAGATATGTAAGGTGATCAAAGGTACTGGAGGAAGCTGAAAAGCGTCAATAAAGGCATCATGGTTTTAGTAATTTAAGAGGTTTTAAGTGCATTTTAAGAGCATTTTAACTGCGGATGTAACACATTGGCGTAAGTTTTCGACCTTGTGCAGTATAAGTGCGAAAGCGGCTTGATAATTCTTCAGGTAACATTTTTACCGATATGGTCGTAAAATGATTGGCAATATAAAAGGGCACTAGATGAGTCAAGGCAAAGCAATAGGTGGGCATTTCATTCAGTGCTGGGTGTATGCTGCTGATGAGGTGGCTACCTAGCCCAAGCTTGCGGAAATTAGGGTCTGTTATCATGCTTGTGAGTAGTTGATTGTCGGCAATACGTTTGAGCCTGACTGCGCACAGAATGACGCCTTTGTCTTTTATAACCCAAATCGGGTCTGCTTTATTTGGTTTTCCGCTTGGGTAGTGTGCTTGATAAAACTTTTTTACCAAGGGGAACCAAAGTGAAGGAACTTGTTCTGCGTTAGGGTAAGGTGGTTTCATGATGGAGTGCGTAGTACAAGGGAAGTGTTTAATAATAACATGGTCAGGGAGCTCCTAGGATGTTATTTAGATTGAATTACTTACAGCGAGAGGATTTATTGTGCGGCAGAAAATAGCGTTGTGGTGTGTTTTTGTATTGCTTTTACCTATATCAGAAGCCGTCAATGCGGCGCAAGAGCAAGCTGAATTCATCTATGAGCCAGGCGAACCTTTTGATCAATACGTCGCTCGAGCAGAGCAATATGTTAACGAGCGGAAGTTATGGGTTAATGCTGATAACAAAGCTAGAGAGTTGTCTGCTGTTTTGCCTTTTGAATTATTGCCTGATGCGCAGACATGTACCGGCCGAGCGCGTATTGGCGTGTTGCTATCGCACGGTTTATCTGATTCTCCTTTTTCGATGCGAGACCCAGCAGTGGCACTGCAAGCGTCTTGCTATCATGTAAGAGTGGTTTTATTGCCTGGTCATGGCACAAAGGCTGATGATCTATTGCATGTTTCCCGAAATGAATGGCGCGTGACGTTCCGAAATGCAGCGGATAAATTCAGTAAAGAAGTTGATGTGATGTATGTTGGGGGCTTCTCTACTGGTGGTGCATTAGCTGCAGAGTATGCCTGGCAGCATTCAGATAGTGTCGCTGGTGCTATTTTGTTTTCGCCTGTTTTTAAAGTGAACAGCAGCATTGATTGGCTGTCACCTTGGTTGGCGATGTTTAAAGATTGGTTGGATAATTACCCAAGCGACGACTTTGCTAAGTACGCGTCTATTCCTGTTCCAGCAATCGCTGAAGTATATAAACTGTCGAAAGAAGTGCGTCACTTAATTCTGAAAAATCCGAAAACATTACCAGTATTCATCGCTTTATCGGAAGATGACCAGACAGTCGATTCCTCTGTATCAGAAAAAGTGTTTAATGCAGGCATGGTTGGGCCAAAAAGCCAGATGGTGCTGTATAGCAAAGATCAAATGAGCGCCAATACAGACCGAATTAAGGTTTACAATACCAATTGGCCAGAGGACAGGATATTAGGTCTGGCGCACATGGCTGTTCATGGCAACCCAGAAAACCCCTATTATGGAGCTGCAGGTGAATATAGAATTTGCGGTTGGTACCAAGCGGATGAGTCCTTGTATCAAACGTGTCGAACAGATGGTGAAAATTGGTTTGGTGAAAAGTCTTCAGCCTTAACGAAAAATAGCCCCCATGCGGCGCGAGTGTCTTGGAATCCAAACTTCAATTCATTGATGCAGGAAGTCGCCTTTTTCATTAAGGCTAACGCAAAGTGAATATAGATAGAGAGAGTGCATGTCAGAAAATATAGGGCTTAGTCTTCCTGCAGTTGATATCATGCAATCGCAAATAGAGCAGTACCATAATGATGGCTATTTGGTGCTGGAGTCGATTATTCCGGAGGCTGTTTGTGATGCGCTTAAAGCGCGGATGTTAGAGCTTATGGCATCTTTCGAGCCGGACTCTGTACGCTCTATTTTCACAACTAACGAGCAGTCTCGCTATACCGACAGTTATTTCATGGAGTCGGCTAATAAGGTGTCTTTCTTCTTTGAAGAAGAGGCGTTTGATGAGGTTGGTAGTCTTAAACAACCCCTTGAGCTGTCTATTAACAAAGTAGGGCACAGTCTTCATTTTCAAGATGATGTGTTTAAAGATTTTTCGTTGTCCTGTGTATGGGGGCAATTGTTACGGCAGCTGGGGATGGTTGAGCCACGGGCTGCACAATCTATGTATATTTTTAAGCAACCAGGTATTGGTGGAGAGGTAAATTGTCATCAAGACAGCACCTTTCTATACACTACGCCAATGAGTGTTATCGGCTTGTGGTTTGCCATTGAAGACGCGACACTTGAAAATGGTTGTCTTTGGGGTGTGCCCAAAGGCCATCGTCAAGGATTATTAAAGCGTTTCGAACGTAATGCACCTGATTCGGTAGAAACAAAAATGGTGACATTAAAAGAACACGCTTGGCGTCAAGACGAGCTGGTGGCCATGCCAGTACCAAAAGGCTCCTTAGTGGTTTTGAATGGCGAGTTTCCTCACCTTAGTTATGCTAATCGCTCTGAACTGTCGCGCCATGCGTATTCTATTCATGCTGTTGATAATACTTGTGATTACCCTGAATTAAACTGGCTTCAAGCGGTGAAAGGTCAATCTTTTATACCGTTTCAAACGAAATGATAAATTAAAGTTGGAGAGCGTTGATGCAAGCTGTTTTGGCCCTACTTAGTGATAATGAATTTCACTCTGGTGAAGAGTTAGGGGTCGCATTAGGAGTCACCCGCGCAGCGGTCTGGAAGAAACTTAAAAAGTTAGAGTCTATTGGTGTCACAGTTCATTCCGTTAAAGGTCGTGGTTATCGTTTACCAACCCCCGTTGAATTGTTGTCCGAAGAGCTGCTGCGTGCTAATGGTGTGGCAAGTGATGTGGCGCTCAAATTAGCGTTTGAAACTGAGTCTACGAATGGTGATGCAAAACAACATATATCAACTGGCCAGCCCTTACCTGCGTTAATTGCTGTTGAGCGCCAAACTAAAGGTAAAGGGCGACGCGGTCGTCAATGGGAATCCGGTGTTGCCAAAAACCTAACCTTCTCATTCGTTTGGCGTTTTGACAATGGGCCGAGTGTAGTAGAAGGGTTGAGCCTTGCTGTGGGGGTGGCTGTTGCACGTGTTTTGAGAAAAGCAGGTATTCCGAATCCAGGCCTGAAGTGGCCCAATGATGTACAAATTGATGGGCAGAAGATCTGTGGCATTTTATTGGAAATGGTGGCGGATCAGGATGTATGTCATGTCATTATTGGGGTGGGGTTAAACGTCGAGATGGATGATGGATTTATGGCGCACGTCGATCAGCCTTGGACCGATTTGGTTTCTCGACTTAAGACTCGACCAAGTAGAAACTTTCTTTTGGCAGAGCTCACCGAAGAGCTAATGAGTATCTGCCAATTGTTTGAAGACGGTAATGGGATGAAGCATTTTCAGCATCAATGGCAAGCATATGACGTGCTTTTTAATCAATCCGTTACTGTTAGTACGGTTTCTCAGCAGCGCCAAGGTGTCGCGCGAGGTATTGATCAGAAAGGGGCGTTGCTGCTAGAAGAAAATGGTGAGCTAGTGGCTTTGCATGGAGGAGAAATAAGTGTCCGTCGCATCTAAGGTTTTGGTGGTTGATGCAGGGAATACAAGTATCAAACTTACTGCATTTGAAGGTGATTCTGTATTGTGGGTTCAGCGAGGTGACAATTGCCCTGCTAATACAGGTTTTGATCCAGATGTGATTTACTTTGCCAGTGTGCGCTCGAAGGAGCAAAGTGCGCTGTTGCATGCAGATATTCAGGCTGAATACCCGCATAGTGGCTGGGTCACATTAGCCAGCCAAGCTGAAGCTTGCGGTGTGTATAACGCTTACCTTGAGCCGGAGCGATTAGGCGTAGATCGTTGGCTTGGTGCCATTGCAGCATACTACCTAGCAAAGGATGGTGTGGTTGTGATAGATGCTGGTACAGCTATTAAGGTAGATGTGGTAAATAAAGAAGGGGTCCACCTTGGCGGATATATAACCCCAGGGCTTGGTATGATGGAGGAATCTCTGCTCTCTAACACGGCGCGAATTCGTTATGATTCGAATGAGGTCGTTGGCGGAGAAGGGCTTCCTAACTCGACCGCCCGAGCGGTAACAGAAGGGTGTTATGAAATGGTTTTAGGTTTCTTGGAGCGCATCCACTTACAATACAAAGATTATAAATGGGTGGCGACAGGTGGCGATGCTGAGTCTTTGCTGGGGCGTTTGAGTATCCCCGTCGAGCGCCAGATGAACCTAGTGGCTATAGGTGCAAAATTGGTGGGTGATGAGCAGTTAAGAGGCAATAAATGAAGTGGCTTTTTCTTTTTGTTGTGTTGTTGAATGCCGCATTTTTAAGTTGGCATAGTTTTGTCCAAGATACGCCTGAAAAAAGCAGAGAGTCAGTTTATGGGCCGCCTGTCAGCGAAAAAATTTACCTTTTGTCTGAAGCTCCTATCGAACAATACCCTGAAGCTGAAGTGTCATCAAATGAAAGTCTTGAAGAGGCGCTTAACAAAGTCATTGAACAGGCGACCGTTGATGCGCCAGAGTTATTCTGTCCGCGTCTTGAGGCAGAGCGCAATGAAGATAAGCAGCAAATTGTTAAAGTGCTAAATGGTTTTGGTTGGGATTATCAGGACAGAGAGGTGACAGGTAAAAGGCCTAAATTCTGGCTGTATATAGCGGCACCAGAAACGCCAGAAATTGCAGCGCGTATTGTAAAAGAACTTGCTTCTAAATCGATCGACAGTTTTGTTATTAATCGTGCTGAAATGAAGAATCGAATATCTTTGGGTTTGTATTCATCACAAGAGCGAGCGAATCAGGCGAAAGTGCGAGTGCAGAATGCCTCAGGCTATCCTGTTGATGTTTATGAACATATGCGAAATGTCTCACTGCAGCAGATCGATATATCGCACCCAGTGGATGAAAAAGACTGGGAACAGTTCATGTCACGCTTTGATCTGACAAAGATGATGATAAAAGTAGAAAAAAATCCTTGCTAGCGCTTGCAATTGGCAAGACGATTCATATAATGGCTCCCACCTTTTGGGGTGTTGCGTTGTAGCGCTGAGTACGTGGAGGGGTTCCCGAGTGGCCAAAGGGAGCAGATTGTAAATCTGCCACGAAAGTTTCGGTGGTTCGAATCCACCTCCCTCCACCAATTGCGGGTATGGTATAGTGGCTATTACCTCAGCCTTCCAAGCTGAAGAGGCGGGTTCGATTCCCGCTACCCGCTCCAATGCTCATGTAGCTCAGTTGGTAGAGCACACCCTTGGTAAGGGTGAGGTCGGCAGTTCAAATCTGCTCATGAGCTCCAGCTTTCCAATGCAAAAGATAGGTGGCTCGACCGCCTTTTTTATTGTCTGTTTTTTGGGCAGATACCCTTGCTAAACTTAGCATGTTTAGGTATCATCCTCCGCCCATACGATTGTAGGCCAATAGTTCAATTGGTAGAGCACCGGTTTCCAAAACCGGCTGTTGGGGGTTCGAGTCCCTCTTGGCCTGCCATAATTCGTATCCTATTTCTTAGTTAGGGATCACCTAAAGTATGAGTTCGAGTACTGAAGCTCAAGCGTCTCGCGGAGATGTGTTTAAGTGGGCGATTGTTGTTCTACTAGTTGCGGTAGGCGTGATTGGTAATAACTATTATTCTGCTGAGTCACTATTGTATCGCTTAATTGCTATCTTGGTGTTGGCTGGTGTTGCTGGTTTTGTTGCGTTGCAGACTGTGAAAGGTAAGGCTTTTTTTACTTTGGCAAAAGAAGCTAAGACTGAAATTCGCAGAGTTGTATGGCCAACCAGACAAGAGACCACGCAAACAACATTAATAGTATTAGCGGTTGTTGTTTTTATGTCTCTCGTGCTATGGGGGGTGGATTCGTTCCTTGGTTGGATCGTTTCCTCGGTAATTAGTTAGGAGTTGCTCGTGACCAAACGATGGTATGTAGTACAGGCGTACTCAGGGTACGAAAAGCACGTAATGCGTTCGCTTCTTGAGCGAGTGCAGGTTATGGGGCAGGAAGAAAATTTTGGTGACATCTTGGTGCCGACTGAAGAAGTGGTCGAAATCCGAGATGGCAAAAAGCGCAAGAGTGAAAGAAAGTTCTATCCAGGTTATGTATTGGTTCAAATGGATATGAATGACGCCTCTTGGCACTTGGTTAAAGGCACCTCTCGTGTATTGGGTTTCATCGGTGGTACGGCTGATAAGCCTTCTCCGATCACGAGTCGTGAAGCAGATGCTATTTTGCAACGCGTTAGTGATGGGGTTGATAAGCCGCGTCCTAAGACTTTGTTTGAAGTGGGTGAGGTGGTTCGTGTTAACGAAGGGCCGTTTGCTGACTTCAATGGTGTTGTGGAAGAAGTGGATTACGATAAAAGTCGAATCAAAGTGGCGGTGCTTATTTTTGGGCGCTCGACACCTGTTGATTTGGAGTTTAGTCAGGTTGAGAAGGCCTGATTTTGTTGAACGGGTAGCCTTCGGGCAGTGACCCATCTGGAGTTGAAAAATGGCTAAGAAAGTCCAAGCTTATATCAAGCTACAAGTTAAAGCGGGTCAAGCGAACCCAAGTCCACCAGTTGGTCCAGCACTTGGTCAACACGGTGTGAATATCATGGAATTCTGTAAAGCGTTTAATGCGAAAACTCAAGGCGTAGAGCCTGGTCTTCCAACGCCAGTAATCATCACTGTATACAGTGATCGTAGCTTTACATTTGAAACTAAATCTACTCCTGCCTCTGTTTTACTTAAAAAAGCAGCTGGTTTGAAGAGTGGTTCTCCACGTCCAAACACTCAGAAAGTTGGTACGGTTACACGTGCACAGCTAGAAGAGATTGTTGTTGCGAAGCAAGCTGATTTGACTGCTTCTGACATGGATGCAGCAGTTCGTACGATTGCTGGTAGCGCACGCGCTATGGGTCTAGAAGTTGAGGGTGTAAACTAATGGCTAAATTAACTAAACGCGCTCGCTTGATCGCTGAAAAAGTAGAAGCAACTAAGTTTTACTCTGTAGAAGAGGCTGTTGCTCTATTGTCTGAGCTTTCTACTGTTAAGTTCAAAGAATCTGTCGATGTATCTGTTAACCTAGGCGTTGATCCACGTAAATCTGATCAGGTTGTTCGTGGCTCTACTGTATTGCCTCATGGTGCTGGTAAAGATGTTCGTGTTGCTGTATTTGCGCAAGGTGCAAATGCTGAAGCTGCGAAAGAAGCTGGTGCAGATGTTGTTGGTTTCGAAGATTTGGCTGAGCAAGTTAAAGCTGGTAACCTAGATTTTGACGTTGTTATCGCATCTCCTGATGCAATGCGTATCGTCGGTCAACTAGGTCAGGTTCTAGGTCCACGCGGTCTAATGCCTAACCCTAAAGTTGGCACAGTAACACCTGATGTTGCAACTGCAGTTAAAAATGCAAAAGCTGGTCAAGCTCGTTACCGTACAGATAAAAATGGTATCATCCATGCGGCTGTAGGCTCTATTGAGTTCGCTGCTGATGCTATCAGAGGAAACGTGGAAGCACTTTTGGCTGACTTGCGTCGTGCTAAGCCTGCTTCATCTAAAGGCGTTTACCTGAAAAAAGTGACTTTGTCCTCTACAATGGGACCTGGTCTACAAATTGATCTAAGCGCGCTTAACTCTACTAAGTAAGCATGTTTAGATCATGAGCTTTGGGGTCTGCCTTCATTTATTTGTTGAGCAGGCCGTCAAAGACCGCAGGAACCCTAAGGGTTTAATAACAACGTTGTAAAATGTTTGTCCTGCGCAGATGGTGTGGCCCGATTCAGATATACTGGATCTAACTCACCAGCAAGTACTTCGAGTAATCGAAGAGTTGGTAAAAATAAGAGAGTATACGCTCTCTGCTAATCCAGGAGAAAACCAGTGGCATTAGGTCTAGAAGACAAAAAAGCCATTGTCGCCGAAGTTAGCGAAGTTGCTAAAACTGCATTGTCTGCAGTAGTTGCTGATTCTCGCGGTGTTACCGTGAGCAATATGACAGCACTACGTAAAGAAGCGCGTGAAGCAGGTGTTTATGTACGTGTAGTACGTAACACTTTGGCTCGCCGTGCAGTTGAAGGCACTGACTTCGAATGCCTAGCTGAGAGCTTTGTTGGTCCTACGTTAATTGCTTTTTCTAACGAACACCCGGGTGCGGCTGCTCGTTTGTTGAAAGCTTTTGCTAAAACGAACAACAAGTTTGAAGTGAAGGCGTTGGCGTTCAACGGTGAGTTGATCCCAGCTGGCGACATTGATCGTTTGGCAACACTGCCTACATACGACGAAGCAATTGCGAAACTGATGAGTGTTATTCAGGGCGCAACAAGCAAGTTTGTACGTACTCTTGCAGCGGTTCGCGATCAAAAAGAGCAAGAAGCGGCGTAATACGGTTTACCGTATCCCTTCTTGATAAATATTTTGTTTTATTGCCTTCGGGTAATTATAAAGAATGCTAGGAATCTGAGTCATGGCTCTAACTAAAGAAGATATCATCAATGCAGTAGCAGAAATGTCTGTGATGGACGTTGTTGAACTAATTTCAGCAATGGAAGAAAAATTCGGCGTATCTGCAGCTGCTGCTGTAGCTGCAGGTCCTGCTGCTGAAGCTGGCGCTGCTGCTGAAGAACAAACTGAATTTGACGTTGTTCTTACTGCTGCTGGCGACAAGAAAGTAAACGTAATCAAAGCTGTTCGTGCAGCGACTGGTCTAGGCTTGAAAGAAGCTAAAGCTATCGTTGACGGCGCTCCAATGACTGTTAAAGAAGGTGCTTCTAAAGATGACGCTGCCGCTCTTAAAGCAGCTCTTGAAGAAGCTGGTGCATCTGTCGAAATCAAGTAATGATGCTTGCATTTCCAGATTTCGACCAATAGTCGAAATGGCTGGTGACATTATTGTCACCGGCCTTTTTGGGTTTCTAAAACTCAAATAAAACCTTAGAAGAATTTTCAAGTGGGAGATAATGCTCCCATATATGGTAAGGCCTGATTTGGGCCTTTTGCGTCAATGTGCACAAGCTGGGGAATGCTGATGGCTTACTCATACACTGAGAAAAAACGTATCCGTAAGGATTTCGGTAAACTGCCGCCCGTTTTGGATGTGCCATACTTGCTGGCAATTCAGCTTGAATCCTACCGTAATTTTCTGCAAGAAGGTAAAAGCCTTGCAGAGCGTGGGGAATTAGGTCTGCATGGGGCCTTTAAATCTGTCTTTCCAATGGTCAGCTTTTCCGGCAATGCGGCGCTAGAATACGTCGATTACCGTTTAGGCAAACCAGTTTTTGATGTTAAAGAGTGTCAGTTGCGTGGTGTTACTTACGCGGCACCTTTACGTGTTCGTGTGCGACTTATCATTTATGATAAAGAATCGTCGAACAAAGCAATCAAAGACATACGCGAGCAAGAAGTCTACATGGGTGAAATTCCGCTCATGACAGATAATGGTACCTTTGTAATTAACGGGACTGAGCGTGTTATCGTCTCTCAATTACACCGTTCTCCTGGTGTGTTTTTTGATCACGATCGTGGCAAAACTCACTCTTCAGGTAAATTACTGCATTCTGCTCGAATTATTCCTTACCGCGGTTCTTGGTTGGACTTCGAGTTTGATCCAAAGGATTGCGTATTTGTTCGTATCGACCGTCGTCGTAAGTTACCAGCAACGATTTTGCTGCGTGCTTTGGGTTATGGTACGGAACAAATTCTAGATGCTTTCTTTGAATCTACGCGTTTCTATTTGAAGCGTGATGGTTTTGAGATGGATCTAGTTGCTAATCGCCTACGTGGTGATACAGCGCTATTTAATATTGCTGATGCGAATGGCGAACTTATCGTAGAAGAAGGTCGTCGTATTACCGCTAAGCATATTCGTGTAATGGAAAAAGCGGGTCTTGAGCGCTTATCTGTGCCGCTTGAATACATGCTTGGTAAAGTAACTGCTAAAAATTTGGTTCACCCTTCAACGGGCGAATTGATTGCTGAAGCAAACACAGAGCTTTCTGTTGATTTGCTAGAGGCATTAGTGGCTTCAGGTATCACTGAAGTGGATACGCTTTACACGAATGACTTGGATAATGGTCCATTTATTTCTGATACGCTTCGTATTGATCCGACCAGCAACCAGTTGGAAGCTTTGGTTGAGATCTACCGCATGATGCGTCCTGGCGAGCCGCCAACCAAGGAGTCGGCTGAAGGCTTGTTCCAAGGTTTGTTCTTCTCTGAAGATCGTTATGATTTGTCTGGCGTTGGACGAATGAAGTTCAACCGCCGCTTGGGTCGTGAAGAAGATGCGGGTGCTGGCGTTCTTGATAACGACGACATTGTTGCTGTTCTTAAAACCTTGCTTGATATCCGTAACGGTAACGGCATGGTTGATGATATCGATCACTTGGGTAACCGTCGAGTTCGTTCTGTTGGCGAAATGGCCGAGAACCAATTCCGTGTTGGTCTTGTTCGTGTTGAGCGTGCAGTGAAAGAGCGTTTGTCAATGGCGGAAGCTGATGGCCTTATGCCACAAGATCTTTTGAATGCGAAGCCAGTTGCTGCTGCTATTAAAGAGTTCTTCGGTTCAAGCCAGTTGTCTCAGTTTATGGACCAAAACAACCCGCTATCTGAAGTAACGCATAAGCGTCGTGTTTCAGCGTTAGGGCCTGGTGGTCTTACGCGTGAACGCGCAGGCTTTGAAGTGCGTGACGTACACGCAACTCATTACGGCCGTGTTTGTCCTATCGAAACACCTGAAGGTCCAAACATTGGTTTGATCAACTCGCTATCTACTTATGCGCGTACTAACAGCTACGGCTTCTTAGAAACGCCATACCGTAAGATTATTGATGGCAAGATGACGGATGAAACAGTTTATATCTCTGCGATCGATGAAGCGAAATATGTAATTGCCCAAGCGTCTGCAAATGTTGATGCGGAAGGTCGTTTGGTTGATGAGTTGGTTCAGGTGCGTCATATGCACGAAACGACTTTGATTCCAAAAGAAAAAGTAAACCTAATGGACGTGTCACCTCGTCAGGTTGTTTCTGTTGCGGCATCTTTGATTCCGTTCCTAGAGCACGATGATGCTAACCGTGCATTGATGGGCTCGAACATGCAGCGTCAAGCCGTGCCGACACTTAAGGCTGATAAGCCTGTAGTTGGTACTGGTATGGAAAAAAATGTAGCAAAAGACTCTGGTGTTTGTATCGTTGCGAATCGCGGTGGTGTGATTGAGTCTGTTGATGCGAGCCGTATCGTTGTACGTGTGAACTCAGAAGAAACAATTGCTGGTGAAGCAGGTGTGGATATCTACAACCTGACTAAATACGTGCGTTCTAACCAGAACACATGTATTAATCAGCGTACTTTGGTGATGAAGGGTGAGAAGGTTGCTTCTGGCGACATTATGGCCGATGGTCCTTCTGTTGATATGGGTGATTTGGCGCTTGGTCAAAACATGCGTATTGCTTTCATGCCTTGGAATGGTTTCAACTTCGAAGACTCGATCCTAGTATCTGAGCGTGTTGTAGAAGAAGATCGATTCACTTCTATCCACATTCAAGAGTTAACGTGTGTTGCACGTGATACTAAGCTTGGGCCTGAAGAAATTACTGCCGATATCCCTAACGTGGGTGAAGGTGCGCTTTCTAAGTTGGATCAATCCGGTATCGTATACATCGGTGCAGAAGTTGAGCCAGGCGATATTCTAGTTGGTAAAGTGACGCCTAAAGGCGAAACACAGCTAACGCCTGAAGAGAAACTTTTGCGAGCTATCTTCGGTGAAAAAGCGTCTGACGTAAAAGATACGTCGCAACGTGTTAAGACGGGTACGCGCGGTACAGTTATCGACGTGCAAGTTTTCACTCGTGATGGCATTGAAAAAGATGACCGTGCTAAGTTCATTGAAAAATCGCAGCTTGATCAAGTTCGTAAAGACTTGAACGAAGAGTTCCGTATTGTTGAGAAAGCGACTTTCGAACGTCTAGCTGAAGCCCTAATCGGCCAGCAAGCGGAAGGCGGTCCTAGCTTGGCTCGCAATGCGATTATTACGGAAGAGTACTTGGCGAATCTAGATCACCCTGAGTGGTTTAAAATTCGTGTTGCTAATGAAGAAGCGAGTGAGCAGCTTGAAAAAGCGCAAGCCGCTTTGATTGAGCGCCGTAAAGAGCTTGATGCGAAATTTGAAGATAAGAAACGCAAATTACAAACAGGTGATGATCTAGCGCCTGGCGTTCTTAAAATCGTTAAAGTTTATGTTGCCATCAAACGTCGTATCCAGCCAGGTGATAAAATGGCCGGTCGTCATGGTAACAAGGGTGTAATTTCTAAAATTATGCCAGTTGAAGACATGCCGTATGATGAAAACGGTGATCCAGTTGATATCGTATTGAACCCGTTAGGTGTTCCTTCGCGTATGAACGTTGGTCAGGTTTTGGAGACTCACTTAGGTGCGGCATCTAAAGGCTTGGGTCGTAAGATCAACGAGATGCTTGTTGTAGAGCGTGAGAAAGCTGAGGCGGTTGCAGAACTGCGTAGCTTCCTCGATGAAATCTACAATGGCTACGAAGGTGACTTGCGTTGTGCTCGTACGGAAGATCTAGATAGCTTTACAGACGAAGAGATTTTAACCTTGGCCTCCAACCTGACGGGTGGTGTTCCAATGGCGTCTGGTGCCTTTGATGGTGCAAAAGAAGCTGAGATCAAGCGTATGTTGCGCTTAGCTGGAATCAACGAAAGTGGTCAGGTTAAATTATTTAACGGCCGTACTGGTGATGCTTTTGAACGTCCTGTAACGGTTGGTTACATGTATATGCTTAAGTTGAATCACTTGGTTGATGACAAGATGCACGCACGTTCTACCGGCTCTTATAGCTTGGTTACTCAGCAGCCGCTGGGTGGTAAAGCTCAGTTCGGTGGTCAGCGTTTCGGGGAGATGGAAGTATGGGCACTAGAGGCATACGGTGCTGCTTACACGCTTCAAGAGATGTTGACTGTTAAGTCCGATGACGTGAATGGCCGTACTAAGATGTATAAAAACATCGTAGACGGTGACCACCGTATGGAACCTGGCATGCCTGAGTCCTTCAACGTGTTGGTGAAAGAGATTCGTTCTCTTGGTATCGATATCGAGCTAGAAAACGAATAAGCACGAATCACATTTGACCTGCTGGGGAGCAAGACTCCCCGGCCTTACGAGTGGGGCGAATATCCATGAAAGACTTATTAGGTCTTCTAAAATCACAGGGACAATCTGACGAGTTTGATGCGATCCGCATTGGCTTGGCGTCACCAGATATGATTCGTTCATGGTCTTACGGTGAAGTTAAGAAGCCAGAGACCATCAACTACCGTACGTTCAAACCAGAACGTGACGGTTTGTTCTGTGCAAAAATCTTTGGTCCTATTAAGGACTACGAGTGCTTGTGTGGTAAATACAAGCGTTTGAAACACCGCGGTGTTATCTGTGAGAAGTGTGGCGTTGAAGTGGCTCTGTCTAAAGTGCGTCGTGAACGCATGGGGCACATTGAGCTTGCATCGCCTGTTGCTCATATTTGGTTCTTGAAATCTCTACCGTCACGTATCGGTCTTATCATGGATATGACGTTGCGTGATATTGAGCGTGTTTTGTATTTTGAATCTTTCATCGTGATTGATCCAGGTATGACGACGCTTGAAAAAGGGCAGTTGCTGAATGATGAGCAATATTTTGAAGCGCTAGAGGAATTCGGTGACGAATTTGATGCCCGTATGGGTGCCGAAGCGGTTCAGATGTTGCTGCGCGATTTAGACATGCCGGAAGAAATTAATAGCATGCGTGAAGAGCTAAATAGCACGAATTCTGAAACTCGTATTAAGAAGCTTTCTAAGCGTCTTAAGCTAGTTGAGGCATTCTATCATTCTGGTAACAACCCAGAGTGGATGGTGCTAGATGTATTGCCAGTTCTTCCGCCAGACCTTCGTCCATTGGTGCCACTTGAAGGTGGTCGTTTTGCGACGTCTGATTTGAACGACCTTTATCGTCGTGTGATTAACCGTAACAATCGTCTAAAACGATTACTAGAGCTATCTGCTCCAGATATCATCGTGCGCAACGAAAAGCGTATGTTGCAAGAATCTGTTGATGCTTTGCTTGATAACGGTCGTCGTGGTCGCGCGATTACTGGTTCTAACAAGCGTCCTCTAAAATCTTTGGCTGATATGATCAAAGGTAAGCAAGGTCGATTCCGTCAGAACTTACTAGGTAAGCGTGTTGACTATTCTGGTCGTTCTGTAATCACAGTAGGTCCATCACTGCGTCTACATCAGTGTGGTCTACCTAAGAAAATGGCACTTGAGCTATTCAAGCCATTCATTTTTTCTAAGCTTGAACTTCGTGGCATGGCGACGACAATCAAAGCGGCGAAGAAAATGGTTGAGCGTGAAACGCCTGAAGTGTGGGATATCCTTGATGAGGTTATCCGTGAACATCCAGTGATGTTGAACCGTGCACCAACACTTCACCGTTTGGGTATCCAAGCGTTTGAGCCAATGCTGATCGAAGGTAAAGCGATTCAGTTGCACCCACTAGTGTGTGCGGCATATAACGCCGATTTTGATGGTGACCAAATGGCGGTTCACGTTCCGTTGACTATCGAAGCGCAGCTTGAAGCTCGTGCTTTGATGATGTCTACGAACAACATCCTATCACCTGCAAACGGTGAGCCGATCATCGTTCCTTCTCAGGACGTTGTATTGGGTCTGTACTACATGACTCGTGAGAAAATCAATGCCAAGGGTGAAGGCATGGCGTTTTCTGACATCAAAGAAGTACACCGTGCATATGGTGCGAAACAAGTTGAATTGCATGCAAAAGTAAAAGTGCGTATCAGCCAAGTTGATACAACACTTGAAGGCGACAAAGTACCGTCTACTTTCATCGCAGATACAACGGTTGGTCGTGCTTTGTTGTTTGATATTGTTCCTGATGGCCTACCGTTCTCCGTGGTTAACCAAACCATGAAGAAAAAGGCGATCTCTAACTTGATCAACGAGTGTTACCGTAAAGTGGGCTTGAAAGAGAGCTGTATCTTTGCAGACCAATTGATGTATACAGGTTTTGCTTACGCAACAGCGTCTGGCTCTTCTGTTGGTGTTGATGACTTTGTTATCCCACCAGAGAAGGTAGAGATCATTGCTAAAGCAGAGGCGGAAGTTAAAGAAATCGAATACCAATACGCTGATGGTCTTGTAACTCAAGGCGAGAAGTATAACAAAGTAATCGATTTATGGTCTCGTACTAATGAAACTGTAACCGAAGCCATGATGAAAAACTTGGCAAAAGAGATGACTGTCAATAAAGCAGGTGAAACGGTTGAGCAACAATCTTTCAACTCTGTATATATGATGGCCGACTCTGGTGCCCGTGGTAGTGTTGCGCAGATGCGTCAGCTAGGTGGTATGCGTGGTCTGATGGCGAAGCCAGACGGTTCCATCATTGAAACGCCAATCACTGCGAACTTCCGTGAAGGTCTATCAGTACTTCAGTACTTTACCTCTACACACGGTGCTCGTAAGGGTCTAGCCGATACAGCATTGAAAACAGCAAACTCTGGTTACTTGACTCGTCGTCTAGTAGACGTAGCGCAGGATTTGGTTATCACTGAAGTAGATTGTGGTTCTACAAACGGTATTTCCGTTGCGGCCATGATTGAAGGTGGTGACGTCGTTGTGCCGCTAGGTCATCGTGTATTGGGCCGTGTTGTTGCCCAAGACGTTATGGATACGAAAGGTGACTTGGTGTTGGCAGCTGGTACGCTGATTGATGAGCATGATGTTCGTACAATTGAAGCGGCTGGTGTAGATGAGATGCTCATTCGCTCTGTTATTACCTGTGATACGCGTCATGGCGTATGTGCTAAATGTTACGGGCGCGATTTGGCTCGTGGTCATCAGGTTAATATCGGTGAGGCGATTGGTGTTGTTGCTGCACAGTCTATCGGTGAACCAGGTACACAGTTAACGATGCGTACGTTCCACATTGGTGGTGCAGCATCTCGAGCATCTGCAGTAGATAGTGTTCAGGTGAAGAGTGCCGGTACAGTGCGCTTCAATAAAATGAAGAGTATCGAGCGCCACACAGGTCATCTAGTGGTTGCATCTCGTTCTTCTGAGTTGGCAATTGCCGATGAAGCGGGTCGTGAGAAAGAGCGTTATAAGCTTCCTTACGGTGCGGTATTGAGTGTGCGTGAAGGTGATCAAGTTACTGCGGGTCAAATTGTTGCTAACTGGGATCCGCATACACACCCAATTGTATCTGAGATGGAAGGTCGTCTTGAATTCAGTGGTATGGAAGAGAACGTTACTATTCGTCGTCAGTCTGACGAAATGACGGGCTTGACTACGATTGAAGTGATGGAAATGCGCGACCGTCCTGCGGCTGGTAAAGACATACGTCCGATGATTGCCGTTGTTGATGCAGAGGGTAATCCTGTATTGATTCCAGGTACTGAATCACCAGTACAGTACATGCTTCCTGAAAAAGCATTGTTGAGCCTAGATCATGGCGCGACAGTGAAATCAGGTGAGGTTCTTGCGCGTATTCCTCAAGAATCTATTGGTAACAAAGATATTACCGGTGGTTTGCCGCGAGTGGCAGATCTATTTGAGGCGCGTCGCCCGAAAGATCCAGCTGTTATGGCGGAAACGAGCGGTGTGGTTAGCTTCGGTAAAGAAACAAAAGGTAAGATTCGTTTGGTTATCACTCCTCAAAACGGTGATGATCCAGTCGAGACTTTGATTCCTAAATGGCGTCAAATCAACATCTTTGATGGTGAAGAAGTGGCTAAGGGTGAGATTATTGCCGACGGTCCTTTGAGTCCTCATGACATTTTGCGTCTTCAAGGTGTAGAAGCTTTAGCTGATTACATCACGAATGAAGTGCAGGAAGTTTACCGCTTACAAGGCGTAGTAATTAACGATAAGCACATTGAAGTTATTGTTAACCAAATGTTGCGTAAAGTAGAAGTTGGTGAGTCTGGCGATACAGATCTTATCCAAGGTGATCAGGTTGAGTTTACTCAACTTCTAGATGCCAACGAGAAAGCCGAAGCAGAAGGTAAATTCTCTGCTAAGTTTGAGCGTGTGCTACTAGGTATCACGAAAGCTTCTTTGGCTACAGAGTCCTTTATATCAGCAGCATCATTCCAAGAGACAACTCGAGTTCTTACGGAAGGTGCGGTAACTGGTAAAAAAGATCACTTGCGTGGCTTAAAAGAAAACGTTGTTGTAGGTCGCTTGATACCAGCTGGTACAGGTTTGGCATACCACAATGAACGTAAGCGTAAGAAAGAGCTTGCGTTAGCAGCAAAAGAAGGAAGTTCTTCAGTAAGTGCCTCAGATGTTGAAGAAGCATTGAGTGCAGCGCTGAAAGACTAGTTATTTGCTGTAAAATCGCGAGGGAGGTGATTTTTTAGTCGCCTCCCTATTGACTGTTTTATAGGCGCAAATTAAACTTGCGCCTCCTTAATTTTGGCGATTTCCGTCATAAGAATTGGATTTGTGGAGCTTGTCTAATGGCAACCGTTAACCAGTTGGTTCGTAAACCACGTAAACGTAAAGTGGCAAAGAGTGACGTTCCTGCGTTACAAGCTTGTCCGCAACGCCGCGGTGTCTGCACTCGCGTATATACTACTACACCTAAAAAGCCTAACTCGGCTTTGCGTAAAGTATGTCGTGTTCGCTTGACTAACGGCTTCGAAGTTACTTCCTACATCGGTGGTGAAGGTCACAACCTGCAAGAACACAGCGTAGTGCTGATTCGCGGCGGTCGTGTAAAAGACCTTCCAGGTGTTCGTTACCACACAGTACGTGGTAGCTTGGATACTTCAGGCGTACAAAATCGTAAGCAAGGCCGTTCTAAATACGGTACTAAACGTCCTAAGTAAGCTAACGTTACTTAATTCATCGTTTAGACATAATTTTTTAATACAGTAAGGCCGAGCGATAATTGCATTGTCTCGGACGAACCTGAAGAGGATATAGATATGCCTAGAAGACGCGTCGTCGCTAAGCGTGAGATCCTTCCGGATCCTAAACACGGAAGCCAGCTTCTCGCTAAATTCATTAACCATGTAATGGTTAGTGGCAAAAAATCTGTAGCAGAAAGCATCGTATATAATGCGCTAAACACTGTTGCAACGCGTGCTAAAACAGAAGAGCCAATGGCTATCTTTGAAAAAGCACTAGAATCAATCCAGCCAATGGTCGAGGTTAAGTCTCGTCGTGTTGGTGGTGCGACTTACCAAGTACCTGTTGAGGTTCGCCCAGCTCGTCGCGCAGCATTATCTATGCGTTGGTTGGTTGATGCATCTCGCAAACGTGGTGAAAAATCCATGGCTTTGCGTCTTGCTGGTGAAATTCTAGATGCTGCTGAAAATAAAGGTTCTGCTGTTAAGAAACGTGAAGACGTTCATCGCATGGCAGAAGCTAACAAAGCATTCTCTCACTACCGTTTCTAATCATCCGGAGAAGGATACACAGTGGCACGTAAAACCCCTATCAACCGCTACCGTAACATCGGTATTTGTGCGCATGTTGATGCAGGTAAAACGACGACGACTGAGCGCGTTCTTTTCTATACTGGTCTGTCTCATAAAATAGGAGAAGTGCACGATGGTGCTGCTACTATGGATTGGATGGAGCAAGAGCAAGAACGTGGTATTACCATAACTTCAGCGGCAACAACATGCTTCTGGAGTGGGATGAATAAACAGTTTGAAGAGCATCGTGTCAATATTATTGATACGCCTGGGCACGTAGATTTTACTATCGAAGTAGAGCGTTCTTTGCGTGTTCTGGATGGTGCTGTTGTTGTGCTTTGTGGTTCTTCGGGTGTGCAGCCTCAGACTGAGACTGTTTGGCGTCAAGCGAATAAATATGAAGTTCCTCGAATGGTGTTCGTCAATAAGATGGATCGTACGGGAGCTGATTTCTTTTCGGTTGTGCGTCAGTTGAAAACGCGTCTCGGTGCTAATGCTGTCCCGATTCAAATCAATGTCGGCGCTGAAGAAGATTTCAGAGGCGTAGTGGATTTGGTTTTGATGAAGGTCATAATGTGGAATGAAGAGGATCAGGGGATGACTTTCTCTTTGGAGGAAATTCCTGCTGATTTGCTTGATGAAGCGTTAGAATGGCGAGAGCTAATGGTTGAGGCTGCTGCTGAAGCAAATGAGGAGTTGATGGATAAATACCTTGAAGAAGGTGGGTTATCTGTTGAAGACATAAAGATCGGTCTGCGAGCTCGCACTTTGTCAAACGAAATTGTTTTGGTTACGTGTGGCTCTGCCTTTAAAAATAAAGGTGTGCAGGCGGTTCTGGATGCTGTTGTTGAATATTTACCTTCACCGCTTGAAGTTAAAGCGATAGAGGGTACGCTTGAAGATGGTGAGACGGTCGTTACTCGAATTGCAGATGATGATGCTAAGTTCTCTGCATTAGCGTTTAAGATAGCGACGGATCCATTTGTTGGTACACTGACATTTATTCGTGTGTATTCAGGTATGTTGCGTTCTGGTGATGCGGTTTATAATTCTGTTAAGCAGAAGCGTGAACGTGTTGGTCGAATGGTTCAGATGCACGCTAACAATCGCGAAGAGATTAAAGAAGTGTTGGCGGGAGATATTGCTGCCATCGTGGGTATGAAGTATGTAACCACGGGTGATACGCTTTGTGATATGAATGATGTCGTTGTGCTAGAGCGTATGGAGTTTCCAGAGCCTGTGATATCTGTTGCTGTCGAGCCTCGCTCTCAGGCAGATCAAGATAAAATGGGCGTTGCGCTGGGTAAATTGGCGCAAGAAGATCCTTCTTTTCGTGTGGAGACGCATGAAGAGACTGGTCAAACAATTATTTCCGGTATGGGTGAGCTGCACCTTGATATTCTTGTCGATCGTATGCGTCGCGAGTTTAAGGTGGAGGCGAACATTGGTAAGCCTCAGGTTTCCTATCGGGAGAAAATTCGCAAAGAAGTGGTGGTTAATCACAAATTTGTGCGTCAATCCGGTGGTCGTGGTCAATACGGTCACGTCGTAATGAAGTTAATCCCAACTGATAAAGATGGGCTTGAGTTTGTTAACGAGATTGTTGGTGGTGCTATTCCTAAAGAATACATCCCTGCGGTAGAAAAGGGCATTTCAGAGCAAATGAAGAATGGTGTGATCGGTGGTTTTCCTTTATTGGGGCTAAAGGTTGTGTTGTTCGATGGTTCTTACCATGATGTTGACTCTAATGAAATGGCCTTTAAAATTGCAGCTTCTCAGGGATTAAGAAAAGGAGCAGTTGATGCTGATCCTTGTGTTCTTGAACCTGTAATGAAAGTGGAAGTTGTGACTCCTGAGGAGTACATGGGTGACGTGATGGGAGACCTGAATCGTCGTCGTGGGCTTGTTCAGGGGATGGACGATTCCCCGTCAGGTAAAATTATTCGAGCAGAAGTTCCCCTTGGGGAAATGTTTGGGTATGCGACTGACGTGCGTAGCTTGTCGCAAGGGCGTGCAAGTTATGCGATGGAGTTTGAGAAATACGCTGAAGCACCGGCTAGTGTGGCAGACGCGATCATCAAAAATGAAGATTAATCATCATACTTACTAATTCTTAAGGTGTATGTATCATGGCAAAGAGTAAATTCGAACGTAATAAACCACACGTTAACGTTGGTACTATCGGTCACGTTGACCACGGTAAAACAACTCTAACGGCAGCATTGACTCGTGTATGTGCAGAAGTATTCGGCGGAACAGCTGTTGCTTTTGATGGTATCGATAATGCTCCAGAAGAGCGTGAGCGTGGTATCACTATCTCTACTTCTCACGTAGAGTATGATTCTCCAATTCGTCACTACGCACACGTAGACTGTCCTGGACACGCCGATTATGTTAAAAACATGATCACTGGTGCTGCTCAAATGGATGGCGCGATTCTAGTATGTGGTGCGACTGACGGCCCTATGCCTCAGACTCGTGAGCACATCCTTCTTTCTCGTCAAGTGGGTGTACCTTACATCGTAGTATTCCTTAACAAAGCAGATCTTCTAGCTGAAGATTGTGGCGGTGCAGATTCTGAAGAATATGCAGAGATGCTAGAGCTTGTTGAAATGGAGCTTCGCGATCTTCTTTCTGAATACGACTTCCCAGGTGATGATACTCCAATCATCCCTGGTTCAGCTCTAATGGCGTTGAACGGTGAAGATGATAACGAAATGGGTACAACAGCTGTTAAAACACTTGTTGAAACTCTAGATTCTTACATTCCTGAGCCAGAGCGTGCAATCGACGGTGCATTCATCATGCCTATCGAGGATGTGTTCTCTATTCAAGGCCGTGGTACAGTTGTTACAGGTCGTGTTGAGCGTGGTATCATCCGCATCCAAGAAGAAGTTGAAATTGTTGGTATCGTTGATACTACTAAGACAACTTGTACTGGTGTAGAAATGTTCCGTAAGCTTCTAGACGAAGGTCGTGCTGGTGAGAACTGTGGTATTCTTCTGCGTGGTACTAAGCGTGAAGATGTTCAGCGTGGTCAAGTGTTGGCTAAGCCTGGTTCAATCACACCTCACACTGAGTTTGAAGCAGAAGTGTATGTGTTGGGTAAAGATGAAGGTGGTCGTCACACTCCATTCTTCAAAGGCTACCGTCCTCAGTTCTACTTCCGTACAACTGACGTAACTGGTGCTTGTTCTCTTCCTGAAGGCGTAGAAATGGTTATGCCTGGTGACAACATTCAAATGACTGTTGAACTAATTCACCCAATCGCGATGGACGAAGGTCTACGTTTCGCGATCCGTGAAGGTGGTCGTACAGTTGGCGCTGGTGTTGTAGCTAAAATCCTTAAGTAATTAGATAGTAATATCTGCTTACTTTGATTTAGAAAAAGGCCACTCGCATATCGGGTGGCCTTTTTATTTTATGGTTTATTTTGTTTGTTCAGAAATTGGTTACTTGACAACCAGTTTTTGAATGGCTAATATTCGCCGTCCTTAAAAAAGGATTGTGGCCTAATAAATGTACAGTTAGGTCATTAAAACATTGTATTTGGAGTTGGAAATGCAAAGCCAAAAAATCCGTATTCGTCTGAAAGCATTTGATCATCGTCTGATCGATGCTTCAACACAAGAAATTGTGGACACAGCGAAACGTACAGGTGCGCAAGTGCGTGGACCGATTCCACTTCCTACTCGCAAAGAGCGTTATACAGTATTGATTTCTCCACACGTAAATAAAGATGCGCGTGATCAGTATGAAATCCGTACACATAAACGTGTTCTAGATATCGTTGAGCCAACTGAAAAAACAGTTGATGCTCTAATGAAGCTAGATCTTGCGGCAGGCGTGGAAGTACAAATTTCTTTGGGTTAATAGCTCAAAGTTTGGGGTGCGACAACCGGCTGGTTATCAGTCGGCTATATGCACATTAGTGGAATGATCTGGAATGATCAGCCGTAGCGGGTGATAGCCCCATACACAACTGGCAAATGAGGTAAAAAATGACTATTCAATTAGTCGGACGCAAAGCCGGAATGACACGTATCTTCACTGAAGATGGTGTATCCGTGCCAGTAACCGTCATCGAGGTTGAACCGAACCGCGTTACTCAGGTGAAAACAGCAGAAGCTGACGGCTACCAAGCTGTTCAAGTAACTGTAGGTTCTCGCCGTTCGAGCCGCGTTAACAAAGCTGCTGCGGGTCATTATGCAAAAGCGAATGTTGAAGCAGGTCGTGGTTTGTGGGAGTTCCGCCTGGCAGGTGACGAAAAAGAAATCAATGTTGGTGATGAGCTAACTGTTGCTGATTTCGAATCTATCCAAATGGTTGATGTAACTGGTCAATCAAAGGGTAAAGGGTTTCAAGGTGCCATCAAGCGTCATAATTTTAGTATGCAAGACGCTACGCATGGTAACTCGTTGTCTCACCGTGCACCTGGTTCTATCGGCCAATGTCAAACACCTGGTCGTGTTTGGAAAGGCAAGAAGATGGCTGGCCATATGGGTGCTGCACAAGTAACTACTCAATCACTAGAAGTGGTTCGTGTAGACACAGAACGTAACCTTATCCTTGTGAAAGGTGCCGTACCTGGTGCAGTAAATGGTGATGTTATTCTTCAATCAGCTGTTAAAGCTCGCTAAGAGGGGTAGACAATGAACTTGAATCTAACAGGCGCGGAAGGGACTGTAGAAGTTTCTGATGTAGCCTTTGCTCGTGAATACAACGAAGCGTTGGTTCACCAAGTAGTTACATCTTACTTGGCTGGCGCTCGTCAAGGCTCACGTGCACAGAAAACACGCTCTGAAGTAGCAGGTGGTGGACGCAAACCTTGGAAACAAAAAGGTTCTGGTCGTGCACGCGCAGGTACTATCCGTAGCCCTCTATGGCGCTCTGGTGGTGTTACTTTCGCTGCTAAGCCACAAGATCACTCTCAGAAAGTGAACAAGAAGATGTACCGTGCAGCAATGCGCACCATCTGGTCTGAGCTTGTACGTCAAGACCGTCTTGTTGTTGTAGAAGATCTTAAATTGGAAGCTCCAAAAACTAAGCTCTTCATAGCAAAAATGGCAGAATTGAATATTGAGAACGCTTTGATTGTTTCCGATCAATTGGATGACAATTTATTCTTAGCGGCTCGCAACATTCCTAACGTAGATGTACGTGATGCAGCGTCTATCGACCCTGTTAGCTTGATTGCTTACGACAAAGTGTTGGTGACAGTTGGTGCTCTGAAACAAGTTGAGGAGGCACTAGCATGATCGGCGAACGTATTTATAAAGTTCTGTTGGGTCCACACATTTCCGAAAAAGCAACGATCGTAGCCGAAGGTAATGGTCAGTATGTTTTTCGTGTAACTGGTGATGCAACGAAACCTGAAATCAAACAAGCTATCGAAGCGCTTTTTGAAGTCAAAGTTGAGTCTGTTCGCACGTTGAACCATAAAGGTAAAACTAAGCGTACAGTTCGTGGTCTAGGTAAACGTAAAGACGTGAAAAAAGCGTATGTACGTTTGGCTGAAGGCCAAGACATTGATTTCATGGTCGCTGAATAAGGGGAGATAGGTCAATGGCTGTTGTTAAAAGTAAGCCAACGTCTGCAGGCCGTCGTCACGTTGTTAAAGTTACCAACAACGATTTGCACAAAGGCGCACCATATGCACCTTTGCTAGACACAAAAAGCAAATCTGGTGGACGTAACAATAACGGACGCATCACTACGCGTCACGTAGGTGGTGGTCATAAGCAGCATTACCGTATGGTTGATTTCCGTCGTAATAAAGATGGAATTTCTGCGGTAGTTGAGCGTTTGGAGTATGATCCAAACCGTTCTGCAAATATTGCATTAATTAGATATGCTGATGGTGAGCGTCGTTACATTATCGCTTCTAAAGGTATGGTCGCTGGCAATATCGTTTTTAGTGGTGCAGATGCGCCTATCAAAGCTGGTAATACTTTGCCTCTGCAAAATATCCCAGTTGGTAGTACCGTACACTGTGTCGAGCTTAAGCCAGGTAAAGGTGCACAAGTTGCACGTTCCGCTGGTGCTTCTGCTCAGCTAGTTGCTCGTGAAGGTCGCTACGTTACCCTTCGCCTACGTTCAGGCGAAATGCGTAAAGTACTGACAGAATGTCGCGCTACTTTAGGTGAAGTATCAAACTCTGAGCATAGCTTGCGAGTTCTTGGTAAAGCTGGTGCTACGCGTTGGCGTGGTGTTCGTCCTACCGTTCGCGGTTCGGCGATGAACCCAGTTGATCACCCACATGGTGGTGGTGAAGGTCGTAGCAAAGGTGGTCGTCACCCAGTTACGCCATGGGGTGTGCCTACTAAAGGTTACAAAACGCGCAGCAACAAGCGTACTGACAAACTTATTGTACGTCGCCGTACTAAGTAATAAGAGGAAACGACTGTGCCACGTTCACTAAAAAAAGGTCCTTTTATCGACCTTCATTTGTTGAAAAAGGTAGAGGCTGCGGTAGAGAAAAAAGATCGTCGTCCAATTAAAACTTGGTCACGCCGTTCTACTATCTTCCCTGATTTTGTAGGGTTGACTATCGCTGTCCATAATGGTCGCCAGCATGTTCCAGTTCTAGTAACTGAAGATATGGTCGGTCATAAATTGGGTGAGTTCGCTCCGACCCGTACATATCGTGGTCATGTCGCGGACAAGAAAGCCAAACGGTAATAAGGGGTATTAACATGAGTGAAGTAAAAGCTTCATTGAAGGGTGCTCGCCTCTCAGCGCAGAAGGCCCGTTTGGTTGTAGATCAAATCCGCGGCAAATCTGTTAGCGAAGCACTGAACATTTTAACGTTCAGTCCTAAAAAGGCGGCAGTAATTGTCAAGAAAGTACTAGAGTCTGCTATAGCTAACGCTGAGCATAACGAAGGTGCTGATGTAGATGACTTGCGTGTGTCTACGGCTTACGTTGATGAGGCTATGACTCTGAAACGTATTATGCCACGTGCCAAAGGCCGTGCTGACCGTATTCTAAAACGCGGTTGCCATATTACAGTTAAAGTCGCTGACTAATTAGGAGAAACCCAATGGGTCAGAAGGTTCATCCAACTGGTATACGCCTAGGGATAGTTAAAGATCATACTTCTACTTGGTATGCTAATAATCAAAACTACTCTAAGCTGTTATTAAACGATCTTCAGGTTCGTGCGTTCCTGGAGAAAAAATTGGTCCAGGCTTCTGTTTCTCGTATTGAGATTCAGCGTCCTGCTCAGACAGCTCGCATTACAATTCACACTGCCCGTCCGGGTATCGTGATTGGTAAGAAGGGCGAAGATGTTGAGAAGCTACGTAATGCAGTTTCTGAAATGATGGGCGTACCTGTCCATATCAACATCGAAGAAATTCGTAAGCCTGAAATGGATGCTAAATTGGTTGCGCAAAATATTGCTAGCCAACTTGAGCGTCGTGTTATGTTCCGTCGTGCTATGAAGCGCGCAGTACAGAATGCTATGCGTGCAGGCGCGAAAGGTATCAAGGTTCAGGTAAGTGGTCGTTTGGGCGGTGCAGAAATTGCACGTGCTGAGTGGTACCGTGAAGGTCGTGTACCTCTACACACTCTACGCGCTGACATTGACTACGCTACTTATGAAGCAGCTACAACTTACGGCATCATTGGCGTAAAAGTGTGGATCTTCAAAGGCGAAATCTTGGGCGGTATTGAACAAGTGCGAGCTGATAAAGGCGCACAAAAGAAGAAGTCTAAGTAGGGGGTAAGTCATGTTACAACCGAAACGTACTAAGTTCCGCAAGATGCAAAAAGGCCGTAACCGCGGCTTGGCTCTTCGCGGAAACCAAGTTAGCTTTGGTGAATTCGGATTGAAGTCCACTGAACGTGGTCGTCTTACTGCTCGTCAAATTGAAGCGGCGCGTCGTGCAATGACTCGTCACATCAAGCGTGGTGGTAAAATCTGGATTCGTGTGTTCCCTGATAAGCCGATTACCCAGAAACCTCTTGAGGTTCGTCAGGGTAAAGGTAAGGGTAGCGTAGAATACTGGGTTGCACAGATTCAACCTGGAAAAATGCTTTATGAAGTTGAGGGTGTATCAGAACAGCTAGCTCGCGAAGCATTCGCGTTGGCTGCTGCTAAGCTTCCTCTGTCCACAACTTTCGTAACGCGTACGGTGATGTAGATGAAAGCAAAAGAACTGCAAGAAAAGTCTGTAGCTGAGCTACAAGCGACCTTGATTGAACTACTACGTGAGCAATTTACTCTGCGCATGCAGAAAGCCACTGGTCAGTTAGCGCAAACTCATTTGCTCTCGCAAGTTCGCCGCAATATCGCACGTGTTAAAACCGTGCTAAATGATAAGGCAGGTAACTAAGATGGCAGAAACAAAAGCGCGTACAGCTACTGGTAAAGTAGTTAGCGATAAGATGGATAAAACCATCACGGTACTAGTTGAGCGTACAGAGAAACATCCGCTATACGGTAAGTTCATTCGTCGTTCTACTAAATTACACGCTCACGATGAAAACAATGAGTGTCAGATCGGTGATACCGTTAAGGTCGTAGAAACACGTCCTTACTCTAAGTCTAAGACTTGGAATCTGGTTCAAGTTGTCGAAAAAGCAGCAGCTGTTTAAGCTGCTCTTTCCTTCGTGAGACTTGTTATCTAATTTGATTGGAGAGCAGTAATGATTCAAACAGAATCGATGCTTGATGTTGCAGATAACAGCGGCGCAAAGCGTGTTCAGTGTATTAAAGTACTGGGTGGCTCACATCGTCGTTATGCTGCTATCGGTGACATCATTAAGGTCACAGTGAAAGAAGCGATCCCACGTGGTCGTGTTAAAAAAGGGCAGGTTCTAAACGCAGTTGTTGTTAGAACTAAGAAAGGTGTTCGTCGTTCTGATGGCTCAGTAATCCGTTTTGATGTAAACTCAGCGGTTCTATTGAATGCTTCAGGACAGCCTATTGGTACTCGTATCTTTGGCCCTGTAACACGTGAATTGCGCACAGAGCAGTTCATGAAAATTGTTTCTCTTGCGCCTGAAGTGCTGTAAGAGAGAGAGGGGACATTATGCGCAAAATCAAACGTAACGACGAAATTATCGTGATTGCTGGGAAAGACAAAGGTAAGCGCGGTAAAGTTGTTAAGGTAGTAGACGAAAACCGAGTTCTAGTTTCTGGCATTAACACTGTTAAGAAGCACGAGAAACCAAACCCTATGAAGGGTTCAACTGGTGGTATCGTTGAACAAGAAGCACCTATCCAGGTTTCTAATGTAGCCATTTTTAACAATGCTACGGGTAAAGCGGATCGCGTCGGCTTTAAATTGAATGAAGATGGTACGAAAGTGCGTATCTTTAAATCAAATAGTGAAGCGATCGACGCCTAAGAGCGAGAATTATAGCCATGGCGAGACTTAAGCAAGTTTATAAAGATCAAGTGGTAGCAAAACTTACTGAAGAGTTTAGTTACCAAAACGTGATGGAAGTGCCGAAAATCACTAAAATCACATTAAATATGGGTGTTGGTGAAGCTATCGCAGACAAGAAACTTCTTGAGCATGCGGTAAATGATCTTGAAGCACTTAGCGGCCAAAAAGTTGTAGTGACTAAGGCTCGTAAATCAGTAGCAGGCTTTAAAATCCGTGACGGTTATCCGATCGGTTGTAAAGTAACTCTACGTGGTGAGCGTATGTGGGATTTCTTTGACCGTTTGGTTGATGTTGCTATCCCGCGTATCCGTGACTTCCGTGGACTTAATCCTAAGTCTTTCGACGGTCGTGGTAACTACAGCATGGGTGTTAAAGAGCAGATTATCTTCCCTGAAATCGACTACGATAAAGTTGATCGTGTACGTGGTATGGATATTACCATCACAACGACAGCTCGTACCGACGAAGAAGGTCGTGCTTTGCTAGCCGCCTTTAGTTTCCCTTTCAAGAAATAAGAGGTAGGAATCATGGCTAAAATATCAATGATTCAGCGCGAAGCAAAACGCACCAAATTAGTAGCTAAGTTCGCTGAAAAGCGTGCGGCTCTAAAGGCGATCATTAGTGACGTTAATGCATCGGACGATGAAAAGTGGGAAGCGACGCTTAAATTGCAAGCGCTTCCACGCGATTCATCTTCTTCACGCCAGCGTAACCGTTGCCAAATTACAGGTCGTCCGCACGGTGTATACCGTCGCTTCGGTCTGTCTCGTATCAAACTGCGTGAAGCAGCGATGCGTGGTGACGTGCCAGGCTTGAAGAAAGCTAGTTGGTAAGCAAGTAGAGCGCGATCATAATACATGGCAGTGAGTGGGGTGTCTAAATACTGGACATTCTGCTCGCTGCTGTGTACTATGCGCGAGCTCTATTTGCTGCACAATGGTTTTTTAAATTAGGAGCTCTTAAATGAGTATGCAAGATACCCTTGCGGATATGTTTACACGTATTCGTAATGCACAGATGGCGTCTAAGACATCTGTGAGTATGCCTTCATCTAAAATGAAGGCGTCGATTGCTGCTGTACTACGCGAAGAAGGTTACGTTGGTGACTTTTCCGTAGATGAAGCAGTAAAACCAACACTTACTATCGAGTTGAAATACTACGAAGGTAAGCCTGTTATCGAACAAATCAAACGCGCATCTCGCCCAAGTTTGCGTCAATACAAAGGCACTAGTGCTCTACCTAAAGTAGAAGCTGGCCTTGGTGTTGCTATCATCTCCACCTCTAAAGGTGTGATGACAGACCGTGCAGCTCGTGCTGCTGGTATCGGTGGCGAAGTAATCTGCACAGTATTCTAGGAGTTAGTATGTCTCGAGTTGCTAATAGTCCCGTGACGCTTCCTAGTGGTGTAGATTTGACCCTAAATGGCCAAAATGTTGTTGTTAAAGGCGGCAAAGGTTCATTAGAGTTTAATGTTCACACAAGCGTTCAAGTGTCTAAAGAAGAAAATGTTATTACCTTCGCTGCGCGCGATGGTGCAAAACAAAGCCGTGCCTTAGCTGGTACAACTCGTGCGTTGATTAACAACATGGTTGTTGGTGTTAGTCAGGGTTTCGAGAAAAGATTGCTTCTTCAAGGTGTTGGTTACCGTGCTGTGCTTAAAGGCAACGTACTTAACCTATCTCTGGGTTTTTCTCATCCAGTAGATTACGAACTACCTGAAGGCATAACAGCTGAATGCGCTTCTCAAACAGAAGTTGTGATCCGTGGCATTGATAAACAAGCCGTGGGACAAGTTGCTGCAGAAGTTCGCGGTTTCCGTCCACCAGAGCCATATAAAGGCAAGGGTGTTCGCTATTCTGACGAAGTGATTCGTCGTAAAGAAGCTAAGAAGAAGTAGGTAGGCATTCATGAACACTAAAAAACAATCTCGGATTCGTCGTGCACGTCGTGCTCGTTTGCATATTCGTGACTTAGGTGCGAATCGTCTAACTGTACATCGCACACCACGCCATATGTATGCTCAAGTGATTTCTCCTTGTGGTAGTAAAGTGCTAGCTAGTGCTTCTACTCTTGAAGAGGCTCTTCGTGGCACAGCGACAGGCAACAAAACGGCGGCTAAAGAAGTCGGCACTTTGATTGCTACACGCGCTAAAGAAGCAGGTGTCACTTCGGTCGCTTTCGACCGTTCTGGCTTCAAATACCATGGCCGCGTTCAGGTTCTTGCTGACGCTGCACGTGAAGCCGGTCTAGAGTTCTAAGGGGTAGCAAATGGCAGTTAATGATCAACAAACTAGCGACCTCCAAGAGAAGCTAGTTCAAGTAAACCGCGTTGCTAAAGTTGTAAAGGGTGGTCGTATCTTCTCTTTCACAGCTTTGACAGTCGTTGGTGATGGTAAAGGTAAAGTTGGCTTTGGTCGCGGTAAAGCGCGCGAAGTTCCACAGGCGATTCAAAAAGCAATGGAACAAGCTCGTCGCAACATGGTTTCTGTTAAGCTTGATGGCGATACTCTTCAGTATCCTGTTAAAGCGAACCACGGCGCGTCTAAAGTTTACATGCAGCCTGCGTCACAAGGTACTGGCATCATCGCCGGTGGTGCAATGCGTGCGGTTCTAGAGATCGCTGGCGTTCACAACGTATTGGCTAAATGTTACGGTTCTACAAACCCAGTAAACGTGGTTCGCGCTACGATCAAAGGTTTGCAGGATATGAAAGCACCTGAACAAATCGCAGCAAAACGCGGTAAGTCAGTCGATCAAATTTTGGGGTAATGTGTCATGGCGAATAATACCATCACAGTTCAACTAACCCGCAGCCCGATCGGTCGTCTTCCAAAGCACCGTGAAACTGTAAAAGGCTTGGGTTTGCGTAAAGTTGGCCAAACTCGTCAGTTGGAAGATACTCCTTCTGTACGTGGTATGGTTAATAAAGTTTATTATATGGTTAAAGTGGTAGGGGAATAACATGTTCTTAAATACACTTCGTCCTGGCGAAGGTAGCAAACATGCTCCTAAACGTGTTGGTCGCGGCATTGGTAGCGGCTTGGGCAAAACCGGCGGACGAGGCCATAAAGGTCTTAAATCTCGTTCTGGTGGCTCAGTAAAACCTGGTTTTGAAGGTGGTCAAATGCCTTTGCAGCGTCGTCTGCCAAAATTCGGTTTCACTTCACGTCAGGCAAAGTATGTTGCTGAGGTTCGTTTAAACGAGCTTGCTGCTGTAAATGCTGAAGTTGTAGATTTGGCTGCTTTGAAAGGCGCCGACATCCTAGGTCATCAAATTAAGACTGCACGTGTAATCTTGTCTGGTTCTATCGACAAAGCTGTTACTGTTCGTGGTCTTAAAGTGACTAAAGGTGCTCGTGCTGCTATCGAAGCTGCCGGCGGAAAAGTCGAGGAATAAATGGCAAAGCGTGGCTCACTACCTGCTGGCATGCAAAATGGATTAAGCGAGCTTTGGTCTCGCATCCGTTTTGTGTTTCTAGCAATTATTGTATATCGAATTGGTGCACACATTCCTGTTCCAGGTATTAATCCTGATAGGTTGTCTGCTTTATTTGATCAAAATGAAGGCACTATTCTGAGTTTATTTAACGTATTCTCAGGGGGCGCGCTTGAGCGCATGAGTATTTTTGCGCTTGGGATTTTGCCCTATATTTCTGCCTCTATTATTATGCAGTTATTGACGGTTGTGAGTCCTCAGCTAGAGCAACTTAAGAAAGAGGGTGAGGCGGGGCGTCGAAAGATAACTCAATACACTCGTTACGGTACTGTTTTGCTTGCTTTAGTTCAGTCTGCCAGTATGGCGGTTGGTCTAGCAAGCCAAGGGATTTCCTTTAGTAGTGGTATAGAGTTTTATGCTGTTGCTGTAGTGACCCTTGTTGCTGGTACTGTTTTCTTGATGTGGTTAGGCGAGCAGGTAACAGAAAAAGGTATTGGTAATGGTATTTCCATTCTTATCTTTGCTGGTATCGTTGCAGGCCTACCATCTGCTCTAGGCCGTTCATTTGAGTCGGCTCGTCAAGGCGATATTAATATTTTGGCTTTGTTGTTGATTGGTATTTTAGCTATTGCGACTATCGCGTTCGTGGTTTTCATTGAACGTGGTCAACGTCGGATTACGGTTAATTATGCTAAGCGTCAGCAAGGCAAAAAAGTGTTTGCCGCACAAAAGAGTCATTTGCCTCTTAAAGTGAATATGGCTGGTGTAATTCCACCTATCTTTGCTTCAAGTATCCTTCTGTTCCCAGCCTCGATCGGCCAATGGTTTGGTCAAGGTGAAGGCATGGAATGGTTGCAAAATATCTCTTTGGCTCTAGCTCCTGGGCAACCGCTCTATGTGTTGTTATTTGCGATAGCAATTGTTTTCTTTTGCTTCTTCTATACGGCACTAGTGTTCAACCCTAAAGATGTGGCAGATAACTTGAAAAAATCCGGTGCTTTTTTGCCGGGTATTCGTCCAGGCGATCATACAGCTCGATATATTGATGGTGTAATGACCCGTTTGACATTGTTTGGTGCTTTATACATCACTCTAGTGTCACTGATGCCTCAATTCTTTGTTGTTGCGTGGAATGTCCCATTCTACTTTGGCGGTACTTCTATGTTGATCGTAGTGGTAGTTGTCATGGACTTTATGTCGCAAGTTCAAAGTCATTTGATGAGTCAGCAATACGAGTCGTTAATGAAGAAATCTAATCTGACTGGTTATGGTCCAAATGGCCTAATGCGTTAAGCGTAGGTTGGAGTTGAACATGAAAGTACGTGCATCTGTAAAGAAAATCTGTCGTAACTGTAAAATCGTTCGTCGTAACGGTTCAGTTCGAGTGATTTGCATTGAGCCTCGTCACAAACAGCGTCAAGGTTAATCGCGAGTTCGCTCGATGATAGGTAAGGGTGGTTGATTTATGTCCTAAAGATAGGCATAATCAGCCGCCCTCATGAAAGTAAAATGATGAATTAACATTTAATCATCAATAACAACGGAGTAAAGTGAATGGCTCGTATAGCCGGTGTCAATATTCCTGACAATAAACATGCGGTCATTTCTCTGACTTACATCTTCGGAATTGGTCGCACTCGTTCGCGCGCTATTTGCGCCGCTACAGGTGTTGCAGAAACTGCGAAAATCGGTTCATTAAGTGATGATATCCTTGATGAACTTCGTGGCGAAGTTGGTAAGTATACTGTAGAGGGTGACTTGCGTCGTGAAGTCAGTATGTCTATCAAACGTTTGATGGACTTGGGTTGCAACCGCGGGATTCGTCATCGCCGCAGCCTACCAGTTCGTGGTCAACGTACCAAAACGAACGCTCGTACACGAAAAGGTCCTCGTAAACCTATTCGTAAGTAATTAGAACGCGTTTCGCTCTAGCCACTAAGTTTGCTAGAGCTGAGCATTAAATAGGAAAGTGCAATATGGCTAAGCCAGCTACGCGCAACACCAAGAAGAAAGTCAAAAAGACGGTCGTCGATGGTGTTGCTCATGTACATGCGTCATTTAATAACACGATCGTGACTATCACTGACCGCCAAGGCAATGCTTTGTCTTGGGCTACTGCCGGTGGTTCTGGTTTTCGTGGTTCTCGTAAAAGTACTCCTTTCGCAGCTCAAGTAGCAGCGGAACGTGCCGGTGCTGTCGCACAAGAGTTCGGCCTTAAAAACGTTGACGTAATGATTAAGGGCCCTGGTCCTGGTCGTGAGTCCGCAGTTCGTGCATTGAATGCATTGGGCTTGCGTATTAATAACATCACAGATGTGACGCCAATCCCGCACAACGGTTGCCGTCCACCTAAGAAACGTCGCGTTTAATTGAGGAGACAGATACATGGCTCGTTATATAGGTCCAACTTGTAAGTTGTCTCGTCGTGAAGGTACCGACTTGCAATTGAAGAGCGGTTCACGCGCTCTTGAGTCGAAATGTAAAGTAGAGACAGTTCCTGGTGTGCATGGCGCACGTCGCGGACGTCTTTCTGATTACGGCTTGCAGTTACGTGAGAAACAAAAAGTACGTCGTATGTATGGCGTTCTTGAAAAGCAATTTCGTAATTACTACAAATCTGCTGCCCGTCTAAAAGGCGCTACAGGTGAAAACCTTCTGCAACTTTTAGAATCACGTTTAGATAACGTTGTATACCGCGCAGGTTTTGGTTCTACACGTGCGGAAGCTCGTCAGTTAGTAGGCCATAAAGGCATTCTAGTAAATGGCGCAACGGTTAACATCCCGTCTTACCAAGTTAAAGCTGGTGACGTTGTGTCTATCCGTGAAAAAGCTAAGAAGCAATTGCGTGTACAAAGCGCACTAGAGCTATCTAAAGGTCGTGCACCGATCCATTGGATCGAAGTTGATTCAACTAAACTGGAAGCAACTTATAAAGCTGTTCCAGAGCGTGCCGATTTATCAGCTGAAATTAATGAGAACCTAATTGTCGAACTTTACTCTAAGTAAGTTGGTAATTAGGATTAAGAAATAGGTGGATCTATGCAGCGTTCAGTGAGCGAATTGTTAACCCCACGCAACATTGAAGTTCAGGAACTAGGCAATACTCGCGCTAAAGTTACACTGCAGCCACTAGAACGTGGTTTTGGTCATACTTTGGGTAACGCGCTACGCCGAATTCTTCTGTCTTCAATGCCAGGTTGTGCGATTGTTGAAGTTGAAATCGACGGTGTATTACATGAATACAGCGCAATCGAAGGGGTTAAAGAAGATGTAATTGAAATTCTTCTTAACCTGAAAGGAGTTGCGATCGCTCTACACGGGCAAGATGAGGCAACTCTTACTTTAAGTAAAAAAGGTCCTGGTATCGTAACAGCTGGTGATATCCAGTTGGTTGCTGATGCAGAGATCGCTAACCCAGATCATGTTATTGCGCACTTGGATGATACTGCAGAGTTAACTATGCAAATCAAAGTCGCTCGTGGTCGTGGTTATGAGCCTGCTGATGCTCGTGTTGCTGGCGACGATGAGACTCGTCCAATTGGTCGCTTGCAGCTGGATGCCTCATTCAGCCCTGTTCGTCGTGTGGCTTACAGTGTCGATAATGCTCGTGTAGAGCAACGTACAGATTTGGATAAGCTTGTTTTAGACATCGAATCCAATGGTACAATCGATCCTGAAGAAGCAATACGTCGCGCAGCGACTATTCTACAACAACAAATCGCTGTATTCGTCGCCCTTGAAAGCGAGAGTGAAGCGCCAGTTGTAGAAGAAGAGGATGAGATTGATCCAATTTTGCTACGCCCGGTTGATGATCTTGAATTGACCGTTCGCAGTGCTAACTGTTTAAAAGCAGAGAACATTTATTACATCGGTGATTTGATTCAACGTACTGAGGTTGAGCTTCTTAAGACGCCTAACCTAGGTAAGAAGTCGTTAACTGAAATCAAAGATGTTTTAGCACAGCGTGGTTTGTCTTTGGGAATGCGTCTAGAAAACTGGCCACCAGCTAGTTTAAAAGACGATAGCAAAGTTCTAGCTCGCTAGGTCATTGTTCCCTGACCACCGTAGTTTGGTAAGGAATGTAAAATGCGTCATCGTAAGAGTGGACGTCACTTAAACCGTACTAGCTCACATCGTAAAGCGATGTTTAAAAACATGGCTGCTTCTTTGTTCGAACACGAAGTTATTAAAACTACGTTGCCGAAAGCTAAAGAATTGCGTCGTGTTGCTGAGCCGTTAATCACATTGGCGAAAGTTGATTCTGTTGCGAATCGTCGCCTTGCCTTTGCTCGTACTCGTAGCAAAGATGCAGTAGGTAAATTGTTCTCTGAACTTGGTCCTCGTTACCAAGCTCGCCCTGGCGGTTATGTTCGCATTCTTAAATGTGGCTTCCGTACAGGTGACAACGCACCTATGGCTTATGTTGAATTGGTCGATCGTCCAGTGACAGAAGCTGCTGAGTAATATCAGTTTGTAATATAAAAGCCGAGCTATTAGCTCGGCTTTTTTTTGCTCAAAATAAACCGAAATTCAGAAACAAAAAAGCACCCTATGGAATGCAGTTCCATAGGGTGTTTTTTTATAATTAGCTTAACTAGTTGAGCATTGCCTTAAGAAAGCGCCCAGTATGTGATTTGTCTGCCATGCCAATTTCTTCTGGAGTGCCTTCTGCAATAACATATCCTCCGCCACTGCCGCCTTCTGGGCCTAAGTCGATAATCCAATCTGCTGTTTTAATCACGTCAAGGTTATGTTCGATAACAACGACTGTGTTGCCATGGTCTCTGAGACGATGGAGAACTTTAAGCAATTGTTCAATATCTGCAAAGTGAAGGCCAGTAGTCGGTTCATCCAAAATGTATAGTGTTGTACCTGTGTCACGTTTGGAAAGCTCTTTTGCCAATTTAACGCGCTGAGCTTCACCGCCTGAAAGCGTTGTGGCTGCTTGACCAAGGCGTATATAGCCTAAACCTACATCCATTAAGGTTTGAAGTTTTCTAGCAATAGAAGGCACTGGATCAAAGAATTCGCGAGCATCTTCAATGGTCATTTCTAAGCATTCATGAATGTTCTTACCCTTGTAGTGGATTTCTAGGGTTTCACGATTGTAACGTTTGCCTTTACAAGTATCGCATGGGACATAAATATCAGGGAGGAAGTGCATTTCAACCTTGATGACACCATCACCCTGACAGGCTTCACATCGGCCGCCCTTGACGTTAAAACTAAACCGTCCTGGTTTATAGCCACGTGAGCGTGATTCTTGTGTGGCTGAGAATAACTCCCTCATCGGAGTGAAGATGCCTGTGTATGTCGCAGGGTTTGATCTTGGGGTACGACCGATAGGACTTTGATCGATATCCACACACTTGTCGAATAAATCTAAACCTTCTATGCGATCGTGCGGTGCCGGCTTTAATGTCGTTGCGCCATTAAGTGCCGTCGCTGCAAGTGGGTATAACGTACCGTTAATAAGTGTTGATTTGCCTGAGCCTGAAACACCGGTAATGCATGTCATTACACCGACAGGAATAGTTAGGTCAACGTTGTTCAGATTGTTCCCTGTTGCACCAATAAGCTTGAGGTACTGCTTATCTTTAGCTTGATGACGTATAGCCGGAATTTCAATTTTGCGTTGACCGGTTAAAAACTGTCCTGTTACTGATTCAGGGCAATCCATAATGTCTTGTGGCGTTCCACTGGCAATAATTTGTCCACCGTGAACGCCAGCGCCTGGGCCTATATCGACAACAAAATCCGCTACGCGAATCGCATCTTCATCATGTTCAACCACAATGACTGTGTTGCCTAGGTCTCGTAAGCGAGTTAGGGTGGCAATTAAACGTTCATTGTCACGCTGATGTAAGCCAATTGACGGTTCATCAAGAATGTACATGACTCCCACTAGCCCTGCGCCTATCTGACTGGCTAATCGTATTCGCTGTGCTTCGCCTCCTGAAAGAGAATCTGCTTTTCTGTCTAGTGTTAGATAGTCTAGACCGACATTGACTAAAAAGGTCAAGCGGTCGCGAATTTCTTTTAGTATCTTTGAAGCGATTTCCCCGCGTGCGCCAGGAAGCTCAAGGGTTTCAAAATACTTTAAGCATTCAGCGATCGGATAGGTCACTACTTCCGGTAAAGTTTGTTCTGCAATATAGACGTTACGGGCGGATCTGTTTAGTCGTGAGCCATGGCACTCAGGGCAAGGCTGAACACTGATGTATTGTGAGAGGTCATCACGCACACTATCGGATTCTGTTTCATGGTAGCGACGCTGTAGGTTAGGAATAACACCTTCAAACGCATGTGATCGTGTCATCTTGTCGCCACGTTCGTTTATATAGATGAAATCTATTTTATCTTTGCCTGAGCCTTGCAGAATTCGCTTTTTGAAATCACTAGGAATGTCTTTGTATTTTGCTTCAATGTCAAAGTCATAGTGTTTTGCTAGGGCGCTAAGTTGTTGATAGTAAAAAATACTACGTCTACCCCAGCCGCGTATTGCACCTTCGGCAAGAGTGAGTGTTTCATCTTGAATAATTCTATCTGGATCAAACATTTGATGAGTGCCTAAGCCATCGCAGGTTTGGCAGGCACCATTTGGATTGTTAAAAGAAAATAGACGAGGCTCTAGCTCGGTTAAGCTGTATCCACAAACAGGGCAGGCGAATTTACTAGAAAAAATATACTCTTCTTTTTCGTCATCCATGTTGATGACTTTGGCGATGCCATCGGACAAGCCGAGACAAGTTTCAAATGACTCAGCCAAGCGAAGCTGAAGGTCAGAGCGTACCTTGAAGCGGTCAATGACAACTTCAATAGTGTGTTTCTTATTTTTTTCTAATACTGGTGCATCGTCCAAATCTACAACAATGCCATCGATGCGTGCACGAATGAAACCTTTAGACAGTAGGTCGCTAATGGTATGTAAGTGCTCACCTTTTCGATCCTTGATAATGGGCGCAAGCAACATCATCTTGGATTCTTCAGGCAGCGATATAACTTTATCAACCATTTGTGATATGGTTTGCGCCTCTAGTGGTTCGCCATGATCGGGGCAGCGAGGCTGACCTGCTCGGGCAAATAACAATCGTAGATAATCGTAGATTTCTGTTATGGTACCCACTGTTGATCGTGGGTTGTGAGATGTGGATTTTTGCTCGATGGAGATTGCAGGTGAAAGACCTTCAATGTGGTCTATATCTGGTTTTTCCATCATGGACAAAAACTGTCTAGCGTATGTTGAGAGTGATTCTACATAGCGACGTTGTCCTTCAGCGTATAGAGTATCGAACGCGAGAGAGGATTTACCTGAGCCGGATAGGCCAGTAATCACCACAAGTTTGTCTCTTGGGATGTCTAGGTCCACATTTTTTAAATTGTGAGTGCGGGCCCCGCGTATGGTAATGGTATCCATGTGTCTCCAATGTGAAGTCGATCAACAGAAGAAATCTGCCAGTAAATTAAATAACTGTCTATTTTTACAGTAGTTGAAATGGAGCTTCAACGGTATTTTTTGTAAAATTGACATCTTTTTTCCTAACCTTCAAAGTTAAACGGTTAAAACCTCTTTATGGATCTACTCGAACGCCGCTCAGTTTCCGCTTTAGCGCTGATCTATTTATTCAGAATGTTAGGCTTATTCCTCATTATGCCCGTCATCAGTGTAGCGGCTGATGGGCTATCGGGAGCGGATGCAGCTTTAATAGGCACCGCGATCGGTATCTATGGCCTTACACAGGCTAGTTTACAGATTCCAATGGGCATGTGGTCCGACAAAATTGGCCGTAAACGGGTTATCGTTATTGGTCTTTTGTTGTTTGCCGTGGGGAGTTTGATTTGTGCTAATGCTAATGACATTACGACGTTAATAGTAGGGCGAGCGGTTCAGGGTGCTGGAGCTATTGCCAGTACCTTAATGGCCTTATTAAGCGATGTAACTAGAGAGCAAAATCGTACCAAGGCTATGGCGTTAGTTGGTGTCAGTATTGGCGCATCTTTTATGTTGTCCTTGGTTTTGGGGCCATGGCTATTTGCTCTAATTGGTCTTTCTGGTCTGTTTTATTTGTCTTTTGCATTATCTTTACTGGGTATACTCTTGATCATTTTTGCTGTGCCGAATATCGTCCAGCATACCTTTCGACGTGATACAACACCAAGTCTTACCGCTTTAAGTTTGGTTTTGAAAGACTCAAAGCTGCGCTTTCTTAATGTGAGTGTCTTGTTGCTGCACGCAAGCTTGACAGCTATGTTTGTGACGGTGCCAAACTTATTAATTCAGCAGTTTGATTTACCCTTATCCGAACACAGTTTGTTATACTTGGCGATCATGGGTTTTGCCTTTGTTGGTATGTTACCATTAGTCATTATTGCTGAATCAAAAGGCAAAATGAAAGGCGTTTTAATCGCCGTATTAATTTTGTTAGGGTTAAGTGCAATCGCATTGCAGTGGGCGCCTTATCTGTGGATTTTTGCTGCCTTACTGTGTGTGTATTTTGTTGGTTTTAATTCATTAGAAGCGGTTTTGCCATCTCTAGTGAGTAAGTTGGCCCCTGTAGGGTATCGCGGAACGGCCATGGGGGTGTTTTCTACCCACCAATTTATGGGGTCGTTTTTAGGTGGTATTGGCGGAGGCTGGTTGTTACAGCATCATTCTAATGGTGGTATTTTTTGGGTAGTTGGTGTTGTATTTTTGGCTTGGTCTCTCGTTTGTTTGACTCAGCCAGCACCTCGTCAATTGAGTGGTTTGGCGTTTAGTTTACCTAATATGAATAATGAAGAAATAGCAAAGTTAGCGGATCAACTTGCTGAAATCCAAGGAGTGGAGGGCATGCAAATTTTTAAAGATGAGCAAACTGCTTATCTGAAAGTCGATAAAAAAATATTAGACAAAGATGCGTTGATGCGATTAGCCCCGCAAGTGCGTCTTTAAAACACCTTATTTATTTTTTAGTTGGAGAAAAGCCTCATGGCACGTGGAATAAACAAAGTCATCTTAATCGGTAACGCAGGCAATGATGCTGAAGTGCGTTTTATGCCATCAGGCGCTGCGGTTGCGAACGTTAACCTAGCGACAACAGAAAGCTGGCGTGACAAGCAAACAGGACAAATGCAAGAACGTACAGAATGGCACCGTGTGTCTTTTATGGATCGTGGTAATTTCCGTCTTGGGCAAATTGCGGGCGACTTTATTAAAAAAGGCTCTAAAGTATACGTAGAAGGGTCGTTGCGAACTCGTGAGTGGGAAAAAGATGGTGTTAAACGTTATACGACTGAAATTATAGCGAATGAAATGCAATTGTTAGACGGTCGTGGTGACAACGCAGGTCAGCAAGGTGGCGGTTACGATTCTATGCAGGGCGGTGGCGGTTATGGCCAAGCGCCACAACAGTCTGCGCCTCAGCAAGGTGGTTACAATCAAGCTCCTGCTCAACAACCAGCTGCACCAGGTGGATTTAATCAGCCTCAAGGTGGCGGCTATGGTCAAGCACCGCAACAGGCGGCTCCTCAGCAGGCAGCTCCACAACAAGCTGCTCCACAGTCTTTTGGTAGCTGGGGTAATGCACCACAACAGGCACCAGCGCAAGCGGCACCACAGCAACGCGCACCGCAGCCAGCACCTCAACAGCGTGCACCGGCTCCTGAGCCAAAGCCTCAGCAAGCGCCAAACTTTGACGACTTTGATGATGATATCCCGTTCTAAAACATACATGTTTTACGACCATTAAAGTAATAAAGGCTCCTTTTAGGGGCCTTTATTGTTCTATAGTGGTGTGCTAAATATGACGAGTAAATCAAAGAGGGTTTAGGTTGTGAACGACGAAGATGAAACGTCTTTGTTCGCGCAAGAAGTGGCGGGTATTAAGCCACTTAAAAAAAGCGAAGTGTATCTGGGTAAGAAAGGCCCTCAGGTCGATTTCTCCGCTCGCCAAAAGGCGGCGTTGATCGCTAAAGAGGCGGACAGAAATCATTTGTCGCAAGACTATGTTGAAAAAGTTGAACCAAATGATGTGCTTGAATATAAGCGATCAGGCGTGCAAGACGGTGTCTTCAAGCGTCTCAGGCAAGGGAAGTATGGAATAGAGGCGCGCTTGGATCTGCACCGACATACTGTCGCTCAGGCACGAGAGCAGGTATTTCAGTTTGTTGATGATTGTATGCGCAATGACATTCGTGTTGCGATTATTGTGCATGGTAAAGGTGATCGTACGCCAGATCCTGATTTTCGAGCCATGATTAAAAGTCATATTAATAAGTGGTTACAAGAACTTGAAACGGTTATGGCGTTTCATAGTGCACAGCGTCATCATGGCGGTTTGGGGGCTGTGTATGTGCTGTTTAAAAAGACGGAAAAAGCACGTTTAGATGATTGGGAAAAACATCAAAAACGTTAGCGTACGGCGTCGTCTTGTACGTGGAATTACGTTAGTTCGTGCAGTAAAAGCCATGTTTTTGTTATAATCACGCCACTTTGCTGTCTTGGACTTATGTTGTCTTGAATGTATCCAAGCTGCCCCAAAATAATGTAATTATCGTATTCTGATTCTATCGAGGTAGAGAATGGCAAATAGCACCGCGCACCATCCTGCATTTACGTTTCTTCGCAGTGAGTTTATCGATGCTCTGAATGTGACAGTTCAAGAGTTTGAGCACACAGTTACGGGCGCTAAGCATTTTCACATCGCGTCTGAGAATGACGAAAATGTCTTTTTAGTTGGCTTAAAAACCGTGCCAACTGATTCGTGCGGCGTCGCGCATATTCTCGAGCACACTGTATTGTGTGGTTCTGAGCGTTTTCCTGTACGCGACCCATTCTTTATGATGATTCGACGTTCGTTGAATACCTTCATGAATGCCTTTACCTCTTCCGATTGGACGGCTTATCCGTTCGCCAGCAAGAATAAGAAAGACTTCCATAATTTGTTGGGCGTGTATCTGGATGCGGTGTTCTTTTCCCGTCTAGATGAACTGGACTTTTCTCAGGAAGGTCACCGCCTAGAGTTTGCAGAGCCAGATAATGCAGAATCTGAATTGACCTTCAAAGGTGTAGTATTTAATGAAATGAAAGGCGCGATGAGCTCAACGACATCTGTCTTGTGGCAAACGCTGACCAAATACTTGTTTCCGAATAATACTTACCATTTCAATTCGGGTGGTGAGCCATCTGATATCCCTGATTTATCTTATCAAGATCTATTGGCCTTTTACCGCACCCATTATCATCCTTCGAATGCGGTCTTCATGACCTTTGGTGATATTCCTGCTGAAACACTACAAGCCGAGTTTGAAGAAAAAGTACTAAGCCGCTTTGAGCGTTTAGACGAGCAAGTTAGTGTGCCGAATGTGAAGCGTTACTTTTCTCCTATACGAGTGGAGGAAGGTTACGCAGCAGATGAAGTGAAAGAAGATGGTAGCCATGTGGTTGTTGGTTGGTTATTGGGTGAAAGTACCGACTTAAATCAGCAGTTCGAAGCACAATTGCTGTCTAGCGTTTTGCTAGATAACAGTGCTTCGCCTTTGATGCGTGTATTAGAAAATAGCGAACTTGGCCGTGCGCCATCTCCTCTGTGTGGCCTTGAAGACAGCAACAAAGAAATGAGCTTCATGTGCGGATTGGAAGGTGTGAAGCGTGAAGACGCAACGAAAGTAGAAGCCTTAGTTTTATCTACACTGGAAAGCATTGCAGAGAATGGTATCCCACAGGATATGGTTGATGCCATGTTACACCAATTGGAACTAAGCCAGCGTGAAGTCGGTGGTGGTAGCTATCCATATGGTTTGCAATTGATTCTGGCTGGTTTGTCGACGGCCGTACATGCCGGAGATGTGATTGCCCAGCTTGATCTTGATCCTGTTATCACTGTGATGCGAGAGAAAGTACAAGACCCGCAATATATTCCGAGTTTGATTAAAAATTTGTTGTTGAGCAATGCGCATCGAGTCACGATCACATTGAGCCCTGATGATGCACTAGAAACGCGCCGAAATCAGGCTGAGAAAGATCGTCTTAGTCAGATTAAAGCGGCCTTGTCTGATTCGGATAAGCAACAAATTATTGATCGTAGTGCTGCATTGAAAGCCCGTCAGTCGCAAATTGATGACATGAGTATTCTACCAAAAGTAGGCCTAGAAGATGTGCCTGCGCGTTTGCCTGAATATGAAAATGAGAAGGTGATGGGGGATTTGCCT
This sequence comes from Marinomonas foliarum, assembly GCF_016906065.1. Classification (NCBI taxonomy): domain Bacteria; kingdom Pseudomonadati; phylum Pseudomonadota; class Gammaproteobacteria; order Oceanospirillales; family Oceanospirillaceae; genus Marinomonas; species Marinomonas foliarum. The sequence goes on along the minus strand of NZ_CP070273.1, from coordinate 1,757,878 downwards.
ATTACTTTCTATCCGCAAGGTACAAACGGTCTGGTTTACCAGCAGTTAGTGATTGACCTGCCTGAGCTGGATGCAGAAGAAACGGAATATTTGCCTTTATTCTCTTCAATGATGACGGAGCTGGGCATTGGCGAAGCGGATTATCTTGCTGTTCAAGAGCGTCAAGCTCAAGTCTGTGGCGGCTTAGGTGCTTCTAATTCGATTCGTGCCACCATTAAGGACCGTCAGGACTTGAATGGTTATTTCATCTTGTCATCGAAAGCCTTGGTGCCAAATGTTAAAGCCATGAGTGAATTGTTGAAAGACACTATGCTTAATGTACGCTTTGATGAAGCAAGTCGAGTTAAAGAGCTGGTGGCTCAACGTCGTGCTCGTCGCGAACAATCTATTACGGGCCAAGGGCACTCGTTAGCGATGACGGCAGCGTCCAGTGGTATTTCCGGCTTAGCTACTCAGCAAGAAAAATGGAGTGGCATGTCTGGCATTCGTTCTGCGATTGCGCTGGATGATGCGATGAAAGCAGACAGTAACACCGTTGAAAACGTGTTGGCTATTTTCAAGCGTTTGCATACTAAGTTGTTGCAAGCGAAGAAACAGATTTTATTGGTTGCAGAACCACAGCATGAAGCGAATGTCTTGAGCGAAGTTCAGACCGTTTTTGCGGATCTACCAGTGGGTATTGGGCAGACTCCATTCTCAATGGCTCCGGTAGACTCTAAAGTGAATGTTGCTTGGCTGACATCGACTCAAGTGAACTTCTGCAGTAAAGCATTTCGCACTGTCTTTGGTGAGCATCCTGATGTTGCTGCATTGACTGTGCTGGGAGGCTTCTTGCGTAATGGTTTCTTGCATCGAGTGATTCGCGAGCAGGGTGGTGCTTACGGTGGCGGTGCGACGTTTGATGGTAGCACTGGCTCGTTCCGCTTCTACTCATACCGTGACCCGCGCTTGACTGAGACCTTGTCAGACTTCGATGATTCTATTGAATGGATGATAAATGAAGAGCACACAGAAGATGCGCTTGAAGAGGCTGTTTTAGGTGTTATTGGTTCAATGGACAAACCAGGCTCGCCTGCGGGAGAAGCGCAAAGCGACTTCTATGTGCAGTTGCATGGCCGTAGCTTGGCCTACAGAGAAGCGTTCCGTGCTAAGGTTTTGGCGGTAACGGTTGAGCAATTACAGCAAGTGGCTAAGACATATTTAACAAAAGAAAATGAAAACGTCGCGGTAGTAACGTCCACATCAAAACGTACGGAACTCGAAGCGTTAGGGTTTGATATCCAAACCCTTTAAAAATAACTTGATAACAAAAATATAAAGCAGTTTTTACTGACGGAAAATTAAATGGATCAGTTTCACGATATACGCCCATACAACGACGATGAGGTCGCCGAGGTGTTGAACAATTTGGTTAACACGCCAGATTTTATTAATACAATTATTGGTTTTCGCTTTGCTCAATGGCCTAAGTTTTTAAAAGTGCCTTTGGCCTTTTCGGTTAAGTTGGCTTTAAAGCGTCAAGTTGCCAATATCTCGAATGTTCATGAATTTCAGATGCGCGTTGCAAGCTATATGGAGCGCATGATCAAAACCACGACAACGAATGTTGAATACCGAGGCATTGAAAAACTAGAGAAAGGCGTAGGTTATTTGTTCTTGTCGAACCACAGGGACATCGCTATGGATCCGGCTTTTGTCAACTATGGTCTGTATCTAGCAGGGCTGGATACGGTACGCATCGCCATAGGTGACAACCTGTTGCGTCGTCCTTTTGTGTCTGACCTTATGCGACTTAATAAAAGCTTCATTGTGAAGCGCTCGGCGAATGGCATTCGCGAAATGATGGCTGCGTTTGGTCAATTGTCTTCTTATATCACCGAATCGTTAACGAAAGATCAGGCTAATATTTGGATTGCTCAGAAAGAAGGTCGTGCCAAAGATGGCTTGGACCAAACGGATCCTGCGATCATAAAAATGTTTTTCATGGGGCAGAAGAAAGAGAAAGTGCCTTTTCCTGAGGCGATGGCAAACTTGAAAGTTGTCCCGGTTTCGATTGCTTATGAATATGATCCATGTGCGTTTGATAAGGCGCGTGAGTTGCATCAGAAATCAACCACCGGGAATTATGAAAAAGCCGAATTTGAAGATATCGATAGTATTAAAAACGGTATAGTCGGCCAAAAAGGCAAGGTGGTAGTGACTTTTGGTGATGTCATAAAAGATGGCTTTGAAACTCCCGAAGAGTTTGTTGCAGAGGTGGATCGCCAAATTATTACTCATTACGCGATTCAGTCCTCGAATGAGGCTGCATTGGCATTACAGCAAGGCTTACCTAGTTCAGACAGTGCATTCAAGAGTTATCTTGAGCGTTGCCCTGAGAACCTAAGGGAAACAGTGTTGGCAATGTATGCAAATCCATTGAAGCAACAGCAAAAATATCTGAACAAATAAACATAGGGAGTAAGCTGTCAATGAATGCATGTGTGTCGGTAAGGTCTTGGATCGGCTCAATAATTTTCGCCTTTTATTATATGGTGTCCACTATTCTATTTGGTGTGCTTGCACCTTTCGCAACGGTTTTATTGCCAAAGAATTATCGCCAGCCAGTGCTGAACCTTCATAACAAAGGTCTGTTGTTTGTTTTTCGAGTGTTTTGCGGTGTGAAAGTTGAGATTATTGGTTTAGAGTATATTAATAAAGATCGTCCTGTTGTGTTGGTGGCAAACCATCAAAGTGAATGGGAAACCTATGTGCTGCAAGTGTTAATGGCACCTGTATCGACGGTTCTGAAAAAAGAGCTTTTATCTGTTCCTTTTTTTGGCTGGGGCTTACGTATGGTTCAGCCTATTGCCATTGATCGTTCCCAGCGTACGAATGCGTTGAAGCAAATTATCAGTCAGGGTAAAGAGCGTTTAGATGATGGTCGTTCTGTGCTGATTTTTCCAGAAGGAACGCGTATTGCTCCAAATAAAGAGCAAGCATTCAATAAAGGGGCGGCTATGCTTGCAACGTCTGCTGGAGTACCTATTCTACCTGTTGTGCATAACGCTGGTTATACTTGGCCTGGAAAGAAGTGGCGTAAGTATCCAGGCTCAATTCGCGTAGTTATTGGCCCTATTATTGAATCCGAAGGTAAGAAAACGTCTGCATTACATGATGAAATGGATGTGTGGATGAGGGCAGAAATGGCGAAGCTGCCTAAAGGAAATGACTTTTTGTTCTAGTTAAACTTATGTGCTGAATTGAAGTCATAAAAAAAGCCGCATCAATGATGCGGCTTTTTTAGTTGCATAGGTTTTATTTATGCAGAGTATTTTTTGAATACTAGACTGGCGTTAGTGCCGCCAAAACCAAAGCTGTTAGACATGATTAGGTTCAAGTCTGCATTATCTTTGCGAGTCGTTACTACAGGAATGTTTCCTGCTGCTTCATCAAGCTCGTCAACGTTTGCTGATGCGGTGATGAAATTATTTTCCATCATTAGCAAGCAGTAGATTGCTTCATGAACGCCTGCTGCACCTAGAGAGTGACCAGACAAAGATTTAGTCGAACTAATCAGCGGGATTTTATCGCCGAAAGTTTCGTTGACTGCTTGTAGCTCTTTCATGTCGCCAGCAGGAGTACTTGTGCCATGAGTGTTGATGTAATCAATATCACCATCAATTGTGCTCATTGCCATTTGCATACAACGTACTGCGCCTTCACCAGAAGGAGCAACCATGTCATAACCATCAGACGTTGCACCGTAACCCACTAGTTCCGCGTAGATTTTAGCACCGCGAGCTTTAGCGTGTTCTAGTTCTTCAATAACTAGCATACCGCCACCGCCAGCAATAACGAAACCGTCACGGTTTGCATCGTAAGCGCGTGACGCTTTTTCTGGTGTCTCGTTGTACTTTGAAGATAGCGCGCCCATAGCATCAAACATACAAGTTTGAGTCCAGCTTTCTTCTTCGCCGCCGCCAGCAAAAACGATGTCTTGCTTGCCTAGTTGAATCAACTCCATTGCGTTACCAATACAGTGGGCACTAGTCGAGCAAGCGGAAGTTATTGAGTAGTTAACACCCTTGATCTTGAATGGTGTAGCCAAACAAGCAGAAACAGTGCTGCCCATAGTTTGAGTAACACGATATGGACCAACGCGCTTAACGCCTTTCTCGCGAAGAGTGTCAGCCGAGTCAACAAGGTTTTTAGCGGAAGCGCCACCAGACCCTGCAACCAGACCAGTGCGAACATTGGATACTTGGTCTTCAGTCAAACCAGAATCTAAAATAGCTTGCTGCATAGAAACGTAAGCGTAAGTTGCTGCGTCGCCCATGAAACGGCGTACTTTGCGGTCAATGCTTTCGGCATCTAAGTCAATGCGGCCACAAACGTGGCTACGAAAGCCATGCTCTTTGTAATCCTCAGCGAAACGAATGCCAGATTGGCCTTCGCGTAAGGAGTTTAGAACGCTATCTTTGTCATTGCCTAGGCAGCTGACAATGCCAAGACCTGTTACTACTACACGACGCATAAATGTGCCTCTTTCATTCTTAATCTTTAGAAGTTATCAGTTGACGTAAATAAGCCTACACGCAAGTCTTTTGCTGTGTAAATTTCACGACCATCAACCTTAACGCTTCCGTCTGCAATTCCCATTACTAATTTGCGTTCAATAACACGCTTTAAGTGAATGTGGAAGGTAACCTTTTTTGCTGTTGGAAGAATCTGTCCTGTGAATTTTACTTCACCAGAGCCTAGTGCGCGTCCGCGCCCTTTATTTCCTTTCCAGCCAAGAAAGAATCCTACTAGCTGCCACATCGCATCTAAGCCAAGGCAACCAGGCATAACTGGGTCGCCAGGAAAGTGGCATGCAAAAAACCATAAGTCAGGGTTTATGTCTAGCTCAGCAATAATCTCGCCTTTGCCATGTTCCCCGCCTTCAGTTGAGATGTGAGTAATGCGATCCATCATTAGCATATTGCCGACAGGAAGCTGGGCATTGCCTGCACCAAACATTTCACCGTGGCCGCATTTTAATAGTTCGTCTTTTTCAAAAGATGAAGCTGTAGTCATTATAGTCCTATATCCACATCCAGCCGATGACTCAAAATGGTCTGGCGGATTGTCGTGGTCCAGTTTGCAGTAGAAAATCCAGCTGATTATATCGGTTTGGAACCCTAATATGAATGTTTGAACGGAAAAAAACCAAATTACCTGCATGAAAAATGATCATATTTACGATCTTTAGAGGGTTTGGCTAGGGTGAAAGTTATAAAAAGCCGTTTTTATAACTCGTTTGTTGTTGTCTTTTGGCATTATGTTTTCTGCTAGTATGTTTCTAATTACACTATTTTTGGTTGTTTGAGTACCTTTATGAGTTCGGAAAAAAATATAGATTTGGCTACTTGGCGCTATGAATTTGATGGTGGCCATATTCAGGGGTATTTGGGTAAAGTGGATATTACTAGATCAACGGTACACTTTCTCCATGGTAATGGCTTCTCGGTAAGAACTTACCAATCCTTTTTGAGTAAGCTTGAAGGTTACAATCTTATTATGCAGGATGCTGCTGGTCATGGTGGGTCGACAGCAGGGCAAAAATTTATTGGTTGGAATAGGACTGCCGCGCGCTTTGTTGACTCATTAAACGCACAGCGACAACAGTTACCGAAAAATGAGTTGATTGGGATTGGACATAGCTTCGGTGGTTGTATGACTGCATTAATGAGTCATCAGGAATCTTCGCTTTTTGATAGGCTGATTTTGTTGGATCCAGCATTATTTCCTCCGCGGTTAATTTGGATGATGCGCGGAGTGAAGCTTTCAGGGTTGAAAAGCCAAATACCATTGGCGCGACAGGCACGTCGCCGACGCACTCAATGGGAGAGTCTTGCTCAGGTAAAAAGTAGTTTTTTTGAAAGAGGCACCTTTAAAGGCTGGGAGCCTGATTGTTTAGAAGATTATATTACGTCATCTATCAAATGTGATGACAAAGGACATTATCAGTTGGGTTGTCCTTCTTGGATGGAGGCCGAGATTTTTTCCAGCTATCCAAGAAGGCTGTGGAGTGCGATTTCTAAAATTTCTGTGCCTACCTACATTATACAAGGTAAGGATACCTTTGATTATTTCAAAGAGGCTTATCAGTTAGCGGCTAAGTTAAATCCAAACATTCAGGTGATTGAAGTAGTGGGCGGTCATTGCTTTATGCAGCAGTATTCTGGGAAGGCGGCACAGGCTGTGTTGGATGTGTTGAAGCAAAAATAGGAAAAAGAACAAGCTCGAGGTTAGCGAGCTTGGTCTTTTAGGGGGGAGCAGGCTAGTTACGACGCTTAACTGAAGCGTTTGCCAGCGCTATAAGTGCTGCTTTGTAGTCCGATTTTGGCAATGGCTCTATTGCTGAGATTGCTAAATCGGCTTGTTCCTGAGCTTGTTGTTGTGTGTATTCGATGGCGCCGCAGTTCTGTACGTCACTGATGATGGCTTCTAACTGCTCAAGCCCACCAGTTAAAATGGCTTTTCTTACTCGCTCTATGGCCTCTGGAGAGCCATACTTCATCGTAAATATAAGAGGCAAGGTCGGTTTGCCTTCAGCAAGATCATCGCCAACACTTTTGCCCATTTCTTCAGCTGTGCTAGTGTAATCCATCACATCATCTATTAGCTGAAAAGCCGTACCTACATGCATACCAAACTGTCTTAACGCTTCTTGATATTCTGTCTTTGCACCAGCAATAACTGCACCGCAAAGGGCAGCACCTTCGAACAATTTTGCTGTTTTATATTGAATAACTTTTAAATAGCTTTCTTCTGTAGTGTCGGGGTCGCCGCAGTTGATTAGCTGCTGAACTTCGCCTTCAGCGATGATGTTGGTAGTCTTAGCCAAAATACTCATACATTGCATGCTGCCAACATCTACCATTATTTGGAAGGCACGAGAATAAAGGAAGTCGCCAACTAAAACGCTTGGTGCATTGCCCCATTCTTCATTGGCGGTTTTTTTGCCTCGGCGCATGTCGGATTCATCCACTACATCATCATGCAAAAGTGTTGATGTATGGATGAATTCGATGATGGTTGCCATTTGAATGGCTTGATCTAGCTGTGCTTTGTCTAGTTCCGTGCTGGCTCGTGCCGCTAATAAAACCAATAGCGGTCTTAAGCGTTTCCCGCCATTGCTAATAATGTAGTAGCCGATTTGCTCGATTAGGGGGATGTCACTACTAAGTTGTGACACAATATAATCATTCACTTGGCCAAATTCGTTGGCCACAACATCGTGTATTTGTATAGGTTGCATGCAATTTCCGAAGCTAAATAGTCTCAAGCTGATCAGCAAGTGTGCCTCATGCTAGGTAAGGCTTGTGTCAGGGTCAACCCAAATTACGAAAAATGTATAAAGACGTTGCTTTTAGCTTGTATTGATTGGTGTGATTTTGTACAATCTCGCGTCCGATTTACCCACATTTTGCTCCCTATCATATGGTTAGCGATTTTTATCCGATTCGGGTAAAAGTTACTGCCACTAGAAGTAGGTCAAATTCAAATTCAGTAGCCGGGTAAATCTCATTGGAGAAGAACATGTTTGCAGTGATCAAAACTGGCGGTAAGCAATACCGTGTAGAAGAAGGCCAAACCCTTAAGGTTGAGAAATTAGCTGTTGAAGAAGGCGGCGCGATTCAGTTCGATGACGTTCTTCTTGTTTGCAACGGCGACGACGTTAAAGTTGGTGCACCAGTTGTAGAAGGCGCTAAAGTAACAGCTGAAGTTGTTGCTCATGGTCGCGGAGACAAAGTGAAAATTTTGAAATTCCGTCGTCGTAAGCATTCTATGAAGCGTATGGGTCATCGTCAGTGGTTCACGGAAGTGAAAATAACTGGTATTAACTAAGCGCTAACTATTCAAATTTAAGGAGTAAGTCATGGCTCATAAAAAGGCGGGTGGTAGTACTCGTAACGGTCGCGATTCCGAGTCGAAACGATTAGGTGTCAAACGTTTTGGTGGTCAAGTTGTGATCCCAGGTAACATCCTTGTTCGTCAGCGTGGTACGCAGTTCCACCCTGGTGCTGGTGTTCAAATTGGTAAAGATCACACTTTGTTCGCTGTTGTTGAAGGCCAAGTGAAGTTTGAAGTGAAAGGTAAGTTTAAGCGTCGTACAGTTTCTGTCGTAGCTGCTTAATCGCTTACTAAAAACTTAAAAAAAGCTCCGCGACGCGGGGCTTTTTTTTTGGAAGAATTCTATAATCAGTGTTATTGAAACTGATTAAACCACCGAAGAGGTGTTACTGTGAAATTTGTTGATGAAGCCAGTATCTATGTAAGAGCAGGTAAAGGCGGAAATGGAGCGTTGAGCTTTTGGCGTGAAAAGTTTGTTGCTAAAGGCGGCCCTGATGGCGGTGATGGCGGCAATGGCGGCAGCGTAGTGTTGGTTGCTGATGAAGCGCTAAACACCTTGATCGATTTTCGTTTTACGAAAAAGTACATCGCGGAAAGTGGTGAAGGCGGTCAGGGGCGAGACATGACTGGCTCCAAAGGGCCAGATTTAGAAATTAAAGTGCCTGTCGGTACGACTGTCATTGATGATGATACTGGTGAAACGCTTGGTGATCTTGTTCGTGATGGCCAAAAGCTAAAAGTGGCTCAAGGTGGTCATCACGGTCTAGGAAATACTCGATTCAAGTCTAGTACTAACCGTGCGCCGCGTCAGACAACGAAAGGAACTGTTGGTGAAGAGCGAACGCTGAAGCTAGAAATGAAAGTATTGGCGGATGTTGGCTTGCTGGGTCTTCCTAATGCGGGTAAATCGACGTTTATTCGTGCGGTTTCTTCTGCTAAGCCAAAAGTAGCGGATTACCCTTTTACGACCTTGGTGCCAAACCTTGGTGTGGTAAAAGTTAAAAAGCATCAGAGTTTTGTTATTGCCGATATTCCAGGGATTATTGAAGGGGCTTCTGAGGGTGCGGGTCTTGGTATTCGTTTCTTGAAGCACTTGGTGCGTAACCGTATCTTGTTGCACATCGTTGATTTGGCGCCTTGGGATGAAATTACTCCTGCAGAGGCGGCCGTGATTGCAGTGAATGAATTGCATCAGTTCAGCCCAGCCTTGGCAGAGCGTGACCGTTGGTTGGTCTTGAATAAAACAGACATGGTTCCAGAAGGCGAGTTAGAAGAGCGTTGCCAGAGTGTTATTGATGCGCTTGGCTGGGAAGGTAAAGCGTACCGCATTTCAGCAATATCTGGCGAAGGCACAGAAGTGTTGTGTTTGGATTTAATGACGGCGCTTGATGAGCAACGTGAGTTGCTAATGGAGAGCCCAGAGGCGCGTGAAAAAGAGAAAGCGGTTCGAGCGTTGATTGATGAAGAAGGTCGAAACCGTATTATGTCATTACGTGAAAAACGTCGTTTGGAAGGTAAGATGCTTGACGATGACGACTTTGATGATGACGATTACGATGTGGATGTAGAGTACGTTAGCTAATCTGATGAGTAGGAAAAAGTAGTATCATGGATATGCGAGAGAAAATAGCGAAGGCGCAGCGTATTGTCGTTAAAATCGGTAGTGCGTTATTGACAAATGATGGGCAGGGGTTGGATGTTGCTCGAATTGGTCTTTGGGTTGCTCAGATAGCCGAGCTGCGAGCGCAGGGGAAGGAAGTTGTTCTAGTTTCTTCTGGCTCTATTGCTGCTGGCATGAAGCGTCTTGGTTTTTCTTCTCGCCCCACTCAAGTGAATGAGCTTCAAGCCGCTGCTGCGGTAGGGCAAATGGAGTTGGTGGGGGTGTATGAATCTCATTTCGAGAAACATGGTCTGTGTACGGCTCAAATACTGCTAACTCACGATGACTTATCTAATCGCCGACGTTATTTAAACGCTCGATCTTCGTTGCGAACTTTGCTTGGTTTTGGTGTTGTACCCATAGTTAATGAAAATGACACTGTTGTAACTGATGAGATTCGTTTTGGCGATAATGACACGCTGGGTGCCTTGGTTGCTAACTTGGTAGAGGCTGATGTGTTAGTTATTTTGACGGATCAGCATGGTTTATTTGATAAAAATCCTCGTGATCATAAAGATGCAACATTAATAGCTCATATTTCAGCATCGGATGATCGGCTTGAATCAATGGCAAGCGGTGGCGCTGGTTTGCTAGGTAGCGGTGGTATGCTTACGAAAGTTCGAGCGGCGCGTTTGGCTGCTCGTTCTGGAGCGGATACCTTGATTGCTTCTGGTCGCGAAGAAAATGTGATTGTTCGCGTAGCTTCCGGTGAGGTGCTGGGAACCTGGCTGCAGCCGGAGCACGGAAGAGTGGCTGCCCGTAAACAGTGGTTGGCTGGGCATCTTAAGAGTCGCGGTGCTTTGATCCTAGATGATGGTGCGGTGAAAGCACTGCGTAAAGAGGGTACTAGTCTTTTGTCTGTGGGTGTAAGAGATGCTCAAGGTACTTTTTCTCGTGGTGATATGGTGATTTGCGTCGATTTGCAAGGTGGTCTAGTGGCCCGAGGTTTGGTGAACTACAGTGTTGCTGAGACATTGAAGTTATTGGGTCAGCCTTCTTCTAGTATTGGTGAAATTTTAGGCTACAAAGGTGAGCCCGAACTAATTCATCGCGACGATTTGGTTATTATTTAAAAAGAGGTTGTCATGGCAAAGCCTGGTAAAGTGGGTTTGGATCGCGTCTTAAGTGCGTCAAAATATTCCTATCAAGGTTTGCGTGCCCAGTGGAAGCATGAGGCGGCCTTTCGCCAAGAGGCTTTTTTGTTTTTGATTTCTTTGCCTTTTGCTATTTGGCTTGGTGATACTGGTCTTGAGCGCGCTGTGCTGATTTTTTCGGTGGGTATGGTGTTGATTGTTGAGACGTTTAATTCCAGCGTTGAGGCGGTGGTTGATCGTATTAGTCCTGAGCACCATGAGCTGTCTGGTCGGGCAAAAGACTTAGGGTCGGCTGCGGTTATGCTGGCTTTGGTTTTAGCCGCTATTGTTTGGTTGGTTATTCTGTTTGGGTGATGTTGTTCGAGCGGAGTATTTAGATAGAATTTAGATATAAAAAAACCGGCATTTGCCGGTTTTTTTATAGGTGTTAGGCCAGTGCTTTGATTTTAGCACTCAAGCGGCTCTTATGACGAGCTGCTTTGTTTTTGTGATATAGGCCTTTGTCTGCGGCTTTGTCTAGCTTAGAAGTTGCTAGAACGTAAGCTGCTTGTGCGTCAGCTTGATTGCCTGCTTCGATAGCCGCATCTACTTTTTTCAAGTACGTGCGAACCATTGAACGAAGGCTACCATTGTGAGCGCGGCTTTTTACTGCTTGGCGCGCGCGTTTTTTTGAACCGGCGGAATTTGCCACGGTCTGGCTCCTTTAATTTGGAATAAGTTATGACCCAGCACTGTGCTGTGTCATGAAATTAATGTCAAGTTTTAACTTTGAAATCTCGCGGCGGATTTTACCAGTTTTTAGCGCAGTCACAACCCTATTATACAAATTTTAATCAAATGAGCTTATATATTTGGCTGCGCTCTAGCTGTTGCAGGTGTTATTCTTGATGCATCTGTCTATTGTCTAAGTCGTAATTTCTTATGTCTGAAAAAAAGATTGCCACCAATAAAAAGCCTAAGTCTTTGTCTTTATTACGTTCTGGTGTCCTGGTTTCTATTTGTACTTTTCTTTCTCGTATTCTTGGGTTGGTGAGGGATGCCGCTTTGGCTTATGTTTTGGGGGCAAGCGGAAGTGCAGATGCTTTTTATGTGGCTTTTAAAATCCCTAACTTTTTTCGTCGTTTATTTGCGGAAGGGGCGTTTGCTCAAGCATTTGTTCCAGTATTGAGTGATTACCGCGTTAAAGAAGGTAAAGATGAGGTGCGAGCTCTGATTTCTGCGGTATCTGGATCGCTTGCTTTGGTGTTGCTGTGTATCACTGTAATTTTTATGGTGTGCGCACCTTGGGTTGTTTACGTATTTGCACCCGGTTTTGCAGGTGATGATGGTCAAGCTGCATTAGCATCTGATTTGCTGGTCATTACTTTCCCTTACTTGCTGTTCATTTCCTTAACAGCTTTGGCGGGTGGGATTTTGAATGCTCATGGTGAATACGCAGTGCCGGCAATCACACCGATCTTTTTAAATATCTCTCTTATTGTTGCGACGGTGTTTTTTGCTCGTACTGTTGCGCAAGCTGAAACGGCGGTTGCTTGGGGGGTGTTTTTTGCGGGACTGATTCAGTTGATATTTCAAGTGCCGTTTTTGGCGAGGTTGCGATTGCTGCCAATGCCGACATTGGGGTTTCGTCATCCAGGTGTGAAACGAATTTTGCTTTTGATGGGGCCGGCGCTGTTTGGGGTTTCCGTAAGTCAGATTAATTTGTTGTTAGACACAGTGCTGGCGTCTTTTTTACAGACGGGTAGTATTACTTGGCTGTATTTGTCTGATCGATTGTATGAATTGCCGCTGGGTATTTTTGCTATTGCCATCAGTACGGTTATTTTACCTTCGCTATCTCGTAGTTTTTCTGGTGGTGAAGCGTCGAAGTTCTCGGAAACACTGGATTGGGCGTTGCGAATATTGTTGCTGATTGCTATTCCGTCGTCGTTGGCGTTGTTTATGTTGGCTGAGCCTTTGATTGCGACGATTTTTTATCGTGGTGAGTTAACGGTAAACGATGTTCAGATGGCAGCGCAAAGTTTGCAGGCATATTCGTTGGGTTTGGTGTTCATGATGCTGATCAAAGTATTGGCGCCAGGGTATTACGCGAGACAAGATACCAAAACGCCTGTGCGTATAGGTATTATTGCTATGGTATCAAATATGGTGCTGAACTTGATACTGGTCTGGCCGCTTGGGCATGTTGGACTGGCGTTGGCGACAAGTTTGTCGGCTGGCTTGAATGCTTTCTTACTATGGCGCGGTTTGTATAAGAAGCAATATCATGTTTTTTCAGCTCAGTGGGGGCGTTTGCTACGTATATTGTTGACTGCTACGTTGGCGCTTGGTGGATGTTTGTACTTGTTTCTTCTGCAAGACTGGCAGTGGACGCAAATGGATGACTTGTATCGAGTAGGTTGTACTTTGTCGGTGGTGGTTAGTGGTGTGCTAGTGTATGTGCTTGTCGCTGTGATTGCTGGGTTGCGCCCTTCAATTTTAAAGCATTAGATGTCTATGATGTGTTTTTGTCTTTGATTGTTAGTTTGCACAGCTTGTTCAAGTTCTGGCCTACCTTCATCTGGTTAACTGCTATATAATCCGTGGTATTTTTTTCGACGCTGGATTTAATTGTTTTGTACGGGGTTCTATGGAGTTAATTCGCGGTATTCATAATATCCGTTCAAAGCATAAAGAATGCGTGCTGACGATAGGGAATTTTGACGGTGTTCATTTAGGGCATGGTGCAATATTGGCACGTGCTAAAGCTTTGGCTAAGCAATACGATGCGCCAGCCGCTATTATGATTTTTGAGCCTCAACCGAGAGAGTTCTTTGCTCCAGATACGGCGCCAGGTCGCATTGGTCGTATGCGAGATAAGGTTAGGTTATTGGAAGGGCAGGGTATTGATTATGTACTTTGCATGCCATTCAATCCCAAACTCCAGCAATTAGATGCACAGGCATTTTGTCAGCAAATTTTATTAGATGGCTTGTCAGTAAAGCATTTAGTTGTGGGTGACGATTTTCGTTTTGGTTGTGATCGACAGGGGGATTTTTACTATCTGCAAGAATTTGGTAGTCAGCATGGCTTCGATGTCGAAAATACACCCTCGGTGTTAAATGCTCTGAATGAACGAGTGAGTAGTACTTTAGTTAGAAAAGCGCTAGAGCGTGGTGATATTTCGGCAGCACAAATGAACATGGGGCATGCGGTTTCTTTAAGTGGTCGTGTGATACATGGACAGCAGTTAGGGCGAAAATTAGGCTTTCCAACAGCGAATGTACATCTTAAAGGGATTAAGGCTGCGTTGTCAGGGGTGTATGCCGTGACTTTTATGGTTGATGGCATTTCTCATAATGGTGTAGCGAATATCGGTGTGCGTCCTACTGTTCAAGGTAAAACGCCGATATTAGAGGTGCATTTATTAGATTTTACCGGTGATCTGTACGACAAATACGTTCAGGTTACTTTCTGTCATTTCATTAGGGCAGAGCGAAAAATGGCCAGCTTAGATGCGCTGGAAAAACAAATTCAATGTGATAAAGAAGAAGCGTTACGCTTTTTTGCTAATCAGTGAAAAGATGATCTTTGAGGATGAACCGATAAACCATGAGTGATTATAAACCGACACTGAATTTGCCAGATACTAACTTCCCAATGCGTGGAGATTTGGCAAAACGTGAACCTGCAATGCTTAAGCGTTGGCAGGATATGGACCTATACCAGAAAGTACGTGATGTAAGTAAAGGCCGTAAATCTTTTATTCTTCATGATGGCCCTCCGTACGCAAATGGCAGTATTCACATTGGTCACGCAGTTAACAAAATCCTCAAAGATATTATTGTTAAGTCAAAAACTGTTAGTGGCTTTGATGCGCCATATATTCCTGGTTGGGACTGTCATGGTCTACCAATCGAGCATAAAGTTGAGCAGCTTATAGGTAAGGCCGGAACGAAAGTATCTTATAAAGAGTTTCGTGCAAAATGCCGCGAATACGCTTATACGCAAATTGAAGAACAGAAAAAAGACTTTATCCGTTTGGGTGTGATGGGTGATTGGGAAAATCCTTATCTGACAATGAATTTTGTCACCGAAGCAAATATCGTTCGTGCTCTGGGAAAAATCGCTGAAAACGGTCATTTGGTAAAGGGCTTTAAGCCGGTTTACTGGAGTGTAGTCGGTGGTTCTGCCTTGGCGGAAGCGGAAGTGGAATACCAAGATAAAACGTCTTTGTCCTTGGATGTACGTTATGCTCCACAAAACGAAGTGGCTTTGCTTGCCAAATTCGCAGATGTTGAGGGTGAAGGCAAAGTGTCTGTTGTTATCTGGACAACGACGCCTTGGACGCTTCCAGCAAGCCAAGCAGTCTCTGTTCACCCTGAATTTAACTATGCGTTAGTTGAAGTTGACATGGGCTTGGGCAAAGAGCGCTTGATTGTTGCTGAAGACATGGTTGAAGGTGTTATGTCTCGCTATGGCGTAACAGAATTTCGCATTGTTGGTCGTGCTGTTGGGGCTGACCTAGCAGGCACTGTGTTAAACCACCCTTTCTTAGAGCGTGATATTCCTGTCATCTTAGGTGAGCACGTAACGACTGAAGCGGGTACCGGTTGCGTACATACGGCACCAGATCACGGCGTAGACGACTTTAATGTTGGCCGTGAAAATGGCATTGGTACAATCAATCTTGTTCAAGATAACGGTGTTTATTCTGATGCGGCTGGCGAATTTGCTGGTTTGCATGTCTATAAAGTAGATGGTGCCATACTTGAAGCATTAAATCGTAACAGCGCTTTAGTGTTTGAGTCTAAGATCTTCCATAGCTATCCACATTGCTGGCGTACCAAAACGCCACTTATTTTCCGTGCAACGCCTCAGTGGTTTATCAGTATGGCCAAAGAAGGTTTACTCGATGCCGCAAAACATGCTGTTGAAGGTGTGAAGTGGGTACCAAGCTGGGGACAAAACCGCATGGAAGGGATGTTGAATAACAGCCCTGATTGGTGTGTGTCTCGTCAGCGTACTTGGGGTGTGCCGATTGCGTTGTTTATCAATAAAGAGACTCAAGAGCTTCACCCTGAAACACCTCGTTTGATCGAAGAAGTCGCTAAACGAATCGAAGTGGAAGGCATCGACGCTTGGTTTGAAATGGCAGCAGAAGAATTGTTGGGTGCGGATGCTGAAAAGTACAGCAAGGTTACTGATACCTTGGATGTGTGGTTTGACTCTGGTGTGACTCATTATTCTGTTATCGATCAGCGTGACGAGCTGAGCTTCCCTGCTGATTTGTATCTTGAGGGTTCAGATCAGCATCGCGGTTGGTTCCAATCATCTTTGAAAACGTCCATTGCAGTGCGTGGTGTGCCACCATACAAGCAAGTGCTGACTCACGGTTTTACCGTAGATGGCGACGGCCGCAAAATGTCGAAGTCTCTGGGTAACGTCTTGTCGCCTCAGAAAGTGATGGATACGCTAGGTGCGGATATTATCCGTTTGTGGGTTGCGGCAACGGATTACACCACTGAAATGACAGTGTCTGATGAAATCCTTAAACGTGTAGCGGATTCTTATCGTCGTATTCGTAATACGGCGCGCTTTATGATGGCGAACCTAAATGGTTTTGAGCCAGCGGAACATATGGTGCCTGCGAGCGAAATGATTGCTTTGGATCGTTGGATTGTAGATCGTGCTGCCTTGTTGCAAAAAGAGTTGAATACCGCTTACAACGAATATCAATTCCACACTGTTAACCAAAAAATCCAGAACTTTTGTTCTGTGGATTTGGGTGGTTTCTATCTGGATGTCATTAAAGATCGTCAATACACAACGCAAGAAGATAGCTTAGCGCGTCGTTCTGCTCAAACAGCGCTTTATCATGTGATGGAGGCCTTCTCTCGTTGGATTGCGCCTATCTTGAGCTTTACGGCCGATGAAATCTGGCAAACTCTGCCAGGTGAGCGCGGTGAGTCTGTTTTCTTAGAAACATGGTACGAAGGCCTAGAAGAGCTATCTGGTGATGAGCCAATGGGTCGTGAATTTTGGAAGCAAGTTCTTGAAGCTAAAGTGGCAACGAATAAGGTGTTAGAAGCGGCTCGTAGCGAAGGTAAGATGAAAGCGAGCTTAAGTGCTGATATCACGCTTTATTGTAATGAAGCCTTGCAAGCGACCTTGACCCGACTAGGCGAAGAACTTCGTTTCGTTTTGATTGCTTCTGACGTTAAGGTTCTGCCTTTGTCTCAAGCGAGTGATGAGGCTATTGCTACAGACCTTGATGGCTTGAAAGTTCAGGTTGAACTGAGCAAGTACACTAAATGTGTACGTTGTTGGCACCACCGTGAAGAAGTGGGTAAACGAGAAACGCATCCTGAGTTGTGTGATCGCTGTATCTCAAACTTGCCTGACGGGGAAGGCGAAGAGCGCCTTTACGCCTAATGACTGCTTTAATTGTGTGGAAACGAGTACAGCGCTGGTGGGCGCTGGCTCTCATTCTTTTTGCTTTGGATTGGGTGACAAAGCAAGTGATATCGTCCAATTTGTTTTATGGGCAAGAAATCGCTGTTTTGCCATTTTTTGATCTAACTCTGAGATATAACACGGGTGCGGCTTTTAGTTTTCTCGCGCAAGCGGGGGGCTGGCAGCGTTGGTTCTTCTCTTTAATCGCATTTGCGGTAGCTGTTGGTATCAGTTGGCGGCTAGTTAAAATCGCAGAGACAAATCGATTGGAATCATTGGCTCTGACATTTGTATTGGGTGGTGCTATCGGTAATCTTTATGACCGATTGGTTTATGGCCATGTTGTAGATTTTCTCCAATTTCATTGGCAGCAATCATGGTATTTTCCTGCGTTTAATCTAGCGGATACTGCTATTACTATCGGTGTTATTTTAATGTTGCTTGAAGGCTTCGTGACGAAAAAGCAGGAAGGTACAAAAGAATGAATGTAATTACGGCAACAAGTCGAGTCACTCTGCATTTTGAATTGTCACTTGAAGACGGTCAAATCGTTGATTCTAATTTTTCTCAGGCTCCAGCAAGTTTTGTATTTGGTGATGGTAGTTTATTACCAGATTTTGAAACGGCTTTGTTGGGTATGTCTGCAGGGCAAGAATCTTCTTTTGTTATGTCACCTGAAAAAGCGTTTGGTGCACACAATGAAAGTAACATCCAGCGTATGCCCCGATCTCAGTTTTCTATGGATCTAGAAGAGGGGATGGTAGTGTCTTTTGCCGATATGAGTAAAAACGAATTGCCAGGCGTTATTGCTGAAATTGGCGATAAAGAAGTAGTGGTGGACTTTAATCACCCTTTGGCTGGACGCTCTCTGACATTTAGAACTCAGATTGTTGCAGTAGAGGAGGTTGCATGAGTTTTGCTATTCAACTAGCGAATCCTCGTGGCTTTTGCGCAGGAGTTGATAGAGCGATAGACATCGTTAATCGCTGCTTGGATCTTTTTGAAGCACCCATCTATGTTCGTCATGAAGTAGTGCATAATAAATTTGTCGTTGAGTCTTTAAAGTCTCGTGGTGCTGTTTTTGTTGATGAACTGGACCAAGTGCCTGATGACAATATAGTTATCTTTAGTGCTCACGGTGTTTCAAAAGCGGTTCGTGATGAAGCAACGAATAGAGGCTTAAAGGTCTTTGATGCGACTTGCCCTCTTGTTACTAAAGTGCACTTAGAAGTATTGCGTTATTCTCGCGATGGTATGGAGTGTGTTCTGATTGGCCATGATGGTCATCCAGAAGTAGAAGGGACAATGGGGCAGTATGATGACCGTCAAGGGGGGGCTATTTATCTAGTAGAAAGCCCTGCTGATGTTGAGAAGCTTAAAGTTAAAAATTCTGAGCGCCTCGCCTTTGTTACTCAAACAACATTGTCTATGGATGATACTTCTGTTGTTATCGATGCGCTTCGCAAAAATTTTCCGATGATTCGTGGACCGAAGAAAGATGATATTTGTTATGCAACGCAAAATCGTCAAGATGCGGTGAAGACGTTAGCGCAAGAATCTGAATTGGTCCTTGTGGTGGGTTCTGTGAATAGCTCTAACTCAAACCGTCTACGCGAACTAGCAGAAAGAATGGGAGCAAAAGCTTTTTTGATCGATAATGCTAGTGAGATTCAGTGTGACTGGTTGAAGGGTATTCGTAGTATTGGTGTGACTGCTGGTGCTTCAGCGCCTGAAGTGTTGGTTAATGAGGTAATTGATCGTCTTGTTACAGAAGGCGGTAGCGCTCCCCAAGAGATCAAAGGTAGAGAAGAGAACGTGTCTTTTTCTATGCCAAAAGAACTTCGTATTGTTGAGGTGTAGCGCCTTTTTAATTTAATTTAAAATTTATTGAAAAAAGGGTTGCACAAAATCTGTAGATCCTTAATATACGCCCTCGCTGACACGGACAAGGCTTCAGAGCAACGAAGACCAAGTTCAACTAACTAAATATGATTTGGTTAGTCATTCAAGTTAGCACGCTCTTTAAAATAGATAATCAGATAATTTGTGTGGGCGCTCGCTAGAGGCTTCAGAAGATTGTCCGGATTGGTTTTTAACTGATTCGAGATAATCAAAAAAATTGAAGTCTTGCGAAACGTCTAACACGTCAATTCGCTTTATGTTGGCTTATTGTTCTTAGGGATGATGAGTCGATTAAGTTATTGTTAGTGTAATAGATTTTGAGTAAGCAAACTTTTTAACTGAAGAGTTTGATCATGGCTCAGATTGAACGCTGGCGGCAGGCTTAACACATGCAAGTCGAGCGGTAACAGGGGAGCTTGCTCCTGCTGACGAGCGGCGGACGGGTGAGTAACGCGTAGGAATCTGCCTAGTAGAGGGGGACAACATGTGGAAACGCATGCTAATACCGCATACGCCCTAAGGGGGAAAGGAGGGGACTCTTCGGAGCCTTCCGCTATTAGATGAGCCTGCGTAAGATTAGCTAGTTGGTAGGGTAAAGGCCTACCAAGGCGACGATCTTTAACTGGTCTGAGAGGATGACCAGTCACACTGGGACTGAGACACGGCCCAGACTCCTACGGGAGGCAGCAGTGGGGAATATTGGACAATGGGCGAAAGCCTGATCCAGCCATGCCGCGTGTGTGAAGAAGGCCTTAGGGTTGTAAAGCACTTTCAGGGGTGAGGAAGGGTAGCTAGTTAATACCTAGTTATTTTGACGTTAGCCCCAGAAGAAGCACCGGCTAACTCTGTGCCAGCAGCCGCGGTAATACAGAGGGTGCAAGCGTTAATCGGAATTACTGGGCGTAAAGCGCGCGTAGGTGGTTTGTTAAGTCGGATGTGAAATCCCAGGGCTCAACCTTGGAATGGCACCCGATACTGGCAGGCTAGAGTACGGTAGAGGGGTGTGGAATTTCCTGTGTAGCGGTGAAATGCGTAGATATAGGAAGGAACATCAGTGGCGAAGGCGACACCCTGGACTGATACTGACACTGAGGTGCGAAAGCGTGGGGAGCAAACAGGATTAGATACCCTGGTAGTCCACGCCGTAAACGATGTCTACTAGCCGTTGGGTTGTAATGACTTAGTGGCGCAGCTAACGCAATAAGTAGACCGCCTGGGGAGTACGGCCGCAAGGTTAAAACTCAAATGAATTGACGGGGGCCCGCACAAGCGGTGGAGCATGTGGTTTAATTCGAAGCAACGCGAAGAACCTTACCTACTCTTGACATCCAGTGAACTTAGCAGAGATGCTTTGGTGCCTTCGGGAACACTGAGACAGGTGCTGCATGGCTGTCGTCAGCTCGTGTTGTGAAATGTTGGGTTAAGTCCCGTAACGAGCGCAACCCTTATCCTTATTTGCCAGCACTTCGGGTGGGAACTTTAAGGAGACTGCCGGTGACAAACCGGAGGAAGGTGGGGACGACGTCAAGTCATCATGGCCCTTACGAGTAGGGCTACACACGTGCTACAATGGCGTATACAGAGGGCTGCGAACTAGCGATAGTAAGCGAATCCCAGAAAGTACGTCGTAGTCCGGATTGGAGTCTGCAACTCGACTCCATGAAGTCGGAATCGCTAGTAATCGTGAATCAGAATGTCACGGTGAATACGTTCCCGGGCCTTGTACACACCGCCCGTCACACCATGGGAGTTGATTGCTCCAGAAGTAGCTAGCTTAACCCTTCGGGGATGGCGGTTACCACGGAGTGGTCAATGACTGGGGTGAAGTCGTAACAAGGTAGCCCTAGGGGAACCTGGGGCTGGATCACCTCCTTAAACGATAGAAACCTCTGGTGAGCGTTCACACAAATTATCTGATATCTAATTTATAAGAAGCACAGAAAGTATTTGGGTCTGTAGCTCAGTTGGTTAGAGCGCACCCCTGATAAGGGTGAGGTCGGCCGTTCAAATCGGCCCAGACCCACCAGTATATCAATAACCGCGTTATTTAAGCCCTCGTTTAGCAAACTAAACGTCGACCTTAAAAGCCTTGTTCTTGAGATTCTGGTATTTGATTGGAGATATCTTCTCCGATTAACCAAATACGATCTAGTTAGTAATGGGGCTATAGCTCAGCTGGGAGAGCGCCTGCTTTGCACGCAGGAGGTCTGCGGTTCGATCCCGCATAGCTCCACCATTTACTGATGATGATCACTCTGTGTAAAAGATTAGAAGAGAGTTCTAAGCAAGACGCTAAACATCTTTCACATTCGTGTGTTGGGTGATTTTTAGTCTCTGACTTAGTGCTTTGCACTAAACTTGCTCTTTAACAATTCGAATTTTGAAATAACGATGAATCAAGCGTTAAACCGGTGGAAGTTCACTTTAACCTAGTGACTTCTATTATCGTAAATCCAAAGAGACACAAAAGCTCTTTGGTATGTGGTCTGATTTATGTTTCTACTTTTCCTTTTGGAATCGTAAAAAACTATTTTGGGTTATATGGTCAAGTGACCAAGCGTGCACGGTGGATGCCTTGGCAGTCAGAGGCGATGAAGGACGTGGTAATCTGCGAAAAGGTTCGGGGAGTCGATAAACAGACTTTGATCCGAACATGTCCGAATGGGGAAACCCACTCTACTTGTAGAGTATCCCACAGTGAATACATAGCTGTGTGGAGGCGAACCCGGGGAACTGAAACATCTAAGTACCCGGAGGAAAAGAAATCAACCGAGATTCCCTAAGTAGCGGCGAGCGAAAGGGGATTAGCCCTTAAGTGGTTTTGGTGTTAGTAGAAGGCTCTGGAAAGTGCCGCGATAGAGGGTGATAGCCCCGTATACGAAAACACCTTAATCATGAAAACGAGTAGGACGGGACACGTGTTATCCTGTCTGAATATGGGGGGACCATCCTCCAAGGCTAAATACTCCTGACTGACCGATAGTGAACCAGTACCGTGAGGGAAAGGCGAAAAGAACCCCTGTGAGGGGAGTGAAATAGATCCTGAAACCGTGTACGTACAAGCAGTGGGAGCGGACTTGTTCCGTGACTGCGTACCTTTTGTATAATGGGTCAACGACTTATTTTCAGTAGCAAGGTTAAGCACATAGTGGAGCCGTAGGGAAACCGAGTCTTAATAGGGCGTTTAGTTGCTGGGAATAGACCCGAAACCGGGCGATCTATCCATGAGCAGGTTGAAGGTTGAGTAACATCAACTGGAGGACCGAACCCACATCCGTTGAAAAGGCTGGGGATGACTTGTGGATAGGAGTGAAAGGCTAATCAAGCTCGGAGATAGCTGGTTCTCCTCGAAAGCTATTTAGGTAGCGCCTCGTATCTCACCATTGGGGGTAGAGCACTGTTTGGGCTAGGGGGTCATCCCGACTTACCAACCCCATGCAAACTCCGAATACCAATGAGTGCAATTACGGGAGACACACGGCGGGTGCTAACGTCCGTCGTGGAAAGGGAAACAACCCAGACCGTCAGCTAAGGTCCCAAAGTTACAGTTAAGTGGGAAACGATGTGGGAAGGCTTAGACAGCTAGGAGGTTGGCTTAGAAGCAGCCATCCTTTAAAGAAAGCGTAATAGCTCACTAGTCGAGTCGGCCTGCGCGGAAGATATAACGGGGCTCAAACTGTACACCGAAGCTACGGATGCTTAGTTTACTAGGCATGGTAGAGGAGCGTTCTGTAAGCCGTTGAAGGTCAAGCTGTAAGGCAGGCTGGAGGTATCAGAAGTGCGAATGTTGACATGAGTAACGATAAGGGGAGTGAAAAACTCCCCCGCCGGAAGACCAAGGTTTCCTGTCCCATGTTAATCAGGGCAGGGTGAGTCGGCCCCTAAGGCGAGGCAGAAATGCGTAGTCGATGGGAAACAGGTTAATATTCCTGTACTCGTACATATTGCGATGGAGAGACGGAGAAGGCTAGGCCAGCACAGCGATGGTTGTCTGTGTTTAAGGCGGTAGGTTTGGGACTTAGGCAAATCCGGGTCCCTTTAAGACCGAGAACTGACGACGAGCCCTCTTTTGGGCGAAGTGGTTGATGCCATGCTTCCAGGAAAAACTTCTAAGCTTCAGATATGATCGAACCGTACCCCAAACCGACACAGGTGGTCAGGTAGAGAATACCAAGGCGCTTGAGAGAACTCGGGTGAAGGAACTAGGCAAAATGGTACCGTAACTTCGGGAGAAGGTACGCCGGCCGGTGTGAAGGACTTGCTCCGTAAGCACTAGTCGGTCGAAGATACCAGGTGGCTGCGACTGTTTATTAAAAACACAGCACTCTGCAAACACGAAAGTGGACGTATAGGGTGTGACGCCTGCCCGGTGCTTGAAGGTTAATTGATGGGGTTAGCGCAAGCGAAGCTCTTGATCGAAGCCCAAGTAAACGGCGGCCGTAACTATAACGGTCCTAAGGTAGCGAAATTCCTTGTCGGGTAAGTTCCGACCTGCACGAATGGCGTAACGATGGCCACACTGTCTCCACCCGAGACTCAGTGAAATTGAAATCGCAGTGAAGATGCTGTGTATCCGCGGCTAGACGGAAAGACCCCGTGAACCTTTACTATAGCTTCACAGTGAACTTTGAACCTACTTGTGTAGGATAGGTGGGAGGCTTTGAAGTGCAGACGCCAGTTTGCATGGAGCCACTCTTGAAATACCACCCTGGTATGTTTGAGGTTCTAACTCAGGTCCCTTATCGGGATCGAGGACACTGTGTGGTGGGTAGTTTGACTGGGGCGGTCTCCTCCCAAAGAGTAACGGAGGAGCACGAAGGTGTGCTCAGCATGGTCGGAAATCATGCATAGAGTGTAAAGGCAAAAGCACGCTTAACTGCGAGACAGACACGTCGAGCAGGTACGAAAGTAGGTCTTAGTGATCCGGTGGTTCTGTATGGAAGGGCCATCGCTCAACGGATAAAAGGTACTCCGGGGATAACAGGCTGATACCGCCCAAGAGTTCACATCGACGGCGGTGTTTGGCACCTCGATGTCGGCTCATCACATCCTGGGGCTGAAGCCGGTCCCAAGGGTATGGCTGTTCGCCATTTAAAGTGGTACGCGAGCTGGGTTTAGAACGTCGTGAGACAGTTCGGTCCCTATCTGCCGTGGACGTTTGAGATTTGAGAGGAGCTGCTCCTAGTACGAGAGGACCGGAGTGGACGAACCTCTGGTGTTCCGGTTGTCACGCCAGTGGCATTGCCGGGTAGCTATGTTCGGACGGGATAACCGCTGAAAGCATCTAAGCGGGAAGCCTCCCTTAAGATAAGATCTCACTGGGACATAAGTCCCCTAAAGAGCCGTTCGAGACTAGGACGTTGATAGGTTGGGTGTGTAAGTGCTGTGAGGCATTGAGCTAACCAATACTAATTGCTCGTGAGGCTTGACCATATAACACCAAAGTGGTTTTGGATGAGAAAAGTGAAAGCTCAATCTCATCAAAATGACAAAGACACAGATACGATAAAGCATCAGCAATGATGAGCATCGGTTTAATACTTGATCCACGTTATTTCAAAACAGAATTGTTAAAGATCCAAGCACGTATTCGCGTGTTTTGAGACAAGTCGAAAGACAATGCAATCAACGCATAGCTCAAAACAATACGCAAAACGAATTGCTTGACGATCATAGAGGCGTTGAACCACCTGATCCCATCCCGAACTCAGAAGTGAAAAGCGCCATCGCCGATGGTAGTGTGGGAGATCCCATGTGAGAGTAGGTCGTCGTCAAGCTTTATATTAAGAGAAACCCCATCCTGCTCAGCAGGGTGGGGTTTTTTCGTTATGGGGAATCACCATCGCCCATGCTAGTCTCGCAAGGGGATAAGCATCGTCAAGCTTTATATTAAGAAGGCCCTGATAGCTATGCTGTCAGGGCTTTTTTTCGTCTGGAGAAGGCCGCTCAAGAAAAGTTATCTTCACTCTAATAAGCTTAAGCAATAGCTTCATTCCAGCTTACCAATGTTTTATTTAGCTTAATTAGCTTGTATCAATATCGTAGGTTACAAGGCTTACTAATATCCAAATAAAGTTCAAACAATTTTAAACCTTAGGCTGCCAGCTTTAATTTTAAAGATTCATGTCTACAATGAATAGACTGTTTAATTAAACAAGGAGTTTGAGATGGCAAAAGTGTTAGTTCTTTATTACTCAAGTTATGGTCACATCGAAGCAATGGCTAATGAAATAGCGGAAGGTGCCCGCGGTGCGGGCGCTCAAGTGGATATTAAACGAGTTCCCGAGCTTATGCCGGAAGACGTTGCTAAAAGCTCTGGCGTGAAGCTAGATCAAGATGCTCCCGTTGCCAAACCTGATGACTTGGTGAATTATGATGCCGTGATTTTTGGTTCGCCAACACGCTTCGGTAATATGGCATCTCAAATGAGAAACTTCTTGGACATGACTGGCGGATTATGGGCTGAAGGTAAACTTGTTGGTAAAGTCGGTAGTGTATTTACTTCTACTGGTACCGGCGGTGGCAACGAAACCACTGTGCAATCTTTCCATACGACGTTATTCCATCATGGTTTTGTGGTTGTTGGTCTGCCTTATTCTTGTCCAGAATTAGCTGATGTCAGTGAAGTAAAAGGCGGCTCTCCGCTAGGAGCAGGAACCATTGCGGGTGCTGACGGTAGTCGTCAGCCTTCACAAAAAGAAATCGCGATGGCGCGATTCCAAGGTAAGCATGTGGCTGAAATTGCGGCTAAGCTTAGTGCATAGAACCCAATACAATATTTAAAAGGGCAAGCTGGAACGTTTGCCCTTTTTTATACCAACAAATCTATCCACATAGAGAGGAAAGTCAGCTTTTATTATTTGTTAATAAGTTAGACACTTATCCACTTCGTTTGCAGCACCTAGAATCACGGCAACACGTTGGTGAATAGCTTCTGGCTTAATATCCAGAATGCGTTGAGTGTGGGTATGAGCCTTGCCGCCAGCTTGTTCTAATAACATAGCCATTGGGTTTGCTTCATACATTAGGCGTAGCTTGCCTGCTTTAGATGGGTCTTTGTTATCCCAAGGGTATATGAAGATACCACCACGACAAAGAATACGATGCACGTCACCTACCATAGCAGCGACCCAGCGCATATTGAAGTTCTTATCACGAGTACCTTCTTTACCTTTCACTAAGTCACTCACATAGTTCTGCATATTGACTGACCAAAAACGCTGGTTCGACATATTAATAGCGAATTCTTGAGTATCTTGTGCTACTTGAACTTTTTCACGAGTTAGTGTGAAAACATGGTTAACTGGATCATAAGTAAACATGTTGACGCCATTGCCTGTTGTAAGAACCAACATGGTTGATGGGCCATATAAAACATAACCGGCAGCTACTTGTTCTTTACCAGGAATTAGAAAATCAGCTTCAGTAGCTGGTTTATCACCAGTTTGGCGGTAGATGGAGAAGATTGTTCCGACCATAGCATTAATGTCGATATTCGATGAACCATCTAATGGGTCAAAGGCGATGAAGTATTCTCCATCTGTATTAGCGGGAACTATGTAGTCTTCTTCTTCTGAAGCAATGGCTCTTACTGCTGGGCAAGCAAGCAGTGCTTCTTTAAGCATGTCGTTAGAAATAACATCCAGTTTCTTTTGCTCTTCACCCTGAACATTTTCATTGCCAGCCATACCTAAAATACCTGCAAGCGAGCCTTGTTTTAGTGCATCAGATATCGCGATGCAGGTATCAGTTGTTACAGTTAAAACTGCTTGTAATGACGTTGGTGTTGCACTGGATGCTAAAACATCAGGTAGGTTTTGCATGGTCTGGCATTTCCTTGTTATTTGAAGTTGCCGAAATTATGCCATTCTAGTTACTTAGTGTCAGCCAAGGTTGTGTTTTGATCATAAAATAAATAGGGAAAATCGACGTTTTCGGATAATCTACGCAAAATACTGAAAAGGAATCTTTATGTCTGATTTTATTGTTCATCATCTGGAACTAAATGGTCAAGGCGGTGCGACAGCATTATCTTCTCTCGATTTACCTACAGTTGTTCCTGAAAGTGGCTGTCGCTGGATACACTTAGATTGCCTTGAGGAGGAAGGGTTTACATGGCTCTCAGATTTAGAGGGAATTCCTGAAACAGCAGTAGAAGCTTTATTCGCTGAAGAAACCCGCCCACGTGCGGTAAAGATGGGAGATGGTTTATTACTGACGTTACGAGGCGTTAATTTAAACCCAGAATCTAACCCTTCCGACATGGTGTCTCTGCGACTTTGGGTAACGCCACATTTTATCGTGTCTAGCCGTCGTCGTAAGCTTTTGTCTGTACAAGATACAGTGAAGAATCTTGTTAACAATGAAGGCCCAACGAATACTGGTGATATTGTGGCGACTTTAACCGAGACATTGACTGGCCGCATGGCGAAAATTATCCATGACTTAGAGGATGAGTTAGCGGACTTAGAGGAAAGCATTGGAGAGGGGATTGAAGCTGATCAGCGTGATTCTCTTGTACAACGTCGCCTTGAAACGATTCGCTTAAGACGCTTTCTTGTACCTCAGAAAGAAGCGATCAATAAATTAGCACAAGAGTCACTTGCTTGGATGACTCCTGATCAAACATCACAAGTGCATGAAGCTGCCAACGATATCACTCGTTATGTCGAAGGGTTAGAGTCATTGCGTGAACGCTGTTTATTGATGCAGGAAGAGTTTGCCAATTTACAGGCTGAAAAGATGAACGCTCGAATGTACGTATTATCGATTCTGTCTGGCATTTTTATGCCTCTAGGCTTTTTAACCGGTTTGTTTGGTATCAACATTGGCGGTATGCCGGGTACAGATAATGGTTCAGCGTTTTGGCTATTTTGTATCGCTTTAGTGGTACTAGGCGGTGGCCAATTTGTGGTAATGAGAAAAAGCCGCTGGTTTTGAGAAAGCGGCCTTTCCTTATCTTATGAATAGCAACAAAAACACTGAAGATTATTTCTTCAGTGTTTTAACGCCATCTTTTGTGGCTAACAGCAAAATATCCGCAGAACGTTTTGCAAACAAGCCATTTGTCACCACACCAACAATGCTGTCGATACTTTTTTCTAGCGCGATAGGATCAAGAATTTCTAGATTATAGACATCTAAAATATGGTTGCCATTGTCGGTAACAACGCCTTCACGATAAACCGGGTCACCGCCTAGTTTTACTAATTCACGAGCTACATGGCCGCGTGCCATTGGAATGATTTCTACAGGAAGAGGGAAATCCCCCAGTAATTTAACTAGCTTGGATTCATCCGCAATACAGACAAATTCGTCACTGCATGCCGCCACGATTTTTTCGCGGGTTAATGCCGCACCGCCGCCTTTGATTAAGTGTAAGTGTTCATCTGACTCATCCGCCCCATCAACGTACACGCGAATGCTATCAACGCTGTTTAGGTTATAAACAGGAATTCCATGCTTTTTTAGTCGCTCTGCAGACGCTTCTGAACTTGCTACAGTGCCGTCAAATAAGCTTTTGTGTTTAGCTAATTCATCAATAAAAAGGTTTGCTGTCGAGCCTGTGCCAACACCGACGATAGTGTCGGTTTCTAACATAGGAAGAATGTAAGCTACCGCAGCTTCTGCAACGGCTTGTTTTAATTCGTCTTGCGTCATGGTGATGTTCACCTTCTATTATAGTTTTACAAGGGGGCGGTATTATTCGGCTTACCTATAATGATAAGCGACCTCTGATGGTGGTCGTATTATAGGCGCTTAAACAGATGATTGTTACCCCTGCTTTATGCGCTCATTTAACGATTTTATGCTTTTTTCATCTTGGTTTAGAGGCTATCTGTCTTTGCGCCCAGTGAGTTGAAAGAGTATATTTCCTACTCGGTTTTTTTTGACTAGCAGTCAGCGTAGATGTCGTTTAGAACATCGTGTTGTCGATTTATATTCGTTTAGGAAGCACTATGCCTCATACCATGATTAAAAAGATTCTACAGGCGCGCGTTTATGACGTTGCCGTAGAAACACCACTATCTCGTGCCAATCAGTTGTCGAATCGATTGGGTAACGAGATTATTTTGAAGCGAGAAGATTTACAGCCGGTTTTCTCTTTCAAAATTCGTGGGGCATACAATAAAATTTGTCAGTTAACACCAGAAGAGCGTGCTCGTGGTGTTATTGCTGCGTCGGCAGGTAACCACGCACAAGGTTTGGCCTTGGCGGCGAAAAAACTTGGTATTCAAGCGACTATTGTAATGCCTGCAACGACGCCAGAAGTGAAAGTCAGTGCGGTGCGAAATCATGGCGCGGAAGTGGTTTTGTTCGGTGATGCTTTTGATGAAGCGTCGGCAAAATCTCGTGAAATTATGGAAAAAACCGGACAAGTTTACGTTCATCCATTCGATGACCTAGACACGATCGCAGGTCAAGGCACGATCGGCATGGAAATCCTTCATCAACACGAAGGTAATATCGACGCGATTTTTATTCCTGTCGGCGGTGGTGGTCTAATCGCTGGAGTATCGGCTTATATCAAATACCTTCGTCCAGACATTAAAATTATTGGTGTCGAGCCACAAGATGCCGCTTGTCTAAAAATTGCCTTGGAAAAAGGCAAACCCACTCGCTTGCCGACAGTGGGGATTTTTGCCGAAGGTGTAGCTGTGGCAGAAATTGGTCAGAATACTTTTGCTATTGCCAAAGATACCGTCGATGAAGTCATCACAGTGACTACAGATGAAATGTGTGCGGCGATCAAAGACATCTATGATGATACTCGTGCGATTACGGAACCTGCTGGAGCGTGTGCTTTGGCGGGCTTGAAGAAGTACATCGAGCGGGAAGGTGCAAAAGGCCAAACGCTTATCGCCATCAATAGTGGTGCGAACGTCAATTTCGACCGCTTGCGCCATGTTTCTGAGCGAGCGGAATTGGGCGAGAAACGCGAAGCCATTATTGCCGTGAAGATTCCAGAACATCCAGGTAGCTTTAAAGATTTCTGCCAAGCCTTGGTGGGCCGTAATATTACAGAATTTAATTATCGTTATGGCGATGACCAAGAAGCCGTTATTTTTGTTGGCGTCGCTTTAGGCGGCAGTCCGCATAGTCGTAAAGAGCTATTGGAGGACCTGAAAGATTACGAGATCACAGATTTAACCGACGATGAAACGACCAAAGTTCATGTCCGTCATATGATTGGTGGGCATTTACGCAGCGATAAAGGCGAGTTGTTGTACAGCTTTGAATTCCCTGAACGTCCAGGTGCTTTGTTGAAATTCTTAAACACGCTTGGTGGTCAATGGAATATTTCCATGTTCCATTATCGTAATCATGGCGATGCCTATGGGCGTGTTTTGGTTGGGTTGCAAGCGGTAGGAGAAGAAACCGATGTGACTAAATTCTTAGATGAGCTGGGCTATCCTTATCAAGACGAAAATAACAACGATGCTTGTAAGCTGTTCTTTCGCTAAAAGCGTGAAAATCGGTTATCATTAGCGCAACTATTTTTTGAATTCAGCCCTCTCATTGGTGACAGTGAGAGGGCTGTGTGATTCTAATATGTCGCTATTCTTAGTGACATATTTACTGTTTAAAGGTCTCCCTTGTGAATATTCAAACTCTTCTAAATCAACGCATTCAAGCGGCTATGGTTGCGGCTGGCGCATCTGATACTGCGCAAGCGTTAGTGCGTCAATCGGCAAAAGTTCAATTTGGTGATTACCAGGCAAATGGCATTATGGGCGCGGCGAAAGCGCTTAAAATGAACCCTCGTGATTTTGCCCAGGCCACACTTGAGAAATTGGATATTTCAGATCTTGCCGACAAAGTCGAAATCGCCGGGCCTGGTTTTATCAATATCTTCTTGAAAAATATTTGGTTAAGTAAAGAGTTGGTGCAATTGCGTACCAGTGAGCGTCTTGATGTAAATCCAGTTGAAACGCCTGAAACGGTTGTGGTGGATTACTCTGCACCAAACCTCGCTAAAGAAATGCACGTGGGCCATTTACGTTCGACGGTGATTGGCGATGCCGTTGTTCGTACGCTGGAGTTTTTTGGTCATCATGTGGTTCGTCAAAATCACGTAGGTGATTGGGGAACGCAATTCGGTATGTTGTTGGCGTACATGGAACGCCTACGCGCCGAAAATGCCAAGATCAGTATGGCCCTTGCTGACCTTGAAACTTTTTACCGTGCCGCTAAAACCTGCTTTGACGAGGATGAAGCTTTTGCTGCTCGTGCTCGTGAATTGGTTGTTTCCTTGCAGTCTGGTGATGAAGAATGCTTGGCGCTTTGGGATGAGTTTATCGAAATCTCTATGGCGCACTGTGAAGAAACCTACAAGATGCTTGGTGTATCTTTAGAGCGCCAGCACGTAATGCCTGAAAGTGCCTACAACGATGATTTGGCGAACGTGGTTAGTGAGCTGAAAGAACAGGGTATGTTGCAAGAATCTAATGGCGCACAGTGTGTATTCATGGAGGAGTTTGCTAATAAAGAAGGCGAGATTACGCCGGTTATCGTGCAGAAAACCGGTGGCGGTTTCTTGTATGCGACAACCGATTTAGCGGCGGTACGTTTCCGTCAGCATACCTTGAATGCCAACCGTGTGTTGTATTTTGTGGATGCGCGCCAGTCTTTGCATTTCCAGCAGATTTTTACCTTGTCTCGTAAAGCAGGCTTTGTAAAACCAGAAACTCAATTGGAACACATGCCGTTTGGTACTGTGATGGGCAGCGATGGGAAACCATTCAAAACTCGTTCTGGCGGCGTAGCGAAATTGTCTTCTTTGTTGGAAGAGGCTCAAGAGCGTGCTTATCAATTGGTGGCGTCGAAGAACCCAGAAATGAGTGAAGAAGAGCTACGTAACATCGGTCGTATAGTCGGTATTGCGTCGGTTAAATACGCTGACCTATCGAAAAACCGTACCAGTGATTACGTGTTCAATTGGGACACCATGTTGAGCTTTGAAGGCAGCACAGCGCCTTATTTGTTGTACGCTTATTCTCGCGTAGCAAGTATCGTTAAACGCTCTGAAATCGATCTAGCGAGCCTGGCAGGTGATATTTCGGTTGAAGAACCACAAGAACGCGCCTTAGCGATGAAATTGTGTCAGTTTGAAGAGGCTATTCAACAGGTTGCTAATGACGGTATGCCGCACTTCTTGTGTGCTTACCTGTACGATTTAGCGGGTACCTTTATGACTTTCTACGAAGCTTGTCCTATTTTGAACGCCGAAGATGACGTGAAACATAGCCGTCTGCAATTGGCTTTGAATACAGCCTCAACTCTGAAGCTTGGCCTGTCTTTGCTAGGGATTGAAACACTAGAGCGAATGTAAAATTTCTCTACTGTTTTGTTTTAATGAAGAAAATAAAAGGCGCTTTTCTAGTTGATTAGCGCCTTTTATGTTTTAAATCTTAAGTGACATAATCCACACGTAAAATAGGATTAATAAAGAGGAATAATCAGCAGATGAGAATTTATATAGCCTACACTGGAGGCACGATTGGTATGGTGCCTTCAGAGGAAGGCTTAATACCCGATGCGGCCTTTGCTGACCATCTTACTCTACACTTAAATGCATCCGATGAGCTTGCCCACGACTTTGTAATCACTAGTTACCCAAGTTTGATTGATTCATCCAATGCTACGCCGAAAGACTGGCAAACTATCGCTCGTGATATAGAAAGCAAATGGCATGACTTCGATGCCTTTATTGTTCTGCACGGTACAGATACCATGGCTTATACCTCAGCGGCGTTGTCCTTTATGTTTGCCCGCAGTGACAAACCTATTATTGTCACGGGTTCGCAAGTGCCCATGTATAAAGTGCGAACTGATGCCATGATTAATGTGATGGGCGCCATATCTGCTTGCGAAGAGCTTACTTGTGAAAATTATAAAAGAGGTGTGTTTCTATTCTTTGCTGGTCGTTTGATCGAAGGCGACCGAGCTCATAAAGCGCACACCAGTGATTGGCAAGCCTTCAGCTCTCCAAACTGCCCAGAGAGAGGCGTGTTAGGCATCGATTGGCGCTGGCGCTCTGTCGATGTTGCTAAGCAACCAATGCAAATTCAGATTCCAGAAATGCAAGAAGGTTCTGTAACTATTTTGCCTGTCTTCCCTGGTGTTCAAGCTGCTCATTGGCAAGGCTTGTTGAGTGAAAACGTAAAAGGCGCGGTGTTATTAAGTTATGGCGCTGGTAATGCCCCTGATAAAGATCCTGCTCTTTTAGCGCTATTAAAAACCGCTTCAGAACGCGGCGTGGTGATTGTCAATGTGAGTCAATGTGGCGCGGGAAGCGTGGCGGCAGGCGCTTATGCTGCAGGTTCTGCATTGGTTAAAGCGGGTGTAGTGTCAGGAGGGGATATGACTTACGAAGCCTCGTTTGTGAAATTGAGCTTCTTGATCGGTTTAGGCCTTTCGAGCGAAGAAATTAAAAGCAGCTTCTCATAACGAAAAGCTAAAAGGAATTTTGTATGGCATTTTTATATGTGCTTTTAGTGTCGATTTGGTCAACAGGCTTTATCACTGGCAAACTTATCGTCGGTCTGATTGATCCTAACGTTTTTTTAAGTATTCGTTTTGTGTTGGCGGGCTTGTTGTTTCTTGTCATTGCCTTGTGGCAGCGTCGACGCTTTCCTGCATTGAAAGAGTTACCCAAGCACATTATTGCCGGTATGTTGATGAATGGTTTTTACTTGGGCTTTGCCTATGTTGCCATTGCAAAAGGCTTGCCCGCTGGCGTTATGGCCTTAATTGGCGCATTACAGCCAGCCTTAGTGGCGCTACTTGCCTTCTTGTTGATCAAGGAGAAAACGTCTTTGAAAGGTGTCCTCGGCATGCTTGTTGGCATCGTTGGGCTCGTGTTGGTTATCAGTCCAGCACTAGAGTTAGATATGAGTCATGGTGGAGTCACTTTGCTAACGTTTACCTTAGCTTGCGCAGCAATATTTACCTTATCTCTTGGTGTGACCTATCAAAAGATGTCCATATCATCGTCGGATATTTTTAGCTCAATGGCGATTCAAAACCTCGCTGCGAGCGTTGTCTCGATAGGCTTTATGTTGCTACTCGGTGAAACCTTGTTTGCAGTGCAGTTGGAGTCCTTCTTACTCGTTATCTGGGGTGTGCTCGTTTTATCTGGCGGCGGCGTTTTCTTGATGGTGTGGTTATTGAGAAAAGTCAGAGCATCACAGGTGTCGACTATGCTGCTATTGGCCCCGCCATTAGCCGCAATAGAAAGTTACTTTCTATTTAGTGAATCCATGACCATGATTCAGATTATCGGCTTTGTCATAACGATTGTTGGTGTGTATTTCAGTCGAGCAAAAACCAGTGAGGCATGAGGAAAGAGAAGAAAGGCGGTTTTAGCTTTTCTTCTCAAGGATTCTGATTTTGGCTTCCGTACGATCAATCAAGGTACCAAAGCGCTCTATTTCATCGACAAAGTTGTCGAATTCAATTTTGCTTGGCAGCAGCTGGCTGTCAGTTTGTAGATGGTGAACCATCTGCATTCTGGCGTTGGTGGTAAACTCTTTGCTCCAAGACCATTGAGCACGAAATAGTCGAGCTAGAGCCGCTGCCGACAAATCGCCAATGTGATCAGCAAGCAATTCTTCCCAATCAAATTCGAAGTTTTCCATCACTTTATGCAGTGTCATTAAGGCTTGAGCATTACCCTGAATGCGCAGGTCGCCATCAAAGAAACCATCGCCGTCGAGTAATTTCCGGTAGGCTACACTCGGTCCTTTAACAAGAGTATCTAGTCGTGGGTCGAGTTCGATCTCATCCAAGCTCTCTGGTCGGTCTAGCATCACGCCCTGTTCGAGGATGTGAATCTGTAGAATAAAAGAGAAGTCTTCTATATAAAGAAAAACCTGTTGACCAGCTAATTTGCCTAGTCGCTCCTGTGATGGTGTGTCTTGTTTAAGGGCGAGGTTGATCGCATTTTCAATCGCGCTAAGAGCCGATAAACTAAGTGAACCCATAAAAATATCTTCCCGATAATGGCTTAAATACGGTTAAAACTAAAGCTGGTGGATTTGAATCACTGCAGTGTCACGCGTCTGGCCTTCTTTTTCAAGGCGATCCAGGTACATTTGCCAGAGTTCATCATGGTTTTTACCGATGTTATAGAGATATTCCCACGTATAGAGGCCTGTATCGTGCCCATCATCAAAAGATATCTTAAGTGCATAATTACCAGCACCTTCTACGTTATTGATACCAACGTGCTTTTTACCGTATTGCAGAATAGGGATTTGTAACCCGTGACCACGCACTTCAGCAGAAGGTGAATGTACTCGAAGATATTCTGCGCTTAGGCGGAAGCTCTGCCCATCAGTAAAGGCGATGGCCAATTCACGGGACTGTTTATGGTAGTTAATTGAAGTTGGCGTAGGCGTTGCCATGGTCTTGTTTCCTATATTACCCCTTCAATGAAGGGGTATGTTATATGGTTGAATCAATTATAGGATGTATTGGCTTAGGTCTTCGTCTTCAGCGATTTCCCCAAGTTGTTCATCTACATAAGCTGCAGTAATGTCGACGGTCTGATCATCAGGCATATCGCTAGCAGAATAAGACACTTCTTCAAGTAAGCGTTCAAGTACCGTATGCAAGCGGCGGGCGCCGATGTTTTCTGTGCGTTCATTCACTTGGAATGCGATCTCTGCAATACGATGAATACCTTCTTCGGTGAAGTTTAAATTGATATTTTCTGTTTTCGCCAGCGCCACATATTGTTTAGTAAGAGAGGCACTTGGCTCTACCAAGATACGCTTGAAGTCGTTTACTGTTAGTGCATCTAATTCAACACGAATCGGTAGGCGACCTTGCAGTTCCGGAATTAAGTCGGATGGCTTAGACAGATGGAAGGCACCAGACGCAATAAATAGGATATGGTCAGTTTTGACCATGCCGTATTTTGTACTAACTGTACAACCTTCGACTAATGGTAGTAAGTCACGTTGTACGCCTTCACGAGAAACTTCACCACCAGAACGTTCAGAGCTTTTTGCCACTTTATCGATTTCATCTAAGAACA
Source organism: Marinomonas foliarum (assembly GCF_016906065.1). Taxonomy (NCBI): domain Bacteria; kingdom Pseudomonadati; phylum Pseudomonadota; class Gammaproteobacteria; order Oceanospirillales; family Oceanospirillaceae; genus Marinomonas; species Marinomonas foliarum. The sequence continues at coordinate 1,721,862 of NZ_CP070273.1, read as the reverse complement.
CGATTCCGTTTTGCTCAACCGCTTCAACCGCACGGGCTTTTAGCTCTTCTTCGTTAACCAGTTTCGCGGCTTCTTCATCACGAACTTGGCGTAAGGCTTCTTTGACTTTCAATTTACGCTTTTTGGTTTTTTGTGAGCCAAAGCTAGAAAACATGTTTTGCAGCTGGCTGGTCATCTCTTCCATTCCAGGTGGTGTCATGATTTCTACACCCATTGGCGAGTCAGCAACATCGATGTCGATTTCTTTATCGTCCAGTTGGCCTTCGCGTAATTTCTTGCGAAAAGTCTGGCGCGTGCTGTTGTCTTCTAGTTCCGGGTCGCCGCCACGAGCGGGTGGTAATAGCACATCAAGAATACGGTCTTCTGCTGCGTCTTCAGCTTTATGGCGCAATTTTGCGGTTTCTTGCTCACGCAGCATTTTGATTGCCATTTCGACCAGGTCACGGATGATGGATTCCACATCGCGGCCAACATAGCCTACTTCGGTAAATTTAGTGGCTTCGATCTTAATGAATGGCGCGTTAGATAGCTTGGCTAAACGACGAGCTATTTCAGTTTTACCAACACCAGTTGGCCCAATCATCAAAATATTTTTTGGTGTAACTTCCGCACGCATGTCTTCAGGAAGTTGCATGCGACGCCAGCGATTGCGTAGTGCGATGGCAACAGCGCGCTTTGCTTTTTGCTGACCAATAATGTGATTGTCTAAGGCGTTAACCGTCTCTCTTGGGGTCATGCTGCTCATTATCAATTCTCTTCTATGTTCTTGAATGATGTTGTCTGCGTTGTAGACTACTACTCTAGGCGGATTTGTCTTCAAGCTGCGGGTCTATCGTAATTTCTTCGATGGTTAGGCTGTGATTGGTAAAGACACAGATGTCTGCTGCAATATTAAGGCTTTTCTCGACAATGTCTTTTGCTGTTAGGTCTGTGTTGTCGATTAAGGCACGAGCTGCTGCTTCTGCGTAATTGCCACCAGAGCCAATGGCTAATGCGCCGTGCTGCGGCTCAACAACATCGCCAGTTCCTGTAATGATTAGTGTGCTTTCTTTATTGGCAACTATCAGCATAGCTTCTAACTTGCGTAATGCGCGGTCGGATCGCCAGTCTTTGGCAAGATCTACAGCGGCGCGAACAAGTTGGCCTTGGTGTTTTTCTAACTGGCCTTCGAAGCGTTCGAATAGAGTGAAGGCATCCGCTGTACCGCCAGCGAAGCCAGCAATCACTTCACCATGGTATAAGCGACGCACTTTACGAGCATTGCCTTTCATCACAGTGTTGCCTAAAGATACTTGTCCATCGCCGCCTACGACGACTTGGTTGCCTTTGCGTACAGTAAGAATCGTTGTCATGGGTCTACTCCAGTTTCGATTCTAATAAAATGGGGGCGAGCAGAAGGATTTCAAGCAAGGATTGCATACAGAGTTAGCTTCCATTTTCTGTATGCAATCTATACGAGATTGAGAGAAAGGTTATTGTTCTTTTTTTACTTTGTAAGAATAGGGAGAGATATCCATTGAAACGAGCTTGTCTTCGGCTCGATTCATTTTAGAGCGCGATTCATAAGGGCCTAATACCACGCGGTACCAAGGTTGTTCCCCTTGCCCTATGGTTTTTCGAATGCTGCTTTCTACGAGCCCAGATAGGATGAGCTGGGCTCGCATGCGATCTGCGTCTTCAGGGTTTCTGAAAGAAGCTGCTTGCAGCATGTAATAGAAATCTTGCTCGCCACGAGGCGTAGATTGATACGCATCTACATGGCTGGTATCGACTTTGCTATCTTGCAATATTTGGTAAAACTCGAAGGTGTCCTTTTTCGGCATCACCTTGATAACTTCTTCTTTCTTAACTGGAGTAGGCTTAGGTTTTGGCGTTACTTTTATTTTCTCTACCGGTACAGGCACTGATTTCGGTGCGACTTGGTTCAGTTGCGTTAGTCCATAAATAAAAGCCACAAGGATTGCAGGTACCAGCAGCCATAACCACCATGCTGTTTTGCGTTTCTGTGGTGGGGGCGTTCGACGAGTTGCCCCTTTTTTGGGACGGCTTCCTTTTGCTGCAATTTGAATGGGGCTAAACATAATTTGGGCTTTTTGCTATGTGTAAATAGGATACTGGATCAATTGCGCACATTATGCGTGCAAGATCAGTAAGTTTCCAGTGGATCTACATCAATTGCAAAACGAATTCTGTGTTGTCGAGTAGACTGCTCTAGCCAATCACTGATCATTTGGGTTGCTTGATGCAAAGGTGCTCGGTGGGCGGCTTTGATCGAAATCAGCGCTCGATGCTGTCCAGCCTTACGAACTATGATGGCTGCGTAAGGTCCAACCAGATAAACATCCTTTGCAAAGTAGGGTTCAAGGTCATTTCTCATGGCAGATAATAACTGCATGGCTTCTTGTTCATTACCCGATTCGGCTCGCACTATAACCTGATGATAAAAGGGTGGAAGCGAAAGCGATTTACGTTCAGCCAAGCCATCTATAGCAAAATGCTCGTAGCCAAGATTGCATAAACATTCGATTGCGGCATGGTCTGGGTGATATGTCTGTAGCAAAACGTGTCCAGGCTTTTTGGCACGACCAGCACGACCAGCGACTTGGGTAATAAGCTGAGCAGTTCGTTCCATACCTCGAAAATCGGACGAAAATAGGCCCGCATCAGCATCCATGATAATCACCAAGGTGACGTTGGGAAAGTGATGACCTTTAGCCAGCATTTGCGTGCCGATTAAAATAGCTTGATCGTGTTCATGTATTTTTTGGGTTAGTTTCGCCATGGCAGACTTACGCTGGGTGCTGTCGCGGTCTATGCGTAGGATTGGCACTTCTTTGAATAGGGTGCTGAGTTGAGTTTCGATTTGCTCTGTGCCTTCACCGACGGTAAATAGTTCTTCTGATTGACACTCAGGGCAAGTGTGAAGAAGGGCTTTTTGCGTGTCGCAATGATGGCAGTGTAGTTTATTCGCGCGCTTATGGACGGTAAGGTTGACATCGCAATGATCACATGCAGCGATCCAACCGCATTGGTGACACATTAACGTAGGGGCGTAGCCTCGACGGTTTAAAAACACCAAGACTTGTTCCTTACGCTCTAAGCAGAGTTTCATACTGGCAAGTGCTTGTTCGCTGAAGCCATGCACGAGCGTTTTTCCGCGTAGGTCTACTCTTTCCATTTCTGGAATGTGGGCATTGCCAGCTCGTTGGCGAAGCTTTAACCAAGCAAAACGTTTTTGTAGTGCATTCGTTAAGCTTTCATAAGACGGTGTAGCCGAGGCAAGTAGTACTGGAATATTCAGCGCTTGAGCGCGCTTTACCGCAAGGTCTCGAGCGTGATAACGAAAGCCTTCATGTTGCTTATAGGAGGTGTCGTGCTCTTCATCAATGACAATCATGCCGAGGTTAGGAGCGGGGATGAAAGCCGCAGAACGTGTGCCAATGATGATTTTTGCATGGCCGCTGGCGGCCAATAGCCAAGCGTCCAGACGCTCTCTATCGCTCATGTTGGAGTGCATTAAGACAATGTCAGTATTAAATCGAATTTCGAATCGCTTCAGGGTTTGTGGTGTTAGACCTATTTCTGGCACCATCACTAACACTTGCTTGCCTTCTTCTATTAGGCGCTCCATGACTCGCAAGAATACTTCCGTTTTGCCGCTACCTGTTACGCCATCCAATAAGGCGACATTGAATTGATGGCGATAGTCTAATAAATGCTCTGTAGCCCTCATTTGTTCTGGGTTGAGAGTTGGTGGCACTTGAGTTTGGTGAGCGTGCTTTTCGCCACCTTTGTTAAAAGAGCGAGGTTCGCGTCGTAATAAGCCTTTTTCTTCTAAGCTCTTTCCCGCTGCAGGAGCAAGGTCTAACACAGAAGCCGCATGTTGGCTTAAACCGTTAGGATGCTGTTGCACTGCTTTCAAAAAGTCTTGCTGACGAGGAGCTCTGCTAAGTTGTTCAAGCGGTAGAGATTGACCTTGTGGCGTAGTGAACCACCAATTTTCTGTACGAAACTCTGCATTTTCACCTTTGCGAAGTAAGACTGGCAAGGCGTGAAATATCACGTCGCCAATAGGGTGGTGATAATAACGTGCAGCCCATTCACACAGCGCCATTAGCTCGGCACTAATCACAGGGCTTTCATCTTGGAGAGATGTCAGTGGCTTAACTTGTTCAGGGTCCCAGTCGCAGGTTTCGCTGAGGGCAACAATAACGCCAAGTCGGCTGCTTTTTCCGAAGGGAACTTTAACGCGCATGCCAGGTTTTAATTCATGCCTTAGGGCAATTGCTTTGGGAACTTTATAGTCAAAGAGTGTCCGCATTGGTACGGGCAAAGCGACTTTAATGTATGGGTGAAGTGTTAGAAGCGCTTCAGACATGCGTTAGGTTGAACCTTATAGTAAAGCAAAAATTAGAGTTCTTAGTGAATAAGATAAGTGTACGTCAGAGTGGTGACTAAGGGCGAGCCACATTTTTATAAGAAAAGCGTGATAAAAAGGTTGCTGATTGGATCATAGATCCCTAAAATACGCCGTTCTTGGATCCACTGTACAATGTCTGTACAACGAAACGTGCGGTGCTTGGCGAGGCGATAGCCCATTTATATATCGATCAAGTGGCGGCACACCAAACTTTAAGGTAACTACGATGAAAAAAGATATCCACCCAACTTACTCAGCGCTTACTGCAACTTGTACTTGTGGTAACACTTTGAACTTGAACTCAACACATGGTAAAGACATGCACATCGACGTATGTAGCAACTGTCACCCATTCTACACAGGCCAGCAAAAAATGTTGGATACTGGTGGTCGTGTTGATCGCTTCAACAAGCGTTTCGGAGCGCGTCGTACTACTAAGTAATTGGTGGAATGACTGTGATCTCTTTAAAAAAGCGCCAAGCTCTCTTGGCGCTTTTTTTGTTTTTGTCCTTTGCGGTTCAAGCTGAGGAGCTTTGTGTCGCGACTGGTCCGCTTGAAAAAGCAAAGATAAAACGCATTGTCGATGGCGATACAATTCATCTTGTTGATGGTCGAAAAGTTAGACTGGTGGGAATAGATACTCCCGAACTAGACCACAAAAAAGGCAATCATGAACCTTTTGCCGTTGAGGCGACAGAGTTTGTACGCTCTCGTCTTGATCAATATGTTTATATTCAAACAGCAAAGGTCGACAAGGATAGATATGGTCGTAAGTTGTACTATCTTTTCGATAAAGATCGTATTTCATTAACAAGTCAGCTACTATCCGAAGGACTTGGTTATCGTATTGCAATCCCTCCAAACCTAGCCTATCAGGCTTGTTTTGAGGCATCCGAAAGTATAGCTCGCAAAGCACATAAGAAATTATGGCAGCAATCTTTGCAATGGCAGCCACAAGCTGGCTTTGCAATCTCTCGTGTTAACATCACCTCAATTACTAAGAACCGAGGAGGTTGGTGGCTAGAAACCGATCAGGATCTAGTAATCAACTTACCACCCAGTGTTACCGATTATTGGCCAGCTCAAGAAATATTTTATCTTGAGGGGCGGAAGATAGAGGTACGGGGTTGGCAGCATCGAAGGAAAAGTCGACATTCGGACTTTAAATCTTGGGTTCTTTCTGTAAGGCACCCCAATGATTTGCTTGAGATCAAAGACTCTGTCAGTCCTTGACTGATAGAATATTCCTATGATCTTGCGCTTTAAAGTATTAGATATATCGATTATTCTGATGGAACAAAATTATAAGGTGCCACTTTCGAAGCTTTTTTAGGCTTGGGAACAAGGCCCAATTTGGCTATGATAAAACTAATGAATTACACCAAATAGACGGAAACATAATAATGGCAGAAGATATAAAACAAGCTGCACTGGACTACCATGAGTACCCAGTTCCAGGAAAATTGAGCGTTACTATTACTAAACCAACAGCAACTGCTCGTGACCTTGCTCTTGCATACAGCCCTGGTGTGGCTGAGCCTTGCCGTGAAATCGCAAAAGATCCAGAAGCAGCTTACCGCTTCACAGGTAAAGGCAACTTAGTTGCTGTCATTTCTGATGGCTCTGCGATCCTTGGTTTAGGTAACCTAGGTCCATTGGCAAGCAAGCCAGTTATGGAAGGTAAAGGTTTATTGTTTAAACGCTTCGCTGGCATTAATTCTGTTGATGTGGAAGTTGAATCTGAAAGCCCACAAGCCTTTATTGATACCGTTGCTCGTATTGCGAACACATACGGCGGTATTAACCTAGAAGACATCAAAGCACCTGAGTGTTTTGAAATCGAACGTCAGTTGATCGAGCGTTGCTCTATCCCAGTTTTTCATGATGACCAGCACGGTACAGCGATTGTAACAGCAGCTGGCCTTTTGAATGCGCTTGAGCTTCAAGGCAAAGACATTGCTGATGCTAAAATCGTTTGTTTAGGTGCGGGTGCTGCGGCAACGGCGTGTATGAAACTGATCATCGCTTGTGGTGCACAACGTGAGAATATCTTCGTTCTAGACCGTAACGGTGTCATTCATTCTGGCCGTACAGACTTGAACCAGTTCAAAGCAATGTTTGCAATTGATACTGACAAGCGCACTCTTGATGACGCCATTGATGGTGCTGATGTATTCATCGGTGTATCTGGTCCAGATCTATTGTCTGCTGACCAATTAGCTAAAATGGCAGCTAATCCAATCGTTTTTGCTTGTTCGAACCCAGATCCAGAAATCAATCCAGAGCTTGCTCTCGCGACTCGTGATGATTTGATTATGGCGACTGGACGTTCTGACTACCCTAACCAAGTAAACAATGTGCTTGGCTTCCCTTTCATCTTCCGTGGTGCATTAGACGTTCGAGCGACTAAGATCAACGAAGAAATGAAAGTAGCAGCGGTTCATGCACTTAAAGACCTTGCGAAGGAAGAAGCGCCAGCGGATGTTGTTGCTGCATACGGCGGCGGTGCGTTGAGCTTCGGTAAAGAGTACATCTTGCCGAAACCAATGGACTCTCGTTTGCTGAATGTAGTTTCTGCAGCGGTAGCTCGCGCAGCGGTGGATTCTGGAGTGGCAATGCTTCCATACCCAGATTTCTACCCTTTAGAGAATCTTGACCACTTCGGTGCTTAATCGAATTAAGGTCAACTAAAAAGGCGACTCCCTGATAAGGAGTCGCCTTTTTTTGCGATATTTTTCAGATGCAAAGCTGTAATGCCATGGATTAAAGTATGGGAGAAATGGAATGAAAGTAGCTATTTACTGTGGCTCAGCAGAGGGAAAATCTCCCGATTATGTCAATTGCGTAAAAGCTTTAGGAAGGCACTTGGCGGAGCAGGGCGTTGGTGTTGTTTATGGTGGAGGTAATGTTGGTTTAATGGGCGTGATTGCTAATGCTGTGTTACAAGCAGGCGGTAAAGTTATCGGCGTTATTCCTCAGCATTTAAAATCAAAAGAAATTGCCCACCCTAGCTTAACTGAGCTTCATATAGTCGCCAATATGCATGAACGCAAGGCGAAGATGAGTGAATTGGCCGATGCTTTTGTGGCGCTCCCTGGTGGCGTAGGAACGCTAGAGGAAATGTTTGAAATTTGGACTTGGGGGCAGCTCGGGTTACACGATAAACCTTGTGCTTTTTATAATATAAATGGCTTTTATGATCCATTGTTTACTATGGTTGAAAGCATGCAACAGGCAGGGTTTGTGAAACAATCTTATATCGATATGATTATCAAGGTGAATTCACCTGAGGCCCTATTATCAGCTTTTCAAGCATATAGAGCGCCTCAACCTAAGTGGAGTTAACGTGCTTGATAGCATAAAAATGCCAGCTCGAGGCTGGCATTTTTATGCTCTTGTACTAAGCGCTGTTAGAACAAGTTCTCTAGTACATTATTTTCCTGTTTCTCTTCTTGTGCTTCGTTACCATTACCATTGTTGTTAGAGGCTGGCAAATTTAGCTCTCTTTGTGCTGGCACGTGGTCTCTTCTAAATATCTCGAAAATTGCATTAGACTGGCCAGGAAGTGCCCGCTCACCTGTATTTGGGTCGATTCTTACTGTAACCAAAGAGGATGGTTTTGCTACATAAGAAGGTTCTGTACCTTTAAGTGCTTCACGCATGTAATCGATCCAAGCTGGTAGTGATACTGATCCACCCCATTCGCCACGACCTAGCGGAGATGAATTGTCAAAGCCACTCCATACGGACGTCACTAATTCACCATTAAAGCCAGAAAACCAAGCATCGCGTCCATCGTTAGTGGTACCTGTTTTACCAGCAATATCATCTCTCTGGAGGACGCGAGCGCGTCGCCCAGTACCGTATTTGATTACATCTCTCATCATGTCATAAATGATGTAGTTCACTTCAGGGTCAAGCACTTGTGGCGCGACAGGTAAACTCTGAATGCCTTTAGGAGTGTTGAATAATCCCATTTGCAAGTCGCCGTCATTTGGTTTTTCTAGCATAGTGCACGTCAGGCAAACGGTAACTGGGCTCGCTTGGAATAGAGTTTCATTGTTACGGTCTATTACTTTATCAATAAGGTAAGGCTGTACTTGATAGCCACCGTTAGAGAAAACAGCGTAGCCTGTTGCGATCTGTAGTGGAGATAAGTTGGCGCTACCCAAAGATAACGACAAATTATGTGGTAACTCATTAGGATCAAAGCCAAAGCGTCTTAGGAAGTTTAGTGTAGGTCGAATGCCTAGTTCATCTAACAGACGAACCGAGACTATGTTTTGTGAGCGATACAATGCTTGGCGTAAACGTGTTGGCCCATAGAACTTGCCGCCGTCGTTGGTTGGACGCCACGCGGAGGCCAAGTTTGAATCATTAAACACCACGGGTGCATCATTAATAATGCTGGCTGCTGTATAGCCTCTGTCTAATGCGCTGGCATAAATAAACGGCTTAAAGTTTGATCCAGGTTGACGCTTAGACTGAGTGATACGGTTGAACTTGTTTTCAAAAAAGTTAAAGCCGCCCACAAGAGCTTGGATGGCGCCATCTTTACTGTTCAAAGAGATTAACGCGCTTTGAACCGTTGGCTTTTGTGCCAATATCCAGCCAAGTTTAGCGTCTGGGCGCAAACGTACAATGTCACCCGGAACCAAGACGTCAGAGACAGTGGTTGGTGTTGCCCCTTGCGAGTCTTCATTGATATAAGGCTTGGCCCATTTTATGGCGTCCCACGCTAGAGTAGCGCGTTTACCGTCGGCTAGACGAACATCCGCTGTGTTTTCATCAATGTTAATAACCAGGGCTGTTTGCCAGTTATAGAAGCGCTCTATATCTTGTAACGCTTTTTCTTGCTCTTCGAGTGGTGCTTCAACTAGATCCACTCGGGTTTCGATGGAACCGCGGTAGCCATGGCGAGTATCGTAGCTTAAAACACCATTAAAAACGGCACTGTTGGCGGCTTTTTGGCGAGTTGAATCAATGGTGGTATAGACGGTCATCCCCGTGCTGTAAAGGTCATCGCCAAAGGTGTTATACAGTTCTGCGCGAACCATTTCTGCAATGTAGCCAGCTTCAATGTCTGGCATTACTCCGTGATTCTTAGCGGTAATCGGCGCTTCAACAGCATCTTGGTAGGCGTCTTTATCAATCATGCCAAGGGACAGCATTCGCTGTAAAATCCAGTTACGGCGGATCAAGGCACGAGAAGGGTTTACAACTGGATTAAAGCGAGAGGGTGCTTTTGGCAAACCTGCTATCATTGCTAGTTGTGCAAGGTCTAGCTCGCTTAGATTTTTGCCATAATAGACTTGAGCGGCGGCTTCGAAGCCATAAGCACGATTGCCTAAGTAGATTTTATTGACGTAAAGCTCAAGAATTTCATGTTTGCTTAGCTCTCGTTCCATTTTTAAAGCAATAAAGATTTCTGTAAATTTACGTGTGTAGGTTTGCTCGAACGAAAGAAAGTAGTTACGTGCCACCTGCATGGTGATGGTACTGCCGCCGCCTTGTTTTTGACCTGTGGTGATAAGCTGCATGACTGCGCGGCCTAAGCCAAGAATGTCTACGCCAGGGTGATGGTAAAAATTGGTGTCTTCTGCCGCTAAAATGGCGTGTTCTAGATTGGTTGGTATTTCTGCGTAATTAATCGGCGAGCGACGTTGCTCGCCGAATTCTCCAATAAGCTGGTCGTCAGCAGTATAGATCCGCAATGGAATTCGAAGTTCTATGGCCTTAAGTTCATCTACGGTGGGAATGCGGTCTTTTACATTGTAGTAAATAGCATAGGTAATGCCGACGGCGCAAAGGGCCCCGAAAAGACCGAGAAAGAAGAGAATTTTAAGTGTCTTGGCCATATTAATCTAATAAATGCTGTGTGAAAAAAAGCCATTATACCTAAGATTATCCTAGAATAGGCGCTTAACTTTGCATCAAATCGTGTTATCTTGGTAAAAGTTTGGCATGGACGTCGAATTAAACGTTTTACCGAATAACCTATAATTTCAAGGATGAATGATGCGGTTAGTTTCTGCCTATTCTGTGGCTGTCTATACGGCTGAGCAGTGTATATTTTATGATTCTTTTAAGGCGGCAGAGTTAGTCGCATTACAAGCTATTAATCAGGGCAGCTCTACTCCTGATACTCTTCAATTATCTGCAATACATCAAACATTATCCCTTGAGTCTTTAGCAAAAAGAACCCCTGTCCTGATTTTGGTGCCTGATGCATGGCTTGTAGTTTCTCGATCTCAGATAGATCACCTGATTCCTTCCACATTGCTGCCTTTGGCGGCCCTCAGTTATGCGGCCGAAACCACGTTTTTGACTCCAGAGGCGGTGAAGTTCAATTACTTGCAAATTGCATTGTCGGATAAGCGTGCTGAGTTGACTGTGTTTGCTTGTTCGAATGAGTGGGCGGAACTGCTTTGTCGACCTTTTTACAATACTGCAAAGGACTGTGTGATTATGCCGTCTAGCCAATGGCTGGATATGAAAGCACCCAGCCGCCGGTCTTGGTCAAATTGTAAAAAGCAGGCTCTGTCCTCTTATCAGCCGAATAAGGTGAAAAATCAAAAAGTACGTACGTTGTTAGGTTATCTATTGATACTAAGTTTGTTCGTTCAAGGAGGAGCACTGACATATCTTTTTTCTCTCCACAAACACACTGAAGAAGCAATTTTAGCCCGCCAGGAAGTATTGGAACTTCAGTCCGCTTGGAAAGCTGTCCACGTAGAAAATGATTTCACTCAGTCTATTTTAAGCGTAGTACAAGCATTACCCAAATCGGTTCGGCTGGCTGCGGTGGAAAGTGATGGTGCGAAGGCCAAGGTTCGAATGACCCTGTCTCAATCTGATTTAGATTCAGTTTTCATTGGTTGGCAGCATCAATTTCCGCACTGGCTCTGGGAAGTAAGTCAAACCTCAAAACCCGCTGAATCTGTTCATAAAAAAGTGGAGGTATTGGATGTTTCTATCTCCATTTTTTCAGGCTCTTAGGGCGTTCTTACTTCGTATCAATCTCTCGCTTGTACTGTTGTTGATAATATTGCAGTTGGCGGTTTGGTACCCATTTATTGATAATGCTTACGATAATGCAGGCCGGCAACTTAAGTTGAAGCAAGGTGCACAGCATTCATGGAATTCCATTCAACAACAAAGCCGCGCGTTAGCAATGGCTGAGTTTGAAGATCACCCTTGGCTACAGCACCGAACAGTCGATACGGCGCAGGAAATTACTTCAATCTGGGAAATCGAGGGTGCTGCGTCTTTACCGCAATGGCAAACAGCATTGGAGCAAGTTGAGGAGCGATTCGCTTTAGCGTTGCTGTCAGTGTCATGGCAAAGAAGGAGTGGCGAGCAGTGGCAAGGAAAAATGCAATTTTCGATTCAGGCACCCAAGATGAATCGTGAATACCACAATTGGTTGCCTGCACGTATTTTGATCGAGCGCTTTATCAAAAAAGATTGGCAGCTGTTGTCGACGATGCGTACGTCTGAAAATGCCTCTGCCTTGGTTGAATATAAACATCATCGCCACTGGGTACAAGAGGGCAGTTGGTTGCCTGCGGCAGGTTTGTCGGTTGGTTCTGTATCATCTGATCAAGTGACACTTATTGCAAAAGATGGCTCCTTACAGACCTTGGCAATACGTCAGGTGGGTGATGACGATGACTAGCTTAGGTATCCGTGTGTTAGTTATTCTTTTTGTGATCGGCGTGCGTTCTGTTAATGCCATGGATGTGTATTTTGAGTCCCGTTCCTTGCAAGAAGTACTACCTTGGCTTGCTGCGCAAATGAATGAGAGTGTAGTTATAAGCCAAGAGATAGATGATGTATTAACTTTGTCGATCAAAAATGCGAGCTGGAAAGAGGTGATGGAAGCTGTTGCTCAGCCGCCGCACTTACGTCTTGAATGGCAAGGATCTGTTGCTGTATTGATGCCCAACACCATTGACGAGGTGCCTGAAAGTAACATCGCGAAGGCACTTTGTCAGCAAGCTTACTGGGTATTGAAACATGCCAAAGCAGAGGCTGTAGGTGTGCACTTACAAACGTTATATCCTTCGCTTTCTTTGGTTGTTGATAATCGGACCAACTCGATTATTGCCTCATCGTGTGAATCATTTGAAGGTATTCGTGAAACCTTGGCTTGGTTAGATGCGCCGTTAAGGCAGATTGAAATCAGTGCGCAAATTGCACAAGTTAGTCGTACGGCGCAATCTCAGTTTGGTGTTAATTGGCAAGCAAAGTTGTCAGACGGTGTACGGTCTTCGCTGGGTGGTGCTGTGGATTTGGGGGCTCTTGCGCCTTCAACAAGCTTGAGCTTTTCTAATGCTGGTGGCTCTGGATTGTTGGCCTTCACATTGGATATGATGGAGGGGGAAGGTTTGGCTAATGTGGTGTCCAAACCTAAGATTGTTACTTCTGAGGGGCAGCCTGCTCGAATTGAATCGGGTACGGAAGTGCCATATCAAACCGTTACTGACGATAAAGTTAGTATTGAATTTCGCCAAGCTGCACTGATGTTGGAAGTAACGCCTTTTGTAAAAGAAGGAGAGCATATTTTGCTATCCCTCAACATTCACCAAGATTCTGTTGGCGATCTAGTGAATGGCGTTCCTAGCTTGAAAACCAATCGTTTAAAAACGCAGGTTGTAGTGAAAAACCAAGAAACACTTGTTTTAGGGGGAATTTTTCGTGAAGAGCGCTTTGAATCAGAGAGTCGAGTGCCCTTCTTTAGCGCGATTCCATTGCTGGGTGAGCTGTTTAAAAGGCGATCAGAACAGCAAGAAAAGGTTGAATTACTTGTATTTATTACGCCAAAGCTGCTACAAATGTCAGTTAACTAGGCCGCAGTCTAATTCTGCTTAATTCCGATGTAATTGAATACAATGATAAAAGCCCCCAATATTATTTTAGTAGGCCCGATGGGCGCTGGAAAAACGACAATAGGCCGTTTGATTTCACAGTCAATGGATAAAGACTTTTATGACCTAGATAAAGTCATAGAAGATAACGCTGGTGCTGACATTCCTTGGATCTTTGAGAGGGAAGGCGAAGACGGATTCCGTAAACGTGAAACGCAAGCTTTGGCGTCTGTTGCACAGTCAGATAAAGGTGACAGTGTCTTGGCGACTGGCGGCGGAATTGTGATGCGTGAAGAAAACCGAGATATTCTCCGTGAAAATGCTCTTGTTGTGTATTTATACGCATCTGTTGCTCAGCAGTTATACCGAACATCCAAAAGCACTCATCGTCCGCTACTGCAGACAGGTGACCCTAAAGCAACACTCAAAAAGTTGTTTGAAGTTCGTGACCCTTTATACAGAGAAGTGGCGACCTTGGTTATTGAGACCGACTCTCGCCACCCAAGATCTGTTGCCAACAAAGTTTTAGATGCTATTAAGCGACATTTAAAAGAGGAGACAACTACATCCTAATGCGCACATTAACCGTTGATCTGGATGATCGTAGCTACCCTATTTATATTGGCCGTGGCATACGTCAGCAAAAAGCTCTTTTTGATGAAGCGATTCATGGCAAACAAGTCATGATAGTGACAAATGACACAATTGCCCCTCTGTACCTAGACGCCATGGTTACCATGCTGTCAGAAGACTACAAGGTCGATATCTGTGTTTTGCCTGATGGTGAAGCGTTTAAAACACTAGATACCTACGGCATGATAATGACATCATTGCTGGAAGCTAAGCATAACCGAACTACGACAGTGATTGCTTTAGGTGGTGGTGTTGTTGGTGATATGGCTGGGTTTGCAGCTGCGACGTATCAACGTGGCGTCCCATTTATTCAGGTGCCTACAACTTTATTGTCTCAAGTAGATTCCTCTGTAGGTGGTAAAACGGGCGTAAATCATCCGCTTGGTAAGAATATGATTGGGGCATTTTATCAGCCTCAAGCGGTGATTATAGATACTGATAGTCTGTTAAGTTTGCCACAACGAGAGTTGTCAGCGGGTATGGCAGAAGTGATTAAGTATGGTTTGATTTGTGATGTGCCATTTTTTGATTGGTTAGAACAAGAGATGCCTGCTTTGATGTCATTGGACAATGAAAAAATCAGTGAAGCTATTTATCGCTCTTGTTTGGCTAAAGCCAATGTTGTTGCTCAAGACGAAAGAGAGGGCGGTATTCGTGCGATCCTCAATTTAGGTCATACTTTTGGGCACGCCATTGAAACGCAAATGGGTTATGGTAACTGGTTGCATGGTGAAGCTGTAGCGGCAGGAAGTGTATTAGCAATGGATCTTTCATGGCGCATGGGCAATGTCTCCTGTGAAGACTTTGGTCGTGCTGTTGCCCTGTTTAAGGCGGCTAAGCTGCCAGTATTGCCACCGGTTGATATGACTCAGGCTCATTTTGTTGAGCGTATGGCATTAGATAAAAAAGTATTGGATGGAAGTTTGCGTTTGGTGCTACTTGGCGCCCTAGGTGAAGCCATTGTAACATCTGATTTTCCAATGGAAGATTTCAATGCCTGTCTAATGGACGCGCTTGAAGCGAGTAAGCAAGCTAACCTCGCCATTTCTTAATGGCGACTTATTGTTGAAGGACGATTATGGCAAAGCCAGACTTTCAGTTTGATTTAGAGGATGCGCTTAATCAGCCGCCAAAAGCAACGCTGAGGGATCCTTTTGGCTCGAAAGACGCATCGGTTTACTTTGCGTCTGAAGAAGGCAATCAGCAATTGGCTTTGCTAGAACATTTAAGTCGTTACAGTAATTTGCTGTCTGTTGTGCAAGGCCCACAAGGCAGCGGTAAAAGTCGTTTTCTTATGGAGTTCGCGCGCCATCAAGACGACACAACCATTGTCAGCCATGTGAAAGGCACCATGTTAATGACGGCAGGCCAGTTGCTGCAGGCCATATATGCTGGATTTTCAGGTCACTTTACTCAGCCACCTAATGAAACTACTTTTGGACCTTTGCTTAAGTTCTCTCATGATTTAGAAGAAAAAGGCCAAGCGGCATTGGTATTAATTGATAATGCTCAAGAATTAAATACAGACGCTGTCAGCATGCTACTGGATATGATGTCTTTAGCGACAGACAATCAAACGGTGCCGCATGTGGTGCTGTTTAGTGAGTATTCACTTTCTCGAAATCTAGACTCTTATCAAAGTTCTCGTTATGAACAATTAAGCCATTCTTTCACGCTTGCCCCTTATTCACTGGAGCAAACGAAAGCCTATTTATTGCATCGTATTCGCGCGGTAAGCGGTGGCATTAACCTGCCCTTTAATGACAAGCAGGTGAAACAAATTTATCAAGAATCGAGTGGTTATCCTGGTCGAATAAATCAAGCGGCGCAGGCGTTAATGGGGAATGGTAATAAACCCGCGAAATCGGGTATGCGCTTCAATCTTGCTATGGGGTTCCCGTTAGCACATATGGCGCTCTTGTCTGTGGTGATGCTAGGTATTTTGGTTGCTGTGTTGTTTTCTGATAAGCCGGATACATCAACTACTACTGCTGATAGAGCCAGTAATGTTATTCCTTTAAGCCCAAGGCAAGGTCAATCATCGGCGGAAACTATTGCTAGAATTGATGCTATGCAGCGCAAAATCGGTCAAGAAGGTGATGTGGTTCTTCCACCGATTCCAACTAATTCATCGTTACCAGCCATTAGTACTTCGCGATCGTTGCCAGCGACAACACCATCAATGACAAATAATGCCATTTCTACGGCACCGATTCGTTCAGAAGTACCTGAAGTGGAAGCGGCACCGCAAATCGAGGAGACGTCAGAAGTTGTCTCTCCGAGAGCTGAGCAGGCAAACCTGAAAGTTACCCAAGATCCTTTTGATAAGACGGAATGGTGGCTTTCTCAAAACCCAAATCGATACACATTGCAGCTACTGGGAACGCATAATAAGGGGACCGTTCAGGACTTTATTCGTGATCAAGGTGGCGTGGATGCGTTTGGGTACTTTAAATCGAAACATAATGGCAGGGACTGGTTTGTTGTAGTTTATGGTACGTATCGTAATCGCAGTGAGGCCATAGCGGGAGCCGAATCTCTTCCAAAAGATATCCGCGACCTCAATCCTTGGGCGAGAAGTGCTCGAGGCATTCAGGACGATATTAGGAAAGCTCAGTGATATCGACTGAGTGAAGTATAAAACGCCGTATAAATGGCGTTTTGTGACGCTTTTGTATAGTCATTATCTAAATTTAGTAAAAATCACTGTAATCCTCTGAAAAACTTGAATGAACAGTGGAATTTTCTGTTTGCAAAAACTCCCACCATAGATAATTCTCTAAGTCGCCGCTATTTGACGCTAAAACCCCTATAAAAACCGTCTAAATAACATAAAGCAGGGCAGTGCTAGTTTGAGTAGTGCTCTTTGTCAGGGTAGTATGATCGTCCATTTCGGTGGTGTTTTGGGTAGATGATAGTCATTCTCGAAGCGAAAGCATTCGCGCTTTTTCTTTTTAACCCAGCCACTTGATAATCGAATTAATATCTAATCTTTATTATTTTTACGTTTCAACTGTGGGAGTTGGTGTATGAATGCAGGCCTTTATCGTCCTGGCGAGTTCAAAGACAACTGTGGCTTTGGCTTAATTGCGCATATGGAAGGCAATACCAGCCATGAATTACTTAAGACAGCCATTGAATCTTTGACATGTATGACACACCGTGGCGGTATCGCTGCAGATGGTAAAACAGGTGACGGCTGTGGTCTTCTTATCCAGAAGCCGGATCTATTTTTACGTGGTGAAGCACACGCTTTATTTAATCACACCTTGTCTGACCTTTACGGTATTGGCATGGTGTTTCTTGATCAAGATGAAACATTAGCTAGCGAACAGCGTGAAACCTTAACAAAAAAACTGACTGACGAAGGGTTGAATGTTGTGGGTTGGCGTGAAGTGCCAATCGATGCATCTTGTCTTGGTGTTATCGCGATGGATTGCTTGCCTCGTATTGAGCAAGTATTTGTCGACAGCAACCGTATGGATGCTCGTACTTTTGCAACACGTTTGTTTGTCGCTCGTCGTCAAGCTGAAATCGCGCTGGCAGAATACGAAAACTTCTACATCTGTTCTTTGTCCGACAAAGTGTTGGCATACAAAGGCCTGATGATGCCAGTGGATTTGCCCTTCTTTTATAAAGATTTGGGCAACGAAAAAATGCAAACAGCGATTTGTGTTTTCCACCAACGCTTTTCTACTAATACGCTTCCTAAGTGGCCATTGGCTCAACCGTTCCGCATGTTGGCGCATAACGGTGAGATCAATACCATTGAAGGTAACCGCAATTGGGCGTTAGCTCGAACTAGCAAATTGCGTACACCATTGATTCCAGAGCTACAAGATCTTCAGCCTTTGGTTAACTTAACGGGTTCCGATTCTTCTTCCATGGATAACATGTTGGAAGTCTTGGTAACGGGTGGCGTAGATATTTTCCGTGCGGCGCGTTTGATCATTCCACCAGCGTGGCAGAACGTTGAAAACATGGATCCAGAGTTACGTGCTTTCTATCAGTACAACTCTATGCACATGGATCCTTGGGATGGCCCAGCAGGCTTGGTAATGACCGATGGTCGTCATGCTATTTGTATGCTTGACCGTAACGGTTTGCGTCCTGCGCGTTGGGTTATCACTAAAAATGGCTTTATTACGCTTGCTTCTGAAGTCGGTACTTATGGCTACAAATCAGAAGACGTTGTGTCGAAAGGCCGTGTTGGTCCTGGACAAATGTTGGTAATCGACACTCAAAACGGCAAGGTGCTGCACACGGATGACATTGATAATCGCCTTAAATCCATGCACCCATATAAAAAATGGTTGAAGCAGGAAGCGATTCGCATCGAATCTTTGTTGGAAGAATCGTCTCTTGAGTTTGAACCTTTCACTAAAGAAGAAATGTCCACTTATCAAAAGATGTTCCAAGTGTCTTTTGAAGAACGAGAGCAAATTTTCCGCCCTTTAGCTGAAAGCGGTCATGAAGCCGTTGGTTCTATGGGTGATGACACGCCGATGGCCGTTATGTCTAGCCAAACTCGCCCAGTGACAGATTATTTCCGTCAGAAGTTTGCACAGGTGACCAACCCACCAATTGATCCACTACGTGAATCTGTGGTGATGTCGTTGGAAACGTGCATCGGTGTAGAGCGAAATTTATTTGAAGAAACGCCAAAACACGCCAATCGAATTATCTTGTCTTCACCTGTATTGTCACCACGCAAATACAGCCGTTTGTTGGCATTAGATGATCACCGTTTCCGTTTGGTTCGTGTGAATACAAATTACAATCCTGAAAAAGTTTCCCTTGAGCAAGCGATTAAAGACTTGCAAGTAAAAGCGGAAGAGGTGGTACGTAATGGCGCAGTTATCTTGGTCTTGACGGATCGTGATATCGAAAAAGGCCACTTGCCTATCCCTGCTCCAATGGCAGTGGGTGCTGTGCACCATCATTTGTCTAAGCAAGGTTTGCGTTGCGATTCAAATATCATTGCAGACACAGGTTTTGCTCGTGATCCTCATCAGTTTGCTGTGTTGTTAGGTTTTGGTGCGACAGCGGTTTATCCATACCTTTCTTATCGTTTGATTAACGACATGGTCGATAAAGGCGAAGTTTTGGGTGATCCAATTGCTTGCCACGTTAAATACCGTAAAGGTATTAACAAGGGCTTGATGAAGATCATCTCTAAAATGGGTATTTCGACGATCGCTTCCTATCGTGGTGCGCAGTTATTTGAAGCCGTAGGTTTGGATACGAAAGTGGTCGACCTATGCTTTAAAGGCGTTCCAAGTCGAATTAAAGGTGCGCGTTTTGAAGATTTCCAAAAGGATCAAGAATCCATCGCGAATAATGCATGGAAATTGCGCAAACCAATTCAGCAGGGCGGTTATCTAAAATACGTCCACGAAGCGGAATATCATGCCTTTAACCCAGATGTCGTGCGTAACTTGCAAGTCGCCGTAGGCAGCGGTCGCTTTGAAGATTTTACCAAATACACCGATCTAGTGAACAATCGTCCTGCGTCTATGTTGCGTGACTTGTTTACTTTATCTGATAAAGCGAAAGCCATTGCGTTGGACGACGTTGAATCTATTGAGGCTATTCTTCCTCGTTTCGATTCTGCAGGTATGTCCTTGGGGGCCTTGTCACCAGAAGCACATGAAGCGCTAGCGCAAGCGATGAATGAATTAGGCTGTCGTTCTAACTCTGGAGAGGGTGGTGAAGACCCTGCTCGTCACGGTACTGAGCGTCGCTCTAAGATCAAGCAAATCGCCTCTGGCCGCTTTGGTGTGACTCCAGAGTATTTGGTTAACGCTGAAGTGCTACAGATTAAAGTGGCACAAGGTGCGAAACCGGGTGAAGGTGGTCAGCTACCAGGTGGTAAAGTAAACGGCTTAATTGCTCGTCTACGCTATGCGGTTCCTGGTGTTACCTTGATTTCACCACCACCGCATCACGATATCTACTCGATTGAAGATTTGGCTCAGCTGATTTTCGATTTGAAACAAGTTAACCCAGACGCTTTGGTGTCGGTGAAACTGGTTTCTGAGCCGGGTGTTGGCACAATCGCTGCGGGTGTAGCGAAAGCTTACGCGGATTTGATTACCATCTCTGGTTATGACGGTGGTACAGCCGCGTCGCCAATTACGTCAATTCGCCATGCGGGTTCTCCTTGGGAATTAGGTTTAGCAGAAGCACAACAAGCGCTTCGTTCTAATGATCTTCGCGGCAAAATTCGCCTGCAAACTGACGGTGGTCTAAAAACTGGTCTGGATGTTGTGAAAGCGGCAATTCTTGGCGCAGAGAGCTTTGGCTTTGGTACGACACCAATGGTTGCCATGGGTTGTAAGTTCTTGCGTATTTGCCACTTGAACAACTGTGCTACGGGCGTGGCGACTCAGGATCAAATGCTGCGCGATGAGCACTTCATCGGCACCGTTGAAATGATCAAGAACTTCTTCTGCTTTATGGCGGAAGACACACGTCAATGGCTAGCTAAATTGGGTGTGGCTCGTCTACAAGATTTGATCGGTCGTACTGATCTACTGGCTATTTTGCCAGGTGAAACGGACAAGCAGCGCAGCTTAGATCTATCTCCAATTTTGCAAAACGATCTGATTCCTGCTGACAAAGCACAATACTGCAACTCGCCGTTTAACCCTCCACACGATAAAGGTCTGCTGGCTTTGAAAATGTGGGATGCAGTGAAAGACGTAGTGGAAGAAAAAGAAGGCGGTGAGTTTGCCTTTGACGTAACCAACTGTGACCGTTCTATCGGTGCGCGTTTGTCTGGTGAAATTGCGAAACGCTATGGCAACCAAGGCATGTCTGATGTGCCACTAACATTGAAATTGACTGGTACTGCAGGTCAGAGCTTCGGTGTATGGAACGCTGGTGGTTTGAATATGTACCTAGAGGGTGATGCTAACGACTATGTTGGTAAAGGTATGACTGGTGGTAAGTTGGTTATTCGCTCTCCGAAAGGCTCAATGTTCAAATCGCAAGACTCTGCCATTATCGGTAACACCTGTTTGTACGGTGCGACGGGCGGTAAATTGTTTGCAGCGGGTACGGCTGGTGAGCGTTTTGCGGTACGTAACTCAGGTACGCATACGGTTATAGAAGGCGCTGGCGACCACTGCTGTGAATACATGACTGGCGGTATGGTGACAGTACTTGGTAATACGGGTTACAACTTTGGTGCGGGTATGACAGGCGGTTTCGCTTATGTACTCGATTTGGATCGTACCTTCGTAGATAAATACAATCACGAATTGGTGGAAATTCACCGTATCGGTACGGAATTAACGGAAGAGTATCGTTCACACCTTCGCTCTGTGATCGAAGAATATGTCCGAGAAACTAACAGCGAATGGGGCCAAGAGATCTTAGAGAACTTCTACGACTACATTGGCAAGTTCTGGCTAGTGAAACCAAAAGCCGCCAGTTTAGGTGCGCTATTGGCTAACACTCGTCAACGTCCGGAATAAAACACGCTGTTATAGCGCTTGGTTTGTAATGAAACGAACCAAGCGTTGTGAATGAATCAGTCTGACCCATTTGAGAGAAGCGCCGCTTGTTTACAGGCGGCCGAGGAGATAGCAGCTTATGTCTGAGCGCTTGAACAACGCATTTCAATTCGTCGAAGTGGATCGTAAGGATCCAAAAAAGAAGCCTTTAATTACGCGCAAAGGGCAATTCGTCGAAATTTATAAACCATTCGAAGAAGCGGGAGCGAAAGATCAAGCACATCGCTGTCTAGAGTGTGGCAACCCTTATTGTGAGTGGAAATGCCCAGTACACAACTACATTCCAAACTGGCTGAAGTTAGTAAGCGAAGGTAGCATTTTAGAAGCAGCGGAGTTGAGTCATCAAACCAACTCTTTGCCAGAAGTCTGTGGTCGTGTTTGCCCACAAGACCGTCTTTGTGAAGGTGCTTGTACTCTTGGCGAAGGTGGCTTTGGTGCGGTTACGATCGGTTCTGTTGAAAAATACATTACAGACACCGCGTTTGCTTTGGGCTGGCGTCCAGATATGTCCAACGTTGTACCGGTTAACAAAACCGTTGCGATCGTTGGTGCAGGCCCTGCTGGTCTTGCCTGTGCGGACATCTTGGTGCGTAACGGCATCAAGCCTGTGGTTTTTGACAAGTACCCAGAAATCGGTGGTTTGCTGACCTTTGGTATTCCAGAATTCAAACTGGAAAAAAGCGTCATGACACGTCGTCGTGAAATTTTTGAAGAAATGGGTGTGGAGTTCGTTCTTGGAACGTCTGTTGGTGACGATGTGCCGTTTGAACATGTATTGGAAGAGTACGATGCCGTGTTCCTTGGCATGGGTACTTACAAATACATGAAAGGCGGTTTCCCAGGTGAAGACTTACCAGGTGTTCATGACGCCTTGGATTACCTGATTTCTAACGTCAATCATTGCCTAGACTTCGAAGAAGACGAAGCTGATTACGTGAACTTAAAAGGCAAGCAAGTCGTTGTCTTGGGTGGTGGTGATACGGCGATGGACTGTAACCGTACCGCGATTCGTCAAGGCGCGAAAAGCGTGACGTGTGCGTATCGTCGTGACCAAGAAAACATGCCCGGTTCCCGTAAAGAAGTACAAAACGCAAAAGAAGAAGGTGTTCAGTTCCTTTTCAACCGCCAACCAGTAGAAATCATTGGTGATGGTAAAGTGGAAGGTATCAAGGTTGTCGAAACACAAATGGGTGCGCCTGACGAAAACGGTCGCCGTACGGCTGAGATTGTAGAAGGCAGTGAGCAGATCATTCCTGCAGACACCGTATTGATCGCTTTTGGTTTCCAAGCGAGTCCAGCGCCTTGGTTCGAAAAATTCGGCATCGAGACTGACGCTCGTGGCCGTGTTGTCGCACCTAAGAAAGGCAAATTCATGTTCCAAACGACCAACGAGAAAATTTTTGCTGGTGGCGACATGGTACGTGGTTCTGACTTAGTGGTAACGGCTATCGATGAGGGTCGTAAGGCTGCGGAAGGGATTATGGATTTCCTAGACGTTTAATCACAAGGCCGCTAACTTGTGGAGTTGTGAGTTAAAGCGCCAATCAGATTTCGTCTGGTTGGCGTTTTTGTTTTGGTGATTTGTTAGTTGAATCGATCCAAATCTCGCTCCGTGTCGTATGAACTTTATCAACTTACAACAACAGGCTACTTATGTTTTCTTTTCTTAAGTCCGACCCGATTAAAAAACTCGATAAAGAATATGGTGAGTTACTAGAAAAAGCCATGCAAGCCCAACGCAGTGGCGACATCCGACTTTATTCAGAACTGACGGAGCAAGCCGAAGCGGTGAAAGCGAAAATAGACGAAGCTAGGTCAGCATAAAAGGAATCAAAAAAACGCGGTGCCATGTTAGTGGCGCCGCGTTTTTAATTATAGTGCATAAATTGTGAGCGCTTGGCTCTTTTTAAGATTAAGACGGTGTAGCGTTGTCCATTGGACGAACCAGCGCCAAACTCTCTTCCGCAAACCCTGTACCGGCTTCGGTATAGAAGTTGAAGACGTTGTCTATGCCGCTGTTGATGAGGATCTCTCTTTCATCCTGGTAACGTGCTATGGCTGCGATTTGGCCTGTGTAGTTGGCTTTACGTAGCTGTATGGCGACATTGGTGGTGTCTTCTGCTGCTGGTAGAGCAAGCAATACTAAATCAATGCGAGAAGTGTCCAAGCGCTCCCATAAGTCGGCGTCTTCACCGTCTCCGTAGAAGACGTTTTCTTGGTCGGCTTGCATTTGGTTAATACGGTTCCGATCGGCATCCATACCGGCTACGGTATCCCCAACAAAGCCTTTTAACGATTCAAATGCACCACGGCCAACTCGACCTAAACCCACGACAAGGATATCGCTGTTGACTGGCTGTACGAAACGGTCTTCAGGTAAACAATCTGAACTTTCAAAACGGCGAATGACGTCTTTGTTTTTACGGTACATGCGATGAACGTTGCGATACAGAACGCTGGTGATGACGAAAGAGAACGAAACGGCGAGAGCCAAAATAACCAGCCATTCTTTTTCTAACCAGCCGTTCGCCACACTCAGAGCAACGACAATTAAGCCAAATTCGCTGTAGTTAGACAGAATCATTGACGATAGGAAAGAGGTTCGACCACGTAATTTCATCTTGGTTAACAAGATAAAGAAGAGCGCATATTTCACTAAGATGACTAAGGTGAGAATCAAGCTCATGCCGATCATGCTTAATGTTGGTAGGGCGGTAAAACCAATGGATAAAAAGAAGCCAATTAAGAACAAGTCTTTGAAGTTCATTAGGGACTTATTGAGCTCAGCGGCTTTAGAATGAGAAGCCAATAGAATACCGAAAATCAGCGCCCCTAAATCGCCCTTAACGCCCACCAAGTAGAATAGCTCGTAGCCACCTAGCGCAAGAAACAGTCCTGTTAATGGAAGCATTTCGCCATGACCTGCCTTGTCGACGATCTTGTTAATAATAGGTCGAATCAGCAGTAAGCCAAATAATCCAAGCGCCCAGATAGACGGAACCTTACCTGTGGCTGCGACAAGGAAAATAACCGCCACTATGTCCTGCATTACCAAAATGCCAAGAGACAATTGTCCGTGACGTGTTTTTAATTCGCTACTTTCCTCTAAGAGCTTCATGACACAAACAGTACTGGAGAAGCTGAGCGCAAAACCAATAAGCGCCGCGGTTTTGAAATCCAGCACGCCAAAGTAGGGCAGACTTAATGTGCCAAGTAGTAAGGCTATACCGGCAAACATTATGGTGCTTATGCCCATATGACTAAGTGTCGATGCCCAGACTTCTCGTTTTAAAAGATCCTTAACATGTAATTTCAAGCCGATGCTAAACAGCATCAGGGTAATGCCAATGTTGGCAAGAGAATCCAGAGTATTGCTTGGCTCTAATCCTGCGTAATTAAGTAGAAAGCCAGCCAACAAGAAACCTATTAGTGGCGGTAAATTGATTAACTTGACAGCCAGTCCGCAGGCGAATGCGAATAAGATCCAAATGAATTCCATAGATTCCTACTGATATCCAGAGTGGTAAAGGGGAATTTTATCATACGGAATTTGTTTAAGCCGCGCAGCACGTAATGTAGAAATTACTGATTCTTGCCTAATAAAATCGCATATCAAAAATGATATACAAACAAACATTTATTCTATTTGATTGGTATGTTTATTTTGCCTACTCTGGATGATAGGTTTTTTAAGACCTGATTGGCTCGAAAAAATAATCATAAAAATCTACGGCCACTGACGCTTGTTCCTTATGGTACTTGCCTTGGCTGTAACAGGAGAAGCTAATGAACTATCTAAAAAATGCCATTGCTGGTTTAGTACTGGGTGCCACTGCACTGAGCTCTGCGAGCGCCTTGGCTGCTGAGGGTTATGTGGGTATTGCTATGCCAACTAAGTCTTCTGCTCGTTGGATCACTGATGGTGATTCCATGGTGCAACTCTTCAAAGATGCAGGTTATAAAGTCGATCTGCAATATGCAGAAGATGAAATCCCTAACCAACTCTCTCAAATTGAAAATATGATCGTAAAAGGCGTCGACGTCCTTGTCATCGCTGCGATTGATGGCACGACTCTGTCTAATGCGCTAGAAAATGCGGATGCCGCTGGCATTAAAGTTATTTCTTATGACCGTCTGATCAAAAACAGCCCTTATGTTAGTTACTACGCGACATTTGATAATTTCAAAGTGGGTGTGTTGCAGGCTAAGTCATTAGTGAGTGGTATGGAAAAACGCGGTCAAGGTCCTTACAACGTTGAATTGTTCGGCGGCTCTCCTGACGATAACAATGCTTATTTCTTCTATAACGGCGCCATGTCTGTACTTCAGCCAATGATTGATTCTGGCAAAGTGAATATTGTGTCAGGTCAAATGGGCATGGATACAGTCGGTACACTACGTTGGGACGGTGCAACTGCTCAAGCGCGTATGGATAACTTACTGTCTGCCCATTACACAACCAAACGTGTAGATGGTGTATTGTCACCATATGACGGTATTTCTATCGGTATTCTGTCATCCCTTAAAGGTGTTGGTTACGGTTCTGGCAATCTAAAAATGCCAATTGTTACTGGCCAGGATGCGGAAGTGCAATCAGTGAAATCCATTATTTCCGGTGAGCAGTATTCTACTGTTTTCAAAGATACTCGTGAGTTAGCCAATGTGACTGTTGGCATGGTGCAAGCGGTGTTAAATGATGCGAAGCCTCAAATCAATGACACGACAACTTACGACAATGGTATCAAGGTAATTCCTAGCTATTTGCTTGAGCCAGTAACAGTAGACAAATCCAATTGGCAAGATGTGCTATTGGGTAGTGGCTACTATACGAAGTCTCAGGTCGAATAAGCGCACGATTAGTATCCTAATTCAACAATAATAAATCAGCGAGTGCGTTATTGATCGTGAATCAATACGGTCAGGACGCGCTCGCTAATGGGATGTTTTATGGAAAATATTATTTTGGAAATGCGCAGCATTACCAAGACGTTTCCTGGAGTAAAAGCCCTCGACGCTGTGAACCTGAAAGTTCGTGCTGGCGAGATCCACGCCTTAGTGGGTGAAAATGGCGCGGGTAAATCGACTCTCATGAAAGTGCTGAGTGGCGTTTATCCACATGGAAGTTATGAAGGCGATATTCTGTTTAATGATGAAACCGTTGCATTTACTGGCATAACGGACAGCGAAGAGAAAGGCATCATCATTATTCACCAAGAGCTAGCGCTCGTGCCGCTTTTATCGATCGCTGAGAATCTATTTTTAGGTAATGAGAATGTTGAAGGTGGCGTCATCAATTGGCCAAAAACCTATTCTCGTACACAAGAGTTATTAGCAAAGGTTGGTTTAAGAGAGTCTCCCTCCACTTTAGTTGGGCAATTAGGTGTAGGCAAGCAGCAACTTGTTGAGATTGCCAAGGCCCTTGCTAAAGATGTGAAGTTGTTGATTCTGGATGAGCCAACGGCTGCGCTGCAAGAGAACGACAGCGCTAAGCTGCTTGATCTATTGCTGGAATTTAAAGCTCAGGGTATTTCCTCCATCCTGATTACCCACAAATTAAATGAAATCAGCCGTGTAGCAGACAGTATCACAGTCATCCGTGACGGTGCCTCAGTCTCCACGTTAGATTGTCGTGCGCAAAGCATCAGTGAAGAAGACATTATTCGCGACATGGTTGGCCGCGATATGGCACACCGCTACCCAGCAAGAAAGAACCCGACCGAAGAAGGTCACTTAGGGAAAACCTTGTTGGAGGTCAGCAATTGGAATGTTTGGCATCCTGAAGCAGTAGACCGTCAAATAATTCATGACATCGCCTTCAATGTGCATGCCGGTGAAATTGTTGGTATTGCGGGCTTGATGGGATCGGGTCGAACAGAATTAGCAATGAGCCTATTTGGACAAAGTTACGGTAAAAATGTCCAAGGTGAAGTGCGCTTACGTGGCGACGTCGCCGATTTATCCACGGTACCTAAAGCGATAAAAAGTGGTTTGGCGTACGTAACGGAAGACCGTAAAGAATTGGGTTTGATTCTTGAAGAAACTATTCAAACCAATACCACCTTAGCAAACCTAGATCGTGTGTCCTCAAAAGGCGTGATTGATGAAAACATCGAGCGCCAAGTGTCTGAAGATTACCGCAAAGCTCTCAATATTCGTACACCAAGTGTGTTCCAGAAAGTGATGAACTTGTCTGGGGGTAATCAACAAAAAGTGGTGTTGAGTAAGTGGCTTTATTCCCAGCCAGATGTGCTGATTCTGGACGAACCAACTCGCGGTATTGACGTGGGTGCCAAATTTGAAATCTACAGCATCATCAATGAGCTTGCCGATGATGGCAAAGGTGTGGTGATGATTTCTTCAGAGATGCCAGAGTTACTTGGCATGTGTGATCGTATTTATGTGATGAACGAGGGCCGTTTTGTTGGTGAGTTAGACAAAACGAATGCGAGCCAAGAAAAAATCATGTCAATGATAGTGAAAGCGTAACGGAGTAATAATAATGACAACAAAAGAAACCTCTACAGTGGTCCAATCGGCACCTTCTGTTACCAGCTACTTGAAGTCGCATATGCGTGATTACGGTATGTTGATCGCACTGGTTGTGATCATGGGCATGTTTCAATTTTTGACCGATGGCACTCTGATGCGTCCGGTTAACTTAACTAACTTATTCCTACAAAACAGCTACATCATCATCATGGCGATTGGCATGTTGCTGGTTATCGTCGCTGGTCATATCGATTTGTCGGTTGGCTCTGTGGCAGGCTTCATTGGGGCATTGGCTGCGGTGATGTCGGTTAACTATGATTTGCCAACGATTCTGGTTGTGCCTGTGTGTCTTGTTGTTGGCTTGATCATTGGTGGCCTACAAGGCTATTGGATTGCCTATTGGAAAATTCCGGCTTTTATCGTGACCTTAGCGGGCATGCTTGTATTCCGTGGTTTGACATTGGCGTTACTAGAAGGTCAATCTGTTGGTCCTTTTCCGAAAAGTTTTCAGCTATTAAGTACAGGATTTATCCCTGATGTATTTGGTGTGGGTCGTCCAAATGTCACTGCGCTTGTATTAGGCGTATTAGCAGCGAGCTCTATTGTCTTTTTGGCGGCACGTAGCCGATCTAGAGCATTGAAATACGGTATTCAAGATGAGCCTTTCTCTTTCTTTATCGTAAAAAATGCCTTGGTTGCCATCGCTATTATTTATTTGTCTTACCTATTAAGTACTTACCGTGGTTTGCCAAACGTTTTAATGACAATGGCTGTATTGATCGCGGTTTATACATTCTTAACCAACAGCACCACAATTGGTCGTCGCATCTATGCTTTGGGTGGCAACGTAAAAGCCGCGAAGCTTTCAGGTATTAATACAGAACGCTTAACCTTTTTGACTTTTGCCAATATGGGCATGTTGGCCGCATTGGCTGGTTTGATCTTTGCCGCGCGCTTAAATACAGCGACGCCAAAAGCCGGTTTCGCTATGGAGCTAGATGTTATTGCCGCTGTCTTTATCGGTGGTGCGTCCATGACAGGTGGTGTCGGTAAAATCATCGGTGCGGTGATTGGTGCCTTCATCATGGGTGTAATGAACAACGGGATGTCGATTTTAGGTATTGGGATTGATTGGCAGCAAGTTATCAAAGGTTTGGTCTTGCTTGCAGCGGTTATCTTCGACGTCTACAACAAACAAAAAGCGCGCTAAGAACGCGGGTTAAGGAGCGATTTATGTTGTTTTTATCTCAAATTAAACAAGGTGGTGTGGTCTGTCGTGAAGGCGATGAGGCACACCTTGTTCTTCATGCATCGAGTGTTTATGAACTCGCAAAAGAAGCCGTTAAAAATGGCGTGCCGC
The DNA here is from genome assembly GCF_016906065.1 of Marinomonas foliarum. Classification (NCBI taxonomy): domain Bacteria; kingdom Pseudomonadati; phylum Pseudomonadota; class Gammaproteobacteria; order Oceanospirillales; family Oceanospirillaceae; genus Marinomonas; species Marinomonas foliarum. The sequence continues at coordinate 1,692,570 of NZ_CP070273.1, read as the reverse complement.
TGAAGTCTATTATCGAGAAACATGGTCTAGGTGAGGCGGTCAATTTGGCCGAACTTGCTAACAAAAACCAATTAGATTGTCCTGTACGCCATCCAGATCCTGCACATATGTATTTAACTGGAACGGGTTTGACTCATTTAGGCTCTGCTGCAACGCGAAACGCCATGCATGCAAAAAGTGAAGAGCTAACGGATTCGATGAAGATCTTCCAAATGGGCGTTGAAGGCGGCAAGCCAAAAGACGGTGAAGAGGGTGTACAGCCAGAATGGTTTTATAAAGGCAATGGCGCTGGCGTGGCTGCGCCGGGTGATGCTTTGCCTTCACCATCCTTTGCATTAGATGGCGGTGAAGAGCCTGAAATCGCTGGTTTTTACTTGGTGGGTGATGACGGCAAAGTGCATCGTCTTGGGTATACCTTGGCGAATGAATTCTCCGATCACGTGACAGAGCGCCAGAACTATTTGTATTTGGCTCATTCAAAATTGCGTCCAGCGTCGTTTGGTCCAGAATTGCTCGTGGGCGAATTGCCAATGCACATTGATGGTCATTCACGTATAGAACGTGGCGAGAAAACGCTTTGGGAGAAAGGCTTTTTATCTGGTGAGGACAATATGTCACACACCTTTAAGAACCTAGAACACCATCATTTTAAATACTCTATTTTCCGCCAACCAGGCGATCTGCATGTGCATATGTTTGGCACAGCGACCTTGTCATTTGCAGATGGTGTTCAGGCTAAAGAAGGCGATGTATTTGAAATTTCCTCCCCTACTTTTGGCTTGCCATTACGTAACGCCTTGGCGAAAGAAGCAGAGTTATCCACCGAGGTAGACGTACTATGAAAAAGCCAATGGCCGTTTATCCAGATTTAAAAGATCGCTCTGTGTTTATCTCCGGTGGTGCGACAGGTATTGGTGCTGCCATTGTTGAAGCCTATGCCAAACAAGGCGCAAAAACGGCCTTTGTGGATTTAGATGAAAAAGCCGGCTCTGCGCTTGCTAAACGTCTTACCAAAGAAGGCTACGAAGTGCGCTTTGACGTGTGTGACATCACGGATATCCAAGATTATCAAAGCAAAATCCGTGCGGCAGCAGAGGTTTTTGGCCCAATTTCAGTATTGATGAATAACGCGGCCAACGATGTGCGTCATTCTTTGGAATCGCTGACCGAAGAGCGTTTCGATGAATTAGTTGGTGTGAACATCAAGCACGCTATGTTCGCAGCGCAAGCTGTCGCGCCAATGATGCGCAAACTGGGTGGTGGTTCGATTATCAATTTTGGTTCTGTGGGCTGGATGATGCCGACAGCAGGCTACCCAACTTATGGTACGAGCAAAGCCGCGACCCATGGTTTAACTCGCTCTCTTGCCCGTGATTTAGGTGGTGCAGGTATTCGAGTGAATACTTTGGTGCCGGGTTGGGTGATGACAGAAAAACAGCTGCGCATGTGGGTTGATGATGCTGCAGAAGAAAAGATTAAACAAAGCCAATGCCTAGCAGGCAAAGTGCTTCCCGAACACATCGCCAACATGGCGTTGTTCTTAGGGTCCGATGCGGCGGCAATGTGCTCGGCGCAGAACTTTATTGTTGATGGAGGTTGGGTATGAGTGATTCTAAGAAAAGCACGTTCGTACCAAAAACATGGCCGCGTAAATTACGTTCCACTGAATGGTTTGGTGGGACATCACGTGATCACATTTACCATCGCAGCTGGATGAAAAACCAAGGCTTACCGGCGGACTTGTTTGATGGCCGTCCAGTAATTGGTATTTGTAATACTTGGTCGCAGCTAACACCTTGTAACGCCCATCTTCGCGATCTTGCTGATCGAGTGAAGCATGGTATTTATGAGGCGGGTGGTTTGCCACTGGAATTTCCTGTGTTTTCTGTGGGTGAAAGCTCACTTCGCCCAACGGCTATGATGTATCGCAACATGGCGGCCATGGACGTGGAAGAAGCCTTGCGTGCGAATCCGCTCGACGGTGTTGTCTTGTTGGCAGGTTGTGACAAAACTACTCCAGCGCTGCTTATGGGCGCGTGTAGTGTCGATATTCCATCGATTGTCGTATCTGGTGGCCCAATGTTGAATGGCTACTTCAGAGGCGAGCGTGTGGGCTCTGGTACCGCTTTGTGGCAAATGTCGGAAGACATTAAAGCTGGCAAGATGACGCAAGAAGATTTCCTTGAAGCTGAGCAATCTATGTCTCGCTCTGCTGGTGGTTGTAACACCATGGGAACCGCTAGCACCATGGCATCGATGGCCGAAGCCTTGGGTATGGCGTTATCTGGTAACGCAGCGATTCCGGCGGTAGATAGCCGACGTCGCGTTATGGCGCACCTTACTGGTCGTCGTATTGTCGATATGGTCAAAGACGATTTGAAGCCGTCTGACATTTTAACTCGCCAAGCGTTTGAAAATGCGATTCGTGTTAATGGCGCAATTGGTGGCTCCACTAATGCCGTGATTCACTTATTGGCTATTGCTGGTCGTGTTGGTGTGGATTTAAGCCTAGACGATTGGGATAAATTGGGCCAAGAAATTGCCACAATTGTGAACTTGATGCCATCGGGCAAATACTTGATGGAAGAGTTCTTCTACGCAGGCGGCTTGCCTGTGGTAATCAAGCATTTGGCTGAGGCTGGCAAACTGCATAAAAACGCCATTACCGTGTCTGGTGAATCCATTTGGGAAGAAGTAAAAGAGGTTCGTAACTGGAATCCAGATGTTATTTTGCCCGTTGAAAAAGCACTGACACAAAAGGGCGGTATTGTTGTATTGAAAGGCAACCTTGCGCCACAAGGAGCGGTATTGAAACCTTCCGCAGCGTCGGCGCATTTATTGCAGCACCGTGGCCGTGCTGTGGTGTTTGAAGACATTGATGACTACAAAGCTAAGATCAATGATGAAGCCTTGGACATCGATGAAAACTGCGTCATGGTACTAAAAAACTGTGGGCCAAAAGGTTACCCAGGCATGGCGGAAGTAGGCAATATGGGCTTACCACCAAAAGTGTTGCGCAAAGGCATTAAAGACATGGTGCGCATTTCTGATGCACGTATGTCGGGAACGGCCTATGGAACCGTCGTTTTGCATACTACGCCGGAAGCCGCTGCGGGTGGACCATTGGCTGTGATTCAAAATGGCGACATGATTGAACTAGACGTAGAAAATCGTCGTCTTCATGTAGACATTTCAGATGAAGAAATGGCAACACGTTTAGCGAACTGGAAAAGTCATTTGGAAGCACCAAAAAGTGGCTATATCAAATTATTCCATGACCACGTACAGGGTGCCGATACCGGTGCCGATTTTGACTTCTTAAAAGGGTGTCGAGGCGCTGCGGTGCCAAAAGACTCGCATTGAGTAAGTCCTTACTTGAAATGAGTAAGAAAATAAACGAACACAATAGAGAAGAGGAGTGAGTATGTTAACGGGACAGCATTTTATTGCCGGTAAATGGGTAAAGGGCGACGCAACATTTTCTTCAACGCCTGCTACAGGACCTTCTCATGAGTTTGCCGTTGGTCGTGTATCCGATGTGGATGCCGCAGTAGAAGCGGCTGAGGCTTCTTTTGAGACATTTGGTTATTCTTCTCGTGAAGAGCGTGCTGCTTTTTTGAATGCGATTGCTGACGAAATTGATGTGCTAGGCAATCAAATTACTGAAGTTGGCGTACAAGAAACAGGTTTGCCAGCGGCACGTTTGCAAGGTGAACGCGGCCGTACAACAGGCCAGCTACGTTTATTCGCTGAGCGTATTTTGTCTGGTGAATACTTGGATCGTCGTTTTGATGAAGCTTTGCCAGATCGTGCCCCATTACCACGTCCAGATATGTACATGGTGCAGCGTCCAATTGGTCCTGTTGCAGTGTTCGGTGCGTCTAACTTTCCATTGGCGTTTTCAACGGCGGGTGGTGATACAGCGGCAGCATTAGCTGCGGGTTGTCCTGTAGTAGTGAAAGGCCATTCAGCTCATCCGGGAACGGGCGAGTTAGTGGCGCAAGCCGTTGATAAGGCCATGCAGCGCTGCAAGATGCCAGCGGGTGTTTTCTCTTTGATCCAAGGCGGTAATCGCCAAGTTGGTCAAGCTCTAGTTCAGCATCCGTTAATCAAAGCGGTTGGCTTTACTGGTAGTTTGGCGGGTGGTCGTGCCTTGTTTGATTTGTGTGCGGCGCGTCCAGAGCCAATTCCTTTCTTTGGCGAGCTGGGTTCTGTGAACCCAATGTTTGTGATGCCGGAAGCAGTGAAAAACCGTGCTGAAGAGTTAGGTAAAGGCTGGGCGGGTTCATTGACTATGGGCGCAGGGCAGTTCTGTACTAACCCTGGTATTGCTGTGATGTTGGATAACGCAGATTCAAAAGCCATGATTGCAGCAGCGAGTGCGGCCTTATCTGAGATCTCTGCGCAAACCATGCTGACTGATGGCATTGCTGATGCGTACCGTTCTGGTGTTGCTGCAATAGAAAAAACGGGTATTGAGTCGGTTGTTCGTACAACAGACACAACGGATAGAACGGCATTGCCAAACTTGTTCACGGTAACGGGTCAAGCATGGCTAGATCACCCAACTCTTCATCAAGAAGTCTTTGGTCCTCTTGGTTTGGTGGTTCTGGCGGAAAGCGTCGAGCAGATGGTCGAGTTGGCTCGTCATTTGGAAGGTCAGTTGACGTGTACGATTCACCTTGATGAAGGTGACCATTCAGCATGTCAGAAGCTTTTGCCTGTATTGGAACGCAAAGCTGGTCGTTTGCTAGCAAATGGTTTCCCAACAGGAGTTGAAGTGAACGACACCATGGTTCACGGCGGGCCGTATCCGGCGTCGACAAATTTCGGTGCAACCTCAGTCGGCACCTTGTCGATTCGTCGTTTCTTGCGTCCTGTTTGTTACCAAAACATACCAAAGGCATTGTTACCAAAAGATCTAGCTGGCTAGTTCTTAAGCATTAAATATCCCAAGGCGGGTTATTAAGCGAGTTCGGTTTTGAAAGCAACCGACTCGCTTTTTTTTGCTTCTTGGTAAAGTTAATAGCCAATAGTTTAACTGTGCGCTGGCTTTTGTTCCAACTCGGCAAGCACTAAACGTTTGAGTTGATTGGCAAGAGGAGACAATTGGCGACCACGCATTTGTAATAAGTAATAAGGGCTCATGATAATCTTACGGTCTAGCTTAAGTGCTTTTAAGTCTGCTCGAACTTGATTCCCTATTAGCAAATCACTTACTTCTCTTGCGATAGGGGCAATAGCGTTAGAGGAAACAAGAATAGCAATTAAGGCGAGCAAGGAGGTGCTATTGGTTATACTTAATGGCAATTCAGCTCGTTCTTCCATAAAAGCGGCTTCAACCGCTTCGCGTATGGGAGCGCGGTGAGACTGCATGACCCATTCAAAATGAGCTAAGTCTTTTACTTTGACGACATCTAAGTGAGCTAATGGATGGTCTTTTCGAACTAATAAATTGACTGATTCTGTGCGCGCTGGGTAAATCTCAAATTCGTTGGCGTCGTATTGTTTGGGAATACGGGCAAGCACGAAGTCATTGTGTCCAGCGACTAAATCGCGAACTAAAACATCACTGGTATCGACGTTAATATCAATTTCGGCTTTGGGGGCGATAGCTCGCAATTGCTGAATAGCGGGAATGACAAATCCCACTGCCGCGCCAGTGACTGCGCCAATAGCGGTTGTTCCGCCGCCGCCTTCTTTAAGTTCGTCTACTTCACGGGCAAGATCGCGTAACTCAACTAAAAGGTTGTGCGCCCGGCGTGCCACTGCTTGACCAACCAAGGTTGGTTCCATGCCTTTGGCATGACGAATAAATAAACGTGTACCGATAGTTTGTTCAATTTCACTCAACATGCGTGATGCAGCAGGTTGTGTCATTGCCATTTCATCCGCAGCAATGCCCAGTTGACCATGCTCGGAAATAACCGAAATTAAGCGTAGTTGATTGAGTTTTAAATGCTTGGCCAGACCTATGTCCATATCGACCTCTGTTATTGTTTTTAATAAAGGTATTTTACTCTAAATAGAAGCTATTTGCGTCTAATAGCAATAAAAAAGCCCAAATAAATGGGCTTTTTTAGCATTTCTCTTTTACAAGATCATGATGGTTATTTAAGGCTGAAACTGGCGATTAACGGCGCTTTCAGGGTCAAAACTGTCGACGGCAATGTCTTGTGCTTCGGCTGTCCATTTCCATGTGGTGGCGAGTCGCTCTTTGGTGAATGCGCCGTAACCATCTTGATCACTGACGGCGTTATAAACCAAGGATTTGATTGAATTAATTGTGTTTGTTGCAGTACTAGCATCAACTTCTGGCACCATGTCATGAACGATTTGCCCGCTTTCTTCTGGGTACTCCCAAGTATATTTGATGGCTTTTTTATAGGCTTGAACAAAACGTTTTGTCACATCTGGGTGCTTATTGATAAAGCGGTCAGAGGCAATAACAGAAGTCGAGTAAAACTCTAAACCGGCATCGTACCATGGCAATACTCGCAAAGTTTTACCGGCGCTTTTGGCTTGTTGCTGATAAATTACCGTATCTGTTATCCATGAAATAACTACGTCAGTGTTACCGGAAAGTAACATTGGGTTTAGTGCACCAGCGTCAGCTTTGACCAATTTGATACTGTCTGGATCAACGTTATTCACTTCTAACAATAAGGGTAAAAAGACATTTGAAGACGTATAAGGCGAGGTGGCAATGCGTTTTCCTGCGACGTCTTTGACGCTTTTAACGTCTGAATCAGCAGGCACAAAGAAAGCGTGGGGCGCTTTACTAAAGACGGAATACACCGCGGAAACCGGCATATCATTTTGTGCTTTTGCCATTAATAACGCGACCAAGTCAGATAAGCCCATGTCGGCATTACCAGTGGCGAGTTTGCTGATCGCGTCGGTGGAACCTCGGCCGCTTGCCACAGAGACGTCTAAATCAACGTCTTTGAAAAAGCCTTTTTTGATGCCTACATAAACCGGTGCTTTATCGCCACCAGGTAACCAATCTAGCTGAAACTTTACTTTATCAGCGGCGAAAACCGCGTTTCCACTTAAGGCTGTCAATGCCATGGCCCCAGCTAGGCATAGATTACGAAATAAGGTTGTCTTGTTCATTGTTTTCTCCATGTTTCATCATAGATCTGGCTCTGCTTTTCTAAGCAAGCCAAGCTCAGTTAGTGAAACAACCACAAAGAAAACAAGATGAGGAAAGAGCGAGAGGGCTGGGTACACAGTCGAATTAAGTAGATACGGCTGTCACTTCCCTTTCGACATCCTCTTTGGGTTGTCGATAAAGGCAGTGAGCAATGCCCGAATTTGGTTTGTCGGAACCCGACACCAAACTTGACCGCTTCTACTCATTGCGCCACGCAAACTATTTGCGCCACTTATGACTAAGCAACAAGCAGGCCAAATATATTTGTCTATAAATTCGGCAGTTATGTGGTAGTTAGTGCTCTGTTCTGCACTTGAATTGGGCGTATTGTGGTCTAGTCGCACCATAAATATGATTAATAGCATGTGAAATATGATGAATGGTTCGTGCTTGCTGTGTGCTTACTGCCGTTGCATAGACTGGTACAAGGTTTGCTTGTTGACTTAGTTAAGTTGTATGTGAATTAAAGAGTAGAAGCGGTTAAGCCTTTTGGCCTGGACATTGCTCTTTCCTAAAAAGGAGAGTGTTATGCCCCAGTATTTAATCCGCCAAGCCAAAGCCGTTGCAGGTTATGAGCTTCCTCAAGATATCCGTATTAAAGATGGCGTGATTGCCGCCATTGCTCCAACGCTAGATCGCGAGCCTGACGACGAGTTAATAGATGCGTCTCACTGTGTGGTTTACCCAGGGTTTGTGAATACTCACCATCATCTTGCTCAGTCGATACTAAAAGGCGTTCCTGCTGGTTTGAACCAAGGTTTAGGGGAATGGCTGGCAAGCGTGCCGTATCGATTCTGGCCACAAATTACGCCAGATTTAATGTATGTCGCAGCGAAATTAGGCCTGTACGAGCAATTGCGCTCTGGTGTGACGACCTGTGCAGATCATCATTATTTGTACCATGCGAACACATCACCAGAATTGGAAGACGCTGTTTGGCGTGCTGCCGAAGATTTAGGTATTCGCTTAGTTTTATGCCGTGGTGGCGCAACGGTGCAAGGCAGTCATAAAGGTATGAAAGACAGCGGCATTGTTCCTGAATCATTGGAATTGTCATTAGATCGCCTTGATGCTTCCTACAAACGCTACCATGACAACAACCCATTCAGCATGCGACGCTTGGTCGTCGCGCCGACCAGTTTGGTTCACACATCGCCAGCAGAAGACTTACGTGGTTATGCTCAGTGGGCAAAAGAGCGAAACCTGCTGCGCCACTCACATTTATTGGAAGTGTCTTTTGATGAGCAAATGGCGCAACAAAATTTCGGTATGAGCGCCATTGATTACGCCGCTCACTGTGATTGGTTAGGCGACGATGTGTGGTTCGCTCACTTGGTGCAAGCGGATGCTCATGCAATTGAATTACTAGCGCAAACCAAGACGCGAATTGCCCATTGCCCCACATCAAACTGTCGACTCGGCAGCGGTATCGCACCAGTTCTTGAAATGGAAAAAGCTGGGATTCCTATTGCTATTGGTGTGGATGGTTCTGCGTCTAGTGAAAATGCTTCCATGCTGCAAGAGTTGAATCTCGCGTGGTTGTTACATCGCACTCAGGGTGGACCGACAGCAACAAACGTGGCGCAAGTGCTTAAATGGGGAACGCAAAACGGCGCGGATCTTTTGGGGCTTAAAACAGGGCAAATAGCCGAAGGTTATGCTGCCGATTTGGTTTTGTACTCTCTTGATGCTCCGCGTTATTCTGGCGTGCACAGCCTATTAGAAGCGCCAATCTTATGTGGTGAACCGACACTGATTAAACATAGCTTTGTGAACGGTAAGCGAGTGGTTGAAAATGGCCAAGTGCTTGGTGTGGACGAAGCCGAGTTAATTCAAGACGTAAAAGCGGCGGTACAGGAATTGTTAGCAAGCTCGCCTGCTAAATAATTGCGAGATGCTGAAGGAGGCGAGTAAACTATTAGTCCATTTTATTAATCGCTAAGGAAAGGGATGTCTCTTCTACATTCGCCACAATCTACAGAATTGCCGATAAAACGCTTGGCTGAAAAAGAACTGGTGGCCTTGTTTGCTCTGATGATGTCGCTGACGGCGTTGAGTATGGATGCCATGTTGCCGGCGTTTCCTTTCATTGCTGAGTCTCTGGCTGTGGTGGATTACCAGAAAACCCAGTGGATCGTCTCAGCAATGATACTAGGTATGGTGTTTGGGGAGATTTTCTTTGGACCTTTGTCCGATGCCATCGGCCGTAAAAAAAGTATTTTACTTGGTATCTGTGTGTATCTTATCGGTTCGGTGGTGGCGTTGTTGGCGTCGTCCATCGAGATGTTTTTGCTGGGGCGCATGATACAAGGGTTTGGCGTTGCTGGGCCAAAAATCGCGTCTCGCGCCTTGATCCGAGATATGTACAAAGGCGCTGCGATGGCACGCATTATGTCCTTTGTGATGATGGTGTTTATTTTAGTGCCTATGCTTGCTCCCTCTATTGGGCAGCTCGTGTTGCAAGTCGCAGATTGGCGTTGGATTTTTGGTTTGTTAATGACTCAAGCAACCATTGCAGGCGTATGGTTGCTGCTGCGTCAGCCTGAAACCTTGTCGAAAGAGAACCGTATTCCACTTAACCGAAAACGATTAGTGGCCGATGTTCGTATCATACTTAGCCGTGGTGATGTCATGGCCTATACTGTGTTATTGGGCTGTATTTTTGGTGGTTTGATGTTGCATATAAGCACTGCCCAATCCATTTTTCAGGATGTGTATGACACAGGTGATCGCTTTCCTTTGTTCTTTGCCATGTTGGCGATTGGCTCTGCTGTTATCAATTTCTCAAACGGCAAGATTGTACTGCGAATCGGTATGCTGCGCTGTGTGATAAGTGCGTTGAGCGTACTGTTAACCTCTTCTTTTGTTTTGCTGTTATCAACTTTTTACTTTGATGGCGTTCCGCCTTTTGTGCTCTTTATGGGGTTGGGAATGGTGATGTTTTCCTGCTTCGGTATGGTGTTTGGTAATGTAAACGCCATGGCGATGGAGCCGCTAGGAAAAATGGCGGGGCTTGGGGCTTCCGTTATTTCATCGTTATCCAGCTTTCTGGCGATTATTTTATCGACCGTGATTGGGCAGTTTTATCATTTTACTGTGACGCCATTGGCAAGCGGTTTTGTTATTTTTTCTATCATTGCTTTTGTGATGCTGAGGTATGGGTACAAGTACAGTCAGCGTCATACCGTAGAATAAGGTTTTTCAGCGCATAGTTGGTTTGGTGAAGATGGGTGTCATCCTGTGTTCACCAAAATAGGTTAGAATGTAAGCTCAGTTTTTTAGTAAGAGCACACCTATTTCTATGTCATCCCAAATATCCCAATCTGATTCCTTAGCGAAGCAACTTTTTTCCATGACATGGCCGATGATGTTTGGCATTTTGTCGTTGATGAGTTTCCAGCTGGTGGACAGTGCCTTTATCGGACAATTGGGTATTTTGCCCTTAGCTGCACAGGGTTTTACTCTGCCTATTCAGATGGTCGTCATTGGTCTGCAAGTCGGGTTAGGGATCGCAACAACGGCGATTATTTCTCGTGCGTTAGGGGCAGGGAATACGCGTTATGCCAAGCAATTAGGTGGTTTGGTATTAATGATGGGAAGCGTGGGGATTGCTTTCTTTAGTGTGATCATTTGGTTCTCACGTCATCCTATTTTGGCGTTATTGAGTGCGCCGGATTCTGTTTATCCTGTTATTGATTCTTACTGGCCTCACTGGTTACTCAGCGCTTGGGTCGGGGCGCTCATCTATTTTTATTACAGCATTTGTCGATCTAATGGTAATACCATGTTGCCAGGTATCATGATGATTGTGACCAGCGTGCTTAACTTGGTGCTGGATCCAATTTTTATCTTCACTTTTGATCTTGGTTTGAATGGCGCCGCGATGGCAACTACGGTGGCGTTTGCTTTAGGTACTTTGATTGTTGCGCCGCAAGTCGCTCGTAAGCACTGGATTACCTTTGATTGGCAAGATCTCAATGTCGGCAAAAGTTTGACGTCGATAGGTCATATTATGGGGCCTGCGATGGTTAGCCAGCTGCTACCGCCAGTTTCTTCTATGTTGGCGACTAAGCTGATTGCTGGGTTTGGTACGGCAGCGGTAGCGTCTTGGGCGCTGGGCTCGCGCTTTGAATTTTTCTCTATTGTGGCCGTGTTGGCGCTGACTATGTCCATGCCACCCATGGTCGGACGGTTGTTAGGCGAAGGGCGTTTAGATGATGTTCGTTATGTTGTGCGTTTAGCCTGTCGTTTCGTATTATCATTTCAACTATTGGTTGCAGTGGTTACTTTCTTCGTCTCGGGTCTGTTGGCGAACTTGATGACCAGTGATGAAGAAGTATCGATGATTTTGCATTGGCATTTGATGATAGTGCCGGTGAGTTTAGGCCTACTCGGCATTTGTATGTTGATGGTGTCGATCTCTAATGCGCTTGGTAAATCTTATACCGCTTTGACGATATCTGCATTGCGACTGTTTGCCTTCTTCTTGCCTTGTCTATGGATTGGTTCTGAATTAGCCGGACTTAAAGGGCTGTTCTTCGGCGTCTTGATCGGTAATGTTCTTGCGGGTATTTGTGCTTGGCGTATGTATCGCAGAGCGCTTGAACAGGTTGAGAAAAAGCTAGTACAGAATAAGACGTAATACCGCAATATCGTCCAATCTTTTCTGTTTGTTATTGGTTAGTCTATATCTATTGTTTCAGGGGCTTAAGTCTGATCCTGACGCATTCTTATGAATTTAAGTTACAAGAAATTTAGACTTAGATGCGCCTTTAAGAATTCATCAATTAACCGTTTTTTTAGTCTTTTGTTAGACGCTTTCTCTTTGGGTAAGCGTGAAATGTGCGTGCCTACGTACTATCAAAAGTAGTCTTGTTCCGGAGAGTAATGCATTGAATAAAATCAATATTAACGAAAAGTTTGGATTGTTCACAGAGGAGTGGGCTCCGAAGATTATTGCGGAATCAAATGGCCAACTAGTTAAAATAGCAAAAGGAAGTGATGAGCTTGTTTGGCATACACATGAGCATGAAGATGAACTTTTTATTGTGTTCAAAGGGCAACTGACTTTGCAGATGAGAAGCGGAGATGTTGTACTCAACACTGGTGAAATGTTTGTTGTCCCTAAGGGTGTAGAGCATTGCCCTAAAGCAAAAAAAGATACTCATTTTATGATGGTTGAGCCTTTATCGACAGCTCATACTGGCAAACTTGAAAGTGAAGTAACGGTATCATTCGAGAAGCAAGATTGGATATAGCGCAATAACAAGTTGATACTGAGCTAGTGCGGAATAAGTTGTAATACCGCAATATCGTCCAATCTTTTCTGTTTGTTATTGGTTAGTCTATTGTTATTGATTAGGCTAGTTTCGGGAGGTTGTGATGTCAGTAGAAAATCATTTTCAGTTTGCGAAAAGTGCAGCCCTCGATGAGGTGATGTTGCTGGAAGCCTCTATGAGCGATTTTTCTTATGGCACTCATGCCCATGAGGAGTTTTCTTTCGGCGTAACTTTATCTGGTCGTCAGGATTTTTTTGCTTTAGGTGAACATCACAAAAGCTATGCTGGCAATGTGATTGTGTTTAATCCGGAAGAAGCTCACGATGGTCATTCAGGTGCGGATGATCCTCTTCACTACAAGATGCTTTATGTCCATCCTGATCAATTAACCCCCATGCTTGAAAGTGCTGGTATTCGTCGCTCGCAAGACTTTCGTGTTGAACTTCCTGTGCAACAGGATGCGGTGCTCAAAGCGCACATTTTGCGCTTGGCTGCTTTGGTAGAAAGTTCTGCTACATCTGCACTGGAATATTCCTCTGCCTTGTTTGAATTTGCTGAATATTTGGCATGTCAAAAGGGTATTAAAATAGAAGCTAAGCAGCGATTGAAAGACCCTGTCTTTGAGCGAGTTCGCGAGTACTTACATGCTCATGTGAGTGCTGAAGTGTCACTTGATGAACTAAGCCAAGTAGCGCATATGTCGAAGTACCATTTATTGCGCTGCTTCCGTGATTATTTTGGTATGACGCCTCACCAATACTGGCAAAATTATCGAATGAACCGCGCCAAAGACGCGCTTGAGCTAGGAATGTCTCCAGCCGACGTGGCGTTTACCTTTGGCTTCACCGACCTGAGTTATTTTAATCGTCGATTTAAGCCCATGTTTGGGCTCACGCCTTATCAATTTAGGCGTACTTTGCTGCGTACTTAGCGGCAAACTTCACCTTATAGCTAATTCTTTTCTATTACGTCTTTGTATCAAATCCCCATTTGAGGAGTTTCCATGCTCGCAATAATCATCTACGCCTTTGGTGTTATGTACAGCCCCGGACCTGCCAATATGTTGGCGCTTTTGGCTGGCGTAAATGGCCAAGGCTGGCGTGCTTTTTTGTATTGTGTCGGCGTCGGGTTGGCCATGCTGATCTTATTTCTTCTGATTGGCTATTTAGGGGGTGATATTATTCCTCTTAAATATCAATCGATTATCGCCATTTTGGGTGGAATTTATATTGCTTATCTAGGAGTGAAAATTCTGCAAGCGAGTTTTCAGCAGGCAGAGGTGAGAGCACAAGACAAGGCAGTGAGTTTTAAAACGGGTCTGATTCTTCAGTTGTGTAACCCTAAATCGTTAGTGGCCATTGTGCCGATTGTTAGCGTGCAATTTCCTCGCTTTCATATTGAAGGCAGTCAAATTGCTTTGTGGTCATTTGGTCTTGCTCTAATGGCTTGTGGGGCGCCAAGTGTGTATTTGTTGGCGGGCTCTCGGCTTAAAAACGCAGCGATTAATCCCAAGGTAATGGCCTGGGTTAACCGTGGAATGGCGCTATTGTTATTTTATGTGGCCTATCGATTTGTTTTTTACTAAGGGATATGTTGCTTAATGTCCTTTTTATTCTCATTAATTTGTCACAGACGTAGGCTATAACCTAAGTATAATGGTGTAAGGTGCCGAGCATACCGAGGATGTAGCATGTTAAGATTTTTTAAAATCCGCAATGGATTGATTCAAGAGATTTCCAAAGAAGACGAGAACTTTGCCACCCTTCAAAAAGAAGCCAACTGGATTGACGCCGCTGAGCCTGACGACGAAGAGCGTTTGCTGCTTAAAGCGCTATTAAGAACCGATCTGCCTGAATCGGACGATGTAGAAGAAATTGAAGCCTCTGCCCGTTGTTTTGTCGATCAAGCTGGCATTCATGTTCACTCTCTATTTTTGAACCAAACGGAAGGACGGCATAAAACCGCCACCGTTGCTTGCATCTTGCAGCAAGACAGACTGATCACCATCCGTGAAACAGAATTAGCTGATTTTAGGTTGTTGCGCATGCGTGCCCGACGAGGCCATATTCTGGTTGATTCACCGGCGCATTTATTGGTGACCTTGCTGGAAAACAAAGTAGAGAACCATGCGGATACGTTAGAAGATTCCCATAGACAGCTCGAAGATGTAAGTCACTTGGTGTTAGAAGATGACGAAACTGAACTGGATACCATTATCGAAAAATTAGCACGCCAAGAAGACAGTAATGGAAAAATTCGCCTTTGTTTGATGGATACACAGCGTAATATTTCCTTCTTGTTGCGCCATTTACCTAATAAGCAAGAGTATTCAGAAACGCTACGCGAGGTAATGCGTGACGTTGAAACCTTGATGTCTCATACCACCTTTCTGTTCGATAAAATCAACTTCTTGATGGATTCCACTCAGGGCTTTATTAATATTGAGCAGAACAAAATCATCAAGATTTTCTCCATTGCCTCGGTGGTGTTTTTGCCACCAACCTTGGTTGCCAGTATCTACGGGATGAACTTTGAAATCATGCCGGAGCTGGGTTTTGATTACGGCTATCCGGCGGCATTAGGTTTAATGGTGTTTTCTGCGTTTGCGCCATACTGGTACTTTAAACATCGTGGTTGGTTATAGACTGTATACGGTCATTCTATCTATTGTTACTACTTCCATAATCACCTAATCATGTAGAGTTCTGCATGATTAGGCCTGTTACTTTCTTGTTCCTAGTGAATTTATCGCTCCGCCATATCTATCTTTTTATTTAAATAATTATGTATTGAAAATGTGGTTGAGAATGACTACCATTTAATTGGTTAATATTATTCATTGGAGAGTGTCGTGGAAAATTCAGTACAGCAGAAAATAGTCGACTTTTTGCAGGTCGGTGGGCCTGTAGTTTGGATATTGATGGTTTTTTCTGTCGTTGCTCTAACCATTGTCCTATTGAAGTTATGGCAGCTGTCTTCCCTGCGTGCCGAAAGCCTTAAAACAAGTAATCTCGCCTTAAACGATTGGCGTGCTGGTAACTGCGAAGATGCGCTTGAAAAATTAGATGAGAAACGTCCTATAGATGCCTTAGTGGCTTATACAATGCGCGTGCTATTAGAGACGAATACTCAAGCAGAGTTAATTCGTGAAGAAGTAGAACGTCGTGCGATGAATCAACTTAATCAGCTTCGTTCTTATCTTCGACCTCTAGAAATTATTGCGACATTGAGCCCATTATTAGGTTTGCTCGGTACGGTATTGGGTATGATCACGGCTTTCCAGCAGATGGAAGGTGCGGGCAATCAAGTTGACCCTTCTGTTCTATCCGGCGGTATTTGGCAGGCGCTGCTAACGACCGCAGTAGGTTTGGCAGTAGCCATTCCAGTCGTAACATTACAAAGCTGGTTAGAGCGCAAGGTAGAACGTATTGCTCACAATATGAACGACGCTGTTACTCAAGTATTTACCAGTAAGCAAACAAAAGAATTAGTAGAAAAGGCTGACGAAGAGTTATTGCATGCCGCTTAATTTGTCTCAACCTAAGCGTAAGAACGCAATTAGCCTGACACCACTGATTGATGTGGTGTTTATCTTGCTGTTGTTCTTCATGCTGACCTCGACTTTTGTGCCTTGGCGACTTGTTGATACGCCTTTGTCTGTTTCTAGTGATCCACAAGATCCGGCTCAAGAAAAACCAGACAACCTTGTGCTGACGTTAAAACAAAACGACGATCAGGTTTGGGTAGACGGGCGAGCACTCCGATTTTCTGATCAATCCGCTTTTCATTCACTCATTGCAGATCATAACGAAGGTGTTTTTGTCATTAAAGCTGAAGATGGTGTGACGTTGCAAACCTTGATGCATCTTGCTGATCGCTTAAAACTCAATGGCGCAAAAACCGTTTCTATTGCGAATGCGTTTGCCATGCCGGAGTTGAAATGAAAATAGGCGAAAAATACGCCGCGAGAAACGCCAGTAACGACGACAACATGGTGCCACTAATTAACGTGGTGTTTTTGATGTTGGTGTTCTTTATGGTCGCAGGGCAAATTCAAAAAGCAGATCCTATTGCTGTCGTTCCTCCTCAATCCGTTAACGAGACCCGAGCGACAACTGACCCAAATATTGAGATCGTGCTGGGTGCGGATAATAGCTTGTATGTGGATGACGCGTTATTTGTCGTCGATGATATTCAAGCGTATTTAGAAAAATCCTTTGATTCATCATCCGATCCTGAGGCCTTTTGGGTACAAATTAAAGCCGATGGCGCTATTTCGTTAGAAAAACTACGTCCCATTTTTAATCAAGTGCGTTTAGCTGGCCTTACGAAGGTTAGCTTGGCTACTCAGCTAGAGCGAGGAAGCGAATGATTTCCACGCGCCATTGGATTATTGCGGGTGGACTTGCTGTTTCTGTCCATGCTGGTGCTTTCTACGCGGTATTTTATGCGCCAACGGAGGGTAGTCAGTCTGCAGGCTCTCAAGGTATTGAGTTTGATCTAGGTATGGTGGGCGACCTTGGCGTTGCTTCTCAAACGACAGTCGCTCAAGAAGAAAGCAAAGAAGTTGAAGAAGTTATAGAAGAGCCTATTGAAGACGTTCAAGAAGAGGTCGAGCCAGAAGCAGTGGAAGAAGAGCCTGTCGTTGAACCAGAACCAGAACCAGAACCAGAACCAGAACCAGTCATTGAGCCGGAGCCAGTTGTAGAACCAGAAATTATCAAAGAGCCTGCGCCAGTTGTTGTGAAGCAGGAATCTCCTGTGGAAGTAGTGAAGCCAGAGCCAAAACCAGAGCCAAAACCAGAGCCAAAACCAGAGCCAAAACCAGAGCCAAAACCAGAGCCAAAACCAAAACCAGAGCCCAAGAAAGAGACTCAAGTAGTAAAAAAGGCAACGTCTAAGCCTGTTGCAACGCCATCGTCAGCGAATCAGAAAGTGACCACTGGTAGCTCTAATTCAGCAACGACAGGCGGTAACCCAGGCGCAACAGCAAACTATTTTACTAAGCTAACATCGGTGTTGGCTCAGAATAAACGTTATCCAAGAGCGTCTCGCCGTCGTAATGAAGAAGGGGTTGTTTCCTTGTCATTTGTTGCGCATGCGAATGGTTCTGTTACTAATGTGGTCATTACAAAAAGCTCTGGGCATAAGCGCCTTGATAAAGCCGTATTGGACATGATTAAACGCTCAGTTCCGTTACCAGTCTTCTCTAAAGACATGGTAGAAACTGAGCTAAAAATTAACCTTCCCGTATCCTTCAAGCTCAGCGAGCTTTGATAGATAGCTGTTACTGGGCGATGAGTGTTTCTGGTGCTGGGTTTTTAGGGAGTAGCAGCCACACTTTGCCAAAATGCTTTAGCTGACCTGCATGAAAGTGCGCTTCTTCGCCAATGCCCTGATACCAATCAATATGACCTGGTCCCTTGATAGCGCCACCTTTATCTTGTGCTAACAAAAGTCGAAATTCATGACCAACTAGGTTGCCGTAAGCGTCGAGTTTTGGCACCTGTGCCAACAAGATAGAACCTAAAGGAATTACTTTCGGGTCAACAGCCGCTGAATAAAGAGGCGTTAAAGGCACATTAGCTGCACCAATTGGTGCTTTTGGCCCTTCACTGAAAAACAAATAGCTTGGGTTTGTCGACAAAATTTCGCGGTTACGGTCTGGATTATCGCTTAGCCACTGACGAATGCTCTGGGCGGAAATATGGGCTCGATCGATCTCACCCCGCTCAATAAGCTCTTTGCCTAAACTGCGATAAGCATGACCGTTTACGCCGCCCCATGACAGCAACTTCTGCTCGCCATCCTCATACTCGACGACGCCAGAACCTTGCACGTGGAGGAAAAAGTTATCGACTAAACTGGCCGTATAGGCAATTTCCAAACCTTGTCCTGCTAGGGCATTTTCAAAATCTATCTCTTCACGGGATGGGTACTTTCCTTCGGTATTCCGTTGCACAGGCTTGCGGTAAAGCGGGTAACGGTAGACCTCGTCTGGTAAATGCCGAACAGGTATAATAGGCACATAATAGCCTGTGATTTGTACGTTACCTCTTTGGTCTTGTCCCGCTAATTGATGAGCAATAAGTTGAGGTTGTTGGACTGGATTCTGTAACCAATTGTTTATTTCTTCGGCAACGATTCTTAAATCAGCCACGCTGGTATGGGTATTCTCTAAAAATAGCGTCTTATCTTGAATGCGGTTTAAGTAGGTGATCTGCTGCTGCAAACCGCTCTGAAAACTTTCGTCCGGCATCGGCAACCCTGGTGGCAGGCTTTCTTGCAAATATAATGTTTCACGCTTAAGCGCAGCGGTGTCACGGCCGTTGTTTTCGAAGTCATTGGAACTGTCTATTTCATTCACGCTGCAGCTGCTAAGGAACACGAAGGAGGCAAGACAAAGTGGGCGAAGTAGAAAGCGGTATTGTGCTTTAGTGGGTAGCAAGTGTCGTATAAAAAATGAAAAAATCATAAGCCCTATTTCTATAAAATAAATCGGTAAAGTAACTGAGTGTCATGTTTTGACCGCACAGAAAGAGCGAGGTTCATCTTGAATTTTTATAGAAGTGAAAGCAATCATTAGGAGGGAGTTTTACACTTTATCAACGCACTGCCGCCTAGAACATTAAATACTCGTAGGCTTGTCTTAGACCGATGAATACATCTTGATCACCGCCTCTGTCTGGGTGATGTTTCTGAGCCAGCTTTCTGTATTGCTGTTTAATGTCTGATTTGCTGGGATTCGAGGTTTTTAATTGTAGTGTCTTGAGGGCCGAGTCTCTATTGCCCGGTAAGCTGATGCCTTTGTAAAAACTATTCAGTAGCTGTGCTACGGCGTCTGCGTCAGTTTTTTCGTATTCTTCCCAATCAAGGTAGTAAGCAGCTAACTTTGCGTCTACGCTATCGCTTAAATTAGTACTGGCAGAGCGCTGAATTTGCGTTGCACTGAGTAGGTTAATACGTAATGCGCTAATATTTAGCAGGAGATTCTCTTCTTGCCATAAACTGCTTTGCAGCTGATACAAGGCATTCATGATTAGAAAATGCTGGCGGAAAAGTTGTAGGTTCATATCGTCGGCGAGCTGACTGAATTCGGGTAATTGCTCTTTTAGTGTCTTAAGAATATCGAATTCACTGATACCATCAGGGTGAAGTCGTAGGATTTCGAGGATAGGGCCGACTAAAGGGTTTTTCATATCTGTCTCGTCTGCTTAGGCATTAATTCATTACAGTGTATGTTACGAACCTAAAAAGGGTCAAAGTTGCGACGGGTATTTTTTAATAACGGGATATTGAAAAAGACAAAACTATGTTGTGGATTATAGTAATACTGGGCGTTATAACATTGATCGTTGGGCCAAGCGCATGGGTGAAATTTACCTTGAAACGTTATGCAACGGACCGTGAGGACTTACCTGGAACAGGTGGAGAACTGGCGACGCACTTGGTAAAACGCTTTGAATTAAACGAGGTTAACATTGAGACCACACAAGAAGGCCACGACCATTTTGATTTTGGACAACATATCGTTCGTCTCAGCCCTAGCGTGTTTAATGGGCGCTCTTTAACTGCCGTTGCTGTGGCGGCTCACGAAGTAGGGCATGCCATCGCCCACGAGAAGAAGCAAAAGATCTCTCATCTAAGCACGCGCTATTTGCCCTTGGCGCATTTTGCTCGTCGTATTACCGCTGGGTTATTAATTGGTTGGCCCGCCTTGAGCTTGCTGCTACATATTCCCTACGCTGTGCCTTTGCATGCTTTGGTTGTTGGTTTATCCGGATTATTAGCGGTCATCGTGCAGCTAGCGATACTGCCAGAAGAATGGGACGCCAGCTTTAATAAAGCACTTCCCATTTTAAGAGAAGGCAACTACATCCCACAGGAAGACCTACCCAAAGTGAAGAAAATCCTCACCGCCTGCGCCATGACCTATGTCGCTGCTGCTTTGATTAAAGTGCTATTTGTGTGGCGCTGGTTTAAACGCTAGTGCTTTGTGTTTCCACATGACTCGAACCAAACGGCGTTTCTCTTCGAAACTATCGCCTACCTCATCAAAACGCCGTTTGGTTCTCATTGTATGGATGCGTTAAGCCTTGTAGGTTGGATGAGGAAGGCACGACCGTCATCCGACGTGTTGGTGTAAGTCGCGCCTTCAGGCCGACAGATCTCTTCATCACAAGACTCGAATTTTTTGAAAAACAATCTTTCAAGACCTGTCACAAAAAAGGCATGAAGTTCGCATAAAATCGTCTTACTATAAAAACTGACTTTTTGGTTAGTATTTTTTAATCAGAAAGATCTTTGTGAATGGAGTATTTTCATGACGTTTTTTGTTCCTAAGGGCGCGACTATGTTCGCCTCTTCTTTGCTGTTTGCTGCGATGGCGCAGGCTTCGACTATTGACTTGCGAGTCATGGAAACTACGGATATTCACATGAACTTAGTGGATTACGATTACTACGGCGATAAGCAAAGTGATGCGGTCGGGTTGTCTCGTGTGGCGACCTTGATCAAAGCCGCACGTGCAGAAGTAACGAACTCTGTATTGGTGGATAACGGTGACTTATTGCAGGGCACACCATTGGGTGATTATGTGGCGAAAGGCCGTGTATTGCGCTTCGGTGAAACGCACCCGGCGTTTAAAGCAATGAACCTGTTGGATTACGATGTGGGTAATATCGGTAACCACGAATTTAACTATGGCTTAGACTTTTTAATGAAAAGTTTAAGTGGCGCTAATTTCCCTTATGTTAACTCGAATGTGTATGTAGACGACGGTGACAACGATGCATCTAACGATCAGCCGTATTTCCAGCCTTATCTGATTCAAGACAAAACCTTCGTCGATTCTGACGGCAAAGAACAAACGGTCAAAGTAGGTTACATTGGCTTTGTGCCACCACAAATTATGACGTGGGATAAAGACAATTTAACCCATAAAGTCATCGCCAAAGACATTATCGAAACCGCCAACAAATACATTCCTGAAATGAAAGCCAAAGGCGCGGATGTGATTATCGCGATTCCGCACAGTGGCATGATGAATTCCCCTTATATGAAAGGCGAAGAAAACGCGTCTTATCATCTTGCAAAAGTCGATGGCATTGATGCGATTTTGTTTGGTCACTCGCATCGAATATTCCCTGGCGACAAGGCATTAGCCGCCTTTGAAGGTGTGGATGGCGAAAAAGGCACGGTATTTGGTAAACCTGCAACTATGCCCGGCTTTTGGGGTTCTCACCTTGGGGTGATTGATCTGACGCTTGAGCCTGCTGGCAATGGTTGGAAAGTCGCCGATGGCAAAGCAGAAGTTCGTGCCATTGCTCGTCGTGAAGGCCGTAAGACTGTGCCATTAGTCGAAGCGGATGCGGCAGTGAATAAGGCGATTGAAACGGAGCATGAAGGCACACTAGCCTATATGCGTCGCAAAGTGGGCGAATCCACGGCTGACATCAATAGTTTTTTTGCGTTGGTGCAAGATGACCCATCCATCCAGATAGTCAACAATGCGCAGATTTGGTATGTGGAAAATATTGTTCGTGGTACGTCTTATGAAGGCTTGCCTATCTTATCTGCTGCCGCGCCATTTAAAGCCGGCGGTCGTGGTGGTCCAGATTATTACACGGATGTACCAAAAGGCGATATCGCCCTGAAAAATGTCAGTGATTTGTACATTTATCCGAATGACCTAAAAGTCGTGAAATTGACCGGTGCGCAAGTGGTGGAATGGTTAGAAGCGGCTGCCGGCCAGTTTAATCAAATCGATGCTAGCTCTGCTAAGTCACAAGAACTGGTAAATCAATCTTTCCCAACTTATAACTTTGATGTAATCGACGGTATCTCGTACAAGATCGATGTCACCCAGCCTGCTCGTTACAATGCGGACGGTGAGGTGGTTAATAAAGACGCACATCGCATTACCAAGGCGATGTTTAACGGTGAACCGTTAAGAATGAAAGATGAGTTCTTGGTGGCAACCAACAATTATCGTGCGGGCGGTGGTGGCCATTTCCCTAACCTTAATGGCGAGACCATTGTTATTGATGCGCCAGATAAGAACCGCGATGTGGTGGCAAATTACTTATTGAGCCAGACAACCATAAATCCAGCGGCCGACGGTAACTGGACGTTTGCGAGTTTCGGTAAAGCGAAGGTGTTGTTTACTACGTCGCCAAAAGCCAAAGAGGCAGCGAGTAAAAACATGTCCTACCAGTCTTTAGACGACAATGGTTTTGCTGTGTTTCAGATTAAATAGCTGAATTGAAATAACGGCTATTGAAATAGAGCGAAGCGCTTAAACGAAAAACGCCTGCTAGGATTTAGCAGGCGTTTTTTTATGGGCTTTTTTACTTTGTTATTAGCGCTGCTTAGTTTCAAATTCTGGATGAATCCAAACGGGCGCATCTAAGCTTGGTAACGCTGCTTTGCCAAGAATCATGTCGGCGGCTTTTTCTGCCACCATGATGGTTGGCGCATTCAAGTTACCGTTGGTGATGGTCGGGAAAATAGACGAATCCACCACGCGAAGGCTTTCGATACCGCGCACTTGGCATTGCTCGTTCAGCACGGCCATTGGGTCGTTGTCATCGCCCATCTTACAAGTACAAGATGGATGATAAGCACTTTCGACGTTTTCTTTTACCCACTGGTCGATTTCTGCATCACTTTGGATGTTCATACCCGGCTGAATTTCATCGCCACGGTAATCGTCTAGCGCAGATTGTTGCAGCACTTCACGAGTTAGGCGAATCGTATCGCGCCAGTCTTGCTTGTCTTGCTCGGTCGAAATGTAGTTGAACAAGATACGAGGCTTTGCCGCTGGGTCAGCGGATTCAATCCACACTTTTCCTCGGCTTTCAGGTTTGTTTGGACCAACGTGTACTTGGAAACCATGGCCTTCCACCGCTGCTTGACCATCGTAACGCATGGCAGCAGGCAAGAAATGGTATTGGATATTTGGTGCTTTCAGGCCTGCACGAGAGCGAATAAAACCACAAGATTCAAAGTGGTTAGTCGCGCCAAGGCCCGTTTTGAAAAGCATCCAGCGGGTACCGATCAAGCCTTTGCTGATCAAGCCAAGCTTGCTGTTTAGCGTTACAGGCTGTTTGCAGTAGTACTGGAAGTAGACTTCCAAATGGTCTTGCAGATTTTCACCTACGCCCGGTAATTCGTGAAGCACTGGTACGCCGGCTTTATCTAAGACGTCTTTCGGACCTATGCCAGACAGTTGTAATAACTGTGGTGAGCCAACTGAGCCAGCCGATAGAATCACTTCTTTGCTGGCGATAGCTTGCTGAGTTTGGCCGTTTTTGCTGAACTCTATACCTTTGGCGCATTTGCCATCGAGGATGACTTTGTGGCTAAGCACACCGGTTTTTAGCGTTAGGTTAGGGCGTTGCATGGCACGACGTAAATAGGCGTTAGACGTAGAAGCACGTACACCATTTTTCACCGTCATGTGCATTGGGCCAAAGCCTTCTTGGCGGTAACCGTTGTAGTCGTCGGTTTTGCCGTAACCTGCTTCTTCGCCAGCATCGATAAAGGCTTGGTAAAGCGGGTTGTAGGTCATGTCGTTGCCGTTGTTGGTCGACAATGGGCCGTTGCCACCACGGTATAAATCCGCGCCGCCTTTCCATGTTTCGGCTTTTTTGAAGTAAGGTAGGCAAGTTTGGTAATTCCAGCCTTTAGCGCCGTTTTCTTCCCATTGGTTGAAATCACAGGCGTGGCCACGTACATAGACCATGCCGTTAATAGATGACGAACCGCCTAATACTTTGCCGCGTGGACAATGCATTTCGCGACCATCAAGACCTGGCTCTTTGTCTGTGTGGAACTGCCACGCGTATTTTGTCGTGTTCATTGGATAAGACAAGGCGGTTGGCATCTGGATAAAGATGCTCTTATCTGAGCCGCCCATTTCCAGTAGCAATACCTTGTGTTCGCCACTTTCTGTCAGTCGGTCTGCCAGCACACACCCTGCGGAGCCAGCACCGACGATAATGTAATCGTACGTTTCGTTTGCCATGACCTTTCTCATCTATTAAAAGTTAAGCGACCCGCCTAGTAAGGGCTTTGAATGTCGTTCAGATCGACAAAGACGCTTTTGTTTTGAGTGTAGTGGTACAAGGTCTCGATGCCATTTTCACGACCGATACCAGATTCTTTGTAACCGCCTACTGGCATTTCAGCGGGTGAAGCACCCCATGAGTTGATCCAGCAAATACCGGCTTGTAGCTGGTTAATTACACGGTGAGCGCGAGCGAAGTCTTTAGTAAATACGCCAGCGGCCAAGCCTAGCTTGGTGTCGTTAGCACGAGCGATGGCTTCGTCTTCGTCGGTGAAGCTAAGTACAGACATTACTGGGCCGAAGATTTCGTCGCGAACTTGTGGCATGTCGTCGGTGCAATCCGTGAACACAGTCGGAGCAACAAAGGCGCCTTTGTCTAAGCCGTTTTCCGTGACTTGGTAACCACCACACAATAATGTCGCGCCTGCGTCTTTAGCGGCTTGAATGTAGCCAAGTACTTTTTGCATGTGGTCTTTGGAAATCAAGGCACCCACTTGCGTGTCCATGTCCATCGGGTCGCCAATGATCATAGCTTCGGTGCGTTCTTTTAATTCCTTGGTGAAAGCGTCCAACATGTCGGCGTGAACGAAAACTCGAGTACCATTAGTACATACTTCGCCTTGGGTGTAGAAGTTGGCGAGCATGGCGGCAGAAACGGCTTGATCTACTGGCATGTCAGGGAAGATGATCATAGGCGATTTACCGCCAAGTTCCATGGTCACTTGCTTCAAGGATTGCGCAGAAGCCGTCATGACTTTTTTGCCTGTGCCCACTTCACCAGTGAAAGAGACTTTGTCTATCCCTGGGTGAGCTGTGATCATTTGACCGGTGCGAGCATCGCCTTGAATGACGTTGAAAACGCCATCGGGCAAGCCTGCTTGGGTAAATATTTCAGCTAATTTAAGAGCGGTAAGCGGCGTTTCTTCGGATGGTTTGAAGATCATGGCGTTACCCGCTGCCAGCGCTGGGCCAGATTTCCACATGGCGATTTGAATTGGGTAGTTCCATGCGCCAATGCCAGCGCAAATACCTAATGGCTCACGACGAGTGTAGAAGAAATTACCATTGCCAAGGTCTTGGTAATCGCCTTGGATCTTGTCGGTCAGACCTGCGTAATATTCGATTACGTCAGCGCCTGTTTGAATGTCTACGCAAATAGCTTCTTGAAGTGGCTTGCCTGTGTCTAATACTTCTAGACGGGCAAGTTCTTCGTTGTTTTCACGCAATAGTTCCGCAGCTCTTTTTAGAATACGGCCGCGCTCTACTGGGCTCATTGCTGCCCATACTTTTTGACCTTGTTTTGCAGACTCTACAGCAGCATCTATTTCAGCTTGTCCTGCGTGTTCGACTGTTGCAATCACTTCGCCTGTGGCTGGGTTGATCGTCTCAAAGTGTTCTCCGCTGGTGGATGCATGGTAGCGGCCGTGAATGTATTGCTGCTGATGTGCCATGATGTGCCTCTTTAAGTCTGTTTTAACGACTCTGTTTAGAGTTGTTAAGGTATTTGATTTTTTATTAAACGCGCGTTCAATAAAAACAATTGTACATATTTTGGCTATAAATTGCAGCTCGAATCCATGAATTAGTGTCTTTGAGCAAAAAAATGACGTTATGGTGTCCGCTGTTAAGGGCGAATTTGAGAGGAAAAAAGAGGGAAATCGAGAGGTTAACGCCTCCACGTGAAATATGGAGGCGCAAGTATATTTTTCTTAGCAATGATGTTATTTAAAGGCTAATAACACCATTTGAATCATAACTAATAGGGCTTGGTACATAATCGTCGGCCATTTCATCGTTGAGCCATTCTGTACCATCAAGCACATATCTAAACTGATAAGCCGTGTCTATATCCAAATTAAGTGTTGAAACAAAGACGCCAGATTTTTGCTTTTTCATCAGGTTAGCTGTGCAATCCCAATTGTTGAAGTCTCCCACCAAAGCGACATTTTTTGCATCACCGACGGTTTCTGCAGGCAGTGCAAATTTCACTTTGCATTCGGGTTTTGTCTTTAAGTAGGTTTTCTCAATCATGTCCAGCTCCGTTATCTTTGACAGAAAAGTGGGTGAAGGCTACGACAAAAAGCCTGAAGGATAATAGTTTAAGTAAGCAAGGCTTACGCCATATTTTTTAACTGATTAATCTATTTAAAGAAATATATTAAGCCTTGCAATAAAGCGATTATTTATATTGGTTTTAACGTCTTGAATGTGTAGGTAGCGCGCCATTTTGGGGCCTATTATCGACACAAACTTAAGACGAAAATTCACAATTTAAGCGAGGTAAATGACCTACACTTTAAAGACACCAACAACAATAACGAGGTGTTTTTATGGATATTCAAATGATCGTTCTTATTGTATTAAGCGTAATGCTGATCGTGAAAATTATCTATTTAGCGTTTTTCAAGCGCCCTGAGCAACACCATAGAGAGCGTTCGAATAGAAACCATTCACATGGGCACCAGCACGATCATCGTTAGTGTTGAATGCCGTCATTGTGTCCTCGGTAGCGTTTATTTTTCGCTTCTTTGACAGTATTTAGGTCTACTAGGACCAAGCCGTCCACGCAGTAGCCAAAGTCTGAATCGACGCCAAAGTCTAAGAAGCGAACTCCGCCCGTTTCGCACAATTCACTGTATTGTTTGAACAGTGTTGGTACGCTGGCGCCAAAGTGGCTGAGCTGCTCTTTTAGTATCCTAAAGTCTTCTTCATAGTTATCACCGCTGAACATGGCTGAAATAATATCAGCGTGTTCTGTGTTAACTTGATAAGGCGTGAAAGAGCGCGCTAAGTGTTCTTTATCGGCATAATAGAGTTTGTAGAAAGAGACAATAAAGTCTTTTGCCACTTGCGGGTAGCTGTTGCTTAAGCTTACAGGGCCAAACATGTAGCGAATTTCAGGGTGTCTGTCTAAATAGGCGCCAATTCCATACCACAAATAATCTAAGCTACGTTTGCCCCAATATTTTGGTTGGATAAAGCTACGCCCGAGCTCAATACCTTGTTCAAAATAAGGTTCCATATCGCAAGAGTATTGGAATAATTCAGCACTGTAGATACGGTTTGGTGTATCCGACTTCATGTAGCGTGCGACTTCGCCAATACGATAAGCGCCAACAATTTCTAGCTCTTCTTCATCCCATAGAATCAAATGGCGATAGTATTGGTCGAACTTATCTAAATCTGAACGCTCGCCAGTACCTTCACCCACTTTTCTAAAGGCAATTTCGCGTAAGCGCCCAATCTCTTTCATCGTCACCGACATTGGGTCGTAATCAAACAGGTAGATTTGCTTGTTATCTTTGGTACTGCCAAGGTGTTCGGCTATTTTTAGTTCTTGTTTGATCATCTGCCTATTTTGCGGATGCTCAACGGTCTTTTCGGTTTTAAGTAGCGGTTTTTTGCCTTTGGCAATACGGTATAAATGGCGCTTTACGAGTTTGTTTTTTTCTTTATCGCTAAGTGGTAGTTGTGCCAGCTCTTGAATTGGAATGGCTTGGCCAACTTGCATGGGGATTTTTCGATTGCGCTGACGAAACATTTCGTTAGCGAGCTGAATCGTCGAGAGCGGACGATATAAAAGAGAGCTGGTGTAAAACAGCATGGAATTGCGTCCGCCAATATGAACTGGCAATAATGGGCTGTTGGTCTTTTGCGCCAGTTTTAAATAATTCTGATTCCATTGCTGATCTTTCACGCCGCTTGGTGACATACGCGACACTTCGCCTGCGGGGAAAATAATGACAGCTTCTTCGTTATGTAGGCAGCTCATGATAGCTTTTAACTGCTGACGTCCGGTTTTTCCACCGAGGTTATCAACGGGAAGAACAAGCTGTTTTAAACCATCAAATCCCATTAGCATATCATTGGCGACGATTCTCACATCAGGGCGGATTTCACCAATCAAGCGTAGTAACGCTAAGCCATCTAAAGCACCAAGAGGGTGGTTAGCGATAATCATAACGCGACCACTCGCAGGTATGTTTCGTCGATCAACTTGGCTGACGTTATAGCTAAAGTTGAAATGATCCAGAACACGATCAATAAATTCGAAGCCGACACAGCCGTGGTTTTTTTCCAAGAAATGGTTGACCTCACTTTCGTGGAATAAGCGTTTTAGCACGCTTAACGTTGGGCGAGTGATTAACGGGCTTTTATCGAAAAATTGAGGGGATTTACTGGCAATCATTTGCTCGACTTGTATCACAGTGGTGCTCCGCTCTAATAAGTTTTTAGGTATCTTATTAGTGAGAGTAGAGCGTCAATATGACAGTGTCGTGACGTTTATGTGGCGAATATATTACGCGCTATAAACAAATATTATAAAAGGATAGGATTGGTTAGAGTGCACAAATGGTTAGCTTGCAGGGGTATTGTCTTCGTCTGTTTTTTCTTCAAATTTGTAGAAAAAGTTCCATAGGCAATAAACTGTAATGCCTGCTGAAATCATGGCCCAGATTGGTTCGTTTGCAACCCATTCAACAATGGCCCAACCAGCACAAAATAAGGTGGTAACAACTCGACGCCATTTAGGGCGAAAAAACGCGCGATCAGATTCAGAGAGCATACTCTTCCAGTTCCAATTGAATAGGTAATTATCTGCGACAATAGCAAGGGATATCTACAAGAAGTAAAATATCCCTATAGCTTATTGAGCTTTCGCCTTGCTATTTCCTAGGGAAATATGACGTGATCCTGTTAGCTGAGATTGTCCGCTAACCCCTGAATCGATTTTATCTATCTGCCCACCACGAGCAAGAAACTCTTGCATTTGCTTTTCAATGGATTCCGAAGTTTCCGAAGCAGCCGGCTGTTTCTTCTTAGTTGCCATGATAAATAGTCCTTGTTTTTAGATTGAACAAGGACTATACCAGATTTTCACAATATTTGCTTGTTATTGGCTAACGTCTGCAATCGTGTGTCTATCTTTTACTGCACGGCGCCACGAAATATTGCTTTATTGCGGTGAGTAAGGGTGATGTCGACGAATGATTGGGTTCAATAGTCGTGTTAACCATCCCGTGAATTCAATAGGCGCATCCAAGACAGTAAGACAAATACACTCTGCGTCTTTGGTGACGATGGGTTTGTGCTTATGACTGGCGTCCCGATTAATAAAGTCGCCTTGGCGATACACGCCGCTTTCATCGGAAAAAGCACCTTCTAACACTAGGGTAATCTCATCACCTGTATGAGTGTGAGTTGGCATATGTGCGCCAGCTTTGACTCGTGTTAGAGCAACTTGTGCGCCCCCTTCTTCATTGTAGAGTGTGGCAATTTTAAACGACGGCGATAAGCGCATCCAGTTGAGGTCATCGTAACTGCTTTTGATGAACTGACGCAGGCTGCGAGGAATACGGTAATCATCATTCCAACTTTGTGCTGGCACTTCTGATGTTTCCGATTTGTCGAGATCGACGGGCTCCGGCTGCTCCGCTAACTTTTGGAAGAAGCTGTCTTTTAAACTGCTAAGGCGACGGTTCTCGGTCTTGGCCTGTTCAAACAGGTGTGATCCAAGCATTTCGAGTTTGCGAATTTGCTGTTGGCATTCTTGGCAATGTTCTATGTGTGTAGACACACACAGAGAATGCGCCAGAGGCAATGAGCCAGCTGCATAATCGGTCAATGTTTCAATCGATGGATGGTAGTTAATCATCGATACTACCTCTTTACGTAAATAGTGAGTTTGTGCAAAGCGAGACGGACACGAGATTTTATCGTTCCAAGGGGAAGTGATAATTCTTCTGCCGCTTCCTTGTGGGTTTTGCCTTCTAAATAGACTTTTGCCAAAACCTGCTTTTGATCCTTGGGTAATTTATCTAAACCTTGTTGGATCCGTTCTTGATCTCTTTTTTGCTGAGCATCTTTAAATGGGTCTGCATTTTCGTCGACCACGTTTTGCCAGAGAAATTCTGGGTCGATATCAGACTGGTGTCGGCTGTTCTTACGCAAATAGTCGATACGGGCATTTCTTGCCAAGGTGAAAACCCAAGTATTAAGCGACGCGGACTCTGGCTTATAAGTGTGTGCTTTGTTCCAGATACGAATCATCACTTCCTGGGCGATATCATCGGCCATTAAATTTGCGCCAGGCTGAGCCGCAAGACAGAAACTTCTGATCTTAGGAACATAGTAATCAAATAGGCGTGTAAGAGCTGCTTGGTCTCTTGCTTCAGCAACGGCATGCATGTCTGCAGCTCGTTCTTCGTCATATTCTAGTTGGGTTACGCGTTCCATTTTGGCTCCAATAATGAAAGCTATCTCGACGCTTTGTGTGCGTTATAAATGTATTTACGTCATATAAATAAATGTGGATCACTTTAATGATCAAAAACAATTTAAAAAGAATGATCCAAAGTTCATTGGTTTGCGTTTAATCCTTATAACCAAACACCTGACAAGGTAACAGCTAAGGTAAGTGATGAATATGGCGGACGCGAAAATGGATCCCAGTTCTTTGTTAATAGAGCGCTTCAAGGCCTTCTATCTCGATGTTAAGCATCCACAGCTGGATAAAATTGATGAAATATACACAGAAGATGTGTTGTTCAAAGATCCCGTCCATGAATTGCGTGGTGCTGAAACCTTGCATGCTTATCTTTCTGAAATGTGCGCCAATGTTCATAGTGGGCGTTTTGAATATTTGGATCAGACCGTGTCTGAAAACACGGCATACATTAAATGGAATATGCATTTTAAACACCCTAAATTGGGCAACAAAACCATCACAGTGCGCGGTATTAGTCAGGTGCAATTTGATGAACGTATTTATTTTCACGAAGACGTTTATGATCTGGGGCAATTAATCTATGAGCATGTGCCTTTATTAGGTTTTTTTGTGAAAGGGTTAAAAAAGCGTTTGGTGATGTAGGGAGGGTATTCAGATGAATCAAGCAATTCAAAAAGACGTAGTATGGATCACAGGTGCCAGTTCTGGCATTGGTTTAGCGCTTACAAAATGCTTTTTAGACGCAGGTTGGAAGGTGATTGCCAGCGCAAGAGGGCAAGGCGAGCTGACCTCATTGATAGATGCCAATGAAAACCTTTCTTTTGTTCCTTTTGATATGACAGACGAAAGCCAAATGGGTGCTGCTCGTGAGGCGTTAAGTGCCCATACTGATAAATTAGATTGTGCGGTACTGAATGCTGGAACCTGTGAATATTTGGATATGACAGACACTGATCCAGATTGGAAAATGATGGATCGAATCATGTCAGTGAATTTTATTGGCTTAGTGAACAGCGTCGAAGTGTCTTTACCGTTACTAAAAAAGTCACCCCGCGCGCACCTGGTTGGGGTGAGCTCACAAGCTGTACAAGCCGCATTTCCTCAAGCCGAAGCCTACGGAGCCAGTAAAGCAGCGATTCGATACTTTTTGTCTTCTTTAAGAATGGACCTAAAGCAATTCAATGTAGATGTGACTTGTTTGTTACCCGGCTTTGTCGACACGCCATTAACGCAGAAGAATACTTTTGATATGCCGTTTCTGATGTCCGCTGACGATGCGGCAAAACGTATGTTTACGGCTTTAGGGTCGCGGCCTTTTGAATATGCCTTTCCTAAGCGCTTGACCGCCATGTTGTGGCTAGGTCGACATTTTCCAAAAATGTGGCTCTCTAAGTTAGCGCCTAAAAAAACATCTAATACATCAGCCTAGCTGGGTAATGACAAATTACGTTTTAAGGGGACAATGAGTGAAAATTGCCATTATTGGATCAGGGATTTCCGGATTAACCAGCGCTTATCTTTTGCAGCAACAACATGATGTCACCGTATTTGAATCTGCAGAACGTATTGGAGGTCATACCGCCACCGTCAATGTAGAAGAAAGCGGTAAAACTCGTGCTATTGATACCGGTTTTATTGTATTTAATGATTGGACTTACCCTAACTTTATCCGTTTGATGGATGAGCTGGGCGTGAAATCAAAACCAACAGAAATGAGCTTCAGCGTAAGTTGTCAGCGTACTGGGCTGGAATACGGCGGGAATAATCTCAATACTCTGTTTGCGCAACGCCGTAATTTGTTGAATTTTTCTTTTATCGGTATGTTAAAAGACATCTTACGCTTTAATAAAGAAGCCATCCTAGACTTAGAAAGCGGCCTATTGAAAGAAGGCGTGACGCTTGGTGAATATCTAAAAGAAAAAGGCTACGGCAGTCGGTTTGCGAGTCATTATCTCATTCCTATGGGCAGCGCTATTTGGTCATCTACTTTAGATGAAATGATGGACTTCCCTTTGGTATTTTTTGTTCGCTTCTTTAAAAATCATGGCTTACTGAGTGTGAATGATCGCCCGCAATGGCGAGTGATTGAAGGCGGCTCGTCTGCGTATTTAAAGCCTTTAGTGTCTAAATTCGAAGACAGAATTCAGCTGGGCGCGGATATATCGAAAGTAGAGCGTTCAGCTGAAGGCGTGGTGATACATTTTGCTGATGGTTCTACACAAGATTTTGATCAAGTCGTGTTTGCTTGTCACAGTGATGAAGCGTTGGCGTTACTGGCTGATCCTTCAGCAGATGAGCGAGCAATCCTGTCAGCTATTCCTTACCGCAACAATGATGTGGTACTCCACACTGACACAAGATTATTACCAAAGAAGAAATTGGCATGGTCGAGCTGGAATTATCACTTGGGTTCTGATCGGACTAAGCCCGCAACGCTAAGCTACAACATGAATATTCTGCAGCACTTTTCTAGCGATACGACCTATGTGGTGACATTGAACCAGACTGATATGATCGCAGAAGACAAAATAGTTGGGCGCTTTCAATATTCTCATCCTACTTTTACCTTAGACGGCATTAAAGCACAGGACCGTTGGTCAGAGATTAATGGTGTTAACAAAACCTGGTTTTGTGGTGCTTACTGGCGTAATGGCTTCCACGAAGATGGTTGTTGGAGCGGTGTTCGCGTCGCAAATGGATTGGGTATTTCATGGTAGATTTTGTTCCTAAGCACAGTGCTATTTATCAGGGTACGGTGCGCCATCGTCGTTTTACACCTCGTACTCATGCCTTTCGGTATCGTGTCTTTATGATGTATTTCGATTTAGATGAGCTAGATGATGTGCTGGCGATGAGCCCTTGGTGGTCAGTTAAGCGCTGGTCTTTGGCTCGATTTTCCCGAAAAGATTATTTTGGTGATGAATCTGCGTCGATTAAGGGCGCAGTTTTGGCTGAAGTGAACAACCGCTTGGGATTGAAACTAACCGGTCCAGTGCGCATGTTGACCAACTGCCGCTACTTTGGCTTTATCATTAATCCCATTACTATTTATTACTGCTTCGATGAAAATGAACAGCTGCAAGCTATGCTGCTGGAAGTAACCAATACCCCTTGGAATGAAAAAATCGCTTATGTTTTAAAGAGTGATCCAAGTCTGCAAAGCCAACGTATCCAATTTAATAAGGGAATGCATGTGTCTCCATTTCACCCAATGGAACATTTCTATGATTGGCGAAGTAATACACCTCACCAGAAACTGGCAGTACATATGCAGAATAAAGAGCGAAAAAATGAGCAATGTGTGTTTGATGCTACGTTATCACTGACTCGGCAGCCACTCACACCTCGTTCCATGGCGACGGTATTGTTTAATTATCCTGTGATGACCATGAAGGTGGCATTCGGAATATATTGGCAAGCACTTAAGCTTTGGGTGAAAAAAGTGCCTTTTTATTCACACCCCAATTCGTCTTCTACAACGACTAAATAAGACGATTATATTAATAATTAGCCAAACACATTAGGAGACCAATAATTATGAACTCCGTTAGTATGAGTGATCAAAAAGTGATAAAAAATCGCACAGCAACATGGTTTGATAATCTAGCGCGCAAGATGGTTTTTACAATGTTGGGCCGATTAGAGATAGGTCATCTTACTTTAGAAGAAAACGGTGAAACCTATACCTTTGGCGAGCCGAAGGATGATACTCAATACATTGCTCATATTCATGTTCATGATATTCATGCTTACCGAGATGTGTTTTCAAACAGCAGTATAGGCGCTGGTGAAGCCTATATGAAAGGCTGGTGGTCATCTTCTGACATTGTGTCTGTTATTCGTCTGATGGTTGCTAACCTGAATCTTATTAATAAAATGGACGCCAAACGTCCTATCTGGAGCCGTGTTGCAACCAAAATTATTCACAAGTTGAATGCCAATACAAAGAAAGGCTCGAAAGATAATATTTCGGCCCACTATGATTTGGGTAATGATTTTTTCTCATTGTTTCTCGACCCTACCATGATGTATTCCTCAGCGGTTTATCCTCAGATTAACTCTTCTTTAGAAGAAGCCTCGGTCAATAAGTTGGATCGGATTTGTCAAAAGTTACAACTGAGTGATAAAGATCATCTTTTAGAGATTGGTACTGGGTGGGGCGGTATGGCGATTCATGCTGCTAAGCATTATGGCTGCCAAGTAACGACAACCACAATCTCAAAAGAACAATATGAATTCGCTAAGGCGCGTGTAGCGGCTGAAGGTTTGCAAGACAAGATTACTCTATTGCTTGAAGACTATCGTGACCTGCAAGGCCAATATGACAAGCTAGTGTCGATCGAAATGATTGAAGCCGTTGGTCACGAGTACTACGACAGTTATTTCTCTAAATGCAGTGCACTATTAAAACCTCATGGTGTGATGGTTATTCAAGCCATTACTATTGCCGATCAGCGTTATGACTATGCGCGTCGCTCTGTAGACTTCATTCAGCGTTATATTTTTCCCGGTGGCTGTTTACCGTCCAATCAAGTAATTGCTCATAAAATCGCCTCCAAAACCGACATGCAAATTGTCGGACTAGAAGACATTACTGAGCACTATGCGAAAACCTTGGCTGACTGGCGAGCGCGTTTTCATGCTGCGCGTCATGAAGTCTCCGATATGGGCTTCGATGACGTGTTTTGTCGTATGTGGGACTTTTATCTTGCGTATTGCGAAGGCGGCTTTAAAGAGCGTGCAATCAGCACAGGGCAGTTTATTTTTGCTAAGCCTGATCATCGCTTGTCGATAGAAATAAGATAGAGATCGCCATGAAACGTTTTGGTAATGCCATTTTATTCCAAATTGTCTGGTTTATTTGTGTATTGGCTGGAAGCGTTTGGGCGCTTGTTGCCACGATTGTTTATTTGCTCATACACGATCGTTATTTTATGCATACGCGCAGGGAATTGCGTTTGTTGGTCTTGTTTCTTGGGCTTGGTGTTTTGATAGACGGTACGTTATTTCAAATTGGATTGTTCTCGATGACAGCCACATCAACAGGAGACAATCTTTTACCTCCTGTTTGGCTGTTGTGTCTTTGGATAAGTGTTGGAACCTTGTTTGCACATAGCTTGTCGATGTTACGTTCCCGTTACTTGTTGATTGCTCTAATGGGCATGATAGGGCCACCTCTAAGTTATATCGCAGGGGCTAAATTATCAGGAATTACATTGGCTGAACCCATATTTTTGACATTGTCTGTGGTGGCGTTAATTTGGGCGTTGATACTGCCTTTAGGTATGTGGTTTGGAGAAAGATGGACAATCTTCTCGGAGGAAAGTGAAAATGGCTAAGATGGAAAGGTCAAAAAAATTATCGCTTAACTGTGTTCCAGTGCTGATCACAGGGGCGCTTTTGTTTACTTCATTAAGCTCTGCAGAAACTCTTTCAGAGAGCCCGGCCGACCCTACAATTTCCAAAGTAGTAGGCAGTGCTTACAGTTTAGATGACAAGACGCTACTGTACCGAGAGACTCATACGAAACAGAGTGATTCAATTTACACTGTGGAATATTCAGAACCAGATGGTCAGGTCTTTGCGACCAAGTCGTTAGACTCTTCCAAGTCGTCAATTGCGCCTAGTTTTTCTCAATTGAATGAGCGAAACGGGGAAAAAATTGATGTCTTACAGTCAGGCAAAAAGCTCGAAATCAGCTACCAAGAAAATAGTCAGGCGAGCTTAGAAAAAGACTCAGTACCTTTGGTTCCTGGAGTCGTAGTCGATGCTGGCTTTAATGCTTTTGTTACGCAATATTGGGACACTTTAATTACAGGCAAAGAAATGGATATTGAATTTCTTGTGCCAAGTAGACAGTCAACTTATAGCTTTCGTTTTGGTAAATCAGACTGTATTGACGGAACTGAAAGTGGTGTTACCTGTTTTTCTTTGAAGCCTGTTTCTTGGTTCGTGAGAATGGCTGTCGACCCTATTGTCGTCGCGTACGACTCAGAAAATAAGCGTTTGCTGCGTTTTACGGGGCGAGCCAACATCAGTAATGAACAAGGCAAATACCAAAACGTCGATATCCAGTACCGTTACTTTTAAATAACACTTTTAGGCTTCCAATTTTTAAAGGAAATATTATGACGAATGTTTGTCGCTCCATCATGGTTAAAATCTCAGCGGTATGTTGCTTGTTATTGCTAACGGCATGTTCGACACCTGATGTGTCTTTATACGCTAAAAATGAGCCTAAATTCGAATTGCAAACCTTCTTTTCTGGTTCTCTTACCGCTCACGGAATTTTAAAGAATCGTAGCGGTGAAGTGACCCGTTATTTTAATGCCACGTTAGAAGGTAGTTGGGATAATGGGGTTGGTACTCTCGCTGAAGTTTTTGTATTTGATGATGGCGAAGTGCAAGAAAGAACTTGGATTATGACCCCAGACGATCAAGGGCGTTATTCGGCTACTGCTAATGATGTGGTAGGCACTGGTGATATTAAAATTGCTGGTAACTCCCTGTTTATGAACTATGTTCTACAAGTGCCTTACGATGGTGATTTGCTAGAAGTGAATGTTGATGATCGTATGTATATGGTCAAAGAAGGTGTGGTAATTAA
The DNA here is from genome assembly GCF_016906065.1 of Marinomonas foliarum. Classification (NCBI taxonomy): domain Bacteria; kingdom Pseudomonadati; phylum Pseudomonadota; class Gammaproteobacteria; order Oceanospirillales; family Oceanospirillaceae; genus Marinomonas; species Marinomonas foliarum. The sequence goes on along the minus strand of NZ_CP070273.1, from coordinate 1,655,229 downwards.
TGAGTCTGTAATGAAAAAGTTTGGTGTAGAGGTGGGATATTTATCAATTGTGATTGAAAAAACAGCTCGCTGATTGAATCGTTTATTTCAGCAGCTTCTATATACATCTAAAGAAAATGCTCTGTATTTTATGTTATATATGAAAGACTACCATTAGGTAGTCTTTTTTTTAACTTTTATTTATTAAAAAAATTCTATCGGTGAACCGAGATAATGTAATGTTAGTTAACGAGTGAAATAAGAGGGAAGCTATCATATGTTTGGCAGTGTTACGGCATTGGTTCCTTATAAGAAGAAAGTGTTATTTTATTATGGTTTCCTTTCTTTACTTATCAGTATTCCTCTTTTCACCGTTAGTCTTTATTTCTTCTTGCTACATGACTTAGACAACAAAGCCAAAGCTGCTGAAAATATACTGATAACTCAGATGGAAGGTATTTTTTCTGAATTAAAAACGGTGGTTGATAGTGCAGGATTATCTTGTCAGGAAGAGGATGCTACTCGTTTAAAGCGATTGGTATTTTACTCACCAACGTTTAAAGAACTCGGGCTTTTTGATAAAGACTTCCGTGTGTTCTGCTCCAATTATGGAGTCGTTAATATTCCCATTTTTTCATCGATTGTTACTCGTATCGAAAGCAGTGCTGGCCGTAAAACCGTTTCTTTGGTGCGCTCGAAATCATTGGGCGAAGCAACATTTTTTGCCTTTTATCAGGGCGAAAATGGAATTGGTGTAAACGGCTTAGCACCACCTATTCGATTTTCCACTCTTATCGATCCCATAATATTACCCGACTATTTTTATGAATTAACCATAGGTAAGCGAATATTGTCTTCCAATCGCGATGGTATGGATTCAGATATATGGAATAAGAAGGTTGTATCATTGGACGATTGGTCGGTGACATTAGATGTTTTTCTTCCCTCTAACTTGTATTGGCAACGTCTGTACTCCTTCGCTCCTTTCATATTCGCTGTTTGGCTAGTTTTGTTTTTGGCTTTTTACACTGCGCATTTAATCAGTGTTTATTATCGGCGTTCAATGCGGCACTGCATTCGCCGGGCCATTAAAAATGCTGAGATTGATGTGTACTTTCAACCTGTTGTTTCGCTAAATCCGGGTGAATCTCTTGAGATGGAAGCATTACTCCGTTGGCAATCTTTGCATCATGGGTATGTATCACCTTTAGTCGTTGTGAAAGTGGCCAGTGAATTGGGGTTGATGGACGAACTTACATGGGTGGTTATTCGTAAGGTCGGAGCGTTTTATCGAGAGTATCCTGATCAACTTATCGATATTAAAACCTCTGTCAATGTTGATCGGTTTAGTTTACTTAAAGAAAGCTTTGCTCCCAAGCTGGCGAGTATTTTAGAAGAATACCCAGAATTAAAAGGTCACTTAGGCCTTGAAGTAACAGAAACTAGCGTGCTGAACCACGACGAATTGCCGCTAATGGTGAGTCGCTTTGAACACATTAAGGCTTTGGGTATTGGACTGTCTGTGGATGACTTTGGTACAGGTTATTCTGGTTTAGACTTTCTGCGCCGTTTTCCGTACGACACTTTAAAACTCGATCAAGTATTTATTGCCAATTTGAAAGATGACCAATTTACGCGCCAAGTATTAACGTCAATTACTATCTTGGCTAAAGAGCTGGGCATGAAATTAGTTGCTGAAGGTGTGGAGCGTGAAGATCAACTTGAGGCTGTTAGGCTGTTGGGAGTAGATAGGGTTCAAGGTTATTATTTCTGTAGACCACTTCCAAAGGATCAAATTATTACGTGGATAGCACGCAATAATTCTATTGAAAATGCCGCAAAATAAAGCATTAGAAATGATGTAAGATTGTATTCTTGTAGCGCTTCTCTTACTCTCTACCGCTTAATTTTCTCGACGTAAGGCTAAACAATATGTCCACTCTGGTTTTTCGGCTTAAATATGTTCCCGATGAGGAAGCGGACGAGATTCGTCAGTTGTTAGCCGAGAATGACATCGCCTTTTATGAAACCTCTGCTGGTCGTTGGCAAATATCCATGGCTGGCTTGTGGGTAAAAGACAAAGAGCAAGCGATTAAAGCGAGAGAATTGATTCGTGAAGATCAAATTGCCCGCGCTCAAACCATGCGCTCTATTTCATTTGGGCAGTGGATACTTGGTTATTTACAGCATGCGCGACAGAACCCTGCCGAAGCCTTTTTCACTCTTATCGCTGTCTTGCTGATCTTGAGTGTGTCTATTTTACCTTTTACTTTATGGATATGATCTAAGGCTGAGGGTTCGCAAGTAGGGCGGCTTTGCGTTGCACGCGAGCACTAATCAGCTGCACATTGATCGCACTGGCCACCACAATAAGCATCCCAAACAGACTTAATATATCAGCATGAGAAGAGCTTATGCTGTTAGCCCACCACCCAAATGCCACACAAAGCTCGGTAAGGATGAAAGCCATAACCGGCGTTAGAGCGATGGACGCGCTAACTTGAACCGTTTGCCAATAGCGCATAGCTTGAGCGAAGGCCCCGTAGGCAACGACCGTATTAAGACAGCAGAAAGCCGCGATCCATATCTCATTAGGTGACATCTCAAACAACTCACTTGGTGATGAAAAAGGCAGCATAACAACTAAGGCATAGACATAAATTGCTAGTAAAATATTTGTTGGCGCCAAGCGTTTAAATAACGACTTTTGCAGCAATGCATACATAGACCATGCCGCTGCTGATAGCTGAATAATTGCGAAGCCTATCCAGATGGAGCCTTGACTGCCTTGAGCAAAAATAGGATGGAAAAAAACCAGCATACCTAATCCAATCCCCACAAAGCATAACCATTGCTGCCAGTTAATGCTCTCTTTCAAGAAAAACAAACCGCCTAGGGCAAGAAATAGAGGGGCAACTTGAAAACTTAGCTGTGCCGAGCCTGGTAGTAGGAAGTTCAAGCTCCAGGCAAAGCTGGTGTAGTTAATGATCAAGAAGGTTCCTGCAGCAAAAAGACGTAACCAGTCTTTTTTAGAAAGCGATGTGAACTCGCTTAGCTTGCCGCGTTGCCATTGCCATAAGCCTAAAAGGATGGCCGCCACCGAAAAACGTAACCAAGTCAGTGTAATAGGATCAGAAAAATCGCCTGACAGTTTTAGGGCAATGGGCAGCATGCCCCAAAACAAGACGGTAATGGAGCTGAAAAATAAGCCGTATAAAAATGCTTGTTTTACTGTTGGCATAAAAAGAGAACCTTATAACAGGAGATATACATTCGGAGTGTCATAATGGCTTCCCTTGCAAAACAAATCCAATGCATAATAGTTCTAATTATTATGCATATATCGGGATTTAGTCATGATTCCAAGCTCGCTACAACATCTGGATTTGAAGTCCCTGACAGGGCTTTTGTATTTATTGGAAGAACGCCATGTTGGGCGGGCTGCAGATCGGTTGTACTTGAGTCAATCTGCAATGAGTCGATTGTTAAATCGACTGCGTGATGCTTTTGACGATCCCTTGTTCATTCGTACCTCAAAAGGCATGGTGCCGACATCAAAAGCCCTCATTCTCGAAGCACCATTAAAGCTTATGTTAGAGCAAATGGAGGGACTGGAATCTTCGCCTGATTTTCAACCGCAAAGCAGCAACCGGGTGTTTCGCTTACAAACCACCCACTATCAGGCGCAAGCCTACGTGCCTGCAATCGCCGAACGCTTTTATCAAGAAGCGCCATTTGCCTCGTTGGAGACTACGACCATTACCGAAACCAGCTTATTGAGTCAAACCGAGCATTCTGTTGATGTTGTGTTATGTAGTGAATACATTGAAATCCCCAACACTTACCGAAAAATTTTGCTGGGACGTGAAAAATTTCGCTGCATCATGTCGAACAATCATCCCCTTGCCAAGCAAGATCAGATTAGCCTTGATGAGTATTTAAGCTTCTCTCATGTTTTGGTTAGTATGGGAGGAACTCGACGTGTAGTGAGCGACTTCGTGTTGGCCGATAGGGCCCATGAGCGACGATTTGCATTCCGGACGCCATATTTTTTATCCGCGTTAGAAACAGTAGGGCGTACATCCTTACTCATTAGTACGAGTGGTTTGTTGGCGGAGCGATTCTGTGAGCAATTTAATCTCACTATGAAACCCTTACCTGTTGAGTTTCCTGACTCAAAATATTTTTTAAGCTGGCCAAAAAGTATTGAGCGAGATCCCGCTGTTGAATGGTTTAGAAAACTTACGGAAGAGGTGGCCAAAGGACTCATTCCTTATCCGGAGTCGTGACTTTACATAGCCGTGAAGATCCTGCACATTTAGTTCAATCTGAGGAATTCGGTTATACTCGCATTTTGGGTTAAAACAATGGCATCACTGTGGTCTTAAAAAGCAAGAATACAAAAAGTAAACGCTCTAACAAGTTAGAGCTTCATCCTCGTAATCCGCATCGTGCGCGTTATGATTTTGCTTTATTGGCGGATTCTTGTCCTGAGCTTTCTAATTATATTCAACTCAACCAATACGGTAATGAATCGGTAGATTTTGCTAATCCAGATGCAGTAAAAACCTTGAATCGGGCCTTGCTTAGCCATTTTTATGGTGTTGCCTTTTGGGACATTCCACCGGGCTACCTTTGTCCACCTATTCCGGGTCGAGCCGATTACATTCATTATCTCGCAGATCTATTAGCAAGCAGTAATGAAGGTGTTATTCCTCGCGGTAAAGGCGTGAAAGTATTAGACGTTGGTATTGGTGCGAATTGCGTATATCCGATCATTGGTCACCAAGAGTATGGTTGGCAGTTTGTTGGCTCGGATGTTAATCCGGTTGCTGTGGCAACGTGTGAGACTATTGTTAAATCTAACGCTTGTTTGAAAAGTGCGATTATAGCGCGTTTGCAAACTCAGTCTGCCAAGTTATTTGATGGCGTTTGGAAGGAAAAAGACCGTTTTGATTTGACCCTTTGTAATCCTCCATTTCATACCAGTGAATCTGCTATGATTGATGAATCTCAGCGCAAATGGCGTGGCGTGAAAGGCAAAACAACCACCGAGAAGCCTGTACTTAATTTTGGAGGCACGGCTGCAGAGTTATGGTGTGAGGGTGGTGAAGCTGGTTTTGTGTCTCGTATGGTCAAAGAAAGTGTGCAATACGCAGATCGTTGTTTTTGGTTTACTTCGTTAGTGGCTCGGCAAGGTAATCTAGACGCGATTTATCGTACGTTGAAAGACGTTGGCGTTCGTCAGGTAAAAACGATTGAAATGGCACAAGGTCAGAAAATCAGTCGATTTGTCGCATGGAGCTTTCTTGGAGACGATCAGATTGATTATTGGAAAGACAACTATTGGCAAAATTAGGTGTCAATTATTTGATACCCTGCTGATATAGTATAAAAGTATTATAAGCCCTATTATTCTTGAGCACCTTTACGTTTTTTTGGATTTAAGCTAAGTCGCCTGTGTGATTAGCATTTGAGAGGTCTTAAATTGCTAAAAAGCTTTCAATCTCGATTAATCATGTTTGTCTTATTGTTGCTGGCACTCGCTCAATTAGGCACGGCATTGGCGGTCTTGACGTCGTTAAAAGAAGACAACTATAAGCAAGGGGTACAATCAATTGATGTATCTCATAATGTTTTCGACTTATTTTTAGCTGCACGCGCCGAGCAACTTACCAAAGGGGTAGAAATATTAACTTCGGATTTTGGTTTTAAGCAAGCGGTCGCTACTAGGGAAACTGGTACGATTCGCTCTGTTTTGCAAAATCATGGTGCGCGTATTAATGCAGATATTTCTCTTCTAGTGACACCTCGTGGCGAACTGATTACTGCCACACAGCCGCTTAATATTACCGATACAGTTGCCGAACTAGTATTTGCGGCACGCCGTTCTCGCGGGTCGTCTATTAGTACGATGGTGGCGTTAGATAATCGTGCTTATCAACTTGTTTTAGTACCGATCAGAGCGCCGAATGTGGTGGCTTGGGTTGGCATGGCGTTTTTGTTAGATCAAGCGTTGGCTGAACGAATTAAAAATGTAACAGGTTTGGACATCAGCTTTGTCTACGAAACACAAAACACAAATATGCTGTCAGGTGCATCTACCTTACCTTCTATAGAAAAAGATGCCTTATTAAAAGAGATCGGTAATATTAAAGACATTATCAGTTCTCCTGTGTTCTCGGATGACGAAAAGTACTTATCTTTAGGTGTCGATATAGGTGTGACGAACCAGTGGGGCATTATTCATTTGCCCTATGACCCCTGGCTAGAAAGTTATCGCGATACGCGCAATCAACTGATACTGATCTTTACCGGCGCCTTGGCTTTGGCTTTGTTATTTGGTATTGCTTTGGCCCGAAATATGACTAAACCGATTGGTCGTTTGGTAGGTTACGCCCAGCAAATCGGTCTGGGTGGAACGAAAGAAAAGGTTAGTGCACCGAATATCGGTGGCGAGTTTGGTGTGTTGTCTCATACCATGAAGACAATGCAGGACTCTATTATCAGCAGGGAAGAAGAACTCACCTATCGGGCTTCACATGATCAGCTCACCGGGTTATTCAATCAGAGTGCGGTAGAACAGTATTTAAGCGACACCTTACCCAAAGAGCGGGGTGGTTTGGTGCTTGTTAATATTCGTCACTTTAAAGATATCAATAATATGCTGGGTTTTGATGTTGGTAACTTGTTGTTATCTAAAGTGGCGGAACGCCTGCAAACATGGGGACATGATGCGAAGAAGTTAGCAAGATTGAATGCGGACAAATTTTTGCTGATTTTTGATCGCCCTATTACTGAGCAAGATTGTAAAGATTTAAAGTGCTTTTTTCATAATGAATTTGAAATCGAAAAAGGATCGAGTATTCGTTTGGATATCAGTATTGCTGTGCTTCCCATCGAGCACGCAACCGCTACCGTCAATAGTGCGATGAGGCGTTTAGACATTGTTGCTGATGAAGCAAGTGACTCAAGTAAATTGTGTGTTTTTTATGAAGTGGGCCAAGACGAAAACCATCGTAGACAATTGACCATTATTCGAGATTTACCCGCCGCATTAGATGGTGGCCAGTTGTTTGTTGTTTATCAACCTAAGGTTGGTTTAGCAGGAGATGATTGTCATGAAGCTGAAGCATTAATTCGCTGGATTCATCCTGAGCTCGGCTTTCTCCCCCCTGATGAGTTTATTTCTTTATTGGAACACGCCGGTAGCATCCAGCAATTAACCAAATGGGTATTGAACACCGTTTTATCTCAGCTGAGTAAGTGGTGGGCTCAAGGCCATGAAATCCGTGTGGCTGTGAATTTATCTGCCCATGATTTGTTAGATGAACAGCTGCCCTTTATTGTCTCTGAAGCATTGCAGACGAATCGTTTACCGACACGGGCGCTTGCATTAGAAGTGACTGAAAGCGCAGTGATGAAAGATCGAGAAAAAGTGATCGGTGTGCTAAAGGCATTGCAGGACATGGGTGTTCATCTTGCGATTGATGACTTTGGTACAGGTCAATCTTCATTGTCTTATTTACGTGAGTTGCCAGTTAACGAGGTTAAAATCGACCGAGCTTTTATTCAGTTTATTGATACCAATAAAGGTGACGAGTTTATTACGAAGGCAACCATTGAGTTATCTCATAGTTTGGGCTTTCAGGTTACCGCTGAAGGTGCAGAAAATGCAGAAGGAACGGCGCTTTTAAGGTATTATCATTGTGATAAAATTCAAGGCTATTTCTTCTCTAAGCCTTTGTCACCAGAAGATTTTTTCAAATGGCGTGAAGCATTTCATTCGCGTTAAATCATACATTTTAATAAGACATCAATCTTGCTCGTTGTTTAAGTTAGGTTAATCCAATTATGTTGCTTTTGATACGGATGGCATTGCTATTATTGTTGGTGGTAGGCGTAACACTACTGGGTATAGTGTTTTGCTTACTCACCTTATGGTCAAAAAACCGTGTTTACTATCTAGGGCGTGTGTTCGCGAAGGTCGCGAGACTGTTTGGATTGTCTGTTGAGTCACGAGTTTCTGACTTGGCAAAAACGGTTCCTCAAGCCGTTTATGTTGCTAATCACCAAAATAATTTTGACCTATGCACGCTGGCGGCAGTCGTGCCTGAAGGTGTAGTGACGGTTGGTAAAAAAAGCTTGCGTTGGATTCCTTTCTTTGGTGCTTTGTATTGGGCCAGTGGTAATTTTTTGATCAACCGAGAGGACCGTAAGCAGGCGATAGCTACCATTGATCAGATTGTCTCTAGCATGAAAAAGACGGGCTTATCTATTTGGATGTTTCCAGAAGGCACGCGCAGCCGGGGACGTGGATGGCTGCCGTTTAAACGCGGTGCTTTCCACGCCGCGGTTCAAGCTGGGGTTCCTATTATTCCTATCGTCTGTAGCAGCACGCACAATCAGGTAAATTTAAATCGTCTGCATAACGGCAAGGTTGTTGTTGAAATGTTGCCTCCAATTGATACCACTGGATTGCATGAAACTGATGTTGTGCAGCTGATGACAACCTGTGAAACCCTGATGCATGAAACCAAACAACGTCTCGATAAAGAGCTTACGTAATAAGTCTTATTATAAAGACAAATGACTCTATGGGTGGTGAAGTGAGTCTATGGTTTCTTCTAGTTGTCTCTTGACTCCCTGCTTGCTCGGATGATCATCCGGTAAATCTTGTTGTGACCATTCAGGGTGCTGCTGAGCCTGTTTAAAGTAAGGTTTGATGCGATCCATTAGGTCGCTGCTTGGTGATTTAGGCGATAGTTGATAAGCCTGTTGTGATGCGTGTCCTCGTTGATGAAAGTGCTGAATAGCGTTAATGCCTCGTAGGCATAATAAGGTTAGCGTGGCCTGATCGAGGCACAAAAAATGCTGTTTGGTGAATTTGCTTTTCAATGTGTCTTTATAATGCTGTCCAGTTTTCCATGTTGCGCCTAAGATAGCTCCAATCGTGGTAGCTGTGCCTAATGTGAGGCCAGCAGACATAACATCAATACCTGCTCCAATTGCTGCGCCAGTTAACGCGCTCGTGCTGGTTTCAATCCCCCATTCTTTTAGCGTATCTGCGTCGAACAGGTCTTGTTCCCAGCGAGCGTTTTGAATGTCTAATGGTGATGCAATTAGGTCTTCTGGCTGAAATTCATACAGTCGTAAAAGCTGACTGGTGTAGTCTCGTTCGAGAGTACGTATTTCGTCTTCGAAAAGGCGTACTTCTTCGTTTTGAGGAGGGTAACTGGAGCACGCTAGTCGCGTACTGGCGGCTTTTAGCAGCAAGTCAGATAATAGGTTACAGGCCATCGAACGGCGTAATTGAGCGGCACCTTCTCGGTTTTGGATAAGAAGTGTGATTAAGTCGTAGTCTTCTGGCATTAGGCTCTGAATGCTCTGATAGAGACGCTTTTCATCTTCAAAGTAAAACGCGACAGTGTCGTATTTAATAACCGCATGTAGGTGGCGCTCCGCCAAAACTTTTCGCCACGCTTCCATGTGAATGCTGTCCGCGGCGCTAAAGTTAAGAATCGGAATAATCGGCTTATTGACGCTGGCCAAGAGTGCTAGCTCATCTAAATATTTACCTAATGGCGCTTGGCGTAGATCGATGACATATAAAATAATATCACACTGTGTTAACTGCCTTAGGATCTTGGCTTCTTGTTCAAATTCATCTTGTGCAAAATGACTTTCGTTAAATGCTTGCAGCCAGTCTGTACCTTGATAAGAGTGAAATGCCGCTGAATGGCGAATCTGCCAAAGCCCAATAGAGTCTTCAAATCCTGGAGTATCGGTTAGAGTCAGAACAGATTGCTTGCCTATCTGAATGTTCACGCTTTCTACGTGACGAGTGGTGCCTGCTCTGTCGTTTACTTCGCCAAAGTCATGACGACGTAGCAAGGTACGGATCAATGATGTTTTACCAGTATTGGCGTGACCAACCACTAAAAGAGAAATAGACACAGCTTAATCCTTTGACTGCAGAGATGTTGAAGGTACCCGCGTTTCTCTTGCAAGACGTTGCCAATCGTCTTGGAATGCGCTGTTTTTTGCGTCATATAGTACCAAGTTTAAGGAAGGGTAATGGCCGCGCGCGAGCCTGAGAAAACGCCTTGTCCCTCTGTCTGGACTTTGTCGGGCGTTTACCAGTAAATACATGGGCTCATTATGTGTGACCTCCAAAAAATGCGACTGCTCCTCCCGACTGTTTAGCATAGTTAGAGACTTTGCTGGGTGTAACGGCCTCGGTGTCTCTGTACTCCATTCAAACAATGCCCAGTGCTGTAAAAAGGCCGACTTAGGAAGCTCGCTTCGTAGCTCTGAAATATGTTCACCGCCAGCTTGTGAGTCTGAATTATGCTCTGTGTCTAGAATATGGCGGCTTTGGCTTTCTGGTTGACGATAGCGATTTTTAATAATTCTTTCTTGTGTGCTTAGGGGCAGCATTGCTCGCTTAACTCTGTATATGCTCAAACAAACTAGCGTTAAAAATACTCTTGGGAAGACGCCATAAATCATAATGCTTGCCAGCAAAAAATTAGCCCAATGCTGTCTTGTCGCGGCTGTTTGCGAAATGAGATCCACACGGCTAGCTAAAATGTCTAATTGATTGGGTAGCGAAATGCCAAACCATTGTGGAATGACACTCAATGTTTGCGTCAGTTTAATAAAAGCCTCATCACTCAAAAGCGTTGTTTCCCAAACAAAGTTAATTTGATTGGTAAGCAGTAAGAGTAAGGTCATTATCCAGCCTGCCAATAAATAACATCCCCAAGCGCCATGTGACAGACTGCTGATTAACCATTTATTGGTGTGATTAGGGCACTGCCAATGTAGGTAAGCGGCACTGACATTCTTTTCTATATGTGAATGCTTACTTACTTTATTATTTATAAAAATCAATAGGCTAAGAAGCATTCCCTTGCTGTTTGCCTGCTGTTTCATAGTAGTTAGCATGGTGAGAGTCCAAACCGCCAAATTCAGCATGTGGAAACCCAGTAAAATAATAAACAACCAAAAAATATTGGCTTGATTAGACTGATTTATAGAAAAGGCAGGAGGAACAGCCATGAATCCTAACAACGCGCAAAACATCATTAGCACGACAATAGCGCGATTAAAATAACGCTTTAGAGAGGCAAATTGTGCCGAATAGCTGGTGGGCTCTGGTGTTGAATCGAGTGCGTTGAGCGCCGATTTTAAATCATTTGCATGAGCTGGTAGGCGAAAGGCAGTGTGGGTTTCTAGCCATGCAGCCAGAGCCAATTTGGCGTTGGGCGTTGGGGAAGTCATGTTATCGTTTTGCTCTTTTTCATCTGATGATCTTTCTCTTTTTTGCAATGCCGCATGTTTGGAATGACACTATTGCTCTCCTCTCTACTTTGTTTTACTTGATGTTGTCGATAAAGGCAAAAGGCCCGAGAAGTTTCTTGAATGTTTTATCTGAAAATATAGTTTCATCAATAAGTTAGGTGTCATGTTTTGTTTTATTGCGTTAGGTCAAGATAAGCGTGTTTATAAGTTATTAAGTGCAGTATAAATGTAGGTAATTGTTAATGTAGATTGATTCATCTTGCTATGCCACTCTACTATCATCTTATGTGCCGTGCACACGGTGGTTTTGTTAGGAGACAAATTTATGCGTTTTAATTCCATACGGGTGAAAAGTTCTTTGCCTGCTCTTGTAATGAGTATTACTTTTGTGATCGCCATGACTGCAATGGGATACATTATAGATCAATTGAAAACAGCCTTAGATTCTCAAGCCGATTCATATGGTAAAGCCTCTGCGGTCATTCTGAATGCGGATCGTGACCTTTATCAAGCTAAGCTTGCTGAGCAGAGAATGATCGCAGGTATTGGAGTGCGTGCAGACGAAGACGCTGACCGCCTAGAAAATGCGCAGCAGGTTAAAGATCGTTTAGCGCTATTTCGTCAATATCTATCAGCTGAGCCGCAAGTGTATAAATCGCTGGGTGATTTTGATAAATCCTTTAGTGCGTGGCTGAGTTCTTCTAATGCTGTTGTTGCGATTGATAAAAGTGCGCCTAACTTTGCAACATTAGAGAAAAAATCCAACGCAGACTTTAGCACACTTCGAGGCATTCTTGATCAGGCTGGCGAAGCGGTTAATGAGCATGCAATAAAATCGAAACAACTTCTTGAAGAAAAAGTAATAGATTTTGAAAAGTTCGCGATTGCTATTGTTATCATTGGCTTGTTGGTAGCTATTTGGTTCAGCTACAAAACACCTAAAACGCTTACTAATCAAGTGCGTTACTTAGGACAGCGTATACGTGAAATATCCGAAGGAGATGGTGATTTAACTCAACGTATCGAGTTTTCTACTAAAGATGAACTGGGTGACTTAGCCAATGAATTTAACGACTTTGTAGGTCGTTTGCGAGGCATCATTAGCAGTATTCATGAGCAATCAAATGCCTTAGGGCAAATGACAGGCCAGCTAAATAATGCCGCTGCACAAACGGCAAATATTACCACTGGTCTTGCAAACGCGTCGGCCTCTATTGTCAGTGCGGGCCATGAAATGGACATGTCTAACCAACAAATGGCGACGGTGGCACGTGATACTGCAGAAGAAGCGAAGAATTCTAATAACTTGACGCAAAATGGTATGTCTGCAGTCAATAAATCACAGCACGCGATTACTGAACTGGTTTCTGATATAGAGTTGGCACTAGGCCGCTCTGATGAATTACAAAAGAGTTCTGAGAACATAGCCTCTGTCTTAGAAGTGATTCGCAACATTGCAGAACAGACCAACTTGCTAGCATTGAACGCCGCAATTGAAGCCGCGCGTGCTGGCGAGCAAGGTCGTGGTTTCGCAGTGGTCGCCGATGAGGTTCGTACCTTAGCAACGCGAACTCAAGACAGCACCAATGAAATTGAGTCTATGATTGAGAAACTAAAAATCAACGTAGCAGAATCGTCTAAAGCGATACAGAACAGCCGTGATAACGCTGGGTTTACTGTGGAAAATTTTGACGAAGTAACCAAGGTGTTTAATAGCTTGCAGGAATCTTTCGCAAAAGTTCAGGAGATGGCGGCACAAACGGCACAAGCGACAGAAGAGCAATCGATTGTTGCTAATGACATCAACCAAAACATGGTGTCGTTGAAAGACCAAACTGATTCTGTTCAGTCTGTATCGGATCTTATCCAGCAGCAGTCCAAAGACATTACTACGCTGTATCAAAACCTTGATCAGCAAGTTGGAAGCTTTAAAGTTTAGTTCTACTACGGAACGTAAACCAAAACCGTTTATCGAAAGATAAGCGGTTTTTTCATTTATAGTCTGAGGTAAGTCGCTTAAGACATTCTTTTTAATGGCAATGGCGCCGCTGTTTTGACCGAGCGAATAGCAAAATGGCTTTGAATGTCTTTTACATGAGGCAAAGACTGTAGGGCTTTTAGGATACGCTCATAGTCTTGTAAATCCATTGCGACCACTTCTAACCGATAATCCGCAATGCCAGAGACTAAGTGCGCGCTGATGATGTCTTCCATTTCCAAGATCGCTTGTTCAAAGACGATGTGCTTGTCTCCCGCATGGCTTTTTAAGCGTACTTCCACAAACACCGTCATGGAAAATCCGGCTTTTTGACGATCAATGCGGGCGTGATAACCCTCGATCACTCCCGTGTCTTCCAATTGCTTCACGCGACGTAAACAAGGCGAGGGCGATAGATGAATTTCCTCCGCTAATGCGACGTTGGTCAGGCGTCCGTCTGATTGCAGATGAGAGAGAATCTCTAGGTCTGTTTTATCCATATTGGCACACTTAGTAATTTATAGAATTGAATTGAGTGTTATATGCTAAAAAGTAGCCTTTCTTGAGGGTAAATAGCAAGGACATGCTCGCGAATGAAAGAAGATAATAAGGCTATCGATTTCCCACGAGGTGGTTATGCCCCAAACTGCGACACAACACACATCATCAATATCCGCTCAAGAACCACCAAAATACAAACAATATGCTACAGGTTGGGGTTTTCGCCTTGGTCTATTGGCTGCTTTTGTTAGTATTTTGATTTGGGCATCTTGGCTGGTCAGTATGCGTGCCGGCATGACCAATACCTTGACTGCTTTTGATTTAGGCATTTTGCGATACTCACCGCCCGCTCTGTTACTGTTTCCTTTTTTGTGGCGCGCCAGAGCACAAGTTAAAGCGGTTTCTCCGGTGCTTTTGTTGGGCGTGATATGTGGCGCAGGCCTGCCATTTTTCTACCTAAGCGCCACAGGTTTGAAATACGCGCCAGCGTCTCACGCAGGTTTATTGATTCTTGGTGCCTTTCCCTTCTTTGTTACCTTGCTGGCCGTGCTTTTCTATCAAGAAAAAGTCAGCCGTGAACGTAAGACTGGCTTGAGTTTAGTTAGTATTGGCGTGATTGTTCTGCTCAGTTTGTCACTACTAACCGCGCCAGAGAATACATGGAAAGGTGATTTATTACTGCTGGCTGCGAGTTTCTTCTGGGCTGTGTATACCGTGAGTTTGCGAATTGCGGGATTGCCGCCATTAGTATCAACGGCGTTGATGGGCTTAGTGTCCTTGATCGCGCTGGCTGTCTTATGGGCAACGGGGTTGGCTTCTAGCGGCTTAGCGGATGCTTCGTGGGATATGTTGGCTGGGCAAATTCTTGTGCAAAGCTTACTTGTTGGCTTGATGACGGGTTTTTCCTACGGCTACGCCATCCAAAAACTCGGTGCAGAAAACATGGCCGCCATCGGCGCCTTCACCCCAGTACTCGCCGCACTTATCGCTATTCCTGTACTCGGCGAACACCTCGAAGGCTACTCTATCGCCGGACTCATCTTCGTTAGTGTTGGTGTCGTTATCGCGAGTGGGATCTTGAAGAAGCGGTAGTTTTGTTGGTCTGACCAGACTTCTTTAACCGGAAATACTCAACCCCGCTTACCTTAGGTAAGCGGGGTTTGCTTTTTTAGGGGACTCCATCAGTTCATAGTTTTAAATTTTTAGGGTTATTGGAGTTATATGTAAAAGCAATGGGTTTTTAAGGGTTATTGGGGTTATTATGATTTTTCCTAAGGAAAGGAATGGCGAAAAGGATTGATATGAAAAGCCGAGAGGTAATCCAGATGCTAGTCGAAGACGGATGGTATGAAGTTAGAGTAAAAGGCAGCCACGTGCAGTTTAAGCATCCTAATAAAAAAGGCACAGTGACCGTTCCCCATCCAAAGAAAGATTTACCGATTGGTACTTTTAACAGCATAAAGAAACAAGCTCAGCTTTATTAATAGCTTTAGCAGAGGTGTGAACCATGAAATACCCAATTGTATTACATACCGATAATGGCGTTAGTTACGGCGTGACTGTGCCAGATGTGCCCGGCTGCTTTTCGGCTGGCGATACATTTGATGAAGCACTGGAAATGGCTGAAGAAGCAATCTTTTCTCATCTTGAACTCTTGTTAGAAGACGGGGAAGACATTCTAACCGCAAGCCCAATTGCAACTCACAAAGACAACCCAGACTACGCTGATGGCGTGTGGGCAGTGGTAAATGTTGATATCACACCATTGTTGGGTAAAAGTGAAAAAATCAACGTCACCTTACCGCATTTGCTGATCACTAAAATCGACAAAATAGTGGCGGCGAATCCAAAATACAAATCCCGTTCTGGGTTCTTGGCGGAAGCGTCGAAGAAAGTGCTACAGTTAACCTAATTTATTTTTGGCTAAACGAAGGATACGAAGTCATGAGTGATATTTTAAAGTCTGTTCATAAGACAACAGAAGGCCTTAAAAAAGCGGGTGCGATTGATAAAACCACCATGCGTCAATTTGATACCTTATGTTTAACCTCCATTCATGACTTCACGCCTGAGCAAGTCAAAAACTAAGACTCGCCAACAACCTCAAACAACCTGTTTTCGCACAATACTTAAACGTCAGCGACAAGCTGGTTAAAAAATGGGAGCAAGGTGAAAGCAAACCCAGAGGCGCAGCGCTGAAAATGCTTTCTCTAGTAGAGCGTAAAGGGATAGAAGTGATTGCTTGAGAAAGGGTTGTAATCACCAAAGACCCTCAGAGTTTTTGAGACTCTTAATAGTAGTGTGTAGGAGCATGTATATGAAGCCATCAGAAGCCACTTATAAACATATGGAAGGAAATTCATCTTTTTGGTATCAAAAATCAGTTTCATTGTATGCTTCTGCAAGCTTGATTTGGGATGGAATGAATTCACCAAAAGAGCGTGAATTTATAAAGGGATTAGGTTTAAAAAGTGAGTTTTCAGTGGAGCTGGGGTGCCTAGATAATTATTTAATGGTGTTTGGCTTATCTTATGAGGTCATGTTGAAAGCAATATGTATAAGAAAAATCAGTAGTTTCCCAAAAAGCCATAAAATTCATGAGCTGGCTAAACACGCAAAAATAACTCTAAATGAGGGTGAAGTTCTCTTATTAAGTATATTGTCAGAATTTGTTATTTGGGAAGGGCGATATCCAATACCAAAAAATCATGAAGTCATGATGAAACACTGGGATGCTACGCGTAATGCTCTTTGGGAAGAAGATAAGATAATTGGTGGAAAATTTCGAACTGATGTTTTTGAGTATTATAGACTGAAAAATTTATGGCTAAAATTATCGGATGTATATTTTGATCTACAGGAGTCAGAATAACGACAATAAAAAACCGCTCACATCTCTGCAAGCGGCTTTCTATACAAACCAACCAATCCTATTAAATAGAATTACGCATCAATACGTTTGTATTTGATACGCGTTGGTGTGGCTTCGTTGCCGGTGCGTTGTTTGTAGTCGGCTTCGTATTCTGCGTAGTTCCCTTCGAAGAAGACGGCTTTAGAATCGCCTTCGTATGCTAGGATGTGTGTCGCGATACGGTCTAGGAACCAACGGTCATGGGAAATAACAATCGCAGCGCCTGGGAAGGCCAGTAGCGCGTCTTCCAGTGCACGTAAGGTTTCTACGTCAAGGTCGTTGGTCGGCTCATCCAGTAGCAATACGTTGCCACCTTCTTTAAGCAGTTTGGCAAGGTGTAAACGGTTACGCTCACCACCAGACAAGTGCTTAACCAATTTTTGCTGATCAGACCCTTTGAAGTTAAAGCGACCAATATAAGCACGAGACGGCACTTTGTAGTTGTGCACCGTGATCATGTCTTGGCCATCAGCGATTTCTTCAAATACAGTTTTGTCGCCGTCTAGTTCACGCATTTGGTCTACGTAAGCAAGCTGAACGGTTTCGCCTATGGTGACAGTACCTGTGTCAGGTTGTTCTATGCCAGCGATCATTTTGAATAGGGTAGATTTACCGGCACCGTTACCACCAACCACACCCACAATCGCGCCTTGTGGCACTACCATGTTGAAGTCTTCTAGTAGCATCTTGTGTTCGAAGCTTTTGCTAACGCCTTCGATTTCGATGACTTTAGAACCAAGACGTGGTCCTGGTGGAATGTACAACTCGTTGGTTTCGTTACGATCTTGGAACTCTTGCGAGTTCATTTCTTCGAATCGAGCCAAACGGGCTTTGGATTTAGACTGACGACCCTTGGCGTTTTGGCGAACCCACTCAAGCTCAGATTTAATGGCTTTTTGGTGAGAAGCTTGTTGCTTCGCTTCGGTTTGTAGACGCGCGTCTTTTTGCTCTAACCAAGAAGAGTAGTTACCTTCGTATGGAATACCATGACCACGGTCAAGTTCCAGAATCCAGCCAGCGGCGTTATCTAGGAAGTAACGGTCGTGGGTAATCGCCACAACAGTGCCTGGGTAATCTTTTAGGAAGCGCTCTAGCCAAGCAACGGATTCCGCATCCAAATGGTTGGTTGGCTCGTCTAGAAGGATCATGTCTGGCTTGTTCAACAACAAACGACACAAGGCAACACGACGACGCTCACCACCAGAAAGATGTTCTACTTTCGCATCCCAATGAGGAAGACGTAGTGCATCAGCAGCGACTTCAAGGGCGCGTTCTAGGTTGTGGCCTTCTTTTGCTTCGATCAAGGCTTCAAGTTGGCCTTGTTCTTTTGCTAGGGCATCAAAGTCTGCGTCTGGCTCTGCGTATTCTGCGTAAACTGCATCCAAACGTGCCATGGCTTCGATCACATCAGTGAAAGCTTCTTCAACAATGCCGCGTACGTTTTTTTCTGGATCAAGATGAGGCTCTTGTTCCAAGTAGCCGATTTTGATGCCCGGCATTGGACGTGCTTCACCATTATGCTCGGTATCAACACCCGCCATAATGCGCAGTAGTGTGGATTTACCAGAACCGTTAAGACCCAATACACCGATCTTAGCGCCAGGGAAGAATGAAAGAGAAATGTCTTTAAGAATCTCGCGTTTTGGGGGAACAACTTTCCCAACGCGGTTCATGCTGTATACAAACTGAGCCATAAATAGTCAACTTATCCTATGATTAGAAATCCTAGCACGACTACTGCGCTCGCCAATACTTTGTTAAAAACAGACTCAAAATGCTCATTTATAACCCATAAACTCTGCTTTTTCGTCGGTTTTTGCCTCGTCTTGGCTTTGCTCGTAACGTCGTGAATTTATTTCGTTAAAACGCTCCACGGGGTTGCCAAAAAAATCTAGCAAGTCGATGGAGAGCCAAATGCAATTAGTGAGCTAAGGATAGCACAGCTCAGGCTATTTCAGAATAATCAACGCCGCACCAGCGACAACGA
Organism: Marinomonas foliarum; assembly: GCF_016906065.1. Lineage (NCBI taxonomy): Bacteria > Pseudomonadati > Pseudomonadota > Gammaproteobacteria > Oceanospirillales > Oceanospirillaceae > Marinomonas > Marinomonas foliarum. The sequence continues at coordinate 1,636,566 of NZ_CP070273.1, read as the reverse complement.
AAATCGCACCGACCCAAGCACCGAAGGCCGGGCGTTGGCCGGTGGTGATCCACAATCCCGGTAAGATCAATACGGGAACAACGGCTGATAGTGTGGTGACAATACCCACATTGGCGTTGCCAACCCCCCAAACTAAGACGCTCATACCTATTACCATACCAATGGTGGCAAGTGCGGCAATGCCCATAAAATCTGCTCGAGTTAGTTGACTAAATGGAATAGCGTCGGCAGGTTGTTTGTGTCGATAGTACAAACCATATGCTAGCGCTAGAGCGAAAGCGGCCGTGCCAACTCGCAATGCTGAGACGGCAATCGGATCGGCACCATCAATTAAAGCGGGTTTGCTAAGTAAGGCGCCACTGGCCTGACCAAGTGCAGCACCAAGAGCAAGCAAAATCCCGCTGCTCAGTTTGCCTTTGGTTTGTTCCCAAGCGTGCAGGCTGACTCTACGGCCAAATAGAATAGCGATCACCACACCGATTAATACCAAACCGCAGGCAAAGAGTTGATTGAAAGAAAGGTTTTCACCTAAGAATAACCAACCCAATAGAATCGACATGGGCGCGTTGGTAGCGAACAGAACGCCAGTGCGTCGAGGGCCAAGGCGATGAACCGCGGTAAACAACATGGTATCGCCAATAAAAATCCCCAACAGCCCTGACAGCATGACGATCTCAGCATGTTGCCACAAAGTTGAATTGAATCGTTGAGTGATTAAGCAAATAGCTAACAGAATTGAACTGGCAATCACAATACGAAAGGTATTAAAGCGCATGGTGCCAAAGCGTTGGATTAAGTTTGGCGCCATCAGGCTTGAAATAGTCCAACACAAGGCGGCAACTAAGCCTGATAACTCTGCGAACGGCATATAAATCCTTATAAAATCATTCACTCTTAAATAAAGGAATGATGCAAGCGCACACTGTCGCTTTGTAGCTATATTATGGCGGGGTTGGTATGATTTCACCCATCACGCGATGGCCTAGTCTAAGGCATTCTTACACCAAATTAGCGATATTGGAAGCACTATGCGATGCCCTTTTTGTGGAACTCAAGATACTAAAGTAGTGGACTCTCGATTGGTTTCTGAAGGCGCACAAGTGCGTCGCCGTCGTACCTGTAGTCATTGCCAAGAGCGCTTTACCACCTTTGAAGTGGCTGAATTGCAAATGCCGAAATTAATCAAAAGCGATGGTAGTCGAGAGTCTTTTGATGAAGACAAGTTGCGTAATGGCATTATTAAAGCCATTGAAAAACGTCCCGTTAGCATTGAAGCGGTAGAAACTGCGATCACCCGAATTAAAGAAAAAATGCAGGCCACAGGTGAGCGAGAATTGCCTTCTCGTTGGACTGGCGAAGCAGTAATGGAAGAGTTGAAGCGTCTTGATCAAGTCGCCTATGTACGTTTCGCCTCTGTGTATCGTAGCTTTAAAGATATCAGCGAATTCCGTGAGGAAATAGATCGTCTAGAAAGCCACAGTGCATCGACTACAGAGTCGAAGAGCGCCGCCCCAGAATCGAAAAAAGAAGATGAAGCATGACAGTTTTTAATCACGAGCACTGGATGGCGAAAGCTATTCAACTAGCAAAAAAAGGCCGCTACACCACACATCCAAACCCTCGCGTTGGTTGTGTCTTGGTAAAAGATCAGCAAATTATTGGCCAAGGTTTTCATGTTAAAGCCGGAGAAGGCCATGCCGAAGTAAACGCCTTGGCGGATGCGAATCAAGACGCTGTTGGCGCAACGGCTTATGTCACCTTGGAACCTTGCAGTCACCAAGGCAAAACGCCGCCTTGTGCCGATGCCTTGATTAAAGCGGGTGTCGCTCGCGTTGTTTATGGCATGCAAGACCCGAATCCAGAAGTGTCTGGCAATGGCTTGGCAAAAATCAAACAAGCCGGCATCGAAATAATTGGGCCTGTTTTAGAAGCGGAGTGTGAAGCGCTGAATCTAGGTTTTATCAAACGCATGCGCGAGGGTCTTCCTTATGTGCGAGTGAAACTTGCCATGAGCATGGATGGCCGCACGGCCATGGAATCTGGCGAAAGCCAATGGATTACCGATTCAGCAGCGCGTCTTGATGTACAGCGTTTGCGCGCGCAAAGTGACGCTATCGTTACTGGTATTGGCTCTGTGTTGGCGGACAACCCAAGTATGACAGTGCGCATCGACAATGATGATCAAGAAGTCGATCCGAAAAGCGTGCGTCAGCCAATTCGTGTGATTATGGATACGGCTTTGTCGATTCTTCCTGAAGCGAAAATTCTTTATCCAACGAATCAGGCTTGGATGTTTTCGGTTGAAGAGGAAGTTGAAGCAGAACACTTAGAAACGCTTACAAAAAAAGGCGTTACGGTACGTTTCTCACCGCGAGGTTTGGATGGGCGACTAGATTTATTGGATGCGATGGAGCAACTTGCTGATTCAGGTATCAACGAAGTCTTGTTGGAAGCCGGCGCTGAATTGGCCGGTGGTTTTTTAGCTGCTGGGCTGATTGATGAAATCGTCGTTTATATGGCGCCGAAACTATTGGGTTCCAGTGCGCGACCTTTGTTCAAATTACCACTAGATGAAATGGATGAAGCGGTTGAGCTGACGCTTAAATCGGTTCGTCAAGTTGGGCAAGATGTGCGCTTAGTATACCAGCCACGCTATCTAGAGGATGATTTTGAAGATGATCTTGAAGGCGACTTTGACGAAGAGTTGTAAAAATAAAGAAACGTGAGTCATTGCTTTTTCAGGCTTTTTTTTTGAAATGCCTGAAAATTGTTTTTTCTTGCGAATATTTAGAGAACTTTGCCGAGAAACCTAGAATAAATGTTGCTATAATCGCCGCCCAAGACAACCCATATATTCGTACCTTTGGTCGATATGACTCAGTTGCTGTCTAAAGGCAGTAGCTAATATAGCTCTTTAACAACCAAGGGTACTTTCAAACAGACCAAAGCGTCAGCCCATAAGGCGACGTAGTCTGGACAATTGAGGCAAAAAATGAGCGAAGTGGAAACAGCAAACGACCAAACTCCAGCACCAAAACGTAAAGAGAAAAAACCTTCACGTTCGCAATTGCGCAGTGCTTCTCGTCGTTTGGCATTACAAGCGGTCTATCAATGGCAGATGAACCAATCTGCAGTGAGCGAGATCGAAACTCAATTCGTGATGAACCAAGATCAAGAAATGGATTCTTGTGACAAAGTCTACTTCCGCGAATTACTACAAGGTGTAACAGCCAGCGCTAAAAAACTGGACGTATTGTTTGAAGAGTTACTAGATCGTCCATTGAGCGAACTAGACCCTATCGAATTAGCTGTTATGCGTATTGGGGCATTTGAATTGTCCCAGCGTTTAGATGTGCCATACCGCGTTGCGATCAATGAAAGCGTAGAGCTAGCAAAAGGCTTCGGCGCGACGGAAAGCCACAAATACGTAAACGGCATTCTAGACAAACTTGCACAGCGCGTGCGACGCGAAGAAATCGCCGCTCGCCGAGAAGCGAATAAAGAATCGAACAAGTAATAGAACCTATTACTAAAAGATACCTAAGAGCCCCGTTATTACTTGTTAATAACGGGGCTTTTTTATGTCTAATTTTCGATGGCGTTTGTCTAAATTCAACAGATAATGATTTGCGTTGAAAGCGCATATTTTATTATGGTTGACGCCAATATTGATGGCTATAATTAAGTTTATCGATGTAGCAGACATACTTTATGTATGACATCGCGTTACCTTCTAAGTAAGGTCGAGGCTGTGCCCGGTAAAGACGTTCTGAATCCAAGAGATTATTCTTTTGGCGAAGGCTCCCTAGACGGAGCCTTTGTTATTTATAGGCTAAGGAAAGCTTATCCATCTATGTCATACAAAAGACTTTTTAATTTATCTGATCATGAAGTTCAGCAGTGGAAGCCGTTTCAGCATGTTAATGCCGAGTATCCCTTAGATCATCTTGATGCTTGTAAGTTGGTGTTCCAACATCCTAAAAGAAACGAGCGTTACACACTGTTTTTCACATTTTCTCATCACGTATTTACGCGTGGTATTAAAAGTGATGAATTTCCTGATGTTATCGACATATATCCTTTTCCGTCAGATAAAAGACGTTTGATAAAACTCGTTACGAGTTATCAAAACATTTACCCCAAATCATAGCGACTTTACCCAATCAATTCTGTTATCACGGCGGTTATAGTCGTTACTGTAGTTGTAAAATTAAGCAAGATAATGGCATAGAAATTTATTACCAAGTCGTATATCGAGTCTGGAAGGAGCATGGAAAAATGCGTTTTCATATTGAAAGCGCTTACCCTTTGAATGAAAAATTAGGCAGGGTAAAGAAAGTCGATTTCTGGGTTATTTGCCATAATTTACTTCATAGCAAAAAGCTGCCAAAGCCATCTCTAAAATAAGTAGGAATATTTCTCTTATTGATGGCTGGTTTATTCTTAACCCGTTATCATAGTGTATCGAGGTGGTTGTTACGCTGCCTTACCCAATATTTTTAGGATCATAATGAAAAAGAACTTTGTTTTGTCTCACCCCAAAAAACCATACCAGCGCCTCATTGAAGAAGCGAAAAATGAAGTTAAGCAATACATTAAAGCAGAGCGTAAAAAAGCCTTGCCAGATGGCGCAGATTTTTGGGGATTTAATTGCAAGTTTGGTCAAACGGTTGATAAGGCAAGAACGATTCACGAAGGTGATATCAATACAAATATTAGCTCGGCACAAAGCCAGCACTGGAAGACTTTTTATTTAGAAGTGATTCCAACGCCAAAGCAGCGAGCAAAACGTTCAGAAGATTAATGGCGGTTTTGGTGTTAAAAAGCACAATACAAACAGGGCAGATTACCTAGCGTAATCTGCCCTGTTTTGCTTCTGACATCTGTAGTGTAATACGGTATCCTTTGCCAGTATTTTCGGTGCAGGATGTGTTGCACTGGAATAATAGAAGGGTAATCTGTTGAAAGAATTCGAGTTGATACAAAACATCTTTCAAGCGTCTGTGATGGCAAGTACACAAGGGCGTGGAGATCTTTTGTTGGGTATTGGTGATGATTGTGCTCAGGTGCAAGTGCCGCAAGGTCAAAGCTTGGTGTTTTCTATGGATACCTTGGTTGAAGGTCGACATTTTCCTTTCGATGCGGATCCTGTTGATATTGGTTATCGTGCGGTCGCAAGCTGTGTCAGTGATTTAGCGGCCATGGGTGCGAAACCGGCGTTTTTCACTTTAGGGCTAACGCTTCCTGAATCTGATCCGCAATGGTTAGCAGGCTTGGCGCAAGGTATGGCAGAACTGGCGGAGCCGATCGGTTTGGCCTTGGTTGGCGGCGATACTACCAAAGGGCCGCTAACCATTACACTGCAAGTACATGGTTATGTAGAGCCAGGCATGGCGGTAAAACGCAGTGGCGCAAAGGTCGGTGATGATATTTACGTTACCGGTTTGCTTGGCGATGCCGCTGCCGCTGTACCGATCGTTACCGGCGAGTTGCAAGTTTCGAGTGAGCGCTTTGATTATTTTTATGATCGCTTTTGGCGTCCGCAGCCAAGGCTGATTGCTGGTATGGCGCTGAAGCGAGTGGTTCATTCCATGATGGATATTTCCGATGGCCTCGCTCAAGATATTCAACATATACTCAAAGCGTCTGGCGTTGGAGCGAATATCGATGCGAGTCGATTGCCAATCTCCTCTGAACTGCGTCAATGGCAACCAGAATCAGCGATATCGTTGGCATTAACTGGAGGCGATGACTACGAGTTATGTTTTACCGCTCCGAAAGAGCAAGCCACTGAGATATCTTTAATCACTCAAACCTTGAGCTTGCCTTGTACCAAGGTAGGCGAAATTGTCGAAGAAGGCTTGGTGATTCAAGGGTATGATGGAGAGGCAACGGGCTGGCAACATTTTTAGAGCCATGAGAGTCCACAACGATTTTTAGTTTTTAATTTAATGAATAGGTAGCAACTCCATGGCAAATTCTGCTCCTGCGTCGGTATGGCGTAATCCGATACACTTCTTAGCATTTGGTCTTGGCTCAGGTGCCGCACCAAAAGCGCCAGGAACCTTTGGTACATTGGCCGCTGTACCCTTGTTTATCTGGTTCCTACAAGATTTAACCGCAACCGCGTATTTCATTGTACTGGTAGTGACATCACTGGTGGGAATCTACCTTTGTGGTAAAACCTCGAAAGACATGGGCGTGCATGATCATGCTGGCATCGTCTGGGACGAATTCGTTGGTTTCTGGATCACCATGTGGCTGGCGCCTGCGGGTTGGTTCTATATCGTGCTGGGCTTTGTGTTGTTTCGCCTATTCGATATCTTGAAACCTTGGCCGATTTCTTGGGTCGATAAAAACGTCCACGGCGGCTTCGGTATCATGCTGGATGACATTTTGGCCGGCATTATGTCTTTTGTCGTGTTACAAGCTTTGGTCGAATTTGTTTTTTAGCTCTTAGTTCCTTCCCCTTTTGTCTTCCAAGGGGAAGGTTAGGATGGGGTTGTTCTTGTTGCTCATCGACCGAATAACATTTCTTCTCGAAACTACCGCCTCCCTCGTCGAAATGTTATTCGTTATCAGTTAAGGGCAGTTACCCCTTTTAGCGCATCTACTTTAACGCGCAACCGCTTTGGGTTGATTCAACTCTTTGCGCTTTCTTAATGATTCGTAGAAAGGCGCGTAAGCTGGACGATCTATGTATTTTCCATCGCCAGATTCGACCATTAGTACATTGTCATGCCAAGCGAGTTTGCCGTTACAAATAGTCGTTTCTGGTACACCATGGATTTCCATGCCTTCAAAAATACTGTGTTCGATTTTCGAGTGATGCGTTTTCGAGGAAATCGTTTTAGTCGCGGCAGGATTCCAAATAACCAAATCAGCATCAGCGCCGACACGAATACAGCCTTTATTTGGATACATGTTGAAAATTTTTGCCGTGTTGGTCGAGGTGAGGGCGACAAATTCATTCATGGTGATTTTGCCTTCGTTTACGCCTTTTTCCCATAGCACCATCATGCGCTCTTCCACACCCGCTGTGCCGTTAGGAATTTGCGTGAAATTGTCTTTGCCCATGGCCTTTTGTTCGGCGCAAAAGGCACAATGATCGGTAGCAGTAGTTTGTAAGGTACCGCCTTGTACACCTTTCCATAACGCATCTTGGTGGTGCTTGGGTCTAAACGGAGGGCTCATAACATGAGCCGCAGCAGTTGCCCAATCTGGATTTTGATAAACGCTTTCGTCAACCGTGAGATGTCCCGCCAGCACTTCGCCGAATACGGTTTGACCGTGGTCTTTGGCGTAACGAATGGCGTCGACCGCTTCTTCGGTGGAAACATGAACAAGGTAAATAGGCGCGCCGAGTGTGTTGGCAATGCTAATGGCTCTGTTCGCGGCTTCGCCTTCTACAGAAGAGGGGCGAGACAGAGGATGCGCTTCTGGCCCCGTCATGCCTTCCGCCATGAGTTTGTTTTGTAAGTGATACACCAATTCACCATTTTCAGCGTGCACGGTGGGAATGGCGCCGAGTTCTAAGCACTTGGTGAAGCTCGACACCAAAATGTCGTCGGTTGCCATGATGGCATTTTTGTAAGCCATAAAGTGTTTAAAGCTGTTAACGCCATGATCGCGTACCAGAATATTCATTTCTTCTGCGACGGTATCATCCCACCACGTAATCGCCACATGAAAGGTGTAGTTTGAATGAGCTTTTTTCGCCCAATCACGCCATTGATGGTAGGCGTCTAATAATGACTGCTGAGGACTGGGAATCACGAAGTCGATTATTGTCGTAGTACCGCCTGCCAACGCAGCGACGGTGCCCGAAGCAAAGTCATCTTTTGCGACTGTGCCCATAAAAGGCAACTGCATGTGAGTATGTGGATCAATCCCGCCAGGCATAATGAATTTGCCTGTGGCATCAATGGTTTCAACATCTTTTGGCAGTACGCTGATCTCACCAAGCTCGACGATTTTGTTGTCTTTGCAAAGAATGTCGGCTTTGAAGCTTTCTTCGTGGGTGACGATAGTCCCACCTTTTATTAATAGACTACTCATGTGTCGTCCTTTTCCAGTTGAGAAACATAAGCGGCACCGTAAAGTGCCGCTGAGGGAGTGATGACTAAGACTGCAACGCGTCAGTTTGAGTGGCAGAAGCGGTTTGCATGTTGGCAAGTACGAAGTACACAATCGCACCAGTAAATGCGCCAGTGAACCAGCCGTAGTTGTAGAACCAGCCAAGCGCAGGCATATTCAGTGCCACTAGCGTAATCAATACCGGAACCGCAAAAGCAATCAGTCCAGCGCCATTAAAGGCAGGGTAAAGGCTGTCTTTGGTATACAGTGCCACCAAATCTAAATGCTGACGCTTTATCAAAAAGTAATCGACAATCATGATGCCAGCGATAGGGCCAAGTAAGCTTGAATAGCCCAGCAGCCAGTTGGAATACATACCTTCAACACTAACATCGGATTCCAATAGACCCAATTTTTTCAGTAGTTCCCAACCCATTAGCAGAATACCAATCAAGCCAGTTAGCAAAGCACCACGAGTATGATTAATCAGTTTTGGCGCAATGTTTTGGAAATCGTTGGTTGGAGAAACCACGTTGGCTGCAGTATTTGTTGAAAGAGTGGCAATGACGATCAAGATCATGGCTACGGCTACCCAAAATGGGCTGTCGATTTTGCCAATTAAAGATATTGGATCAGAGATGGTTTCGCCTACCAGCGTTGTCGAGGCTGCGGTTAGAACAACACCTAAGGCTGCAAAGAAGAACATGGTGACTGGTAAACCAACGATTTGACCAATAACCTGATCTTTTTGCGATTTTGCATAGCGGCTGAAGTCAGGAATATTCAAGGATAAGGTTGCCCAAAAACCAACCATGGCAGTTAGACCACCAAGAAAGTAACCCATAAATCCAGCGTCTTCAGGACGACTCGCTGGTGTTGCTAAAATTTCGGTGAAAGATACCTTTCCGCCTGCCCAAAACATCAGACCAATGGCAACGATTAGTAACAAGGGGGCGGATAAGGTTTCCATCCATTTGATCGACTCTGCACCACGGATCACCACGTACATGTTGAGCGCCCAGAAAATGAAGAAGCCAATCACTTCGCCGACGCCACCCAGACTAGCCCAACCATCAGACACAGCAGACAAGAACAAATGAATCGCCAGGCCACCAAACATGGTTTGAATACCAAACCAACCACAGGCTACCAGAGCTCGAATCAGGCAAGGAATGTTTGAGCCAACCATGCCAAATGATGAACGTAATAACACAGGAAAAGGAATGCCGAATTTAGTACCGGGGTACGCATTCAGTGTTAATGGAACCAGTAAGATAATGTTAGCGATAAGAATGGTAAATAAGGCTTCCATTACCGACAAGCCGAAGTAGGCCGTTAACACGCCACCTAGCGTATAAGTCGGCACACAAATAGACATACCAACCCATAACGCAGCGATATTCCACTTGCTCCAAGTACGATCTTTCACTTTGGTTGGCGCTAAATCGTCGTTATACGCTGAACTTTGTTTGAGGTCGCTATCAACCTCCAACTCATAGAATTCACCTTGTTTAACAGACTTACTGGTCATTGTTGCCACCTCTTCGATTGTTTGGTTTATTAGTATGCGTTCATTCAATGGTTCGTTATTGTCTTCTTTGGGTTATCTCTATTGATGCTCTTTGGCTATACGGTCGCTGGCTTCGAGCATGGCGTGCAGTAGCACATTGGCGCCTGCCGCACATTCTTCTGGTGAACTGTATTCTGCTTCGTTATGACTGATGCCATTTAGACAGGGCGTAAATATCATTCCGGTTGGCACTAGATCCGCCATGTAACAGGCGTCATGTCCTGCACCTGCATAAATGTCCATATGGCTATAACCGAGTTTTTCTGTAGCGGCTTTTACGTCGTCGGAAGCATTAAACTCAACTGGAGCGAAATACCAAAAAGGATCGAGATTGACTTCTACTTCGTGTTCTTCGGCAACTTTTTCGCAGAAGGACACGAGTTCTTCGTGCATAGTAAGCAGTACATCGGGTTTTGGATTACGCAGGTCAGCGCTGAATTTCACATTGCCTGGAATGGTGTTGCGGGAGTTTGGCCAAACTTGCATAAAGCCCACTGTGCCTAAGCCATTTTCATGGCGAAGTGCGATGGCATTCATTTCCGTCACAATAGCTGAAGCAGCGAGCATCGCGTCTTTACGAAGATGCATTGGTGTGGTGCCAGAGTGAGAAGGGCGACCCACTACCTCGATGTTGTACCAGCGAATACCTTGGCCCAGTCGCACTATGCCAATGGCTTTTTCTTCGTCTTCAAGAATCGGCCCTTGTTCGATGTGCGCTTCGAAAAATGCGCCCATGTGTCGGCTGCCCAGTTCCATCTCGCCCAAGTAACCAATACGTTCTAATTCGTCGCCGAGTCGAATACCATTCACATCCGTTTTATTTAGCTCAGTTTCTAGGTCGAAGCGTCCCACATAGGTTCCTGAGCCTTGCATAGCTGGTTGGAAGCGCGATCCCTCCTCGTTGGTCCAAACGGAAAATTCCATGGCTGTTGGTGTTTGAATGTTGTTTTCATGCAGGGTACGCAGTACCTCGACACCAGAAAGAACGCCGAAGACACCGTCGAACTTGCCACCAGTAGGTTGAGTATCAAGGTGGCTACCTGTTCCAACAGCGGGTAAATCATTGTTTGTGCCTGAGCGACGAGCAAAGATATTGCCGATCTTATCGATCTCAACGGTACAGCCGCAGGCTTCACACCAGGCCACAAAAAGGTCGCGGGCTTGCTTGTCTAAGTCTGTTCCAGCAAGGCGGTTGCAGCCGCCTTTTTCTGTGCCGCCAATGTCTCCCATTTCCATTAAGGTGTCCCAGAGGCGTTGTTCGTTGATACGAAGGTCTTGCATTACTAGCTCCTACTTCTGCTTCCAATACCTTTACCAAAAGGTAAAAAATGCCGATAAAAAAATATCAACAACTTGTCTTTCCGGTCAGCAATAAGTAGGCCAAGTTTTAATCAAGTTTGCTGATAAAAACTCGTTTGAGTCATCTGAGTGTGTTATTTTAAAATCTATAAATAAGATAATATTTAATAAAAACAGCGTCTTATAGTACTCATTGGCAATATAAAATTTTTTATGGAAGGCGGATCAGATTTTGACCGATAAGAAAACAAAACGTACCAAGCAGTCGATTAATCGAGAAGAATTAGAGTCTCGGATATTGCGTTGTGCCGAGGTGGTTTTTGCTGAAAAAGGTTATAACGGTTCATCAATGGAAGCGATTGCCGCCAGTGCCAGTATTTCCAAACAAAACCTGATTTATTACTTTTCAAACAAAGAGTTACTATACCAACGAGTGTTAAAAGAAATGCTCGATATTTGGATAGAAAAGCTCTCTTTTTTAGAAACTCAAGGCGATACCCCTGAAACGGTTATTCGTCGTTATGTACGTGAAAAAATGCAGCTTTCACGTCTGTATCCGAATGGTTCTAAGGTTTTTGCCCATGAGATTATCAGCGGTGCGCCAGTCTTAAAAGAGTACCTAATTAGTCACTTAAAACCTCAATTCGATCGAGATGTTATTTTGGTTAAGTCATGGATAAGTAAGGGATTAGTTGACGATATAGACCCTGAACATTTGTTCTTTACTATTTGGGCCGCGACACAAACCTACGCAGATTTCTCGGTACAAATGGAAGTGCTATTAGGCAAGCATCGTTTGGATGAAGCCGACTTTGAACGAGCAGAATCAGCAGTGACGGACTTTGTTGTGCGCGCTCTTGGTGCCAAAAAAATAATTATAAATAATTCAGACTGATTTTCTTTCTTGATTTACGTTGAGCTGTCTACTTTTCGCACAATTATAATGTGCAAAAAAACGCCACATTTCATCATCTTAACCTTTTGGTTAATTTTTTACTTAACTGAACTTTAGAGCGCTAGCCCTTTATCGGTGCGTGTTTTGCACTAATAAAAACAATTTACTCTACGCAAAATGATTGCTATTAATTTTTATACCAAATGGTAAAAAAATTAATTCAACCTCATTTAATCACTAAAGCGTGGAGTGAATATGATCTCTGATTCTGAAGCCATATCTTATGAGTTTGCTACTGGGCCAGACTTGTACGCACTCTGCCAAGAAGCCGCTAAAGCGCGTGATAACGCTTGGGGTAAACAGCTTACTTATTCAAAAAAAGTCTTTATACCTTTGACTAATATGTGCCGTGATAGCTGCGGTTATTGCACTTTTGTGCAATCGCCCGATTCGCCACATGCGAATTACATGACGCCAGAACAAGTGTTCAAAACCGCACGAGAAGGCGCGGCATTAGATTGCAAAGAAGCTTTGTTCAGTTTGGGCGAGCGACCAGAAGAACGTCATCAGAAAGCGCGCGATATGTTGGCCAATTTAGGTTACGACAGCACCTTAGATTATCTGCATGACCAATGCGCAAGCGTGTTAACTCACACCAGCTTATTACCGCATGTGAATGCGGGTGCTTTGTCTTTTGACGAGCTGAAACGCCTGAAACCCGTTTCCGCCAGCATGGGTATGATGCTGGAAAACGTCTCCAACGATTTACTCAAAAAAGGCCAAGCCCATTATGCTTGCCCAGACAAAACGCCAAAACGTCGACTCGACACCATAGAGCAAGCGGGTCGACTTGATATCGCCTTCACTACGGGAATCCTTATTGGCATTGGTGAAAGCTGGACAGACCGAGTAAACAGCCTCATCGCCATTCGTGATCGCCATCTTGCCTATGGGCATATTCAAGAAGTCATTATTCAGAACTTTCGCGCCAAAGCAGGCACGGCAATGGCCGATTATCAAGAACCCAATTTAGACGACATGAAGCGCACCATCGCTGTTGCCCGTTTAATCTTACCCGATGACATCAGCATACAAGCGCCACCCAATTTGGAAGTCGAATACGGCAGTTACATCAATGCGGGTATTAACGATTGGGGCGGCATTTCACCTTTGACCAAGGATTTTATTAACCCAGAAAGAGCATGGCCGCAGATCAGTAGCGTGGCGCAAGCTTGTGAAGGTTTGGGTTATTCGCTGGCAGAACGTCTGACCATTTATGACCGCTTTCAGCATCAGGACAATAAATATCTAACACCTAATTTAACGCAACGAGTCGCGTCGCTGGTTAGCCGTGCTGCTCAAGTGAGTGGAGGAGTTATCGCATGAACCTATTTCCTTTAACGTCAAACAATGCCCAAGTGAGCGAATCTGTTCGAACAATTTTGGATAAGTCTTTATTGGGCGAAGAGCTGAGTGTCGAAGACGCTTGTGTGTTATTTGCTACGCAAGGTGCAGAAGCCCAAGCTGTATTAGACACCGCCGACAAAGTACGTGAAAAGCGCGTCGGCAATGTCGGAACCTTTGTCATTACACGCAATATCAACTTTACCAATGTGTGTTACATGGGCTGTCGATTTTGTAATTTCGCCAAAGAGAAAGGCGACAAAGAAGCGGAGTTTTTAACCGTTGAGCAAGTCGCAGATAGAGCTGAAGAAGCGTGGAATCGAGGCGCGACAGAAGTCTGTATTCAAGGTGGATTGCATCCAGACATAGGCGCTGATTATTACCGTAACCTTATTATTGCGGTGAAAAAACGTGTGCCAGAAATTCATATTCACGCCTTTTCTCCGTTTGAAATTTGGTATGGCTGCAAAAAAGGTCGCCTTGAGCCAGAAGCCTTTTTGACCGAGTTAAAGAACCTTGGTTTGGGTTCTATGCCGGGCACAGCGGCAGAGATTCTAGATACCGAAGTACGTAAACAATTGACCAAAAATAAACTCACTACAGAAGAGTGGGTGCGCATTATCAAAGCCGCCCATTCTGTTGGCGTGCCTACGACATCAACCATCATGTACGGTCATGTGGATCAGCCTATTCATTGGGCAAATCACCTCAAATTATTGCGTGATATTCAAAAAGAAACCGGGGGATTCACCGAGTTCGTTCCGCTGGGTTTTATCCATTACGAAACCCGTTTATACAATGACAACCCAGACAAGGTTCGCCCTGGCCCAACCCAAGACGAGCATTTTAAAATGCACGCCATTGCTCGCCTGATGCTGCAAGGTCATATTGATAACATCCAAGCTTCATGGGTGAAAATGGGTCCTGATGTGGCCGCGAGAATGCTACGTTCCGGTGCTAATGATTTGGGCGGCACCTTGATGAACGAAAGTATTTCTCGCGCGGCTGGGGCGACACATGGGCAAGAAGTTTTTCCAGAAGACATGGTTGCCAATATTCATGCAGCAGGTTTGCATGCAGTACAGCGCAGCACCAAATATGACGTCGTAAAAGACTATCCAATAGCCGCCACTAGCATCAAAGCGCCATTGACGAACCGCATAGCGATTCAAGGAGTGGCTTAATGACCAGCTTAAATATCACCTTGTTGGCGGGTGGCGTAGGCGGTGCGAAAGCCGCCGAAGGTTTGGCAAAAAGCCAATACGCCAGCTCGACCAAGATCATTGGCAACATTGCTGACGACGATGAGTTTCACGGTCTTTGGGTCTCGCCAGATATCGATACGCTGATTTATTCCTTAGGCGATCAGATCGACCGCCAGCAAGGTTGGGGACGTAAAAACGAAACTCACCAAGTACTCACCGAGCTAAAAGCCTTAGGGCAAGACACTTGGATGACCCTGGGGGATTTGGATCTCGCCACGCATATTTACCGAACGAATTTAAAACACCAAGGCGTCAGCGCCAGTGAGATTACTGAATGCCTGGCGAAACGTCATGGCGTCAGCGTGCCAATTTTGTTGCCGACCAACGATGTGGTGCAAACCCGAGTGAAGACACCTCAAGGCTGGTTGTCTTTCCAAGATTTTTTTGTACGTGAGCATTGTCAGTCCGACGTTCTGGATATTGAATATCAAGGCATCGCAAACGCCAAGCCGACTCCTGAAGCCTTAGAGCAAATTGCTAACAGTGATCTGATTATTATCGCGCCGAGCAATCCTATAGTCAGTATTGGTGCCATTCTCGCTGTGCCGGAAATTCAGCAAGCGGTGGAAAAAAGCGGTGCTTATATCATTGCTATTTCGCCATTAATTGGCGGAAAAACGGTAAAAGGCCCTGCGGATAAAATGCTCGAAAGTGCAGGGAAAAGCATCGATTCAAAAGGCATCTATGACTGTTATAGCTCCTTTTTGCATGGCATGGTGATTGACAATGTGGATCAGCAAGAGGCCGCATGGTTGCAAGGGCAAGGCCTAGATGTCTTGGTCACGCCAACCCTAATGAAAACCCCTGAAGACAAAACAGCGTTGCTTACCAAAGTGGTCGAGTTCGCCTTGTCTTATAAAAAGCAGAGGGCGGCCTAATGACACATCATTCAGCAATGTATTCGCCAAGTATTTATCACTTAATCGATAAGCTTTGCGTAGTGATTCCGATGAAATCGCCCAAGCGTTCCAAACAAAGGTTGGTTGGCAGCTTGTCAGACTCAGCCCGTGAAAAGCTGTCTTTGACCTTGTTTGAAAACACTTTGGCGTTTTTTCAACGACATTTCCCCATGCTGGATGTGCTGGTGGTGAGCGAGTCCCTTGAAGTGCTTTCTCTTGCTCAATCCTATGAAGCCAATACCTTGTTTGATGATGGAGAGAAGGGCCTAAACAGTGCGTTAGATTTTGCCTGCGATTGGGTGAAGCAATCTGGATACGACAGCCAACTTATCGTCCCTAGCGATATTGCCGCGTTGGATCCAGAGGAAATCCTCACCTTGATGAAGGCAGCCCATGATGCCTCTGTGGTGATTGCCGTTGCTAAGGATGGCGGCACCAATGCGTTATTAACATCACCACCTGATGCCATTCAATTTGAATACGGCTGTGATTCGGCGTCTGCTCATAAGGCCAATGCCACGAATAATCGTTTGGCCTGCCGTAGTTTGCATTTAGCGAATCTCGCGTTGGATATTGATCACAGCGAAGACCTGCAAGTAGCTGTGATTCGTCAGCCCGAACGCTTTAAAGCATGGCGTGACAATAGCGCAGCATTGATGAAAAAAACGCTCATTAAGGAGCGTCACTATGCCTGATTCTATGAACATGTTTCGTCTAATGGGATTACCGAGTTTTCGGGAAGGTGATGATTTAGCTCAGAACATTATTGATACCTTAACTACGCAAAATCAAACCTTGGTAGCTGGCGATATCTTGGTTATTGCGCAAAAAGTGGTGTCGAAAAGCGAAGGTGCATTTGCTTATCTAGATGATATCACGCCCAGCGAAGAGGCCATCGAGTTGGCGAAAACGGTTAATAAAGACCCACGAAAAGTCGAGGTGATTCTCTCTCAATCAAACCGAATTGTGCGAGCAATGAAACGACCAGATCAAGAAGAAGGCGTACTGATCGCCGAACATAAAAATGGCTACATCTGCGCCAACGCAGCGGTGGATGAATCCAATGCGGATCACCCAGGCCAGCTGATTTTATTACCCGATGATCCTGATAAAAGTGCGCGTTTGTTGTGTCACAAATTAGAAGCCCATTTTGGCTGTGATTTGGGCGTGATTATCAGTGATACCTTTGGTCGCCCGTGGCGATTGGGTCAAACCAACGTGGCGATTGGCTTGGCGAATGTGCCGGGTGTCATGCACATGTTAGGTGAGTTAGACGCGTATGGACGACCTTTGAGTGTCACCGCGCCCGCCTTTGCGGATGAAGTCGCGGCGGCGTCTGGGTTGTTAATGGAGAAAAGTGCGAAATCGCCAGTGATTATTTTTCGTGGCCTATCTTGGTCAAAAACCGACAGTTCGAGCCGTGATCTTATTCGTGCTCATAACGAGGATCTTTTTAGATGAACAACGATGTAAGCAATAAAGTCGCCATCATTGGCGGAACAGGCCCGCAAGGGAAAGGACTGGCCCTGCGTTTGGCATTGGCGGGTGTCAGTGTGGTGTTGGGTTCTCGTGATCCTGCCAAGGCAGCAGAAACCGCACAGCAGCTTATCGCCACCTTGGCGGAACAGGATTGTAAGGCGGACATTACTGGCTTGTCGATGGAAGACGCGACCAAAGCCGCAGACGATCTGGTGATTTTATCGGTTCCCTATAGTGGTCACGATGCCACCTTGACCGCATTAGCACCATTACTCGTTGGCAAAACCTTGGTCGACATCGTTGTGCCATTGGCACCGGGTAACCCAAAAGCTGTGGTGATGCCAGCAGCTGGCTCGGTGACCGAATCGGCGCAATTATTATTGGGCGACGACATCCCAGTTGTTGGTGCATTACATAACGTCTCGGCGGTGACTTTGAATGATTTATCTCGTGGCATCAATTGCGACATCTTGGTGTGCGGCAATGACCTTGATGCTAAAAAACGCGTCATGGCGTTAATCGAAAAAATGGGCACCCAAGCCTACAACGCGGGCTTAGCAGAAAGTGCTCGCTGTGTAGAAGCACTCACGCCAATTTTGATTCGATTGAATATTTCGAAAGATGTGCCGTTTTCGCACGCGGGAGTTCGTATCTGCCCACCCGATCATTAGATGCGATTACTGAGCTCACCAATACTTTGTTAAACACAGTTTCAAATTTTTAAAAATATTAAAAAGCATAATCACAAGAGGAACACATTATGGAATTCGGTATTACGTTTAAAGGCTTCGTCAGCCCAGATCGCGCACGAAATCTTGTTCGTCAGGCGGAAGCGGCTGGCTTCACTTATTGTTGGTTTTACGATTCTCACATTCTTTGGCGTGAGTCATTTGTCGCCATGGCAATGTGTATGGAGCACACCAAAACTATGCGTTTTGGCCCTTGTGTGACTAACCCAAATATTCGTGATTGGTCTTTGTCTGCCAGCTTGTATGCGAGTTTGGCTCACCAAAGTAACGGTCGTTTCGATATTGGTCTTGGTCGTGGCGATTCTTCCATGCGTGTCATGGGTAAAAAGCCAGCGACGCTAGCGCGCCTCGCGGAATTTACCACCAAGGTAAAAGCCATGGTGCGCGGTGAAGAAGTGGAATATGGCGAATGCCCAGAACCAGTAAAATTGCCTTGGGCGACAGGCTATGAATTGCCTGTTTGGATTGGCGCTTATGGCCCGAAAGCCTTGGCGACAGCAGGCGAAGTAGGCGATGGTTTGATATTGCAGATTGGTGATCCAGATTTAGTAAAATGGTTTAAAGATCAATCTATTACGGCTGGTGAAGCTGCTGGACGTGATATGTCTAACTTTAAAGTCCAAGCCGCCGCGCCTGCTTACTTCGGCGACATGGATTATTGTATCGAGCACACTAAATGGTTCCCTGCCATGGTGGGTAACCACGTGGCAGACATCGTAGAAAAATACGGCAGTGATTCGGGTTTAGTGCCAAAAAGCTTAACGGATTACATCGAAAAACGCCGTGGCTACGATTACTCCAAACATGGTCAAAGCGACAACCCATTCTTGGACTTCATTACCGAAGACATAGTGAAAAGCTTCTGTGTATTGGGTACACCAGAAGATCACATCGCTAAGATTAAAGACCTAGAAGCAGCGGGAACCACGCAGTTTAACATCTACCTAGACAGCGGCGACGAAGAAGAAATCATCGCCAAATACGGTAGAGAGATTATCCCTGTATTTAACGGCTAAACTGTTGTTGTAATCATTGAGCGATATGTATCTGTCCCTTCCCTTTTCTTCAAGGGGAAGGCTAGGATGGGGTTGCTATTGTTACTCGAACTGCATTGCTTCTCATCGACCGAATAACATTCCTCCTCGAAACTACCGCCTCCCTCGTCGGAATGTTATTCGCTCATGATGTTTGGTCTATTAGAGGTAGGGTGGCGATGTTTTGATAAACCCCATAATGATATCTGCAAGTTGTTCTGGAAGAACTATTTGAGGGAAGTGTCCACACGGAAGGGAAGCGACAGCATTAGGAGCGCCTAGTTTTATCATTTCTTGCTGTACTTCTGGTACGACTGAGCGGTCATGTTTCGCCATGACGTAATATTTTGAAACACGACCAGCCCTTTCTTTTGTCCAGTTTATAGTGACGACTCTTGCAGCGTTAGGTTGAACCACCATTTTTTTATTGGCGAAGTGGATAGTTTCTTCGGTTGCATCATGGAGGAAAATGTCTCTGATGCCTTCCGTTTGGACTTTTGTTCCATATGTTGTTTGCTCAAGGTAGGGGGCAATACCTTGAGTGTCGATTCCTCTTTTAGAGACGCTTTGACACAGCTCAGTAAAACTTATACCGCTGGGTAACATCATGCCTGCGATGTAAATGATACCTGCAATTTTGTCTGGATTTTGTTCTGCGACGGCAGTAGCAGTCAGGCCTCCGCCTGAGTGGGCGATTAACCAAATGGGTTCGTCGATTTTAGATATTACATCTAAAACATGTGAGGTGTATTGTTTTATATCAGCTTGAGATTGCAACGATGCTTCGTAGCTTTCGCTGTTGGGAAGGTTGATTACATGGCATAGTGTGATAGATGAATCGAAGCAATGCAGCAAAGACTCCCAAGCCCAGCCGCTTGCCCAAGCACCATGAATTAAGACCAGATTAGTCATGCTTATTTATCCCCGTATGTTTTTTGATACATTTCGATCATGTGTTTTTCTACAGTCGTAGGGGGGTATTTTGGCTGTTCATTCTCAGGTAGGCAGGTTGGTATGCACTTTACTTCATGGTCTAAGTGACCGCTGAAGAAGAAAGGAATGGAATAGCGTTCGTTGCCGCTCTTGTTAATGACTCTGTGTAAGGTCGAGCTATATTGATCGTTTGTCCACCGAGCAATCATGTCTCCAATGTTTACCACATAGCTACCTTTTATAGGTGGCGCATCAATCCAGTCGTCGGTTTTGTGCGACCAAACCTGCAGTCCACCATTTTCGTCTTGTAGCAGAAGTGTTAAACCACCAAAGTCTGTATGGGCGCCACAGCCTTTCTCGTTCTCTTCGGGATTAACAGGTTGAGGTGGGTAGTGTAGTAGCCTTAAAGTGGCTAATGGGTCATGACAGAAGTCATGAAAATAATCGTCGGGTAAATTCAGTGAAAGCGCTATGAGAGACATTAGCTCTTCGCAAAGTGATGTCATGGTTTTTAGGTAGTCAATGGCGACAGGCTTTAGATTGGGTAGCTCTGTTGGCCATTGGTTTTGTCCAAAGTTAAATTTATTGGCTTTTACCATGGGATGTTCAGGACTATGGTCAAAGCCAATATAAAAACCTTCTTTTAAGTCTGGCGGAGTTCCAGCTTCGAGTGTTTGATCTTTAAGTGGCTCGTAGCCACGGTTCGCCTTGGAAAATTTTTTGTCAATCTTGAGTTTATTTTTTGAAGGCAAGTCGAAGAATTTTGAGCTTTCTGAAAACAGTCTAGTTTGAAGCGATTCTTCGATGCCGTGTCCAGTAATATAAAAAAAACCGAATTCTCTGCATGCTTCGCCAATTTTTGCGGAGAGTTCTTGTTTTTGGTTTTTTGATGCCTGTTGATAACCTGACAAGTTAATAATAGGCAGTGTTGTAGATGTTGTATTCTGACTTTTCATATATCACCAATGTTCGAATGTTTGACTACATCCTATCAATCGAACAGTGAGTAGTGATAACGTTCATTTCAGATAAGGGTGTTGCCAAAACGGCATCACCTACTGGTGGCTGATTCTGCCGCTTGGCTAAGTTCATGGATGAGATCTCGCACAAAATAGTCTGCAGCGACTGGCAAGGTTCTATTTGATCTGACATACACGCCAAGTTCAGAGTTCATTACGCTGGGATGAGTAATTGGAATATGGAACAGTCTTTTATTTGCTAGGTCTTCTTCTATACCGATTATAGTTTGAAAAGTGACACCCATGCCGCTAAGGGCTAGTTTTCGAGATAGCTCTACTGAATTGGTTTCGATTACTTGATGAGAAGAATCGATAAGACTAATAAAACTGCTTAAATGTTTATGGATCGAAAGCCCTTTTTTACTAAGGATCAATGGATAAGCACAGCATTCTTGAAGACCGGTTTTATTTTTATATGTAAGTGGATGGTCCTTTGAGACGACAGCGCCAAGGACGTAATTTTTCACCCATAATTGGTTTAAATCTCTTTGGTTTTCGATATCAAAGGCTAAACCTATGTCGACTTCTCCGTTAATAATCAGCTCTGGCATTTTTGAAGAGCCGATGACGTGAACACCAACGGTGATATTAGAAAAGCGTGTTTTAAACTTTTTGATGACGCGAGGGATCAATTCAATAGAAGGGCCTTCAACTGTGGCTATTTCAATGTGTCCTTTTTGAATACCTTTTATGGCATCAATTTCTGAGTAAAGGCGTTCGGCGTCTTTTAATACAAACTGTGCGTGTCTTGCGAAACTTTCTCCAGCTGATGTTAATTTCAAGCCATTGGGTGATCGCTCGAAAAGTTGTACATCCAAATCATCTTCTAGTTTCTGGATTTGTCGGCTGACTGCTGAGGTTGCAATATGTAGCGTTCGGGATGCTTCTCTAATCGAGCCGAGTCGTCGAACACTGTCAAAGCAATAAATGGCAGTAGAGTGGATACGCCTTTTTGAAGTCAAATAACCGATTCCATATGTTGTTTTAGAAAGCTTGATGCTAATGATCATAACCTCAAAAGAAGTCAGCTTGTAGCCCTACCAGTTATACACTAAAAGTTGATTAGTTTTTAAGTGCTGATGTCTCTAGTCAATGATGATCATTGCGTCTTAGGTGCGCTTCAAAAGCACGGATCATGAGCGATAAGCTGAGTGTGAGTACGAGGTACATGAAGGCGACGACGTTGTAGGTTTCGAAGAATTGGAAGGTGGAGGAGCTGAATACTTTGCCAAGTTGGGTGATGTCTTGTACGCCGAGTACTGAAACGAGGGCGGAGTCTTTGATCATGGCGACCAGGTCGTTACCAAGCGGTGGCAAGATTTTACGCATAGCTTGGGGCAGGGTGATGAGACGAAAGCGATGCCAGTTGGACAAGCCCAGTGCCTTGGCCGCTTCTATTTGTCCTTTGCCTACTTCTTGAATGCCGGCGCGGAAGACTTCGGCAATGAAGGCGCTGTAGCTGATGGCTAGGGCGATAATAGCGCGCCACAGTAGGGTGAAATCCCGTGTGCGGGTTTTTTCTATCCAGCCAGCTTCAATCGGCATTTGTAATACCCAGTTGTAGAGTTTGACCATTTCCGGTGCGCCAACAAAGGCGATGTAGAACAGCAGTACGAGAACCGGCACGCCGCGGAAGATTTCTACATAAAAGCGGGCGAATTCACGAAGTATGCGATGACGAGAAAACCCTGCCAGTGCAATTAATAACCCAAGAAAACTTGCTAGTATAAAGGCGGTGAAGGTTACGCCGATTGTGGTCAGTAACCCTTCGCTTAGTGCGCCTGCGATGCGTTGGTAGCTTTGGTCGGAAATCATGTTCCATAGCAAAACCAGAGCGATAATGATGATGGTGACGAGCCACCACGGCGTGCGTTCTAGGGATTTCTTAAAGGGCATAATCAATTCATATTAGGACCATTCCTTGGTCATCTTCAATTAATAGCGGAAAGCCTAGAATAGACGTTCCGTTACTGTGTTGTTGTTTCTATTTAACGGAATTTGTTACTGGTTATAGTCGAAGAACCATTTTTTATTTAGCGCTTCTAAGGTGCCGTCTTGTTTCATACTTTTTATTGCCGCGTTGATTGGCTCTAAAAGATCTGATCCAAGAGTCAGAATGAAACCAAAATCCTCTGAGCCCAATGGGCCGCCGATTATTTTAAACGCGCCTGGATTGGCGCCAATGTAACCACGAGCCGACGCAGCATCCATAAGTACGCTGTCAACATCGCCAGATTTCAGTGCTTGGACTGATGCACCAAAAGTGTCCAATAAGGTGATGCGAGGGTTGTTTTCATCGCCATCAAGCACATCGTAGACGGCAACATAAAAGTTGGTGGTGCCTGCTTGCGCGCCAAATTGTAGATCTGTGTTAGCAGCAAAAGATTTAGCATCGTTAAAACGATCTTCATCGGCGCGCACTAACATGAACTGCTGAGAGGTCATGTAAGGAACGGTGAAGTCAATTTGCTCTGCGCGTTCTTCATTAATTGTAATGCCGTCCATACCTACATCGTATTGGCCTTGTTTGACGGCTTGGATCATGGTGTCCCAGCTGCTTAGGTGCCATTCGATGTTGGCATTTAGGCGTTTGCCAATTTCGTTCATGGCGTCGTACTCCCAACCAATACCTTCGCCTGTTGCTGGGTCGACAAAGTTAAGTGGTGTGTAGGCATTTTCGGTGACAGCTAAAATAGTTCGACCTCTAAGGTCTGGCAAGCTGTCGGCGAAGCTGAGGCTGCTAATCGAAACGGCAGCGATAACCATCAAACGAGATAACAAAGACATCATGTTTTCATACCTTTTGGGGGTGTTAGCAAAATTGGTTTGCGATTATACACAGGCATCGTGCAAATATCTCTAGCAAGCTTCAGGCCATCAAGTGGCATCTCACGACGTAAGCGGGTATATTTGCTTACCAATATTCAATTCAATGAATGTGCACTTTTACGACTGCGATTAAGGTTATTATGTCCCGCGAATTACCACCTCAACAGGCTTTTCAAACGCATTGCTTAGCGCAAATGGGCGTGGTTTCCTGGTTGTCCATTGAGAAAAGTGATTCTGCCACGGACAGTGTGTCGGGTACGGTTTTTATGCCGCCTCAGCCTTGGCCAATTGATGTTGCAGTTGAGCAAGGTGTTTCGTCACAGGCTTCGTCTGATGCCTATTCAACTGGTTTCCAAGCAGCGGTTCCACCGCCTGTGGTAACTTTGACTCCAGAGGAAAAAGAGCCTTTGGTTCACAACCTGCGTGAACAGTTAAATGCAGGGCCGGAAATTATCGTTGAAGATTTACAGCCAATCGAAGAGTTAGCTGTGGATATTGTGATTGAGCCTAAGTCCAATGTTGTCAGCCAAATTACACACCTTGATATTCGAGCTTATGCTTTGTCGAATAAGTTGTTAATTCTCAGTGATGTGCCGCAGGTGTTTTCGCAAGCAGAGGACATTGAGCGTTTAGCGCTGAAAATGGGTCAAGCTCTACTGAAAAAGCCTATTGATGAATGGCAGGGTAGTGCGTTTAGCTGGCCTGGACAATTACGTAATCCGTACTTTTTAAATCGTACTGATTGGTTGTTTGGCGCCTTAGAAAGCTATGTAGGTCGCTTGGTGAAAGATTTTCCTGATGCACCTTTATTGGTACTGGCAGGTGCCAAGGTGGCTCAGCTGGTGGAAGATTTACCAGCTGATAATATATTGAAGCAATATCCTACCGCACGGATTGTTAGTTTGCCTGAGCTGCATCGTATTCCAGAGCTTCGCAAAGAAGCGTGGGAAGAAATGCAGTCTACGCTTTTTAGCTAATTCCATTCGCGACTGATGTGATTTTGAATCCTATGAATGTACCTATTTCTCTCCGTCCAGCCATTGCTTCTGACTTACCTGCCATTATTCAACTTGATGCTTTGTCTAATCCTCACCCTTGGGGCGAAAAATTGGTGGCTGATGCTTTGCAAAGCCGCGAAAACTGGATTCTTGAGTCGGTAGGCTCTACGCCGCATGTTGTCTTAGGTTGGCTGACTGCATCGGTTGTGCTTGATCAATCCGAATTAGAATTAATTGTGATTGATTCCTCTGTGCGTAGACAGGGGCTAGCTAGACAGTTGATGATGGTTTGGTCAGAAACGGTTGCGCAGCAAGATGTCAGTGAACTTTTGCTAGAAGTGCGTGAGTCGAATGTCGGTGCTATTTCCCTTTATGAATCTTTGGGGTTTGAGTTAGTGGGGCGCCGGAAAAATTACTATCAAATAGAAAAAAAAGCACAAACAGAACAGGGACGCGAAGCGGCCTGTTTGTTTACCAAAATACTATGAATTTAATTGTTTTAAAGAGGTGAGTATGAGCAAGGTATTAGTTCCTATTGCGAACGGCAACGAAGATATTGAAGCTATTACTATTATTGATGTTTTGAGACGTGGTGGCCTAGACGTCACTGTTGCGAGTATTCATGAGTCAAAACAGGTTGTGATGGCGCATAACACTAAGCTAGAAGCGGATGTATTATTGACGGATGTAGCTGATCAGATTTTTGATGCCGTGGTTTTGGCAGGTGGTATGCCTGGTGCTGAGCATTTCCGTGATTGTAAGTTATTGATTGATATGTTGGAAAAGCATGACATTCAAGATGCTTTGTTAGCTGCGATTTGTGCATCGCCTGCCGTGGTGTTTGGTACTCATGGTTTTGTTGTCGATAAACAAGCGACTTGTTATCCAGGGTTTGAGGGCGGCTTAACTGGCGCAGAGTATTTGCCTAATGAACCAGTGGTCATGGATGACAACATTCTGACGTCCAGAGGGCCAGCAACCGCGATGATTTTTTCATTGACTGTGTTGGGCAATTTAAAAGGCTATGAAGCTGCTCAAAGTGTGGCCGATGGTTTGTTGTGTTAAGCGTGTTTGATAGGTAGATATTATTCCTGACTAATAAGTCAAGAAAAAATATGCTCTATTTGCGTATTTTCGCCTGTTTTCTCGGCAATTCGGTGGACGCTAAAGGCGTATAAGAGTAGAATTAGGCAGATTTTTTGAACGCGAGATCCTTTGATTATCCATCACTGGATGAACGGCAAAAACGCAATTTCTTAAAAGCGAGATGAGCCGCCGGTTTGTCTCGCTTTTTTGCAACCTGATAGGCTCTAAATGGGAGGTTCCTTTGGCAACATCAGCGATTCTGGCTCTGGAAGACGGCACGATTTTTAAAGGGGTGTCGATCGGAGCAGATGGCTCCTCAACCGCCGAGGTTGTTTTCAACACCTCGATGACCGGTTATCAAGAAATACTTACTGATCCTTCCTATGCTCGACAAATGGTCACCTTGACCTATCCCCATATCGGGAATACTGGCGTTAACCCTGAAGATGAAGAGTCCAGCAATGTTTGGTGTGAAGGCCTGATTATTCGTGATCTACCTTTAGTTGCTAGCAGCTGGCGTTCACAAGAGTCTTTAGACTCTTACTTGAAGCGCAAAGGTGTGGTTGGCATCGCCGATATCGATACACGTAAATTAACACGTATCCTTCGCGAGAAAGGCGCGCAAGCGGGTTGCATCATGGCAGGTGAAAATCTGGATGAAGCGACTGCGGTTGCTGCTGCCAAAGCTTTCCCAGGTTTGAAAGGCATGGATTTAGCCAAAGAAGTTACCGTTGAGAAAGCGTACGAGTGGACTGAGTCTACTTGGGATCTTGTCAATGGTCATACAACACCAGAATCTTTCGATTTCCACGTAGTGGCTTATGACTACGGTGTGAAACGCAATATTCTTCGCATGTTGGTTGAGCGTGGTTGCCGCTTGACTGTTGTTCCTGCGAAAACACCTGCTAGTGACGTATTGGCGCTAAATCCAGATGGCGTCTTCCTATCCAATGGTCCTGGTGATCCAGAGCCATGTGATTATGCGATCCAAGCGATTAAAGAGATCCTAGAAACAGAGATTCCTGTTTTCGGTATCTGTCTTGGTCACCAACTTTTGGCTTTGGCTTCTGGCGCAAAAACGAAAAAAATGAAGTTTGGTCACCACGGTGCAAACCACCCGGTACAAGCGATCGAAAAAGGCACTGTGATGATCACCAGCCAAAACCACGGTTTTGCGGTAGATGAAGATACGTTGCCAGCTAACCTTGTGATGACTCATAAATCTTTGTTCGATGGCTCTTTGCAAGGCATCGCACGTACAGATAAAAGTGCATTCAGCTTCCAAGGTCACCCTGAAGCGAGCCCGGGGCCACATGATGTGGCACCTTTGTTCGATCAGTTCATTGAAAACATCAAAGCCACTAAAGCCTAAAAGTAGGAGCGGAGCGAAATATTATGCCAAAACGTACTGACATAAAAAGCGTCTTAATTTTAGGTGCAGGTCCTATTGTTATTGGTCAGGCATGTGAGTTTGACTATTCTGGTGCACAAGCGTGTAAAGCGCTTCGTGAAGAAGGTTTTCGCGTTATTCTAGTGAACTCCAACCCAGCGACCATCATGACAGATCCTGTTATGGCTGATGCAACTTACATCGAGCCAATCGAATGGAAAACTGTTGAGAAAATCATCGAGAAAGAACGTCCAGATGCGGTTCTACCTACTATGGGTGGTCAAACAGCACTGAACTGTGCGTTGGATCTTGAGCGTCACGGCGTGCTAGAAAAATACAATGTGGAAATGATCGGTGCGACAGCTGACGCAATTGATAAAGCGGAAGACCGTAATCGTTTCGACCAAGCAATGAAAGCGATTGGTCTTGAGTGTCCACGTGCGGGTATTGCCCACAACATGGAAGAAGCGCTTAAAGTACAAAGTGAAGTTGGCTTCCCTTGTATCATTCGTCCTTCTTTCACCATGGGTGGTACTGGTGGCGGTATCGCCTACAACATGGAAGAGTTCGATGAAATCTGTACTCGTGGTTTGGATTTGTCTCCAACCAACGAATTGCTAATCGATGAATCTTTGATCGGTTGGAAAGAGTACGAGATGGAAGTTGTCCGCGACAAAAAAGACAACTGCATCATCGTTTGTGCGATTGAAAACTTCGACGCGATGGGTGTTCACACAGGTGACTCTATCACGGTTGCGCCAGCACAAACTTTGACTGACAAAGAATATCAAATCATGCGTAACGCTTCTTTAGCGGTATTGCGTGAGATCGGTGTAGAGACAGGCGGTTCCAACGTACAGTTTGGCATGGATCCACAAACAGGTCGTCTTGTTGTTATTGAGATGAACCCTCGTGTATCGCGTTCGTCTGCTTTGGCGTCGAAAGCAACGGGCTTCCCAATTGCGAAAATCGCTGCGAAATTGGCGATTGGTTATACGCTTGATGAGTTGCAAAACGACATCACTGGCGGCCAAACGCCAGCGAGCTTCGAGCCAGCAATCGACTACGTTGTGACTAAGATTCCTCGTTTCACTTTCGAGAAATTCCCAACAGCTAATGACCGCCTTACAACGCAAATGAAATCTGTTGGTGAAGTGATGGCGATTGGCCGTACTTTCCAAGAGTCCTTGCAAAAAGCCCTACGTGGTTTGGAAGTAGGTTCTGACGGGTTCAATCCTCAGTTAGATTTAGCTGAAGAAAACAGTAAAGAGAAGTTGGCTTACGAGCTTCAGTCTCCTGGTTCTGAGCGTATTTGGTATATTGGCGATGCCTTCCGTTCAGGCATGACTGTTGACGAAGTATACGCAGCAACAGGTGTTGATCATTGGTTCTTGGTGCAAATCGAAGACTTGATCAAAGAAGAAGCTGCGTTGGCAGACAAAGGTCTGATCGACATGACGTACGACGTACTTCGTCGTCTAAAGCGTAAAGGCTTCTCTGATGCGCGTCTTGCTACCTTGATGAGCGTGACTGAGAAATCCATGCGTGAGCGTCGTTACTTGATGGATGTTCACCCAGTTTACAAGCGCGTAGATACTTGCTCTGCTGAGTTTGCTACTGATACAGCTTACATGTATTCAACATACGAAGAAGAGTGTGAAGCAGCGCCAACGGATCGCGATAAAATCATCATTCTTGGTGGTGGTCCAAACCGAATTGGTCAAGGTATTGAATTTGATTACTGCTGTGTACATGCGGCGCTAGGTCTACGTGAAGACGGTTACGAAACCATCATGGTTAACTGTAATCCTGAAACCGTATCGACTGACTACGATACATCTGACCGCTTGTATTTCGAGCCAGTAACGCTTGAAGACGTGCTAGAAATCGTTCGAAAAGAAAAACCAAAAGGCGTTATTGTTCAATTTGGTGGTCAAACTCCGCTGAAAATTGCTCGTGCTTTGCAGAACGAAGGCGTGCCAATCATTGGTACAACGCCTGAGTCTATTGACCGTGCAGAAGACCGTGAGCGTTTTCAAAGCATGATCCAGCGTTTGGGCTACAAACAGCCACATAACGCGACAGTGCGTAGTATTGAGCAAGCTGCAGCGAAAGCTGCCGTCATTGGTTATCCACTTGTGGTTCGTCCTTCTTATGTGTTGGGCGGTCGCGCGATGGAAATCGTGTACAACGAAAAAGAGTTGATGCGTTACATGACCAGCGCTGTGAAAGTATCTAACGACAGCCCTGTGTTGCTAGATCACTTCTTGAATGCCGCGATTGAAATCGATATCGACTGTATCAGCGATGGTAAGCAAGTGGTTATCGGCGGCATCATGCAACATATCGAACAAGCGGGCGTTCACTCTGGTGACTCGGCCTGTTCTTTACCACCTTATTCTTTGTCGAAAGAAGTGCAAGACGACATTCGAGAGATGATTAAAAACATGGCGCTAGAACTTGGCGTTATTGGTTTGATGAACACTCAGCTTGCGGTTCAAGACGGCGAAATTTATGTGATCGAGGTTAACCCTCGTGCATCACGTACCGTGCCTTTCGTGTCTAAGTGTATCGGTCGTTCTTTGGCGCAAGTTGCAGCCTTGGTCATGGCGGGTAAAACACTGGAAGAGCTTGGTTTCACCAAAGAAATCATCCCTTCATACTACAGCGTGAAAGAAGCCGTTTTCCCATTCAATAAGTTCCAAGGCGTGGATCCGATTCTTGGACCTGAGATGAAGTCTACAGGCGAAGTCATGGGTGTGGGTGATACCTTCGCAGAAGCCTTTGGTAAAGCTGTTCTTGGCGGTGGTACTGAACTGCCAACATCGGGCCGTGCTTTTATCAGTGTTCGCGATATGGACAAAGAAGGTGCGGTAGATGTAGCTCGTCGCTTGGCTGAACTAGGTTTCGACCTTGTCGGCACCGAAGGCACAGCAAAATACCTAACAGAACGTGGCGTTGAAGTTCGTAAAGTGAACAAGGTGAATGAAGGTCGTCCGCATATCGTTGATATGATGAAAAATGGCGAAATTGATTACATCATCAATACCACGTCAGGTACGCAAGCGATTGCAGATTCTTCTGTTATTCGTCGTACAGCATTACAGCGCAAGGTTTGTTACACTACAACATTGGCTGGTGCTGAAGCTACGAGTATGGCGATTAGCCTAACAGGTGAAACGAAAGTTAGAAGACTGCAAGATTTGCACTTGGGGAAATAATGAAAAAAGTACCAATGACAGTAGAGGGTGAAGCTCGTCTTAGAGAAGAGCTTAATCACTTGAAAACTGTCGTCCGTCCTCGCGTGATTGCGGATATCGCAACCGCGCGTGAGCATGGCGACTTAAAAGAAAATGCTGAATATCATGCAGCTCGCGAAGAGCAGGGGTTTGCTGAAGGTCGTATTAAAGAGATCGAAGGCAAGCTTGCAGATTCACAAGTGATTGATGTGAAAGCGCTGCCAGCATCTGGGAAAGTTATTTTTGGCACAACAGTGACACTTTTCAATGTTGATACCGAAGAGACGGTTACCTACAAAATTGTTGGTGACGACGAATCTGATGTGAAAGAGAAAAAAATCTCTTACGCTTCACCTATCGCGAAAGCTATCATTGGGAAAGTAGAAGGTGACGAAGTCATTGTGAAAATCCCAAGCGGCGAAGCAACATATGAAGTTGAGAAAGTCGAATACATCTAATGCATTAGATTTTCTCTTAAAAACCACGGTGTGAAAGCGCCGTGGTTTTTTTATGCCTGAGAAAACGTTATAAAGATAGCTGATTTTTAAGCTTATTCCTTTTGTGACAAGAGAGACTGCCATGGCAAGCCGAATTTTGATCTCCCATTCTAATAATCCTCACTTTAACCTCGCGGTGGAAGATTGTATTTTTCGTTCAATGCCTGCTGATCAGCGAGTGCTATTTTTATGGCGCAACGCAGACACGGTAGTGATTGGGCGCTCACAAAACCCTTGGAAAGAGTGCAATATTAATAAGATGGAGCAAGACAAAATTCATCTTGCTCGTCGCCAAAGTGGCGGTGGAGCAGTGTTTCATGACTTGGGTAATACTAACTTCACTTTCATGGCGGGCAAGCCTGAATACAACAAAGAAGTGTCGACTGAGATCGTTCTGCAAGGCTTGAAGAAACTTGGTATAGAAGGCTACGCCAATGGTCGAAATGATTTGGTGGTGGGGGAGGGAGAAGAGATGCGTAAATTCTCTGGTTCTGCCTACAAAGAAACCAAAGACCGTGGCTTTCATCATGGTACTTTATTGCTGCACGCGGATTTGAGTCGCTTAGCTAATTACCTAAACCCTGATGTAAAAAAACTGCAGTCAAAAGGCATTACTTCAGTTCGATCTCGTGTGACCAACCTTGATTTACTTTATCCACAGATTAATCACCAATTGGTGTGTGACGCCATTGTGGCGTCTTTCTGTGAATACTTTGGTGAAACACCAACCATAGAAGAAATTTCCCCTGAAGCCTTACCAGATCTGCCTGGCTTCCTTGAGAAATTCGAACAACAACAAAGCTGGGATTGGAACTTTGGTAAATCGCCGCAATTTACTCACACGCTAGACGAACGCTTCAAATGGGGCGGAGTAGAAATTCACCTTGACCTGAGTAACGCGAAAATTACCGCCGCAAAAACCTTCACTGATAGCTTATTTCCCGATCCAATTGAACAGCTTGCGGAAAAACTCGTTGGCGTCATCTACCGACCAGATGCCATTGCAGATTGTGTCGACTTGGTTATTGAAAGCTTCCCTGATCATAAAGCGGATTTAGAAGAGATGAAAGCGTGGTTGGTTAAGGCGGTTTCTTAGGGATAAAAACGCTTTATTTATTTGTATTTGCTTAGTACTCCGGTGAGGGGGGGTTAGAGGTTAGCTGGGCTTTTTCGTACGCTTCAATGCGAGCATCTAACTCCCTCGCCCAAATAGCGTTTAGCTCGGCATCTGGTGAGTCTAAGCATTCAAGTAGCTTTTCGACAGGCTCTATCCGTTCGTTCATTGGGAGTGATAACACATCTTCAACGATGTTTCTGTTTACTTGAGTCATTTTATGTCCTCCTCGATTGAGTGAAAGAATAGCACTGAAAAGATTGGAGTTGTATCTACCCCAATACTGAATAAACAAGATTGAGCTGAAAAGCTAATTTATTCGGCTCAAGAATCGCCATATTTTGAGCCAAATAATGAGCGTAATCGGCTCAAAAAAGTACCTTTAACAGCTCTAAAGCCATCCGAGATCTTGGCGACTTACATGAAAGCTTCGCTTTCAGCGGCACATTACGCTGCGCTTATGATGCCCTACGATTTGCCAGAGTCTGTGTCGGGCTGATGATGGTGTCATGTAGAGAGGTTGTCGGCCTAAAGGCGCGACTTACATGAAAGCTTCGCTTTCAGAACCCCTCCCTAGCCCTCCCCTTGAAGAGAAGGGGAGGGGACTGAGACAAGAGTTCCTCTTAAATCTAGCGCTTTTTATCTTAGGAAAGTAGGGAGGGAATAAACAAAAACACCAGCCTCGGCTGGTGATTTTAGTAGCGCTGCATAAAAAGCTAAACGGTTAAGATTGAGCTTTCTTGAACGCGTTGATGAGTGCTTGGGTGGAGGCATCCAGTGCGCTGTTGTCGCTGTCGCTAACAAGGCGGTTGTAGATGTCGGTGCCCAATACTTTGCCAAGCTCTACGCCCCATTGGTCGAATGAGTTGATACCCCAGATTGTGCCTTGTACAAATGTACGGTGCTCGTAGAGGGCGATCAAGGCACCCACGGTGGCGGGTGTCATTTTATCGGTCAATAAGGTGTTGCTTGGGCGGTTGCCCTTGATAACTTTGTGCGGTGCAATCTTGGCGACTTGCTCGGCGGTTGCGCCAGCATCACGAAGTTCTTGCTCTGCTTGCTCAAGGGTTTTACCGACCATCAAGGCTTGCGACTGGCTTAAGCAGTTAGCAAACAATTGTGTATGGTGTTCGCCAATAGGATTGTGAGACGCCAATGGTGCGATAAAATCCACAGGCACTAGGCGTGTGCCTTGATGTAATAACTGGTGATAAGCGTGTTGGCCGTTGGTGCCAGCACCGCCCCAAATGATTGGGCCTGTGTCGGTTTCTACGCCGTCGCCATTCAATAGATTTGCTTTACCATTACTTTCCATATCAAGCTGCTGGATGTGAGCAGGCATGGCACGTAGGTAATGGTCGTAAGGAATCAAAGCGTGAGTTTGTGCGTTGTGGAAGTTGATATACCACACGCCAAGGGCGCCCATGATTACCGGTAGGTTTTCTTCAAATGGAGCGGTACGGAAGTGCTCGTCCATTTGGTGAGCGCCATCGAGCAAGGCGTAGAAGTTGTCCATGCCAACGGCGATGGCAACAGGTAAGCCAATGGCTGACCAAAGTGAGTAGCGTCCGCCAACCCAATCCCACATTGGAAAGATGTTTTCTTTTGCCATGCCAAAATCAACGGCTTTTTTCACGTTGGAGCTAACGGCTGCGAAATGTTTGCTGACGTTCTCTTGTGTGCCGCCGTTGCTTAGGAACCAGTCACGCGCAGCGTTAGCGTTAGACAAAGTTTCTAAGGTGCCGAACGTTTTAGAAGAAATAACAAATACGGTAGTTTCTGGGTTCAATTGCTTCAGTTTGCCGGTGATGTCTGAACCATCAATGTTGGCAACGAAGTGAACTTTAATATTGTCTTTTTTGTATGGCGTTAGTGCTTCAGCAACGACTTTTGGCCCAAGGTAAGAGCCGCCGATGCCGATCGATACGACGTCTGTAATGGTTTTGCCGCTGTAGCCTTTCCATTCGCCGCTGTGTAATTGCGCGACAAACTGTTCCATCTGTTTAAGGGTTGCGCGTACTTCTGCCAAAACGTTAACGCCATCGACCATTAATGATTCTTGTGCTTGGCTAGCGCGTAGGGCGATGTGCAATACAGAGCGGTCTTCGGTGTTGTTAATATGTGCACCGCTGAACATGCCTTTGATGGCGCTTTCAAGTCCCGCTTCTTTTGCTAGGTCTGTTAGTAGAGAAATCGTTTTTTCATTGGCGCGGTTTTTTGCGTAATCTAATGTCCAGCCAGCTGCTTGAGTGGTGTATTTTTCAGCACGGCTTGGGTCCGCTTCAAACAAAGACTTCATGCTGACAGCAGCCATTTCTTGCTTGTGCTCTGCTAGTTTCTGCCAAGTAGTTAATTCGGTGGGTGAGCCCATTACAATCTCCCTAGATCTCAAAGTGAATTAAGCAAGTTCTACACGTAAGTTATCAATTAAGCGTGCTTTGCCTAGATATGCCGCCGTTAATATAACGAGGCGCTTCTCTTCTTCTGATGGTGTTTGTAAGCTTTCTTGTGCGCGGATTTCGAAATAATCACGACGGAAACCAGCCGCTTCAAGCTTCTTTTGAGCTTGTTCGCAGATGTCCTCGTGACTCGCACTGTTTTTAATTAGCGCATCTTTCGCCCATAACAAAGTTTGATAAATTGTTGGTGCGATACGTCTTTCTTCTTCTGTTAGGTAACCATTACGCGAACTCATGGCTAGGCCATCTTCGTTACGTGCTGTGTCTACTCCGATGATGCGTACGTTAGAGCTTAGATCTCGCACCATGTCTTCAATAACTTTAAGTTGTTGAAAGTCTTTGTTACCAAATATGGCACAGTCTGGCTGAACAATATTAAATAATTTTGTCACGACAGTGGAAACACCAACAAAATGGCCTGGGCGAGACGCTCCACAAAGAATGTCAGAAATGCCGACGACTTCAATTTGCGTTTGGCTGCGTTTGCCGTCTGGGTACATTTCCAGTGCATCTGGTGCAAACAGGTAATGACAGCCATTGGCCTCAAGGACTCGTTTGTCTTCTTCCAAGGTTTTTGGGTAACGCTCTAAGTCGCTTTGATCCGAAAATTGCATTGGGTTGATGAAGATAGATGACACAATGACGTCGCCTTCTTCTTTTGCTTTTCGAATTAGTGACATATGGCCATCATGTAGGTTGCCCATGGTTGGGACAAACACAATATTTTTGTCTTTCAAGCGTTCTATTTTCAGTGCTGTTCGAAGCTCAGCGACGGTGTGGAATGTTTTCATGATTTGAATCCGTGCTCAGCTCCAGGGAATGTCATGTCTTTTACTTCTTTGACGTAGGCTTCAAAGGCTTCTGTCACATTGCGGCCATCGGTTAAGAAGTTTTTGACGAATTTTGGTGTGTGACCTAGGTTGATGCCGAGCATGTCGTGCATGACCAATACTTGGCCATCTGTGTGGTGGCCAGCACCTATGCCAATGGTGGGCACTGGAACGGCTTCAGTCAGTGTTTTGCCGAGTTCGGTTGGGATGCACTCGTATAGAAGAATGTCGGCGCCAGCCGCGACAAGATCCAGCGACTCCTGCAGTAGTAAATCGGCCGCATCTTGGCTTTTGCCTTGTACTTTGTAGCCACCAAATTTATGCACGGACTGAGGGGTTAGGCCTAAATGCGCACAAACTGGAATGCCGCGCTGGCTGAGTAGTTTTACGGTGTCTGCTAACCAGCTTCCGCCTTCTAATTTGACCATGTTTGCGCCGGCTTGCATTAACTTTGCTGCGTTATCGAGCGCTTGTTCTGGCTTGCTGTAACTCATGAAAGACATGTCTGTGAGGATAAAAGCGTTGGTGTTGCCTCGTTTTACCGCTGCGGTGTGATAGCACATATCTTCGATAGTGACGGGTAGTGTGCTGTCTTGGCCTTGTACGACCATGCCCAAAGAGTCACCGACTAAAATCGTTTCAACGCCTGCGACGTTCATAACATTGGTGAAAGAGGCGTCATAACTTGTTAAACAGGTGATTTTTTCTTTTTCCGCTTTCATTTTTTTGAGAGTGGATAAGGTAACAGGTTTGGTGAGTTTTCTTTGTGAGTTATCTGAGTACATAGTTTATTCTTCTTTGATAAAAACCAAATCGCTGGTATCAAGTTGGTGTAGCTGCTCTGTAACGGTTTTGCCATTTTCTAAGAGCATATCGGGCGCTAGGTCGCTAAACGGCTTTATCACAAATCCTCGTTCTAGCATAAAGGGATGTGGCACGTTTAGTCTTGGTAATTGTATTCTTTCTTGTCCGTACAATAACAGATCTAGATCTAGGGTGCGCGGTCCCCAATGACGTTCTCTGACTCGACGTTGTGACTGCTCAATACTTTGTAAAAGATCAAGTAGGGCAAGCGGGGAGAGATCGGTGTCAAATGAGGCGACGGCGTTAATGTAGTCCGGTTGATCTTGTGGGCCAACGGGCTTGCTGCCGTAAATAGAAGAAACACGAAGATTTTTTAGATCGTCGTGTTTCTTTAGGGTTTCAATGGCGCGATCAAGTTGCGCCAATGGATTTTCAAGATTACTGCCGAGGCCAATATAAGCGTGTATCAAGGCGCATCCTCTTACTCGTCAAACGTTTCGCTTTGTGGTTTAGCTGTTTCTGAAGTGTTGCCATTGCTCTTTCTACGACGACGAGGGCGGCGCTTTTTAGGGCCTTCTTTGTCTTTGCTAAATGAGTCAATGCTCTTAATAAGATCTCTCTGTTGGTTTTCTGTACCATGTTGAAATTTTTCCCACCAATCGCCTAGACCATCTAATTCGGTTCCGCTTAACTCGCGAATCAGTAAAAAGTCGAAAGCCGCACGGAAGCGAGGATGTTCAAGCAGCAGAAAAGCGCGCTTGCCGTAGCGCTTTGGTAGTCTGTACTGCATGTCCCAGATTTCACGCATTGGCGTGGAGAATCGGCGCGGGATAGCGGTGGATGCGACTTGGTTGTCTAATACCATGTTAGCGGCTTGATGTAATGCTGGTGTTGCAGGCATGCCTTGAGCTTGGAATTCTTCATGACGAAGTGACACGCTTGGCCACAGTAGTACCGCGTATAAAAAGTAAGGGGCAGTTGTTTTGCCACTTTGTATACGGTCGTCAGTGTTTTTAAGGCCTTGTAGTATGAAGGCTTCAGGGTCTATGTCGTTACGTTTCCACCCACTTTGTAGTAATGCATCTGTGTCTGGGAATAAATAACGGAATAGGCCGTACTGGCGAAGCAAAGCGAATGTTTCTATGCCGTTGCCACTGCCAAGTAATTTGAGTACTTCTTCAAATAAACGAGCTGGCGGAATATGGTCGAGTAGGTGGGCCATTTCTTTGATCGGCGCGGCGGTTTCTGCTTCTAGTTCGAAGCCAAGTTTGCCCGCAAAACGAATGGCTCTTAGCATTCGAACCGGATCTTCTTGGTAGCGCTGTCTCGCGTCACCAATAATGCGAATTTGTTTGTTTTCAATGTCTTTTAGACCGCCACAGTAATCGTGAATACTGAAGTCCTGAACATTGTAATATAAAGCGTTAAAAGTGAAGTCGCGGCGTTCTGCGTCTTCTTCGATGTTGCCATAGACATTATCACGCAAGACGATGCCATGGGCGGATCGTGCGGAGTCTTTGCCTTTCAAAGATGTATTCTGTGCGTTGTCATCATTGCTATCGTCTTGAGCGGAATTGGCTCTAAATGTTGAAACCTCGATGATTTCACGCCCAAACGTGACATGGACCAATTTGAATCGACGGCCAATGAGTCTTGAATTTGAGAAGGTGCTATGTACTTCTTCAGGCGTAGCATTGGTGACGACATCAAAATCTTTAGGTTCAATGCCAATCAAATGATCTCGGATGCAACCGCCAACAAGGTAGGCGTCGAAGCCTGCTTTATTGAGACGATACAATACTTTGACAGCATTTGGGCTTAAGTCTTGTCGAGATAAGCTGTGCTCGCTGCGAGGAATGATAATAGGGTAAGTCTGCGCCTTTGGTGAGGCAAACAGAGAGGTGGCTTTACGTACCAGAGATTTTAATCCTGTGAGCATTAGACAACAAATTTTAAAGTTAACGAAAAGGGCATTCTACACGTGAAAGTAGTAAAATTACACGAATAATGGCTATGTTTAGATGATTTCAGTGTGTAGCAATTAAGGGGAAGGTTGTGAAGCGATTGGTACTTACAAAGAAGTAAATAAAATAATCGCTTTGGATACATGAAGATACTAGTTCCGAAAACAAAGTGGGTGCTGCTTCTGCAGTTCTACTCAGGTTTTATTTTTATTTTTGCATTGTTTTCATTGCCCGAAGGCTTATATATCTAAAAAGATCAATTATCCAAAGCGATTTTCCATCCATGACCTCAAATTTTTATTTTTATTTGAAGAGGTCACGGTGTCCTTAGCTTTTATTTTTATTTTTAAGAACCTACATACGACGATTAACTTATTTTTATTCTTGGTCAATCTTATTATCGTTGTGTCATATATAAGGCATTAGTTGTGCCAAAAAACATAAAGTACTGATTTTGCTGAGTTTCAGTGTGTTTCTGTTCATTTTCTTTACAAATTCTTGCTTATTTTTTGGGTATTATAGTATCAAGTGTTACTTTTAGGTTGTTACTTTTTTGGGTATTGAAAGTTTTTGTCGTCTTTCCCATAAGCTTTTTCTTGATATGCCCAAAGAGTGTGCAAGTTGTGTTTCTGTCATTTTGTGTTGGTGCGTTAGCACGAAGTGTTTGAAGTAATCATCCAGTGTAGTTCCTACCAATGTGTCTGTGCTGCTCGTCGTGTTGTTGCTCATTGTTGATGTCGAATTTTGCTGAGTGGCGAGCTTCAAATTATTTGCGTCAACCTTCTCTTGAGGGCTAAGTATTACGGCTCTCTCAATGGCATTTTCTAGCTCTCGTACATTGCCAGGCCAGTTGTGCGCGCGAATGGCTTTATCAAATGTACGATTGTAGTTGTAGTTTGGTTTGTTGTGCTTTTGACAAATTCTTTCCAGTAAGCTTTTTGCAAGGATAGAGATATCTTCTCCCCTGTCTCTCAGTGGAGGCAGTAGCAGCTCCATAACATAGAGTCGGTAGTATAAATCTTCACGAAATTGGCCTTGTTTTACCATGGCCATCAAGTTCCTGTGAGTGGCGGTGATGAGCCTGATGTTTACCTTGGTGGATTGTGTTGCGCCCACTCTGCGGATCTCCCCCTCTTGTAACACGCGCAATAGTCTTGCTTGAGCTTCTAAGGGGAGTTCGCCTATTTCGTCTAGGAACAAGGTGCCTTTGTCTGCGGCAAATATTAGGCCGTCGTGTGCGGCGCTGGCACCAGTAAATGCCCCCTTTTCATGACCGAATAGTTCTGATTCTATTAAGTTTTCAGGGATGGCTGCGCAGTTGACGCTAATGATGGGTTTTTTGCTCCGCAGGCTTAAGTTGTGCAGTGCTTTTGCTACTAACTCCTTGCCTGTGCCGGACTCGCCTCGTATGAGTACTGTGACATCGGTTCCAGCAATTTTTCTCATGTCTCTAAACAAGTCTTGCATGGGCTGGCACTGGCCAACAATACCGCTGCCAGCAGTTCCTAGAGTGAGAGTCTCTTCTATTGGAGTGTCTGTCGAGTTGTGCGCCGGTGTCTCTTTAGGAGGGAGGGCGTGATTGTGTTGCTCCAGCGCGTTCACTACGTTATTTAGCAGTGTTTCTGAATCTGTTGGCAGAGGCAGGTAATAAAGTGCTCCCTTCGACATGCTGTTGACGCCTGTACTGAGACTAGGCTTAGTATCTAAAACAATACGAGGTGGCATCTCTGGGGGAGCAATGCTGGTGTTATCAATGCTTTCTTGGTCGATAAGCAGTAAATGGAACTCGGCTAGCTCATAGTAGCGTGTTGCTTGCTCCAACGTGCTGCTGGTGTTGACCTGAAAGCCATAACGAGACAACCATTTTTCTGACTCTTTGAGTGGTGAGTTGTCTGGGCAAATGATCATAATGTTGTGCATGAAGCTGTCACCTCTTGTAACTAGTGTAACAATTATACACACATAGGCTTGTTGGTCGAGATGGGTGATATGTGAATGAAAAAGAATAAATAAAGATGTAAAAGACAATCTATGGTGGTGTCTTAGATGAAATGCAGGTCTTGCTCTTCCAGAGGGAGGTTTTTTATTCCTTGTAGCTTGTTGGGGTCCCATGCTTCGATTGCTAGTGCAAGCGCTTCTGTGATCGAGGTGGGCGAATTTAAATCTATTTTTAGGTAATGGAGTGCTCGCAAGAGAGTTGGAAGGTGCTTATTTTTTATGGGCTTGGCGTGATTTTGCTTGCTTATCTTATCACCGTGGTTATTGGTAATAAGAGGGATATGGCAAACGCTTGGTGCTGTCCAGCCAAATAAGTGATAAAGGTGCAGTTGCTGGGCGGTGGTTTCAATGAGGTCGGCGCCTCTGACGAGGTGGCTGATGTTTTGTAGGTGGTCATCCACCACAACGGCAAGCTGGTAAGAGAAAAAGCCGTCTTTTCTTTTTAGCACTGGACAGTTGCTTTTTAGGTCGTCGCTGAAAACCAAGTGTCCCTGAATGCTGTCTTTATATTCATAGATGGCTGGGCTTGTTTGTAAACGCCACGAGTGAGGTTTTTCTATGTTGCTCTGACATTTGTTTGGATGGCTGCCGTTGTATTTAGCAAGCGACTGACGTGTGCAGTTACATGGAAAGACGATTCGTTGCTTTTTAAGTACGGATAATTGCTGTTCGTATAGGTGGTGATGCAGGCTTTGAACGCGAATTGTTTCGTCGGAGTGGAGTTCGTAGCTGCTAAGTGTGTCAATAATTTGTTCTGCAAAGCGTGCATTGCAACGAGTACCATCCACATCTTCTATGCGGATGACCCAGCTGCCTTGCTGCTGTTTTGCATCCAAATAACTCGCTAATGCACTGACTAGCGAGCCAAAATGGAGAGGGCCGGTTGGCGAGGGTGCAAAGCGGCCGCGATAGATAGGCACGGTAGAGTTAACGTGGTTTGACACCAAACTGTTAACCGCCGATTTGCTTCTCTTTGATTTCAGCCAATGTTTTGCAATCGATACACATTGTTGCGGTAGGGCGAGCCTCTAAACGACGAATGCCGATTTCTATACCGCACTCTTCACAGTAGCCATAATCATCAGCGTCGATTAGCTCAACGGTCTGAGAGATTTTTTTAACC
This sequence comes from Marinomonas foliarum, assembly GCF_016906065.1. NCBI lineage: Bacteria > Pseudomonadati > Pseudomonadota > Gammaproteobacteria > Oceanospirillales > Oceanospirillaceae > Marinomonas > Marinomonas foliarum. The sequence continues at coordinate 1,595,613 of NZ_CP070273.1, read as the reverse complement.
AGTTTACGTTCGCGGTCACGAGCGCGAAGTTCTAGGCTAAATTCTTCTTCTTGGCTAGCGCGATCGTTAGGGTCCGCATAATTCACCGCTTCTTCTTTTAGATGGTGAACGGTACGATCAACCTCTTCCATAAGGTTTTGCTTCCAGTTGAGCAGGATGCTTTTAAAGTGCGCCAACTGTTTCTCGTTCATGTATTCTTCGCCATCCTTAGCAACATAAGGAGTGAAGTCTTTCATTAATGACTCAGGGTTCATTTTTGGCATACGCATTGCCTCACTTCGCAGGTTTCCATTGTGGTAGCCTGTAACCAATAAAATTAGGTGATTTATTTTCGGGCGGAAACTTACCAGATAATGTCGCGCTTAACCACATTTTTTGCGCATATTGTCGCGATATTTTTGAAACAGGCTGATAAAGGCAGAGAAATACAGAATGAAACAGCATAAGTTAGCAACCAGAGTGGGGCATATTGCGCCCTTTCAAGTGATGATGGTTTTGGATCGTGCGAAGCAGCTTCAGTCTCAGGGAGAGGATGTGATTCACCTTGAGGTTGGTGAGCCGGATTTCGTCGCTGTTGATGCTGTTGCTAAAGCTGGTATGGCGGCAATTGAGGAGGGCAAGACAGGTTATACATCGGCAACTGGGTTGTCTGAGTTAAAAATAGCCATTAGTGACTATTACCTAAGTCGTTATCAGGCTGAGGTTGCGCCTGAGCGGATTATTGTCACGCCTGGGGCATCTGGTGCTTTGTTGCTGATGGCATCCTTGATGGTCAATGCTAGTGATGAAGTGCTGATGCCGGACCCTTGTTACCCCTGTAATAGACACTTTCTTATCCAAGCTGGTGCGCAAGCAAAGTTGGTTGAAACAAAGGTAGAAAATGGCTTTGAATTGGATTTGAATACGTTATCCGGCCATTGGGGAGAAAATACGTCTGGTCTTTGGCTTGCTTCTCCGTCTAATCCTACGGGAGCTGTGCTTAGTAAATCATACGTAGCCGAAGCTTGGCAAAAGGTGAGTGAATTTGGTGGGCATCTGCTAGTGGACGAGATTTATCAAGGTCTGGTTTATGAAGGGGAAGATTTTTCAGCTTTGTCGATTTCAGATGATATTTTTGTTGTGAACAGTTTTTCTAAATATTTTGCTATGACTGGCTGGAGATTGGGCTGGTTGGTAGTGCCTCAATGGGCTATTGAGGGTGCGACAAAGCTTGCACAAAACATATTCATAGCTGCTCCAAGTGTCTCTCAGTACGCGGCCGTTCGAGCCTTTGAAGCTGACGTGTTGGCTGAGTGCGAGGTGCGTCGCCAAAGGTTAGACGCGCGCCGGTTAGTGTTGCTTGAAGGTTTAAAGTTAATGGGCTTACCAGTAGTGGCACCTGCTCATGGGGCGTTTTATGTTTATGTGGATGTGTCCGGAGTGACTGAAGATGCCATGAAATGGTGTTTAGAACTGCTTGAAAGAGAAAAAGTAGCGCTTACGCCTGGAGCAGATTTTGGTATTAAGGATGCTCACAAATATGTTCGTTTTGCCTATACATGTGACGAAGAGAGGTTGAAAGAAGCGTTAGTAAGAATTGCGCGTTTCATGTCGTCTTGAATGAGTTGGTTAAAGTAATATCAAGAACGATAAGGCGCAGAGTTAGCCTCTGCGTCTTATCAAGATGATACCTGCCAATAAACAGATGATGATCGGAATGCTGACACCAATGACCGGCGGAAAGTTAACTGCTACGCTCATGCGGCCAAACAGGTTGAGTGCATTTTGAAAAGCTAGGCCAATGATGACTCCAGAGAAAATACGACTGCCCATGGTTGAAGATCTAAGTGGTCCGAAAACGCTGGATAATGCGACTAGGACCAATGCCAAGGAAGCGATAGGGCGCAGCGCGGTAATCCAAAACTCTAGCTCATAGGGGGCACTGTCTAGTTTTTGTTGTTTCAAATACGTTTGGTAGTTTTTAAGCTGGCTTAATGACAGGCTGTCTGGTTCTTGGGTTGCTAGGAATAAGTGCTCCGGTGTGATGCTGACATCCCAATTGGCTTTTTCCATGTTGGTCTTTTCAATTTTGTCCTCGTTAAAACGCGTCTCGGTGACGTTATTGAGTTGCCATTGAGTGCCTTGTACGTGTTCTGCTGTACTGGCAGTCCGGATGTATTTTAGCTTTTGCCCTTCTGGAGAAAAGATTTGCAGGTTATAAAGCTTGCCTGTGTCGTCTGCAGCATCGATATAGACAAAGTTATTGTCGGCTTTTAGCCAAACGCCACCAGTAAGCGAGAAAGTGCCGCTTTCTTGGTCTTTAAATTTTTCTATCAGGGTGGCTTTTTGTTCGGCGATAGGTGAAACGAACTCAGAAATCCCCATGCCTAATAATGAAGCTAATAAGATCGGTTGGCAGGCGGCGAAACCAATGCGCCATATAGGCATGCCTGCGGCTCGCATTACAGTGAGCTCTGATGTGGCGGCCAATGTCCCTAATCCCATTAATGTACCAATTAATGAGGCGATGGGAATGTATTCGGCGAGTTTGCCTGGTAAGCGATAAAGAATGACCTGTAACAGTGATTGGATGGTGTAACTGTCGTTTACTTTTTTGATTTGCTCTATAAATGTCAGCGCGAAGTCGAGACCAAGCAACACAACAGCGACGATCAAAAAAGCCCATAAAACACTGTTGCCGATGTATCTGTCTATTCTAGTCATTATCGTTACTCGCTTTCATCGGCTGCATCGGGAAGTCTTGCCTTGCGGCGCTCGAATACTTGATTGAACTGTGCGAATAGTAGAGTGGCAATTAGAATAAATATGCCATGAATCCACCATAAGCCGAGTGAGATGGGTAGTTTGCCTTTTTCTAGTCCAGTACGTCCCCAAATCAACAGCGCCATATACAATATCATCAATAGGATCGCTGGTAGCATTTTGAAAAAACGCCCTTGTCTCGGATTGACTTGGCTTAGAGATAAACCAATGATCGCTAATATCGGGATGATAATGGTCAATGAAATACGCCATTGTAGCTCGACTTTATCTAATAATGTGTCGCTATTAATGAGGCTTAATGTTGTTTTGGTGAAGGCCTCATCTATTTCACTTTGGTCTGTGTTTTCCATCCGTACAGCGTAGGTGTCAAATTGGGTGATGCGGTAATTGGCTGTGCCTGGTTTGCCCTCATAGCGGGAGCCATTTTTGAAAACAAGATACTTTTGATTGTTTTCTGAGCTTACGTTTATTTGTTCAGCGTAGTCAGCTAGCGTTTGAATAGGAATGTTGCCGTCCTTTTTTCGCACTATATCGGATAAAAATACCTGGTTCATCCAGCCTTCATCAGGAGTAAAACTGTCTATGTAAGTTGTGCGTTGACCACTGCCTTCAAACCGCCCAGGAAGAAGTAGGTCAAAAGAAGAAAGTTGATTTTGTGCCTGTGATGCTTCTTCGGCTTTGTATTCACTAAAAGGCGCTAACCAGAAATTGAGTCCGGCACTTAGAGAGCCAATAATACAGGCAATGCCTAGTGTATAGCCTGCCAATTTTATTTTGCTGATGCCACTCGAAAAAAGTACTGACATTTCGTTCTCTATATATAAACGCCCGAAAGCGAGTAACAGAGACAGGAAAAAAGCCAGGGGCAAAATCATCTGAATGAAGCTAGGAACGTGGAACCCTAGAATGACGAATAGGAATTCGAAGGTCATTTTGCCTTCAGCGATGCGACCCAAATAAGAAGAAAAACGGCCACTTAGAATGACGAGCAGTAAAATTAGCGTCACGCCTGCTGTTGACACCAGCACTTCTTTCGCTAAGTATTTGAATAGTCTCAAAGTCACCTCTGGATGAATCTTGCTTTCTAAGCGTAGAGTTGATTACACATCTAAAGCCCCCATTATCTCGTGGTAAGAAGGACATTATCCAGTTTTTTTTAAAAAGTTATTTTTTGAGGGTTTTTTCATGAATATGGCGTTATTTGATCGCTTGTCTGCAGTACAAGCTGATTTGCTCGTGGCCTTTGTGCCGAGTGAAGGGGATTTTTCCGAGTCAACCACATGGGTTGACGAGAATGCCAATGGGCAGATTTCTCAGTTGCGTGAAACTGGTGTTTTTAAAGCTGGCGTAGCTCAAACCTTGTTGTTACCGGGTGTATCGCAAGAGTTTGCTCAAGCTGTTTTGTTGGTCGGTATTGGTAAAGATGTTGAGTTGAGTGATATGCAAGCTCGCAAAGTAGTTGCGGCTGTGGCAGCACAAATTAAAGGATTGCCTTTTGCGTCTGTTGCTGTAGCAAGTGCAGGACTTGTATTGAAAAACCGTTCTCAAGTCGAAGTGCTTGCTTTGGTCGCTCAATGGTTGAATGAAGGTTTTTATAATTTCCTTGGTTTCAAAAAAGATGATGCTGAAAAAGCGACAAAAGTGACATCTTTGTTGCTAGAGGGGGCAGACGAAGCAGCTTTGGCCATTGGTGCCGCTACAGCGAAAGGTTCTGCCTTTGCTCGTCAGTTAGGGAACCTTCCTGGTAATGTTTGTACGCCGAGTTACTTGGCTTCTCAAGCGCAGCAGCTAGGTGAAGAATACGGTCTAGGTGTTGAGTTATTAGACGAAAGCAAAATGGATGAGCTAGGCATGCACTGCTTATTGTCGGTAGGCCATGGCAGCGATCAGCCAAGTTATTTGATTGTAATGAATTACCGCGGGGGCGAAGAGGGTGAAGCGCCTCATGTTCTTTTAGGTAAAGGTATTACATTTGATACGGGTGGCATTTCTTTGAAGCCTGGTCCGAAAATGGACGAAATGAAATATGACATGTGTGGTGCTGCGAGTGTTTTCGGTACGATGAAAGCCATTTGTGAGCTGAAACCCAAGCTAAACTTCACAGCTGTTATTGCGGCGGCCGAGAATATGCCAAGTGCTCGTGCGACTAAGCCTGGTGATATCGTGAAAACCATGTCTGGTCAAACTGTAGAGATTTTGAATACCGATGCAGAAGGTCGTTTGGTGTTGTGCGATGCTTTGACTTATATTGAGCGCTTCAAACCAAAATCGGTTGTTGATATTGCGACTTTGACTGGTGCTTGCGTGGTTGCTTTGGGTAGCGTTAACTCTGGTATGTACGCGAACAATGATAGCATCGCGTCAGAATTGAAAACAGCTAGCCAGACTTCAGCGGATAAGCTTTGGCAAATGCCTTTGGACGAAGAGTATCAGCAGCAGCTTGATAGCAACTTTGCCGACATCGCTAATATTGGTGGCCCTGAAGCCGGTTCAGTAACAGCGGCATGTTTCTTGTCTCGTTTTACTGGTTCTTACTCTTGGGCGCATTTGGATATCGCCGGCACAGCTTGGGCTGGTGGTGCAACGAAAGGCGCAAGTGGTCGTCCAGTTGCCTTGTTGACTCGATACCTATTGAATAAAACGTCTTAATTCGTTTTATTCAAATACTAGGGTGAGCTTATTAAAAGCAGCGATGATTATTTGTCGCTGCTTTTTTAATGTCTTTTTATCAGAAAGATTAATCTGATCAAGGTGTTATTTTCCCTCTTACAAGAATAGAACAAAGCCCATTGAGTCTGAGGGTGGACTTTTGCTTTTGTCAGTGCGAAAGTTAACGGCTATTAAGAGCGATAGGTCAATCGGCTGGGGCCGTTTGATTTGTCATATTTTGTGTTTTTACCGTTGGTTTTTCCTATGTCAGATTTAGCTACTCAGCATGATGATGGTGTTTTCGAACCAGATGAAGAAACATTAATATCGGCTTTGCGCAATCAAGATGACATTCCTATTTTGATGGATGTCGTTGAAGAACAAGTGACTGCTTCGATTAGTCAGGAAGTGCACCTTTCAGAGTCTTTAAATGGTTCAAGTTTAAGTGATGAGTCATCGCACTCAGAGGTGAGAATTGAGTCTGCTGAAGAAAAGATAACGGTAGAGGAAAGTGATGCTCCAGCTACGTTTTCGAAAGAGGTAGTCGCTAAGACCATAGCTGATGTGTTGGCGAAGCGTTTGCCAGAATTGGTGGAGGAAGTGATGCAAACATTGCAGGCAGCTTCCACTACGCACAAAACTGACGGAAAGGAATAGCAAAAGTACCTTTGTTAGACAGGCTGCCGTCTGATAAATGCCTTAATTATTCGCGTGTTATTCTTTATCTTGCTATGACACGTTATAATTCTTCCAATTACAATTTACCGCTACATAAGAGCTTTAAGACACCATAATGGAAAAGACCTACCAACCTCAAAGTATCGAACAACCTATTTATCAACGTTGGGAAGAGAGCGGCTATTTTGCGCCTCAAGGCAACGGTTCTCCATTTTCGATCATGATTCCACCGCCAAACGTCACGGGTAGCTTGCACATGGGGCATGCTTTTCAGCATACCTTAATGGACGCAATGATCCGTCGAGAGCGTATGAAGGGCAGCCGCACATTATGGCAGCCAGGCTCTGATCACGCTGGCATTGCAACGCAGATGGTAGTAGAGCGTCAATTAGCTGCTCAGAACACTACACGTCATGAGCTAGGACGTGAAAAATTCCTTGAGAAAGTTTGGGAATGGAAAGACCAGTCTGGTGGCACTATTTCTGATCAAATGCGCGTTTTGGGTGACTCTGTTGCTTGGGATAAAGAGCGTTTCACAATGGACCCAGGTATGTCTGCTGCGGTTCAGGAAGTATTTGTTCGCTTGTTTGATGAAGGCATCATTTATCGTGGTCAGCGCCTTGTAAACTGGGATCCAGTTTTGCATACAGCGATTTCTGATCTTGAGGTGGTTTCTGAAGAAGAAAATGGTTTCATGTGGTACTTCCGTTACCCGCTAGCCGATGGTGTAAAAACAGTTGACGGTAAAGATCATATTGTTGTTGCAACAACGCGGCCTGAAACAATGTTTGGTGATGCAGCTGTTGCGGTTGCCTTGGATGATGAGCGCTTTACTGATCTTGTTGGCAAGTTTGTTGAACTGCCATTGGTCGGGCGTCGTATTCCAATCGTTGCTGATGAATATGTAGACAAAGAATTTGGTACCGGCTGTGTGAAAATCACGCCAGCTCACGATTTTAATGACTATGAAGTAGGCAAGCGCCACGACATGCCATTGATTAATATTTTGACCGACGATGCGGCGATCAACGACGTAGCGCCTGAGAAATATCGCGGTATGGATCGTTTTGACGCGCGTAAAGCTGTTGTTGCTGATTTTGATGCACTTGGCTTGCTTGAAAAAGTGGTTGATCACAAATTAAAAGTACCGCGTGGTGAGCGTGGTAATACGGTTGTTGAACCTTACCTAACGCAGCAGTGGTATGTAGCAGTTGAGTCATTGGCTAAGCCTGCGATTGAAGCGGTTGAAAATGGCGATATCCAGTTTGTTCCTAAACAATGGGAAAATACCTACTTTGCGTGGATGCGCGATCTTAATGATTGGTGTATCTCTCGTCAGCTTTGGTGGGGACATCAAATTCCAGCTTGGTATGATGCTGATGGAAAGCATTATGTTGGTAAAAATGAAGATGAGGTTCGCGCTAAATATAGCCTCGCGGCAGATGTTGAGCTAACTCAAGATGAAGACGTGCTAGACACTTGGTTCTCTTCAGCACTTTGGACGTTTGCAACACAAGGTTGGCCAGAAGAAACACAAGATTTTGCTGAATTTAGTGAATCAGACGTGTTGGTAACAGGCTTTGATATTATTTTCTTCTGGGTGGCCAGAATGATCATGATGACCTTGAAATTTACCGATAAAGTGCCTTTCAAAACCGTTTACATAACGGGGCTTATTCGAGATGAGCGCGGCGATAAAATGTCGAAATCCAAAGGTAACGTCATTGACCCATTGGATTTGATTAATGGTATTGATATCGAGTCCTTGGTGGCGAAACGTACTTACGGCATGATGCAACCTCGCTTAGCGGAAAAAGTCGAAAAGAATACTCGCGAAACCTATCCTGAAGGTATTCAGGCTTACGGTACCGATGCACTTCGCTTTACACTTTGTTCTCTGGCGTCAGGCGGCCGCGATATAAAGTTCGATCTTAATCGTCTTGAAGGCTACCGTAACTTTTGTAACAAGATTTGGAACGCGACGCGTTATGTCTTGATGAATACAGAGGATCAAGACTGTGGTCAAAGTGGTGTCGACGTTGAGTTATCTCTTGCTGATAAGTGGATCATTTCTCGCTTGCAGCATGCGGAAGATGCTGTAAACCGTGCTTTTGACACACATCGTTTTGACTTGGCTTCCCAGGCTTTGTATGAATTCATGTGGCACGAATACTGTGACTGGTACTTGGAGTTGTCTAAGCCTGTGCTTTGGGATGAGAGTGCAACGTCTGCACAATTGATGGGTACTCGTCGTACTTTGGTTCGTGTACTGGAAGCTTTCCTACGTCTTGCACACCCAATGATGCCGTTCTTGACAGAAGAAATTTGGCAGCGAGTTGCGCCGCTAGCAGGTGTGGAGGGTGAGACTGTGATGTTGGGTGAATACCCAACGGCCAATGACGCGAAAAAAGATGCACAAGCTGAAGCAGATGTTGAGTGGCTAAAAGGTGTTATTGAAGGTATTCGTAATATCCGTGGCGAAATGAACATTTCCCCTTCTAAACCGCTGACTATTTTGTTCCGTAATGGTTCTGAGCAAGATCAAGCGCGTTTAGATGCAAACTTAACCTTTTTGCAAACTTTGGCTAAATTAGAGTCTGTGACTTGGTTGGATGCGGGCGATGAAGCGCCAATGTCAGCAACGGCGTTAGTGGGTGATATGGAAGTGCTCGTGCCAATGGCTGGTTTGATTGATAAAGAGGCAGAGCTAGCGCGTCTGCAAAAAGAAATCGACAAGGCGTCAAAAGAATTACAACGCATCCAAGGCAAACTTTCTAACGACAGCTTTGTGGCGAAAGCGCCTATTGAAGTGGTTGAGAAAGAACGTGCCAAATGCGATGACTTGCAGTTAGCTGTTAGTAAGTTAGAAGAGCAAAAGATCAGTATTGAATCTTTGTAACTACTCTTGATAAATAGATAAGAGGGCAGGGCCCGGTTTGGGGTTCTGTCCTTACGCTTACTTAATAAAAATAAAAAAGAGGCGAGTATAGAGATGGAAAGATTAACTGGAAAAGTTAAGTGGTTTAATGACGCCAAAGGCGTTGGCTTTATTAAAAGAGAGGAAGACAGTGATGTCTTTGTTCACTACAAGTCGATTGCTTGTGATGGCCACAAAACGCTTAGAAAAGGGCAACCTGTTAATTTTGTTTTGTCTTCAACTGATTTTGGTTTGCAGGCAATGGATGTTCAAGTAGAGAAAGAGGTGCGTGCTGCATCCTCTGGCTCTAATAAACAACTTGAAAGTGCCTAGCTTATGCAGATTCTTGCAACATTTTGTGTGCGAGTTTAACGAAATCGACAGGTGTTAAAATTCCGACGAGTTTGTTGTCTTGAGTGACGGGTAGGCAGCCATATTTGTTTTCAATAAAAAACTCTGCAGCCATATCTAAATCTGTGCTGGGGCTGACGGTGAGTATGTCTTTATTCATCGCGTTGGCAATGGGAGTTTGCTGCTCTTTCTTGGAAATTTGCTGGGTGCCGAATTGGCTAACAAGATGGAAGGCGTGACGTAAATATTCTCGTTGCGTTAACATACCAACGCATTCTCCTTGATCGTTTACGATGGGAATATTACGGATGTTTTTTTCTTGCATTAATGCTTTGGCTTTCGCTAAAGAATCATTTTCTCTCAAGGTAACTAAATCAGTAATCATTAGATCTGCCACAGTACGCATGAATGAATCTCCTTGTGTCTATTTAAGCGTGTTTATTTTGACAGTAAGGTTCAGTGTAGAGCGGATTATGCATTAAAGGCAATCATGTATTTAAAGCAATATTGTCGTTTTGAGGTAGATCAATAATGAATGATCAAGAATGGATGGAGCGCGCGATAGCGCTGGCTGCAAAAGCTGCATCGGAAAATGAAATTCCGGTTGGTGCAATTGTGGTGCTTAACGATGAAATTATCGGTGAAGGTTATAATGCGCCGATTTCACTTTGTGACCCAACTGCTCATGCAGAAATTCAAGCCATTCGAAACGCGTGTAAGATGATGAATAATTACCGTCTTCCCGATGCAACTTTATATGTCACATTAGAGCCTTGTTCAATGTGTGCTGGTGCTATAGTGCACGCACGTATTGATCGGGTAGTTTATGCTGCGACAGAACCGAAAAGCGGAATTATTGAAAGTCAGGGGCAGTTTTTTGAGGCGCCTTTTCTCAATCATAAGGTGAACGTTGAGTCTGGGGTTTTAGCGGAAACAGCGTCTGCGCAACTGACTCAGTTCTTTCAATATCGCCGTGAGCAGAAAAAGAAGCTCAAGGAACAGGCAAAAAAAGCGACTTAGGCAATTAATTCCATCATTTTGTGTAGAAATTTCATACTCTGCTGGCCTCTATTTGCCTCATTGATTTAAAATACCCGCACCATTTCCCCAAAACTACCAAGTGAGGCAATACTCAACATGCTAACTCTGCATGGTTCCGCAGCGCTATCGGCGTTTCGCAAGGCAAAGTTATTAGCCAATATGCAAGCATCTATCCCATCTGTTACAGATGTTGATGCTCAATTTCTCCATTTCGTGGAGCTGGCTGATAATCAAACACTTACTGCTGAACAGGAAACTGTTCTACAACGCGCTTTGGCCTACGGTCCTAAATCCTCCCAAGTCAGTTCATCTGATCAAAGTGTTTTAGTGGTTCCTCGTTTAGGAACGATTTCACCTTGGTCATCGAAAGCAACCGATATCCTTCATAACTGTGGCCTTGCGGCCGTGTCCCGCGTTGAACGTGGCGTGGAATACTTTATCCATAGCTCCGCGCCATTGGCGCTTGAAGAGTTAGATTTGTTGTCAGCTATGCTGCATGACCGCATGACAGAAAGCGTGCTTCCGGCATTAAGCGACGCTTCTGATATGTTCTCTCATGCAGAACCAGCACCAATGACAGCAGTCGATGTATTAGGCGGTGGCCGAGCGGCATTGGTTGAGGCAAACCAAACGCTAGGCCTTGCTCTTGCGGATGACGAAATTGATTACCTTGTTGAGTCTTTCATTGAGTTGGGTCGTAACCCAATCGATGTTGAGCTAATGATGTTTGCTCAAGCAAACTCTGAGCATTGTCGTCATAAAATCTTTAATGCGTCTTGGACGATTGATGGCGAAGAGCAAGAGCGCTCTTTGTTTAAAATGATCAAGAACACCCATGAACACAATCCACACGGTACCTTATCTGCATATAAAGATAACGCGGCCGTGATGGAAGGCCACTTTGGCGGTCGTTTCTTCCCATCCGCAGAAACGCGCGAATACGATTTTAGCCACGAACACATCGATATCTTGATGAAGGTTGAAACTCATAACCACCCAACAGCCATTTCTCCATTCTCTGGTGCGGCAACGGGTTCTGGGGGTGAGATTCGTGACGAAGGCGCGACAGGTATTGGCTCTAAACCAAAAGCAGGTTTGAGTGGTTACACGGTATCCGACCTTAAAATACCTGGTTTTGAACAGCCATGGGAAAGCTACTACGGCAAACCGTCTCGTATCGTAACGCCTTTGGATATTATGATCGAAGGGCCTATCGGTGGTGCTGCGTTTAACAATGAGTTTGGTCGTCCAAACCTATTAGGTTACTTCCGTACTTATGAACAAACAATCCAGGGTGCTTCACAAGAGGAAGTGCGTGGTTACCACAAGCCAATCATGTTGGCGGGCGGTATTGGTAATATTCGTCGTGAACACGTTGAAAAACAAGAGATCAAAGTAGGTGCTAAGTTAATCGTACTTGGTGGTCCTGCGATGTTGATCGGCCTTGGTGGCGGTGCGGCATCTTCCATGGCGTCTGCCGATGGTAACGAAGATCTCGATTTCGCTTCTGTACAACGTGGCAACCCAGAAATGGAGCGTCGTTGTCAGGAAGTGATCGACCGTTGCTGGCAAATGGGTGATAAAAACCCAATCAGCTTTATCCATGATGTGGGCGCTGGTGGTTTGTCTAACGCTTTGCCTGAATTGGTAAAAGACGGTGAGCGTGGTGGTAACTTCGATCTGCGTAAGGTTCTAAATGATGAGCCAGGTATGTCTCCTCTAGAAATCTGGTGTAACGAATCGCAAGAACGTTACGTTATGGCGGTTTCGCCAGATCGCATTGAAGAATTTACAGCTATCTGTGAGCGTGAACGCTGTCCTTTCGCCATTGTAGGTGATGCGAAAGAAGAAATGCATTTGCAAGTAGCAGATGAACATTTTGATAACAAACCTGTTGATTTGCCAATGTCTGTTCTATTTGGCAAGCCACCTAAAATGCATCGTGAAGCAACGAAAGCCATTATTACAGGTGATGATTTCACGGCTGTTGATGTAGATCTTGCTGACGCAGCGAAGCGTATTCTTAGTTTGCCAACGGTTGCGAGCAAAAATTTCTTAATCACCATCGGTGATCGCTCAATCACGGGTATGGTTGCTCGTGATCAAATGGTGGGTCCTTGGCAGGTGCCAGTAGCGGATGTGGCGGTAACAACGTCTTCTTTAGAAAGCTACACTGGCGAAGCTATGACGATGGGCGAGCGTACGCCCGTAGCTTTGCTTGATGCACCTGCATCTGGCCGCATGGCTGTTGGTGAAGCGTTAACTAACTTGGCGGCAGCGCACATTACTAAACGTAGTAGCATTAAGTTGTCTGCAAACTGGATGGCGGCCGCAGGTCATGAAGGCGAAGATGAAAAGCTTTACCAAACTGTAAAAGCAGTGGGTATGGAATTGTGCCCAGCATTGGATATTGCCATTCCAGTGGGTAAAGACTCCATGTCTATGAAGACCGTATGGAAGGAAGATGGTAAAGAAAAAGCTGTTACTTCACCATTGTCTTTGGTTATCTCTGCGTTTGCACCAGTAACGGATGTCCGCAAAACACTAACACCAGAACTGCAAAACAAAGCCGATACGCGTTTGTTATTGATTGATTTGGGTGCAGGTAAAAATCGTCTTGGCGGTTCTGTTATTGCTCAGGTTTACAATAAGTTGGGTCAGCAAGCGCCAGATGTTGATGATGCCGCAACCTTAGCTGGCTTCTTCGATACCACTCAAGCGTTGAACGCTGAAGGTAAGTTGTTAGCCTATCATGACCGTTCTGACGGAGGTGCGTTTGCTACTTTAGTTGAAATGTCATTCGCGAGTCATTTGGGCCTAAATATCGATCTTGATGAAACTATTACTAATCGTATGCAAGTAGCCCCCGTGCTATTCAACGAAGAGTTGGGTGCCGTCATACAGGTGAATGAGTCTGATGTAACGGAAGTTATTTCTGCATATGCTAGTGCTGGTGTGACGACGACATCGATTGCAACATTGTCCGGTGATGATTCGATCCGTGTTTGTTTTGCTGGTGAAACATTGCTAGAAGAAACTCGTATTAATTGGCAGCGTGTTTGGTCTGAGACAAGTTACCGCATTCAAGCTTTACGCGATAACCCAGAGTCAGCGCAGCAAGAATTTGACAGTTTGTTGGATGCGAAAGATCCAGGTTTAACTGCTGATGTTCAATTCGATCAAAATGAAGACATCGTAGCGGCATTTATTGCTTCTGGTGTTAAGCCTAAAATTGCCGTCTTGCGTGAGCAGGGTGTAAACGGTCAAGTGGAAATGGCTGCTGCTTTCCATAAAGCGGGATTCATTCCAGTAGATGTTCACATGAGTGATATCTTGTCTGGTCGTACCACGCTAGATCAATTTAGTGGTTTGGTAGCTTGTGGCGGTTTCTCGTACGGTGACGTATTGGGGGCTGGTGAAGGTTGGGCGAAGTCTATTCTTTTCAACCCTATTGCTCGTGAGCAATTCGAAGCTTTCTTCAATCGTCCTGATACTTTCACGCTTGGCGTGTGTAATGGTTGTCAGATGCTATCGAATCTATACGAATTGATTCCTGGTGCAGGTCATTGGCCGAAGTTTGTTCGTAACCAATCCTCTCAGTTTGAGGCTCGTTTGGTTCAGGTAGAAGTGCAAAAGTCGAACTCTATCTTGCTTGCTGGTATGGAAGGTTCTCGTATGCCGATTGCCGTTGCTCATGGTGAAGGTCAAACAGAATACCGTGATGATCAAGATATGGCTGCACTTGCTACAGCAAATCAAATTGCATTGCGCTATGTAGATAACTACGGTCATGCAACCGAACGTTACCCATTTAACCCGAATGGTTCTGCGCAAGGTGTAACAGGTTTAACATCTGAAGATGGTAGAGTGACTATTATGATGCCTCACCCAGAACGTGTTTTTCGTACGGTTCAGCACAGCTGGCACCCAAGCGAATGGCAAGAACAAGCGCCATGGTTGCGCTTGTTCCAAAATGCCCGTAAATGGTTAGGCTAATTAGTTACTTTAAATAGCCAATGAAAAGCCTCCTAACTGAAAAGTTAGGAGGCTTTTTTGTGTCGAAAGTTTTGGGGGTGGGTGAATAATAAGCATAAAGGGGTTGTTTTGAGCGTTTTTTGAACAAAATAAGTAAAAGTTTGAATTTATTAAAATAAATATCGAAAAAGGGTTGCACAAAATCTGTAGATCCTTAATATACGCCCTCGCTGACACGGACAAGGCTTCAGAGCAACGAAGACCAAGTTCAACTAACTAAATATGATTTGGTTAGTCATTCAAGTTAGCACGCTCTTTAAAATAGATAATCAGATAATTTGTGTGGGCGCTCGCTAGAGGCTTCAGAAGATTGTCCGGATTGGTTTTTAACTGATTCGAGATAATCAAAAAAATTGAAGTCTTGCGAAACGTCTAACACGTCAATTCGCTTTATGTTGGCTTATTGTTCTTAGGGATGATGAGTCGATTAAGTTATTGTTAGTGTAATAGATTTTGAGTAAGCAAACTTTTTAACTGAAGAGTTTGATCATGGCTCAGATTGAACGCTGGCGGCAGGCTTAACACATGCAAGTCGAGCGGTAACAGGGGAGCTTGCTCCTGCTGACGAGCGGCGGACGGGTGAGTAACGCGTAGGAATCTGCCTAGTAGAGGGGGACAACATGTGGAAACGCATGCTAATACCGCATACGCCCTAAGGGGGAAAGGAGGGGACTCTTCGGAGCCTTCCGCTATTAGATGAGCCTGCGTAAGATTAGCTAGTTGGTAGGGTAAAGGCCTACCAAGGCGACGATCTTTAACTGGTCTGAGAGGATGACCAGTCACACTGGGACTGAGACACGGCCCAGACTCCTACGGGAGGCAGCAGTGGGGAATATTGGACAATGGGCGAAAGCCTGATCCAGCCATGCCGCGTGTGTGAAGAAGGCCTTAGGGTTGTAAAGCACTTTCAGGGGTGAGGAAGGGTAGCTAGTTAATACCTAGTTATTTTGACGTTAGCCCCAGAAGAAGCACCGGCTAACTCTGTGCCAGCAGCCGCGGTAATACAGAGGGTGCAAGCGTTAATCGGAATTACTGGGCGTAAAGCGCGCGTAGGTGGTTTGTTAAGTCGGATGTGAAATCCCAGGGCTCAACCTTGGAATGGCACCCGATACTGGCAGGCTAGAGTACGGTAGAGGGGTGTGGAATTTCCTGTGTAGCGGTGAAATGCGTAGATATAGGAAGGAACATCAGTGGCGAAGGCGACACCCTGGACTGATACTGACACTGAGGTGCGAAAGCGTGGGGAGCAAACAGGATTAGATACCCTGGTAGTCCACGCCGTAAACGATGTCTACTAGCCGTTGGGTTGTAATGACTTAGTGGCGCAGCTAACGCAATAAGTAGACCGCCTGGGGAGTACGGCCGCAAGGTTAAAACTCAAATGAATTGACGGGGGCCCGCACAAGCGGTGGAGCATGTGGTTTAATTCGAAGCAACGCGAAGAACCTTACCTACTCTTGACATCCAGTGAACTTAGCAGAGATGCTTTGGTGCCTTCGGGAACACTGAGACAGGTGCTGCATGGCTGTCGTCAGCTCGTGTTGTGAAATGTTGGGTTAAGTCCCGTAACGAGCGCAACCCTTATCCTTATTTGCCAGCACTTCGGGTGGGAACTTTAAGGAGACTGCCGGTGACAAACCGGAGGAAGGTGGGGACGACGTCAAGTCATCATGGCCCTTACGAGTAGGGCTACACACGTGCTACAATGGCGTATACAGAGGGCTGCGAACTAGCGATAGTAAGCGAATCCCAGAAAGTACGTCGTAGTCCGGATTGGAGTCTGCAACTCGACTCCATGAAGTCGGAATCGCTAGTAATCGTGAATCAGAATGTCACGGTGAATACGTTCCCGGGCCTTGTACACACCGCCCGTCACACCATGGGAGTTGATTGCTCCAGAAGTAGCTAGCTTAACCCTTCGGGGATGGCGGTTACCACGGAGTGGTCAATGACTGGGGTGAAGTCGTAACAAGGTAGCCCTAGGGGAACCTGGGGCTGGATCACCTCCTTAAACGATAGAAACCTCTGGTGAGCGTTCACACAAATTATCTGATACCTATCTTAAAAGCATTAGCACAGAGTTCTAAGCAAGAGGTTTGAATGGTTTATCCATCAAGCATCTGACTTAGTGCTTTGCACTAAACTTGCTCTTTAACAATTCGAATTTTGAAATAACGATGAATCAAGCGTTAAACCGGTGGAAGTTCACTTTAACCTAGTGACTTCTATTATCGTAAATCCAAAGAGACACAAAAGCTCTTTGGTATGTGGTCTGATTTATGTTTCTACTTTTCCTTTTGGAATCGTAAAAAACTATTTTGGGTTATATGGTCAAGTGACCAAGCGTGCACGGTGGATGCCTTGGCAGTCAGAGGCGATGAAGGACGTGGTAATCTGCGAAAAGGTTCGGGGAGTCGATAAACAGACTTTGATCCGAACATGTCCGAATGGGGAAACCCACTCTACTTGTAGAGTATCCCACAGTGAATACATAGCTGTGTGGAGGCGAACCCGGGGAACTGAAACATCTAAGTACCCGGAGGAAAAGAAATCAACCGAGATTCCCTAAGTAGCGGCGAGCGAAAGGGGATTAGCCCTTAAGTGGTTTTGGTGTTAGTAGAAGGCTCTGGAAAGTGCCGCGATAGAGGGTGATAGCCCCGTATACGAAAACACCTTAATCATGAAAACGAGTAGGACGGGACACGTGTTATCCTGTCTGAATATGGGGGGACCATCCTCCAAGGCTAAATACTCCTGACTGACCGATAGTGAACCAGTACCGTGAGGGAAAGGCGAAAAGAACCCCTGTGAGGGGAGTGAAATAGATCCTGAAACCGTGTACGTACAAGCAGTGGGAGCGGACTTGTTCCGTGACTGCGTACCTTTTGTATAATGGGTCAACGACTTATTTTCAGTAGCAAGGTTAAGCACATAGTGGAGCCGTAGGGAAACCGAGTCTTAATAGGGCGTTTAGTTGCTGGGAATAGACCCGAAACCGGGCGATCTATCCATGAGCAGGTTGAAGGTTGAGTAACATCAACTGGAGGACCGAACCCACATCCGTTGAAAAGGCTGGGGATGACTTGTGGATAGGAGTGAAAGGCTAATCAAGCTCGGAGATAGCTGGTTCTCCTCGAAAGCTATTTAGGTAGCGCCTCGTATCTCACCATTGGGGGTAGAGCACTGTTTGGGCTAGGGGGTCATCCCGACTTACCAACCCCATGCAAACTCCGAATACCAATGAGTGCAATTACGGGAGACACACGGCGGGTGCTAACGTCCGTCGTGGAAAGGGAAACAACCCAGACCGTCAGCTAAGGTCCCAAAGTTACAGTTAAGTGGGAAACGATGTGGGAAGGCTTAGACAGCTAGGAGGTTGGCTTAGAAGCAGCCATCCTTTAAAGAAAGCGTAATAGCTCACTAGTCGAGTCGGCCTGCGCGGAAGATATAACGGGGCTCAAACTGTACACCGAAGCTACGGATGCTTAGTTTACTAGGCATGGTAGAGGAGCGTTCTGTAAGCCGTTGAAGGTCAAGCTGTAAGGCAGGCTGGAGGTATCAGAAGTGCGAATGTTGACATGAGTAACGATAAGGGGAGTGAAAAACTCCCCCGCCGGAAGACCAAGGTTTCCTGTCCCATGTTAATCAGGGCAGGGTGAGTCGGCCCCTAAGGCGAGGCAGAAATGCGTAGTCGATGGGAAACAGGTTAATATTCCTGTACTCGTACATATTGCGATGGAGAGACGGAGAAGGCTAGGCCAGCACAGCGATGGTTGTCTGTGTTTAAGGCGGTAGGTTTGGGACTTAGGCAAATCCGGGTCCCTTTAAGACCGAGAACTGACGACGAGCCCTCTTTTGGGCGAAGTGGTTGATGCCATGCTTCCAGGAAAAACTTCTAAGCTTCAGATATGATCGAACCGTACCCCAAACCGACACAGGTGGTCAGGTAGAGAATACCAAGGCGCTTGAGAGAACTCGGGTGAAGGAACTAGGCAAAATGGTACCGTAACTTCGGGAGAAGGTACGCCGGCCGGTGTGAAGGACTTGCTCCGTAAGCACTAGTCGGTCGAAGATACCAGGTGGCTGCGACTGTTTATTAAAAACACAGCACTCTGCAAACACGAAAGTGGACGTATAGGGTGTGACGCCTGCCCGGTGCTTGAAGGTTAATTGATGGGGTTAGCGCAAGCGAAGCTCTTGATCGAAGCCCAAGTAAACGGCGGCCGTAACTATAACGGTCCTAAGGTAGCGAAATTCCTTGTCGGGTAAGTTCCGACCTGCACGAATGGCGTAACGATGGCCACACTGTCTCCACCCGAGACTCAGTGAAATTGAAATCGCAGTGAAGATGCTGTGTATCCGCGGCTAGACGGAAAGACCCCGTGAACCTTTACTATAGCTTCACAGTGAACTTTGAACCTACTTGTGTAGGATAGGTGGGAGGCTTTGAAGTGCAGACGCCAGTTTGCATGGAGCCACTCTTGAAATACCACCCTGGTATGTTTGAGGTTCTAACTCAGGTCCCTTATCGGGATCGAGGACACTGTGTGGTGGGTAGTTTGACTGGGGCGGTCTCCTCCCAAAGAGTAACGGAGGAGCACGAAGGTGTGCTCAGCATGGTCGGAAATCATGCATAGAGTGTAAAGGCAAAAGCACGCTTAACTGCGAGACAGACACGTCGAGCAGGTACGAAAGTAGGTCTTAGTGATCCGGTGGTTCTGTATGGAAGGGCCATCGCTCAACGGATAAAAGGTACTCCGGGGATAACAGGCTGATACCGCCCAAGAGTTCACATCGACGGCGGTGTTTGGCACCTCGATGTCGGCTCATCACATCCTGGGGCTGAAGCCGGTCCCAAGGGTATGGCTGTTCGCCATTTAAAGTGGTACGCGAGCTGGGTTTAGAACGTCGTGAGACAGTTCGGTCCCTATCTGCCGTGGACGTTTGAGATTTGAGAGGAGCTGCTCCTAGTACGAGAGGACCGGAGTGGACGAACCTCTGGTGTTCCGGTTGTCACGCCAGTGGCATTGCCGGGTAGCTATGTTCGGACGGGATAACCGCTGAAAGCATCTAAGCGGGAAGCCTCCCTTAAGATAAGATCTCACTGGGACATAAGTCCCCTAAAGAGCCGTTCGAGACTAGGACGTTGATAGGTTGGGTGTGTAAGTGCTGTGAGGCATTGAGCTAACCAATACTAATTGCTCGTGAGGCTTGACCATATAACACCAAAGTGGTTTTGGATGAGAAAAGTGAAAGCTCAATCTCATCAAAATGACAAAGACACAGATACGATAAAGCATCAGCAATGATGAGCATCGGTTTAATACTTGATCCACGTTATTTCAAAACAGAATTGTTAAAGATCCAAGCACGTATTCGCGTGTTTTGAGACAAGTCGAAAGACAATGCAATCAACGCATAGCTCAAAACAATACGCAAAACGAATTGCTTGACGATCATAGAGGCGTTGAACCACCTGATCCCATCCCGAACTCAGAAGTGAAAAGCGCCATCGCCGATGGTAGTGTGGGAGATCCCATGTGAGAGTAGGTCGTCGTCAAGCTTTATATTAAGAGAAACCCCATCCTACTCAGCAGGGTGGGGTTTTTTCGTTATGGGGAATCACCATCGCCCATGCTAGTCTCGCAAGGGGATAAGCATCGTCAAGCTTTATATTAAGAAGGCCCTGATAGCTATGCTGTCAGGGCTTTTTTTCGTCTCAAGGAATCCTATCTTAGTATTGTGTTCGCTTGCAGCAATTTAGCCATTTAGCATGTCTCTCTATTATCTTGGTTTAGTTATTAAAACTTTAATCCATTTGTATGTGCCAATGGCGGGGCCTTTGTTGATCTTCGTGATGCTTTGTTAACGTTGAGTGACAACATGTATTCAATCTAGTCTGGGGATAAGGCACCATTTTATTCACAAAAAATCTTGTCAGGCGAAGGGATTCAATCTGTTAAGTTTATCTGCAATCAGATAGTCTGTGTGATACCCATTAAACAAGTTATTCCTTTTATGTCGTCAACTTCAGTCGATTCACATTCTCCTTTGTCTATCCTTTCTACGAAGCAGGATACTGTTTGGTGGTTACCTCGCCATGAGGAAAAGCTGGCTGAAAAAAATGCCATGGCGCGAGTGGATTTGGTGTTTCTTGGGGATTCCATCACGCAAGCTTGGGAGAAAGAGGGCGCCGATGTTTGGCAGGATTTTTATCAATCAAGGAATGCGCTGAATTTGGGCTTTAATGGCGATAAGACAGAGAATGTTTTATGGCGATTGGCTCATGGGGAAATTGATAATATTCAGCCTAAGTTATTGGTTTTATTGATTGGAACCAATAACGCTGGCCATCGCATGGATAAGGCCGAAGACACGGCGTTAGGAATTAAGCAGATTCTGTCTGTATTGGCAGAAAAGTTACCGAAGACTAAGGTGTTGCTGTTGGCTATTTTTCCTCGTAGTGCCAAACCAACACAAAAGCTGCGTATGCTAAATAACGAAGTGAATCAGATTATTCGAACTTACGCTGACGATGAAAAAGTCTTTTTTCGCGATATTAATCACGTTTTTTTGGATGAAAAAGGCCGAATCACCAGTGATGTGATGAATGACTTTTTGCATCCGAATACTAGTCAATATCAACTTTTTGCTGAGGCAATAGAGCCAACAATCGTTTCATTGTTGGCAGAAGGTTAGCGCTTTAATTTGGACTGCTTTTCATTTATTTCTACGTATTAATACGTAGTCGTGTGCGTAGTTTCCGGTGTTATACTCGGTATTCGTACGAATTGTTTGCACTTTCTATACACGCCATTATTCATCCTGCTCGATCTTAAATTATAAAAAAATAAGACTCACAGGATGATAAAAACAATGAAATCCTTAAAACTCACAACTCTTGTTGCTGCAACTGCAGTGGCTCTTAGTGCTTTCTCTTTACCTGCTATCGCGGCGGATAAAGTTTATAAACTGAAGATGGCTGAAACTTGGTCATCTAATTTCCCTATCTTTGGTGATGCCCCTCGAAATATGGCGCGCATTGCTGATGAAATGTCTAATGGACGTTTAAAAATCACTATCGACTCAGCTAACAAACACAAAGCCGCTTTGGGTGTGTTTGATATGGTGCGTTCTGGTCAGTACGACATGGGGCATTCTGCGTCTTACTACTGGAAAGGCAAGGTGCCAAATACGCTGTACTTTACCACTATGCCTTTTGGCATGATTACGCCTGAGCAGTACGGCTGGTTCTATCACGGCGGTGGCATGGAGTTGATGCAGAAAGTGTATCAACCGTTTGGTCTATTGTCGTTCCCTGGTGGTAATACTGGCAACCAAATGGGTGGCTGGTTCCAAAAAGAAATCAATTCTCTTGACGACCTACAAGGTCTGAAAATGCGTATTCCAGGCTTTGCGGGTGAAGTCCTAGCGAAACTGGGCGCTAAGCCTACCAATATCGCTTCTGGTGAACTTTACACAGCGCTTGAGCGTCGTACTATCGATGCACTTGAGTGGGTTGGACCGTCTCTTGATTTACGTATGGGGTTCCACAAAATTGCGCCTTACTACTACACAGGCTGGCATGAGCCAGCAACGGAACTTCAGTTCCTAGTAAACGAGCGCACGTGGAAAAAGCTTCCTGAGGATCTTCGTGAAATTCTTCGTACTTCAATGAAGTTAGCGTCTTACGACATGTACATTCAGTCTTACCACGAGAGCGCGGAAAACTGGGCGACAATGAAGACAGAATACCCGAATGTTCAGGTGAAAACCTTCCCGAAAGAAGTGCTTGTAGCGATGAAAAAGGCTAACCAAGAGCTACTTGATGAAAAAGCGGCCGAAGATCCTTTGGCGAAAGAGATCTTGGACTCTCAAGCTAAGTACCTGAAGAAAGTACGCGTTTGGACCAACATTTCTGACCGAGCTTATTTGGACAGTGTTGATAGTTTAGCAGAATAAAACCTCTAAGCACGGCGAACAGCATGTATTCGCCGTGCTTTTTCTAGGAGTTTGTCATGTTGTTAACCACCCTAGAACGAGGCATCACTCGTTTTTCTAATTTCCTTGGTATGCTTTCGACGCTGTTGTTTATCGTCTTACTGTTCAATGTTTTCTACGATGTTTTGATGCGTTATGTCTTCAACGATGTGTCTATTGGAATGCAGGAATTGGAATGGCATTTATATGCTGCGATTTTCTTATTAGGTATTCCGTACGGCATTCAGCACGGCGGTCATGTTCGTGTGGATTTGATCTATGAAAATTTGTCTATTCGAGGAAAGGCATGGATTGATCTGTTTGGCTGCGTGTTTTTCTTAATTCCTTTTACTTTGTTAGTGGGATATTACGGCGTTGGCTTTGCTCATGAAGCTTATACTTTGGGCGAAACCAGTGGCGATCCGGGTGGTCTTCCTTACCGTTGGATAATTAAAGCGGTTATTCCTTTTGCTTTTTTCTCTATGACGATCAGTGGGTTAGGAATGGTTATTCGCTGCATTAATGTGCTGCGAGGCGTTAGCGAAGAAGGTTTTTCGCACCCTCCCATTCAACATTGAGTCTTGTCTCCATTTTAAGTTTGTAGGTTATTTATGATTGGAATAATCATGTTTTTCGTTGCCCTAGTAATGCTTTTACTGGGGTTCCCTGTTGCCTTTACCTTTGGCGGCATTGCTTTGATCTTTGGCGTATTTGCTGAAGGTTTTGATATGTTTGCTTTCATGCCGTTCCGCATTCAAAGCTACATGGAAAATACGGTGATGATGGCGGTGCCATTATTTGTATTCATGGGTATCGTTTTACAAAAGACTAAGTTGGCAGAACAGCTATTAGAGGCCATGGGCAAACTGTTTGGTGGCGTTCGCGGTGGTTTGGCTATTTCGACTATTTTAGTGGGTGCGCTGTTAGCGGCATCGACTGGTGTTGTTGGTGCAAGTGTCGTGGCAATGGGTCTAATCTCTTTGCCAGTTATGCTGAAGTACAACTACAGTAAGTCGTTAGCTTGCGGCACAATTTGTGCGTCTGGCACCTTGGGCCAAATTATTCCACCATCGATTATTCTGATCATCTTAGGGGATGTTTTAGGTATTCCTGTGGGCGACCTTTTCCAGGCGGCTTTGTTTCCTGGCATGATTCTCATTGCTTGTTATATTGTTTATATCTTGATTCTTACTTTCTTAAAACCTGAGCTTGCGCCAGCGATGCCACAGGATTTGGATGATGAAACTCGCGCACAGCAAATTCGTAGTGCGTTAAAAGCGATTATTCCGCCGTTGGCCTTGGTATTGATTGTATTGGGTTCTATCTTTACCGGCATTGCTACACCGACAGAATCTTCTGCATTAGGCGGCGTGGGAGCAATTATATTGGCACTTATTTATCGTCAGTTTAGTTGGAAAATGCTTTATGACAGTGGCTTAGAAACGGTAAAAGTCACGGCGATGGTGTTTGCTATTCTAATGGGTGCAACGGCCTTTTCTATGGCGTTTAGTTACACTGGTGGCGATGCGATCGTAGAAGAAGTGTTATTGAATCTTCCAGGTGAAAAATGGGGCTTTATTATCTTAGCCATGATTGCGATCTTGATCTTGGGGTTCTTTATCGACTTTGTTGAGATTGCCTTTATTATTGTGCCGATTTTAGCGCCTGTTGCCGAAGCGTTAGGGATCAATATGGTGTGGTTTGCGATCTTGATTGCGATGAATCTACAGACATCTTTCTTAACCCCGCCGTTTGGTTTTAGTCTATTCTATTTAAAAGGGGTGGCTCCAAGTTCGATTAGAACAACGGACATTTATAAAGGCGTCATGCCATTTATATTGATTCAAGTCTTAGTTCTGGTCAGTATTATGGTTTTCCCAGAGTTATATGGCATGGACTGATTTATAACGGGATAAAATATAGAGCAAGGAAGCGGGTCTTTACCCGCTTTTTTGTTGATAGCGTTTTCTGACCATCATTAAATATTGAAAGCCTAAAAAATAATAAAAAAGGTCTTTGTCCGTGGGATTAAAAAGTAAAATTATTCTTCTTGCTGTCGCACCGCTCATTGTAGCGACTGCCATTATTACGTATCTAGGCTTTCAATCTGCCCGTGATTTAGCTTCACAAGAATTATCTATTTATGAATTTAACTTGGTTAATGCCAAGAAACAGGCATTAAAAAACCACGTTAATATCGCCATGTCTGCGATTCGCCCTATATTGGAAAATGACGAATTAGACGACGCAGAAGCGCAGGACCGCGTGAAGAAAATTCTGGAGGGATTAAGTTATGAAGATGATGGGTACTTTTTCGCCTATGAAATGTCTGGGGTCAATTTAGTCCATCCAACGCAGCCTGATTTTGTTGGTAAGAACCTATGGGACTTTCAGGATCGTTCAGGAAACTTCCTAATTCAAGGCTTAATCCGAGCCGCTCAAGCAGGAGGAGGTTATCACAGATACATTTGGGAGAAGCCGCCACTGATGAAGCAAGAGGACAAGTTGGGTTATGTGGTTGCTATCGAGCGATGGGGCTGGATGATGGGAACTGGGTTGTATCTTGATGATATCTACGCTGAATTGGCGAAAACCCAAGCGACGATGAATGAGAATATTCAGCATAGCTTTTTTACCTTCATTGAAGTGGTTGTGGTGACTGTGGTTTTGGTTATCTTGTTGGGGTTGGCGATCAATCTCCATGAGCACAAATTGGCAGACTCGAGACTAAAAGAACTGGCCCAGCGCTTTATGCGTTTGCAAGTTAGCGAAAGACGAGGTTTTTCTCGTGAACTTCATGATGGCATTAATCAATTATTGGTGAGTTGTAAGTTTCGGATTGAGTTAGCGGAAAACAAGCTAAATCGCAGTCATGAAAAAGAAGTGATTCATCAGGAGTTGGAAAAAGCCGGTGATTTAATAAACCAAACCATCAGTGAAGTGCGGCAAATTTCGCATAACTTACGACCTACTTTATTGGATGATTTGGGGTTGGATACAGCCCTACAAGCCTTGATAGACCAGTTTATGGAGCGAACAGAAATCCAGGTAGTATATCGGTTCGACGTGGTTTCTAAGTTGCCTGATGAAATAGAAATTACGGTGTATCGCCTTACTCAGGAGTCGCTAACGAATATTGAAAAGCATGCTCAAGCTAAGAATATTTCGCTACACGTTTCGCAGTCTCACCGACATGTGGAGTTTGAATGCTTGGATGATGGCAAAGGCATCTCTAAAAAGACAGAGCTCTCTTCAGGTATTGGTTTAATCAATATGCGTGAGCGAATTGAACTAATTGGTGGTGATTTCATATTGGAGTCACAACGTGGTAAAGGCACAGCAGTGCGTGCGCTATTGCCCTTTGAACAACATATTTAATCAGTAAGTGAAGAGTTATAATAATGATAAAAAAAATTCGCGTTCTCTTAGTCGATGACCACATGCTGGTGCTAGATGGGTTGCAAGCGCGCTTGGAACTAGAAGGCAATATAGACGTCATCGCCACCGCGTCGAATGGCTTGAGTGCTTTAGAAAAAGCCCAAGAAACACAACCTGATTTGGTTCTCATGGACGTTTCTATGCCAGTATTAAATGGCTTGGAAGCGACCAAACGATTCAAAGCCGAACAGCCGAACGTAAAAATTCTAATGCTCAGTATGCACAACGACAAAGAGTATATTTTATCGTTGATCCAATCAGGGGCAAATGGCTATGTTCTCAAAGACGTATCATCGGAAGAACTCGTTCAAGCCATTAATACAGTGTGCCAAGGTGGTACGTATTTTATTTCTGGCGCGTCAGATTCACTGTTTTCTGCAGCCCCGCCTCCGCCAAAAGAAAATGAAGAGTTAACGAAACGTGAAACCTCCGTATTAAAAGCTCTTGCGGCTGGATTATCCAATAAAGAAATTGCTCAGACTTTGGATATTAGTGTCAGAACCGTCGAAACGCACCGCCAGAATGTTAAAAATAAACTGGATATTCATACTTCAGCGGGCTTGATAAAATACGCTTTAGCCAAGCGGTTGATTGATTAGTTTTGAGGAGTAAGGCGATGGATTTTCGTAAGTATCATGCGCTAGGTAATGTGTATTTAGTGGTATCGCCTGATGAGTTTCCAGATGAGCCTGCAGCTTTGATCATTAAAAATATCTGTCATAAACATTACGGTGTGGCGTCGGATGGAGTGTTGATTGGACCTTTTCCTTCCAATGTAGCGGACTTTGGTTTGCGCATATTTAACCCTGATGCAAGTGAAGCAGAAAAAAGCGGCAACGGTTTACGGATATTTTGTCGCGCGTTATGGGATCAAGGTTTAGTAACGGACAAATCTTTTACCATTGAAACCAAAGGTGGCGTGGTTAAAGCGAAAGTGTCGGAAAACGGCGCTCGGGTGGATGTGGAAATGGGCAAAGTGTCTTTTCTTAGCCAAGATATTCCTGTGTGGGGGGAACCTCGGGAAGTTTTGTTAGAAAACCTCAATGTGATGAGTTTGAATCACATCTACAGTGCCGTCACTATTGGTAATCCCCATTGTGTGATTTTGAGTGAATCTCCCTCCGAAACCATGGCAAAAGAGTTTGGTCCGCTGATTGAAACCCACCCGAATTTCCCCAATCGAACCAACGTGCAGTTTATGCAAGTGCTTGATCGTAATCATATTGTGATCGAGATCTGGGAGCGTGGAGCAGGCTACACTTTAGCGTCCGGTAGTAGCAGTTGTGCTGCGGCCGCGGTGGCATACAAACTCGGTTTATGCGATGTGTCTATTAAAGTAATGATGCCGGGTGGTCAGATTGATATTGAAATCAGCGAGGATTTTTGTGTCAGTATGAGTGGCAGTGTGACATCTGTGTGCCATGGTCGCATTTCCGATGAATGTCTGTCTCAGCTGTTCCACTAAAGTATAAGGCGCTAGTTTAAGAGCCTTTCATGCCATAACAGGGTAGAGTGGTGGTTTGCGGCAAGATTTGTCGCGGGCGTTTTCGCCTTCTAAGCATATGGAGTCCACTATGCGCGTTTTACTGTTTCCATTTTCTATGTTGTGTGTGCTGCTTTCGACCCTCTTTTCTCCTCTTTATGCCGCGGATGATTGGTATCGTCCACCCGTTTCTGTGACGTGGCAGTGGCAGCTCGATGACATAGTTAATGAAGGCTACGATGTCGATTTATACGACATTGATTTATTTGACTCGTCTCATGAACTGATACAACGATTACAAGCCTCCGGTAAAAAAGTGATTTGTTATTTTTCCGCGGGTTCATACGAAGATTGGCGATCTGATGCTACAGAGTTCGCGATGAAAGACTTGGGGAAGACTCTGAGCGGTTGGGACGATGAGCGTTGGTTAGATATTCGTTCTAGTGAAGTTCGTGAGGTCATGATTCGTCGTCTGGATTTAGCTCTCACAAAAGGGTGTGATGGGGTTGAGCCAGATAACGTAGACAGTTATCGAACCAATACTGGGTTTTCTTTCCGAGCTAATGATCAGTTAGATTATAATCGCTTTTTAGCGACAGAGGCTCATAGTAGAGGCTTGGCAATTGGTTTGAAAAACGATCCTGATCAGGCTCGGGCACTGAGCAACGACTTTGATTTTGCTATCACAGAGCAATGCTTTGAATATTCTGAATGTCGTTCTTATTCCAGCTTTATTAAAGCCGGTAAACCCGTATTGAATGCGGAGTATCGTCGCATTTATGTGGATGATGAATCAGAGCGTAATAGCGTATGCAAACAATCAGAACGCTTACAGTTCAGTACCTTAGTGCTACCTAAAGCGCTGGATGACGCGTTTCGCTTCAGCTGCTTACCGTAAATTATTTGACCTAAACGGCTTGATTGATAGGAAGATAAGATGACACCTTCTACCCATCCGATTTTTTGGCGAGATCCGGCTTTGCCTTATGTCGAACTGCGCCAAGTATTGGATGGCAGAGAGGTGAGCTATGCGCCGCATTCTCATCAAGAATGGTCGATTGGTGCCATTTTGGAAGGTCAGAGCGAATTCCGCTGTGCGGATCGTTTACACGCGGTTGAGCGGGGTGCTTTGGTGATGATGAATCCAGATGTGGTTCATGCCTGTAATCCGCACCAAGACTCTCCTTGGGCCTATTACATGATGCATCTAGATAAAGACTGGCTAGCGTCCTTGCTGTTTGCCTGTGGCATTAGAAGAACTCAGGTCTGGCAAGATACCCTGGGTGATACTTTAATGTCAGTTCAGGCTTATCAGGCATTTGTAGAAGTATGTGAATGTCTAATAGGTGCAACTTTTTCGTCTTTTAAAAAAGGCCAAAGGCTAGAAGTGGTGCTGGTGGACTTGTTCATGGAGCTAGACGCCAATAACATCGAATCTTCCACGGCTTTACCTGTGAATAACTTATATCAAGTGGCGGACTATTTGAATCAGTACTGTTTGCATGATACCTCGATTGATCAAATTAGCGCCGAGTTTGGATACAGTACTGGTTATTTGGTTCGTGCGTTTAAGCGTCACTTTAATATGACGCCACATGCTTATCGTTTGAATCGTCGTATTCAACTGGGCCAGCAAGCGTTGAAGCAAGGTCAAGCCATTGTTGATGTGGCACAGACCGTTGGCTTTAGTGATCAAGCGCATTTTCAGCGGGTATTTAAACAACGCGTCGCGGCAACGCCAGACCAGTATCGGCGCTCGGTTTCTTCTTAGTTAAGGTCAGTTAGACCAGAATCAGCACACAACTGCCTGCCAGTAATGTCGCCAAGGTTTTGTTCATTAAGCGCATTTTTCCGGGGCGTTGAAAATACTGCCCGAGTATTTTTCCAATCCATACCCAAATTCCCAAAGACAGCCAGCAAATTGGCAAATACAGGCTGGCAAAAATCATTACTTCCATTGCTTCTGCATTGGGAATATAAGCCGCAATACCTGATAGCGAAGCAAGCCACGCTTTTGGATTGAGCCATTGCATAATGGCACCTGTCATAAAGGTTGGCGCCTTGCTATGTTTGTCGGAATTTAGCTCGCCATTGTCGGTGAATAACTGATAACTCAAATACAACAGAAAGGCGATGCCGAACCATTGTAGCGCTTGGGTAATCCAGTTTAATTGATCAATCAAATAGTGCAGCCCGAAGCCAATCAGTAAAAACAGCACAATAAAGCCAAGGGTTGCTCCCGTTACAAAAACAAGTCCTGTTTTAATACCATAACGCGCACTGCCACTCAGCGAAACAAGGTTCACCGGGCCAGGTGACAAAGACGCCGCTAAGGCAAAAAAAGACATAGAAATGATTAAAGAGAAAGTCATCAGATGTTCCTAGATAAATAATCAACAGGCGTTCACTATCGTTTTTTAGGTATCTCACGTATTGAACAAAATTGACCTTTTAAGGGTTGTTTGTGATTCGCGTATTTTTAGCCGAAAAGGCGGAGTATGATTTTGCTAAATCATTTATTTAAACAGGAGTCTTTATGATTCGGCATGTATTGTTTATTAAGTACAAAGAGCAAGCGACCGCGGCGGATATCGCAACGTCTATGGCTAACTTCGAGAAAATTAAGAGCAAGATCGATGGCATTGAATTGGTTGAATGGGGCTTAAACAACAGTCCTGAAGGCCGCAACAAAGACTATACCCATTGTGTTTTTATGACCTTTGTGGATGAAGTGGCTCGTGATACTTATATTCCTCACCCTGAACACGAGGTGTTAAAAGCGCAATTAGGGCCGATTTTAGAAGACATTATTGTTTTCGATTACGCCATATAGGCGCTTTTTAATATCGCGCAACTAGAACGAGAAAACCCGCTTCAAGTTTCCTTGAGGCGGTTTTTTTTTCGTTGGTATGAATGGTTAATGGCGCTTATTTAGCTAATTGAGCCAATAGTTTTTCAGCGACCAATTCAGAACTTGCAGGGTTTTGCCCTGTGATCATCAAGCCATCTTGCACTGCGAAAGGTGCCCAGTCCGCCGTGTTTTTGTAGTCTGCACCGCGTTTTTTTATTTCATCTTCTAACAAAAAAGGCACGACTTCGGTCAATTGAACCGCAGCTTCTTCGCTGTTAGTGAAGCCTGTAACGGTTTTACCTTTAATGAAATACTCACCGTCTGTGTCTTTGATGTTCAAGAAAGCGCTTGGTGCGTGACAGACAGAAGAGATTGGCTTGTCGGCTTTAATAAAGCTTTCGATCAAGGCAATGGATTCTTCGTTCTCAGTCAAATCCCAAAGTGGACCGTGGCCGCCAGGATAGAAGATAGCGTCGAAATCGTCTTGTTTCATATCGCTCAGTTTTAGTGTGTTGGTAATCACATCTTGCGCAGCCTGATCTTTATAGAAGCGTTCAGTTGCTTCGGTTTGTGCATCTGGCGCAGTACTGTTTGGATCAATTGGCGCTTGGCCGCCTTTTGGCGTAGCGACAGTGACTTCTGCGCCAGCATCAATAAATGCATAATAAGGTGCGGCGAATTCTTCTACCCAAAAACCTGTTTTGTGGCCTGTGTCTCCCAAATCGGAATGGGATGTTAGAACGACTAGAATTTTTTTGCTGCTCATAAGAGGCTCCTAAATGTTTGGATGTGTTGTTTAAATAACTTGTGATTAGTCTATCTAATTAATCTAATCAACATAATGGGAAGCTTTTTGACTTCATTGGTTTAATAATTGATACAATTGGAATCGTTTTCTTTATCTATAAAAAAAGAGCCGTCACGATGGAAGTCTCGTTTGAACAGTTAAAAAGTATGGTGGTATTTGCCCAAGTGGTGGAGCAAGGCAGTCTGACGGCCGCAGCTAAATTCATGGGGATTTCCCGTGGCGTGGTGAGTTATCACCTGAAAAAGCTAGAAGAGCAACTTGGTGTAAAACTGCTGAATCGTACCACTCGGTCTTTGTCATTGACTGAAACAGGCGAAGCCTATTATCAGCGTTGTCGTGCGATTGCCTTTCAGGCCCATGAAGCCAATCAGCAAATAGAAAAAGCCAAACAAGAGCCCGTTGGTAAATTGAAAATTACCTGTCCGGTGAATTTAGGCTTGCAGGTGATTGTTCCTGCTCTGAACGAATTTCGTCGACTTTACCCTTTAATTGAACTGAATCTTTCTTTGAGTGATGAAGTCGTCAATATTATTAAAGATGGCGTTGATCTGGCCATTCGAGGTGCGCCATTACTGGATTCTGGCTTACAAGCCAGCAAGTTGACGACATTCGAAACCTGCTTGTGTGGTTCACCAGAGTATTTTCGGCGACGCGGCAAACCCACTCAACCAGAAGAGCTGTACGATCATGACTGGGTAGTGTATACGCCAGCAGCCAATACCGTGCATCTTAGCCAAGGTTCTAAGTCGTTTAGCTTGTCTGTGCGTGGTGCAGTGAGCACTAATAATGCCGCCGCTAGAACCATTTTTTTAGAAGGGGGCAATGGCATCGGTCGAATTCCCATGTACGACGCACAGCCTCGTATCGCCAATGGCACGTTAGAGCGCATTTTGTCGGATTATCAATGCACGGGAATTGATGTCTACGCCGTCTTTCCACCGGGCACGGCTGAGTCTAAAAA
This sequence comes from Marinomonas foliarum, assembly GCF_016906065.1. NCBI lineage: Bacteria > Pseudomonadati > Pseudomonadota > Gammaproteobacteria > Oceanospirillales > Oceanospirillaceae > Marinomonas > Marinomonas foliarum. Next base: position 1,563,658 of record NZ_CP070273.1, on the reverse strand, counting down.
ACTGCGTTTGTTGCTGGATTTTCTAAAAAAATCGTTTGCTAGGTTTTGAGACGTAGATGTTGTTCTGTAACAAATCTCGGTTAGCTTTGTTATTTACTGTGACATTTATTATGGAATTGTGTGACTCGAGGATATTCTGAGCTTAATACATTAACATGCAGGTAGAGATGGAGTTTTTTTGGTGTCAGTAAGGGAGTGATTTCTTTTGGATGAGAGGATAAAACCGTGCTTATTAAGCATAAACTAATTTTGAATACGGCTTTGTTGGTTGTAGCACTCGTGGCCATGCTGGGACTTTTTTATAATACGCAGAGTAATATTGAAAAGCTAAACTACGCCAAGAATCTTATAGTGCATCAGCAAGTTAATATGCTGACATTGCGCCGCAATGAGAAAGATTTCCTCGCCCGTCTAGACCTTTCTTATGAAACAAAATTCAACGAGACAATGGCTTCTCTTTTTACTGATCAAGTTTTGCTCGAAAATGCAATGAATGAGTTTTCTATCGACATTGCTACCTTGTTAGAATTGACTGAAGATTTCAAAGAATATCAGACCGATTTTGCTGCTGTGGTGTCAGCTTCTAAAAAGTTAGGGCTAACACCTGAAACAGGGCTGCAAGGGCAACTTCGCGGCGCTGTGCATAACATTGAGAGTGAATTGTCGGCACTGAACCAAGATGCTTTGCTTGTTACAATGTTGCAGCTTCGTCGGCATGAAAAAGATTTTATGTTGCGCAGCAACCTTAAATACATTACTTCTTTTAATTCAACTTTGGATAAATTAGAAAGCGACTTACGCAGTGGCTCATTACCTGCGGATAAAGTTCAGTTATTGCTGTCACTTTCTGAGCAATACAGAAATGGCTTTAATCAATATGCAGAAGGAAAAAAAGACTTAGGTTTGACTAGTAAGGAAGGTAAATTACTGGCAATGCGTAAGTCCATTCATAAAACTGAAACAGCGCTAACCTCGGTTGAGGCTCAGTTATCCAACGTGATACAGGAAAAAGCCTCGTTTGCGATGATGTTAACAGCAATTCTTTGTGGCGTTATTATCATTATTGGTGTGTTAGTAGCTTGGATTATTAACCGCACGATCAACACAGCATTAAATACAATTCAGTTAACGATGCGAGAGATACAATCGACTCATAATATAGCCTTGCGGGTCGAGGTATCTGCGAAGGACGAAATTGGCACTGTGGCCTCAAGTATTAACGATATGTTGGCGGATTTCAGTCATGTCATTGCGAACGCTAATCTGATAGTGAAAGAGATGAACAGTACCACTGTGCAGTTATCACAGAATGCTGCTAGAACATCCGATGATGCCCAGAGACAGCGAGCAGAAACGGATATGGTCGCAGTATCTGTCACTGAAATGGTCGGCACAGTAGAAGATATTTCGCGTAGTATGGAAATGGCTGCTTCGAAAGCCGTATCAACACAAAACAATGCCCGTGAAGGTCAATCAAAAGTAAATTCAGCTATCGAACGTATTCGCCAGCTGTCCGATCGCTTGGAAGGTTCTGTAGAAACTGTTGGTGCTTTAGCAAAAGAGAGCGAAAGCATTGGCACGGTATTGAATGTCATCCAAGGAATTGCTGAACAAACGAATTTACTGGCGCTGAATGCTGCGATTGAAGCTGCTAGAGCGGGAGAGCAAGGACGTGGCTTTGCCGTTGTTGCCGATGAAGTTAGAGCGTTAGCGAGTAGAACACACACCGCCACGGAAGAAATCTCAGACATCATAGTGACGTTACAAGAGCGTACTAAGAGTATTGTTACGTTAATGGAAGACTGCCGTCAGGATGGTGCCCTAAGTCGTGATGAAGCCGTTATGACAGGAAGTGTATTAGAAAAAATCATACATGATGTGACTGAAATATCAGAGATGGCAGGCTCGGTGTCTACAGCAATTGATCAGCAAACCATCGCGGCGAATGAGATAAGTAAAAATGTCGATACCATCAGAGATATTACTGAAGATACCTCGGAGTCGGTGGCGTTAAACTCCAAAGCAAGTGAAGCCATTGCTAATCAAGCGGAATCATTGAATCGGAGTATTTCAATTTTTAAAGTTTAAATCATTAGCTAGATGGCGCTTCTGATAATAACTCAGGCTCCATCTAGCTATTAGGTGATTGATACCGCTATGATAGAACAGGTTACTGATTGCTATTTTAGAGGTTCCCCATGTTATATCGAGTGTTGTTCTGTATATTCTTGAGCGGTTTTGCGTCTTTTTCTATGGCTGAAAAGAGTGTCTCTGAAGATCCAAAAGAGCTTGCTCAGACTGTTTTTGAACTTGAGCGAAGTGTTGCTATTCTACAATTATCTACCGCCTCGCTGGGCGATTACCAATCCTTGTCTACCAAAATAACCAATGTGAAATCACTGGAATATAGAGTCAATTTCTTGGGGAATTTAACCTTCTTATTGTTTATGACGCTGGTGGTACTTTTCGTTAAGTTACATCATCAAAATAAACGTTTATCTGCAATGGAAAGCCGCACCGATGACAAAAGCTAATGCAGCGATTTAAAAAATAAACGAGATGGTTTTAGGGGAGCTAACGATGGAAAACTCAGCAGTACTGATGATTATTGATATGCAGCAAGGTATGTCTTGGCCGCAAGCTGGAGAACGAAATAATCCTAATGCAGAACATGAAATTGCTGAGCTATTGGCGCATTGGCGATCCTTTCACGCACCTATTGTACATGTCCGTCACTTATCCACTGAGCCTGAATCCTTGTTTTGGCCGGATCAAGAAGGGGTTCTTTTTCAGGATGCCTTTCAGCCCTTGATTGACGAGAAAATTATCGAAAAGTCGGTGCCTGATGCGTTTGTTTTTTCGGACCTAGAAAAGTGGCTACGAGAACAAGACGTTCAAACTTTGCTAGTTGTTGGTGTGAGCACAAATAACTCTGTTGAGTCGACGGTACGAAGCGCTGGTAATCTTGGCTTTAAAACCTATGTTGTCGGTAGCGCTTGCTTCGCATTTGAGAAAGAAGACTTTTTCGGTCAGTCACGCAGTGCCGATGAAGTGCATGCCATGTCATTAGCGAACTTGCATGGTGAATATGCGACTGTGATTACGCAAGATGAGGCGTTTGCGCTACTACCAAAAGAACATGCCTCACTAAGCGATTAGTTTTATCATTACTCCACCACACACATTGGCGTTTTGGCTATCGGGTCTTGATGAATTTGCGCACTCAAAGAGAAGACCTCTTTTAATAATCGCTGGGTAAGCACTGAGTCTGGTGAACCTTGGGTGACAATTTTGCCTTTTTTCATCACGATCAAGTGGTCGCAATAACGTGCCGCTTGGTTGATGTCATGGAGCACCGTGATGATGGTTTTGCCTTGCAAATTCAACTTGCGTAGCAAGTGCATGAGTTCGACTTGATGGCTTAAATCCATGTAGGTGGTTGGCTCATCCAGTAACAAATACGGCGTATCTTGCGCTAAGGTCATGGCAAGCCAAACACGCTGACGTTGACCGCCAGACAGCTCACTGACCAGTTGCTCAGCTAGCTCGGTAATGCCGGTTTCTTGCATGACTTGAGTGATAATGTCGTGATCATCTTTGCCAATCCGTCCCCAAAACCCCGTGTATGGACTGCGTCCATAGGCGACCAGATCTTTGACTTTAATCCCTTCAGGAATCGGTTGGGTTTGTGGCAACAAGGCCAATTGTTGCGCCAGTTTTTTAGATGCGATGCCGTGAAGGTTCTGACCTTGCCAGTGAACTTGGCCATCCATAGGAGAAAGAATGCGCGCCATGGCTTTCAATAAAGTGGATTTTCCACAACCGTTTGGACCAAGCAAAGCAATGATTTTTCCTTCGGGGATGTTTAGGTCGACTTGTTTTACGATGGCTTTATCATGGTAGCCAACAGATAAGTTATGAGTGCTAAGAGACATAAATCATTTTGTCCTAAGGAGTAGCCAAAGAAAATACGGCGCGCCAATAATGGCGGTCATAATGCCGGCGGGTAATTCAATTGGTGGGTCAATGGTGCGAGCCACGAGATCAGCAAGTAGCAACAAAATGGCGCCAACTAACATGGTGGCAGGCAAGAGTATTTGATGACGGCCGCCGACCAATTTTCGGGTTAAATGCGGAGCCACTAAGCCGAGAAAGCCAATAGGGCCGCATATCGCCACACAAGACGCAGTCAGCCCAACAGCAATAGCCAAGGAAGCCAAACGCAGCTTGTTCGCCTTTATACCAAGGCTGATGGCGCTGTCATCACCGAGATGAATGAGATTGAGCGGTTTCGCAAGCCAAAGGGCAAAGGGAATTAACATAAGCCAAGGCAATAACATAGCAAGCTGATTCCAGCCACGTCCCCATAAACTGCCTGTTAGCCACAAAAGAGCGTTGTTGATTTCCAGTGGTTTAACCAGCATCAGAAAGTCGATACAACTGGCGTATAAGGCCGCTAATGCCACACCCGTAATGGCCAGTTTTATGGTGCTGCTATGTGAACCGCACAACCACCACAACATTAACGCTGCCACCAAACTGCCGACTAAGGCGACCGCAGGCAGCCAGCTAATATCGGCATTGGGAAAAAAAGTCATATAGAACACAGCGGCCAATCCAGCACCATGGCTCACACCCAGTACATCCGGTGACGCTAGAGGGTTACGAATCACACCTTGAACCAAGGCGCCTGCCAGCGCCATCATGGCACCGACTAACATGGCGAGAATGGTGCGCGGCAAGCGATATTCGTGGATGGTGAAGTAGTGTTCGTTACCGACTTGTAGGCCATCTATAATCTGTTTAAACGGAATCGAAACCGCACCAAACATGAGATTAGCGATCAGCAGTCCTATCATGGCAAGTACTAAAAAAGGCAGCGAGCGCGTGGCCATTATAAGGTTCTCTTACGGACGAGGTAGATGAAAAACGGCGCACCGATCAAGGCCAAAATAGCGCCAGCCGGTGTTTCTGCAGGGTAGATAATGCCTCTACTTACCGTATCTGATAAGACAACCAAGCAGGCGCCCATTATCATGGCGATCGGCAAGAATTTACGATGATCTTGCCCTGCGAGCATTCGTGCCATATGTGGTACCAGCAAGCCGACAAAACCAATTGCACCGACGCTGCTGATGGCGCTCCCGACCAATAATAAGACAAGAAAGCTGCCGCCTAGTTTTACCCACATCAGCGACACGCCAAGGTTGCGCGCATTGTCATCGCCAAGCTGCAATAGATTCAGTGTTGGGGCAATCAGCATGGCACCTAATAAACCAATTAGGCAGACAGGCCAAAGGGAATCGAAGGTTTGCCATCTAGCATCAGTCAAACTCCCCGCGAGCCAAGTTAGTACGCCTGCAGCTTGATCTTCGGCAATGATAATCACGGCTTTGGTTAAGGCGGCACATAAAGCGGAAATAGCGACGCCGGCCAATACTAATCTTCCGTGTTCATTGCCGCCGCGCCATGCGCTACCAAGCAACATAACGAAAGCCCAGGCAATGCCGCCACCAATAATGGCGGCGATTGAACTACCGAGTAAACCAAACCAAGGGGCGATCGTGGAAACACTTGCCATTCCCAGAGCTGCGCCCGCATTAATCCCAAGTACAGAAGGGGAAGCGAGAGGGTTTTGCGTCAAGCCTTGCATGATGACACCAGCCGCCGCGAGATTAGCGCCCACCATAATGCCAACGAGTACTCTAGGCAGCCTTAAATCATGAACAATATGCTGGGCAATGCTGTCCTGATTCATATTGTATAAGGCGTGCAGGGCATCCGCTGGCGTGACGGTAATAACGGACCAGCTAAACAGGCTGACCCATGAACAGGCAAACAGAAGCAGAAGTAGTAATAGGCACTGCGCAAAAAAAGAAAAACGTAACGAGATCATTTTTTCGCGTTGAAGACCTTGATTAGATCTTGCCCCATGGTTTCGGCTGAAATAATGCCGCGGCAACGGGACCAGGTATTAGGGTTAACCGCATAAATGTGGTTATTTTTAGCGGCTTTTAAGATTGACCAAAGCGGCTCGCTTTTCCATTTATCGACGATGCTGGGGGTTACGTAATTACCGACGATGAAATAATCCGGGTTGACTGTTAGTAGTTGTTCTAGGCTGGTTTGACGGTAAGCATCATCGCTGCGGCCAGTATTGGCATTTTTTAAGCCCAATGCGCGTATTACGCCGCCAGCATAGGAATCTGCCGTGTGAAGAAATAAGGCGTCATCACGGGCAACACCAAATTGAACTTCTTTGCCCTTTGGTAATTGGGTCGCTAGTTTAGCCATCACTTCGTCATGTTTCTTTAAGCGTGCTTGCATTTCTTTGTCTTTGCCAATGGCTTTACCAATGATGGCCGTGGCTTGAAGGTTTTCTTCATAGGTCGCTCGGCGTGAGGGCAGAATCAAGGTAGGTGCTATTTTTTGGAGATCAGCATATACGCCCTCATGACGGGAAATATCGGCAATGATGAGATCTGGTTTTAGCGAAGAAATGGTTTCAAGACTAGGCTGAGAGCGCGTACCAACCGATGCCCAATCGCCAATTTCATCACGAATTTCTTTTAGAATACGTTCAGCATCTTTGTCATCAGCAATACCGACAGGGCTGACACCAACGGCAGCTAATGCATCGACAAAGGAAAACTCCAATACAACGATGCGCTGCGGAACGTAATTGATACTAAAGGTACCTTTACTGTCCTCCACGGAAACGGCCTGAGCAATAAGAGAAAAACCAAATAATAGAGTAGATAAAGCAATGACTAATAAGCGCTTCATAGCGGACCTTTAAGAAGAGGAAAATTATCAATAATGATAACACTTCTCAATAATATTTGAAGGCTTTTAGTCCATCGTCATGCAATGGTTAAATACTTTCGCCAGCTTCTATTTTAAATGGCAAATCAATGATTTTTTGTGAGACGGGGTTGCCCTGAAGGCGAGAGAGTAGGTGCTCGGCAGCCAAACGCCCCATTTCTTCACGAGGCGTAATGACAGTGGCAAGCAGTGGCACCATGGCGCGAGAAATATCATGACCGTGGAAGCCTGCAATGCTGATGTCTTGCGGGACTTTAATACCGGCTTTTTGGCAGGCGTAAAGCGCACCAATTGCCAAGTCATCGTTGGTGCAAAATATGCCGTCGGTGTCGGGTTGCTGCTGAAGGGCATCGTGTAGAAAAGTGGCCCCAAGGGTGAAGGAAGACGCGCTGTTGGTTTTTAAGCACAAAGGCGTTAATCCATTGTCGAGCATAGCGGTTTCGTAGCCTTTGATTTTAAACAGAGTCCGTTGGTCCATTCGCGCTGCGAAGTAAACGATTTTCTTGCGGTCTCGTTTGATCATGAAATCCGTCATCGCATACGCAGCGGCTTCGTTGTCTATGCCGATGGCTTGTTCAATCGGAGGGGAAACGGAGTCCATGATTTCAATAACGGGAATGCCAGCCACAGCAAGCATTTTTCTCACACGTTCTGTGTGATAGCTTTCAGAAATAATCAAACCATCCACGTTGTAAGACAGTAGCGTGGCAATGCGCGCTTCTTCTGCTTCTTTGCTGTAACCGTAGTGAGCCAACATGGTTTGATAGCCCGCGGGTTCAACAACGGACTCTATGCCGCGAATGACTTCAGCGAATACTTGGTTGGTTAAAGAGGGCAGTAGAACGCCAATCGCGTGGCTTTTTGATTTGGATAAAATATCAGGTGCTCGATTAGGTATATAACCTAGATCTTCTAATGCATCGGCGATTTTAGTTTGTAGCGGCACAGAAACTTGATCTGGATTTCTAAGAAAGCGACTCACGGTCATTTTTGTCACGCCAACTAAGTCAGCAACGTCTTGTAGTGTTGGGCGTTTGTTTTTCATAGTGGGGCTTTTCTTGTCGGCGCTTTTCATACCAGTGACGTATCCATGTTTTGTTACAGGTAACATTATCATAAGCCATTCATGGCGAGAAAGAAAAAGTCGACGTTTTTGCGTAAGATATTAACTAATTTAGGTTTTATACTGACAGTGAGTGTTTACTTTTAATAAAGAGACGCAATCCAATCACTGCGTCTCTTACGTTTTTATTGATTGGCTAAAAGCGTTAGTGCTTCGCTTAATACTTGGTCGGCATCTTGAGAAATATCGATTACCAGAGCTTCTTCGTCTGTAGGCTCAATTAAGGTGGCAAACTGGCTTTCTAACATTTCTCGACCATTAAAATAATGGCCATCACGATTTTGATGACGTTGCCAAATAGTATCGATACTGCCTTTTAGATAAATCATAGTGACATCATCTAGGCCGTTGCGCAGCATAACGCGATATTCTGGTTTGAGCCCTGAACAGGCAATCACCGCCGTTGGGTTGTCGGTCAATATGGTGTTCAGTGTTGCTAACCAGTCTTTACGATCGTCATCGGTTAGCGGTGTTCCTTTACGCATTTTGTCAACGTTTGCTTGACTGTGAAAGTCATCACCATCAAAAAATGGATAACCTAGTTTTTCTGCTATGTTGCTGCCGATCAGAGATTTACCAGAACCTGATACACCTAATACTACAATTTTCTTTGTCATCTTCTTAAGTCCTTATCGCCTTGCTGTTATCAGCAAGGCTGTGTCGTTCAAAAAGCCGTGTTGAACGGCATGGTCTCAATGGGTTATTTCCACCAAAGGGCCAGCTCAGGGAAGAATATGACCAAGGCAAGAACCAAAACCTGCAAGCCAATGAAAGGCAAGAGAGAGCTAAAGATCTCGCCCAGACTAATGTCTTTTGGCGCCACAGATTTAAGATAAAACGCCGCGGGGCCAAATGGAGGTGATAAGAAAGACACCTGCATGTTCAAACAGAACACCACACCAAACCAGATAGGATCTAAGCCAAGGCCTATGATAATAGGAACAAAGATCGGCATGGTTAATAACGCAACACCTACCCAATCTAAGAACATACCGAGTACCAGTAAGATGATCATCATGATCATGACGGTACCCATGACGCTGCCGCCACTTAGGGCAAGAATGGTTTCTTCAACAAACGAGATACCGCCCATCAGGTTATACACACCGACCAGAGCAGTTGCCCCGATACCGATCCAGATGATCATGCCACAGGTGCTCATGGTGGCTTTGGCGCTGTCTTTTAGCATGGCGAAATTCAGCTCGCCACGAATTGCTGCACTGATGATGATACCAACCACACCGAGTGCAGAGGCTTCAGTCACAGATGCCACACCAGTATAAATGCTGCCTAGCACCATCATTACTGTAAGCAATGGGAAGAGTAGGGCCTTGAAGTAATTAACGTCGTTATCAGTCGCCAGCTCTTCGTCACTTGGCAATGGAGCGTATTCTGGATTAAGACGACAAATGATCAGCACGTAAGCCATGTAAGCGAAGGCAAGAATAAACGCAGGCAAGAACGCCGCTTTAAACAAATCACCGATGGAAACACTGGCTGTTAAACCGTAGATAATCAACACGATACTGGGCGGTAGCATAGTGCCTAATGCACCACCGGCACAGGTTACACCAATGGCCAGTTTGCGGTTGTATCCAAGGCGCAACATTTGCGGCAAGGCCAAGATGCCAAGCAATACCGTTTCACCGCCGATCACACCAGACATTGACGCTAGTACGATAGCAACCAATAAAGTCTGTACAGCAACACCGCCACGTAGCTTGCGGCCAAAGACCTTCATAGCGTCGAACAGGTCTCGGGCGATACCAGATCGATCTAACAATGCGGCCATGAGAACAAACATGGGAACCGCTAGAAATACATAGCTACCAACAAAACTGTACAAACGGCTAGTGATCAAAGGCAAAGCGCCAACGCCAAACCAACCAATAGCAAAAACAAGCGCTACTAACGCGGTAACGAAGGCCAATTGCATGCCCGTTAGTAGCAATAAAATCATAGAACCGAGCATTAGTAGACTGCCGTAGCCTATGCCCATTGCGGATAGATCAAACATCTTTGCGTTTCCTTAAGCCATTTAATTCTTGTATTAGGTGCAAGGAGAACTGCACAAACATGATACAAAGTGTCATGAATATCATGCCTTTTACCAAGGCTGGGAAAGCGGGGTTCCATGCGGATCCAGAAGTTTCTAAACGGACATCACCAAATGGGGTGAACCATGAGTCTTGAACCATTTGATAAGCCGCCCAGCTAAGTAGACTAGAAAACAGCAGCCCCATAACATGATGAAAAACATTCAGCCAGCGACGTGTTCTATCAGAAACAATGTCGTAGATCAGTACCACTCGAACGTGCTTATTGATGGATAAAGCGTAAATGCCGCCATAGACAAACAAACAGCCCCCTAAAAACGAAGCAGTTTCGTGTACCCAAATAGTTGGGGCATTAAATACATAGCGCATCAGCACTTCATAAAATGAAATGGCAACCGTAAAAACAAACAGCAAGCTGATGAGATTTCCAAACTTGAAAATCGCACGATCTAGGATGTTTCTTGGTTGTTCTGAACTATCGAGATTGTCTGGATGAATTTCGTCTTTCATGATCATGATCCAATGAAAAGCAGGCGCAGATGCAATAGGTTGCAGTGCGCCTGTTTTGCAGGGTTAAAAGGCTTTTAAGAGAGCTTAATTAAAGAAGGCCATTCGCTTCTAAGTACGTCGTAATAGAGTCGTATACTTTCTGAGCATTGTCTGAACTTTTAGCAAACTCTTCCCACTGTGTACGAGCAATCGCACGGAATTTTTTACGTTCTTCCGCAGACCAATCGTGAATGGTAATGTTCGGATCCGCTTGTGCTGCTTTTACGGCTGCTTGGTCTGCAATACGTAACTGAGTTGTCATGTCTTCAGCGAAGTCACGAACAGAAACCGTTAGGATAGATTGGATATCCGCAGGTAGCTTGTCCCATTTTTTCTTGTTCATTGAAATATCAATCAATGGCAAAGAGTGGAAACCAGGCTGAACTGGGTGTGTTGCAATGTCGTTCATGCCAGCTTTCTGGTTTGTCGAGAAAACAGTGTAGTCGGCTGCGTCGATAACGCCTTTACTAAGACCGGTGAATACTTCAGAACCCGGTAGGTTAACTGGCGCGGCACCTGCTGCGGCAAATACACGTTGAACCAAGCCTTCAGGGGCGCGAAGTTTTAGACCTTTCAGATCGGCAACGCTGTCCAGTGGAACACGAGAAACCAACGATTCAACACCTGTTGTAGAACCACCAATGAACTTCACACCGTAAGGAGCGTACAGTTCATTCATTAGCTCGTAACCGCCACCGTAGTTGACGTATTGCAGAAGTTGTTGAGTATTAGACCAAGCACCTACTGTGTTACCAATTAGGCCGAATGCTGGATCTTTACCAGAGAAAAACTCGGTAGCCGTAATATGACCATCTAGGATGCCCATTTTGATGCCGTCTAGCGTTTCAGTGTGTTTGAAAATACTGCCAACAGGAAGTAACTCGATATGAACACGGCCGCCCGTCATCGTTTCGACGCGTTTCGTCCACTCTTTTTGAACTTGGAAGTTTTTGTCGCCCGCTGGATCAGAGGATTGGAACTTGAAATTGTAATCCGCTGCGATTGCAGACGTAGATAGAATGCCAGCCATAGTGGCGGTCATTAGCGTAGTGCTGAATTTACTCATGATATCGCTTCCCGTTGATTATTTTTTTAATAACAGTTTTTAGGAACAGTGCTTTTGCTGATGTTACCGGTAACTAGGGTGGCAATGTTACCGATAACATTTAAATCTAGTCAAGCCCATTTCTGGATAAAATTGTTGGTTAATTATAGATGCTTGATATTTAAAGGGATCTTTTTTGTGTCCTATGTGCTTTTAAAGGGCGAAGATAATTGAATAGTCTGCTTTAGACATTGGTCTAAGAAGCATTTTGTTGTCTATTATAAAAGCGCACACTCTTGATAGGTGTCTTCTTCTGTAAAAAGCTTCGTCTGAAAAAGAGAATAATAAAATGGCTGCGATCGACATTCCTGAAGTACATAAATTTATTGAAGCGATTCCCCCGTTTTCTAGTCTCAAGCTGCTAGATCGCAAGCAACTGCTGACAGGTGTGTCTATGCTATATGTTCGCCAAGGGCAGACGTTGGCATTGACAGGTGACGCAGCGACCGTGCACTTGATTCGACGTGGAGCTTGTGAAATTCGTACGCCTAAAGGTGGGCTAGTGGATCAAATTGCCGACGGTGAGTGCTTTGGTATTTCTAGCCTTATGGCGCAAAATCCGGATGGTTTGCAAGTGGTCGCTATGGAAGACAGCTTAGTTTATCGCTTCGATAAAAAACGCTTTATGGAAACACTAGAAAAGAGCGAAGCTTTCGAACTCTTTTTTGAACACACTCGGCACAATCGTCTACGCAAACTTTCTCGTAGTCAAAACAATGAATTAGCCTCTCCCGCTTTGCAATTATCGACACCCATTTCATACATTATGACGAGGCAGCTGATTCTCGCGACTCCAGACGAAAGCATTCAAACTATTGCCATGCGCATGAGTGAAGCGCGAGTCAGTTCTATCTTGGTGGTAGAAGACGACAAACTCACTGGCATCGTCACCGATCGAGATTTACGCTCGCGTATTTTGGCCCTCGGTGGCTCGGCGGATTCATTGGTAAAAGATGTGATGACGCGAGACCCCGTTAACTTGAGACCGGACGCCTTGGTGATGCAGGCGCAAACTTTAATGAGCGAAAGCAATATTCACCATTTGCCTATTGTTGATGAAGTGCAAAAAGCCGTGGGTATGTTAACCGCTGCGGATTTGTTACGACATCAAGAACTCAGTCCTTTGCTATTGATCAACCAAATCCACCGACAGCAATCTATTGACGATTTAGCCCGTGTTTGCAAACAATTGCCGACCTTGATCATGAATCTGATTGTGACGGATATGAAGCCCGCGGATGTGGGCAAAGTGTTGGCAACCGTGAGCGATAATTTAACACGCCGAGTGATCGAATTGGCCTTGGGGAAATTTGGCCCAGCGCCCATGGCATTTCAGTTTTTAGTGTTTGGATCACAAGCGCGACGCGATCAATCCTTGGGCAGCGATCAAGATAACGGCCTGATGTTAGAGCGCGAGCCAAGAGCTGAAGAAAGTCAGTACTTTGCCGATTTATCCGAGTTTATCTGCCAAGGCTTGGGGCTTTGTGGGATTCGCCTTTGTCCTGGAGACATCATGGCGAGCAACCCTGAATGGCGCAGAACAGCAGTCGGCTGGCAGCAAGCTTTTTCCACTTGGATAAAAAGCAGTGCGCCTAGTGCATTACTCCACGCCAGCATCTTTTTCGATATTCGTTGTGTGTATGATTCAGGGGACAAGCAAGGCGATGCGGTGAATAAGCTAATCAAAGCCATGCAGTTGGAGATAAGCAAAAACAGTGTGTTTTTAGCGACGTTGACACGCACTGCGTTGGCAAGCAAACCGCCATTGGGCTTCTTCCGTCATTTTGTTTTGGAGTCCTCTGGTGAGCATAAAAACCAGCTTGATCTTAAGCATCAAGGTTTGGCGCTGATTAACGATTTAGCGCGCTTGTATGGCTTGTCTTGCAAAACCTATCGAGCTGGCACCTTGGATAGAATCGAGCAAGCTATTCGTGAAAAGCTCATCAGTGTCGATACTGCACGGAACCTGATGGACGCTTGGGACGAACTTAATGGCTTGCGTCTTGAAGCTCAAGGACGACATTGGCAAGCCACTGGTAAAGCCAGCGCGTATCTGGATCCGAAAGATTTGAGCTCATTAGAGCGTAAGCATCTGAAGACCACCTTTAGCATCATCAATGATGTGCAAGATGTGGCACAGCAGCGCTTCTTAAAAGGATACAGCTAGATGTCGTTTGATTTGCTGCAAAAGCTCAGCGCGTGGAATTTGTCTCGGCAATCGGTTAAGCGAGCCTGGTCTGAATGGGATTATCTTGTACTGGATATCGAAACCTCGGGGTTAGATCCGAAGCAAGATCACATCGTTAGTTTTGGTTGGGTATGTATTCATAAAGGTGTGATTGAATTAGATACCGCGCGACATATTGTGTTGGATAGTGCACAAATTGGCGACAACGTCGGCATTCACATGATTACTGACTCAGACGTTTTGCAGCAAGGTAAAAAACAAGAAAGCGTGCTGCGTTACCTACGACACCTTCTACGCGAACGCGTCTTGGTAATGCACCACGCACCAATGGAACTGGGTTTTTTAAAACAAGCGTGGCAAACCGAAGCCTTAGCGACATTTTCAGCTAACTGGCTAGATACACTCGCCATTGAACGCACCAAAGCCAACCGAGCGCATCAACCTATTCAGGACGGCGGCTTTCGCCTCGGCGCCTGCCGAGAACGTTACGGCTTACCGGAATACCAAGGCCATGACGCCTTAACCGACGCCTTAGCCACCGCAGAGCTACTACTCGCCCAAATTGCCTACCAAGGCAGAGACTGTCGATTACACGACCTCAACCAAATGGGAGGCGGAAGAGTTAGGCTGGCGACGCGTTAGCAATAGTCCCCTTTGGTATTTTAGTAATTACAATTAGGCCGTCCAACCACCGCTTATATCAAGGACTGCACCAGTGACTTTGCTTGCTCTAGGGCCTGAAAGGAAGCTAACCGCAGCGGCGACATCTTCAATTTCAATCGTGTCTGGAATGGCCTTCATGTTTAGAAGGATATCAGGTACGTCTTCTATCCCTGCTTGCATATCTGTTAACATGATGCCCGGCTGTATAACGTTTACGGTGATTTTACGAGCACCCAGATCTCTCGCAGCTCCCTTTGAATAGCCTACAATCGCTGCTTTTGTCGCTGCATACTCTGTAACACCAGGGACGCCAACATGTGTCGCTAATCCGGTACCAATTGAAATGATGCGGCCACCATTACTCATTTTTTGTGACGCTGCTCGAATTGTGGAAATAACGCCTAGAACGTTAACTTGCCACATGCGATCCCAAGCTTGAGTGTCGGCGTTTGGATCATCAACTTTGCTGCCTTGATTAGCAAGTCCAGCATTGTTAACGAGAATATCTAGCTTACCGAACTCTTCTATTACTCGCTCAACAAGAAGAGGCGCAGCTTTTGTGTCACCTTGATCACTTTGTATAGCCAATCCACGTTGCCCAAGTTTTTCAATCTTACTAATTACTTCTTGTGCCTTTTGAGCGGATTGATTGTATGTGATTACAACATCGGCCCCAGCTTCTGCTAGTTCTAATGCGATAGCAACGCCTAGACCTCTAGACCCGCCTGTTACCAAAGCTACTTTTCCAGTTAAATTTTTCATCTGTTCTCCATTAATGTTAGTTTAGGAATAGCATTTAAAAGTATGATAGCGTGGTTTTTATTTAAATGCTATTATTAAAATAACATTTAAATAAATTATGAGTGTCATGGCTAATGGTTGATTACAGGTTTTCAACGTCGCTACATATTATGTTGGCGCTTGCATATAGGTCTCGTCGAAATCCAGAAAAGTTGGTGTCATCAAGTGACTTGGCTACTAGCACGAAAAGTAACCCCACACTGATTCGCCAGCTACTGGTTCCGCTGAATGAAGCAGGCTTAATCAAAACTTATAGGGGGAAGAGTGGAGGTGTGGCTCTAGCAAAAGATGCGAGAGATGTATCACTGAGGGAGATATACGAGGCTTCTTTCAGTTCAAAGCTCATGCTTAGTAGAGGAATGGGTTATGAAGGTTGCCCCATAGGCTCTAACATTCATTGCGTATTTGATCATGTCTTGGGAGAGATGGAAGGTGTGCTTATGAAGCATTTGGAAGGAAAAAACCTACTCGATCTATTGGAATCGTTTATCGAATGAGTCCTTTTAGAAAACAGCGCTGGTTTCCCGCTTTCGCGGGAATAGCAAAAATGACTGCTCCTTTTATTCCTTTACCACTAACTCCGAGCAGGTACTGGCGATAATCCCCAATCTTCTTCTTTTGGCTCTGTCGCTAAGACTCTTGGGTTTTCTGACCAGTGCATCAGGCTCATTTCCCCAGCAGTAGATTCTGTTAATGCTGTGCAATGTTCTACCCAATCGCCATCGTTGCAATAGAGAACATCGTCTTTAAGCTGAAAGGAGGCAAAGTGAATGTGGCCGCAGATGTAGCCGTCGACTTTGTGGTTTTTTGCGGATTTGATGGCGGCTGTTTCAAAGCGCTCAATAAACTCTTTTGCCTTGCTAATATGGCTTTTTAAATAGCCTGCCAGTGACCAATAAGGTAAGCCTATCAAGCGTCTCACGCCGTTGATCCATTGATTCAGCGACAACATGAGGCCGTGGGCTTTATCGCCTATGGCGAGCATGAGTGGGCTGATTTTTACCATTTGATCGAATTCATCGCCGTGGCTGACATAAAAGGTTCGGCCGTTGGCAGTTTTATGGCGAGCGTTGAGTTTTATCTCGATTCCAGAAAGCGTTTGTCCTGCAAACTGGCGAAAGAAGGCATCGTGATTACCGGGAATATAAATGACTTTTGTTCCTGACTTTGCCATCTCCAGTATGTGTTCTACGACACGGTGGTGAGCATCGACAAAGTAGGCCTTATGACGCATTTCTTGCAGGTCGATAATGTCACCGACTAAATACAAGGTATCGGTTTTAATCGATTGTAAAAAATCCAATAGGTGTATGGCTTGGCAAGATTTTGTACCGAGGTGTACATCAGAAATAAATACCGAACGAAATGTCGTCTGCATAAGCGCCTCCTAGACTGTCTATTCTTAAGGTAAAGCGCTTATGTGACAAACTTGTGAGGGCTTTGTGACAATTCAATAAACCTTAATGCGCTGTATCAAGTAGATGAGTGTTTAGATACGGTTGCAGGTAGATATGATTGCCACCTTGTTGTTTGGCAAACTTTTTCGCTTGTGCCGCGAGCTCTGCTACTTGGTGATGATTGGTGCATTGTTTCGGATTGGGGTGAACCACACCAATAGCGAGGCTTAAAATGGGGTGGAAGAGCGTGTCGCCTTGGCGGTTTTTAGTCCAGACACCGCCGTCTTGTAAGGTGTCTTCGGTATAAAATTCGCGCACTTTTTGCCCAAAGATGTTTAATATGTTGTCACATTGCTGGCGCCAATCTTGATCACCAAAAATCACCACAAAATCATCGCCGCCAATGTGCCCGATAAAGTTGTTATCAGGATTTACTTGGTTTTTGATTAAAGAGCCAACCAGCTGAATCACTTCATCACCTATTGAATAGCCGAAGAAGTCATTAAAAGGTTTAAAGTCATTTAAGTCGAAATAGGCCACATAAAATTCTTCATTTGCTAATAAACGACGACTGACTTCTCGATGAATCGGAACGTTGCCAGGTAATAGCGTCAGAGGGTTTGAGTAAGTGGCATTTTGAATTTTTAGTTCGGTAATGCGTTTTAAGAGATCTCGAAGGTGGCCTGTGCCGATAAACTTGCCTTTTCTGACTACGATGATTTCATTATTCAGCGTATCGGCTTCTTGGTTGGTCATCAAAGTGGAAACACTGGATAAGCTGACATTGCTTTCAACAATCAATACATCATCGCTGAGTAAATTTGTGACGGGTTTGTGTTCGTATAAAGCGCGCCCATAAGGTGTAGAGAAAAGCTCGTGTAGCTGGTGGCGGCGCACTACTCCGACGGGTTCGTTGTCGCTGTTTACTACGGGGATCGCCACTAGGTCTTGTTGTTTTTTAAAATACTGAGACGCATCTTCTAATAAGCTGTTTTCGTGCAAGCTTGGTGTGGGACGACACAGTGTTTGTACTGTTTCTGAGTGGTCAACTTGAAATTGGGAGCGTCGTTGAGCTTGCTTTGCCAAATAAGGGTGAGTCGAAAACGCTGGGTGTTCTACTGGTCGACCAAGAAAATAACCTTGTCCTAGGGTGACACCTATTTCGATCAGTTGATCAAGTTCCTGCTGTGTTTCTATGCCTTCTGCAATGAGGGTGCAGTTGAGGCGCTGGGCAATGGTTAGAATAGAGCGAACAAACTCGCGTTTGATTTCGTCTTTGTCGATTCCTTGGATGAAATGTTTGT
The DNA here is from genome assembly GCF_016906065.1 of Marinomonas foliarum. Lineage (NCBI taxonomy): Bacteria > Pseudomonadati > Pseudomonadota > Gammaproteobacteria > Oceanospirillales > Oceanospirillaceae > Marinomonas > Marinomonas foliarum. The sequence goes on along the minus strand of NZ_CP070273.1, from coordinate 1,545,646 downwards.
CGACTTTGACGATGTCTGGTTGTAGTTCAGACCAAAGCTGTAAGCCCGAATAGCCCACTCCAAGGTCATCAATGGCGACTTGAAATCCCATTTCACGGTAGTGATCAACACTGCTGCGTGGTAAGCCATTGTGGTCGTACGGATGCTGTTCAGAAAGCTCGATGACGATGTCTTTTTGATCCAGTCCCAGTTCGTTTAAAATCGCTAATGTCATGCCAGATTGGTGGTCGGGTGATCCTAATAACGATGCACTGACATTGAGAAATAAACGGCCTTTTAGATCTAGCTTGGCGAATTTCGATAGGGCTTTTTCACGGCACAGTAATTCTAATTTATGCAGCTTTCCTTCTTGTTGAGCGAGCGTAAAAAGAGGGTCTGGAGAGAATAAGGTAGAGTTCATCGGACCGCGAGAAAGAGCTTCGTGCCCATAAATTTCGCCATTACTTAAATTATAAATAGGCTGGAAATAGGGCGTGATTAATCCATTGGTTAGGACTTTTTCAAGCAAAGTCATGTCGGCTGTTTGTCTCATTGTTCCTCTAATAGATCTTAGTCAGACAAGGGATGAGGAATTATTTTATGTCATATTTATGACGTTTTGATGACTGGAAAAGTTAGCGAAGCGTTGTGAGTGGGGATATGTTGGGTAATTTCTTAGGGAGAGGACCCCGTTACCGGATCGATTTATTATTCTTGCCTTTCGATCATCGGGAACATTGGGTTCTTTAACGTCGGTATCTATTTGCTTCTGCTACGGCTATTAACTTTCTCGTTTAATGAGTAATAACGGTGACAGATAGTTCAAATAAGCTCGACCAAAAAGTGGATAGTGCTTAGTGCTGTGGTGCAGATTTCAATGTACGGCTAGAAGCTAGGTTAGCAAAGAATGCTTTTAGGTTTACTACGGCACTTTTCATTGCTGAAGATAGGTATGCGCGACGTAATTCATACGCTTTTTCTACATAGTAATCAGCATCAAGGTTACCGAAAGCATCATATTTAAGATCGTTATTCATAGAGATTCTCCTAAAAAGTTAAGTCATTTTCGACACTTGTTATTTTAGGATCTGACCAATCATTCAGCAAACGATCAATTTTCAGCTAATAGATTAGATAAATTCATCATATGACGGGCTGGTTGGTCAGTGCTCTGAATTTACCTGGAGGCATGCCTATGGAGCGCTTAAAAAAACGAGAGAAGTAACCGGGGTCTTTGAAACCTAAGTCGTAGCTTATTTCTTCTACTGAACGAGCGGTATAAATAAGGCTACGTTTGGCTTCTAACAATACTCGTCCATGAATTAAGTCGAGTACACTTTGGTTGAAGGCGGTTTTGCTGAGTCTATTCAAACGGCTGGTGGATGTGCCCAAGACGTCGGCATATTGATGGCTATTCCAGTGCTCTCGGTAGTGTTTCTCTATTAACTCTTTGAGTTGATGTGCCTGGCTGGTTTCTGTTTTGTTGGTAGTGCTATGCTCGCTATTCACTTGTTGTCGATGAAGCATTAGTAGAATCGCTTTGATTAAATACTCACTCATAAGAGCGCGACCTTCGCGTATATAAGAGGATTCGCTTTCCAACTGCTGTATCAATGGCCAAAGCTCCGCAAACATACTGCGTTGGCCATTGAAGTCGATATAGCTGGCTTTGCTTAGTAGTGGTTGGATATATTTGGCGGCTTTTTCTTTGTAAGCGTCTTCTAGTAGCGGTTCGGCAATGGTGATGACGCGTCCATCTGTATCTGGTGCAAAGCGAAAACCATGGACAACACCGGCAGGAACAATAATCGCCCATGCACCTTGCAGCTTTTGCTGCTGCTCATCGAGTTGAACTTTCACTTCCCCCGATTTTACAATCAGAATTTGAAATAGTTGCGCATGTCGATGCGGATTGATTTTCCAGCCTAAATCACCGCTGCGGGATTCTATGTCTTCTATATGGAAAAATTCAGAGTCATCAATCCAACTGGGCTCACCATAAAGCCCAAAGTGAGGAATGTCGGTTTTTTGTTTTTGCATTTTTTTCTTCTTATTTAAAAGTGACATAAATGTACTTTCAGAGAGAGTTTTTACTTTTCTGCAAAAAAGTACAAAAAATAGCTATTTATCGATATTTATAGGGTAAAAGGCTAAAAAAGTCACTTATATTTGTGTTGATGATGTCTTTCTAGAAAAATAATCTTGATCAAAAAGTACAATTTTTTGAATAAATATCACCTAACGTCTTATGTGTTTATCTTCCATTATGGTTGTCATAAAGAGGTTTATCACTGAATCGACATCGAAAATAACAATAATTGGAGAGAGACATGAAAACGCAAGTTGCCATTATTGGTGCTGGTCCATCTGGTCTACTACTGGGTCAACTATTAGCAAAGCAGGGCATTGATAATGTCATTATCGAGCGAGTCTCTGGGGAATATATTTTAGGTCGAATTCGTGCCGGTGTACTTGAACAAGGTATGACGGATTTGCTCCGTGAAGCCGGCGTTGGTGAGCGTATGGACCGTGAAGGCCAAGTACATCATGGTGTGGAACTGGCGTTCAATAACAAGCGAGTGCAGATTGAGCTTGAAAAGTTAACTGGCGGCAGCACTGTGATGGTTTATGGCCAAACAGAAGTGACCCGTGATTTGATGGAAGCACGTGAGAACGCTGGTCTCATCACGTATTACGAATCCAGCAATGTGGTTCTGCATGATGTGAAAAGCGACGCGCCTTATGTGACCTTTGAGCAGAACGGTGAACAACACAGATTAGACTGTGATTACATCGCTGGCTGTGATGGCTTCCACGGCGTGTCTCGTCAAACTATCCCTGAGTCGTCCCGAAAAGAGTTCGAGCGTGTTTATCCGTTCGGTTGGCTAGGTGTGTTGTCTGATACGCCACCGGTTAACGACGAATTGATCTACTGTAAAACGGATCGTGGTTTTGCCATGACCAGCATGCGTTCAGCTACCCGCTCGCGTTATTATCTTCAGGTGCCTCTCACTGACAAAGTAGAAAACTGGAGTGATGACGATTTCTGGTCAGAGCTAAAGCGCCGTCTGCCGGATGATGTTGCTGCCAAGTTGGTCACTGGACCCAGTATTGAGAAAAGCATTGCCCCATTACGTTCTTTTGTGTGTGAGCCCATGCAATACGGTAATTTATTTTTGGTCGGTGATGCGGCTCATATTGTTCCTCCAACTGGCGCTAAAGGTTTGAATCTAGCGGCTTCTGACGTGGCGACCTTGTATAAAGTGATGACGCGTGTTTATAACGAAGGCGACAAAGAATGCATTTCTCAGTATTCCGATATTTGTTTGCGTCGTGTTTGGCATGGGGAGCGTTTTTCATGGTGGATGACCAGCATGCTGCATGATTTTGGACAGGGTGATGTACAGGATACTGATGCTGCAACTCATGAAAAGTTTATGAGTTCTGAACTGAGTTTTTACACGGACAATGAAGAAGGGCGCCGTATTATTGCTATGCAATATGTCGGTTTGCCTTATGAAGATCTTGCTTAACGGATAACGGCGAGTTTGTGATAAAAAAATAGCGGTAATCTAATTAGATACCGCTTTTTTCATTTGTTAGAGCCTAGTGATGCTAATGAGCTTAGCATTTTAGCCGCAGCACTTTTTGTATTTCTTGCTGCTTCCACATGGGCAAGGGTCATTGCGTTGTGGTGCTTTTTCAGCGATTTGTGGAGTTGGTTTATTAAGCACCATATCCAAAGGCGTAATATCTTCGGCCACTTCGCTGTTAATCGTAATTTCTGCGATCAAGTCGTTAGCGATCAAGATGGCATTTATTTCGCTCTCACGCTCAGGCGTTTGAACTTGTAAAATGAGCGGGTTCTCTTCGCTACCAGGTTTTACTTTAGGCTTAGGCTGATAATTGCCTAGGTTATGCTTACCCATGATATCGGGTCTACCACGATAAAAGAATTTTGACACTGGTGTTCCTAATGGTACGTACAGCCACTCACAGCGAGTGGCCAATGCCGCGCAGTCTAACAGAATTTAGAGCACATAGCGTATATCTTTCATGCTACTGAATAGTCCATTCTCACAGGAAGATCTTTTATAAGGTGATGGGTATTTACTAAGAGAGCTATACAAATATTTCTCAGTTCATTTTGATTTTTCTCTGAGCCAAGTAAGGGTCTACTTGTTTTTTATTTCGATAATTTGACAGGTGTAATAGCGCTATTCATTCATAGATATAGATTTATGTCAACGAAAAATGAAAGTCGCTCTTGTTCTGGTTTCTGTGTGTTTTTTTGATTTTTTATATTTATTATCAATACATTGCATTTCTTATGGACGTTTCTGTAATAGATTGAAACGAAGCGTTTCTAAAAAATGACAATATCACTATCTAATTTTTCAATACCTTAAATTTATAATCAATTACCTTTTCTCAGGCCTGGTTGGTAGTCTCCTTTTAAGTAAATGGATTTCAATAAAATGGGTAAATAAAAAAACAACAAGGCTACTTTGGAGTCGAATATGATAAAAATAATAAAGCATGCTGCTATAACCGCAGTGGCAGCTTCCGCAATTCTCAGTGCTCAGGCAAACGCATCCGCAGAATATACATTACGCTTCAGTCACTTCTTTCCTGAAGTATCTGATCCAAGCCAAAATCTATTTATAAAATGGGCAGAGGCAGTAGAAACAGAATCCAATGGACGCATTGACGTTCAAATGTATCCTTCTAGTACATTGGCAAAACCACCCGCTCAGTACGATGCGGTAAAAAATAGTATTGCAGATGTATCCGTTTCTGTTCAGGGCTACACAGCCAATCGCTTTCCTCTAACGCAAATCGTTGAATTGCCAGGCGTGTCTCAGAATGCAGCACAAGGCTCTTGTATAGCGCAGTCTTTGTACGATGAAGGGCTCATTTCTAGAGAATACACTCAAACTAAACCGCTGTTCTTGTTCACGCATGGACCAGGCGGTCTTCATACTACTAATAAAGAAATCAAAGTTCCTCAGGACTTAGAGGGTTTACGTATTCGTCGCCCGACTGCTGTAGTGGCAAAATTGCTTGAAGGTCTAGGTGCGCAGCCGGTTGGTATGCCAGCGCCAGATGCTTATCAGTCCGCTCAGCGTGGTGTGATTGATGGTGTTGCTTTGCCGTGGGAAGGTGAATATACCTTTCGCCTAAATGAGCTAACACCTAATCACACGGAAGTAGGTGGTCTTTATACATTGGCGTTTGTCATGACGATAAATAAGTCCTTCTATAATCGTTTGCCTGCTGACCTTAAAAAAGTTATTGATCATAACTCTGGCATGGAATGGTCTGAGAAAGCGGCTACTGTTTTTGATGATCTAGATGCGAAAGGCCGTGCTCAAGCTGTCGAAATGGGTCACAAAATTACTGTCATTGAAGACGGTGCTGAGAACCCTCTTTGGAAACCAGTGCTTTACCAAGCAACTGAAGAGTATTTGGATGAACTGCAGAAGAAAGGCTTACCTTCATACAAGGTCTATGCACGAGCAGTTGAATTGTCCAAAACAGCGTGCATCTAAACGCTGTTTAGATTTTTAAGTAAAGTAGTGGTAGTTGGAGAGAGTTAATGAAAGCAGTAGCTCGAATAATAGATAGGATCACGCATGGAATGCACTTAATGGGCGGTTTTTTCTTAATCGCTATGATGGTGATGACCTTGTTTGATGTTTTCACTCGAGGCTTGTTTACGATAACGAACGGTACCGTAGATTGGACCATTCTTGGTGGTATCGAGATGGTGAAATACAGTCTTTTGTTTACCGTACTCTTTATACTGCCGCATTCAGTCAGCCGTTCACAGGTCATTGTTGACCTGTTTACGGAGCGGCTATCAAGCCAAGCAAAAAATAGGTTAGAAGCCGTTTATATTTTTTGCTTTGGTTTAATGGGCGTGGGTATGAGCTATGGCTTCTATCATTTGGTGGAAGAAGCCGCGATGAGTTATGAAACGACCCAAGATCTATTGATTCCATTGACGTATTTTTATGGGGTGGCTTGTTTTGCGACTGCTATGCTGGCTGTTTCCGCAGTGGCGTACACGTCTCGACTATTATTTTGTGGGAAGGTTGAGTCATGAGCACTTCAATGATTGGTATGGTTTGCATTGCAGCCATGTTGTTACTAATTGCGCTACGGGCACCTGTAGCGCTAACAATGGCATTAGCTGGCTTCGTTGGCTTTGGTTGGATTGTCGCTTTTGACCCTGCTGTTTCTATTCTGGCCAGTGGTCCATTTGAGACCTTGTCGAATTATAGTTTTAGTCCTATTCCTATGTTTATTCTTATGGGGGTGTTTGCGTCAAAGTCAGGGATGTCGCAAGAACTATTCCAAGGCGCTAGGGCTATGTTTGGTAGTTGGCGCGGTGGCATGGGATTAGCTGCGGTAACTTCGTGCGGTATATTTTCAGCTATTTCAGGTTCCTCTATGGCGACAGCTGCGAGTATGTCACGAGTCGCTTTGCCTGAGATGGAAAAAAATGGCTATGCTCCAACATTAGCAACAGGCGTGCTAGCGGCGGGTGGTACATTGGGTATCATGATTCCTCCCTCTATTGCCCTGTTGTTATACGCTTTGATTACTGAACAATCTGTTGGCGCTATGTTTATTGCTGGCGTCATTCCTGGCTTACTTGGCTTGGTGATGTATGGCCTTACTGTCGCTATTTTGGTGACTGTTTTTCCAAATATGGCTCAACCAGGTCAGGCAACAACGTTAAAAGAAAAGCTCTTGGGTCTTAAAGGATTAGTGCCTTTTACCGGTGTTTTCGTCTTCATTATTGGTGGTATTTATAGTGGTTGGTTTACACCGACAGAAGCGTCAGCTGTAGGAGCAGGAGCAACCTTGTTAATTGCTTTGGTGAGAGGCATGCGCCTTCCTCAATTTAAGGAAGCGGTTAGCGAAACCTTGGTGATGTCTGCAATGATCTTCTTCATGATTATCGGTGCGGAGATTTTTGGTTACTTTCTTTCTGTGTCACGTATTTCTTTTGCTCTGGTTGAATTTGTCGATAGCATGCATTTAGGGCCTTATATGGTTCTACTTTGTGTGTTGATTTTGTTTATGCTGCTTGGTTGCGTCATGGATAGTATTGCTATGCTGTTGTTGACGGTTCCTGTTGTGTATCCGTTAATTGAAGCTGCTGGGTTTGATCCAATCTGGTTTGGTATTGTGGCTGTTATTACCGTAGAGCTTGGTTTAATTACACCGCCTGTTGGTATGAATGTCTTTGTTATAAAATCAGTTGCCCCCCATATTTCTATTGGAGATATGTATAAAGGGGTGATGCCATTCGTAATATCTGATTTGCTTCGTTTAGCACTCATTGTAGCGTTCCCTGTATTGGCGGTTGGTTTGTTATAGATAGATGTAGATGAAGTGCTTAAATAAAAAATGGTTCTGTTTAGAGCCATTTTTTTATTCTGTTTTAAGCATATAAAAAAGCCAGATTCAGCCTAAGCTGAATCTGGCTTTTTTTTCGAATTGGTAGTTTGTTATTAACTTTACTTTTTACCAACAGAGTATGTCATTGAAACTTTGCGGCTGGCTTGAAATTGTTCCATCGTTTCCCCTCGCATACAGGCATAAATTTCGGGGTTGGATTTACCCAAGACAGCTGATAATTTTTCTAACCCGAAAAAGATAGCGCCGTAGCGAATCATCTCAATCCATTTTAGCTCACGGATCATGTCTTTTTCTTCATCTGTTAGTTGGCATTCTGACATCAGGGCTTCTTTATCTGCCAAAAATCGTTCACGGTGAATTTGGTTAGAAAGGTTGCGTAAGAACAGGTTCAAACGATACGCTTTGTGGCTGCGTTCTAAGGTAAAAGGGTAGGTTCCTTCTAGCTTTTCAAGACCATCTAGCTGATGTGTTAAATTAGGATCGACGATGACTGCATTGGTATCTTCGGTGTCTTCATAAATAACCGTCGCAATGTTTGTCATAGAAGGTAAATAGGTACTACGATGCACTTTATTGACCTTGTCTGATAAAGCCCCGCGCATAATTAACCACATAATGACTTCGGCCCCTTCGAATCCGCCTTTTGTAGCGTATTGCGCGTGTGTCATCTTGGTCAATTCTTCTGGATCTAATTCTAAAGCGTCTAAAAATTTGTTGTCCCAAGCTTCATCATTAAAGCCACAGCGTTCACCGTGTACTTGATGAGACAAACCACCTGTCGCCACAATGGCAACTCGCATATCATCATCAGGGAAACTCTGAATCGCCTTGCGCAACGCTTTGCCAAACTGATAGCAACGTTTTGCTGTTGGTGCGGGAAACTGAAGGACACCCACTTGTAGCGGAACGACTGTTCCGTTCCAATATGCGCCATCTACTTCCGGTGCGATCATAGAGAATGGGGAGAAAAATCCATGGTCAAGCGGCTTCTTTTGGAATGTCGACAAATCAAACTCAGCATTCATCATTGATTGCGCAATGTGTTGTGATAAGGCCTTGTGGCCCTTGGCAGCAGGGTAGTCTCTTGCACCGCCACCTTCATCGGCTGTGATATAAGAATCGTCTACACCCAAAGTGAAAGGCGAGTAGTGATCAAAAAAGAATGAGGTGATGTGATCATTAAAAATAAGGAACATCACATTTATTTTTTGTTCATGTACCCATTTTTGTAAAACAGAGAAATCATCAAAAATAGGCTTCCAAGACGCATCAGCGCCTTTGTTTGTATCTTTAGCGTATGCGATTGTTGGTGAATGAGAGGCACCAATGCCTCCTATAATTTTAGCCATTCTTCTTCCTTATATTGTAAGAATATACTAGATATAAGGAGAGAATACTCATAAACTAAAAATACGACAATTTATTGGTTTAAAACCTATCGTTTCCATATGAAGACAATATGTTCGAATCTACAAAATAACTTAAGCGATATACCTGCCTTTGTGCAGGTTGTCGAAACCAAGAGTATGTCTGAAGCAGCAAGGCAATTGGGCGTGTCAAAATCGACTATAAGTAAGTCCATTACTCGTTTGGAAGAAACGTTGAATCTTCGTTTGCTAGAAAGGAACTCTAGGAATATTTGGGTGACGACAGAGGGGCAAACTCTCTATCAGCATGCCAGTCAAATACTCCAGTTGGTGAATGAAACGGATTCAGTTATTACTGGTCTACAAGCAGAGCCAACGGGTAGAGTGAAGTTAGCGGTACCAATGGCGTTTTGTCGTGAGTTTTTAGCTCCTAGACTAAGTGAGTTCCAGCAGCGGTATCCCAAAATACAGTTTGAAATCATAATGAATGGTCATTCTTTAGATATTTTTCATTATGAAATTGATATCGCTGTGATTGTTGGTGAACTTGAAAACTCTGAATTAATTGCCAAGCCACTTTATTCTGGGAAATTGAAATGGGTGGCATCAAAAGAATATCTTGCTGCGCTCGATTCCCCAATCACAATTGATTCACTTACTGATCATATTTCAATTTGTGAGACGCGATATGGTATTGATCGTTTTCCGGTTTATTGTCACTCAGAGAAAGTGTATTTGGACCTCCAGAACAATATTACTCATTGCAATGATCCTTTAACTGTTCGTGAGGTTGTGCTCTCCGGTAGTGGCATATCATTACTACCAGAGCAATACTGTTTAAAACAGATAGAGTCTGGAGAGTTGATTGAGGTAGCTGAGGATATAAAGCCAGAATCGGGTGCCGCGAAACTGACGGCTTTATATCCTAGCCGAAAGAATCGATCTCAACGAGTGGATGCCGTGCTAAAGTTTTTAAAAGAAATTTGTGAAGATAAAAAAATCAAACAGTAAGACGTAACCTCAAATAGTTCTTTAGATTAAGTGATTTAGAGTGTCTCACCCTAAATCACTTAATCTAAACGAGTTAACCAAGTAAACATGGCTTCTACAGCTTGCTTTGACCAGTTGTAAGACGCTTGCTCTTTGGCTTTGCCCTGATTTTTCGCGATGCCTCTAGAGCTGACAGTCCAAGATGCCAAGCGTGAACCCGATGGGTCGATAAGTTCTAGAGTTCCGTCTTCAAAAGCATAAAAGCGTCCATCTTGTTCTTCCGTATGTAGCACGGTTTTGCTATTTAGTTTGAAAAGCGAGCCGCTTTTGGGTGTTAGGCCAAAATGCGAGAGTGCACTGGCTAATTGGTCGGCTTGTCTTGTCGACGACACATCAAATCCATAATGGCTTAGAGCGAGATTAAGCCGCTTTTCTATCGCTTGGATATCCGAGGCGGCTTTACCGGCGCTTGTATTCTCAACGGAGTACATTGTTAGCTCATCTACGTAGGATTTGCGTTGGGCAAAATACGGAATAAGCTGCATATAGGTTTGCCAATCCTGCGGTGCAGGATATTGGTCGTCGGCCTTGCTTAACAATGCGGCTTCTTTGAGAATCGTTGAGTCTGTGTCGTTGATAGCTATTATGAGTTTGGCAACAATGCGTCTGCGGTCAATGGATTGCATGGCATAGACGTAGTTTTCACCTGCAAAGCGTTTCTCGTTCTTGGTTTGTTCTAACTCAATGGGGGATGTGGTGACTTGAGTATAGGCGGTTTGTGTTTTTGAAACTTGCTCTCCGCCTTGTCCAGATCGAACTTGCGTGTCTTGAGTATTAATCTGACTGACTTGGGTTCGCAGCTGCTGGGCGATTTGAGCATTGCCGTTTTGCTCTGCCTGATTAAAAGCGAGAGCAATGTTTTCAATACGTGGCGCGCTGCCAACACCGTATAAATGGGTATTATCTCGAGGTGGCGACAACACCCAGTCTGGTATGGTCTCTGGTGCTTGCTCGGGCTCGGTCATTAAACCTGTACAGCCAGTTAGACTGAATAATAGACCCGTTACCATTATCCAGTTATACGATGTTGGTAAAGCGGAGAGTTTCATAGTTAGAAAAAGCCTTTGTCTGCCAATTTTTTGATTTTCTTCTGACCATTCCAAACTTCTCGGTTTGTCGTCATATCAATCAATTTGAGGTCAACTTGGTAGAAGCTTACACGTTGGTCGCCATTAGAGTCCACAATGGAGTTAATGGTACCTGATAGGGCAAAGCCAGCGCCTTGCTCTAGACCGAACTTGGCGACAGTGTCCGGTGCTGCGTTTAATTCTTGCTCTTCGCGTTCGCTGCGTACCTCATCGCGTTCAGCTCCGGATACAACAAAATCGACTTTGCCGGCACGTAACAAGCTGCGTTTGATATCATTGATGAAGGTATCAACGGGAATGTGTTCAGAGGTTTTGTTACGGATGGTTTGAACAATAACTGTTGGGTTGCCTTTATTGCTGAAGTTATAGTTACGGAACCATGGGAATGTCAGCATATCGTTCATCATTTCTTCCGCGACAAGGCGAGAGTCTGTGTCATTCCAGCGGTCAGACAGCATCACATCTTCATTGGTATCAAGACGTTTTACACTGCCAGAACAGGCTGTCAGTAATACAGTCATGGAGAGAGCGATAAGCGCTTTCCATGATAGAGAAATTAGATTCGGCTGTTTAAGAGTTCCGATGCGCATAATATTTTCCTTACGTCCGTTTTAGCCTGATGCCAAGCCGTTAGTATAATCAATTTAATAGAGTCTAATAGGGGTTGCGAAGATTCCAAAGTTTAATTTCATTGGCTTCTAAGCTGACCCCACCGAGAGAGAATGTATTTTTATCCACTTTGTATTCTGGGTTGTAGTTGCCGGGTGGCAGAGGCTCACGGGTTAGTCTGACTTGCGCAGGCAGTGTGAGCCAGTTCCGTGTGTCTGCTGCTGATGAGGCAAACACGGCGACTTGGCCAATTAGGTTTAAAATCAAAGCGACATTTTGGTCCTGAACACTTGATGACGCATGATAGGCTAACCAACTGCGCAGTAATTCTCTTACTAGGCCTTCATAAATATCTCGTTGAGCTTGAGCTAGTTGCTCCTGAAAAGCTATGTCGGCTAGCGATGTCATTCGTAATGCGCTTTTAAAAGGCGCGATGGATGACGTATTTACTTGTAGCGTTGGCTGATGCTGATCCAGTGTAAAGCGTTGATAATAGGGGACTGTGACACGAATGGTTTGCTCCGTGAGCAATCGGTCTACGTTGATATCCTGCAGTTGCCGCCAAACAGGCCGACCAAGTATAACTCGCTTGGTAAAGACACCTGAAAAAGTTCCCCATGCACCTCCTGCTTTGTAATTGGCGATTAGGTTTAGTGGGTTAATGTCAGCATACACCATGGTAAACCAACGAAATGAGTCATTTGCAGTTTGGCTACCGCCACCGTGAAGTGGTTCAAGTACCAATGAATAGGCTTGAGGGTCTGCGTACAGCAATAGGGTCATTTCGCTTTTATCGGGAATAAAGCCTTGATGCTCTAAAACCACTAATTCTGCGTCGCCTTTGCTGTATTGCTTGAGGGTTTCTTGCATGTCTGCAGACAGTTTGGTGTCTATTTTTTGTTGAACTTCACTTTGACTGAAACCGCCTTTTTGCATCATACGAATCGCATCTAGCCAAGCTCGATCTGCGGTTGTGCTAGGCAAAGCATATTGCGTGGCATAACCGTCTTCATACAGGTTGGCGGCTTTTTCATAGCTGATACGTGCATCATCGAATTCGCCATCGATTTCGTATTGCAGCCCAGCTAAGTAACGAGCCCAAGCATCATCACGATAGAGGAATTTATCGGTGTCACGTCCGCCAGTGTAAAAATCACCTAACCAGTTTAATGCCTTCATGTAAAAGGCTTGGTTTTCTTTGGTATTAAGGTCTTGATAACTTGGGGTTTGGGCGCGGATTTCATTAAGTTTGATGTCAATGCGTCGTACTTCTACTAAGGCGGCATCATTGAGTTGGCGCTTTTTAGAGCTATTTTTTTCTTGCTCAGCCAGAGCTAGGTAGTTCAAAGATTTAAGATAGCTGATGTAAACGCGTTCTAGCCCGCTGCCGCGATAGTCGCTTTGTCTTGGGTTGCTGAGCAGAGCCCAGGAGCGATTCGAAAAATTATCAGGAAAAAAGGTATCGCTTAATCGCTCTGCTTTTTCTAGTAATGTATTGCTGCGTTCGTAATTTCCCTGGTTTTGTGCAAGAGCACCAATTTCCATGTAATACAGTAGTGAGTCCTGCTTGTTGGATAGTACGTCTTCTAGTTGCTCCTCCGCTTCTTTCCATTCGCCAGCTTTGGCCAAACTTAAGCCTGCTTCAATATCTTGCTGGTAGGTAGCACAGCCACTCAACACGCTCACACTAAGCCACAGAAGGAGCAACCTCACCTTACATTCCCTTTTCAAAAAACTGGTTAACGACAAGAATGCCAAACAAAGCAAAGCAACCGAGATAGAGAATTAACCAGCGAGCTCTGAGACAATTTGGACAAGGCTTTTTTTTCTTCTTCATCACAGCTTCCATATTACGGAGGATATTTATGTCTTCTATTATGCAACAAAAAAAGGAAGCGAATAGCCTCCTTTTTTATAACCTTAAACTGTGTGTTTCAACCAATACAGATTATTGTGTTGTTTCAGTTTCAGCTTGTTGATTTTGTAGGCTTTCAACATAAAGCGCATCGAAATTAATTGGTGCAAGCATGATGGCTGGGAAGCTGCCTTTAACCACAATAGCATCGATGTTTTCACGAGCGTATGGGAACAAAGTTGCTGGACAGAAAGCACCCAATGCGTGGTGCAATTGCTGATCATCAAGACCAGAAATAACAAACAAACCGCCTTGCTGAATTTGTACTAAATAGCCAGTGTTGCCACTGTTTTTCACGGTTACAGTGATTTCCAAAACGACTTCGTAGACATTTTCGCCTACTTGGCGGCTTTTAGTATTTAACTCCAAGCCTACTTCTGGTTTCCATTCTTCTTGGAAAATCATTGGTGAGCGTGGAGATTCAAAAGAAATGTCTTTTAGAAATACGCGTTGCATGGAAAGTTGTGGTGCTTGCGCTTCTTGCGTTGTTGCTTCAGGTGTTTCCGCTGTATCGGACATATTGGTTCCCTTTTTCTATGATTTTTTATGTTTTTGTGTTGCGATGGTTAGTGTTAGTACGTTTATTCACTCTGTGCAGGCGAATAATTGGCGTTCTTACTTTTATGCAAGTAAGGCATCCAACTTTTGCTCGCGCTCAAGAGCGTACAGATCGTCACATCCACCAATGTGTTGTTCACCAATCCAAATTTGTGGGACGGTGTGACGACCACTTTTTTCCATCATTTCTTGTCTTAATTCACGCTCTCCGTCAACGCGGATTTCGTTAAAAGCAATATTCTTTGCTGATAACAATTGTTTTGCTCTAACGCAAAACGGGCAGTAATCACTCGAATAGATAGTTACGGTGGTCATAATAGTTACTCTTACCCTTTAACCAGTGGCAGGTTAGATGATTGCCATTCTGCAATGCCACCTTGAAGTTTATATACTTTGCTAAAGCCTGATTTTTTAAGGTCTTTTGCGCTTGCGCCGGACGTTACACCAGATTTGCAAACTATGATGATGGGGGCATCTTTGTGTTTCTCAAGACGGCTTAGGTTCTCTTTCATCTTAGTAGCTGGAATATTCATTGCGCCAGTGATATAGCCTGTGCTGAATTCTTTAGCCGGACGAATGTCAACAATGACAGCATCTTCATTGTTCATTAGGTTCGTTGCAGCAGAAGGTGTTAGCCCCTGAGCGCCGCCTTTGCTTTCAACAAAAAGTAAAGTGGCAAGAATCGCAAAAAAGACTGCGACCATTTCCCAGTGGTTCATAGAAAATTCGATAAGTTGGTTAATCATAATAGTAGGCTCATATTTAAACTGCGAGCATTATACACGGCCTGATGGATCGGTACAGGCTCTCAAGAACTACTTTTGCTTGTCACATTACATAAAGGTTTTTATCACACAAAGATGACAAAGATATGATGCTACAAGGTTTAAAACGCAAAAACGAGCCACTGGGGCTCGTTATGTGATGAGTTTTTTTCAGTCCGTTACTTGGTGCTGGTTGAGTCAAAGATTTTGTCTGCGTTGCCTTCGATAAAGCTATCAAACAGCACGCCGTTTGGCATGGTGTGACGACGAGCGAACTCATAAAAGCAGCTAGGGATGGTTTTCTGTTGGCCATCAGTAAAGGTGTATTCGACTTTGTCGGCCATGGTGGAAGATTGCTCCAAGAAGGAATCAGGTGTGCCTTTTACTAAGCCACCCACTTGGTTTAATGCGTAACCTTCGTTTAACAATAGAGTATTTACGTCTTCAATCGTAGGGAATTTCTGCAAGTGATTAATGCTGACAGTGAAATGGTTAGCTTGTAATCCCATGGTTGATAACCAGGCAGCGTATTCACTGTGCTCTGCTAGCGTGAGATATTCGGCTTCTGTTGGTGTATCCCATAGCTTTCCAGCCCAAAAAATAGCTGGGGATTGCACTGCATCACTCGGAATTTGTGCGATAAATTTAGCAATGATGTTTTGGCATTCTGCAGGAAGCTCTTCAACCAGTAACTCAGATAGGAACACTTTCGGAGAATCCGCATCGGCTCTGTGCTTATAACAGCGGGCTTTTAAGTGTTTATTCTCGAAAGTAAAAGCACCATAGGCAACATAGCCTAGGGCTTCCAGTTGAGGCTCTAACTTCTCTAATGACACAGGTGAATTATTGAACGTACGAAAAGCAACGTGGTCGTTAAGGACGTTTTCACCGTAGCTTTGGAACAGTTGTTGAATGCGCTGCGCTTGGGGCGTGACGTCTGTGTAATGATCCCATAAGGATGCGAAGAAATCGGCGGGCTTCATGGAATGCTCCTGAATTGTGAGTTTGGAAAGAGGTAATATATATCGAATAAGACTTACTCTAATCCACGACTTACAAGAAATGCAAAAGGTAAAAATGCACCTTGTTATGCATAAAAGTTATGCGAGACGATTTTCTGGTGCGCTCTTGTTTACTAACAATTGCTGTTTTGCCGCCAAAATTGTGTTGATAAGATGAGCTGGAAAACTACGCTCTTTTTTATGAGCTAAGCCTACCACGCGTTTTAATTTCACGTCGTTTAATGGTCGTAAAAACAGGTCGCTACGCCCCCGTGATGAATGCTCGGGGATTAGCGAAATACCTAAACCTGCAGCCACTAGGTCCAACGCATACTCTTCCGTTTTTACTTGAGCACGAACATCGGTAGTGAGCTCCTGTTTTTGCATCAAGTAGTTCCAAGATTCCAAAATGTCACATGGTGTGCGAGATATGAACGGTTGTTTGTCTATTTGTTTAATGGATAACGAAGGGAAATCCGCTAACCAATGATCCAGTGGCATGGCGATTACATAGTCATCTTCCCAAAGGGGATAAAACACATCTTCTTCGTTAGTGTAGCGCTGACAAGTAAAGCGCAGGTCCGCACTTTCTGATTCATCGACTAACTTTAACGTCAGTCCATGGACTTCATCGAGCATGGTTTTAATAACCTGACTGATTAAGGCACCCGACAAAAAAGGCGTTAAAGAAATAGAGAGAGCGAGTGGTACAGGTGTGTCGGTAAATAAGCTGCGCATCGCACTAAGATCACTGACCATTTTGCAGGCGTGAGGGTAAAGCTGTGAGCCGCTGTCGGTTGGTGATACGCCTTTGGAATGGCGAACAAAGAGTTTTGTATCTAGATCATCTTCTAATTGCGACACCGTGGTTGATATGGACGGTTGTGCCACAAAACAACGCTTAGCAGCGGCACTTAGGCTGCGCTCTTCGTAAACAGCAATAAAATAACGTAATGATCGGATGTCCATCGTTATGCTCTTTTGTGAATGGCCTTTGAGTTCTCTATCAATATACCTATAGATCAATTCTCATGCTATAGGAAAAAACTAGGCCACTGGCAGGAAAACGGTATTTCTTATTTATGATTTGGCTGGTTATGGTGTTGATAGTTAGAAATTAATACATACATAAATTTTAGAGGTTTATATGTCACTTACTTGCTTAGAAACACTGGGTGTAAATACGTTAAAACAAGGGGACACTTTTTACAGCGTATTAACAGGTAATACGCTTGCTTTGGGTGAAGGCAGCACTTTTTCAGCTCACAGTCCAATTGATGGCAAAGCATTGTCTACCTTTAACAACGCAACACCAGCACAGTTAGATAAAGTAAATGCTGAACTAAAAGACGCCTTTAAAGTATTGCGTACCATTCCTGCGCCACGTCGCGGTGAATTGGTTCGTCGAATTGGAGACGAAGCGCGTAAGTACAAACATGAGTTAGCACAAGTGATCTCTTTGGAAGCCGGAAAA
This sequence comes from Marinomonas foliarum, assembly GCF_016906065.1. Taxonomy (NCBI): domain Bacteria; kingdom Pseudomonadati; phylum Pseudomonadota; class Gammaproteobacteria; order Oceanospirillales; family Oceanospirillaceae; genus Marinomonas; species Marinomonas foliarum. Next base: position 1,528,407 of record NZ_CP070273.1, on the reverse strand, counting down.
ATCGTCCCTGAAGCCTTGGGTGAAGTGCAAGAATGGATCGACGTGTGTGATTTCGCGGTCGGTCAATCACGTATGTTGCATGGTTTGTCTATTGTGTCTGAACGTCCTGGTCACCGTATGATGGAGCAGTGGCAGCCACTTGGCCCTGTTGCCGTTATTACTGCGTTTAATTTCCCTATGGCCGTTTGGGCGTGGAACACCATGTTGGGTCTGGTTTGTGGCGATCCTGTGCTATTAAAACCTTCTGAAAAAGCGCCCTTATGTGCTTTAGCCATGTATCAAATCGCACAAAACGTTATTGCCGATATGCCAGATATCCCTAAAGCGGCTGTGTCTGTAATGATTGGTGATCGTGATCTTGGTGAAGCAATTGCGGCAAACGAGACCTTCCCGCTGGTGTCTGCAACGGGTTCAACAGCGATGGGGCGTGCGGTGGCGAAAACAGTCGCGGGTCGTTTAGGTCGCTCTTTGTTAGAGCTGGGTGGTAATAACGCCATGATCGTTTCTGATTCCGCGGATTTGGATCTTGCCCTACGTGCGATTGTTTTCTCAGCAGCGGGCACAGCGGGTCAGCGCTGTACGACATTGCGTCGTTTGATTACTCATGAATCTATCGTTGATAGTTTGGTTGAGCGCTTGGCGAAATCTTATGGCTCGCTTCGCGTTGGTAGCCCAATCGTTGAAGGTAATCTTGTTGGTCCACTTGTCGATGAAGGCAGCTTTAATCGTATGCAAGCGGCGCTTGAAACAGCGAAAAAACAAGGTGGAGAAATTATCTGCGGTGGCGAGCGCGTAACTGAAGGGGTTCCTGCCGGTGGCTTCTATGTGAAACCTGCCATTGTTCGTATTGCTCACGATGCGCCAATCGTTCATGAAGAAACCTTTGCGCCTATTTTGTATGTGCTGACTTACAAAACGTTTGATGAAGCGATTGAAATCCAAAACGAAGTCCCACAAGGCCTATCTTCTGCAGTGTTTACAGAAAGCATGCGTGAAGCAGAAATGTTTATGTCTCCAGCAGGTTCTGACTGTGGTATCGCCAACGTTAATATCGGTACTTCTGGTGCCGAAATAGGTGGCGCGTTTGGTGGTGAAAAAGAAACCGGCGGCGGTCGTGAGTCTGGCTCTGATGCGTGGAGAAACTACATGCGACGCACTACAAACACGGTGAACTATGGTGGTGATTTGCCTTTGGCTCAAGGGATCGTCTTTGAGTAAGCGCGCTCTTTAGTTAAGCGCTCTTTAGGAAAGTAACAGGCGAGACTTTCTCGCCTGTTTAGGTTTTGGCTTAAAGGTTTGGTCAATGTCTTTATTGGGGTTGTCATATGTCAGAAAAAGTCTGTAATTCTTTATGGCGTGCAAGCTCTCCAGATGCGCCTTTATTAACTCCTTTAGAAGGTCGTGTTGATGTTGATGTGGTTATCGTTGGTGCGGGCTTTACAGGTCTTTCGGCTGCTTTGCATTTAGCTAAATTCGGTATTTCTGTTGCTGTGGTTGAAGCACAAGAAGTGGGCTTTGGCGGGTCTGGACGTAATGTGGGACTAGCAAATGCCGGTGTTTGGTTAGAGCCAGATCAGTTAGACAAAACGCTTGGTGCCGAAGCGGGGAATGCTATGTACAAGGCGTTAGCCGCCGCGCCTGATTTTGTTTACAGCCTAATTAAAGAATACAACATTCAGTGTGAGCCTGTGCGAAATGGCACATTGCACGCGGGTGTTGGCAAAGCGGGCTTGGCACAATTACAGCGTCGTTATGAGCAAATGAAGAAACGCGGTGCGCCCGTTCAGTTGCTGGATGCCGCAGAAGCGCAAGCTCGCATTGGTTCTGGAAAATTCAATTCTGCCTTGTTTGATCCAAGAGCTGGAACGATTCAACCTTTGGCGTATGCTCGTGGCTTAGCCCATGGGGCGTTAAAAGAAGGCGCTAAGCTTTTTGATCAGTCGCCTGTGAGCAAAATTGAACCTGCTGAAAATGGCTGGGTTTTGCACACTAAAAAAGGTCAGGTACATGCTGAAAAAGTGATTTTAGCGACGAATGCGTACAGTGAATTCGGAGTGAAAGAGCAGGCGCGTAAATTTGTGCCTATCTTTTATTCCCAATTGGCGACTAAGCCCTTAAGCGAAGCGCAATTGGCCTTTGTGTTACCTAACAAAGAAGGCGTTTGGGATACCTGTACTGTAATGAGTTCTTTCCGTTTGGATCAGCAAGGCCGTTTAGTGTTTGGTGGTATGGGTGGTGAGGGTGGTGTTCATTCAAACTGGGCGACCCAGCGGATATCTGAATTGTTCCCTATTCTAAGCAAAGTGGAATGGGACTATTGCTGGACAGGAAAAATCGCTTACAGCGAAGACCATTTGCCCCATTGCCAGCAGCTACAAAAAGGCTTGTTTAGTGTGGCAGGCTACAGCGGTCGAGGTATTGGGCCAGGAACTGTTGTTGGCGCGGAATTGGCAGAGTGGCTGTCGGGTCGAAGAGAAAGCTTGTCTATACCAACAACATTACTGCGAGATATCTCGTTTCGAGAGCTGAAGCGCCTGTTTTATGAAGTAGGTGCTCATACTTATCATCTTGGGCAACAGTCTCACGCTTTGGATTAGAATGATTACTGCGCTCGCTACATCATGTAAATGTTACGGTTAGTTTGGCACAGGCATAAGTTTACTGCGAATAACTTTTACACTAAAACGCATCTTTATGGTGCGTTTTTTATTTTTCCTGTTGGGAATCAGTGTGATATAGGATAGAGTTATTCTCTTCTTGTTTTTACTTTCAATTTTTGTCTTTTAATTTACGTGAATGAGCAACGTCTAGATGCGCCGTTATATTCCATCGTCAACCGCGTTAAAATGCTTCGAAGCCTCTGTCAGACACTTAAGTTTTACTAAGGCGGCGGAAGAGTTGCACCTGACTCAGAGTGCGGTCAGTCGACAGATTCGTAACCTTGAAGAATTCTTGTCGCGAGATTTATTTATTCGTCTCAATAAGCGTTTGGTATTAACAGGAACGGGCGCGGCTTATTACAAAGAAGTGGTGCCCTTGCTTGATGGCATGGAAAACGCTTGTTTACGTATGCTGCATAGAGAAGATGAAAAAACCACACTGACTATATCGGCTTTGCCTACCTTAGCTTCTTATTGGCTGATGCCGCTTCTGGCAGAGTTTCAAACGGCCCATCCACAATTTCAAATTAAAGTTCGCTCACTAGATGACGCTGCAAAAATAGATCCTGAAAGCATTGATATCATTTTGCATTATGGTGGCGATCATTGGCCGAGAGCGATCTCCCATCAGTTGATGAAGGAAAAAGTGATTGCTGTCTGTTCTGCTGAACTATTAGCAAGAATGGGAGATAAAACTATGGATGCATGGAAAGTTGAAGACGTGACACTATTTCCATTTTTGCATTTATCGTCTCGCATTAATGCTTGGCCAGATTGGATGGTTTCCCAAGGGTTGGAAAGTGGTTCTTTCGCTGGTGCTTCTTTTGCGCATTTTCATATGTTGCTTGAAGCAGCTAAAAACAGTATGGGAATTGCCATTATGCCAAGTGTGTTGGCCGAACGTAGCCTGAAAAATGGCGAGCTGGTGGCACCATTCGGTGATGCTGTTTCTACGCCCCATGAATATCTTTTGTCTTATCCAGCGGACAAGGCCGATCTTGAGCAAGTCGTGGTTTTTCGAGACTGGTTATTAGCTAAGCGAAATCAGTCTTAGTTTTTCATTAGTGAAATTAATAGTCTGAATAGTTGTGCTGCTCTGTAATTAAATTACAAGCCTGTGGTAGTATCGAGGCATAGTCATGAGCCATTTACGGGATAGATTAACATGAACAAAAAAACTACCGCTCTCTTTATTCTTGATGGATGGGGATACAGCGAAACGTCCAAATCCAATGCCATTGCTGCTGCGAATACGCCTAACTGGGACGCACTTTGGAATAATCAGCCACATACTCTTATTAAAACATCTGGCCTTGCGGTGGGTTTACCCGAAGGTCAAATGGGTAATTCTGAAGTTGGGCACATGAATTTAGGTGCTGGCCGCGTGGTTTATCAAAACTTTACTCGTATCGGTAAAGCCATTGAAGATGGTTCTTTTTTTGAAAATGCAGCCCTTGTAAATGCGGTTGATAAAGCAGTTGGTGCTGGCAAAGCGGTTCATATTTTAGGTTTGTTGTCTGATGGTGGTGTTCACAGTCACCATGAGCAAATCATGGCGATGTGCGAACTAGCGGCCAAGCGCGGTGCAAAAGCAGTTTACGTTCATGGTTTCACCGATGGCCGTGATACGCCACCTCGTTCTGCTAAAACGCCAGCGGCTGAGCTAGACGCTAAACTGGCAAAGCTAGGCGTTGGTAAAATTGCTACCTTAACGGGTCGTTATTATGCAATGGACCGCGATAATCGTTGGGATCGAGTGCAGACGGCATACGATGCCATTGTTTTAGGTAAAGGCGAGTTTCAAGCGGATACGGCGGAAGCGGCTATTCAAGCGGCTTATGAACGTGACGAAAATGACGAGTTTGTAAAAGCGACTATTGTGGGCGAATCTGCACCTGTGCAAGATGGCGATGCGATTATCTTCGCAAACTTTCGTCCAGACCGTGCTCGTCAGTTAACTCGTGCGTTCACCGAAGCTGACTTCGATGGTTTCACTCGCGCTGTTTATCCAAAACTAGCGTCTTTTGTTACCTTCACTGAGTTTGCCTCAACTATCAAAGCCGACGTGGCATTTCCTCCCGTTGCCTTGACTAATACCTTGGGTGAAGTCTTGGCGAAGAACGATAAGAAACAATTGCGTATAGCTGAAACCGAAAAATACGCTCACGTTACGTTTTTCTTTAATGGTGGCGAAGAAGCTTTATTTGATGGCGAAGAGCGCGAATTGATTCCTTCTCCGAATGTTGCCACTTACGATTTAAAACCAGAAATGAGTGCGCCAGAAGTTACCGATAAGCTGGTGGAAGTCATCGAAGCGGGTAAATACGACACTATCATCTGTAACTTTGCCAACGGTGACATGGTTGGTCACAGTGGTATTTTTGAAGCCGCAGTAAAAGCCGTTGAAGCGGTTGATGCTTGTCTAGGTCGTATAATTGAAGCTTTGAAAGTGAACGGTGGTCAGTGTTTGATTACTGCTGACCACGGTAACGTGGAGCAGATGTTAAGCGATGATGGTGCTCAGCCGTTGACCTCTCATACTATTGGTCCTGTACCGCTGGTTTTGTTCTCTCCTACTCAAGGGTTAGGCATTAAAGAAGGGGCATTGTGTGACCTTGCGCCTACTTTGCTCGATATGATGGGAATGGAAAAGCCAGCAGAGATGACAGGTGTCAGCTTGCTGACACGGGATTGAGGCAAGAATGACCGTATTATTCCGCCATCTTTTTTTGAGTTTATTCCTGTTGTCCAGCATTGGCTGGGCGGCAGGTGAGCCTCAAACGCCAGAAGAGGCCAAGCAGCAGATTCAGGCTTTACAGAAAGACTTGAAAAAGCTTAACAGCTGGCTAAAAGATATAAAATCTGAGCGCTCAGATGTGGAAAAGCAGCTTGAAGGAAAAGAAAAAGATATCCAAGAGTTGCTTAAAAAAATCCAAAGTATTCAGGAAAGTCTCAAAAAAGGTGAGAAACAGCTCGGGGAACTACGAGTCCAGCAGCGGTCTCTGCAGCTGAGTATTCAGCAACAAAATGAACAAATAGCCGCCCAATTGAGGGCGGTTTATCGTTCCGGCAATGAAGAAAGTATCAAGCTACTCCTCAATGGTGATAGCTCAGAAGATGCTGAGCGTTTAGTGCAATACAACCGTTATTTTTCTAATGCTAGACAATCGCTTATTAATGGCTTTGTGACCGAAGTAAGTGATTTAAATCTTGTCGAAAAAAGCATTCGTAGCCATAGAGCCCAGCAAGCCAAAGAAGAAACAGAGCTGGTGGCAGAGCGTAATCGGTTGACAAGTCAGCAAGCGGATCGACGCGACCTACTTGCTAAGCTAGACAAAGATTTGGCAACAGGTGACAAGCGCGCGAAGCAATTGGTACAAGACCAGAAAAACTTACAAGATATGTTACAGCGTTTAGAAGAAGCGTTGGCTGATATTCAGATTCCTGATCAGGATGTGCCTTTCTCATCACAACGAGGTAAGCTCATCAGCCCTTTAAAAAAACTGTCTGAACTATCGACTAATGGCAGCATAAATTTAGGTGGTGTGACATTACGTGCTAAAGAAGGTGAGCCTATACACGCCATATTTTCAGGTCGAGTTGTTTTCTCTGACTGGATGCGAGGGTTCGGCTTTTTACTTATTTTAGATCATGGTGACGGTTACATGTCATTATACGGTTACAATCAAAGTCTTTTAAAAGAAGTTGGAGAGTGGGTTGGCGCTAATGATACTGTGGCAATGGCTGGCAGTACGGGTGGTCGCCCAGACACGGCTTTATTTTTTGCTATACGACACAATGGCACGCCATTAAAACCACTTTCTTGGGTAAGAGCTGGGTGATTTTTTACACAACGAATAAATACGCCCTAGTAACCAGTGATAGGAATGACCATGAACAATACTTTGCGTAGACAGGTTTCTTTTATATTTATTGCGCTATTAGCTCAGCCTGTTTTTGCTGCGCAAACTCCGGAAGGAAATCAGGAGAAGTCTAAGCTGCCGAGTGCTGAGATTCAGTCTTTTGTTGAAACCTTTGAAACCATTCGAGAAGGTTATGTGGAAGAAATGTCAGATCAAGATATTCTGAATAAAGCTTTGAAAGGCATGGTGTCAGGCCTGGATCCGCATTCTGAATATTTTACCAAAGAAGAATTAGTCGATTTTAATGAGCTAACGTCTGGTAACTATGCTGGCGTTGGTGTTGAAGTCGAAATGAAAGACAAACGTTTGACTATTGTTGCGCCTGTTGACGGTTCTGCGGCTGCAGAAGCTGGTATTTTAGCTGGTGATGTCATCGTGAAGATTGATAACACGCTTATTACCGATCTTGGTATGCAGGATATCGTTACTATGATGCGTGGCGAAGTTGGCACTACCGTGACTTTAGATATCGAGCGTGATGGTGAGATTAAGCACTTTGAGCTTGTGCGTCGACTTGTGGAAGATGCCAGTGTGACGGATAAATGGTTAGGCGAAGGTATTGCGTATTTTCGTATTAGCCAATTTCAAGGCGACAGCAGTGAAGAGTTTCACCTTGCTATTGATAAGCTGAAAAAAGAAAACAAGATTCAAGGCGTTGTTCTGGATTTGCGTAATAACCCAGGCGGTGTGCTGCAAAGCGCAGTAGGTGTAGTTGATGCTTTTATTGATACAGGCATGATTGTTTATACGAATGGCCGCCATGATATGTCCAAGAGCCAATTTACGGCAACAGAGAAAAATACCAAGTTGGCCAATATTCCGCTCGTTGTCCTTGTAAACGAGGGGTCTGCCTCTGCGTCTGAGATCGTTGCTGGTGCCTTACAAGATCACCAGCGGGCAGTGATTATGGGCACAGAAACGTTCGGGAAAGGATCGGTCCAAACCGTGATTCCTCTATCTCATGGTGATGCGGTTAAATTGACTACCGCACTTTACTACACGCCAAATGGCCGCTCGATTCAAGCTCAAGGTATCACGCCGGACCTAGTGGTGCCACAGGCGACACTGACGTTCGAGAAAGGGCAGTTTTTTGTTAAGGAAGCCGAACTAAAAGGCCATTTAGGAAACGGAACGGGTGGAGAGGAACGTACCAGTTCTGACGTGAAATCCGACATTGGAGAATTGGCAAAAACGGATTTTCAACTTTATCAGGCGGTGACTATTTTAAAAACTCTGCCTAAGCTTTCGCATAAGTAGCCTTTTGTTTTATAAACGTATTTTTTTTGGGTAATGGTTCGCTTGGTTAATTTTAAGAAAATTTGTTCTGTGGTGATTTGTTCATTGGCATTGTCTGTATGGGCAAATGATTCAAGTGAATTTTTGGTCGAAGACGTGGCTTTTATTGAGGCGCAGCAAGATGCCGCTCGTTCTGAGGAGGCGGTTGTTTTGCCTGAGCATTTGGGTCCTGTCATTGACACAAACGTGTTGGCAGAAGACGAAGTTGAACAGACTAATGCAGACAAGGGTAATATTTTATTAGATGCTAGGGAGCCTTGGGCTCCTGCTATTGTGCCTTTTTTGGATGCATCTGATGGTGTTGAGGAACAAGCACCACTTGAACGCAGTGAGCCCAAGATATCGGCGCCCTCTAAAATACTGGCTGTGGATGTGCATCCTAAAATGCCAAGGATTGCGATTTTAATTGATGATCTAGGCTACAACCGTCATGGCATGGATTCGTCTTTATCGCTGCCGACAGAAGTGGCCTTGGCCATCTTGCCAAGTACCCCTTTTGCTATGCAAACGGCAACGTCGGCACAAAAGCAAAAACGTATTACACTATTACATGCTCCGATGGAAAATCAACGAGAGTTGAAGCTTGGTCCTGGTGGTTTGTATGCCAATATGACGGAAGACGAATTAAAAGCGACGCTAAGCAAAGACTTAGACGGTTTGCCGGGTATTCAAGGTGTGAACAACCATATGGGGAGCTTGTTAACCACCAAGGCCAATTCTATGGCTTGGGTGATGGAAACGCTAAAAGGCCGATCTTTGTTTTTTATCGACAGTTTAACCAGCCCGAAAAGTGTTGCTAAGAAAACAGCGCAAGAGTACGGTTTAGACACAGTCAGCCGTGACGTGTTCTTGGATAATATTCGCACCGAGGCTGCCATTGATAAGCAATTCACGCGCCTACTAAAACTTGCCAGAAAGAACGGGAGTGCGCTGGCGATTGGCCATCCTTACCCAGAAACTATGTCTTATTTGAAAAAACGCCTATCCAGTTTGGAGCATGATGGTGTGCTTCTCGTTCCGCTGTCTTTTTTGCTAGTGTCTTCTCAGGGTGAGCCAGATAATTGAGTTTTGTTTTATCATCTGATTGAGCATTGAGTGCATTATTACTCTGACTTTGTATCAGTTATTCCTTATAGGTATGACTCTCTTTGCTTTCGCCCTCATATAGTGCGTTTATCGAACCACTTTAGTGGAAAAACCTTTTCTTATAAAAAAACCTAGTGATTAATTTTGCTTATATTTTTAAACGCAGCGTTTAATTCGATCAATTTGTACAATTTATCTGCACTACTATTGACCAAAGATGGCAGTGATATTAATGTGTAGCCTTATTACGGTGCACATTTTTTGAATAGTTGCTGTATTAAGTTCCACATTTTATACTTTTTCTATGGGTAAAATTGTTGGAACGCTTCTTGCTTTTGAATAATAACGATAAATCACAAAACGAATAGAGGCTTTTCTTATGTCAAATGCGGTTATTAGAAAAACATTAATTTCTCTTGCGGTTGCTGGTGCTGCGACACTGGCTCAAGCTGATGTAGTAATTGGTGTAGCGGGTCCTCATACAGGGGCATACGCAGCGTTCGGTGAGCAATTGTGGAAAGGGGCTGAAAAAGCGGCCATGGACATTAATGCTGCAGGTGGTATTAATGGTGAAATGATAAAGCTTGTAAAAGCGGATGATGCTTGTGAACCAAAACAGGCCGTTTCGGTTGCTAACCGCTTAGTTGACTCTGATGAAGCTTTGGCTGTGGTTGGGCACTTCTGTTCGTCTTCTTCTATCCCTGCTTCTCGAATCTATGAAGAAGCTGGTGTTCTAATGGTTACGCCTGCTTCGACAGCGCCTCTATTAACTGATCAAGGCTTTCCTAACGTTTTCCGTGTATGTGGTCGTGATGATCAGCAAGGTGACGTAGCAGCAAGTTATATTGTTGATGTTCTTAAGGCTAAGCGTGTTGCAATCATTCACGACAAAGATACTTATGGTAAAGGTCTTGCTGATGCTATGAAGTCAACACTTAACGCTTATGGCGAAAAAGAAGTGATGTATGAAGGTCTGACTCGTGGTGAGAAAGATTTCAACGCATTGATCACTAAGATTCGTTCTGTAGATGCAGATGTTGTTTACTTCGGTGGTCTTCATTCCGAAGCGGGTCCTTTGGTTCGCCAATTGCGCGAGCAAGGTTCAAAAGCCATCTTTATGTCTGGTGACGGTATTGTATCGGATGAGTTTGTTTCTGTTGCAGGCTCTCCGACATACGTTGAAGGTGTCTTAAACACTTTTGGTGCTGATCCAACCTCATACCCAGCTGGTAAAAAAGTAGTAGGCGAGTTCCGTGCTAGCGGTTACGAGCCAGAAGGCTACACATTATATTCTTACACCGCTATGCAAGTAGCTGCGGCAGCTTTGGCAAATAATGACTTAGATCCTATCAAGGGCGCTGAGTGGCTAAAAAATAACGCTACAGATACCGTAATGGGCAAAAAACAATTCGATGATAAAGGCGATTTGGTTGTTTCCGATTACGTGATGTATGAATGGCAAAATGGTAAATCCATTCAGCTAAATTAATTTTTAGAATCTCCATAAATGTATCTGCTAGCAAGGATCTGCTAGCAGATATCCTCTCTATTTGAGCTAAATTCCCACGAGGTCTTACGATGGATATCGTTCTCCAGCAGCTGGTAAACGGTCTTACCCTTGGTTCTGTTTACGGACTCATTGCGATCGGTTACACCATGGTGTACGGCATTATAGGCATGATTAACTTCGCCCATGGCGACGTGTATATGGTGTCAGCTTATATCACCGCTATTGCTATTGCGATTTTAACATTCTTCGGTATCGAATCTTTTCCTATCATTATTGTTGGTACATTGTTTCTTACCGTTGCTGTAACGGGGGCTTATGGTTGGGTGATTGAACGTATCGCCTATAGACCATTAAGAAGCTCTAGCCGTTTGGCAGTATTAATTTCTGCAATCGGTATGTCGCTGATTTTACAAAACTACGTGCAATTGAGTCAGGGAGCGAACCAACAAGGTGTTCCAACTCTATTGACTGGCGCTATCCGCTTTTCAGTGGGTGATGGATTTGTACAAATCACTTATATGAAATTATTTATTTTGTTCGTTTCCTTATTGGGAATGGGCGTACTGACTTATGTTATTCAAAAAACAAAATTAGGCCGCATGTGTCGAGCGACTCAGCAAGACAGAAAAATGGCGTCTATTTTGGGTATCGACACAGATAAGGTTATATCAACGGTATTCGTGATCGGTGCTGTGATGGCGGCCTTGGCTGGCGTATTGGTGACATTAGACTATGGCGCATTTGATTTTTATGTTGGCTTTATTATTGGTATCAAAGCGTTTACTGCAGCGGTGCTTGGCGGCATAGGTTCTTTACCTGGCGCTATGCTAGGCGGGCTAATCCTTGGATTATCTGAGGCTCTGTTTGCTGGGTTGATTAGTTCTGATTATAAAGATGTTTTCTCATTCTCTTTATTAGTTCTCATTTTGATTATTCGCCCAAGTGGCCTTCTAGGCAAACCTGAAGTGGAGAAAGTATAAATGAGCCAAGCAGTAGGAATAAATTTTAAGAAAAGTAGTGTTGATGCCTTCATTGCTGGCTTAATGGCATTGGTTTTGTTTGGGCCAATTGTTGGTGTCGTATTGGATGGTTACGGTTTCAATGCCGAATTTGGGCGAGTTGCTTGGATTGTGGCGGTAGTTGCAGTCGGACGTTTTGTTATGTCTAGCTTCTTGCAGACAGAAAAAGGCATCGCGCTGGCTTTTCGTTATGCCAATAGTGATGACGGCGTCACGGTTCTTCCTCCTGGCCATAAATCCAAAATGATATGGATTATTCCATTGGTCATCGCGGTTGGTCTCTTGATACCTTTTATCGCGTCTAAATATGTACTGACAGTTATTATCCTAGGTTTAATCTATGTCTTACTGGGCTTGGGTCTAAATATCGTTGTCGGTTTGGCCGGTCTACTGGATTTGGGTTTTGTTGGCTTTTATGCCATCGGGGCTTATGGCCTAGCATTAGGCTATGAAAACTTAGGACTAGGCTTTTGGTCGATGTTGCCAATTGCTGCCATACTTGCGGCGTTTGCTGGGGCTATATTAGGCTTTCCTGTATTGCGAATGCATGGTGATTATTTGGCGATTGTGACATTAGGGTTTGGTGAAATTATTCGTCTTATCTTAACAAACTGGGCGTCATTCACTCATGGTCCTAATGGTGTGTCAGCACCTTTGCCAACCTTCTTTGGTTTGGAGTTTAAGCGCAGGTCGAGAGACGGTGAAACCTTCCACGAGTTCTTTAATATCCCCTATGATTCTGCTTATAAGTACATGTTTATCTATATCGTACTATTTGCTGTTGTATGGGCCGTGCTTTTTATCAAGCATCGTCTGGTAAAAATGCCAATTGGCCGTGCTTGGGAAGCACTACGCGAAGATGAGATAGCCTGTCGGTCATTGGGGTTGAACCATGTGTTGGTGAAACTTTCTGCTTTCATGATAGGCGCTTCGACTGGTGGTTTGGCGGGTGTATTTTTCGCGACTTACCAAGGCTTTGTTAATCCGTCCTCATTTACTTTCTTTGAGTCTGCATTAATTTTAGCGATTGTGGTATTAGGTGGTATGGGGTCAACATTAGGTGTAGTTATTGCTGCCTTCTGTTTAACAGTATTACCTGAAATGTTAAGGGAGTTCGCAGAATACCGTGTGTTGATGTTTGGTATTTTGATGGTGGTAATGATGATTTGGAAGCCTCGGGGCATTGTTCGTGTAACTAGAACAGGCTTTTCTCCGAAAAAAGGGGTGGTGAAATGAACCAAGAAAATATTTTAGCTGTTGAAAACTTGGTGATGCACTTTGGTGGTATTAAAGCGCTAAATGATGTGACTTTTGATATTAAGCGCGGTTCAGTATCAGCTTTGATTGGACCTAACGGTGCGGGTAAAACCACTGTGTTTAACTGCCTTACCGGTTTTTATAAAGCGACTGGTGGCAAGATTCAATTATCTGCTGGCGGTAAGGAAACCAGTATTATTAAAGTACTGGGCGAACCTTTCAAAGCGACTGACTTTATTTCACCTGCCTCATTTGCCTCTCGTCTTAAGTACAAAATGTTCGGTGGGTCTCATCTTGTGAACCGAGCAGGCTTGTCTAGAACATTTCAGAACATTCGTTTGTTTAAAGAAATGTCTGTGATTGAAAATTTGTTAGTTGCTCAGCATATGCTTGTTAATCGCAGTCTGATTGCTGGAATTTTGAACACGAAAGGTTATAAAAAAGCCGAAGAAGAAGCATTAGAACGTGCTTTTTATTGGTTAGGTGTAGTGGACCTTGTGGATTCAGCAAACCGTCTGGCAGGCGAACTTTCATATGGGCAGCAGCGTCGCTTAGAGATTGCGCGTGCCATGTGTACTAATCCTGAAATTGTTTGTTTGGATGAGCCTGCTGCAGGTTTAAACCCATCTGAAACTGAAGCCTTAACGAAGATGATTCGAGTCCTCCGTGATGAGCACAACACGACGGTTCTGTTAATCGAGCACGATATGGGGATGGTAATGGATATCTCCGATTACATCGTTGTGTTAGACCATGGTGAAGTTATTGCCAAAGGTGGTCCAGATGATATTAAGAGTAATCCAAAGGTTATTGCGGCTTACCTTGGTGCAGAAGAAGGCGAGGAAGTAACACTATGACTACATTGATGCAGTTTAAAGATGTTGACGTGCATTACGGCCCGATTCAAGCGTTAAAAAAAGTCTCTCTAACCGTAGATGAAGGTGAAATTGTTACCTTGATTGGTGCGAATGGCGCGGGTAAATCGACGTTGTTAATGTCTATATTTGGTCAGCCTCGAATTTCTTCCGGTGAAATCATTTATCGCGGTGAAGATATATCACAAAAATCTGCCCATTACGTGGCTTCTCACGGTTTGGCTCAATCGCCAGAGGGACGTCGTATTTTTCCAGGCATGACAGTGGAGGAAAACCTATTAATGGGGACGATTCCAATCGGCATGGATCATGCGGAAGAAGATATGCAGCGTATGTTCGGATTGTTCCCTAGGTTATTGGAGCGTCGTAACCAGCGAGCATCGACCATGTCTGGTGGTGAGCAGCAGATGTTGGCTATAGCGCGAGCTCTAATGAGTCGTCCAAAATTGCTTTTATTGGATGAGCCAAGCCTAGGTTTGGCGCCAATAATTGTTAAGCAAATTTTTCAAATTTTGAAAGATGTGGCTAGCACTGGGATGACAATTTTCTTGGTGGAGCAGAACGCTAACCATGCACTAAAACTGGCCAACCGTGGCTATGTTATGGTGAATGGTGAGATTCGATTGACGGGAACTGGAGCGGAGCTCTTGGTTAATCCTGAAGTGCGTGATGCTTATCTAGGCGGTCATTAAACTCAGTTAAAGTAAGAAAAAAGCGTGGTGACCAGTTTATAAACAAGGTCACCGCGCTTTTTTATTTTGTATTGTGGGTAAAAACTGGGCTTATACACAATAGATGGATATACCTATCCGTATTGGCTTAATTTAAGCTCGAAACAGGGTGTCTGTCAGAATGTCTCTCACTTGTGAGGGTTGTGAAGCGCCACCTAGTGGTGCGTTAAAAATAGCATCCACTTTGCCACCAAAGTACGCATTTATTTCTTCTACGCTCATGGCTGGATCTAGCCCCGCAGGATTAGCCGAAGTCGACACAATGACGCCTTGATAAGCCGCACACAAACGTTGTACTGGTTGGTGCTGTGAAAGGCGTATGGCGACACTTTGATGCTCACCTCTCACCCAGCTCGGGGTGATTGTTGTATCCGGTACGACCCAAGAAGTGGGAATGTCATTTTTACTAATTAAGCGTTCTGCTGCTTTTGCATCTAGCGTCTGCAGCCAGGGTGTTAGCTCGTTTTTTGCCCCCGCAATCAAAATCAGACCTTTGTATTCTGGACGATCTTTCAGGGCCAGAATTCGCCTTACAGCAGATTCGTTGTAAGGATCACAGCCTAATCCCCAAACCGCTTCTGTTGGGTAAGCTATAACGCCGCCTTTACGGATAATATCGGCCAGCTCTTCGACGCAGGTTATAAGATTCATAATAATTGGCTTCTGGAAAATATAGTAGATATGAAATAGCGGGAGATTGTAGCGAGATTTTATAAATGGGGCTAGTTGGTAATGTGATCAAATGACTGAGCGATAGTAAGTCACCGCTCAGTCAAAAGAGGGAGTTCTGTCAAACGATCAAATTGATTTATTGCATCGACTCAATTTTTACTTTGATTTCGTTAATTTTGCTATTAACGACTTTTTCTAAGTGCTCAAGTTCTTTGATCAAATCTTCTTTTGATGCTTTGGTTTCGTGCTGTCGACCGACGATTTTCTCTAGCTCTTCCATTGCACGTAAGACAATTAAAGAAGGCTCTTGTACTTGTCGATAAGTTTGTTGACCGCCGTCTGCTAAAACGGTTTTAGTCGAGCGACCAAATTTGAATTTTTTACTTTTTGGAAGTAGCGAGCCTTTTTCACGACGGTAGTAAATTTTTAAAACATCGTGGCCGCCTTCATAGCGCAAAGTGAATTTTTCAATGTCCTGTATGCTTGTGATACCCATGGACTGAAGTGTTGGATACATAACAGTTTTCCCGTTTATTAATGGTCATTTAGTCGTCTTTAATTAGTAGGGGATTGTGTCTGTAAAAGCAAGTCTAAAACAGCATAAAGCTGAGATAATGCAGGCAAATACTAATTCATGATGCCTGCATCACTCTTTTCTCTATGAGGTCTGATTAATCCTCATCTTGTTCAGCATGATCAATGTTCAATTCTTTGATTTTTCTGGTTAGTGTATTACGTCCCCAGCCAAGAAGAAGAGAAGCATCACGGCGACGTCCGCCAGTGTGAGCAAGCGCCGTTTCTATCATAATGCGTTCAAATTTTGGTACGGCTTGATCAAGGATGCCTTTCTGGCCTGTCGCTAGCGTGCTGTCTACCCAATTTTTCAGCGCTTCTTCCCATGATGCAAAAGGCTGCTCGTGCGGAATTGCCGCTAATAACTCAGGTGGTAAGTCTTCCACTAGAACTTCACGCCCCGATGCCATAACAATTAACCAGCGGCAGGTATTTTCTAGTTGTCTGACATTACCAGGCCAATCTAGTTGAGTCAGATAGTTCTCTGTTTCTTTGGTAAGCAGTTTAGGCTCAACGGCAAGTTCTTCAGCTGCGCGGCTCAAGAAGTGGCGAGCAAGCTTTGGAATGTCTTCACGACGCTCTGCCAGCTTAGGTAAGTGAATACGGATGACGTTTAGGCGGTGAAATAAATCTTCACGGAACGAACCTTTTTGCACCAAGTTTTCTAAGTTTTGGTGGGTTGCTGCAATTATGCGAACATCGACTTTCACTGGGGTATGTCCACCCACTCGATAGAATTCTCCGTCCGCTAAAACACGTAATAGGCGTGTTTGTGTCTCAGCTGGCATATCGCCAATTTCATCTAGAAATAGAGTTCCGCCATTGGCTTGTTCGAAACGGCCTCGGCGCTGTGTATTGGCACCGGTAAAGGCACCTTTTTCATGGCCAAATAACTCAGACTCAATTAAGTCGTGTGGAATTGCGGCCATGTTTAAAGCGATAAAAGGGTTTGCTGCACGAGGGCTGTGGGTGTGTAGGGCTTGGGCCACTAGCTCTTTACCTGTACCGGATTCACCATTGATCAGTACGGTAATATTAGAATTGGCAAGTCGACCAATAGCACGGAAAACCTCCTGCATGGCTGGAGCTTCACCAATAATTTCTTTGTCTACTTGTGGCTCTTCTTCGGCTTCCATATCGTCAGTGCTTGGTCGTGCATTGCGGTGGTGAAGCATGGCGCGCTTTACAAGGCTAACGGCTTCTTCGACATCGAAGGGTTTAGGTAGGTACTCAAACGCACCACCTTGGTAAGAGGCTACTGCACTTTCTAAATCTGAGTGTGCTGTCATGATAATAACAGGTAAATAGGGGTGATCTTTCTGTAGCTTTTCAAGCAACGCTAAGCCGTCCATGCCAGGCATTCGAATGTCACTGATAATGGCGCTTGGTTGTTCTTTATCAATAAGGTTGACTAGGTTTTCGGCAGAATCAAACAAGCGACATTGGATTCCTTCTTGTTCTAATGTCTTCTCTAAAACCCAGCGAATAGAGCGATCGTCGTCAACAATCCATACGGTTTCTTCTGGTGTCATGAGTGTTTCTCCTGTTCTTGGACTGTCGTCTCAATGGGAATTAATATATTAAATTCGGTTTTCTGTGGGTAACTGTTGCATTCAATAATTCCATGATGCTGGTGAATCACTGACTGTGCGATAGATAAGCCTAAGCCTGTACCATCTGCTCTACCGCTGACCATGGGATAAAAAAGAGTCTTCAAAATGTGTTCAGGTATACCTGGACCATTATCGATGATGCTGATTTTGCAGACTAAGCGATGGCGCTTTGAGCCGATGGTGAATTGTCGCAAAGCGCGCGTTACCATATGAATAGTCTTGTGATGATTGCCTTGATCTTCCATTAGCGCTTGCATCGCGTTTCGGGTGATATTTAGAAGCGCTTGTATTAGCTGTGATTCGTCCCCGATTAAGTCTGGAATACTGGGGTCGTAGTCTCTGATTACTTTAATTTGGTTCTCGGTTTCAACCGAAATAAGTTGTCTAACTCGCTCAATCACTTTGTGAATGTTGAGAGATTTATTTTTTGGTAATTGTCTTGGGCCTAATAGACGATCGACTAGATCTCGTAAGCGATCTGATTCTTCAATAATGACTTGCGTGTAGTCGTTTAGTGCTTCATCGGTAAAGGCGCGGCTAATCAGCTGAGCTGCACCACGAATACCACCCAACGGGTTTTTAATTTCATGAGCTAGGCCACGAACCAGCTCTTTACTGCTTTCATGGTTAGCGATGATTTCGTCTTCTTGCGAAATCCGCTTCATTCGATCGCGAGGGTACAGCTCTATAATGAGGCTTTCTGTGTTATTGGTCGTGCCCATAACGGGGGTGACAGTGTAATCGCAGAAAAGCTTTTTGTTATTGCTACATTCAATTTCAGCTTCACGTTTTGTGAATGGATGGCCAGATTCAATAGCGGAGTACAAAGCTTGAATGCTTTCTTCGCTTTCCCTAAATGCAACGCCGATGTCGTTGCCATAGATTCGACGACGGCTAACAGCTAACAACATTTCGGCAGCAGGGTTTAAATACTCAATTTGAAGTTGATCGTTTAATTGAACAACAGCAGTGGATAAATGGTCGATTAGTAAACTATACACAGACAGCGCCTCTCTGTTGACTCCTGCTTTCATGACTTTCTTTCAATACAGCTGCAAAAAGCGAACCAACATTGGGCAGCTTTGAATGGCTTGTTTATTAAGGGTATTGTCATGGGGATAAAAACATTATGCACTATAATTGTGCGCAATGGCTGGGAGGATTTTTTTAGGGCAAAAAAAAGCCCTGATTTGTATCAGGGCCTTTCATATTTTATTAAGTGCTGTAGCGATTAAACGCTGTAGTAAAGTTCGAACTCAAGTGGGTGAGTTGTCATTGCTACGCGCTGTGCTTCGCCAGATTTAAGATCAATGTAAGCATCGATCATACCATCAGAGAATACACCGCCTTGAGTCAAGAAAGCACGATCTTCGTCTAGGCACTTAAGCGCTTCTTCTAGGCTGCCAGCAACCTGTGGAATTGCTAAGGCTTCCTCAGCCGGAAGGTCATACAAATCTTTATCTGCTGCATCGCCAGGGTGAATCTTGTTTTTGATACCGTCGATACCAGCCATCAACATAGCTGCAAACGCTAGGTATGGGTTAGCGGTTGGATCAGGGAAACGAGCTTCAATACGTTTGCCTTTAGGGCTTGCAACGTATGGAATACGGATAGAAGCAGAACGGTTACGTGCAGAGTATGCAAGCATTACAGGAGCTTCGAAACCAGGAACAAGACGCTTGTAAGAGTTAGTTGAAGCGTTAGTGAACGCGTTCAATGCCTTAGCGTGCTTGATGATACCACCAATGTAGTAAAGCGCCATTTCAGATAGGCCGGCGTATTGGTCACCAGCGAATTGGTTAGTACCATCTTTCCAGAAAGATTGGTGAACGTGCATACCAGAACCGTTGTCACCAACGATTGGTTTAGGCATGAAAGTCGCTGTTTTGCCGTAAGCGTGAGCTACGTTGTGTACGCAGTACTTAAGAATTTGAACTTCGTCGGCTTTCTTAACTAGAGTGTTGAATTTAACACCGATTTCGTTCTGGCCAGCAGTCGCTACTTCGTGGTGATGAACTTCGATAACTAAGCCCATTGTTTCCATAGCACCACACATAGCGCCACGTAGGTCATGGTGAGAATCAACTGGTGGTACTGGGAAGTAGCCGCCTTTAACGAAAGGACGGTGACCCATGTTTCCGCCTTCAATCTTCTTGTTAGAAGACCAAGCCGCTTCTTCAGAGTTGATTTCTACTGTGCTGCCAGACATGTCTGTTTTCCAGCGAACATCATCAAAGATAAAGAATTCTGGTTCTGGACCAAAGAATGCTGTGTCGCCAAGACCTGTTGATTTAAGGAATTCTTCAGCGCGAAGAGCAACAGAACGTGGGTCACGGTCATAGCCTTGCATAGTAGAAGGTTCGATGATGTTACAACGAACAATAACAGTCGCTTCTTCTGTAAAAGGATCGATAATTGCAGTATCGTCCTGAGGCATCATGATCATGTCGGATTCGTTGATGCCTTTCCAACCAGCGATTGATGATCCATCAAACATCTGACCGTTTTCAAAAAACTCTTCATCTACCGTAATAGCTGGAATAGATACGTGTTGTTCTTTACCTTTAAAATCGGTAAAGCGAAGGTCAACCCACTTCGCGTCGTGCTCAGCAATCAAGGCAAGGGTCTTGTTTGACATAGTTGTTCTCCAGTCGTAGTTAAAGCGAAATTATTTTTCGTTGTAAAAGGTGCTCTAATATTTAATACAAAGCACCGTTTGTCGAGTTATTTATCAAATTGAATTAAGCACAACTTGTGCCAGAAATTTGTGCGAGGCAATAACTCTATATTTTACAAATAGATAGACGTTCTCACTTATAAATTGCACTTATTTGTGGCTCATGGAGAGGGCGATAAAAACTGTAATTGCACTTTTGTGGTGCGATTTTTTGTGTTTTGTGTTGTTTTGGTGCGAATTTAGCGTTTTCGTATCGAATGTCTTTTCTTTATACTGTGCGCCTTTATAAATATCCGGTAAAAACCACAATCCCTATGAAATTTATTGTTAAGTTCTTTGCAGAAATCACTATTAAAAGTCGTCCTGTTCGAAAAGCTTTTATTAAGCAGCTTCGACACAATGTTAAGTTGGTTCTAAAAAAGCATGATGCTGACGTCGTCGTATCTGGTAACTGGGACTTCATCGAAGTGTTTTCTGATAAAGATGAATTACGGGAAGAGTTTACCGAAGCGCTATCGAGCATTGCTGGTATCGCACACTTTCAATTCGTACGTGAATTCCCTTTAGTTGATCTAGATGACATTGTTGAGCAAGCCATAGTTTCTTATGGTGATGTTATCAAAGATGCTGTGTTTGCTGTTCGAGTTAAACGAGTAGGTCATCATGACTTTACGTCTGTAGATGCAGAGCGCCATATCGGTGGTTGCCTAAAAGCACGTTGTGGTGCTTTGGCTGTTCGGTTAAAGAATCCTGAAGTATTGGTGCCTATCGATATTCGTGATAGCCGAGTGTGGATGATTGAGCAACGTGTAGAAGGTCTTGGTGGTTACCCATTAGGTTCGCAGGACTGTGTACTGTCTTTGATGTCTGGCGGTTATGATTCGACAGTTAGTTCTTATCTCACCATGAGCCGAGGCTTAAAAACACACTTTTGCTTTTTTAACCTTGGCGGCGATGCTCACGAGATTGGTGTAAAGCAAGTGTCTAATTTTCTATGGGAAAAATATGGCTCAACGCTGAATGTGAAGTTTATTACTGTGCCTTTCGAAGCCGTTGTTGGAGAGATTCTTACGAAAGTCGATAACGCCGAAATGGGCGTGATTCTTAAGCGCATGATGTTACGAGCAGCGTCTCAGTTAATGCCTGAAGTGGGGGCGAAGGCTTTGGTGACGGGCGAGAGCGTTGCCCAAGTATCTAGCCAGACTCTAATGAATTTAAAAGTAATTGACCAAGTGACAGAAGAGTTGGTGCTTCGTCCTTTGATTACCACAAATAAACAGGTCATTATAGATAAGGCCATCGAAATAGGTACTGCGCCTTTTGCTGCAAGTATGCCTGAATTTTGTGGCGTTATTTCGGTGAAGCCAACGACGCGAGCTAAAATGCACCGTGTAGAGAAGCAAGAGTCCAATTTTGATTTTGCTGTACTAGAAAGCGCCATTGAGAATGCACAGATTATGTCTATTCAAAATGTGATGGATGATGTGTCTAAGCAATATCAAGGTGAAGTGCCTGTTGTGCGCATGCCGGTTGGTGATGAAGTGATTATTGATATTCGTCATCCCGATGAAGCAAGCAACCGTCCATTAAAGGTGAGTGGACGTCCAGTCAAAGTGATTCCGTTTTTTTCGCTAGAAACGAATTGGGCTGACTTAGATAAAGATGTGACGTATTTATTATATTGCGGTAAAGGTGTCATGAGTCGTATGCATGCTTCTTTTTTATTAGGAAAAGGACATGAAAATGTAGGTGTTTACCTACCTTAATAAGTACTAAAAAACGGTAGCATTTTTGTAGTATATGAATGTTATCGTTTTTATTCGAATGCGCTTTTTACCCTATTGAAGTATTTTTTGTGGACTTTTTTTGTCACTTTAATGGGATATTGATCAATATAAGGGTACAATTGCGCGAATTTTACCCCGCACCAAGATCCGAGACGCTTGAAGAGCATGCCTGCCCGTATCAAGCGGCGGTATATCTTTTTGCTCACGCTAAATGCAGAGAACTATAAATGTCTAATGATATCAATAAGTTACGTAATGTAGCTATTATTGCCCACGTTGACCATGGTAAAACTACCTTGGTTGACCAGCTACTAAGCCAATCTGGAACACTTGATCGTAAGGACCTAGGTTCTGAGCGAATCATGGATTCGAACGATCAAGAGAAAGAGCGTGGCATCACAATTTTGGCGAAAAACACGTCAATTATGTGGCACGACTACCGTATTAATATCGTTGATACACCTGGACACGCCGACTTCGGTGGTGAGGTTGAGCGTGTATTGTCTATGGTTGACTCTGTACTTTTGTTAGTTGACGCCGTTGATGGTCCAATGCCACAAACTCGCTTCGTAACATCAAAAGCATTTGAGCGTGGTCTTCGTCCGATCGTTGTTATCAACAAAATTGACCGCCCAGGTGCTCGTCCTGATTGGGTTATGGATCAGGTTTTTGATTTGTTCGACAGCCTTGGTGCAACAGAAGAGCAATTAGATTTCCCTGTTATCTATGCGTCTGCAATCAATGGTATTTCTGGTGATGATCCAGAAAATATGGCGGAAGACATGACGCCTCTTTACCAAATGATCGTCGACAGCGTGCCTGTGCCTGATGTTGATCCAGAGGGTATGTTCCAAATGCAGGTTTCTGCATTGGATTACGATGCATATGTTGGTGTTATCGGTATCGGTCGTATTACTCGTGGCTTGTTGTCTCCAAACCAACAAGTGATTGTTAAATCGGCAGATGGCAAAGAGCGTAAAGGTAAAGTCCTAAACGTGAAGGGTTACCACGGTCTAGCTCGTGTTGATACAAACCAAGCCTCTGCTGGAGATATTGTTTGTATCACAGGTATCGATGGTCTAAGTATTTCTGACACATTATGTAATCCTGAGTGTGTTGAAGCGCTTCCTGCATTATCTGTAGATGAACCAACAGTAAGCATGACCTTCATGGTGAATGACTCCCCGTTCGCTGGTAAAGAAGGTAAATATATTACGACTCGTAATATCTCTGATCGTCTTGATCGAGAGCTTATCCACAACGTAGCCTTACGTGTTCGTCAAGGCGAAACGCCAGATAAATTTATCGTATCTGGTCGTGGTGAGCTTCATCTTTCTGTATTGATTGAAAGCATGCGTCGCGAAGGCTTTGAGATGGGGGTTTCTCGTCCTGAAGTGGTTCAAAAGCTTGTTGACGGAAAAATTCAAGAACCATTTGAGTTAGTCGTTATCGACGTTGAAGAGCAACACCAAGGTTCTATCATGGAAGAGCTTGGCTTGCGTAAAGCTGAGTTAACTAACATGGAACCAGATGGCAAGGGTCGTGTTCGTCTAGAATTCATGACGCCTTCTCGTGGTTTGATTGGCTTCCGTGGCTTGTTCCTAACATTGACATCTGGCTCTGGTATCATGACCAGCGTATTTGATCATTACGGTCCAGTAAAAGATGGTGATGTTGGTAGTCGTCAGAACGGTGTATTGATCAGTATGGTTACTGGTAAAACAGCAGCGTTCGCTTTGTTTAACCTACAAAGCCGTGGTCGTTTGTTCTTGGGTCACGCGGTTGAAGTATACGAAGGTCAGGTTATCGGCATTCACTCACGCGATAATGATTTAACGGTTAACCCAGTTAAAGGTAAGGCGTTAACTAACATGCGTGCCTCTGGTACAGATGAAGCATTGACGTTGACTCCACCGATTCGCCACACTCTTGAGCAAGCGCTTGAGTTTATCGAAGACGATGAATTGGTAGAAGTAACACCAGAAAGCATCCGTGTTCGTAAGAAATTATTGACTGAAAACGAGCGTAAACGCGCTGGCCGTAAGTAATACTCGCTATTCTATAAAGAGCAGCAGCAAATGAATTCATGCAAATGAATTCGTGAGCGACAGAAGCGCCTTCGGGCGCTTTTGTTTTATCTGGGCTTTGTTAAAGTGATAGGTTCCGGTAGATAGAGAAAAAGAGGTAAGCCATGAAGGTATTAGTACAGCGGGCATTGGGTGCCAGTGTGGTCGTAGATGGGGAAACGATAGGTGAAATTGATCACGGGCAATTAGTGCTGGTGGGTATCGAAAAAGGCGACACAGAAGCTGATACCCAGCGTCTAGCTGACAAGTTATTAAAGTACCGCATGTTTAGTGATCAAGATGGCAAAATGAACCTTAATGTTCAGCAGGTAGGTGGCGGTGTTTTGCTGGTGTCGCAATTTACTTTGGCGGCAGAAACTAAGAAAGGCCTTCGGCCTGGGTTTTCTATTGCAGCGGTTCCTACAGAGGGTGAGAGGCTATTTAACGATTTTGTTAATCAAGTACGCGCTCAGTACGATAAAGTTGAAACAGGGCGCTTTGGGGCTGATATGAAGGTGTCTTTTACCAACGATGGTCCTGTGACATTTATGTTAAATTGAAAATAGCAGATGACTCAGCGTTTCTTAATAATGATGAGTCTCTTAGCCCGCTCTATCCGTTGCCTCTTCTTCATTTTCTTCACTCCCATCGACGACGACTTTTACCGTGCGCCCAGCAATAAGCCCAAGCTCAAAGAGCATCCACATAGGAATCGCAAGCAAGGTCTGTGAAAAAATATCTGGCGGAGTGATTAGCATTCCAACGACAAAGCAGCCTAAGAAAATATAAGGGCGTTTTTTTGATAGTGTCGCCACTGTGGTGACGCCAGCTTTAATTAGTAGATACGTGGCGACAGGAATTTCAAAGGTAACACCAAAAGCAAAAAACAACTTTAATACAAAATTTAGGTAGTTGTTAATATCTGTCATTACAGTGACTTCACCTGGTCCTACCGTAGTGAAAAAGCCAAAAATGAGTGGTAATACGACAAAGTAAGCAAACAAAACCCCAGCATAAAACAGAAAAATACTGGAAATGAGCAAGGGAATGGCAATTTGTTTTTCGTTCTTATACAGCGCTGGTGCGATAAAAGACCATGCTTGAAATAGCGTGTATGGAACAGAGATCAAAACAGACACTGCAAACGTTAGCTTGAGTGGAGCCAGAAACGGTGATGCGACTTCGGTAGCAATGAGTGAGCTGCCAGCAGGCAATAATAAACGCAAAGGCTCGGATACGATCAAGTACAAGTCGTTAGCAAACGCATATAAGCCAACAAAAAGAACCAGAATAGCAACAACACATTTTAATAAACGGTTTCTCAGCTCAATCAGGTGAGCAACCAATGGGGCTTGATTTGAAGAATCAGTGCTCATAATGCGTCTTATATCCGCCGTAATGTGAAAGGTATGAAGAAGTTATCCAACTTACAATGATTAGGATGTCACTAACGTTGGTTTGTCGTATCCGCTGCAATGTCTTTTTGGTCTGCTTTTCCTTGCTCTGTAGGATCGCTTGCCGCTTCTGGTGTTGCTTTGAGTGGCTGCATCTCTGTTTCAGGCACTGCGTCGTTTTTCGCCTTATATTCTTCTGGATAAGGTGTGATGGTGTTTTGAATGGCTTGGCCTTCTTTTAATAGGCGTTGATTGGTTTCGGTAATTTTTTGCTGCAGTTCTTCATGGTCCAACTGTGCATTAATTTCTCTCTGCACTGAACCTATGCTGCGGCGGATTTTACGAACCCAAAGCCCCGCTGTTTTTGCAGCGTGGGGCAAGCGTTCAGGCCCAAGAATAAGCAGACCTACAACAAAGACAACAAGAAGTTCTGAAAAGCCAATATCGAACACAGTTTAGGCGCTCTTATCGTCTTTTTTTGTGTCAGCATCGATAACTTTATGCTGTGCGTCTTTCTCTTTTTCTTTTTCTTCGTCACTGTCTTTGTCGACAGCTTCTTTAAAGCCTTTTACTGCACCGCCTAGATCAGAACCTAGGTTTTTCAATTTCTTCGTGCCGAAAATGAGTATTAAAATTGCCAAGACAATTAATAATTGCCAAATACTGATACCACCGAACATAGATTACTCCTGCTGTTTAGTTACTTCTGTTGGCTTTTTCGTCAAGCCCAGATAAGTTAAAACGACGAGCTAACTCATCAAGAATAGCATCTGGGCCAATGTCTAGGTGAGATAACATGACAAGCGTGTGGAACCAAAGGTCTGCGGTTTCATAAATTAAATCCGACTTATCGCCCGAGATAACAGCGTCTTTCGCTGCTATTATGGTTTCAATGCTTTCTTCGCCGACTTTTTCTAGGATCTTATTTAATCCCTTTGCGTGTAGGCTGGCAACATAAGATGAGTCAGCTGCTGCGGTTTTACGTTCTTCTAGAGTGGCTGCTAATTCAGCCAATACATCAGATTTCATTATAGTCTCTCAAATGTTACGGTTTTAAGACAAGTAAGTATAGACCAACTAGAAACAGCCCAAGGCTAGTAACATCGGCAACTTCTAAATGCTTTAAAGATACTGGATCGGTAATAAACCAAGCTGCCCCAATGCTTAATGCGCCAAGTAGCCGGAAAGGCAAGCCTTGTCTGCTACTTTTCAGTTCCTTGCCTAGTTGCGCGATGGCATCTGTTTGCGCTTGCATACGCTCTTCTTGATGTGACATTTGTGATAATGCGGTAAAAACTAAGTTTGGAATCTGTGGTAGTTGGCCAGCCCATTGAGGGGCTTGCTTGCGAACTTCTTCCATTACCCGTTTTGGCCCCATTTGTTCGCGCATCCAGCGTTCAAGGAAAGGTTTCGCGGTGACCCAAAGGTCTAAGTCTGGATAAAGCTGACGGCCTAATCCTTCGATATTCAGCAATGTTTTTTCTAGCAAAACCAACTGCGGCTGCACTTCCATATTAAAGCGTCGCGCTGTTTGAAATAAGCCGATAAGGACTTGACCAAAAGAGATGTCTTTAAGTGGTTTGGCAAACATTGGTTCGCAAACGCTACGAATAGCTGATTCGAATGCATGCACTGGAGTGCCCTTTGGAACCCAACCACTTTCCACGTGAAGTTCCGCCACCATACGATAATCGCGCTGGAAAAATGCCAATAAATTACGTGCTAAGTAGTTTTTATCTGCATCATCTAGGCTGCCCATTATGGCGCAGTCTATCGCAATGTATTTAGGTTTTTGCGGGTTGCTCACATCCACGAATATGTTACCTGGATGCATATCTGCATGGAAAAAACTGTGAGAAAAAACTTGTGTAAAGAAGATCTCGACACCGCGTTCAGCCAAACATTTCATATCTACATTGGCTTTGTTTAGAGCGGCAATGTCTGCAACAGGGATTCCTGAGATACGCTCCATCACCATGACATTACGGTGGCTATAATCCCAATAAACCTGAGGTACATAGAGCAATTCAGAGTTAGTGAAATTACGCTGTAGTAGCCCTGTGTTAGCGGCTTCTTTGGCTAAATCAAGTTCGTCTAGAATGGTGTATTCATAATCGGTCACTACTTCGACGGGTCTTAAGCGTTTACCGTCGGCGCTCATATTGGCAACAAGGTGGGCTAATGTATAAAGTAGGCCTATATCTTTACTAATGGTTATTTCGATTTTTGGCCGAATAACTTTTACTACAACCTCTTCACCGCTGTGTAGCTTTGCTGTGTGTACTTGTGCAATAGATGCGGATGCAAGCGGAGTAGTATCGAACTCGGCAAAAAGCTGGGCTACGGGAGCTTTAAGATCTCTTTCAACAATGGCTTGAGCAATATGTCCTGGAAATGCAGGTACTTTATCTTGAAGCTTTGCCAGTTCATCGGCGATGTCGTCGTCAAGCAGGTCTCGTCTTGTTGAAAGAATTTGTCCGAATTTAACGAATATAGGGCCAAGAGACTCTAGCGCAAGGCGCAGTCGTTCACCTTTATTTTTGCTAGCGCGTTTGCGGCCGATTGAACAAACTGCCCCCAATGTATAGCGGATATACCAAGGCAAAAGAGCAAAGGGAATAAACACATCAAGGCGAAAGCGCACAATCGTAAATAGAATGCGTATTAAACGGAAAGCACTGGTTAACATGATTAGAATTTAAACCCTTTATGAAGCGCTACAATGCCGCCAGTTAAATTTTGGTAGCTTGCTCGTTCAAAACCAACCTCTTCCATCATGCCTTTTAGCGTTTCTTGATCAGGGTGCATACGAATAGATTCGGCTAGATAGCGGTAGCTGTCAGCATCGTTGGCAATTAGTTTCCCCATCGCAGGTAAGAGACGGAAAGAATACTGATCGTAAACTTGTGAAAGAAGGTCTGATTCAGGTTTAGAAAACTCCAATACCAGTAAACGACCGCCTGGTTTTAATACACGATACATAGACGCTAGCGCTTTGGATTTGTCTGTTACGTTGCGCAAGCCAAAAGCAATGGTGATACAGTCGAATGTATCATCAGGGAAGGGGAGAGCTTCTGCATTCGCCTGTACAAATTTTACATTGCCTACAATGCCTTGGTTTGCCAGCTTGTCACGGCCTACTTTTAGCATTGAGTCGTTGATGTCGGCTAGGATGACTTGGCCTTGGCTACCGACTAGGCGTGAAAACTTAAGGGTTAAATCTCCTGTGCCGCCAGCAATGTCTAGAACACAATTGCCTGCACGAACACCTGATTGACTGATGGTGTGACGCTTCCATAGGCGGTGAATGCCGCCAGACATTAGATCGTTCATAATGTCGTATTTTGCAGCTACGGAATGGAAAACTTGCGCGACGGCTTGTACTTTTTCATCGGTGGGGATTTCTTTAAAACCAAAGTCGGTGGTTTTTTTCTGATCGTCTTGCATAAACTACTTCATCCTAATGGCGGCGTCGCACGCCTATATCTAGTTTTCAGCCCTACTTACGTTTCTATAGTGTGCAAATAGTCACTCGGTAAAGTGCTGTATTGTATATGTGGTTATTGTAACCCCGACGGCAAGGCTCTGGTACTGCTTTGTCCTTTCTATTTGTGTGCCATGACACGATTTCGACCAGATTCTTTGGCCAGATAAAGCTGTTTGTCTGCACGGGAAAATAAAGATTCTGGGTCTTCTTGTGGCTTAAGTTCTGCCACACCTATTGATACCGAAATCGATACTGGCTCACCTTGCATGTTGAAAGGGGTTTTTTCAACGGCAAGGCGTATCGCTTCAGCGCGCTGGATAGCTTGCTCAATGTTTGCTTCGGGAAAAATGATGACGAATTCTTCGCCACCATAACGAAATATGTGGTCTTGTTTTAATAAAATGTTGCGTATTTGCTTGGGAACAAGGCGCAGTACTTTATCACCAGCAAGATGCCCCCAAGTGTCATTGACCTTTTTAAAATGGTCAATATCACAAACCGCTAAACAAATCGGTTTTTGTGTTTTTTGCATGATTTTGCAAAGGGGTAAAATGGCATCTTGATACGCAGTGCGATTGGGCAAGTCTGTCAATGAATCAGTCATCGCTTGAGCAAGCTTTTCTTGTAGTAAAGAGCGCAATGAGGCGGTGTCTTTCTCCATTCTTGTGACTTTATTTTTAAGCTGAGTAATAGACTGATTAGCGTGCTTTTCTTGTTCCAGCATTTGAGTACGGTACTCAGTCATGGTGCTTGAAATCGTTGTCATTTTCTCGTTGATAAGGGATTTCAGACTGTCTAAATCGCTGGCATCTTGTACGGCCTGAGAGGTGTCTGTAACTTGCATTTGTAGTCTTGTATTAAAGCCTTCGCGGCTTTCAGACAAATTCTTTTGAGAGTTATAGCTGTTACTGATCGAATCATTGATACTGGCAAGTTGTTTATTTAGCTGATTTAGATAGTTCGTTAAATTTTCTTGGGTTTTCCCTATGGCGACCATGATCAAGTTGATGATTTCATCAAGCAGAGCGGGCAGTTGTTGTAGGTTTTTGTTACCTACTAATGCTTTTTTAAGGTCGGCAATATCATCATCGTAATGGCTTGGAAGCATTAAGTTATTCATTAAGCCAGCAAGAGTATGGCTTATTTCTCCCATGACTTCATGATCATTTTTTGAGACGGCAGTATCTGTCTTAGAATTGAAGAAACTCTTAAAAAATGAGCTTTTAGGCTTATTAGAATCAGTTTGAGATAAGGTCTTTTCGGCTAAGGATAGAAAGCCTTTTAATAGTCCTGGCCATTGTGAAGACGCCTGCCAATGCATGCGTATTTGGGCCTCTAGTTGTTTTTTTTCATTTTGCGGAACGTTTTTCTGTTCTTGTTGCTCAAGAAGGTCGATCAGTTCTTGTAAACAGTTTCGGACTTGTTTTGCTCTAGCCAATTGAGCCTCATCACTTTGAATAAGCAGAGGTTCTGCGTCATTGAGCACTGCTTGTATTTCAGTGGCATTGGCGCCTTTGGTGATTGCCAAACGAATTTGGCGTACAACGGAATCCAGTTTAGGGTCATTTCCTTCGGCCAACATACTGG
Organism: Marinomonas foliarum; assembly: GCF_016906065.1. Classification (NCBI taxonomy): domain Bacteria; kingdom Pseudomonadati; phylum Pseudomonadota; class Gammaproteobacteria; order Oceanospirillales; family Oceanospirillaceae; genus Marinomonas; species Marinomonas foliarum. The sequence continues at coordinate 1,498,194 of NZ_CP070273.1, read as the reverse complement.
TTCTAGAAACGGCCTTGCGCAAAACTTCGATCAGTTTTTCACTTGATGATTCCGTCATATCGCCTCATTAAAATTATTTTTGACGTTCTTTTTCTATAAGAAAATCAACGACTTTGAAAATATTCTCGTTGCCGTTTGCTGTCTCGGCACTAACCAAATATTTACCGTTTACAATTATCCCTGGAACACCACGCGCACCATAAGCGCGAATCTTCGCATCGGCTTGGCTTAGGCGGCTATTAACCGCAAAAGAGTTGTACTGTTTGCGGAACTCATCTTCGCTTACTCCATAGTTGGCAAAGAAACTTGCCAACGCATCTTCAGAGTTTAGATTACGACGTTCAACATGGATAGCATTAAAGATATCTGCACGAACTTTATCTTCAATACCAAGTAAATCAGCGACATAGAAGGCTTTAGCATGAGCTAACCAGCCTCGGCCAAAAACAGCCGGTAGGAATTTAAAGTCGACATCGCTAGGAACATTCTTTTTCCAAGCCTGAGCGATTGGCTCAAGTTTGTAACAATGTGGGCAGCCATACCAAAAAATTTCAGTAACTTCGATTTTGCTGGGATCGCTAGTACGAACGGGAGTTTTAATTGTGGTGTAGCCATTGCCATCACTGTAGTCTGCTGCGTTTGCGGTGAGTGAGACAAATAAGGAAAGTATTAGCGCTGAAAACAGCTTTATCATGGGTTGCTCCTGATCGTATTTAATCGTTGTATTAATATTTAATGGGTATGTGTATATCATGCATAGAATTACATAGAATACGATTATTTCAACCAACGAAGGTTCTGCTTTTCCAGTAAGTTTACATAAAACTTACAACATTAAAGCGTATTGATCGATAGTTTTCAGGTGTTTCCTGTAAAATCTTGTATTCGATCAATGTTGCTCACCTAGATTTTCTTTGTTTACCGCTGCTTACTGAGTTTAACATGGCATCTTCTACTGATTGCTGGCATTATATACAGCAATTGAAATAACGCTGAATGCAAATCCGAATCTACTGACGAATATCAACTTATGACCCCTTTTGACTCCACTTTCCAATCCGCGCATTTTATTAAAAGTGCAGAGAAACTTTCCCAATGTCCTTTAGACCAAGGTGTCGAAGTCGCATTTGCAGGTCGCTCTAATGCTGGTAAATCTACTGCGTTAAATACCCTTACGAATCAAAAAAAATTAGCACGTACATCAAAAACACCTGGTCGAACTCAGTTGATTAACTGCTTTGGCCTGAATGTTGATGATCGTCGTCTTATTGACCTTCCAGGTTATGGTTTCGCAAAAGTGCCGATTGCCATGAAAAAAGTGTGGCAAGCACACATGCAAGATTACTTGATGAATCGTCGTTCTTTGGCGGGCGTTGTATTGGTGATGGATATCCGTCATCCATTAAAAGAGTTTGATGAAATGATGCTGGATTGGGCAAAATCCAATCGTATGAAAGTTCATGTGCTATTAACTAAATCTGACAAGCTAAAGCGTGGTCCTGCTAAATCTACTATGTTGGCTGTACAGAAAGTTCTAAAAACACTGGGTGTTGATGGTTCAGTCCAAACCTTCTCTTCTTTGAATGGCGATGGTGTTGATGATCTACGTACCAAGTTGGCAGAATGGCTTGTATTAGAAAATCTTGAAGAGATTCCTGTTTCGCCAAACGCATAATATAAAACCCTTGTTCGACTGCTGTGGCCAATAACAAGTTAAGAATAGACTCTTCTTGATCTTGCCCACGACATAGCACCAAAAGGGTTTAGTACTTTTAAGACATAAAAAAAGCCTTGTTAGAGGCTTTTTTTATGTCTGTTAGGTAGATTTCTGTATTTTATTGCGGAGTTAAGTAGTCAACCAAAAAGGCATCAAAGTCCACTTCGTCCGCTGCTTCTATGGCTGCTTGGTCATGTAAAGAGCGCTCTGCTTTTTGCGCAAATTCACTCGTTAGTTCAGCAGATAAAGGGCAAGACATCCATTTGGCTTGTTGCTCTTTCGATAATGCTAACATGGCATTCTGATAGCCTTGTTGTGCTTTACTGAGTTCCAGCAGCTGAGCTGACGGCAGTTTAGATACGTCACTTAATTTTTCTCGTTGAACTTCTACTGCATTTTTATAAGCAGGGTTGCCTGTTTTACTAGATAGAAATTTCGCGACTTCTGTTAGAGAGTTCAGCATGTCTTCTGCTTTGGTACGAAGCTTAGTTGGACCTTGACCGAAATCGAAATCCATATCTAAGTCACGGCCATGAGATGCAATTTCTTGCTGCATAATACGAAGTTGACTGCATTCTGCGCTGCCTAAATGCTCATCGCCACGTAACATGCAATAGAGCAAGAAAACATCAATGAAGTACAAGGTTGAAGATTGCATGCCAATGGGTGAACTAGGATCCAAGTCCATGATGCGAACTTCAATATATTCGACGCCTCTGGCGTGCAAGGCTGCACTTGGGTGTTCACCTGGTTGGGTAACGCGTTTCGGGCGAATGTCGCTGTAATACTCGTTTTCAATCTGCAGCAGATTGCTGTTCAGTTGTCGGTATTGCCCGTCAACTTTTACGCCAATATCTTGATAGCGCTGATAGGGTGTGCGCAGCGCTTTTTTGATAGTGCTAATATAAGTGTCTACTTCGTTATAGCAAACGTATAAGTCGGCTTGAGCCTTGTTTTGATAACCAAGGTCGCTCATGCGAAGTGATGTGGCTTTTGGGCCGAACCAAGTATTTTCTTCAAGTTCATTTAAGCTATCAGGCTTTTTAGGTAAAAAGCTTTCATCGATCGCCGGTGAAGCCCCAAACAGTAAAGACAGCATCCAAGAGCTACGGCGGAAGTTACGGATCAGTGCAAAATAGTTGTCCGATTGAAAAGCTTGCTTCTCAGAGTTAGATAGGTTCGATTTGCCTTTGTGATGCTCTAAAAACGACCAGAAATCCTTATCGAAGGAAAAGTTATAATGCATGCCTGCAATACATTGCATAATGCGACCGTAGCGATTGGATAAACCCTCACGATAAGCGCGCTTTAACTTGCCTGTGTTGGATTCACCATAATACGCAATAGGGACATCGTCATTGCCATTTAAATAGCAAGGCATGCTAGCAGGCCACAAACATTCGTCTTGCTTGAAGAGCTCGTGGTTTACTAAGTTATGAATGTCTTCTAGCTCTTGAATAACACCTTCAACACTTGGGTGAACGCCAGTAATAAACTCCATCAAGGATTCAGAGTAATCTGTCGTAATCGAGCTGTGCGTCAATGCCGACCCTAAGCTTTTAGGATGAGGCTTGTGTGATATGCGGCCTTCAGAGTGTTCAACTCGCAGTGCTTCGCGCTCCACACCACGATGAAACGTTAATGCAGAAGTCGTGGCAGCTTGTTGGCAATGTGCAGCCAGCGCTTGCAAGGCATCGGTTAAGGTGGTCAAGAAGTCTTCCTTCTATTAAGTAAGGCAAAATTAAATTTTAAGGATTGTACTCGGCAGAGCTTATTCGCAGCAAGCAGCAGATGCCTTGTGCACAAAAAATGCTGACTTCTAGAACATATATATAATGAATCTGTCGCGCTAAGACACGATCTACAAAAATACAATTACCTGTAGATCGGTCTTTAGATCGACAATTTTCACTAGATGAATGGGTTATAGACGCATTTCGATGCCAGCATCGGTCATACGCTGCTTGGCTTCTTGAATGCTGTATTCGCCAAAATGGAAAATACTGGCGGCCAATACGGCGTCGGCTTTACCTTCAATGACACCATCTACAAGGTGATCTAAGTTACCAACACCACCAGAAGCAATGACAGGTACATGCACAGCTTCACTAATGGCACGAGTAACACCAAGGTCAAAACCATTTTTCGTACCGTCGCGGTCCATACTGGTTAACAGGATTTCTCCTGCGCCGTATTCGACCATTTTCTTGGCCCACTCAACCGCATCCAAGCCTGTTGGCTTACGTCCGCCATGGGTGAAGATTTCCCATTTGTCTGTTTCGCCTTCGGCACTGACTTTCTTAGCATCGATAGCGACAACAATACATTGAGAGCCGAAGCGCTGAGCCGCTTCACGAACAAATTCAGGGTTAAATACCGCAGCGGTATTAATGCCAACTTTATCCGCGCCAGCGTTTAGCATGCGACGAATGTCTTCGCAGGTGCGAATACCGCCGCCAACAGTTAGGGGAATAAATACTTGGCTGGCAATGGCTTCGACCATATGAACAGTGGTTGCTCGGTCATCTGAGCTGGCGGTGATGTCTAAAAAAGTAATCTCATCCGCGCCTTGCTCGTTGTAACGCTTGGCTACTTCAACAGGGTCACCAGCGTCACGAATATCAACAAACTGGACGCCTTTTACAACGCGGCCATTGTCCACATCAAGGCAAGGAATAATACGTTTTGCTAAGCCCATAAAATGGCGCTCCTAGAATCTAATATACTTCTGTCTAAACAAACTAATCGTTTGTTGTTATGGCTTGCCATTCCACTGAAGGAAGTTTTTGTACAACTGAAGACCGTCTTTATGGCTTTTCTCTGGGTGGAATTGCACAGCGAATACATTATCGCGGGCGATTGCCACACAAAACTCTAAACCATAGTCACAGGTAGCCGCCACTTCGCTTTTGTTCTCTGGCACAACATAAAAACTATGAACAAAGTAAAAACGAGCATTATCTGGGATATCAGCCCAGAGAGGGTGGTTAATGGTCTGTTTAACCTGATTCCAGCCCATGTGTGGTACTTTAAGCTTGCTGCCATCATGGTCGATGTGTTTCTCACCAAAGAACAGAGCGTTGCCCTGAAAATGGTTTAAACAATCAACACCGCCGTTTTCTTCACTGTGAGACATCAAAGACTGAATGCCGACACAAATAGCAAGAAAAGGTTTTTCAGCCATGGCTTTTTTAATGCTAGGAACAAGCCCTGCGTTGTGCATTTCACCGATACAGTCGCGAATAGCGCCAACACCAGGTAGCAGCACCCGATCAGCGGCATCAATTACCGCAGGGTCACTGGTGACAATGACAGACGTGTTTTCATCGGCTGCGTGTTCAAGGGCTTTGGCAACCGAGTGAAGGTTGCCCATACCGTAATCAATAACCGCGACGGTGGATTTTTTCATCTCACTCATACTCTTACTACTCATTCCAAGAGAATTTTACAGAGAACCTTTAGTGGAAGGCATTTGCCCTGCCATGCGTTCGTCCGCTTCTAGTGCCATGCGTAATGCGCGGCCAAATGCTTTGAAAATGGTTTCCGCTTGGTGGTGAGTGTTCTTACCACGTAGATTGTCTAGGTGCAGTGTAACTTTGGCGTGGTTGATAAAACCGTGGAAGAATTCAGAGAACAAATCTACGTCAAAACCACCGACAGAGCCACGAGTGAAAGGCACGTGCATTTCTAGACCTGGACGACCAGAAAAGTCGATAACCACGCGAGACAAGGCTTCATCTAGAGGAACGTAGGCGTGGCCGTATCGTTTGATGCCTTTTTTGTCGCCAACGGCAATCTCAAACGCTTGGCCTAATGTAATCCCCAAATCTTCAACGGTGTGGTGAGCGTCAATGTGTAGGTCGCCAACCGCATGGATGTCTAAGTCAATCAAGCCATGACGTGCTACTTGCTCAAGCATGTGATCAAGGAAAGGAACGCCTGTGACGCAGTTGAATTTACCGGTACCGTCTAAGTTAATCGACACCTTGATCTGAGTTTCAAGCGTATTACGCTCGACACTGGCAATGCGATCTGACATTGATTGAGTTCTCCACAGTGATGGTGACGAATGGTCGCCACGTTTTTGTATAATAAGAGCATGACATAATTTCCCCATTATAGAACGTGGGCTCTTTAGCTTCTATGCTTTGCCTAGGTGTTTTTTAATGAGTTGTCGCTATTGCATCGATAAATGCTTACTTCGAGTGCTATGATAGGGCAACATTTTTGCACCTCTCTCTTTGAAGATAATGGGAAGGAACAAAAAATCGAACTTAGCTCCTCCCCCTGCTAAGAGGGAGGCTGGTAAGGGTAATTTATTAAGGAGTTTGCCATGGTTTGGATAAAGCGACTTTCACTGTTGGTGGCTGGTTTATTGGCCATTATTGCTATTTTGTTGGCGTACGTAATGCTGTTCGTCAATCCAAACGACTTTAAAGACGAGCTCAAGAGTGTTGCACTAGAAAAAGCCAATGTTAATTTGCGTTTAGACGGTGATATTAGCTGGTCGTTTTTTCCTTGGTTAGGTCTTAGCTTAGAAGATATTGGCGTGGCGCTCGGTACGGACGCTGAAATAGTACAATTCGATCGTGCAGAATTTGGCTTGGCTATTTTGCCGTTATTGGAGCAAAAAGTTCAGGTCAACAAGGTTAGCTTGGTAAATGTCAAAGCGCGCTTAAATAAAGATGCCCAAGGCCAAGGTAATTGGCAGTTAGAAACGGCTGAAGAAGTGAGTGGTTCGGGTTCCACAGGCTCTAATGCGCCAACCACAGCATCTGCTAGCTCTGAGCAGGCAAATGATGAAAATGACGCCATCAACAAAAAGCTACCAGATATCCAACTTGATGAACTCCGTATTGAGAATGCTCAAGTTGAATACCGTGACGAACAAACCAATCAGCTCATTAATGCTACGCTAAATGTGCAGCTTAACGACGTTCAGTGGGATAAAGCATGGCCAATGGTTATGGATATCGCCGTCACACAAAGTGATTTGCAAGGGCAGTCTCCTATTAAAGCCAAAGCAACGCTTAATGCCAACCTTGCGGTTTTCCCAGAAAGAGAGTTTTTGACACTGGATTCTTTGGTGTTATCCGCTGATGTGGAAAGTACCGCGTTACCTACAAGCCCAATTAACGCTAAGCTTAGTGCCGTAAAAGTTGATGTCGACTTACCACAAGAAAATGTCTTGATAGACGGGTTAAATTTGAGCTCTTTTGGTGTCAATTTGGATGCGAAGATTCAAGCTTATCAAGTGCTAAGTGAGCCGCAATTTTCTGCTGTGTTATCAGTAGGCGAGTTTAATCCTCGTTATCTTCTGACGCGTTTAAAACTTCCTCTGCCCGAGATGTCAGATGAAACCGCGATGACCAAAGCGCGAGCCAATATAACCGTTGAAGGCGATTTGAATTCGATTATCGCTCAGCCTATTTCTATTGCGTTGGACGACACCAATATTGAAGCGAATGCCGTGGTAGATTTATCGCCGTTGCGCTGGGACATTAAAGTAGCGGGTAAAAATTTGAATCTTGACCGTTATTTACCTACGCCTATTGAACCTAATGAAAATGGCTCAAAAGAAGCCATTACTGAAGCGCAAATTGAAGAGAAAGCCGCTGCCGCTGCTGGAGAGTTGATTCCGGTTGAGTTGATTCGTGGTTTAAATGGTCATGTTGGTTTGACATTTGAAGGGCTGACCGTCAAAAAACTAAAAATTGATAAGATCACCTTGGATTCAACTCAGCAAAACGGTCTAGTGACTGTGTCTCCTCTGAATGTTGCCTTGTATAAGGGAACGGTATCGTCAAAAGCTAGCCTAGATGTGCGCGGGAAAACGCCCATATTGGATGTGTCGCCAGCGATTGATGGCGTGCAGATTCAACCTCTGTTAATGGACTTCATGGAGATGGACAAAATTGCAGGGTCAACTTTTCTAAATGGTGACCTTAGAGCCAAGGGTAATCGCATGGATGACTTGATTTCATCATTACAAGGTGATTTGTTGATCGATATCAGAAACGGTGCCTTGGTAGGAACTAACTTGACCAAAACAGTGTGTGAAGGCATAGCCGCCACGCGCAAAGAACAGATCAATGAACAGCTCTTCGGTAAAGATACACCATTCGAAACTATGCGTTTTCCAGCTCATATTGTGAATGGCCGGGTCTCGACTCCAGGCTTGAAAATCAGCTCGGCAGGTATTCAAGTAACAGGTGATGGCGTGGTGTCATTGCCAGATTCGTCGTTAAATTATCAGGCGAACGTAGGTGTGGCAGGTAGCGCATTAGACAAAGCATGTCGAGTGAACGAGAAACTGACTAGGCTGGCCTTTCCTATTGTTTGTAAAGGGCAGTTCAGTGACGATCCAGCAGGGTTGTGCCGCCCAGACCTAAAAGGCTTTGCTTCCCTCTTTGCCAATATCGCGAAAGAAGAGTTAACGCTCAAATTAGATGAAGAAAAAGCTGAGTTAAAAGCAAAAGCCGAGGCGGAAAAAGCTCGACTAAAAGAGAAAGTAGACGCTGAAAAAGCACGCTTAAAAGCAGAATTGGAAGAAAAGCGTAAAGCGGAAGAAGAAAGAGCAAAAGAGAAACTAAAAGAGAAACTAAAAGATAAATTAAAGAACTTGCTCTAATCACGGGTTGATTAAAACGAAGCTTGTTTAGTATTTGTTACGTGAGATATAAATGCAGCCAGTTGAAAATTTTGCGCCTCGTGTTCTAGCGTGGTTTGACGAACATGGTCGTAAAAGCTTGCCTTGGCAAGAAAGTAAAACACCGTATCGTGTATGGATTTCTGAAATCATGTTGCAGCAAACGCAAGTTACGACAGTGATTCCTTATTACCACAAATTCATGACGTCTTTCCCAACAGTAGGAGCATTAGCTGAGGCAGAGCTGGACGAGGTGCTCGCCCACTGGAGCGGTTTGGGCTATTACGCTCGTGCTCGTAATATGCACAAGGCGGCAAAAATGCTGGTGGATGAGTTCGACAGTGAATTTCCTCAAACAGTAGAAGGCGTATGTGAATTGCCCGGAATTGGCCGCTCAACGGCTGCAGCGATTTTATCTATTTCCCGTGGTGTTCAGGCCGCGATTTTAGATGGCAACGTAAAGCGGGTGTTGGCGCGTTTTCATGCGGTACCTACTTGGCCAGGCGAGAAAAAAACCGAAAATGTCATGTGGGAATTAGCTGAACACTATATGCCAAGCGAACGCTGTGGTGATTATACGCAAGCCATGATGGATCTAGGAGCGACGCTCTGTACGCGCTCCAAACCGCAATGCTTGCTCTGCCCATTACAAAGCGATTGCCAAGGTCGTCTTAGTCAAGACCCTACACAATACCCTATCCGTAAACCGAAAAAAGCAGCTAAGCCAAAGAAGAGTATTCAGCTTTTGGTATTGATGAATCAGCAGGGTCAATGGTTATTAGAGAAACGTCCTTCTACAGGTATTTGGGGCGGCCTTTGGAGCTTGCCTGAGTTGGCATCTGACGAATCAGTGGTGCTGCATATTGAGCAACGATTTGCGACGCAGGTTTCTGCTGTAACACCCTTGTCATCTTTTAGACATACGTTTAGTCATTATCATTTGGATATTTCGCCAAGCCAAATTCAGATTACCGAGACAAAACAGGTAATGGAAGGTGAAAAATATCAATGGTTTAATCAACAAGATGCCATGGCGCAAGGGTTGCCTGCGCCGGTTAGAAGTATTTTGGAACAGCTAACTTAACTAGGAATAGAACGACAATGACAGGCAAAAACCTCTCTTATTTAAAACGTGTATCAGAGGTGTTTCTCTCTTTCTTCATGCTAGGCTTCACCAGTTTTGGTGGGCCTGCCGCTCACCTAGGTTACTTCAATCAAACTTTCATTAAGCGTAAGCAATGGGCCAGTGAAGCCCAATATGCCCAATGGATCGCCTTGAGTCAGATTGTCCCAGGGCCTGGTTCGAGCCAAGTAGGGTTTGCGTTAGGTTATCATCGCGCTGGACTGTTGGGGGCAATCGCTGCCTTTGTTGCTTTTACTCTACCATCATTTGTTGTCATGGTGCTGTTAGCGCAATTTGGCCATCATTGGCAAGGTCATGTCTGGTTTGATTCTGTGGTCCATGCTCTGAAGCTTTTGGCTGTGGTGGTGGTTGCCGACGCTTGCGTTAGCATGTGGCGGTCGTTTTGTCAGAGTAAAACCATGGCGGGAGTCACGGTTGCTAGCGCTGCATTTGTTATCTTGTCACCTTTTGGTTTCGCTAGCTTAGCGGTTTTATTAATGTCCGTATGTTTTGGTGTTATAACACGACATTCTGCTGGGCCTACAGTCACCGAACCTTTGCCTAAGGTACGTTTTGCTTGGTTTTTTTTGGGTGTGGCGCTGGTGATATTTGTGGTGAGCTTTTTATTAAGCAGCGGTATTACCGGATTGTTTGCTGATTTTTATCGAGCGGGGGCTTTGGTCTTTGGTGGTGGGCATGTGGTCTTGCCCATGTTAGCGACTTTTGTGCCTGCGTCGGAATCGGATTTGCTGTTAGGCTATGCGGCTGCTCAGGCGGTGCCAGGCCCTATGTTCACCATGGCGAGTTTTCTCGGTGCATCTGCGACACCAGCAGGCGCTAATGCTTGGCTTTGGGCTGGCATGGCAACCTTAGCGGTATTTTCGTCTGGGTTGCTACTGATGTTAAGTGCTCAAGGAGCATGGCAGCGTTTGTCTTGTCACGTTTTGTTTCGTTCGGCAGTCGCAAGCTTGAACGCTGCAGTGGTTGGGATTCTTTTAGCGGCCTTATATCATCCCATTGGCACATCAAGCTTGTTGAGTGTTTGGGATGTGGTAATAGTCGGGCTCGGGTTTATTTGGCTAGTGTATAAGCGACCGTCGATCTTTGTGTTGATTCTTGTGTTTGTGCTTGTTGGGTTGGCTAGAAGCCTTTAAGGATTACCCCCTCCCGGCCTCCCTCTTAGCAGGGGGAGGAGCGAATAGTTTTTTATCTCGTTTTATGACTTATTTCTATCATGCCTTGAATTCTGTGCGCTTAACGCCATTATTCAACTTATACACTTTGACAAGACAGGCAACTTCTATGGCGAATACAGTTTTTTGTAAAAAATTTCAAAAAGAAATGGAGGCATTAGATCGAGCGCCGTTACCAGGAGCAAAGGGCCAAGAAATTCTGCAAAACGTGTCTAAGCAAGCTTGGCAAGAATGGCAACTACTGCAAACCATGATGATCAATGAGAAACAGTTGAATCTCATGCAGCCTGAGTCACGTAAATACGTGATGGAGCAAATGGATAAATTTTTTAATAACGAAGCGACAGATAAACTATCAGGTTATGTCGATCCGGATGACATTAAAGAACTTTAACAGATCGTTAGAACGCTATAAATTACTGTAAAAAAGGCCCCTTGCTAAACACATTAGCAAGGGGCCTTTTTTGACTTAAAATATTGATTTGAGCCAGTTAAAGAAGGTTATTGAGTAACAAAGCTGGCAAATAAAATGTCTTTTACCGGCTCTAGTCCGGTTTCTTCTTTTAGAACCGTGTTTACTGCCAGTGCTGCTTCTTCACGAGTTTTCTCGCGGGCAATAGCGCCAGTGACTTGCTCTGTGGTACGAGAGCTTAAAAACATGACCAATGCATCTCTGATCAACGGCATATTGGCTTCAATGAGTTCTGTCTGGGACTCGTCGGTACGAATGCTAATACTGGTTTTGATGTATTTCAAACGTGTTTCGTTGCCCACATGATTAACCACAAAATTTGGCTTTAGTTCAACGTAAGCAGGTACCGACGTAGTTTCGTCGTCAGCCGCATAAGATGTGAGGCTAGTCGTACATAAAAGCAGTAATAAACCAAAGGTTCGTAACTTACTGTGTAGGGACATCATCAATGACATTTGGGACTCTCGTATTCATTCCAATAGACAGTATACTAACCGCCATTAATGTTTTCTGCAGTAGGAATTTTGCACTTTCGGATTTTCTAACTGTCGTAACCTTTATATTTGCTTTGAATTACTCTTTTAGTCAGTTTAGGAACCTTTATATATGTTTGCGTTTTTATCCGCTCGTCGTTTTCATGGTTTAGTTGCGTTTGTCGCGTTTGCGCTTTTAGCCGTGGCATTCTACATGGAGTATCAAATGGGCTTAGAGCCTTGTCCTTTATGTATGTTGCAGCGCATCGTTTTTTTCTGTGTAGGTGTTGTGTCTTTGGGCTCGGCTTTGTCTGAAAAAGTTTGTGTCAGAAAAGGCTGTGCTTGGCTTGTAGTGGTGTTGTCAGTTATGGGGGCGGCACTGGCTATTCGTCACTTATATCTGCAAAGCTTGCCTATGGATGAGTTACCGGCATGTTTGCCGGGGTTGAGTTATATGTTTGAAGTGTTTCCATGGCAGGAGATTATGCAGGCTATGGTGATGGGCACTGGCGAATGTGGTGACGTCGTTTGGACTTTTCTTGGCCTGAGCATCCCAGGTTGGACCTTGGTCGCATTTACTGGCATGGCGGTTATTAATATTGTTATTGCATTGCGAGTTAACAAAAAAATACGTTAATAAACGAGTATTTTGGCGCAGCTTTTAGCAAAGTGATGGAGGGGGGGGGATCCTATTTCTCCCTCTAAAAACGTTACAAATTCCTCTGACTATCGTCTTGCAGGGGGGGGTGTATCGGAATATGCTTTAGAAAAGATAGAAATAATAATTAACGCCTAATGGAGTCTGCATATGTTAGAAGGTTGTAAAACAGCCCAAGAGCGCTGGGGCGGAGTTCATGTCATTATTGATCGTTGGTTAGCACAGCGCCGACAGCTGCTTGAGTTGGGAGTGTACTTGCGAGAGCGTGGAGAATTTACGCCGACTGATACACCAAAGATCCAATCATTTTGTGAGTTGCTGGTAGATTATGTTTCAGTGGGACATTTCACGGTTTATGAGCAGCTGGCTATAGAAGCGAAAGAGTTTCGCGATGATGCTGCTGTGGTGCTATTACGTGAATTACTGCCTCAAATAGACAGCACTACCGAAATTGCTATCGAATTTAATGATAAATACGACACCAAAGAGCACTGTAACGAGCAGCTAGAAGCGTTGCCTTTTTCATTGCAAGCATTGGCTGTGGTCATGGCTGAGCGATTCGAATATGAAGATCAGTTGATCAAGGAATTACATGAAGCGCACAGTGAAAAAAACGCTTGAGCTGGGGGTAATCGCTTTCTGCTCAATAGCGCTTTTGTCTTGCTCGGCAGAGGCCCCAGTCCGAACGGCAAAATACGCTGTGCAGGGGCTGCATGCTGCTGTCTTGAGTGATGACGGCTCAGCCGCTTTAATTGGTTCTATTCAACATGGCGGCAGTTATTGGGTAAACGCAATTAACGAGCGTCGATTTAACTGGAATCATGCGCCAAATGAATATACGACATTGTTGGGAGTGGATATTGACCCTAGTGGGCAATTTGCCGCGACGGGTGGCGGTCGCTCCTTGGTTCTGTGGGATACGACAACCGGTAAGTCTGATGGTTTTTGGACAACGCCTGGTGATATACAGTCGCTAAAACTTACCCAAAATGGCGATTTTGCACTGGTTGGCTTAAATGACCAAACTGCTCGTTATTTTGACATTAAACAAGGTGGCATCAGACAGACATTACGAACTAGCTCAACGGTTCGAGCAGTCGATGTCACATCAGATGGTCTATTAGGTATTACAGGGGATGACTTGTCCAAAGTGATTCTGTGGGATATGCAAACCGGCGAGAAAAAGTACGAGTGGCCTTTAGATAATGCGATCGCTAGCGTGGCGCTATCTGCAGATGGAAAATACGCCTTTGGTGCAGCTCAACTTGGTAACGCCAAAATTTGGTCGACAAGAACAGGGCAAGAGCTGACAAAAATAGACACAGGAGCGTTAAAGTACCGTAATGTCACTATTAGTCAGGCGGCTTTCTCCCAAGACGACAGGTCGATTCTTCTTGGTGAGGTGACAGGGCGAGTTTCCTTGGTTCAGGTGAGTACTGGAACTGTGCAGAAAGAATGGGATGTTGTGCAAGAGAATGCTCGGCTTACCGGTTCTAGCGTCCTAGCGCTTGCGCATGGATCTGACAATCGATACTACGCCATTGGCAGTAATGGCTTTTTGAACATATTAGAATGACCCTTTCATTAAACTATAAGTCCGATAGCAATGACCGATAAAAACAGACCTTCTATTTTCCCAATAACTCAGAAGGCGCTGTCCAAGTGGGGCGCCCTGTTTGCTATCCAAGCCGCTATTTCTGTTGCAGCTGGTGCATTTGGAGCTCATGCTTTAACTGCAATTCTTGATGCTAAAGCGCTTGGCTGGTGGCACACAGCGAGTCAGTATTTAATGTATCACGCCTTGGCTGGTTTGTTGGTCGTTGCGCTGTCATCCCTTTTGTCATCTTGTAAACGCGTGCTGATATTATTTTCTTTAGGTAATCTCTTTTTTGCTGGCAGCTTATATATCATGGCATTGACTGGTCATACTTATTTAGGGGCAATAACGCCGATAGGTGGTTTTTGTTATTTATTGGCTTGGTGCTTATTCGCATTAAGTTTATGGCGCTCAACTCAGCATCAAGCCTAATTTTTGATCTGACAAAACAGGACAGATTTGGGGTTTTCGGGTAGTATTGCGTCCAAAATTTACAGTGGGTGTTGTGTATTATCAAATATTGATAAATATGCCCATTCAAATCGAACATATTTAAGCTAAGCGATACGAAATCATGCAAGAGCAAGACACAGAAATACAAGAACCAAGTCACAAACGCACCATCAGAAGCTTTGTGGTACGTGGTGGTCGCATGACCGAAGGCCAGCAAAAGAACTATGACGCAAACTGGGTCGTATACGGTTTAAACCTTGCTGATGGCCGAATTGACTACACAAGTGTATTTAATCGTGAATCTGATGTGGTGATCGAGGTAGGTTTTGGCATGGGAGCATCTCTGGTCGAAATGGCAAAGAATGCACCAGAAAAAGACTTTATCGGTATTGAAGTCCACCCGCCAGGTGTTGCCAAGTTGATGATGCTAGCGAAAGAGGAAGGTGTTACCAATTTGCGTGTGTACTGTGATGACGCCATTGAGGTGATGGCAAATTGCTTACCGCAAAACACTGCAAGCGGATTCCAGCTGTTTTTTCCAGATCCTTGGCATAAAAAGAAACACAACAAGCGTCGTATTGTACAGTCATTGTTTGCTCAGCAAGTGGCAAATGTCTTAAAAGAGGGTGGTCTTTTTCATATGGCAACCGATTGGCAGCCCTATGCAGAGCATATGATGGAAGTGATGGAGGCTGAAGAAGGCTATCAAAATGCCGCTGGCAAAGGACTTTATCATCCGCGTCCTGAATGGCGACCTTTGACTAAATTTGAACAACGTGGCGAGCGTTTAGGTCACGGTGTTTGGGATTTGATTTATTCAAAATTATAAACTAAGCATTAAAAGTACTAAATTAGAATTCCGCTTTTAATACTTAGCTAATAAAAAAGCGACCCTAGGTCGCTTTTTTATTATTCGAAAGTTGAGAATCAAATATTATTTGATTTCTACGCTCTCACGGCTGTTGCCAGCGTCAAAGTATTCTTGGAATACTTTTGGTGTGCGGCCACGGCCAGTCCACTCGTGAGTTTCACCAGCAACAACTAGACGGTATTTAGGCTCTACAGTTTTGCCTTTTGTCGCGCCAGCTTTTGGCGTAGTTAAAAGTGCAACTTCTTCCATTGTTAAGCCGCTTTTAGCGATCAGGCTAGCAATTTCTTCTGCGCGAGCAGATTTCAGTGCTTGCTCAGCTTCGCGTGCCGCTTCTTCTTCTTTCGCTTTCTCAAGCGCATTAGTGAAGCCTGCAATTAGGTTTTCAAGCTGAGCAACGCTTAATTCTTTACCAGCAGCGCGAGCTTTCGCTTTGTTGCCTGCTAATTCAACTAATAAACTCATTGGTGTCCCCTATCTATCTGTTAAGAACTGATTGTGTGGTCCTGCATTGAAAAAGAGATCCATCTATTACACACAGTGGTGTGGTAAAATCGGCAGTCAAAACACGTTACCTTTTAATAAAAAGCAGCGTCGTTTACTCTTGTTCATGAATTAAAACTCAGACAAGTGATGACTTTCTATCTTCTAATGACGCTAATTCAATATTTAAGAAGATGTTGAATTACTGTCATTATATTGTGGCGTGATTCTATACTATTTCAAGTTTGTGTGTGGATTTTAATAAAAAATAACCTAACATGCTAATCAAATAATGTTCTTAGACTGTTATAAAAGTGTAAATAATAGGGTAATAAATGAATTCTATACAGGATAACTTAAGCGCAGAATTTTCTATATTAAAAAAATACAGCAATAACATCATTAAGTTATTTGAAGAAGGCGCGACAGTGCCTTTCATTGCTCGCTATAGAAAAGAAAGCACTGGTGGTATGAGCGATATGGATTTACGTGCTTTTTTTGATAGGTGGCAATACTTAGTCGAATTAAAAAAACGAAAAGAAAGCATTCTTTCCTTATTAGCTGACGATTCAAATGTCACTGATATAGTAAGGCGGAAAATACAAAATGCCACGTCAAAAAATGAATTGGAAGATTTGTATGCCCCCTTCAAAAAAGCACGCAAAACAAAAGCGGATGAAGCAAGAGAGCAAGGCTTGCAGCCATTAGCAGCCTTGGTTTGGTCGGGAGAAAGGTCTGACAGTGTATCTGCAATCGAAGCTTGGAATAGACAAAATAAAATTAAAATGTCGGCTGAATCAGCACTAGAAGGTGTAATTGAAATATTGAGTGACGCTATTTCAAGTGACAGCGATGTTCTAAAACAAGGACGTGCAGAGTTACTCAAAAATGGTCGTTTAGTCAGCCGAGTATTGCGAGGTAAAAAAGAAGTAGGTGAAAAATTCCGAGACTATTTTGATTACCAAGAAGACATAAATAAAGTGCCACCCCATCGATTACTGGCACTATTTCGAGGAAAAAAAGAGGCTATATTAAAGCTTAGTATGGTCTTAAAAAGCGGAGATTCTTATCCCGATAGCTTAATGTTCCCCCATTTAAACCAATTGCTGGATCATCAACAATCTGAATCGCATCGACCAACTTCTGTACAACGACGTTATTTAAATATCGCATGGGATAAGAAGCTTCTTTCCAAACTAGAAAGTGATGTATTAGCGCAATTGAAAGAGCGAGCAGAAGAAGGTGCTATTCAGGTATTTGCTGATAACCTTCAAGATTTACTAATGGCCGCGCCAGCGGGTGCTTACCGAGTACTGGGAGTTGACCCTGGTTTCCGTAATGGTGTGAAACTAGCGGTAATTGATGAGCAAGGCAATGTATTAGATCATGGTGTTATTTATCCTCATGGTCCGCAGAACAAGACACAAGAAGCAAACGCTCGGTTATTGGCGCTTATAAACAAGCACCGTATTACTTGGGCGGCAATAGGTAATGGCACCGCCTCACGAGAGACTGAGACTTTGATCAAAGCTTTGATTGCGGAGCAAGAGCTAGACTGTCGTGCGATTGTAGTTAGTGAAGCAGGAGCCTCTGTCTATTCAGCATCGCCCATTGCGATTCAAGAATTTCCAGATTTAGATGTCACTATTCGTGGTGCGGTATCGATTGCTAGGCGTTTTCAGGATCCGTTGGCCGAATTGGTAAAAATAGACCCGCAAGCCATTGGCGTTGGGCAATATCAACATGACGTTAAAGTAACACTGTTATCAAAATCGCTCGCCAATGTTGTGGAAGACTGTGTGAACCGAGTAGGGGTGGATATCAACTTAGCGTCGGTTTCCTTACTATCTTATGTTTCAGGCTTAACCAATCGATTAGCGCAAAATATTGTAGATTATCGTCAGCAAAAAGGGCGAATTGAATCGAGAAGTGAGCTATTAAAGATAAAAGGCATTGGTGATAAATGCTTCGAGCAGTGCGCTGGTTTTTTAAGAATACTCAATGGCAAAGAAGCCTTAGACCAGTCTGGCGTGCACCCTGAATCCTATCCATTGGTGAAAAAAATGGCTGAACAAGTTTCTCTCAAAGCCAATAACCTTTTGAACAATGCCCAAGCTTTACAGCAACTAAAACAGTTAGCGCCCAGTTTTGCGCAAGCTGGCGATTTTACCTACTCTGATATTTTGGCTGAGCTGGCCAAACCTGGCCGAGATCCGCGTCCAGAATTTCGCTATGCGTCTTTTGATCACAGTATTCAGAAACTTGAAGATGTACAGGAAGGTATGACATTAGAAGGTGTTGTGACGAATGTAGCGGCGTTTGGCGCCTTTGTAGACCTCGGGGTACACCAAGATGGCTTAATTCATATCTCGCAGCTTGCTAACCGGTTTGTGAAAGACCCAAGAGAGCTAGTGCGAGTGGGGCAAGTGGTTAATGTCACCGTGATAGAAGTGGATATACAGCGTAAACGAATCGCGTTGAAAGCCAATGGGCTTTAAGAGAGATGCTTATGAACGTCACTTTTTTCAAGTAAGCGCCTCGTTCCTCGTCTCATTTGACCTACGGGGCGGGTTGGTGTTGGTGTCATGATGTAAATCTAGGCAAAAAAAAACCGATTAGCGTACTAATCGGTTTTTTTAGGGATTGCGTTGGACTATTAATTTAAGCCGCAGAAGCAATTTTTGCTTTTGCTTTATTGAAAGATTCTTCACCAGGCTCGCCAAGTGCTTGGCCACCAGCAATGAAGGTTTCTTTTACAGTGATGCCAACAAAACCTAAGAAAGTGTTTAGGTAAGGAACTTGGTGATCCATTGGCGTTTCTGCCAAGAAGCTACCGCTTGCAACGAAAACGTAAGCATCTTTGTTAAGCAAACCAACTGGGCCAGTTTCAGTGTATTGGAAAGTACGACCAGCGCGAGCGATGTAGTCAAAGTAAGACTTCAATGTAGAAGGAATACCGAAGTTATACATAGGTGCAGAAACCGTCACAACATCAGCCGCTTCGATTTCGCTAATAAGCTCATCACCAATCGCAACAATGGCTTTTTGCTCAGCAGTGCGGTTTTCTTCCGGTGTAAACAATGCACCCAAAGTTTCACTCGTAAAATGTGGAAGTGGATTCGCATCAACATCACGAACAACAACCTTGCCACCTGGGTTTTTTGCTAACCAGTTTTCAACAAATTCATTTGCTAGTTGACGTGATTTTGAATTTTCGCCAGAAGCACTAGAGTCGATACGTAATAATGTAGCCATGTTTTGATTCTCCGTAATAAGGGTTAAGAGCCTTAAAGGCGCTGTTTATTGATTAATAGCGCTATCATATAACCAATATATTCGATAAAAAAGTGACATTTTTTGGGGATATTGATCGAAAAATGCGATACATTGTTTCATCCTATTTTAAAGCGAGAATGGCCTTGAAAGCTCCGAGAGTAACCCTAGAACAATGGCGAGTGCTGCAATCAGTTGTTGATAAAGGCGGCTTTGCCCAAGCAGCCGAAGCGTTACACAAAAGCCAGTCTTCAGTGAGCTACACAGTAGCGAAGCTTCAAGAGCAACTTGGTTATCCGCTGCTAATTATTGAAGGGCGCAAGGCCAAACTGACAGAGCGGGGTGAAGTGCTATTGCGTCGGTCTCGCCATTTAATAAAAGAGGCGGTGGACCTGGAAGAACTGGCCCATACATTAGGCCAAGGTTGGGAGCCAGAATTGGAATTGGTTGTGGATCAAGCGTTTCCAACTCCGGCTCTGTTGCGAGCACTGCAAGCATTCGAACCGCAAAGCCAAGGCACACAAGTTCAGCTAAAAGAAGCGGTATTGAGTGGGGGTGAAGAGGCTCTTAGAAAAGGTAGCCCTGATTTAGTGCTCAGTAGCATTGTTCCGAAAGGTTATCTTGCGGACCCTATTGTGGAAGTGGAAATGATCGCTGTCGCGGCGAGCAGTCATCCATTGCTACAAGAAGTAGAGCCTATTAATAATGAGCGCCTGAGCCGAGAACTGCAGATCGTCATTCGTGATTCCGCCTCTGAAACTTCTGTTGATGCGGGTTGGTTAGGGACGGATCGTCGCTGGACAGTATCGAGCGTGCAGTCTGCTTTAGAGATTGTGACCAGTGGCATAGGTTTTGCCTGGCTGCCAAAGGCAGATTTGGAATACGCACTGCAAAGTGGAAAGCTGCAAAAGCTAAAACTGACCTCTGGCAGTGAACGAAATTTTCACATGTATGCCATCTTCGGCAAAGGTGAGCGAACAGGCCCCGCGACTAGGCTTCTGGTTGAACTTCTTCAGGCGGAATGCAATGCATGCCCAAGCCGCAAAGTCTCATCATCATTATCGTGATATCAACTCAAGTCCCAGTTACTCTGGGACTTGGTCTTGAATGATAGTCAATAATGAAGGCAAGAAAGAGCGTTCTACTTTGTTCTCTTCGCTCCAAAGCTTGGCAACGGCAATCGCTTTAGGGCAGTGAAACAGTAATTTACGCACTTGTATTTTAACGACTAACTTTGGCGGTTTGTTATCTTCAGAAAACAGCTCAAGTGAGTCCTTGTCGGTGTGTAGGCTTGCAGTGCCTTTTATGCGAACCACCTCACCAATTCCAGGGATCATAAACAGCAGCCCAACTTCAGGGCGTTCCACGATGTTTCTTAGGCTGT
Organism: Marinomonas foliarum; assembly: GCF_016906065.1. NCBI lineage: Bacteria > Pseudomonadati > Pseudomonadota > Gammaproteobacteria > Oceanospirillales > Oceanospirillaceae > Marinomonas > Marinomonas foliarum. Next base: position 1,477,851 of record NZ_CP070273.1, on the reverse strand, counting down.
CTAGGCGATTGTTACCAGGAAGATCTGAAAAAGCGATCGTATTAGAATCTAGAACCTTAATAAATCCAGCGTCCCCACCGCGAGGCGATACATCCGCGAAGCCGTTTTCGTCAGATGTTGACATGATGATAAAAGGACAATGCTCTATAAAGGTGATGGAGTGTTGCTCTAACGCATCAATTTCTTTTTTTAATGCTAAAGGGTGCGCCTCTTTATAAAGTGCATCAAGTTGTTGTGGTTCGCTGAGTTTACTCATGCTTGTCCTTTATTGTTGATGGTTTGGCAAAACATTGATAATGGTTACTATTAATATTGAGCGGTATTTTATACTGCTAGCGCCGTAATGTAACCTCTCGCCGTCAGATTGATATTTCTCTGACAATATCGATTGCTGACTCGAGTAGATGCCTTGAAAATCATCGATTTATATTTTTTTATGGAAATTGTCATTTTTTTTATGACAATTTGGGTTGTAGCGTTTTTTGCAAAAAGGTCTAATGGCTCCCATCCTAAAATTTTCATTATTCAAAGACGCCAACACAAGGACGCTTCATGACTCAGGACATCGTAATTCTTGCTGCCGGAAAGGGTAGCCGAATGAAATCCGCATTTTCCAAGGTGCTGCATAAAGTAGGTGGTATCTCTATGGTAAGAAGAGTGCTGACAACCGCAGGTACATTGGCGGATTCGAAATTACATCTCGTTGTTGGACACCAAGGTGAACAGGTCGAAGCAAATTGTCAGGATTTTTCAGCCAATATTGTTTGGCAAAATGACCCGCAAGGTACTGGTGATGCATTACGCCGCGTTGCCCCTTTCCTGCAAGATGATGGCGCGACATTAACTTTATATGGTGATGTGCCGCTTATACGTGCCAGTACATTAGAAAAAATGACTGCACTTTCGAATGCTAACACCTTGGTTTTATTAACGATTTCTCTCGATAATCCAACAGGATACGGGCGTATCGTGCGTAATGAGCAAGACAAGGTTACCGCTATTGTAGAACAAAAAGACGCCTCAGAAAGTGAGCTTGCTATTAAAGAAGTCAATACAGGCATCCTATTGGCACCTAATGCACACCTTCAGAGCTGGCTTGCTGCTTTAACAAACAACAATGCGCAAGGTGAATATTACCTAACTGACGTGATTGCCATGGCGGCACGTGACGGTGTTGAGATTGTTACTGTTAACCCAGAAAGCGAAGCCGAAGTGGCCGGAGTAAATGATCGTGTCCAGCTTGCAGCATTAGAGCGAGAGTTACAGAGTCAGCAAGCTATCAGTCTTATGCAAAATGGTGCGACTTTATTTGACCCATCTCGTATTGATGTTCGTGGCGAGCTAGTCACTGGAAACGATGTCATTATCGATGTGAACTGTGTCTTTGAAGGCAAAGTTGTATTGGGTACTGGTGTGGAAGTTGGACCAAATTGTCACCTTAAAAATTGCACTGTGGGCGATAATACCATCATAAAAAGCAACACTCTGATAGAAGACAGTCAGATTGGTGAATCTTGCGACATCGGGCCATTTGCGCGCTTACGTCCAGGAACTCAATTGGCCAACAAGGCTAAAATTGGTAATTTTGTTGAAACGAAAAAGGCCATTATTGGAGAAGGTAGTAAAGTAAACCACTTGAGCTACATTGGCGACACCGAAATGGGAGCCAACGTAAACGTGGGCGCAGGTACCATTACTTGTAATTATGATGGCGTTAATAAACATAAGACGCAAGTAGCCGATAACGTATTCATCGGATCTAACTCCTCACTAGTTGCACCCGTTCAAGTGGCAGAAGGCGCAACGATCGCTGCCGGCTCGACTATTACAAAACAAGTTGGTGAGAAGCAGTTAGCGTTCGCCAGAGCACGACAGACCAATAAAGACAATTGGCCTAGGCCCACTAAAAAATAACGTTTTAGCTTTTAATCTCTTTGGGTGTAATTCCTCGCCGCTTGCGGCGCTAATAATTATAGCCACGCCACGATTGTGAATAGAAAAGGGGTCAGATCCCTTTAAAAGAACACTCATAATTAGACTATTTATTATTAATTTTAAGGGATCTGACCCCTTTTTTCACAGAAAAAAAGGACTCACTCATGTGCGGAATAGTTGGTGCCATTGCACGTCGTAACGTATCAAAAATTTTAATCGAAGGCCTAAGTCGTCTTGAATACCGTGGTTATGACTCTTCCGGTGTTGCGATTAACAACGAAGAAGGTGTTTATTCGCACCGAGCAGTAGGCAAAGTTCAAGCGCTAAAAGACAAGTTTGAAGCTGTGCCATTAGATGGAAAAATAGGCATCGCACATACTCGTTGGGCGACCCATGGTAAACCAACAGAAGCGAATGCACACCCGCATTTCTCTGGTGACGATCTTGCACTAGTGCATAACGGCATTATCGAAAATCACGAGCCTCTGCGTCGTGAATTAAAAGCCAAAGGCTATGAGTTCAAATCCGAAACAGACACCGAAGTCATCGTTCACCTTATTCACGATGCAATGAAAACACAGCCAGACTTACTGAAAGCGGTACAAGCTGCATTAACAAAGCTGCATGGTGCATTTGCGATTGGCGTGGTTCAAAAAGACGATAACGAACGCTTTATAGCGGCTCGAAAAGGCAGTCCACTTGTTGTTGGGGTTGGCATCGAAGAAAACTTTGTCGCATCTGACCAGCTTGCTTTGTTACACGTTACCGACCAATTCATCTTCTTAGAAGAGGGCGATGTCGCCGAAGTTAGCCGTGATCAAGTCTCTATCTATGATGCAAAAGGCGAATTGCAAGACCGACCAATTAGCGTGTTTAACCACAATGTAGATGCCACAGACAAAGGCGAATTTCGTCATTACATGATGAAAGAAATCTACGAACAACCGAAAGTGATTAGTGCGTGTTTAGAAGGCCGCATCAGCGAAACCAAAGTACTTACTAGCTGCTTTGGGGTTGATTCTGGTTTCTTAAAAGAAGTTGAAAATGTTCATATCGTTGCCTGTGGCACCAGCTACCATGCAGGCATGGTGGCAAAATACTGGATCGAGGATTTGGCTGGACTGCCATGTACCGTTGAAGTAGCCAGTGAATATCGCTATCGCAAAGTAGCAGTGCCCAAGAAAACCTTGTTTTTGACCTTATCTCAATCGGGCGAAACAGCCGACACTTTAGCCGCATTACGTATGGCAAAAGAACTGGGTTATTTGACGACACTGGCTATTTGTAACGTCCCATCTAGTACGCTAGTACGTGAGTCAGCGCTTACTTTATTAACCAATGCTGGTCCAGAAATTGGCGTGGCATCAACCAAAGCCTTTACAACTCAGCTAACAGCATTATTGATTACCAGTGTAGCGATTGCGGTTGAAAATGGCTTGTCTGCTGAGAAAGAAAAAGAGCTTGTGCAAGCTATGCGCTCTTTGCCTGCCTATGTGAATGACGCTTTATTGGCTGACGCTCACATTAAAAAAGTAGCGGATCGATTTGCGAATAAAACCAATGCACTATTCTTGGGGCGCGGCACCATGTTCCCAATTGCACTGGAAGGTTCGTTAAAGCTGAAAGAGATTTCTTATATTCACGCCGAAGCTTACCCAGCAGGCGAGCTAAAACATGGACCATTGGCATTAGTTGATGAAGACATGCCGATTATTGCCTTGGTTCCACACAACGACATGTTGGACAAGCTTAAGTCAAATCTACAAGAAGTCGCCGCCCGCGGTGGTGAACTGTACGTCTTTGCTGATAAAGATACTGACCTTCATAATGAAGACAACATCATCTTCACAGAAGTACCAAAAGTAGACAGCATACTAGAGCCGATTGTTCATACCATTCCACTGCAGTTGTTGTCTTACCACGTTGCTGTTGTGAAAGGTACAGACGTAGATCAGCCGCGCAACCTAGCGAAATCGGTGACAGTGGAGTGATTGGAATAAGAAATACTTATTAAAAAATAAGTGCTAGAAAAATAAGTATGAGAGAAATACAAGGGCTTATAAACAGCCTTTGTTTCTCTTTGCTTTTATTTCTACAAACACTTCTGCCGTTTAGGCTACAAATCTATTTGTAAGCGTTGGTCGACAGGAGGAGGGCAGGAACTTTCTCGTACAATGAGTTGTGTCGGCAGTGTCATTTCAGGATTAGGTTTTCTTCCCTCCAAAATATCAAGTAGCAGTTTCATCGATGTTTCACCAATGAGTTGTCTCGGCTGATGGATGGTGGTGAGTTCAGGGACGCAATATTCGCTCAAAGCTAGGTTGTCAAAGCCAATGACTGACAATTCACTCGGCACAGGTATATTCATTTCTCTGGCTATTTTTAACACACCAATGGCCGCCTCGTCGCTGTGACAAACAATGGCGGATGGTTTATTAGCGAGCGATAAAAGCTGTTTTCCCAGATTGTATCCGGCGATATAAGAAAGGTCGCATTCAAGAATGTAGTTATCCATAGGCGGGATTTTCCACTTCTTCATTATTTCATTATGGCCATTTACCCGAGCGTTATAAGTAGCGTTACTTCTTTTTCCTGTGATGCAGGCTATTTTGTAGTGCCCCATCATAATTAAATATTCAACGCCTTTTTTAGCGCTGTAATGATTGTCGATGTGTACGGTTGGTACAGGAATATCAGAAAAGTATTCACCAGCGATAACAATAGGAAGTTTAACTTCGCCAGCGCTATTAACAATCATAGATTCAGGCACATCAGAAGAAAGAGATAAAATGCCATCTACCTGTTTGCTTTCGAACAAATCAAAATAACTACGGAGTCGTGATGACTCATTACCAGCGTCACCAATGAGTAGCTTGTAGCCATATTTATGGGCAAGCGCTTCGATACCATGAACAACGTCGGAAAAAAAAGTACTGTCTATGTTAGGCAAGACAACAGCAATAGTTTTTGACTCACTTTTTCGTAGGCTTCGAGCAAGGCCATTGGGGGAATAACCGACTTCAGAGGCTGCTTTTTCTACTTTTTTTCGAGTAGTCGGTGACACCACTTCAGGGTTAGCTAATGCTCTAGACACGGTTGCAGTGGATACGCCTGCTAACTTTGCTACATCTTTAACAGTGGCCATAAGCGTCCAAAACAAAGAAGAAATAAAGAATAGTAGCGCTCAATTGCATAGCCTTTTAAAAGCGAGTTTGAATGATTGCATATCTTACCAAACTCTCTGTCTATACACAGCGGCTATTCTCTATGAAAATTAGGATTGTTAGGGAAACGCCATTAGAGCAAAAGCTCTAATGGCGCAGCATTGATATGCCTCTTAGTATGCGGCATCTTCAAAGTAATAATCCGCAACGTTTTCTTTAGTCACCAAATCAGCCCCAAGAATAACACGAGAAGGCTCGTGGTATAGATGGCCAATTTTTTCGTTCTTAACGCCATGTACCGCTAGAGCAACACCAGATGCAATCATTGATGGGCTATAGGTTACAGTAGCACGTACCATTTTGCTTTCATGCTGAATCATTTCCAGAATATCTTTAGAACCAGCACCGCCTAGAACGGTTTTGATATCAGTACGACCAGACTCTTCAATGGCTTTTAAAACACCTTTTAGCATGTCGTCATCTTGGCACCAAACCGCATCAATTTTAGGGTGCTTTTGTAAGAAGTTTTCCATTACGGATAGCGCTTTCTGTGTAGACCAATCACCAGGCTGAGAGTCAAGGATTTTGATATTTGGGTAATCGGCCATTACTTCGTTGAATGCATCGACACGTTGTTTATTGATAGGAATCTGCAAACCCTCAATCACGACAACGTTGCCTTTACCTGACATCTCTTTGGCTAACCATTGTCCACCAACACGGCCTAGACCTGCATTGTCACCCGCAATAAAGACATTTTGAGCCGGATGGGCCAGTTCACGGTCGACAACGACAGTGTAAATGCCGTCGTCGTAGGCTTCTTCAATAACTTTTTGTAAGGTTGCTGGGTTATGAGGAAGAATAACCAAAGCATTAATGCCCTTGATCATCAGATCTTCCACGTCACCGACTTGTTTTGAGCCAGAGCTTGAAGCGACAACAAAAAATTCTACATCTTTGTCTTCTGCTTCGAAATCGGCCGCAGCTTTATTAGCCCACCACAGTAAGCCGGCTGTCCAGCCGTGATCAGCAGATGGCACACTAACACCAACTTTATATTTCGCGGCATAGCTTGTGCCAACAAAGGCAAATAGCATAGTAAATACTGCGATTAGTCTCATGATTTTATTGTTATATTTCATGGATTTTCTCCGTTTTACATTGATTTAATAGCGAGCAAAACATGGGTTCTGCTCGGATTCTTGTTTTTCTTCTTATGTTTCACATAGTGAGAAAAACTAAGCTTTTAACGGTCGCCTTTAAATTGCACGAGAACCGCTGTCAGAATAACGAGACCTTTTACCATGCCTTGTAGATAAGGCGATATGCCCATTAAGTTCAGCATGTTATTGATAATGCCTAAAATGATCGCACCAATAACGGTGCCCCAAATAGTGCCTTTACCGCCAGATAATGCCGTTCCGCCAATGACCACCGCAGCAATAGCGTCTAATTCATAAAATAGGCCTGCGTCACCAGGGCTAACGGAATTTAAACGAGACGCCAATAGCACTGCTGATATACCAACCGATACCCCAGCGATGACAAAGGTCAGGAAATACACCCAGCGAACTTTAATGGCAGAGTAAGAAGCGACTTTTGCATTCGATCCAACGGCGCAGACGTGGCGACCGAACGCGCTGTGTTTCAATAAAATATGGTAAGCAACAGCCAGCAATAGAAAGATCCAAACAGGGTAGGGAATTGCCCATAAGTAACCGCCGCCAATATCTGCAAAGTGTTGATTTTCAGATACCATTTCGCCTGCATCACTTATGTACAGAGTCATGGATCGGAAAATAGACATGGTGGCTAGGGTTGCGATGAATGACGCGACTTTACCGCGTGTAATGACCAGTCCGTTTATTGCGCCAAATACACCACCCAGAGCAATAGCGGAAGAAACAGCCATGGCAACTGCCCACCAACCGTCCCCAGCGCCATTGATGATCATAATAGAGAGCACACCAACCAGAGCAACCATGGAACCAACGGATAAATCAATACCGCCAGCAATGATGACGAACGTCATCCCCAGCGCAATAATCCCAGTATAAGAAACCTGTCTTAACACATTGGTAATATTGCGTGGCATTAAGAAATGCTCGCTGGCAATGGAAGAAAACAGAATCAATAAAAGCAAAGCGATAAAAGGCGCGTAAGTGGCTATATCAAGCCGTTTTAGGCGTGTGATCATGGGCGATAATTCGAACATGGCCATAGTAGATCCTCATGTATTTTTATTGTTTTTTTGTTCCTGAATTTATGACAAGCACAGGAACGTTATTTAAGTTGCGTTTAACGACTGACGAATGGTTTAAATTAGGCTTGAGCCATGGTTTTTAATCCTGCTGCGTAGTACATAATTTCTTTCTCGTTTATCGCGTCACCGGTGAGTTCTCCCATTATTTGGCCAGATCTCATTACCATGATGCGATGGGATAAGCCCATGACCTCTTCAAGCTCAGATGAAATCACAATGATTGATACACCTTGCTCGGTCAGTGAACGGATAAAGTGATAGATTTCTTTTTTGGTATTCACATCGATGCCCCGAGTCGGTTCATCTAAAATGAGGATGCTAGGTTGAGTGTCCATCCATTTAGAGAGATAAACTTTCTGCTGATTACCACCACTTAAGTTAGCCAAGTTTGAATGCAGGGACGCCGCTTTAATATCGAAGCGTTTCACGTATTCACGAGCAACTTGCTGCTCTTTTTTATGCTGAATAAGGCCTTTTACATAAGCAGATAGCGAGATAAGCGTAATGTTTTTAGGAATATCAAAATTCATGATCAAACCTTTGCCTTGGCGATCTTCAGACAAATAGGCGAGGTTATAAGACACCGCATCAGCGATTGAATTAATCTGCACCTTTTGACCATTTATTTCGATTTCACCAGAATCTTTTTTACGCAACCCCATCACAGCTTCCGCTGTCTCGGTTCGACCCGCACCAATTAATCCTGCAAAGCCAAGAACTTCGCCCTTTTTGAGGTCGAAATTGATGTCATCTAATACCCCTTTGATAGACAAATTGGTGACTTTCAAAACCACTTCATCGGTATGCTCCGAACGCTGGGGATAAATTTGGTTTAACTCACGCCCCACCATTTTTCGCGCCATGTCTTCTTCATCTATTTCTGATACATCGTCCACACTGACGAGATAGCCGTCGCGTAAAATTGCCAAACGATCACAAAGTAACTTCACTTCTTTTAGCTTGTGAGAAATGAAAATAATGGTGACACCACGCTGTTTAAGCTTTTCCACTAAATTGAAAAAGATCTCTACTTCGTGATCCGTAAGGACCGTCGTGGGCTCATCCATGATAAGAATGCGTGATTCATTCACCAGAGCCTTAGCAATTTCCACCATTTGTTTCTGCGCCACACTAAGGTTTTCTATCAGGGCATCAGGGCTCAAATTGGTTTCTAATTCTTTCAGTAGCGTGCTGGCTCTGTCACGCATCACGGACTTATTAAGGAAAAAGCCCTTTTTAATTTCGTTGCCAAGAAAGATGTTCTCAAACACATTTAGGCTACTAATTAGATTAAATTCTTGCGGTATCATGGCGATGCCTAAGCGCTTTGCATCCGCGGTAGACTGGATCAATACCTCGTCACCGTCGACCTTAATGCTGCCCGACGTTTTGGTATAAATTCCGCTGATAATTTTGAGCAAAGTCGATTTTCCAGCGCCATTCTCTCCCAGCACACCGAGCACTTCACCCGCATAAATGTCTAAGGTTATTTTGTGTAAAACACGCACACCAGAAAACTCTTTGACGATGCCACGTATTTGCATAATAGGATCATTCATCAGCATTGCTCCTAGTTATAGGCCATGGGCTTCAAGAGGTTGCCAGGTGCTGTTACTAGCAGACGATGCCAATACAGCCGTAATAAATTTCATCCCATCAACCCCATCATCAATGTTAGGGATAAAGCCTTGCACAGACTTCACATCCGCACCGGCTTCAATAGAGTCAATCGCAGCAGCAATATCGAGGTAAAGGTTGGCGAAGCCTTCTAAATAGCCTTCGGGGTGCCCCGCCGGAACTCGAGAAAGACGGTTGGCTTCCTCACCAGCGCCATGACCCGCTCGGGTGATCTTTTGGGTAGGTTCACCAAACACAGATAGCCATAATTCGTTAGGGGATTCTTGCGACCATTCGACGCCAGCTTTTTCACCATAAACTCGGATTTTTAAGCCGTTTTCATTACCAGGCGCCACTTGGCTAGACCACAACATACCCTTTGCTCCACCATCAAAACGCAGCATAGTATGAACGTTATCATCTAGGCGTCGCCCACTAACAAAAGCGCTTAAATCAGCAGACACTTGTTGAACTTTTTGTCCAGAAATGAAACAAGCTAGATTGAATGCATGAGTACCTATGTCTCCTAAGCAACCAGCCATGCCTGACTTTTCAGGGTCAGTGCGCCATTTGGCTTGTTTGTTATCTGTGTTTTCAGCGGGATCGGTTAACCAGTCTTGTGCGTATTCCACCTGAATGACGCGAAGTGCGCCAAGCACATTGGTATCAACCAGATGCTTGGCATGTCTTACCAGAGGGTAGCCTGTGTAATTATGGGTTAGGGCAAAAAAGGCCCCAGATTTTTCAACCAGCGCCTTTAACGCAAGGGCTTCATCTAGATCTTTTGTGACAGGTTTGTCGCAAATTACGTGGATACCTTGTTCTAAAAAAGCCTTAGCAACAGGGAAGTGCATGTGATTTGGAGTGACAATCACTACAGCCTGAATACCATCTTCACGACGCTTTTCCTGTTCGGCCATCGTTGCGAATGACAAATAGGCACGTTCAGGGTCAATACCAAGTCGGAGTGCCGACGCCAAGGCTCTATCAGGGTCAGAAGACAAAGCACCAGCAACCAATTCAAAGCCATCGTCAATACGAGTGGCAATACGATGTACCGCGCCGATAAAAGCGCCATCACCGCCACCGACCATACCGATACGAATACGTTTATGAGTCATGTTGTTTTTCCTCTATTTCAAACCAAGAATGCGACGATTTGTCTGATGATCTATGCCGCTGCTGGCGAAATCATCAAACGCGCGCTCTGTGACTCGAATTAAATGATCATTAACAAACTTGACGCCTTCCTCGGCTCCGGCTTCTGGGTGTTTCATGCAACACTCCCATTCGATGACAGCCCAGCCACCAAAATCATATTGAGTGAGTTTTGAAAAAATACCTTTGAAGTCGACTTGGCCGTCTCCTAAAGAACGAAAGCGCCCAGCCCGATCTATCCAACTCTGATAGCCACCGTAAACGCCTTGTCTGCCAGTGGCATTAAATTCAGCGTCTTTTACATGGAACATCTTGATGCGTTCATGATAAATGTCGATGAACTGCAAATAGTCGAGTTGCTGCAATACAAAATGAGAAGGATCAAAAAGGATATTGGCTCTAGGGTGGTTATTTGTCGCGGCTAAAAACATATCGAAAGTGACGCCGTCATGCAGGTCTTCACCTGGATGAATTTCATAGCAAACATTGACACCGCAGCGGTCGAATTCATCCAGTATTGGAATCCAGCGATTGGCTAATTCTTCAAAGCCAGCTTCAACCAAACCAGCTGGTCTTTGTGGCCAAGGGTAAAGATAAGGCCAGAGTAAGGCACCAGAAAAAGTAGCGTGATTGGTAAGACCTAGATTCTTGGAAGCGTGTGCGGATTTTAATAACTGATCGACAGCCCATTTTTGCCTAGCGTCTGGGTTGCCTTTGACATGATCCGGTGCAAAGCCGTCAAACATATCATCGTAGGCAGGGTGAACAGCGACCAATTGCCCTTGTAAGTGAGTAGATAATTCAGTCACAACCATGCCGTGCTTAGCAAGCGTGTCTTGAATGTATTGGCAGTATTGAAGATCACTAGCGGCACGATCTAGGTCAAACAATCTCTGATCCCAAGTGGGTATTTGGACGCCTTTAAAGCCAATGCTTGCAGCCCATTCAATAATGTTTTCAAACGTATTAAATGGTGCTTCATCACCAGCGAATTGCGCAAGGAACAAAGCGGGACCTTGTAAAGCCTGCATAATATTACCCCCATAGTTATTTTTATTTGAGTGGTTTTTATGTTTTGTAATCGATTACATTTTTAGTCATAAAAAAAGACTTTTGCAATGTTTTTTGTAAAGTCTTTTAGAAGAATTTTTTGAGTATAGTGGGTTTTTTTATCTAATCAAGTGAGTTTAGGCGATGAAATGATGTTTTTTTACTATTGAAAATAAGATGTAATAAAATGAAATGGTTACAAAATCGTCGAAGAAAAGCATGGTTAGATAAATGGGCCTAGGCAAAAACAGCCCCTTTTTCAGTGAGTTGCTGCTACTCAACATAGTCAAGTAATAGAGTTTAATCGCATGGCTAATAACACGAGAAAAGCCGCGAGAAAAGCCAAAAATATTTTTAATATCATGAGGCGTTTTTTTATAAAAAACGCTACACGCAAACAAAAAAAGATAATACCGCTTCTTAGATCATCACTTTACATTTATCCCACTCCATATGGAGATCGTTCACTTATAAAAATAACAAGGGATGAAAAAGATGAAAAAAATAGTGTCTATGAGTTTGCTCGCAACGCTCTGCGCAGCAACGTCTCTTCCTGCTTTAGCAGACGGCGAAAAGATTGGTTTGCTAATGTCTGACTTACGCCTAGAGCGCTGGCAGAAAGACCGAGACTTATTTACCTCAGCGGCGGAAGCCATGGGGGCAAAAGTCTATACCCAATCTGCAAACGGTGATGTCACCACTCAAATATCCCAAATCGAAAACATGATTTCTCGTGGCGTTGATGTGCTGGTTATCGTGCCTGAAAACGGTGAAGTATTAAGTAACGTACTTGCGGAAGCCAAGATGGAAGGCATCAAAGTACTGGCTTATGACCGACTGATTAAATTCGCTGACATCGATTTGTATGTGTCTTTTGACAACATTCGCGTGGGTGAAATGCAAGCCGAAGCCCTGCTTAAGCGTAAACCAACGGGCAATTACTTTTTAATGGGCGGATCGCCTACCGATAACAATGCGAAGATGTTCCGTCAGGGGCAAATGAACGTGCTTCAACCGGCAATAGATTCTAAAAAAATTAAAGTGGTTGGTGATCAATGGGCTATGGGCTGGTCTGCAGAAGCGGCATTGAACATCATGGAAAACGGTCTAACGGCGAACGCCAATAAAATCGATGCAGTGGTTGCTTCCAACGACTCAACGGCGGGTGGCGCGGTACAAGCGCTAGCGGCTCAAGGCTTGAGTGGTAAAGTGGTTATTTCTGGTCAAGATGCAGACCTTGCCGCAATGCGCCGTATTGTTGCTGGCACACAAACCATGACGGTGTACAAACCGATTTCTAAACTGGCGACAACCAGCGCAGAAATGGCCGTGAAACTGGCTCGTGGTGAAAGCATCAATGTGAATGGTCAGGTTAACAACGGCAAAAAAGATGTTGATGCCGTGTTGTTAACGCCTATTTCGGTCAATAAAGATAACCTAGATTCCACCGTTATTGCCGATGGTTATCACTCACGTAGCTCTGTTTACAACCCTTAGTTCATTCCTATAAACAGCACCCAAAAGGTGCTGTTTGCTTTTCTGGTTTAAAAAAGAGATGTAGAAAGAGGCGTAAACATGAAGCAACCCTTATTGGACATGCGTGGGATTGTAAAAAGTTTCTCCGGTGTCCGTGCATTAAATGGCGTCAGTATTCAGCTTGAGCCTGGGGAAGCCTTGTCCATTTGTGGCGAGAATGGCTCAGGAAAATCAACCTTGATGAAGGTGCTGAGCGGCGTTTGGCCTTTTGGTTCTTACGAAGGTGAAATTTATTTTGAAGGAAATCTTGTTAAAGCATCCAGTATTCGAGATACCGAAGCCCTAGGGATCGTCATTATTCACCAGGAATTGGCGCTCGTTAAAGATATGACTGTTTTAGAAAATATCTTTCTGGGTAATGAGCTTGGTTCGTTTGCAAGGCTGAATGACGAAGAAATGCACCGTCGTACGTCGGAACTGTTGGCGCGAGTCAAATTGGATATTTTACCTGATACGCCAATCCGAGAGCTTGGTGTGGGCCAGCAGCAATTGATCGAAATCGCCAAAGCGTTAAACAAAAACGTGAAGCTATTGATATTAGACGAACCGACGTCTTCTCTGACCACCACAGAAATCGAAATCCTATTGAATATCGTCAGCGAGCTGAAGCAGCAGGGCATCGCTTGCATTTACATTTCCCATAAATTGGAAGAAGTATTGGCTTTATCCAATTGGGTCACGGTCATTCGTGATGGTGACCATATAGACTCCCGGCCTGTCGATAATCTAACGCAAAATGACATTATCAGCATGATGGTTGGGCGCGAATTAGATGAACTCTTCCCACGTGAAGAGCATGATATTGGTGACGTCGTATTGAAGGTAAATCATGCGATAGCGAAGCAAGCCGGTGCCTCGCGAGCACAGGTAGACGATGTTAGTTTCGAATTGCGTCAAGGGGAGATTCTAGGTATCGCAGGTTTGATTGGGTCAGGCCGAACGGAGCTGATGCAATGTTTGTACGGGTCATACGACGGACATTACGAAGCGGATATTGAATTAAATGATAAGTCTTTAACAATTCGTTCTCAGCGCACAGCGCTGGAAGCGGGTATTGCCATGGTGCCGGAAGACCGAAAACGCCACGGTATTGTGCCTATTATGAGTGTTGGACGGAACATTACCTTATCGGTATTGAAGCAATACTCTTCTTGGTTTGGCGCAGTGAATGAAGATAAAGAAAGCCAAGATATCGATCATTATATTGCCCAGCTGAAAGTAAAAACCGCGTCTCCTGAATTGTCTATTAAAAATCTGAGCGGCGGTAATCAACAAAAAGCCATCATCGCCAAATGTCTGTTAACCCATCCCAAAATTTTGATTCTCGATGAACCGACTCGTGGCATAGATGTGGGTGCGAAATATGAGATATACAAGTTGATGTTTGCACTCGTCAAACAGGGTATGTCCATCATTATGGTGTCGTCTGAATTATCTGAAGTCATTGGTATTAGTGACCGAGTATTAGTGATGCACGAAGGGCGACTAAAAGGGCAATTTGACCACCAAGGGTTGACTCAAGAAATGATAATGAATTGCGCGATCAAAGAGGATACAACGAATGTTTAAAACAATAAAAACCAGTCAACTACAACTGTTTGCCATGTTGGCAGCCATGCTGTTAATCGTCGTATTCTTTTCCTTTGCGACAGATGGTGCCTTTGTGTCACCGCGAAATATTTCTAACTTAATTCGTCAAACGGCCATTGTAGGCGTGCTCGCCATTGGCATGGTGTTTGTGATTATCAGTGCGGAAATCGATTTGTCCGTTGGTTCTATGATGGGCTTATTAGGTGGTGTGGCCGCGATTCTGGATGTTTGGTTTCACTTTCCTATTATGCTCACCATTTTAATCACGGTCGCAGCGGGTTTGGTGTTGGGCTTGTTTAACGGCTGGTGGGTTGCCTATCAAAAAGTGCCGTCTTTTATTGTCACTTTGGCAGGCATGTTGGCGTTTCGTGGCATTTTGGTTGGGTTAACCGACGGTGCAACGGTTGCGCCTACGTCTAGCTCGCTGGCGATTGTTGGGCAAAGTTACATTCCGTCTGGTTGGGGGATCAGCGTTGTGTCCTTGTTGTGCCTTGGTTTGGTAGCCAAAGTTTATGCTCGACGTAAAGCAAGACAAAAGCACGGAGTGGAAAATCAGTCGGCTAAATTTGAATACGCCAAAGCGACGATTGCTGTTGCCGTATTGATGGGCTTGTTGTTTATCTTGGAAAGTTATCGAGGTATTCCAACGCCAATCTTGATCATGGGCGGGCTGATTCTAATCGCCACCTATGTAGCAAAACGAACATCGTTTGGGCGTCGGATTTACGCTATCGGTGGCAACATCGAAGCGACTCGCATGTCCGGAGTTAACGTTGAACGCACTAAAATGTTGGTGTTTGGCTTCAATGGCATGATGGTCGCGGTGGCCGCATTAATACTGACATCTCGACTGGGTGCCGGCTCTCCTGCGGCGGGAAACATGGCAGAGCTAGATGCTATCGCGGCCTGTGTTATTGGTGGCGCCAGCTTAGCTGGCGGTGTTGGTGCGGTATTTGGTGCCATTATGGGCGCACTGATTATGGCGAGCTTGGACAATGGCATGAGCATGTTGGATGTGCCGACATTTTGGCAACTAATCGTTAAAGGCATGATTTTATTGCTCGCCGTTTGGTTGGACGTGAAAACCAAAAAATCGCAGTAAACAGCATTCATCAAGTCGAATTTATTTATAGGTATTGTATGTATATCGGTATAGATCTCGGAACGTCTGGCGTCAAAGTAATTCTCATGGATGAAAACGGACGCGTTGCGGCAAGCTGCTCGTCGCCTCTTTCTGTGTCGCGCCCTTTTGACCTTTGGTCGGAGCAAAATCCAGAAGACTGGTGGCAAGCAACTGACTTAGCAATGCTGCAGCTGGCTTCAGAGCACAATCTGCAAGGCGTGAAAGCCATTGGTTTATCTGGGCAAATGCATGGTGCGACCTTGCTTGGTAAGCAGGGTGAAGTATTGCGCCCGGCTATGCTTTGGAATGATGGCCGATCCCACGAAGAATGCTTGTCATTGCAACGACGCTGCCCAGAAGTTCAAGCTATTACGGGGAACCTAGTTATGCCAGGTTTTACCGCGCCTAAGTTACTTTGGGTGAAGCAACATGAACCAGATGTTTTTGCGCAAATAGACAAGGTTCTGCTGCCAAAAGACTACCTGCGCTTTCGCATGACAGGGGATTTCGCAACCGATGTGTCAGACGCCTCAGGCACGCTTTGGTTGAACATGGAGCAGCGTGCTTGGAGCGAGACCATGTTGCAAGCAACAGGCTTAAACGAAAAGCAAATGCCAAAAGTATATGAAGGCTCGGAAATCACCGGCACGATCGACGAGCTGTTGGCGAAACGCTGGTCTATGCCTATTGTGCCAGTGGTCGCGGGTGGTGGTGATAACGCCGCAGGCGCAGTTGGCATGGGCATTATATCCCCTGAACAAACCATGTTATCACTTGGCACATCTGGGGTGATTTTTGCGGTAAGTGATGGCTTTACAGCGAATCCTGCTGCTGCCTTGCACAGTTTTGGCCATGCGGTTCCGAATACTTGGCACACTATGTCGGTGATGTTGAGCGCCGCGAGCTGCATTGATTGGGTCACGAAATTGGCACAATTTAGCAGTGTGGAGCTGGCGTTATTAGCGGCTGAAAATCGTGTGGATCATGACAGCAAGCTGACTTTTTTGCCTTATCTAAGCGGAGAAAGAACGCCGCATAACGATGCCAATGCAAAAGGCGTGTTTTGGGGAATGACTCACGAAACGACGCCAGCGGATTTGGTTCTTGCAGTACTTGAAGGGGTGAGCTTTGCCTTGCTGGATGGATTGGATGCGGTACGCTCGGCACAAAATATCAGCGAAGGAATAGACGTGATTGGTGGCGGAGCCAAAAGCACCTATTGGTTACAAATGCTGGCTGATGTCTTTAATGTGTCAATGGATTACCGTGCAGGTGGCGAAGTTGGGCCTGCTTTGGGTGCGGCTCGCTTGGCGGCTATTGGCGATCAAGGCCAAGGCGCACTAAACGAAATTTGCACCAAGCCAGCGCTCATTAAACGTTACTTGCCTAATCAAGCAAATAGTTCTCGGTATACAGAGAAGCGCAGGCGCTTTCAGAATTTGTACCAAAGAGTAAAAGGGCTTTAATTAGCAAGGGCGGTGTTGCATGACGCCGCTCTTATTACCAACTTTCTTTCATTACGATTTCTGTTATTTCCTTTCTGATTTTTATCATTACCTAGAACCTGCAATATCAACAAGAGTATGATCAAGCTAATAATAAAAATTAGAGATGCTTTTGTATGTTTGAAAAACGCTATCGACTCAACTTGGTGTTTAATGCCAATAAAGTGTATGACCGACAAGTCATTGAAGGTATTGGTGAATACTTACATGCAGCTCAATGTGATTGGGATGTGTATTTTGAAGACGATTTTCGCTGTCGCCTAGATGCATTAAAACACTGGGAAGGGGACGGTATTATTGCCGATTTTGATAACCCCGAAGTGGAAGACATCCTAAAAGACACCAACATTCCCACCGTAGCGGTTGGCGGCTCTTACCATCATAAAGAAGATTATCCTCGCCTACCTTATGTCGCCACAGACAACGCTGCTTTGGTGCATTGCGCGTACCAACACCTGAAGCGCAAAGGGCTGCCCGCGTTTGCCTTTTATGGTGTGCCAAGTACCATTTATAGTCGGTGGGCCAGTGAGCGTGAGCATGCCTTTATCGAGCAAGTCCGTTCAGACGGCTTTGAGCCTCATGTACACCAAGGTTTCTGCACCTCGGCAGAAGTCTGGGAAACGGCACAGCGTGAGCTAGAAAACTGGCTTAAAAACCTTCCTAAACCCATTGGCATTGTAGCCGTCACAGATTCCCGTGCGCGCCATTTATTACAGGTCTGTGATCATTTGAATATCTTGGTACCAGAGCAAGTGGCCATTGTAGGCATTGATAATGAAAGCATGGCGAGGAACTTGAACCGTACAGCTTTATCTTCAGTAGAGCAGGGCAGTAAGCAAATGGGTTATGAAGCGGCAAAAATGCTGCATCGTATGCTACAAGGCTATTCTACGGAAAACTCGCTGGTGGTGGTCGACCCAACTGGCATAGCGGAAAGACAATCGTCTGATTATCGCGCATTGCACGACCCGTATGTTATCCAAGCCATGCATTTTATTCGTCATAATGCGTGTCGAGGTGTGAAAGTAGCACAAGTTGTTGATTACATTGGCATATCCAGAACCAACCTAGAAACCCGCTTTATCGACGAAATTGGCTGCTCAATGCACGAACAACTGCACATGACTAAGTTTTATCGCGCCTGTGAATTGATCACCTCGACCAACTTACCGTTCGATGAAATCGCCCGAACCTGTGGTTACCCTTCTGTACAATACATGTACACTGTATCGCGTAAAAACTTGGGCATGACACCTGGGGAATACCGTGTGTCGTCGCGGCTTGATAAAGAAAACAACCAACACTAAAGTATTTTTGAGACAGTGAGGGAGGGCGAAATGCTAAAAAATATAGACCCATTACTAAGTGGTGAATTGCTAAACGTATTGCGCACAATGGGCCACGGTGACGACATTGTTTTGGTGGATCGTAACTTTCCTGCGGCTTCTGTTGCGGCTGGAAAACCGGTCATTCGTCTAGATGGCGTGAATGTCATCCAAGCGGCTACGGCGATTTTATCCGTATTGCCGTTGGATACCTTTGTTGACCAGCCAGTGACTCGTATGCAAATGGTTGGCGAAGACGAATCGGTCATGCCAGAAGTACAGCAAGAGTTCGCAGCGCTATTAAAGACGGCTGACAGTGATAATGCAGAAATGGGCTCGTTAGAACGCTTTGCTTTTTATGAAGCTGCCAAACAGGCTTTCGCTGTCGTCGTAACGGGGGAAGCAAGAGGTTATGGGTGTTTTCTACTGAAGAAAGGCGTGATCTTTTCTTAAAATTTCTCGTAACATTTAGTAATAAAAAACACAGGCCAATCTTCGTTGGCCTGTGTTTTTTGTTCGCGATCTAACATGCGATCTTATTTATAAATATAGCCATTCAGCATATTTTCTAGCATCTCTTGACGACCAGAAACGGGCTGAGGGTCTATGTTGTTTTTAGTCGCATACTCCGCAAGATCTTGCAGTGTATGCTTGCCAGCTAAAATGTCGGCCCCTAAAGAATCGTTCCATTTTGCGTAGCGTTGTTCAACAAGCGTCGCTAGTTTTTCATCTTCGATCATCTTAACCGCGCGTTCTAAGGACAGTGCCAAAGTATCCATCGCGCCAATATGCCCGTGGAACAAATCCTCTAGATCCATGGACTGACGACGCAATTTGGTGTCAAACATGTAACCACCGTTCTGGAAGCCACCGTTTTTCAGAATCTCATACGTAACTAAAGTATATTCTTCAACACTGGTTGGAAATTGGTCTGTGTCCCAACCGAGTTGCGCGTCACCTTGGTTGGCGTCGACAGAACCAAGAATACCCAAGGAACAAGCCGTGGCGATTTCATGATGGAAACTGTGTCCCGCCAATGTCGCGTGGTTGGCTTCGATATTGACCTTGATCTCTTTCTCAAGCCCAAACTCTTTTAAGAAACCATAAACCGTCGCAGTATCGTAATCGTATTGGTGCTTGGTAGGCTCCGCAGGTTTCGGCTCGATCAACAAAGTGCCTTCAAAACCGATTTTGTATTTGTGTTCAACCACCATTTGCATAAAGCGACCAAGCTGCGCACGTTCGCGTTTTAAGTCGGTATTGAGCAAGGTTTCATAGCCTTCACGACCGCCCCATAGAACATAGTTTTGACCACCTAGTACTTTGGTTGCATTCATCGCATGAAACACCTGAGTCGCCGCGTAGGCAAAGATTTCAGGGTTAGGATTGGAAGCGGCGCCAGACATGTATCTTGGGTTGGAAAAGGCATTCGCCGTGCCCCATAACAGCTTGATACCAGTGGCTTCTTGCTTGGCTTGAAGAACATCAACCATTTGCGCAAAGTTATTAATATACTCTTTAAGTGAGCTGCCTTCTGGGCTGACATCCACATCGTGAAAACTGTAATAAGAAATACCCAGCTTTGTAAAGAATTCAAACGCCGCGTCGGCTTTCATCTTTGCCGCTTCCATCTCGGACGACGCCTTGTACCAAGGGCGGTCAAAAGTATTTGCCCCAAATACATCGCTTCCTTGCCAACAGAAACTGTGCCAATAACAGACCGCCATTCTTAAATGCTCAGCCATAGTCTTGCCCATAAGCACTTTATTGGCATCGTAATGTTTAAAAGCAAAAGGATTGCTGGAATTCGCGCCTTCGTATTTTATATGCGGCACATTCTTAAAAAACTCACTCATATCAGATCTCCTGATCGTTGTTATTTTTGTCCCTATGAATAATTGTTTTTTTGAACGATTGCTTCAATTACGAAATTTCTTGGAGCGGTTATTGAATTTGCTGGTGAAAGTAGGTCGCGCATTTATGCCGACAAAACGAGACGGCATCAAATCACAAAAAAATGTAGGTCGCGCATTTATGCCGACAAAAACGAGACGCATCAAATCACAAAAAATGTAGGTCGTGCATTTATGCCGACAAAAAACGAGACGGCATCAAATCACAAAAAATGTAGGTCGTGCATTTATGCCGACAAAAAACGAGACGCATCAAATCACAAAAAATGTAGGTCGTGCATTTATGCCGACAAAAAACGAGACGCATCAAATCACAAAAAATGTAGGTCGCGCATTTATGCCGACAAAAAACGAGACGGCATCAAATCACAAAAAATGTAGGCCGCGCATTTATGCCGACAAAACTACAAATAGATCGAATCCCAATAAGGGTAATCTTTTATACTGTTGACTAATTTTTTTCGTAAAGGGTTCGCAACAATGTATCGGGCAATATGAAGGCGATCATCTTCAGCCCGTAAAGCGTGATCGTGAAAAGAAGGCTGCCATAAATTTCCATTCTTGTTTAAGTGTTTATTTATCTTAAAAGCACTAGCTCCTTTCAAGTCCCCAACAATGCGAGGCAACGTTGAACTGTTACTTTTAAGTTCTAATAAACCGTGGAAATGATCGGGCATAAGAACCCATGTTAGCCATTTGCAATTATTGCGATTTTGGTTTGTCTCTATCAGCTCGCAAAATAAGCTAGCAGTATAGAAATCACTGAAATAGGGGATTCGGTCAAATATATTAAAAGTAATGAAATACTCACGATTGGGCTCTGAGTACCTTCCTTTTCTCAAGTCATTCCATGACATAAAAACTCCTTATTAATATTAAAGCCGCGATCTACCAAAGATACGATTTGTCGGGCTAAAGCCACGACCCACCAAAAAAATGTAGGTCGCGCATTTATGCCGACAAAAACGAGACGCATCAAATCACAAAAAATGTAGGTCGTGCATTTATGCCGACAAAAACGAGACGATATCAAATAGCATCTTGTCGGGCTAAAGCCGCGACCTACCAAAAATACGTTTTATCAGGCCAAAGCCGCGACCCACAGATAAGAATACTATCGGTTTTGTGCCGGTCGTTGATACCAAGGAAATACAAGGTCAGATGAGCCGAGGAACGAGGCATGATCTGACGGTTGTGCCTCCCTCATCCGGCTTACGAAAACGAATCATTCCTAACCTGTTACTTTGCCTGCATATAACGATCAGCGGCTTTGGCTAGAAAATCCGACCGATCTTTAAATTCATGATGAAAGCCCACGTAGGCATCGACTCTTGCTAATAGTGGTTCTGACAAGGTGATGTTGACGCGCTTTTGTTTGCCTTTTAAGCCTTCAACGGGCACCTCAATGGCTAGCCATTCAGTAAACTCTGGATATTGAGTACGATAATCAACAAAACCGGTATCTAACATCGATAGCATATGTCCATCGGCCATGATTTCTTCGGCCATTAAAAGAATTACTTCTTTGGCGCGATACAATACTTCATTTTGTTCATCTGCAGCAGAAACGCAGCCATACCCGAATGCTTCAAACATAGGAACAATAATGCCCCATGCTGTGTTGTTGTCCTGTGGGCGCTCTATACCAACCATAAATAACATAACCACCTCGCTTGCTGTTGGTGTTTTTAAGGTGCTGATTAAACCCCAGCCATTTTCTTAATACTGTTTAATGTGCCAATCGGAAGGTTTTTTTTTGGGTGAGGTACTGAAAATTTCTTTCCTGTTATGGGAGAAAACCATATCTGATGGTCTCCTTTTCCATGCCTTACAAACACGCATCCGTTGTCTTTGAGTTGCTTAATAAGATCCTTCGAGTTCATCTTTGCATCCTTGTTTTGAACTGGCGTTACTTGGATCAACATAAAATTATACACACGCATAAGTATAATTCTATGTTTATTTTATTTCTTAAGGCACGACGACGTTGCACTCCGGATGGTCTATTTCAATCAGCCCCTTTAACGTCCGCTTGGCGCCATCATCCCCATGCACCAAATGCACTTTCTTCGGCGGGACGCGCATACGCTTAATAAAATTCAACAAATCCCGTTGCCCTGCGTGGGCGGAATAACCGCTTATCTGCTGTACCTTGGCATTAATGGCATAACGCTTCCCATCAAACACCACATAACCATTTGGCTTATCGTGATACCGCAAAATATCCCGTCCTGGCGTACCTGCTGCCTGATAGCCCACAAATAACACATCGTTACGCTCATCATCCAACAAAGCTTTTAAATAATTCACAATACGGCCACCTGCGCACATGCCAGAAGCAGCAATAACAATAGCAGGGCGAGTTTGGCGTTGTAGGTAAGATACGGTTTGCAGATGAGTCTCGTGGCTATCTATCGTAGTCACTTGCTCAAAACTGAGTGGATGGCGACCCGAACTCACGCGGCGCTTGGCTTCTGCGTCCCAATAGGTTTTCAGCGATCGATACACAGTAGTAAAACGACTGGCGAGAGGGGAGTCGATAATAATATCAATGTCTTCCCAGTTTAGTAGCACACCAGAACGCGTTTGGCTCACAGTTTTCTGCTTGTTCTGGTGAATAATATGCTCTAGCTCATACAGTAATTCTTGCGTACGGCCAATACTAAACGCAGGAATCAACACCGTACCGGAATCGCTTAGCGCATGTTCTAAGCTTTGTTGGAGTTTTTGCTGGCGCGTAGATCTGTTCTCATGGTTACGATCACCGTAAGTACTCTCGATAACCAACTGGTCTGCACGATAAGGCGACTGCGGTGCACATAACAAAGGCGAATAGGGCGCGCCCAAATCCCCAGAAAACACCACATCCCAATATTTTTGGTAGGTCGTGCCTTTAGGATCATCTGCACCATTATTTTGGTAAGTCGCGCCTTTAGGACGACAAAGGTCACCCCCTTCAACCCGAAAAACAACATATGCCGACCCCAAAATATGCCCAGCACGACATAATCGAACTTGTACTTTGGTGGTATGGTTTGAAGTTAAAGGAACGTTCGTCCACTCTTTATATTCTAACGGCACCAACTGCGATGCCAAACGATCCAAACACGCCTTAATAATACTGGCATTACGTGTCACACCCACCTTAAGTGCATCTTCAATCACCAAAGGCAACAACGCCGCACTCGGTTTAGAGCAATAAATCGGCCCAGCAAACCCCGCTGCCAACAAATAAGGCAAACGCCCAACGTGATCGATATGAACATGAGTAATAACCAAAGCCTGCACAGCAGAAAGATCAAAGTCTATTTCTAAATTGTTTGAACTTGCCCCAGACCCAGACGTCTCCGCCCCCTGAAACAAACCACAATCCACCAACACAGACTGATCAGAATCCACAAACAACTCATGACAAGACCCAGTAACACCCTGCACAGCACCGTGATGCTTAATAGATAACATACAAATCCTTATGTATCGTTTTAAAGAAGAACCAAGATTAAACCACAATCCTAACCAGCATCAACCTAACTGTCCCTTCCCTCTCTCACTTGTAGGTCCGATGAGCCGAGGCACGAGGCGTGATCTGACGAATGATCATAACCAACATATCCTTACTACTCTCAAACGTTTTAAAAACGTCCACCTTACAAACACTTTTCAAACACATTCTTTGCTTAATTTGCTATCCTGACTTATCATTGTTCATCGACTGAACACAGCCTTGACCTGTCCCTTCCCACTTTTCCAAGAGGAAGGCTAGGATGGGGTCAAAATGGTTTAATACAAAAAAATAAAGGAGGTAAACACATGGGTCGCGTACAACACACATCATCATACTCGCCATCGCGCTTACCAAAACGCAGCCTTCTCAACCCTACACCACAAAGTGAGACGGTATGCTAGACGACGAATACCGCTACAAAATCCTAAAAGCCCTGCAGCAAGACCCAAGCATGAGTCAGCGAGAGCTTGCCAAGCGCCTAGAGATAAGCCTAGGCAAAGCCAATTTTTGCGTAAAAGCCCTAATCGAAAAAGGCCTTATAAAAGCCGACAACTTTAAAAACAGCACCAATAAAATGGGTTACCTATACCTACTCACACCAAAAGGTATAGAGGAAAAAGCCAGCCTAACCAAACGTTTTTTACAACGCAAAATAACAGAATACGAAAAACTAGAACAAGAAATAGAACAGCTACGCCAAGAAGTAAAAACATAGCGTGTCACTTGTAGGTCGTGCCTTTAGGCCGACAAAAGATGTGCTGCGACAAATCACGACATTATGTAGGTCGCGCCTTTAGGCCGACAAAAGATGTGCTGCGACAAATCACGACGTTATGTAGGTCGCGCCTTTAGGCCGACAATGTAGCCCGTAGGTCAGATGAGATGAGGCACGAAGCGTGATCTGACGATTAGCCATTATCGTTGAAATGGAAATGCAGCCCGTAGGTCAGATGAGACGAGGCACGATGCGTGATCTGATGATAAAAGGCAAAATAGACACGACATAATGTAAAGTGTCAGAAAATTCTCTGCGAGTAGAGATGAATGTCATAAGCAGTAATAACAAAAATTAGTTAAATTATTGGATGAAAAATGAAAAAAATTGCAGTAATTGGTTTAGGTTACGTAGGTTTACCGCTCGCAGTAGAGTTTGGGAAAAAGCAGCAAGTCGTTGGTTTTGATATTAATCACGCGCGAGTGAACGAGCTGTTGTCTGGAAAAGACTCAACATTGGAAGTGACACCTGAAGAGTTAAAAACAGCCACATCACTTAAGTTTTCTTCGGCTATTGAAGATATAAATGACTGTAATATTTACATTGTTACAGTGCCTACACCAATAGATGAAAGTAACGCACCTGATTTAACGCCGCTTCGCAAAGCGTCTGCTATGTTAGCAACGGTTATTAAACAAAATGACGTCGTGATTTATGAGTCGACTGTCTATCCAGGCGCTACGGAAGAAGTATGCATTCCGATTATTGAAAAGACATCAGGTCTTAAATTTAATGTGGACTTTTTTGCGGGTTATAGCCCTGAGCGTATTAACCCTGGTGATAAAGTAAACACCTTAACCAAAATCAAAAAAATCACGTCTGGCTCCACACCCGAAATTGCGAAATTTGTGGATGATCTATATGGCTCGATTATTACGGCTGGCACTCATTCAGCAAGTTCTATCAAGGTCGCAGAAGCCGCAAAAGTGATTGAGAATACGCAACGTGATTTGAACATTGCAATCATTAATGAATTTGCCAAAATTTTTAATATTCTCAATATTGATACTCAAGAAGTACTTGATGCGGCGGGTACAAAATGGAACTTTCTTCCTTTCAAGCCGGGTCTAGTTGGTGGTCACTGTATTAGTGTTGATCCTTATTATTTAACTCATAAAGCCAAAGAAGTGGGCTATCAACCAGAGGTTATTCTAGCTGGTCGACGCATTAATGATGGCATGGGGCAGTACACGGCAACGCAACTTGTTAAAGCTGTTTCAAAGCAAAAAATACACGTTGATGAAGCGAAAGTACTGGTGCTGGGTTTTACGTTTAAAGGTGATTGCCCTGATGTGCGTAATACAAAAATTGTCGATATGGTTAAAGAGTTAAAAAGCTTCAATATGCATGTGGATGTGTACGATCATTGGGCAAACCCAGAAGAAGTCAAACATGAGTACGATATTGAGCTAATAAGCGAGCTTAAAAATGGTTACTACGATGCTATTGTTTTGGCGGTAGATCATTCAGATTATAAAAACTGGGGCGAAGAAAAGATCCGCAGCCTAGGTAAAGAAAAGCATGTTCTTTATGATGTGAAATACGTTTTACCATATGGTCAGTCTGACTTGCGTTTGTAGTTCAAATTTGTAGCTTTTAGTGATTTATAAATATTTATTCGGTGATATAAAAAATGAAACGATTTGCTCTTATTGGTGCGGCCGGTTATATCGCACCACGACACCTTAAAGCGATTAAAGAAACAGGCAATGACCTCGTGGTTGCAATGGATGTTAATGACTCAGTTGGCATCATGGATAGCCATTTTCCTGATGCGGAATTTTTTACTGAATTTGAAGCGTTTTCTGCTTTTGTTGATGATCTAAAATTAAGCGGTGAAAAATTAGATTACATCGCTGTTGCTTCACCTAATTATCTGCATTTACCGCATATGAAATTTGCTCTTCAGAATGGCATAGATGTGATTTGTGAAAAACCCTTAGTACTCAATACTGCGGATTTAGATACGTTAAATCGTTATCAGAAAGAATACGGTGCAAAAGTAAACTCAATTTTACAGCTTCGTTTGCACCCATCGATCATCGCATTGCGTGAAAAAGTGCAAGCAGCGCCTGCAGATAAGGTGTTTAACGTGGACTTAACCTACTTAACCTCACGCGGTAAGTGGTATTTGAGGTCTTGGAAAGGCTTTGATGGAAAATCAGGAGGGGTTGCAACAAACATTGGCGTGCATTTTTACGATATGTTGCACTTTATTTTTGGTGATATTAAGCATAATGAAGTGCATTATCGCGATGAAAAAACCTCTGCGGGTTATTTAGAGTATGAGCGAGCGCGTGTTCGTTGGTTTCTATCGATTGATGCCAATCATTTGCCGGATAATGCCGTTCATGGTGAAAAGTCCACTTATCGAAGTATCGATATTGAAGGTGAAGTGCTTGAGTTTTCTGGCGGTTTCACTGATCTGCATACGCAAAGTTATCAGCGTATTTTAGCAGGCCAAGGTTATGGCGTAGAAGACAACCGCGCGGCTATAGAGACGGTGGATGTGATGCGTAAATCTGCAATAGTCGAAAACCCAGTCAATCCTCACCCATTATTATCAAAGGTTAAGAAATAACATGGCTTTTTATCAGCATGAAAGTGCCATTGTGGATGATGGTGCTCAAATAGGTGATGATTCACGTGTTTGGCACTTTGTTCATGTTTGTGGTGGTGCCCAAATAGGTAAAGGTGTATCACTAGGGCAAAACGTCTTTGTAGGAAATAAAGTCACGATAGGTGATCATTGTAAGATCCAAAATAATGTCTCAGTTTACGACAACGTCTATCTTGAAGAAGGCGTGTTCTGTGGACCTAGCATGGTGTTTACCAATGTCTATAATCCTCGTTCATTGATCGAGCGCAAAGATCAATATTTAGACACCATAGTCAAAAAAGGCGCAACGCTTGGGGCAAACTGTACTGTCGTTTGTGGTGTGACTATTGGTGAATACGTGTTTGTTGGCGCTGGGGCTGTGATTAATAAAGATGTTCCAGCTTATGCGTTAATGGTGGGGGTGCCAGCGAAGCAAATCGGTTGGATGAGTGAATATGGCGAACAGCTTGACCTTCCTCTTGAAGGTAACGCTGAAGTGGCTTGCTCTGAGACGGGCGATATATATCAACTTGTTGGTAAGGTGTTAACTAAAAAATCATGATGCAATTTATTGATCTAGCCGCACAATATAAGCACTTAAAAACAAAAATAGATAAACGTATTCAAGATGTATTAAACCATGGGCATTATATTATGGGGCCTGAGGTGCAAGAGCTTGAAGAAAAGCTAGCTGAATACGTGGGAGTTAAGCACGCTATTACTTGTGCAAATGGCACAGATGCGCTCACACTTACAATGATGGTGCTTGACATTAAACTGGGTGATGCAGTTTTTTGTCCAACCTTTACGTTTTTTGCGACTGCAGAGGTTGTTGCCTATGAAGGAGCTACGCCGGTTTTTGTTGACTCAGACGAAGCTACTTTTAACATTTGTCCTGCAGACTTAGAAAAACGTATCCAAGCAACAATATCGGAAGGTAAGCTAACGCCAAAAGCAATCATTGCCGTGGATTTGTTCGGATTGCCAGCTAACTACCCAGAAATTCAAAAAATTGCGGATAAGTATAACCTAAAGTTAGTGGAAGATGCAGCCCAAGGGTTTGGTGGTAGCATTAATGGTAAGTGTGCTGGTAGTTTTGGGGATATAGCTACTACCAGCTTTTTTCCTGCTAAACCTTTAGGTTGTTATGGAGACGGCGGCGCTATATTTACTAATAATGATGAGTACGCAGAGTTACTTAAATCATATCGTGTTCATGGTAAAGGTAGCGATAAATACGATAATGTACGCATTGGCATGAACTCTCGATTAGATACAATTCAAGCTGCAATATTGCTCGAAAAGTTAGCTGAGTTCCCGACTGAGCTTATTAATCGTAATAAGGCTGCTGATAATTACAAAAAAACACTCGCAGGTAAATATAAAACACCTCAAGTACCAAAAGGCTATATTAGCTCTTGGGCACAATATACAGTAGTTTCAGCAGACCGTGATGCAGATATAGTCAATTATAAAGCACAAGGGGTTCCTACTATGGTTTATTATTGTAAATGTATGCATCAGCAAACCGCATTTGAAATGTTGGATTATCAAGAAGGGGATTTTCCTGTCGCAGAAAAGCTAGCACGCAGTGTTTTTAGTTTGCCTATGCATAGTTATATGGATTAACGGTGGAAGTGTGATAAAAAAAATGAGAAAAAAAGTATTAGTTGTTTTTGGTACTCGGCCTGAAGCCATCAAAATGGCTCCACTAGTTACTCGTTTAAAGCAAGATAAACGATTCGAGGTCAAAGTCTGTGTCACAGCTCAGCATCGTGAAATGTTAGATCAGGTGCTAAATTTTTTTGATATAAAGCCAGACTATGATCTTAATTTAATGAGAAAAGGGCAGAGTTTGAATGATATAACCTCAAAAATTGTGACTGAGATAAAGCCCATATTAGATTTATTCTTACCAGATGTTGTATTGGTTCACGGTGATACAGCTACGACATTTGCGACAAGTTTAGCGTGCTATTATCAAAAAATTAAAATTGCCCATATTGAGGCTGGATTAAGGACAGGTGACCTTTTCTCACCTTGGCCTGAAGAGGCAAATAGGAGGTTGACTAGCATATTGGCTAATTATCACTTTGCACCTACTGATGTTTCAAAGAATAACTTGCTTCGAGAATCAATAGATAAGAATGACATATATGTCGTGGGTAATACTGTGATTGATGCTTTGCGACTAGCGACGGCAAAGATTGACTCTACACCAGCACTACAAAGAAAACTTAATTCATATTTTTCTTTTATAGATGTATGGAAAAAAGTTATTTTGGTTACTGGTCATAGAAGAGAGAATTTTGGTGTAGGATTTGAAAAAATATGTGATGCACTTCGTCATATTGCTCTTCAATATCCAAATTGCCAAATAGTATATCCAGTGCATTTAAATCCGAATGTTAGAGAACCGGTTGAGCGTTTATTATCAGGTATTGATAATGTTTCACTGATTGAGCCCCTTGATTATCTGCCTTTTGTGTATCTCATGAGTCGAAGCTTTATTGTTTTGACAGATTCTGGTGGGATACAAGAAGAAGCACCATCTTTGGGCAAACCTGTATTAGTGATGAGAGATACTACAGAGCGGCCTGAAGCCATAGCAGCAGGAACAGTCAGATTAGTCGGAACTTGCTCTGAAGGTATTATTCAAGGTGTAGTCAAATTACTTGAGGATAATATCTTTTATGAGCAAATGAGTAAATCGGCTAATCCATACGGTGATGGCAGTTCCAGTGAACGCATTTGTAATATTCTAGCTCAACGTCTTTAAGGTTTAATTGCTATGAGTTTTGATACAGTTTCAGTAATCGGGCTTGGCTACATTGGTTTACCAACTGCAGCCATGTTTGCTTCTAGAAAAATAAAGGTAATAGGTGTAGATGTTTGTTCTTCTACTGTAGACATAATTAATCAAGGCCGAATACATATTGTGGAGCCAGACTTAGATATGATCGTTCACGCTGCGGTTAGTGAAGGCTACCTGCAAGCCTCCTTAATACCCGAGACAGCAGGTGCATATTTAGTCGCGGTTCCTACACCTTTTATCCAAAACAAAGATTGTAAAACTCCTACACCAGACCTGAGTTTTATAAATTCTGCTATTAAGGCTATTGCGTCAGTGTTGAAAGCTGGAGATCTTGTTGTATTAGAATCGACGTCTCCAGTTGGAACGACAGAACAGGTGCGTGATTGGCTATCTGAACTTCGTCCAGATCTAAAAATGCCTTATGAGTACTCTAATGACCAAGATATCTTTATCGCTCATTGTCCTGAAAGAGTTTTGCCAGGACAAATTGTGAGAGAGTTGGTGGAGAATGATAGAGTTATTGGTGGAATTACTTCAGCTTGCTCCGAGCGAGCGGTAGAGCTTTATAGTGTCTTTGTAAAAGGAAAGTGCATTGTTACTAATGCTCGAACTGCAGAGATGGCGAAGCTGACAGAGAATAGCTCTAGAGATGTACAAATAGCGTTTGCCAATGAGCTATCTATAATTTGTGATTCACTGGATATTAATGTTTGGGAGTTGATAGAACTAGCGAATCGGCACCCTAGGGTTAACATTCTGCAGCCTGGGCCTGGAGTTGGGGGGCACTGTATTGCAGTAGATCCTTGGTTTATTGTTTCCAAATCTCCCAAGCTAACTAAATTGATCAGGACTGCTCGAGAAGTTAATGATGCTAAACCTCAATGGGTTATCTACGAAGTAAAGCAAAGAGTCGCTGATTGGTTGCTCGCAAACCCTAGCAAAAGCTTGAATGAAGTGACAGTTGCTTGTTATGGGCTAAGTTTCAAGCCAAATATTGATGATGTTCGTGAAAGTCCAGCATTGGAAATTGCAATTAAACTGTCTCGCGAATTGGGGGGTAATATCATATGTATTGATCCACACGTTAAACGCAAAGATATTCAAAAGCTTCCTCTTACTTTAATTGATTGGAATAATGAACGGGTAATGGCAGATATACATGTATTGTTGGTTAAACATGATGAATTTCTTGGAAACCAACCTCACCAAGGTTTGATTATTGATACGACAGGTGCGTGGAGTGAATCGTGATTACGCTATACTTTTAAGAATGCTTGGTATTGACGTAAATATCAGTGAAGCGCTCAAAGTTCGAATAGATAAGACTACTAATGTAACATCGAATCTAACTGTATACAAAAGATATAAAAGTAAAGTAATACTTTTTTTCAGAGTATTGCTTCTTCCGCTTTTTATTTTCGGTAGGAAACATCAGGTTAAAGGATTTACTGTTGGTCCCACTTCTGATTCTGGACAGGCATGGCTTTATTTCGTAAAACACTATTTTGGGCGAGAATATACGCATATTGATAATGTGAAATGTTCTATTTTTTTCATCAGATTTGATATTATATTTCTTTATATTAAAATGTGTATCTATGTGTTGCGAATTAGCGGAGAGGTTAATCAATACTGGGTTTTTCATTTATTTAAGAACTTAATTAAATATGAATGTTACAAGAATGAAATTGAAGAGCTATATGTGTTTTATATAAACCACCCGTCTCCATTTATATTTGCAAAGTATGTCGAGTTCCATAAAGTGAGATCTGTTATACATATGGGTAATAACCCTATAGCCAAGTGGAACTATCCTTTTCCTATTTCGAGCCCCATAATTCTTTCAAGTGCTATTCAGAGGGAAGAAGTTAAATATCTTAAACTCCCAAATGATTGGCAGTACTGTCGAGATGAATTTATTCTTTTTAGTAAGGATGTATTATCAAAGGTGCCTAAAAGAGAGGTAGGACTTTTCTCTTCTGGTGAGTGGGCTAGATTGGGTGGTTTATATCGTTCAAGTGATATACAATCTATAGCTAACTTTAGCTTAGCAAATAATAAAGTCTACCAAGCCTTTGAAAGTGGACTTTTAACGCTCATCTCGCTGAATGTGGAAAAAAAATTCACTATCAAAGTCTACCCGCACCCATTTGAAAGAGAGCTAATTAAGTCAGGTATTAAGCCCCCATATTATAAATGGGTCGATTCTGGTGAGATTGAAATTGATGCAAGTGGGGCTAGTTCGAGAGAAAAAATATACGAATCTGAAATAGCTATTTCTTATCACTCCTCGTTTATATGGGAGCGGTTATCGCTAGATTTGGATAAGAGCTATCACTTTCAGTTTAATGATGGTGATTTGGATTTAGTCGATCAAAAAGCAATAGGTTGCTTTAAGTCTAATATATTCTTTAGCAATGAAGAATTATGTGGAATTATAAAGAGAATCTTTAAATAGGGTGATGTTATGATGAATAAAAGGTATGTTGTTGATATATCTAAAGAAAAAACTCCTGAAGTTAACGTTATAGATAAAGATGGTTGGCTTAGACATGACATTACCTCTGAGCTTGAAGGTAATGAAAATAAAGGTATAGAGCTTGGTGTTGCTATAGGTGTATATTCTAAGAGGATGATAAACTCCAATAAATTCAATCGATTTTATGGAGTGGATATATATGGTGACACTCATGATGTTAATGAATATAAAAATGCATTAAAGTATATTGGTTTTGAAGATCCTCGCTACTGTTTATTGAGAATGGATTTTGACTCAGCATTGGATATGTTTGATGATAATTCTTTTGACTTTATTTATGTGGATGGTTTTGCTCATACTGGAGAAGAGGGAGGGAAGGCTCTAGTCGATTGGTACAAAAAGCTAAAAGTAGGAGGTATTCTTGCTGGTGATGATTATCACGATGATTGGCCTTTAGTTAAGTGGGCTGTAAATCATCTAGCTTCTCAGTTAGGCGTGCCAGTCTCGGTGACTAGAGGTAAGGAAGATGCTGATTATAGTTCTTACCCGACTTGGTATATAAAGAAAGAAAGCGCTGATTATCACGTTGAAGTGGATGCGCTACTATATGAACTTGGCATGAAAGAAAAACGACGAATCCATAGGAATCGTGTCGGTTTTCATGTTAAGTATAGAAAATTAGCAGGCAAAATTCTTAATCTAATTGGAATCAAGAAATACGTGCTGAGCTTTTTTCGATAGGTATATTAGGTAGCCTTTTCCTCTCATGATTCATTCATTATTCAAGCATTCTTCTAGATACTTTTCGGCATCAATAATTAGTGCTATTGCAGCATTCTTAATGACTAGATATTACACTGAGGTTTTTACGCCTTCTGAGTTTGGTGTCATGGTCGTATATATTATGGTATTTGAGTATGTCGTTTCCTTTGGTGGTTTATCAGCAGAAAAAAGCATAGCAAGAAAAATATTTGATTATAAAGGCGACGATCTCAATATATACTTAAGCACAATGTTTTGGTTTTATGCTTTTTTATGTGTTCTCCTTATCATGTTGGGGTGGGCTTTATCTCACACTATATCTGATTGGGTAGCACCAGGCACAGTTTATATCTTCCACATAGTTATTGTAGCTGGAATCATCAATGTCGCGGTAAAGTTTTTCAATACAATTTGTGTTAACGGGCAAAAGTCTAAAGAGGTTTCTCTTTCGCAGGTTTCTCAAACTATTGTGAGCCAATCCAGTGCAATTGTCGCTATACAAATCATTGGGGCTGGTATTGGGGGGAGATTCATTGGCGCTGCATTGGGTGGCGTAGTTCAGTTGATTGCGTTGTCTCGAGTATCTTTCATGAGTTTAGGTTTTTCTCTTTCGAGGAGATTTAATCGATCTATGCTTTTTGAGACATTATACTTGGCTTTTCCAGCTACGTGTTCCTCGATACTTATTTTACTTTTCTCTTATACAGATAGAATCTTCCTAAAAGAGTTTTCCGGAAATGAGTCTGTGGGTTTATATGGATTGGCTTTAATTATAGGGAAGCTGATTACAATTGCTTTCGAATCAATGTTTAGTTCTCTTTTCCCTATGGCAATTAAACGCCTAACAGATGATTATTGCAAAGGAATATTGTCAATAGAGTCATGGTCCCTCAAATACTATGCGTTTCTATTTTTTTTGTTGGTTGGTGTGATTTCTTTATCTCCTGTTATATATATGGTTATATCTAGTGGAGAGTATGAAGAGTCTAAAAAAGTATTGCCTTTTGTCGTGATAGGTATTGTGCTAGGAGGCTTATATAAGCTGCCGTCTATTGTACTCTCCTACCATAAAATTGTTTGGTTCTATATTCCGGTTACTTTTATTTCTTTTTCCTTCAATGTTGCTTTGAACTATCTTCTGATTCCTAGCTATGGAATAATTGGGGCCGGCTTATCCACTTGCGTCGGTTGTTTTGTATATTCTATATTGGTGCAAAGGGCTTCTTGGAAATTTTTTAGTGCAAAATATAAGTGGGCGACAGCTCTCTCATATCTTTTTATTTTGATTTTTATAGGTTATTACTTTAATGAAAATTATAATTTATAGTGACCCTATAGAGAGGTATTATTCAAATCTGATATTGCAGGGATTTTTATGGTCTATGGCAATATTTCAAATAAAATTATTTCTTATTTTTTTAGGTTTTAAATCGTATTTTTTTGAGGGCTTATGCCTGATGAGGGCTGAGCTGTGATTTCTCTATAAATAATTTTAAAATGAGAACAGTGTTAAACTCTTTATTGAAAATAGAAAATTTGTTTTTGTGTTTTTTTAAATAAAGCTTTATTTTAAATATATTATAAATGAAGAATATCAAATGGCTTTTTTCTTTAGCGATATTTTTTAATTTATGAGTGGGTGGTGATGTTTATTTTTATAAGCGTCCAGAGAATGAGTGTAATGCTTATCTAAAAGAAGAGCGTGAGAGAAATTTTCTGATTTGATTGAGGTTGCAAGTGGATTTGGCTTGATATTAGATCGAGTTAAATTATTAAAAAATCTCATTGCTTTCTAGAAGCAAAATATATTTATTAGAGGAATGGTATGTGTGGAATATCTGGATATTACTCTAAGATTTCAAACTTAAATTTGCTTGAATACTATGAAAACCACAAAAAAATAGCTCACAGAGGACCTGATGACGAAGGCTTTGTTATTTGTAGGGCTGGTGAATTAGAGCATGTGTATGGTGATGATACGATTGACGTTAAATGTATCGGTCGGCACATTAAGGAAATTGATACTAGTAATCTTGTATTGGGTCATCGTCGCCTCAGTATTATTGACTTATCAGAGCGAGGTCATCAGCCCTATCGTTATGAGCGCTTTACCTTAGTATACAACGGTGAAGTTTACAATTATATTGAATTGCGTGAGGAGCTGATTAAACTCGGTTATTCCTTTGACTCTGACTCCGACACAGAAGTGTTTATTAAAGGTTATCATTGCTGGGGAATAGATGCATTTAATCAATTTAATGGCATGTGGGCTGCAGCAATCTATGATCAGGTTACTGGTCACTTAACCCTTACTCGAGATAGGTTTGGTGTTAAACCTTTATATTATATTCATAATAAGGATAGAGAGGAGATATATTTCTGCAGTGAGATAAAAGGACTTACAGGATATTTCGAATCATTAATGATTAACGAGTCGGCAGTATACTCTTATTTAAGGTATACTCATCTTAGCCATGATGATGAAACTTTCTTCGAAGGCATTAAATCCCTTACTCCTGGAAGTGTTATCACCTTTGATGGTTCTCTAGAGTTAACACCTTACTATCAATTAAAGTCTTCTAGAAATGATCTATCATCGATATTCAGTAACGCTTTAGAAATAAGGAAAAGAACCGATACTGAGTTTGGTGTTATGTTAAGCGGAGGTGTTGATTCTTCTCTTATTGCTGCATCTTTAATGAAAGGCGCTAAGAAAGTAAAATCATTTACGGCGGATTTTAAAGACTCCATGTTTAGTGAGAAGGGTTATGTCGATATAACTGTAGATAAAAACGATCTTGAACCTCATTTTATATATCCGTTAGTCGAAGACTTTCGAAAAGATTTTGACGATTTTTTATTGTCGCATGAATATCCTTTGCGTTCACTTTCTGCTTATTCTCAATATAAGATTTATCAATATATATCTCAAGAAACTGATGTGAAGGTTATATTTAGTGGTCAAGGTGCTGATGAAATATTTAGTGGTTATACAAATGACTATTATGTGCTTCTTAGCTCATTGCTTAAGCAGGGTAAATTAGTCAGTTTTGTGAGAAATTTAATAGATATAAAAAAAATTCGAGGTTTGAACTCATCAACCTTGTTGAAAGGCGCTTGCCGGTATTTGTTACGTGATTATGTTACTCGTTATGACCCTTATGGAGTTTTTATTAAAAAAATCTTGTACAGCAAAGAGCCTAAGTTTCCAGGATTAAGCCTTTTCAAACAGTATCAAAGAAAGAATATTCAATTCTCATCGCTTAGAGAATATTTTCGTGATGAAGATAGAAACTCTATGCGTTTCTCGATAGAGGCAAGGCTTCCATTTATGGATTATCGAATAGTAGAAGCTGGATTAGCCTTATCTCCTTCAGAAATGATTGTTGAGGGGGTTACCAAAGTACCTCTTAGAAACCTTGCGAAAGGAAAAGTTTCAGATAGCATCTTGCTGCGCAAAGATAAAATGGGTTTTGTGTCACCCCAAGAAGTCTGGCAGAAGAATGAGCTAAAGCATTCATTTGATTCAACATTTGAAGAAATTAGAAATTACGGACTAGCAGGTGTGGTGGATGGTGGAAAAGTTTTCCGACTGTATCGAGATTATCAAGCTGGCACCTTTACTGATTGGGCCTTTATTTGGCGTTGTTATTGTCTTCACCACTTTGTAAGAGTTTGGAATATTAAATGATCTGTATTGTAGATTATGGCGTTGGAAATTTGGGCGCTATTAATAATATGTTGAAGTATCTTGGTGTGGATGCTGTTATATCTAGCGATGTATCAATGATTGAGGCGGCAGATAAGCTGATTCTTCCCGGAGTGGGTTCATTCGACTACGCGATTAATCAGTTAAAGAGGCTGGGGTTGTTTGATGTTCTTGACCGTGAAGTTGTGGTCAAATGTAAACCCATTATCGGTATTTGCTTAGGTATGCAACTGATGACAAAGTCTTCTGAAGAAGGCAATCAAGCTGGCTTTGGCTGGGTGGACGCTGAAGTAAAGAAATTCTCATTTGAAAATTTAAAAGTGCCTCACATGGGCTGGAATATTGTAGAACATGTAAATAACCCTCTTATTCTTCACGGCGATGAGCGCTTTTATTTTGTTCACTCCTATTATGTAGAGTGTAACGATCTTAACGATGTCATGTACAGTACGAGTTATGGGAAAAAGTTTGTGTCCGGTTTTAGGAAAGGTAACATCATAGGGGTTCAATTCCACCCAGAGAAAAGTCATCGCTTTGGTATGTTTCTACTACAAAAATTTTGTGAGTTATAACTATGATTAAAAAGCGTATTATACCGACCCTTTTGGTCGAGAAAGGTCGCTTGGTTCAAACAAAGATGTTCACTGAAAGGGTTTATTTGGGTGACCCAATCAATACGATAAACATCTTTAACCAGAAGGAAGTTGATGAAATCATTGTTTTAGATATTTCTGCGTCTAGGTTAAAAACAGGTGCGAACATCAATCTGGTTAAATCTCTCTGTAGTGAGTGCTTTATGCCCGTGGCATACGGTGGGGGTATCAGCTCACTCGATGAAATTGAAGAGCTGTTTAATCTGGGGATTGAAAAGGTAGTTATCAATTCTGCTTCTGGGTTGCCTGGGTTTATTGAAAATGCCGTTGATAGATATGGTAGTCAGAGCATTGTCGGAGCTATTGACATCTATAAAAAATCTGATGAAAAACCGTTTGTATATGAACACGTTGATAAAAAAGTATCCGATCGAGATCCAATAGATATCGCGTTGTCGCTTCAAGAGCGCGGAGTTGGAGAGGTATTTATTAACTTCGTCTGTAGAGATGGAGGAAGGGTTGGCTTTGATGAGAGTTATATTCAAGAAATAGCTCGTTCTTTATCAGTGCCTTTAATTGCGTGTGGTGGTGCCCGAGATTACAACGATCTCGTTCAACTAGCAAAGAATACTGAGGTGTCTGCAGTTGCTGCTGGTAGTGTCTTTTCATTGTTAGGTAAGTATGATGCTCCACTCGTGATGTATCCTTCCTACGAATTTTTGAAATCTAGTTTGAGCTAATCTGTATATGACTTATCAAATTTGTACTCAGTGCATCATGGATACAACTGATCCATCAATCACCTTTGATGATGACGGGGTGTGTAGCCATTGTTATTATTTTGAAAGCGTCAGGAAGCCTGCTTGGCAACCAACCAAAGAAGGTAAAGAAAAACTCGATCATTTTATTGCGGAACTCAAGGCTCGTAGGGCCGAGTATCAGTATGACTGTATGATTGGTCTTAGTGGAGGTGTCGATAGCTCTTACTTAGCGTATTATCTCAAAAAAAACTATGACTTAAGGATTCTTGCCGTTCATGTAGATGCTGGGTGGAATTCTGAACAAGCGGTAAGTAATATTGAAAACATTATTAGAAGCTTAGACTTGAATTTTTATACGCATGTCGTTGATTGGGAGGAGATGAAACAAGTTCAGCGAGCTTTTTTGCGCTCTCATACGGTGAACCAAGATACTCCTCAAGATCATGCGTATTTTGCTGCTTTATATAAAATTGCGAAAAAATTCAATATACGAGACTTTCTTGTTGGGTATAACATTCAAACTGAGAGTATTCTTCCGAGATGTT
The DNA here is from genome assembly GCF_016906065.1 of Marinomonas foliarum. Taxonomy (NCBI): domain Bacteria; kingdom Pseudomonadati; phylum Pseudomonadota; class Gammaproteobacteria; order Oceanospirillales; family Oceanospirillaceae; genus Marinomonas; species Marinomonas foliarum. Next base: position 1,439,129 of record NZ_CP070273.1, on the reverse strand, counting down.
GGCAAGGTGTTCCTGCCATGGATGCGATACACTTTGACTATATATGTAAGTCATTTGGCGGATTTAGAACAAAGAGATTCCCAAAATTAACTTTATTCGATACACATGTTTATTATCCTTATATCTATAAGATTAGTAAATTCCCTCCTCTAAACTATATCCCTTACAACAAATCTGAAGCAAAGAAGCTAATAATAGAAAAATTAGATTGGAAAGATTATGGAGTGAAACACGGAGAGTCTAAGTTTACTAGATTCTTTCAATCATATTATTTACCTAATAAGTTTGGATACGATAAAAGAAGAGCTCACCTATCAAGCTTAATCCTTGCTGGTGAGGTATCAAGAGCTGATGCGTTACAACTGATAGATAAAGATGAATATGATTCTCAATTGCAAATAAATTTAGACATGGAGTATGTGGCTAAAAAGCTAGATATTGAATTAGAAGAGTTCAAACAGCTCTGTCAACCTATTGAGGGGGATATCCCGTCTTATCCAACCTCAGAAAAGGTGCTACAGGTTGGACGAAAAATCAAAAGGTTGTTTAAGATATGAGTAAAAAGATACTAGTAGTGCTATATAAATTCCCTCCTATGGGAGGGATTGCTACTAGGCGTTGGGTTAAGCTAAGTAAGGCACTTTCTAAGAAAGGTGTAGAGGTTCACGTATTATGTGCCGATTATAATTATCAAGATCGTGTTAACTGGAGCAAAGATCTTCCAGAGTCCATTGCGATACATAAATATAAGAGCAGGTTCCCATCTTGGTTGATGAGAAGTCATGACAATAAATTTGCATATCACGTTTCTAGGTTAACTAAATTTGTTTTGTCTAAGCTATTTTTTGATATTGATGAAGCTCAACACGACGGCTACAACATTGTTAGCTCTGCCAAGAAAATCATCGAAGAGTATGATATTCGTAATGTCCTTGCTTCTGGTCACCCTGTTAGCCTTAACTACTTTGCCTCTCTAACAAAATACGACCTTCCAAACATAAACCTTATTCAAGATTTTCGAGATAACTGGAATGATCTTGGAGTTTTTGCCTATACAAAAGGGTGCAAACGGTTTTCTACGAAAAAGAAGCATGTTTTTCAAGAGGCGCTATCGGTAAATTATGCAAATCATGTTATTAATGTTTCAAATGAACTAACTAATATTATGAAGTTGCGTCATCATAACGCTGTTAATACTCATTTTCAGACGATTTATAACTTTTATGACCCTGATGATTATCAAGCGATAATCCCTGTTCAAGTTAGTGACTTTAGTCTTTGCTATTTTGGTAGTTTGTTTAACGGTCGTATTGAGGCGATATATAGATTACTAGATTCTATTGAGGCTTCAGATGACCAGTTTATAAAAGATAATTTACATATTAAGTTATACACAAACTACCCTAAAAATAAAATTAAAGCTCAATATGAACCACTTCTTGATACTCGCTTTAAAATTTTTTCTATGGTTGAGCCTGATCAAGTAGCTAACTTAATTAATAATGCTTATGCATGCCTTTCAATTAACTCTATTGGTTCTGAGTATGCATTTGGTACGAAGATTTTTGAATATTTTGCCCTGGACAAGACCGTTTTTCATATATCAAATGGTGGAGAGCTTTACGATGTGCTCAGAGAGTCGGGGCAAATCGTGTGTCAGTATGACAAAAGTGATATTATTCGTGCTTTGCTTGCATTGAAAGCACAATACATTTCACCTCCTACCTCTATTTCAGCAAGTCAGTCCGAGAGCAAGTTTTCTTTGAAATCTGCCTCTGATAGTTTCTATAGGTTATTGAAGTGATAAAAGTTTGTCATTTATCTACAGCTCATAAGTTCCACGATATCCGTATATTTAGAAAGGAATGTAAATCACTGGTAAAGGTGGGTTATGAAGTATATTTTGTCGTTCCTGCCCCAAGCGACATGATTGAAGATGGGGTAAAGATAGTTCCTATTCAAGTAACGCCAACGAAATTTCGACGGGCCTTCCTTTTACCTATACTTGCGCTTAAAAAATCTCTATCAGTTAAGGCTGATATTTACCACTTTCATGATTTTGAGCTTTGGCCTGTTGCTTTACTATTACGTTTTTTAGGAAAAAAAGTGATTGCTGATGTTCATGAAGACATACCTGCTCAGCTGCTTCAGCGTCCATGGATTCCTCGCCCTATAAGAAAACCACTATCTCTGATTGCAAAATGGTTTGAAGATATGAGTGCAAGAACCATGTCAGCGGTCGTTACAGTCGACGCTAGCTTAGTAAGACGATTCTCCAAGGTTAATAGTGATGTTACGATGCTTGAGAATTTCCCTCTGCTTCAAGAGTTGCCATTGTCAAATAAGTGTGATGATACGTTTAAGCTAGTGAGTCTAGGGGGGGTATTAGATGAACGGTGTGCTAATACAATTATTGCAGCTTCTAAAGGATTACCGGATGTTTCTATTGCCATTGGTGGCGGCATCTCCAAGCGCTATTCTGATTTATCGTGGCAAACAGGCAATTGCCGTTACTTGGGCTACCTCTCTGCCCAAGACGCCTTAAACGAAAATGTGAATGCTGATGCGATATTAGTGATGTTTAGTGATCAGCCAAATCATTTGGAAATAAAGTCAAACAGACTGTATGAATCCATGTATGCAAGTAAACCGATTATAGTGTCATCAATGTCGAATTGGCAAGCCTTCATCGATAAAAATGAGTGTGGCTTTTCCGTTGATCAAACGAATCCTGAATCGCTGATTGATGCTATTGAGCGACTCAAGAATGATAAACAGCTAGCTCAGAGGCTGGGGAAGAATGGCAAGCAAGCGGTCTTAGCTGATTACAGCTGGTCATCTCAAGAAAACAAATTGTTTGACCTATATAAAAGGGTGGAAAGATGAAAGTTTTGTCAATCGTAGGCGCTAGACCACAGTTTATCAAAGCAAGTGTAGTGTCACGAGCAATTAGACAAAGTGAAGGCGTTGATGAGGTTATTTTACATACTGGGCAACATTTTGATGCAAACATGTCGGATATTTTTTTTAATCAATTGAGTATTCCGAGGCCTGATATTCAGTTGGATATTCATGGTGGAAGTCATGGTGCTATGACTGGACGAATGTTAATGGAAATTGAAAAGGTGCTACTTGAACAGCGGCCTGATCGCGTCTTGGTTTATGGTGATACAAATTCTACGTTAGCAGGTGCTTTAGCTGCGGCAAAGTTGCATATTCCAGTAGCCCATGTTGAAGCAGGCTTACGTAGTTTTAATATGCAGATGCCCGAAGAAGTTAATCGTATTCTTACCGACCAAATTAGTGATTTATTGTTTTGCCCTACGGACACAGCTGTTAAAAATCTTAAGAATGAAGGGTTTGCCAACAAGTTGGTCCATGTGTTGCAGGTCGGGGATGTTATGCAGGATGCAGCGCTTTTGTTTGCCAAAAAAGCGGTTGCTCCAGCAGATGAGCTTCCAAATGAGTTTATTTTGGCTACGTTACACCGTGCTGAAAATACAGATAGCCCAGAGCGCTTGGCTGCTATTGTGTCGGCTTTGAACGAACTTCACCAGACTTTAGCGCCTGTTATACTGCCTTTGCACCCGCGCACACGCAAACTGATTGACCAACAAGGGCTAGAGCTTAACGTTCACCTGATAGAGCCAGTCGGCTATTTCGAAATGGTGTGGCTGCTGGATCATTGCCAGCTGGTGCTAACCGATAGTGGCGGTGTGCAAAAGGAAGCATTTTTCTTTGGCAAAGCTTGCGTGACCATGCGTGATCAAACTGAATGGGTAGAGTTGATTGAAGTCGGTGCCAATGAGCTAGTGGGGGCGGATACTCAAAAAATCATAGCAGCAGCAAAAATTGGCCTAGGCAGACAAGTCAAAGATACGCAGCAGCTATATGGTGGTGGCAAAGCAGCGCAGCGGGTTGTCTCTAATATTATTTTAAAAGGTTAATTTTATATGTGTGGTATATTTGGTTTGTTTTCTCAGTCACCTGTAAAGAGGGGGGATGTGAGCGTTCTTGCACACCATGCACGCCAGCGAGGTAGAGATTCTAGTGGTTTGGTTTTTTTTAATAATAAGTCTTACTGCGTTGAAAAAGCAGACAGCGATATTAAAAAATTAATATCAAATACTAAATTTGGTTCATCTAGCTTTTTAATGGGCCATAGTCGATTAATAACTAATGGCTTAGGTGATAATCAACCTGTTGTAAGAAATGATGTGATTGTGATTCATAATGGAATCATTGTTAATGATAAAGAAATTTGGGAGTCAACAGGACTTGAGAAAAAACTTGAAATTGATTCTGAGATTATAGCTGCTTTAACCGAATGCCATATTCTAAATGGTGGTGCCTTAAAAGACATTCCCTCGTTAGTTCTCGAGAAATGTCTTGGTGTTGTTGCTTGTGCAGTTATATTACCAAAACTTGGAAAAGCTGTTGTTTTTTCTAATAATGGTAGTTTATATGTTGGCACAAGAGGTGAAGAAAAGTTTTTTTCTTCAGAAAGTTATCCGTTGACTAAAATTGAATGTAGTAGTTTTTTTCAAGTGAAGGAGGGCGGATACATTTTTGATATCCCATTATCGGAAAGTTTACCTAAAGTTAACGAATTAAAATCTAGAAAAGAAAATTTGATACCTGAATTTCAGCATGTAAAAAAAGAAGAAGAGCTTCTTGAGTTTAATGCATCGTTCAATATCATGCGTTGTACTCGCTGTATTCTTCCTGAAACAATGCCATACATTTATTTTGACGATCATGGCGTTTGTAATTATTGTAATAGTTATAAGCTTAGAAATACTCCTAAACCAAAAGAAGACCTTTTTGACATTGTAGAGTCTTATAGAAGAAAAGAAGGATTAGATTGTATTGTTCCTTTTTCTGGTGGCCGTGATAGTTGTTATGGTCTTCATCTTATAGTTGAAGAACTAAAAATGAAGCCAGTAACTTATACTTATGATTGGGGGATGGTGACAGATTTAGGGCGCCGCAATATCAGTAGAATGTGCTCTCAACTTGGTGTTGAAAATATCATAATAGCAGCGGATATTTCTAAAAAGCGTCGAAATATTCGAATGAATCTAGAAGCTTGGTTGAAATCGCCTCACTTAGGGATGATGGCAATGCTAACAGCAGGTGATAAACACTTTTTTAGGCACGTTGAAACAGTGAAAAAGCAAACAGGCATTAACTTAAACCTGTGGGGTGTTAATCCGTTAGAGGTCACGCACTTTAAAACTGGTTTTTTGGATATTCCACCAGATTTTGAAGAGAAGAAAGTATATTCACATGGCATGAGTAAGCAACTTAGATATCATTACAAAAGAACAAAAGCGATGATGCAAAGTCCAGGATATTTTAATCGTTCTTTGTGGGATACGTTGTCAGGTGAGTATCATAGAAGTTTTACGGAAAAGAAAGATTACTATCATATATTTGATTATTGGCGTTGGGATGAAACGGAAGTGGATAACACCCTTTTAGGCGTGTATGACTGGGAGAAAGCTCCCGATACAAGTACTACTTGGCGTATTGGCGACGGTACAGCAGCCTTGTACAACTACATCTATTATACTGTTGCTGGCTTTACAGAGCACGATACCTTTCGTAGTAACCAGATACGCGAGGGCGATATTACTCGTGAAGAAGCTTTGGTTCTAGTAGCACGTGAAAATAAACCAAGATACCAAAATATTAGATGGTATCTTGATGCGCTCGGAATGGACTTTAATGAAGTCATCAGGGTAATAAACGACATCCCTAAAATTTATGAAAAGCATTATGAATAAAAATATATGGTATATTTCTAAATATGTTGCACCACCATACGCGGCTAAAGTGAGTGCACGGGGTTTTTTGATTCTCCGAGCTCTAGTTAAAATGGGTCATAATTGTACTTTGATAACGTCTGATTCGAATCATCTCATTGATGCGCCCATTTTTAAGGGTGTAACAAAGCACGAGAGTGTGGACGGCGTTAGTGTACATTGGTTGAAAACGTGGAAATATAAAACGGCTAGATCTTTTGGACGCATGTTAAGCTGGTTTGACTTTGAATGGCAACTATTCAAGATGTCTAAAAAAAACTTGCCCAAGCCGGATGCGATTATTGTGTCTAGTTTGTCACTTCTCACTATTCTAAATGGGTTGTGGTTACGCAAAAAATACGGATGTAAGCTTATTTTTGAAGTCCGTGATATCTGGCCAATGGTATTGGTTGAATCGGGAGGGGTTAGTCGTCGCAATCCCTTTGTACTGCTACTTTCCTTTGTGGAGCGTTTAGGTTACACGAAAGCGGACAAGGTTGTAGGAACCATGCCGAACTTATCGGAGCATATTTTTCAGGTTACTGGTGAGCGCATCCATGCAGGCTGTATTCCCCAAGGAATTGATGAGGGTTTGTTGGTGGAGCCGCAACCCTTACCTCCTGAATATGTGAAAGATTTCTTTCCAAAAAATAAGTTTATTGTATGTCATGCTGGTTCAATTGGAGCGGATAATGGCTTAGAAACTTTCTTTGATTGCGCGCGTGCCATGCAAGATAGAGAAGGCATACATTTTTTAATTGTTGGTGATGGTTACTTAAAAGCGTCTTTTCAGAAAAATAATTCTGATTTAAAAAACTTAACGTTTGCTCCCCGTGTTGAAAAAAAGCAGGTTCAATCTGTTCTGAAATTGGTGGATGTTGTGTATTTTTCTGTAAATAGCTCGCCCCTGTGGGCTTACGGTCAATCATTGAATAAAGTAATCGACTATATGCTTTCTGGTAAGCCTATTTTAGCTTCGTATACTGGTTACCCAAGTATGGTTAATGAAGCTGATTGTGGCGTTTTCGTTCCCGCTGAGGATATAGGGGCTTTAAAGCATGAAGTTGATAAACTGGCTAAATTACCTAAGGTAGAGCGAGAAGCAATGGGGGGGCGTGGTCGAGAATGGCTTTTATCAAATAGACGTTTTGAACACTTAGCTACTCAGTACTTAGAAATTATTAATGAATTGAATGAACGATGAAAAGAGTTTTTGATATTTGTGTGTCTTTTTGTGGGTTGTTGTTTTTTCTACCCATTATGGTTGTCGTTTCTGTGCTCATTCGCTTTAAGCTCGGTTCTCCTATCTTATTTACGCAAGACCGCCCTGGTTTAAATGACTGTGTCTTTAAAATGATGAAATTTCGTAGCATGCTTGATGCGAAAGACAAACAAGATAACTTGCTTCCTGATGAACAACGGATGACTAAGTTTGGTGCTTTCATGCGCTCAACAAGTCTAGATGAACTACCAGGCTTATTTAATGTTCTAAAAGGTGATATGAGCTTAGTTGGTCCACGCCCATTGCTGGTTCAGTATTTGCCGCTTTACAGTGCTGAGCAAGCCCGCCGTCACAATGTGCGTCCTGGCATTACGGGCTGGGCCCAAGTCAATGGCCGTAATGCGATCAGCTGGGAAGATAAGTTTAAGTTAGATGTGTGGTATGTGGATAACCAAAGCTTTTGGCTAGACATTAAAATACTGCTGCTTACGGTAAAGAAAGTTTTTGTACGCGAAGGGATCAGCGCGGACGGGCATGTTACTATCGAGCCATTTAAAGGTTCCAACCATGATGGAAACTAATGACCAATCTCTGATTATTTTTGGAGCCAGTGGTCACGGAAAAGTGGTGGCGGATTTAGCTGAGCAACTGGGCTATGTCGTTAATTTTTATGATGATGCTTATCCACAAAAAACGCAACTTGAGCACTGGCCTGTTCTTGGCACCTTTGACGACTTACTTAAACTGAATACGCATAATACTAAGGCTGTGGTAGCCATTGGTAACAATGCTATTCGCGAACTAAAAACTAAACAATTACAAGCGCATGGCTTTACGCTGCCAACTCTGGTTCATCCTAGTGCGGTGGTGAGTACTTACGCCGAGTTATCTACAGGCACGGTGGTGTTAGCGAATGCGGTGGTTAACGCATTTGCTCTTATTGGTCGGGGTTGTATTATTAACTCGTCTTCTATTGTTGAGCATGACTGTTTTATTGGTAACTTTGCTCATATATGCCCAACGTCTGCCTTGGCTGGCGGTGTGAAGATAGGTGATCGTTGTTGGCTAGGTATTGGTAGTCAGGTTAGGCAGTTGATTAATATTGGCAATGATACCTTGGTTGGAGCGGGCAGCACGGTAGTAAAAAGTCTACCTTCCAATGTTGTGGCTTATGGTTCACCGGCGGTTGTTGTTCGTGGGCAAGATTAGTTTTTACGCTTTATTTTATTGATAGGAACGTCATGTTAAACACCCCTTTTTCTCCTTGGCCTTCTTTCACTCAAGAAGAGGCTGATGCCGTTAGTCGTGTTGTTTTGTCCAACAAAGTGAATTATTGGACAGGTACTGAGAGCCGTGAATTTGAAAAAGAATTTGCTGCTTGGGTTGGTACTGAATACGCTATCGCCTTAGCCAATGGCACTGTAGCTCTGGACTTGGCGCTTAAAGCGCTTGGTATTACGCAGGGTGATGAAGTGATCACTACGCCTCGTACATTTTTGGCGTCGGCTTCGAGTATTGTTGCCGCGGGCGCAATCCCTGTGTTTGCCGATGTGGATTTGAACAGTCAGGTTATTACGGCCGACAGTATCAAGGCGGCCCTTACTCCCAATACCAAAGCCGTCATTGTTGTGCATTTAGCGGGTATGCCTGCGGAAATGGACGCTATTATGGAATTGAGCAAAGAGCGTGGTTTTTTTGTCATAGAAGACTGTGCGCAGGCTCATGGTGCGAAATACAAAGGTCGTTCTGTTGGTTCTATTGGTCACATCGGCGCATGGAGTTTCTGCCAAGATAAAATCATGACGACAGGTGGCGAAGGCGGCATGGTCACCACCAATGACAAAAACCTCTGGTCGTTTATGTGGTCTTACAAAGATCATGGTAAAAGCTACGATGCTATCTACCATAAAGAACACCCACCAGGGTTTCGATGGTTGCACGAAAGCTTTGGTACCAATTGGCGTATGTTAGAAATGCAAGCCGCGATTGGTCGTATTCAGCTTACGCGAATGGCTGAATGGACCGCTAAGCGCCAAGCCTATGGCGCTAAAATTGATCAAGTTGCTAGCGCGTTTTCTTGTGTACGCTTGGTGAAGGTGCCGGAGTATATTGAACACGCGGAATATAAACATTACATGTTTGTTGTGCCAGAACATTTAGCCGAAGGCTGGAGCCGTGATCGGATCGTTGAAGAAATCGTCAAGCTTGATGTACCGTGCTTCCAAGGTAGTTGTTCAGAGGTGTATCTTGAAAAAGCCTTTGATAATACCCCTTGGCGACCTGAAAAACGCCTTCCTAACGCCGTTCAACTTGGTGATACCAGTATAATGTTCTTAGTCCACCCGACCTTAACGGAAGACGAAATAGGTAAGATAGTTCAGGTAATCCGTACGGTTTTTTCGAAAGCTTCTAAGTGAGTGTACAACACTAGGCTCATTTAGTTGGAGTCATGATGTTCGCAAGCCTTATATGCATATTTTTTGCAAAATTGGTGTAAAATGTTTTTATGTGTTTTTAGTTATGTTATGGCCCTTCCCTAGCCTTGTAAGACATAAGTGGAGGGGATTGTCAGACTATATCTTTTTCCTCGACTCATCTGATATACGGATGGCTTGGTGTTGCTGGTTTTTGTCGTCCTAAAAGCTGACCTACAAGATATATGGGTTCCCGCCTTAGCGGGAATGACGGTGGGCTTTGGTTTTTAGTGTTCAACAGGGGTTGTTAGATGGTGAGAAAATTAGATTTTATTTGGTCTATGCCGCGATTTTATAAGCGGCTGATCAGTTTGGCTGTCGATGCTTCGTTTGTTCTTATTGCATTTATGTGTGCGTATTGGGCCCGTTTGGGTGAGTTTACGGGCTTTTCAAATTATGCGATTTGGTATGTATTAGCTGGTACGGTGGCGGTGACCTTGTTGGCCAATATCAAGTTGGGCTTGTATCGAGCTATTTTGCGTTATTTAACTTTTCATGCATTTAGTGCGATTTTGGTCGGAGCTGCAATTTCTGCTTTAAGTATTACAACTTTAGCTTATTTCTTTCAGGCATCTATTCCGCGTACTGTGCCGATTATTTATTTTCCTTTTTTAGTTATGTTGTGTGGCGGGTCGCGTTTGTTGATTCGCGGTTTGATTATGCAGTCGCCGCGTAAAGGTTATGAGTCTGTTTTGGTTTTCGGTGCAGGGTCTACGGGTAGGCAGCTTACTTTGGCACTTCGCCAAGCGTCTAGTTATCGTGTAAAAGGCTTTATTGACCATGATGTATCTTTGGCGAATACCATCATTCAGGGTATCTCGGTTTATGATGTTGCTCAGCTGGACGAGTTGATCGAAAAGTACCAGATCGGAAAAGTGTTGCTGGCGATTCCTAAAGCCAGCCGTTCAGAGCGTAAAAAAGTGATAGATCAGTTGTTGCCTTATGCGGTGGAAGTGTTAACCGTGCCGGACTTTGACGATATTGTCACAGGCAAGGCCAAGGTAAACGAGCTCCAAGATGTAGCGGTAGATGATTTATTAGGCCGTGATGTGGTGGTGCCAGTAGCACTGTTAATGCAGGCTAATATCTTGGGTAAAGTAGTGATGGTGACGGGGGCTGGCGGGTCAATAGGGGCTGAGCTCTGTCGCCAGATTTTGGCGCAGCAGCCTAGTCATTTGATTTTGTTTGATGTGTCCGAATACGCATTGTATCAAATAGATAAAGAATTAAATGAGCTACTTGCTGAGCTGTCTTTAAATGTCATCCTTGTTCCTCTGATTGGTTCAGTACAGCGTATCAATCGGTTGGCATCGATCATGAAAGCATTTGGGGTTCATACTGTTTATCATGCAGCGGCTTATAAACACGTGCCATTGGTGGAATACAATGTGGTCGAAGGGGTACGTAATAATGCCTTTGGTACTTATTATTGTGCGAAAGCAGCGGTTGAAAGCGGCGTTGAATCGTTTGTACTGATTTCCACTGATAAAGCGGTGCGTCCAACCAATGTCATGGGTGCCACCAAGCGTATGGCAGAGCTGGGCTTACAAGCCTTGGCGGAAGAAGAAACCAAAAAAGAAGCTAAACAAGAAAAATTCACCCGTTTTTGTATGGTGCGTTTTGGTAATGTGCTTGGCTCTTCCGGTTCTGTGATACCCGTGTTTAAAAAGCAAATTGCCGATAATCAGCCGATTACTGTGACTCATCCAGATATAATTCGCTATTTCATGACCATACCAGAAGCTGCTCAGTTGGTGATTCAAGCCGGTGCCATGGGCAAAGGTGGGGATGTCTTTGTATTGGATATGGGGGAACCCGTTAAGATTGTTGACCTTGCTAAGAATCTGATTCGTTTATCTGGTTTGGAAGTTAAGTCAGCAGCCAACCCGAATGGGGATATTGAAATCCAGTATACGGGGTTGCGTCCTGGGGAAAAATTGTTTGAAGAGTTGTTAATTGGCGATAATGTGCAAGAAACCCAGCATAAACGCATAATGACAGCCAATGAACGGTTTTTGTCTTTGTGTGATTTTGAAACAACTATGGAGCAACTGGACAAAGCTTGCCACGATTTTGATCACGAAAAAGTACGTGAGATTTTGATTGCCGCGCCAACCGACTTCCAGCCAATTGATGGTATTGGCGATTTGGTGTGGAATGCGAAACAAGCGTTAGATCAACAAAGCGAAGATTCAAATGTTGTACCGATGAAAAAGCAAGTTTTGTAGCCTGAAGGTCAAGAGCATAACCCCATCCTAACCTTCCCCTTAGAAGTGATAAGGGGAAGGGACTAAAGACCGCACGCGTACAGCCAACTTACCTGTTTATTTCTTGTGGTTCCAGATGGTAGCGGGTGTTGGGCAGTGTGCAATAGGGAAGTAACCGATGTTGCTGCGAATTCGCTGGGTGACGCTTTGGTGCCAGTTGGGTGATAGGGCTCGGTTTGGTTGGTCGTTTTCCAATGCGCAACATTGTCGTGGTGCAAGGGTGAGTTCTCGCCATGTTTTTAAGCGACGATGTTGGTAGTGTATTTTGCCTAGGTGCTTTGGTTCTATGGTGAGTAATGTTTGCCAGTGCAGTGGCTGATTCTTTGCTAGACGTGCTGTCTGGTAGCTGCGTTGTTTGGTCTGTTTCTCTATCCATTCTATTAAGAGACGCAGCACTATGTCTCCTATTCCATCTTTGCGGTAGCCACCACCAATATCCGAATGCACGCCAGCTAACCAAATTTCAACGGCTCTGTCGTCATGGTTAATTAATGTGGGGCGAAAGGCGAGGCGTTGTTCATCTAGTGCGACAAAATGTAAGGCTCGGAGTACTCCTTCTGGCAAGGTGTTTCCATGTTCGAATACGACTTCTGTGCTGGGGCGTTGTGCTTTATTTAGGTTTGGCATACCGACGGAAGCCACGGTATCGATAACGGCTTCTATGATAATAGGGCGTTCGATTAGTGGCGTGATGAGTGCGGCGAAGCGTCTTGCTAGGGCGGCCCCTCGGCTAAAGCCAATTAAGACAATGTGGCGAATGGATGGCGTGTAATGTGTTTTGAAGTCATTTATGGCGCGATTTAAAATGTTGGCAACGTGGCCCGCTTCGATGGCAAAGGCGGCATTGAGTTTCTGCTCTAGCCAACTGCCATAGGTGCCAATGCCCGCATAGTAAAAACTGCGATGAGGCGAATGAGTTGGCGCACTGTTTGTCTGATATTGTAATTGGCCACCAAGTAATAAATGGGATTTTAGTACATTGGTGATGCTAGATACGCTGTGTTCTGGTGCGAAGGCGTCATTTGGGCTATTGTCGGTTCCATCGAAATGAAAAAATAACGTCGACATACTTGTCTCCTTGTTGTGTTGAACACCATCTTCCTGATGGTTGTCGTTAGAATAACATGGTTTTATTGTTTTGTAGGTCGTGCTTTAGCGCGACAAAGGTTTTGGTTAGGTATGATTGGGTTTTTGTCGGCCTAAAGGCGTGACCTACAGGTGATTTGGTATGGTTGGGTTTCAATTGTCGTTGTTTTTTTAGGTAAGCGCCTCTTACCTCGGCTCATCTGAGCTACGGGTGGTTTTTCCTCCTTTATTTGTCCTTCTTTAATTCATTCTTATATTTCTTATCTCCTACTTTTGCTAGAATGGCGGCATTATTTTGCTATTGGCGATGTTTTTTTGTGAAGATTGTTCCTGTCATTTTATCGGGTGGTGTTGGCAGTCGTTTATGGCCGTTATCCCGAGAGTATTTTGCTAAGCAATGTTTGCCTTTGGTTGATAAAGAATACAGTCTTCTGCAACAAACTGTGTTGCGTACTTTGTCTTTGGAAGTGGCTGATCCTGTTGTGGTGTGTAATGAGGACCATCGTTTTCTGGTCGCGCAACAATTGCAGTCTATCGGTGTTAAAAAATCTACTATCCTTTTAGAATCGAAAGGCCGAAATACTGCCCCAGCAATTACGCTGGCGGCGTTTGAAGTGTTGCGAGACCAATCTGACGATACACTGATGCTGGTGTTGCCTGCGGATCATGTGATTCGTGATCTTGCTGCCTTTGAAGCCTGTATTAAGCAAGCCGTTGATCTTGCCAAAGAAGGGGCCTTGGTGACCTTTGGTGTGGAGCCAACACGCCCAGAAACGGGTTATGGTTATATTCGTGCGGGTGAGCGTTTTTCTGTGATGGAGTTTGTTGAAAAGCCGAATCTTGAAAAAGCCCAATTTTATTTAGATAGTGGTGAATACCTATGGAACAGTGGCATGTTCTTGTTTCGTGCCAAGGCGTTTTTAGATGAGTTAGTGGCTCATCGTGATGATATTTTCCAAGCGGTAAGTCTTGCTTATCAGCAGCGTTCCGAAGATTTGGATTTTGTGCGTATTGATGCGGATTTATTCGCCCAATGCCCTGCTGAGTCGATAGATTTTGCGGTGATGGAGCCAACCAAGAAAGCCAAGGTTGTGCCTTATGTTGGCGACTGGAGCGATATTGGTGCTTGGGATGCGTTGTACGATTACGCAGATAAAGACGCGGATAATAATGTCTTGCTAGGCGATGTGATGGCAGAAGGTTCGGTCAATTGCTTGATTCGTTCTGAGTCGCGTTTGATTGCGGCTGTGGGTGTGCAGGATTTGGTGATTGTTGAAACGGCCGATGCTGTGTTGGTAATCGACAAAAATAATGCCCAAAACGTGAAGCAGGTGGTTAAACGTATTAAAGCCGAAGGCCGTGAAGAGCACATGTATCACACCACAGTGCATCGCCCTTGGGGAACTTATCAGATAGTAGACGCTGGTGAGAGACATAAAGTGAAGCGTATTATAGTGAAACCAGGTGAGAAGTTAAGCGTGCAAATGCATCATCACCGTGCCGAGCATTGGGTGGTGGTGTCTGGTACGGCGAAAGTGCAAATTGGTGATCGTGAGATATCTCTCACTGAAAATGAATCAACTTATATTCCTGTTGGCGTGGTGCATGCTTTAGAAAACCCAGGTACGGTTCCGCTTGAATTGATTGAAGTTCAATCGGGTAGCTATTTGGGTGAAGACGATATAGTGCGATTTAGTGATTATTATGGACGTTAACTTATATTTTTATCATGCCATAAATATATCTTATGGTTGTGCTCTCTTTGGTTAAAGTTCACGGGCAGATTTTTAATATGACTATCATATTGTCGGGTAGTTTTTTTTGGATACTTGTTTTTATGAATGATAAATGAAAATTTTTGCTTTGAACTCTGAAAACCGGAGCTTTTTGGTTAATGCCTCTTTTTTAGCGTTAATGCAGGCTGCTAACACTCTTCTACCTCTCTTGACACTTCCTTTTTTGATCAGAGTGTTGGGCGTAGAATTATTTGGTCAGTTGGCTTTTGTCACCGCGTTTATGTACTACTTTGTCGTACTGGCTGATTATGGCTTTAATCTTACTGCTACTCGTGACATCTCAATTTATCGAGATGATTTAGATAGAATAAATTGTATTTATAGTAATGTGATAGTTATTAAATCAGTGTTGCTCATTGTTGGTTTTTTTTGCTCTTTAGCGTTTGTGCTTCTGATACCCTCTTTTTTCGAGTATTGGCCTTTGTATCTTACTTCATTCTTTGTCGTGGTTTGCCAATCTTTTTTTCCTATTTGGTTCTTCCAGGGAATGGAAGCAATGAAGTATGTTTCTTATCTTAGTGTTTTCGCTAAAGTAGTTTTAACAGCTGGTATTTTTATTTTTATCTCTGGCCCAGAAGATTATCTTTGGGTACCTTTTTTTACTGCTTTGGGATTTCTCTTATCTGTGCTATTTGCACTTTATTTGATCCATGTTAAGTACAAGGTTTCATTCAAGCGGCCGTCTTTTGTGGAAGTTCGACAGTGTTTAGTTGACGGGTGGTTCGTTTTTTTGTCTCAAATGAAGATTACTCTATTTAGCTCCAGTAATATTGTTATATTAGGGACAATGTCTGGTCCTGTAGCGGTTGGGTATTATGTTGCGGCAGAAAAAATTATGCGAGCTCTAGCTTTGGCACAAACTCCTATAACCAATACTTTATTTCCATTAATAGCAAAGAAAATAGTAATAGATAAAGCTGGCGCTATCGCGAAATTAAAAAAAATCGCCTATTTAGGTGGGGGAGGATACCTCGTTGTTTTAGGTACTGTGTACTTATTTTCTGATGAAATTATTGATCTTTTGTATGGCGATGAGATGCAAACTAGTGCATGGGTTTTAAAAGTGATGTTAATTATTCCTTTATTGATCTTTTTGAATAATATTTTTGGCACTCAGATTTTACTAAACACAGGACGGGGAAAAGCTTTTTTTTATGTTCTGCTTATTTCTGCAGTTTTAAGTTTAGTGTTATGTGTTAGTTTGACTTACTTCTTTTCTTATCAAGGTACGACGATAGCCTTATTGATTACTGAGATCTTCATTGTGCTAGCTTTTTTCTGTTTAGCTTGTCGGGAGCTTTTTTATGTTAGAGGGTAGTTTTTGTTTTGTTTGTGATGAAAAGGTCTTATATGGAAGCTAACATGCTTAGAATAAAAGAATACATATCTTTAATGCCAATTTTGATTTTTGTTTTTTTGGTTTTTCTTGCCACTGTTTTATCCGCATATTTATCGTTGGATTCATTGGCTTACCAGGAGATATTCAAAAAATATAGTGCAACAGGTTGGTCGAAAATTTGGCTAGAAATTAGAGACTATGAATTTTTTTTCTTGGCTCTGGCAAAGGTTTTTAATGGTTGGCCAAGTATTATATGGTTTGCCATAATTGCTTTATGCTCTGTTTCTTTAAAGTTGATTTTGATACATAAGGGCAGTCGAGATTTTTATTTGTCGGTATTGTTGTATGTGGCGTATTTTTTTGTGTTACAGGATGGAACTGGTATTCGTGTATCCTTGGCAATTGCTATCGCTTTCTTTGGGGCATTTTTTTTTAGTACAGGGCGAAAATTTCTCGCTCCCTTTATGATTACTTGCGCAGCTTTTTTATTTCATTATTCTCTTGCTCTGTTTTTTTTGATATTTGCTTTTCGCGGTAAAAAAATAACTTATATCCTAATACTGACCTGGCCTTGCTTGATTGTGCTTTGGTGGCTAGGTTTAAGTGGTATTTCTGTAATTAAAATGTTGGTAGTGCATATAGACCCAGAGTGGATTGGCTTTAATCAGTTAAGATCATATGCATTAAGGTTTAATGAAACATCCACTCCTTATTCAGTCCAATTTATTTTTTTATACATTGCATCCGTTATAGTCTTTTTTCGATTTAAAGATGATTTAACCTCTTTTGAGGTGATTTGTTTTAATTGTGTATTTGTATCCCTGATTTTTTTGGCTGTATTTGCAGGTGCTGAAGGTCTGCAAAATAGAGTTAGTGAAATTTTTAGATTTGGCTTAGTTTTTGTATTTCCTCTCTATTACCGGTTTTGCTTAGAAGTTACTAAAAAACCTGTTATAGCTAATGTTTTAATCGGTATTGGCCTCGCTGGTTATTTTTATTATTATGTATTACGTGCTGGTCTTATAGTGTGGCCTGACAGTTGGAATGTTTTTTTATGAGTCGGCTTTTTTGTGTTGTTGTTAGTTTCAATCCCAATATAGAGTATTTTAAAAAAGTATTGTTTGGGATATTAGAGAACGAAGTGTCAGTCGTTGTTGTTGACAATGGTTCTGAGAATATTTCTGAAATTATTGAATTTTTGCCTACCTCTGTGGATTTGCTTAGTTTAGGAGCGAATGTTGGTATTGCTAAAGCTCAAAACTTAGGCATTAAAAATGCCTTTGATGCTGGCGCTGAATACATTTGGCTAAGTGACCAAGATACTATATATCCATCTAATTTTGCGTTTGAGATGATGAGTGTTATTTCTTCAGCTGAGGATGATGGTCTTGTCGTTGGTGCAATTGGCCCAAGTTTTTTTGAGCTAAATCGACAGCGTGTAGAGGCTTTTGTTAGGTTTTCTCCATGGAGTAGACGATTTCAGCCTGAAAAAGGGTTAAACAAGGTGGCTCATTTAATTGCTTCAGGAATGATTATTTCTAAAAAAGCGTTTCAGGCTATAGGTCCAAAGCGGGAAGATCTATTTATAGATTGGGTTGATTTAGAGTGGTGCTGGCGAGCTAACGCTAAAGGCTATCAAGTGTATGGCACTGGGGATGTGATAATAGAGCATAACCTTGGTGATTTAATGGTTAAAGTGGCAAATAAGCAAATTTCTATTCGTAGCCCTTTTAGACACTATTTTATTATACGTAATGGCTTGTATCTTTGTTTGCATGATAATTTATTGCCCTTTCCTGTTAGAGGGCATTATTTTTTTCGTACTCTTTTGTTTGCCATTTCATATCCAATGCTTTCACCTAGTAAAAAATGGCAACATCTTAAGGTTAATGTTTTAGGTTTGTGGCATGGTATTATTGGTAGGTTAGGGCCCAAGCCATAGTTAAATTTTATAAATGGTATAAATATGAAAATTTTAGTAACTGGCGGTGCTGGTTTTATTGGTAGTGCTGTTGTTCGCTATCTGTTAAGTGATACTAAGAACTCCGTTGTTAATCTGGATAAGCTGACGTATGCAGGCAATTTAGAATCCATTCCTGAATCTATGCAAGATCAGCGTTATGCTTTTGAACGGGTGGATATTTGTGATGCCGTTGAATTAGATCGTGTGTTTGTTGAGCATCAGCCAGATGTAGTGATGCATTTGGCAGCTGAAAGTCACGTAGACCGTTCTATTGATGGTCCTGGTGATTTTATTCAGACTAATGTGGTGGGTACTTATACCTTGCTGGAGGCGAGCCGTAAATATTGGATGGGTTTAACGGACGATAAAAAAGCCGCGTTCCGTTTTCATCATATTTCTACCGATGAGGTGTACGGTGATTTACCTCATCCAGATGAAGTAGATGGCGAGCTGCCTATGTTCACTGAAACCACGCCTTATGCGCCTAGTTCACCTTATTCTGCAAGCAAAGCCAGTTCAGACCATTTAGTCCGTGCTTGGTTGCGTACTTATGGTTTACCTACCATTGTAACGAATTGCTCTAATAATTACGGGCCTTATCACTTTCCTGAAAAGCTTATCCCTCATGTGATTTTGAATGCCTTGTCTGGTAAGGCCTTGCCGGTCTATGGTGACGGTTCGCAAATTCGTGATTGGTTGTATGTAGAAGACCATGCTCGTGCCTTGGTAAAAGTGGCTACCGAGGGCAAGGTTGGGGAGACCTATAATATTGGTGGTCATAACGAAAAACGTAATATCGATGTGGTGAAAACGATCTGTGCTTTGTTGGAAGAACTTGTTCCAGCTAAACCGAATGGCGTTAATGCTTACCAAGATTTGATCACTTACGTGAAAGACCGTCCTGGTCATGATGTTCGTTATGCGATTGATGCTAGCAAAATTGCCAATGATCTTGGGTGGCAGCCAGAGGAAACCTTTGAGACCGGCATGCGCAAGACGGTACAATGGTATTTAGACAATCCAGATTGGTGGCAGCGTGTATTAAGCGGTGACTATCAATTACATCGTATCGGTGAGAACGGGTAAAGGTTTGGTTATGACAAAACGTAAAGGCATTATTCTTGCTGGCGGTAGTGGTACTCGTTTGCATCCATTAACTTTGGCAACATCGAAGCAGCTGATGCCTATCTATGATAAGCCGATGATTTATTATCCTTTGTCTGTTTTGATGTTAGCAGGGATCAATGAGGTGTTGATTATTACGACTCCGGAAGACCAAGCAAGTTTTCAGCATTTGCTTGGCGATGGTAGTCAGTTTGGTGTTGAGTTGACTTACGCAGTGCAGCCAACTCCTGACGGATTGGCGCAAGCGTTTTTAATCGGTGAAGACTTTATTGGTGATGACAATGTCGCGCTTGTTTTGGGGGATAACATTTTCTTCGGTCAGCATTTTTCTGAAAAATTAAAGCAAGCATCGTCTCTTGAAAAAGGGGCTACCGTGTTTGGTTATCATGTTTCTGACCCTGAACGTTTTGGTGTTGTAGCGTTTGATGAGGCAGGTAAAGCCATTAGTATTGAAGAGAAGCCAGCTAATCCAAAATCTTCTTATGCTGTGACTGGCTTGTATTTTTACGATAATGATGTGATTGAAATTGCTAAGCAAATTAAGCCTTCAGTACGTGGTGAATTAGAGATTACCGATGTGAACTTAGCGTATCTTAACCGTGGAGATTTACATGTTTCCTTACTTGGACGTGGCTTTGCTTGGCTAGATACGGGGACACATGACTCCTTGTTAGAAGCGGGGCAATTTGTGCAAACCGTTGAGCATCGCCAAGGTTTGAAGGTCGCTTGTTTAGAAGAGATTGCTTATCGCCAGCAATGGATTGACTCTGATCAATTGCGAGCTTCTGGTGAAGCATTGAAAAAAACAGGTTATGGCCAATATTTGCTTAAAGTCGCTGATGGTTATCAATAAAAAAGCTATCTGTAAAAGGTAAGTGTGATGAATGTTATTAAAACCAATATTGATGATGTAGTTATTATTGAGCCTAAAGTATTTGGCGATGAACGAGGTTTTTTTCTGGAGACCTTTCAGGCTGAGCGCTATAAAGAGTTGGCCGGTATTGATTTGCCGTTTGTGCAGGATAATCACTCTCGTTCAGGGAAAAACGTTTTACGCGGTTTGCATTTCCAAAAAACGAATCCGCAAGGCAAGTTAGTCCGTGTTGTGCGTGGTGAAGTCTTTGATGTAGCGGTTGATATTCGTAAAGATTCGCCCACATATGGTTTGTGGGCTGGGGTTATTTTATCGGAAGAAAACAAACGTCAGTTTTGGGTGCCGCCAGGTTTAGCTCATGGCTTTGTGGTGTTATCTGATGTAGCGGATTTTGAATACAAATGTACGGATTACTATGATCCAACTGACGAGGGTTGTTTGATGTGGAATGATCCGACGGTGGGTATAGAATGGCCAGAAGGGATTGAACCGATTTTGTCGGCAAAGGACCAAGAAGGTCTGACTTTGGATGAGTTGGCATAAATGCGTATTTTACTTACAGGTAAAAATGGTCAGCTTGGTCGTTGTTTTCAAGATGTCTTAAAAGACACGAATCATGAGCTATTTGCTTATGGTTCCGCAGAGTTAAATATCGCTGATGCTTCGCTTGTGACTGCGGTTGTTCAGCAAGTAAAGCCAGATATCATTGTAAACGCTGCCGCTTATACCGCTGTAGATAAGGCAGAAACTGACTCAGAGAATGCTTATCTAGTAAATGCAAAGGGGCCTGAGCTACTTGCTAGGCAAGCGGCTAATTTAGATATTCCCTTTATCCATGTCTCTACCGATTATGTTTTTGATGGTGCGGCGGTTCAGCCGTATTCACCGACTGATCCGATCAATCCTCAAGGGGTTTATGGCGCATCCAAATTAGCTGGTGAGATTAACCTTGCGGCAGCGTGCGAGAAACATATTATTTTACGCACGGCTTGGGTGTTTAGCGAATACGGCAATAACTTTGTAAAGACCATGGTACGTTTAGCGAAAGAGCGCGATGCATTGAGTGTCGTAGCCGATCAATACGGTTGTCCTACTTATGCTGGTGACTTGGCTCAGGCAATCTTAAAAATTTGCGAACAACATGAGCAGGGTAAAGCGCTGGCTTGGGGGCTTTATCATTACTGTGGTGACACGCCGACCAGTTGGCATGGCTTTGCTCGAGCTATTTTTGCAAAATCCTATGAATTAGGTGTGATATCTAGCTGCCCGCAGCTTAAAGCGATTAGCTCCGACCAATATCCTACCCCGGCTAAGCGACCTGAATATTCAGTGATGTCGACGCAAGCGCTTGCTTCTTTTGGTATACAGGCACCTTCATGGAGTATTAGCCTTGCTCTCGTTTTGAGTAAGTTAACAGGATGAACTTCACTGTTGTTATTCCTACCTATAATGGCGGTGAGTTGTGGAAAGAGTCTGCTCGACGCTTAGCCGGTCAATCTCTGATGCCATTCAGAATTAAGGTAATTGATTCCTCTTCTAGGGATGATACGCGCAAGACAGCTCAAGAGTTTAATTTTGAAATTGAGCGAATTGAGCAAAAAGATTTTGATCATGGTGGCACAAGATCTTATGCATTGGCTGACATTGAAACTGAGCTTGTTGTTTTTTTGACTCAGGATGCCCTTTTGGAAGGGGAGAAAGCGCTTGCGAATTTAGTCTCAATTTTTGATAAGGATCCGGAAATAGTTTGTGCTTACGGTCGTCAATTGCCGCACTTGAATGCTAATCCCCTTGCACAACACGCTAGATATAATAGCTATAAGCCAAATAGCTATGTGACAAGTCTAACAGATGCTTTCCCTGCGGGTTTTCGGAAAGCTTTTTTGTCTAATTCGTTTGCAGCGTATCGTGTAGATTTCTTACGATCTATTGGTGGTTTTCCAGAGCATTTAATTTTAGGCGAAGATGCCTATGTAGCAGCAAAAGCTTTGGTCGCTAATAAGAAAGTAGCTTATGTTTCTGACGCAAAGGTGCGACATTCCCATAACTATTCTGTTTTTCAAGAGTTCCAACGCTACTTTGATATTGGTGTTTTTCACTCCTCACAGTCTTGGATGATTGAAGAGTTAGGCTCGGTCGAGGGGGAGGGAGTGAAGTTTGCTTTAGATCAGCTGAAATATGTATGTAAAAGCAAAAAATATACTTGGCTTATTCCGTCTATTTTCACCTCAATGGCTAAGTTTATTGGTTATAAACTTGGGAAAAAACATTCACAGCTTGGTGTGGGGTTATCCAGAAAGCTGTCAATGTATAAAAGCTATTGGAACAGGGTTTAATAAGAAAATGCCGCATTTATGCGGCATTTTTATGTATAAAGCCTTTCCAGAACGTCAAAAAAATAATTCTAAGGTCAAACCAGATTGACCAGTGTTCTATGTAATATAAGTCGCATTCAATGCGTTTTTTAAGGTCTGTATCACCACGCCAGCCGTTGATTTGCGCCCATCCTGTTATTCCTGCTTTCACCATATGTTTTTGCATATAGCCTGGAATTTCATGTTTAAACTGATCGACAAAAACGGTTCTTTCTGGACGTGGTCCAACGATAGACATGTCGCCTTTTAGCACATTTATAAATTGTGGTAGTTCGTCTAAACTGGTTTTGCGAATGAAGGCGCCAAACTTGGTGACAGACATGCTGGTTGCTCCCCCCCATTTTACGCCGTCTTTTTCGCTGTCTACAGCCATAGAACGAAATTTTAACATGTTGAATGAACGACCGTTCCAGCTTACTCGCTCTTGTCGATAGAAGACGGGACCTGAAGAAGACAGTTTCACGCCTATCGCTAGTGCAATCATTATTGGACTAATGCAAAGTAAGATTATGCTGGATAAAACTTTGTCCTCCAGTGATTTTAAAAAGCGATTTTTTCCTTCTAGCATGTGCGACGTAGACAAATTGATTACGGGTAATCCCGCTACTTCTGTCATAGAGTGGTTTAGTAGCTGAAAACCAAAAATGTCTGGCACCATGCGTATGGTGACGGCACTGGTTGCCAGCGTGGTTTGTACTTGCTCCATTTGCACCGCTTCGCTCATGGGAAGGGCTATCCATACTTGATCTATGTGCAAGTCTCGTACTAATTGATCTATATCTTTTAATCCCCCAAGAATTGGAATGCCTTCTACAGAAGCTTCATGGTTTGCTGATGTTTGATCTGCAATAAAACCTGTGACCACTAGTCCCATAGATGGATTTTGAATCAACTTATGGGCTACATTTTGGCCTAATTCGCCATTTCCTATGATGAGTACTCGGCGTATGTTGTAACCTTTTGCTCTTAGTCCGCCAAGAGTTTTTCGTAAAACAAGCCGATAACCAATTATGAAAAATGTCGAAGAGGCAAGCCAGGTAGCCACCCAGATTCGAGAATAAAGTTCGGATGTTTGTGTCGCGAAGGCACTTAAAACCAGTAGTAGAAAGGTGCCGAAAGTAGCGCTAACAACGCATTGTATTTCGCTGGTGAAAGAAGAGCCTCGCCATGCACGGTAGCCACCAAACATGGATAATAGCGTCGCGCCAATAATGACGCCTAATAACAAAACATTCTTGTAAGCGATGTTTAGATCTAGGTGCGAAAAGCGTAACCAGTAACTAAGCAGACCTGTAGCGAATAAACATAGAATGTCGAGAACTCTGTGGCTGATACCGACAGACGCACTGTGCTCTTTTAATGTTAGTCCTTTTTTCACTTCTTTCTCATCTCGTATATTAGGTATAATCAATGACTTATATCCGCTGTATGATAGCAGTAAACGGATAAAAATTAATTGAATTGTCGCTCGTTACTCTGAATGTTGTGCATTTTAACGGTATGCTTGGCTGATCTGCCAGTCATGATACCTAATAAGGGATTTTTTTTGTATGTTGAACACTGTTTCTAGTGCTCTAGTGTGGTTTTTCGCTGCTCTGACTTTTGCGTTATCGATTACTGTGCCTAACGGCTACAACATTGGTACGACTCTTATTTTTATTTTGTCACTTGTTTTTTTGCTAAAGCCAAAATGGCATGAGCTGAAAAAAGAGGATAAGTTACTTTTTTGGGGATTTGCATTATACGCTGTCGCTATGTTTGGTTTTGTTTACCTTGACGGTTGGCATACTCGCGAGCTCGATAGGCCTTCTCGCTTTATTTTGGTTCTTCCCGTATTGCTGTTGTTACTGAAATCGTCCGGTCGAGAGCGATGGCTTTGGTTTGGTACCGTGCTTGGTGCGATTGCTGCATTTTCTTTGGCAATTTATGAGCGAAAGGTGCTTGGCTTTGGCCGTGCCCATGGTAGTGAACATCCTATAATGTTTGGTAATACTGGGATGTTGCTTGGTTTACTAAGTTTTGTTTCTGCAATGTATTTTTTAGCCAACAAACGTTATATCTGGCTAGCTTTGGCTGTCGTTGGGGGATTGTGTGGTATTGCTGCTTCTGTGTTGTCCGCTTCCCGTGGTGGTTGGGTTGCTCTTCCTTTAATTGGCTTTTTCTTATTATGGCAAAGCCGATTTTTGTTGGGTAAGAAACTGGTATGGAGTGTGTGTATTGCTTCTGTATTGTTGGTTGGGGCAGCTGTTGCGCTTCCGCAATCAGGCATAAAGGACCGTATTGAAGAAGCGATTAGTGATGTTGAGCACTACAGCGATGGATCTAATAAGACGACCTCTGTTGGTCTTAGGTTCGAAATGTGGAAAGCTTCTTTAAGTATGTTTGAAGAGTCCCCTCTTGTTGGCGTTGGCGAATATGGAAGTATAGCGGTAAAAGAACGTTTAGTTGCAGATGGCGCCATATTGCAAGATGTACTTCATTATAGCCATTCTCATAACGAATATATAAATGCACTTGGTTTAACCGGTATTGTTGGTTTTATATTTCTTATGTCTGTGTATTTGATTCCACTGCGTCTCTTTCTTAAAAAAATGCGTCAGTATCCTAATAATTGGAATATTCGCTCTTATGCAATGGCTGGGGCTTTGGTCCCTATGTGTTATATGGATTTTGGCCTATCGCAGGTGATGTTCAGTCACAACATTGGTGTGATGATGTACGTTTTTCCGATTGTGTATTTTTGGGCAGCGGTACGCTGGGCTGAACGCAAAGAGTTCGCGAAATGAAAACCTATATTCCAAGGGTATAAATAGGTTTTGGAAAAACACTTCATATAAAAAATGGCCATCACTTGATGGCCATTTTTCTAACTAGTGTATCTAATTTAGCTTTAGTGTTTCTAATAAAGCTTATTTAGCTTCTTCTGTTTCCTCAGCCTCTTCAATGCTATGAAGTTCAACAACAAACTTAAGCGCTGCATAAGCTGGAATAGGGCCTGTGCCGCCTGGGCCGTAAGCTAGATCAGCAGGGATGTATAGCTCGTATTTAGAGCCAACAGGCATAAGCTGTAGGCCTTCTGTCCAGCCTGGAATAACACCGTTTAGTGGGAAGGTAATAGATTCGCCACGTTTGTATGAGCTATCGAACACTGTGCCGTCTGTTAGGCTGCCTTCGTAATCGACTTCAACTGTGTCTGTCGCGCTTGGCTTGTCGCCTTTGCCTTCTGTGATGACTTTATACAGCAAACCAGATTCGGTTTTTTTGACGCCATCTTCGGCTTCTTTCTCTTTCAACCATGCAGCGGAAGCGGCTTTGGCTTCTTCAGAGGCTTTTTCTTCCTCAAGCTGTGCTTTTTCCATTTGTTCTTGCTGGTAAGCTTGGATAGTTTGGGTGACTTCTTCCATGCTCATTTTGCCTTCTTTGCCAGCAAATGAATCTTGGAAGCCAGCCATGAAGGTTTTCATATCTAGTTCAGAGAAATCTTGTGACATGCGAGAACCAAACATGGTGCCAATGCTGTAACCAAGGCGCTGTTCTTTAGAATCCAGTTTGATTGCACTGTCGTCTGCGTACGCAAAAGAAACAGAAGACATAACCAGCGCCGCAATAAGTGTTTTTTTCATAGCTATTTTTTTCATAAGGAAAGGTGTTCCATTATTTATTGATTTATCACTGAGTGACGTGAAGCGTTAAGACGGAGTTCGATTCGCATACAGTTTTAATAAAGCATATGGGGCGTAAACAAAGCAGGAACAATGGTATACGCCTTGTGCTTTGCAAAATCAGATCCGTCGTTTCTATTATGTAACATATGTGTTCTAACATAAGGTAGGCTGTTTATGCCAGTTTATCTGTTAGTACGTTACCAAAGCGACCCCTTCACCTGCACACTTTGTTTGAGTTCCAATAGATCTCTCTTATTTAGAGAACGGTTCCACAAAGCACAAGACGTGTTGTGAGATTAATCCGCTATTCTTGGATCAGACAATCGCTTTTACAAAAGCATGACGGTGTTTGCTAAAGCAGGTTTGTTTTTTAGAATGAACTTACACTTTATTGACATTCCTCGTAGGGCAGATGAATGAGGCACGAGTGTGATCTGCCGTTGAGGGATTCAAATGTCGGATCACGGTCGTTCCTCCCTCATGCCGAACTACGGGGGAGTCGTTGGTATTAACCTAGATTCCCATAAATAATGGAATAAGAATCGGTACTAGGATGCTCATAATAAAGCCGCTGGCGATGCACACAGGGATGATTTGCGCGCCATGAAACTTACCTAGCATGGGTAAGGTAAAGTCCATCGCGGTGGCACCAGAATACCCCACCGACATGTGGCTGTTGAGCCTTGCTAAAAATGGAATCAGCATGAGCGACAAAATTTCACGTCCAAGGTCGAGCAAGAAAGCAGTGGTGCCAAGTACAGGGTCACCTAGGCCGGTAATAAGAATGCCAGACAAACTGTACCAGCCGAAGCCTGAGACGACCGCAAGCCCTTGGTTCCAACTTAGACCTAATACAAAGCTGCCAATCCAACCTGCCAGTAACGTGGTGAAGATAGTGACAAGCGCTATGATGACGCCTTGAGAGTTTAAAAATAGCTTACGTAGACGGTGATTGCCTTGGCGTAGCTGACAACCGATTAGAAACAGCAAAACATACAGCAAGCCTGTTACCAGCTCGTCCACACCCGTTAGCCACCAAACATGGATAATAGCGTCGCGCCAATAATGACGCCTAATAACAAAACATTCTTGTAAGCGATGTTTAGATCTAGGTGCGAAAAGCGTAACCAGTAACTAAGCAGACCTGTAGCGAATAAACATAAAATGTCGAGAACTCTGTGGCTGATACCGACAGATGCACTGTGTTCTTTTAATGTTAGTCCTTTTTTCACTTCTTTCTCATCTCGTATATTAGGTATAATCAATGACTTATATCCGCTGTATGATAGCAGTAAATGATTTAAAATTAATTGGATTGCCGCTAGCTATTCTGAATGTTGTGCATTTTAACGGTATGCTTGGCTTATCTGCTAGTCATGAGACCTAATAAGAGATTTTTTTTGTATGTTGAACACTGTTTCTAGTGCTCTAGTGTGGTTTTTCGCTGCCCTGACTTTTGCGTTATCGATTACTGTGCCTAACGGCTACAACATTGGTACGAGTCTTATTTTTCTTTTTTCACTTATTTTTTTACTAAAGCCTAAATGGCGTGAGTTGAACAAAGAGGATAAGTTACTTTTTTGGGGATTTGCATTATACGCTGTCGCTATGTTTGGTTTTGTTTACCTTGACGGTTGGCATACTCGCGAGCTCGATAGGCCTTCTCGATTTATTTTGGTTCTTCCTGTATTGCTGTTATTACTGAAATCGGCAGGACGAGAGCGGTGGCTTTGGTTTGGTACCGTGCTTGGTGCGATTGCTGCATTTTCTTTGGCAATTTATGAGCGAAAGGTGCTTGGCTATGGTCGAGCCCATGGAAGTGAGCACCCTATAATGTTTGGTAATACAGGAATGCTGCTTGGTTTATTAAGTTTTGTCTCTGCAACGTATTTTTTAGCTAACAAACGTTATATCTGGCTGGCTTTGGCTGTCGTTGGAGGCTTGTGTGGTATTGCTGCTTCTGTGTTGTCCGCCTCCCGTGGTGGTTGGGTTGCTCTTCCTTTAATTGGCTTTTTCTTATTATGGCAAAGCCGATTTTTGTTGGGTAAGAAACTGGTATGGAGTGTGTGTATTGCTTCTGTATTGTTGGTTGGGGCAGCTGTTGCGCTTCCGCAATCAGGCATAAAGGACCGTATTGAAGAAGCGATTAGTGATGTTGAGCACTACAGCGATGGATCTAATAAGACGACCTCTGTTGGTCTTAGGTTCGAAATGTGGAAAGCTTCTTTAAGTATGTTTGAAGAGTCCCCTCTTGTTGGCGTTGGCGAATATGGAAGTAAAGCGGTAAAAGAGCGTTTAGTTGCAGATAGTGCCATATCGCAAGATGTAATTCATTTTAGTCATTCTCATAATGAATATATAAATGCGCTTGGTTTAACCGGTATTGTTGGTTTTATATTTCTTATGTCTGTGTATTTGATTCCACTGCGTCTCTTTCTTAAAAAAATGCGTCAGTATCCTAATAATTGGAATATTCGCTCTTATGCAATGGCTGGGGCTTTGGTCCCTATGTGTTATATGGATTTTGGCCTATCGCAGGTGATGTTCAGTCACAACATTGGTGTGATGATGTACGTTTTTCCGATTGTGTATTTTTGGGCAGCGGTACGCTGGGCTGAACGCAAAGAGTTCGCGAAATGAAAACCTATATTCCAAGGGTATAAATAGGTTTTGGAAAAACACTTCATATAAAAAATGGCCATCACTTGATGGCCATTTTTCTAACTAGTGTATCTAATTTAGCTTTAGTGTTTCTAATAAAGCTTATTTAGCTTCTTCTGTTTCCTCAGCCTCTTCAATGCTATGAAGTTCAACAACAAACTTAAGCGCTGCATAAGCTGGAATAGGGCCTGTGCCGCCTGGGCCGTAAGCTAGATCAGCAGGGATGTATAGCTCGTATTTAGAGCCAACAGGCATAAGCTGTAGGCCTTCTGTCCAGCCTGGAATAACACCGTTTAGTGGGAAGGTAATAGATTCGCCACGTTTGTATGAGCTATCGAACACTGTGCCGTCTGTTAGGCTGCCTTCGTAATCGACTTCAACTGTGTCTGTCGCGCTTGGCTTGTCGCCTTTGCCTTCTGTGATGACTTTATACAGCAAACCAGATTCGGTTTTTTTGACGCCATCTTCGGCTTCTTTCTCTTTCAACCATGCAGCGGAAGCGGCTTTGGCTTCTTCAGAGGCTTTTTCTTCCTCAAGCTGTGCTTTTTCCATTTGTTCTTGCTGGTAAGCTTGGATAGTTTGGGTGACTTCTTCCATGCTCATTTTGCCTTCTTTGCCAGCAAATGAATCTTGGAAGCCAGCCATGAAGGTTTTCATATCTAGTTCAGAGAAATCTTGTGACATGCGAGAACCAAACATGGTGCCAATGCTGTAACCAAGGCGCTGTTCTTTAGAATCCAGTTTGATTGCACTGTCGTCTGCGTACGCAAAAGAAACAGAAGACATAACCAGCGCCGCAATAAGTGTTTTTTTCATAGCTATTTTTTTCATAAGGAAAGGTGTTCCATTATTTATTGATTTATCACTGAGTGACGTGAAGCGTTAAGACGGAGTTCGATTCGCATACAGTTTTAATAAAGCATATGGGGCGTAAACAAAGCAGGAACAATGGTATACGCCTTGTGCTTTGCAAAATCAGATCCGTCGTTTCTATTATGTAACATATGTGTTCTAACATAAGGTAGGCTGTTTATGCCAGTTTATCTGTTAGTACGTTACCAAAGCGACCCCTTCACCTGCACACTTTGTTTGAGTTCCAATAGATCTCTCTTATTTAGAGAACGGTTCCACAAAGCACAAGACGTGTTATGAGATTAATCCGCTATTCTTGGATCAGACAATCGCTTTTACAAAAGCATGACGGTGTTTGCTAAAGCAGGTTTGTTTTTTAGAATGAACTTACACTTTATTGACATTCTTCGTAGAGCAGATGAACGAGGCACGAGTGTGATCTGCCGTTGGGGGATTCAAATGTCGGATCACGGTCGTTCCTCCCTCATGCCGACCTACGGGTTGGTGGGGTGGCGTAATTTTACCGGTCAGGGTAACAACCCCATCCTAACCTTCCCCTTGACAAGGGGAAGGGACAAAAGCGAACTTGACTCCTCCCCCTGCTAAGGGGGAGGCTGGGAGGGGGTGATTGAAATGTAGGATCACGGTCGTTCCTCGACTCATCCGACCTACGGGGGGAGTCGTTGGTATTAACCTAGATTCCCATAAACAACGGAATCAGAACGGGCACGAGAATGCTCATAATAAAGCCGCTGGCGATGCACACAGGGATGATTTGCGCGCCATGAAACTTACCTAGCATGGGTAAGGTAAAGTCCATCGCGGTGGCACCAGAATAACCTACCGACATGTGGCTGTTGAGCCTTGCTAAAAATGGAATCAGCATGAGCGCCAAAATTTCACGTCCAAGGTCGAGCAAGAAAGCAGTGGTGCCAAGTACAGGGTCACCTAGGCCGGTAATAAGAATGCCAGACAAACTGTACCAGCCGAAGCCTGAGACGACCGCAAGCCCTTGGTTCCAACTTAGACCTAATACAAAGCTGCCAATCCAACCTGCCAGTAACGTGGTGAAGATAGTGACAAGCGCTATGATGACGCCTTGAGAGTTTAAAAATAGCTTACGTAGACGGTGATTGCCTTGGCGTAGCTGACAACCGATTAGAAACAGCAAAACATACAGCAAGCCTGTTACCAGCTCGTCCACACCCGTTAGCCAGTCTTTGGCAAATATACCGACGACAACGCCACCTATTACCCAGGCGATGGTTTTTGCTGCATCCATCAATGCATGGGATTTGCTATCAGATGGGCCTTGGGCAAGGTTATCAGCATGAGTACCACCAAAACGTAGGCCACTAAGATATAAACCACCTAGGCTTAATACGCTGATCAGTACAAAGAAAATAATCGCTTGGTAACCAGCAATAAAAAGCTTTTCAGCCAAATTATCTAACGCCCCAAGGCTAAAACCGATTAAGCCTAAGATGAGGTACACAAGCTGTTCTAAGCCTTTTGCCACACGAGTTGGCGTGAATACCTTGATATTGACCCAGTAACCAAAGAGTAGGGCGATTAATAATGGGCCAAGTGTGGTGAGAATAGTCATGCGAGAATAGTCTTCCTAGACAGATGTGTTAAATACTGGAGCGGCATTTTCTCGGTATTGAGTTGTAAATACAAGTTTGGTTTTTGTGTTTCGGGTAAATGTTGTTCCAAGGGAAGTGGCTTAACGTAGTGTTTTTTGTTCCTTCCCCTTATCTTCAAGGGGAAGGTTAGGATGGGGTTGGTAAGGTTTTTTGACCCCCTCCCAGCCTCCCCCTTAGCAGGGGGAGGGGCAGATAAACGAGGTACGAGTGTGATCTGCCGTATAGGTAGGCAAAATAAAGCTGACCAGCGGTGCAATATTTGGTGATCGGTGGTAAATTGCTCGGCTGTTTTATGCGTGTTTTCTATGGATAGTCGGCGGTGATGTGTGGTTAAGCGTTTTCCTGTGTTAAAAGAAGTTCTGCATTTGTTGTTTCCTATGATACTAACGATGACATTGGAGCTGTCGATCAGCGTCGTCGATACCATTATGTTAGGCCATTACAGCGCGCTGCATTTGGCGGCAGTTGGTTTAGCATCGAGCTTATGGCTACCTGTTGGTTGTTTCTTGATTGGTGTGACCTTTGGTCTAACACCTTTGGTAACACGTCATTTGCATGGCAGGCAGCCGAAGCTGGTTAACTTGTATATGTCGCAAGCGGTTGGCTTATCCGTTGGGCTTGGTCTGTTAGCGAGCTTAGTGGCTATTTTCTTATTGCCTTATTTTGCTGGGTTGATGGCGACGGAAGAAGAAACAAGACAAGTTTCGGTTTCTTACTTGTATATTTTTGCCCCAGCTCTTCCTATGCTTGCACTTATGACCGCCTACAAAAATCTATTTGAAGCGGCGGGTCGCCCTGGTTTTCCATTGTTCGTGGCGAGCTTTGGCTTAGTGTTAAACATCTTGTTCAATTATGTGCTGATTTTCGGCAAGTTTGGCCTTCCTGAAATGGGCGCAAAAGGGGCTGCATTGGCATCTGCTTTGTCTTTGTATTTAGCTGTTTCTATGTTTTTTGTTTATGACCGCTTTATCAACAAAACGCCTCTGTTTACCCGTTTGGTGTGGCGCTACACGCGTAAATTTGGAATTCTATTAAACGTCGGCGCGCCAGCCGGCTTTGCCTTTGCCTTTGAGGTTGGCTTGTTTTCTTCGATGACGTGGTTGATTTCGTCCTTTGGTGATTTGGCTCTGGGTGGCGGGCAGATTGTCATGTCTTATACGTCTTTCTTATTTACGCCAATGATGGCAATGAGTGCCGTGACGGCGATTGTGGTAGCAAAAGCCATGTCGAAAGAAGGCGTAAGCGGTGTTAGAAAGCGTATACGTGTGATTGTCTGGCTAGGACTTTCTTATGTAAGTACCTGTTTTGTTATCACCCAGGTATTTCATAACCAAATACCTTACATTTATAGCAATAATGCCGAAGTGGTGGCCTTGGCAGCGAGCATCTTGCTGATTTCTTCTTGTTATCAATTCCCTGATATGCTGCAAACCGTTTTCACTGGTGCTTTACGAGGTTTTCGTGAAACACGCTCAACTATGATCGCTTTTGCCGTGTCTTTGTTTGGCTTGAGCATCCCGTTTGGCTTTTGGCTGTCTCACTACAGCCCTTGGGCCGAAACCTTGTCATTGCGAGGTTTTTACATTGGCCTAGGCGCGGGTTTAACCCTGCTAGCGGCGATTCTTATCGTACGTTTTCAAATTGTTTTGCGCCACTACGAGGGCAAGCGGATTGCCTCACCTAGGGAAGTTGCGTAAATTTAGACGAGTATATCAAGCAAAGGTCAGTCTTTTATTGAGAGAGAAGTATGAACACAATTTTAGTAACAGGTGGAACAGGTTTTATTGGTAGTCATACTTGCGTGGAATTATTAAACCAAGGCTATGATGTCGTCGTTGTTGATAATTTGTGTAATTCTAATCCTGAAGTTTTGAATAGAGTGAAGCAAATCACTGGTAAGACAGTGACTTTTCATGAGGTCGATTTGCTTGATGCTGCTGCGTTGAATGACGTTTTTAAAAAACATTCCTTTGATGCTGTGATTCACTTTGCTGGTTTAAAAGCGGTCGGAGAATCGACACAGATTCCTTTATCTTATTACCATAACAATTTAACAGGTACCTTGGTTCTGCTAGATGTCATGGCTCAACATGGCGTTTTTGATTTCGTGTTTAGTTCTTCTGCAACTGTTTATGGCGAGAATAACCCCATTCCTTACGTAGAACATTTTCCGCTGAGTTCTACTAGCCCATATGGTCGAACCAAAGTGATGATAGAGCAGTTCTTACAGGACGCTTTTGTTGCTGACCCTCGATGGAATGTGTCTTTGTTGCGCTATTTTAATCCAGTTGGTGCTCATCCAAGCGGCTTGATTGGTGAAGACCCAAATGGTATTCCTAATAATTTAATGCCTTTTATTACACAAGTTGCTGTGGGAAAACGTGAAAAGCTAAGCGTATTTGGTGGCGATTATCCAACTCACGATGGTACAGGCGTGAGAGATTATATCCATGTGGTGGATTTGGCTTTAGGTCACATCAAAGCATTAGAGAAGTTGGCAAGCCAAGAGGAGAAAAGCATAGAAGCTTATAACTTGGGCGCAGGCAAAGGCTCTAGCGTGTTAGATGTGGTTTATGCATTTGAGAAAGCGTCAAATCAACAAATCCCTTATGAAGTAATGCCAAGACGTGCCGGTGACATCGCCGAGTTTTATGCAGACCCACAAAAAGCCAAGCTGATGCTTGGTTGGCAAGTTGAACTATCTCTTGAAGCTATGTGTCGTGATGCTTGGAATTGGCAAAGTAATAATCCGCAAGGGTATGGTGAGTAAATCATTTTTTTCTGTTTTCAAGGGAAGGTTTTTACATTGGCCTAGGTGCGGGTTTACCCCTGCAATTGTTTTGCGTCGATACGAAGGTAAGCGGATTGCCTCGCCTAGGGAAGTGGCTTAATGTCACGTTTTTGTCCCTTCCCCTTATCTTCAAGGGGAAGGTTAGGATGGGGTTGATAAGGTCTTTTGACCCCCTCCCAGCCTCCCCCTTAGCAGGGGGAGGAGCTAGCTACTCTTCTAAAAGTCTCTACACAGTTCAATTAACGCATCTATGTCCATGTGTTGTTCTGTGCTGTCGGCGAGGCGGTTGATTTCGCTGTTGCGGTATTGGTCGTAGTCGAAGGTGGCGGCTTGGTCGATGCCGGCCCAGTGGAGTAAAGCTTGTAGGGCTTCTGGGTGGTCGAATACGCCATGAAGGTAAGTACCTATGATGTTGCCATCGTCTGAAATGTAGCCTTCTTTCTCGCCATTCTCTAATTCTGCAAAGCGTTTGTAGGCGGTTGCATTGGAAAACTCTGAAATGCCAGAGTGAATTTCATAACCTGTGACTTGGGCATTGGCTGCGAAAGCGAGCTTTCCATGGCGTTGCTTAAGCTGTTTTTCTTCTTTAAGCGTTGTTTCCATAGGGATTAAACCAAAACCTTTAGATTGGGTGTTGGCGTGTTGGTTTTCTAGCCCTAGTGGATCGAGCAGTTGTTCACCGAGCATTTGATAGCCGCCGCATATCCCGATGACTTTTCCGCCGTATCTTAGGTGTTTTTTCAAATAATCTTCCCAGCCTTCTTGGCGTAGAAAGGCGAGGTCGCTTTGTACGCTTTTGCTGCCTGGTAAAATGACTAGATCCGCTGGTGGAATGCTTTCATTGGCGCCAACAAGGGTAACTTGAACATCAGGGTGCAGACGTAATGCGTCCCAGTCCGTGTGGTTGCTGGTACGCGGCATGATGGGAATGACGATGTTTAACTTGGCGTTGGTGTCGGTTTTTATTGGGCTTTTGGCAACGGCGTCTTCGGATTCTAGATGAAAACCTTTTAAGAAAGGCAGTACGCCTAAAACCGGTTTGCCGGTGCGTTCTTCGAGCCAATCTAAGCCAGATTGCAGCAAGCTGATGTCGCCACGAAAACGGTTAATGACAAAGCCAATCACTCTGTCTTGTTCACTTTGACTGAGCAAATCCAAAGTACCAACGAGATGAGCAAACACACCACCTTTGTCGATATCGGCGATGATGATAACAGGGCAATCGATGCTTTCAGCAAAGCCCATGTTGGCGATGTCGCGAGCGCGTAAGTTGATTTCCGCAGGGCTGCCTGCACCTTCAATTAACACGGCTTGGTATTGATCGGCCAGACGATGATAAGAATCTAACGCGGCGACTTTGGCGATGCTTTTGTATTCGTGATACCCCACGGCGTTCATGTTGCCCACGGCTTTGCCTTGAATGATGACTTGCGCGCCTGTATCTGTGTTGGGCTTAAGTAGAATGGGGTTCATGTCCACGTGGGGTTCAAGCCCTGCGGCATAGGCTTGTACGGCTTGGGCTCGGCCAATTTCGTTGCCATCTTGGGTGACGGCGCTGTTTAATGCCATGTTTTGTGGTTTGAATGGCGCAACTGAAATGCCTCGGCGATGTAATAAGCGGCATAGCGCCGTGACTAATGTACTTTTTCCGGCGTCCGAGGTGGTTCCTTGGATCATTAAACTAAAGGCTGGCATTCAGTATCATCACGCTTCAAATCAATAAGGTGGTAGAATTCTACCTTACCTATTCACCTTGTTAAGTGAAAAAACGACTTATATTTATGATCCTTGCTAATTTAGACAGTAGTTTTGATGGTTTTCTTGGTGTGTTTTCTACGGCCAGTTTCATTTTGGTCGCGGCCTTGGTATTGGATCGCTTATTAGGTGAGCCAAAGACGTGGCATCCCTTGATTTGGTTTGGTCGCTGGGTGGATCTTTGTCGCAAGCATATACAGTTGCCTTTAGACGCTTCTCTATCTCGTCAACGCCTGGTTAGTGTGTTGGCATGGCTGGTGGCGGTTTTGCCTTGGGTGCTGATTCAATTGGCTTTGTTTTGGTTGTTGCCGAGTTGGCTAGATACTTTGCTGTCTGTGGTGGTTTTGTATTTTGCGATTGGTTGGCAGAGTTTGCGCGAGCATGCGCTGGCGATTTATCAGCCTTTGTCTGTCTCTCCACTGTCGGCAGAAAAGCTCGATGAAGCACGTCTTGCTGTGAGTTATATCGTCAGCCGTGACACACAGAATTTGGATGAATCGGCGGTGGCAAAAGCGGGTATTGAGTCGGTTTTAGAAAACGGCAGTGATGCGATATTTGCACCGATATTTTGGTTTATTCTCTTCGGTGCGCCGGGTGTGCTCTTGTATCGTCTTGCGAATACGCTGGATGCTATGTGGGGCTATAAAACAGAATCTTTACTGCATTTTGGTTGGTTCGCCGCGCGTTTTGATGATGTATTGAATTATGTTCCCGCTCGTCTTGTGGTTTATACCTATGGGGCTTGTGGTAAATGGCACTCAGCCATTCGCAGTGCGCGACGTCCTTCTGCCCGTTGGAAAAGTCCTAATGCTGGCCCTGTGATGGCCGCGGGGGCGGGCGCTTTAGGGATTCAGTTAGGTGGCGAAGCGCCGTATTTTGGCAAAGTAGAAACTCGACCAATTTTAGGCGAGGGTGATTTACCAACGCCACAACATTTAAAAGAAGCCATTTGGCTGGTGGATAAAAGCGTGATTTTGTGGGGATTGGTTATATGTCTGTTGGTCTAAAATCTTCTAAGTTAAGCAGTACGCCGCCAAAGCATGGCGGTGACTTGGCGTATTGGCAGCGTAAAGTCGGTGATGATGCATTAACTTGGTTGGATTTATCTTCCGCCTGTAACCGTGAACCTTGGCCGATTCCGGAAATAGCGCCTGCATTATGGATGGACTTGCCTGATCAAGTGCATTTGTTAGAGGAGGCTGAGCGGTATTTTGGGTGTCGTCCCACTGCGATTAGTGCGGGCTCTCAACATATTATCGAATCTTTGCCGCCCATGTTGCTGGCGAGTCAGTCTTCGGCTTTGCTTACTGCAACGAAAATGGTTTTTGTGCCGCGCATTGGTTATCAGGAACATGCTTTTGCTTGGCAAAAATGGGGCTTTGATATTGCTTATTACGATTCATTGGAAGAGTTATTAGGGCAAAAATGGGCGGTTGCCGTCGTCATCCAGCCGAATAACCCAACGGGAGAAATTGCCTCACACCATATTTTGTCTCGACTGATTGCCCATGCTGAGCAGCAAGGGGCGAATATCGTCGTGGACGAGGCTTTTGTTGATGCTTGCCCAGAGTTGAGTCTGTTGAATAGCAAACAAGGTAAATCGCTGAGTGAGTCGCTTTTTGTTTTACGCTCTGTTGGTAAGTTCTTTGGCTTGGCAGGCGCGCGTGTTGGCTTTGTTTTTTGTGCGACAAAATGGCAAGCCGCGATCAAAAATTTATTGGGGCCTTGGCCCGTGGCGACGCCGAGCCTGCATTTGGTGACATTGGCCTTTGCTGATAAAGCTTGGCAGTCTCAGGCTTTGCAAGGTTTAAAAGTACGACAAGCGGCTTTTGTTGAAAGGGTGATGCCAAAGTTCAACACGATTTTTGATTCCCAAGACAGCGTGACCAATCCTTTGTTTGTTACCTGGTTTCTTGAAAGTGAAGAATACGCCAAGCAAGTATTCGATATGTTGCACCAAGTTGGCGTACATACTCGTTTAGGCGAAGGCTGGATTCGTGTGGCATTGCCAGCGCTTAATGAAATGGATGCTTTAAACAGCGCCTTGATTCGTTTATTAAAAACCGCAGGAGGCAGGGAGTTAGCATGAAGCATCTTGTATTAGGTGGCGTTCGTAGTGGCAAAAGTGCCTACGCAGAGGAGCAAGTTGCTTCGTTTAATAAAGCGGTCTGTTATGTGGCGACATCACAAATTTGGGATGAGGAAATGGCGGAACGAGTGCGATTGCATCAAGTCAGTCGTCCCAAAGAATGGCGGGTTATCGAAGAACCATTGGCATTAGCGGAGCTTTTGGCTTCCCTCAATACTCCTGAACAGGCGGTGATTGTCGAATGCTTTAGTTTATGGGTGACGAACTTGTTGTGCCTAGAAGACGAAGCACGTTTAGAAAATGAGAAACTGGCACTTTTTGAAGCAATTTCCGAGTTCAAGGGTGATTTGGTGTTGGTGTCTAGTGAAGTGGGATTGGGAGTGATGCCGATGAATGCCCTTGCTAGGCGATTTGGTGATGAACTGGGAAGTATTAATCAAAAACTGGCTAAATTGACCGATCGGGTAACTTTTGTTGCGGCAGGGCTACCTATGCAGCTAAAATCCTAATCTTCCATTTATACTCTGTGTTTTCTTGAACTATATTGTTCTTGGAAACACTTTTATAATCAAAAATTGCAATTTATAGCGAAAGGCGTAGGAGCTTTGATGACCCCTTATTCAAAAGATTTTCCAGTATCTTGGGAAGAGCTACATAGAAATGCTCGTGCCTTGTCTTGGCGTTTGCTGGAGCAGGGCCCTTGGAAAGGGATTATTGCAATTACCCGTGGAGGTTTGGTGCCAGCGGCTATTTTGTGTCGTGAAATGGATATCCGCTTGATCGATACGATTTGTATCGTGAGTTATGGCGTTGATGAAGCTACAGGTGCTTCAATGAAGCAGGGCGACCTTAATGTTCTTAAAGGCGTTGAAGGTGATGGCGAAGGTTTCATCCTGATTGATGATCTAGTGGATACAGGACGAACCGCAGCGAAAGTTCGTGAGATGCTGCCAAAAGCACATTTTGCAACCATTTATGCCAAACCTGCCGGAAAGCCGTTAGTTGACACTTTTATTACTGAGGTGAGCCAAGACACTTGGATTCGTTTCCCTTGGGATATGGAATATACCTTTTCTACCCCGCTTGCTGATCGTCAGCCAAAGTAAGCATTCACTTCTACTTCTGCGTATTAAGTTCCTCATAGAAAACGGGTCATTATTTGACACAAAAGCAGCGAGAGTATTTGCAAATTTACACAAAACTCTCGTTTCTTTTACACAGTTTTCAGCTAATTTTATGGTTATATTCACCTCTCAATTCAGAGCCAAAGGCAGACTAAGGAATTAGCTGTTTCATGCATTTTAAATGTGCTTACTTTTTAAACAAATATAATAGGATTTTACTATGTGGAAAATGCTAATTCGAGTTGCTTTGGCGAGTGTTTTATCGCTATCGATGACTTTGCCCGCGTTTGCACAAGGTACGGTGGCTCGTGCTCAATTCACTACAGATGTAATCGATCGAGAACCGATAGACAATATCGGCGCAACGGTAACAGTAGAATATGGCGCAATTCAGCGAGTCTATTTCTTTACTGACTTACGTGATATGGCGGGAAGTCATGTTATTCATCGTTGGAAATTAGATGGAGAAGAACAAGCGGACGTTGATTTTGACATAGGTGGTGACCGTTGGAGAGTTTGGTCTAGCAAACGCCTAATGCCAGGCTTTGACGGTAAATGGAGCGTTGAAGTAGTACAAGATGACGTAGTGGTAAGCACTTATTCATTTGACTATGTGGATGAAATTTAAAAAATCAGGCATTCTTTGTCGTTACTTTTAATCTATGATTAAGGATTTTTATGCCTCATTTACGTGTACGAGGGTTGGCTTTTGACGAGCTAGAGTCTATTGCTGATATCTTGGTCGAAAACTTAGCGGAAGTCACAGACACGCCAAATTCTCATTTCACCCTTGAGTACCAAGCAACGACTTATCTGGCAGTTGGTGGCGCTTCTCCTGCGTACCCGTTTTTTGATGTTTTATGGTTCGATCGAGGCGAAGACGTGAAGCGCAAAGTGGCGTTAATCATAGAAGAATTGATTAGACCTCTTGTGGATAGTGGACAAGACATCACAGTGTTGTTCCATGATCTGCAGGGCAAGGACTACTATGAGAATGGCGAGCACTTCTAAGATAGTAACCCCCTCCCAGCCTCCCCCTTAGCAGGGGGAGGAGCGAAGACATATTTGTTCCTTCCCCTTATCTTCAAGGGGAAGGTTAGGATGGGGTTGATAAGGTCTTTTGACCCCCTCCCAGCCTCCCCCTTAGCAGGGAGAGGAGCTAAGACATTTTTGTTCCTTCCCCTTATCTTCAAGGGGAAGGTTAGGATGGGGTTGGTAAGGTCTTTTGATCCCCTCCCAGCCTCCCCCTTAGCAGGGGGAGGAGCTAAGGCATTTTTGTTCCTTCCCCTTATCTTCAAGGGGAAGGTTAGGATGGGGTTGTTTTAGGGCTTCAGAAAAGGCTTATGGAATGAGCGAACGAATATTTAACCCTAAGAAATACCAGGCTTTAAGAACGGAGCTAAGAAATGTAATGCCAGAACCTGAAA
The DNA here is from genome assembly GCF_016906065.1 of Marinomonas foliarum. Lineage (NCBI taxonomy): Bacteria > Pseudomonadati > Pseudomonadota > Gammaproteobacteria > Oceanospirillales > Oceanospirillaceae > Marinomonas > Marinomonas foliarum. The sequence goes on along the minus strand of NZ_CP070273.1, from coordinate 1,398,791 downwards.
GGCATTTATGGCGTCATATTAGAGGTCGCCAACTTGGTGTGAAATTTCGAAGGCAGCATGGAGTGGGTTCTTATATAGTGGATTTCTATTGCCCTGAAAAGCATCTTGTTATCGAGGTTGATGGTGATAGCCATTACACAGATGAAGCTAGAAAATATGATATTGAACGAACAATTTATCTTAATAGAAAGGGGTTACAAGTTTTACTCTTTACCAATGAACAGGTTATGAACGAATTAGATGCTGTTCTTAATGTTATTTTGGGTGAAATTAGTTAACCCCCTCCCAGCCTCCCCCTTAGCAGGGGGAGGAGCTAAGACATTTTTGTTCCTTCCCCTTATCTTCAAGGGGAAGGTTAGGATGGGGTTGGTAAGGTCTTTTGACCCCCTCCCAGCCTCCCCCTTAGCAGGGGGAGGAGCGAAGCATTTTTGTTCCTTCCCCTTATCTTCAAGGGGAAGGTTAGGATGGGGTTGGTAAGGTCTTTTGATCCCCTCCCAGCCTCCCCCTTAGCAGGGGGAGGAGCGAAGCATTTTTGTTCCTTCCCCTTATCTTCAAGGGGAGGGTTAGGGTGGGGTTATTCAAGACTACCGCTGAAATTCGTAGACGCTTCCTAAGTTCATTATCTGAGTTAGTTCATCTAATGCGCTGCGGCTTTCTATTAATAGCTGCGGATCAGCAAGGTCTTTTTCATGCAGTTGGTCGCGGTAGTGTTTTTCGACCCAGTTATTTAAGCGTTCAAACAAGACATCGTTCATCAGTGTCGATGGGTTGATGGCTTGTTGTTCGGCTTGGGTTAGGGCGATGCGAAGTCGAAGGCAAGCTGGGCCGCCGCCGTTGCTCATGCTTTGTTTTAGGTCGAAGACTTTAATCTCGTTGATTGGAGATTGGCCTGCAACCAGGCTGTTTAAATACGCCCAAACGGCTGGGTTACTTTCACACTCGCCTGGTACTACCAACACCATGTCATCGTCACCACGGCTTAGTAGCTGGCTGTTAAACAGGTAGGACTGGATGCAGTCTTGTACTGACACCGCATCGCTTGGCACTTCAATGAGGTGAAATTTCGATGCTCTGTCTCCCCAAGCGGTAAGCAAATCTTGCTTCATTTTGGCAGTATCTAAGAAAGCTTCTTGGTGATAAAAGTGCGCGTTGCGATTACCTACGGCAATTACGTCATTATGGAAGACGCCTGCGTCGATGACGTCTGGGTTTTGTTGTGCGTAAACTACTTGGTCTGCGGATAATCCATGACGACGCGCCACGGCTTGGGAAGCTTCTAAGGTGTGGCGTGCAGGAAATTTAGCAGGTTTAGGCGCACTGTTGTTGAAGGCTTCCATTCCGTAGACAAAGAATTCGATGCCTTGTTCGCTATAACCATGACAAAAGCGTGTGTGGTTGGCTGCGCCTTCGTCACCGAAGTGATCGACACTTGGCAAAGCGGGATGATGAGCGAAGTGTTTATCGTCTTTGAAGGTCGCTTGTAAAATCGCGCCTGTGGTTTCATGTTCGATGGAGCGATGGAATTTGTTTACCAAGTTGGCAGGCGTGAAGTGCACACGATTGTCGCTGGTGTCGCCACTTGGTGATACGGTTGCGGCGTTGGCTGTCCACATGCAAGACGCGGAGCTGACCGCCGCGAGCAGTTTAGGGGCTTGTTTGGCGGCTTGTTCTAATATGTCAGCATCGGTCCCCGAAAAGCCTAAACGGCGCAGGGTCGGTATGTGCGGGCGTTCATGTGGCGCGAGTACACCTTGTACGAATCCTAGATCCGCCAAGGCTTTCATCTTAACCAAGCCTTGCTTTGCTGCCGCTTTCGGGTTGGACGGGCGTGCCGAGTTATTCAATGAAGCGACGTTACCAAAAGATAGGCCGCTGTAGTTGTGGGTTGGGCCCACTAAGCCGTCAAAATTGGCTTCTGTCGCTGTGTTCATAATTGCCTCTTGTTGTATCTGAATCTAAGTTTTCTTTGTCGTTCTCTATGACGCACTAAAGCGTTATGCCATGGCCGAGTTTTTCGGGCATGGTTAAGCTGTCAGCTTCAATACTAGCAACTGGGTACGCGCAATAATCTGCTGCATAGTAGGCGCTGGCTCTGTGGTTGCCGCTGGCGCCAGTTCCACCGAACGGTGCATTACTGGATGCGCCTGTGGTTTGGCGGTTCCAGTTGATAATGCCGGCACGGCTATGTTGTAAGAACCATTCATATTCGGCTGCATCGTCAGACAAAACGCCTGCTGATAAGCCAAATTTGGTGTTGTTGGCGATGCTCATGGCTTGATCTAGCGAGTCATAGCGAATCACGGTCAGCAGTGGGCCGAAGTATTCTTGGTCTGGCAGTTCGTCTAGCATGTCGGTGGCATCGATAATGCCCGGGGTCACAAAGCCTGTTTGGCTGTCGCCACGGGTCATTTCTAAGATAGGAGCAGCCCCTAACTTAATAAGCTTTTGATAAGCTTGCAGCAAACCGTCGGCGGCTTGTGCAGATACGACTGGCCCCATAAATGGCTGATCGACCGCATCAAAACGGTCGATTTTTAACGCTTTGGTCGCCGTTACTAGGGATTGCAAAATGGCATCGCCAATCTCGCCCGATGGTAATAATAAACGACGGGCGCAAGTGCAGCGCTGTCCTGCTGAAATAAATGCCGATTGGATGATTTCATGTACTGCCGCGCGTTGGTCTGCGACTTTTTCTGACACCAACAATGGATTATTGCCGCCCATTTCTAATGCCAAGATTTTACCTGGGTGACCCGCAAAGTCGTTATGCAAAATATGGCCGACTTGTGGGCTACCGGTGAAGAATAATCCGTCGATACCTTGATGATTTGCTAGGGCTACACCTGTTTCACGCTCACCTTGAATTAGGTTGATCACGCCAGCTGGTAAGCCTGCTTTTTCCCATAATTGGATGATTAGGTCAGACGTCGCGGGTGCTTGTTCGCTTGGTTTGAAAACCACAGTGTTACCAGCAATCAGTGCAGGAACAATATGGCCGTTAGGTAAATGCCCAGGGAAGTTATAAGGACCAAATACGGCAACCACGCCATGTGGACGATGGCGTAATCGAGCTGTCGCGCCTGGCATGGGCGTAGTTTTTTCGCCGGTTCTTTCATGGTAAGCCTGCTGTGAAATGGCGACTTTGCCCACCATGGCAGCGGCTTCGGTACGGGTTTCCCAGATTGGTTTGCCTGTTTCACGGCTTATCACAGTTGCTATGCCTTCGCTGTGCTCTTTAACCAGTGCAGCAAAGGCTTCAATAATTGTTAAGCGTTCTTCTAAAGGACGATTGGCCCAAGCAGGAAAGGCTGTGCGAGCCGCATTGATGGCTAAATCGACTTGGCCTGATGTGGCTGTGTTGGCTTGCCATACTAAACTGGCGTCCGCTGGATCAATAGAGCGGAGCAATTGGCCTTCGCCTGCTATCCATTGACCATTAATATACTGTGCTTGTTTCATGGTGACTCCTGTTAGTTCGTGCGCATTTATCTTGAATATGGGGATAATTCGACGATTCGAACGGGTTCTTTATTTGTGATGCAAAGTGCGTCAGCTTCTTCTTGCGTTAGGGTCATGGCGCTACCTGGTGGAATGGTACGCTGGATTAAGATACACCTGAAATCTGCGACCTTGGCATTGGATACTAGGTAGTAATTACCTTCGTTAACGCCTTCTTTTGTGCCTTTTGGCTGTCCTATGTTGGCAAGGCAAAGACGGCTGTCGCGTACGGCACGAATGTCTTGAACGCGAGCTTCTAAGCTTGGTCCACCATCAAAAATGTCGACATAGTTTTCATAGCGGAAGCCTTCTTGCTCTAGTAGACGACGAGCAGGTACGGTGTTTTTGTGGACTTGTCCCAAAACCTCACGGGCTTCAGGTGGAAGCAAGTTTACGTACACTGGGTTGTTTGGCATCAGTTCAGCAATAAACTGTTTATTACCTTGTGCTGTCAGTTCATCGGCTTCTTTGAAATCAATCGAGAAAAAATGACGACCAAGACTTTCCCAAAGTGGTGAAACGCCATCTTCGTTGCTGATACCGCGCATTTCAGCAAATACTTTCTCTGTAAAGCGCTCAGGGAATTGTGCCATGAACATAAAGCGTGCTTTAGAAAGCAGTTGCCCGTTTTTTGAATGGCGGTAATCTTCTTCTAAAAATAGTGTGCAAATCTCGCTGCAACCGGTGAAGTCGTTATTAAGAACCAGCGTTGGAATGACATTATGTACTTTCAACTCACGGGACGCATGAGTGATGGTTCCTAGGTGATAGCTGTAAAAGGGTTCGTCTAACCCCACAGTTGCTAAGATACCGCAGGTACCGACGATGTCGCCTGTGCTGGAGTCTTCTAGCACCATTAAGTAATCTTCATTATGAGGTGCGGTCACGTCTTCTTTATTAAAAGAGCGAACGGCACCATCGATTTTTCTTTGTAAGGTGGCTTCGTCAGAGACTAAAGAGGTAAAACCAATTCCGGTTTTTTCCGCAAGTCGATAAAGTGACTTTAGGTCATTCTGACAAATAGGGCGTATGACCATCATGGTGGTTTTCCTCTTTTAAAGTTATTCACAGTGCGACCCATTGAATGCGGTGTCCTGATGAGATACCCAATCGTTCTTGTGTCGCTTTTTCTAAGGCGAGCCCTGCGACCTGTGGTTCCGCTGGTGCGGCAGTGACTCTAAAGTGTTCTAAATGTCCGGCAGAAATCAGGTGCATAGGGCCTTTGGCGGCATCTGTTAAACTCAGTGCTTTGTCCGTTTTCTGCTGTGCAATAGTGTGTAGGCTTTCTGTTCTTGCTTCGATGCTTGGGCCAGCATCAAAAATATCGATATAACCACGGAATTCGAACCCTTCATTGAGCAATACCTCGGCGCTCTGATCTGAGTTTTCATGGATAACACCAATGGCTTCTTGCGCGGCTTCAGGCAAGGTTGGAACATAAATCGGGTAGCGTGGCATTAATTCCGCAATGAAATTTTTATTACTGACACCTGAAAGATAGTCGGCTTTTTTGAAGTCCATGGTAAAAAAATGTTTTCCTAAAGCATCCCAAAAAGCGGAGTAACCCTGTTTGTCGCTTTCGCCACGCAGTTCGGCAAATAGGCGCTTGGTGAAACGTTCTGGATAACGTGCAATAAAAAGCAGACGAGCTCTGGATAGCAGTGACATTGCTAGGCTGTTTTGATGGGCTTTATCTACAATCAATGCAATCAGTCGGCTGGTGCCGCTGTAGTCATGGCAGAGAAAGAGAGCGGGTATGCGATTGTGAATTTGTAACTGTGGGGATGCGTGTACGACTTCGTCAATTCGGTAGCTGTAAAATGGCGTATCTATGCCAACCATAGCGTCTATTCCGCAACAGCCAACAATTTTATCATTGCTGGTATCTACTAAAACAAACAAGTAGGATTCATCGCCCGGTTGTACCACATCTGTTTGTAATGAGCGGCGGGAAGAAGCGATTTTGTCGTTCAAGCGATCTCTATTGGCAGGAAAATTGGTGATACCTATACCAGCCTGTTGGGCAAGACGTTCCAGTGCAGGGAGATCCGCAAAATCTGCTGGGCGTACTAGATACATAGCGCATTCCTGAAAGATGAGTGATAAACGATAGTATGGGAAGTATTATCACCAAGTTATGTTCGGCGCGTAAGATGGGAACTTTCTTATTGGCGACACGTTTTTGTGGATATTGGCTATTTATGGTCGATTTTTAAAAAGTATGAAGAGGGTTAATATGAAAGAGGGTGTATATCAACATTATAAAGGCGCACTTTACTGGGTTGAGCGAGTGGCGAAACACAGTGAAACAGAAGAAGAGTTAGTTATTTACCAAGCGTTATATGGTGAATTTGGCTGGTGGGCAAGACCACTTAGTATGTTTCAAGAATATGTTGAAATTGACGGTGAAAGTATCCCGCGCTTTGATTGGCTTAGAGCCGAACGCGACGCAGGATAATACTGTCTATGAGATAGAATGGTGTGCTGGTTAAATAAATAGAGATTAAGCGGGCGGGTGCATCCAAGGTGATTCACGCATAAAGTCGATGATCTGTTCCCTTAGCCAGCGGTGGGCTAAGTCATTGTTGAAGCGTTCATGCCAGAAAATGTGAATAGGGTGTCGGCCATTAAATTCATCAAGTTCTAATACCTCATTGGGAATTGGTAATAGTTTGACTGGATAGAAATGGGCTTTTTCACACATTACATGCAAGAACAAATCACCAATGGAGCGCGAGGTTACCAGTGCCATACCGCGTTTCACTGCTTGCATGGCGACCATCAAACTGTCCGTTTCTAAGTCTGGCTGGATGACGTGGCCTCTTTGTTTGAGTTTTTGTTCTGTTTTCGAAAAAGAACTATTTCGATTGCTGCGTAAATGGTGCGTTACAACCTTATGAGACAGTAAGTCTGTTACCGATACTTCATCTTGATGAAATAGCGGGTGTGCTTCGCTCAAAATGATACAGGCCTCCATGTAGCCAATTAGCTTGCTACGGATATTGCTAGGTGTATCGCTAATTCGCATAATGCCAAGGTCAACATTTCCCGTCACAAGCTCGTCTATTTGAGAGTCGCCCCATGAGGTAATTGAAAGCCTGAGCTTTGGTGCTTGGTGCTGTAGAGAAGCCAACAAAGGTTCAATGAAATTTTCTAAATCGCCTTCATCTGCACGTAGCTTGAAACGTCTATCTAAGCTTTTTAAATCCAATGAATTTGGGCTCATTAGTTCAGAAAGAGAGCTTAAAATAGGCTGTACTAGATCGTGAAGTTCTGATGCGCGAGCGGTTGGGCTTAACCCATAAGCTTGGCGAGTGAAAAGAGAATCTTTAAATAGCTCTCTAAGACGCTGTAAGCTTTTGCTTAGTGCGGGCTGCGTCACGCCGAGTCGCTCTGCAGCGCGAGAAACACTGCCTTCTTCCATGATGGTGACAAAGGCGACGAGTAGCTTAATGTCTAATTTTAAGATGTCGTCTAGATGCATGGTTTTCTCAGTATTGTTTAGATTTAAAAACAGGAGCCTTATCAAATTGATAAGGCTCCATTCTATGAATACAAGGGTTCGTTAGTATCCAGTAGTATTATTCAAAGTCTGCGTGATGACGATATTTGACGCGGAATAACATGGCGTAAAAGACAGGTACAGCAACCAATGTTAGCAAGGTCGCAAAGCCCAGACCAAAAGAAATTACCACGGCCATGCCTTCAAAGAAAGCATCGTAAAGCAAGGGTATCATACCAAGAATGGTTGTGATTGCCGCCATACAAACGGGGCGAACACGGCTTACAGCAGAATTGAAAATAGCTTCATACTTCTCTGTACCTTGTTCTAGTTCGTAGTTTATTTGATCTGCTAACACGATACCGTTTTTCACTGTCATACCGGACAAGCTCAAGAAGCCAAGCAGTGCCATAAAGCTGAATGCCGAGTTCATCACCAGTAACCCTGTTGACACCCCAATTAACGCGAGAGGCACACAGAACCAAATGGTCAGTGGTACACGAATTGAGTTAAACAGCAGTATGGTGATGATAAACATAAACAGGTAGCCCATAGGCAATGCCTTGAATATGTTTGCTTGAGCATCGGTACTGCTTTCATATTCGCCACCCCAATCCAATACATAACCTGGTGGTAAGTGAATCGCTTCGACTGCACCACGGGTACGACCAAAGATCGCCATGGCGGTTTCATCACCCAAAATCTTAGGGTCTGCCATCACGGTGATAGTACGTTTACGGTCGCGACGTTCAATGATCGGGTCTTCCCACACGGTTTCAAACCCAGATACCAATGTAGAAAGAGTCACGTAAGATCCTGACGCCGGGCTGTAAATTTGCAAATCACGAATCTGATCGATAGAAACGCGCTCATTTTCTGGCGCCGTTCTTACGATTGGTAGTAAATCTGTGCCTTCACGGTACAAGCCAATTTGTGACCCTGTGAAGTTGGTTAACAACACATCGTCCAATTCTTTCTTACTGATACCAAGACGTCGAGCTTGAGCATCATTAAAGATTGGGCGAAGTACCTTAACAGGCTGACGCCAGTTATCTTTAATGTTTTCAAGGCCGCCATCAGCACGGTAAATATCTTGGATTTGCGCGCTTATTTGACGTAAATGTTTAGGATCCGGACCACTTACACGTGCTTCAAGTTTCGCGCCACTGGCTGGCCCTAACTGTAGACGTTGTAGTTTTACTTCCAGCTCTGGATACTCTTCCTGCATTTTGTAATACAAGTCTTTGAGTAAACCAGGAATCACTTCAGTGCTCTCAGTACGAACGATGAACTGAGCGTAACTAGAGTTAGCCTGTTCTGCATTGTAAGTCAGCATGAAGCGCAACGCGCCTTGTCCTGTTGTCGATGTCACATAGTTAATTCGATCATCTTTTAAAAGATCTGTCTCAATCTGTCTTACCGTTTTGTAAGTGCTGTCTATGTGGGTTCCTTCCGGCATTTGAATGTCCATATAGAACATTGGTGTTGTGGAAGGTGGGAAGAAAGATTGCTTCACAAATTGGAATGCCCAACCTGCAGTTAATAAGCTTCCTACCAAAAGAATGACAGTGACCCAACGGTAATGCATAGCCTTATCTAACAACCATTTATAACCAGTAAAGATGAAGCCTTTGTAAGGATCGGCTAGCTCTTCTGCAGAGCCATCTTCATTGTTGGCTTTTGTAATAGTTTCTTTAAAGAATAAATCACAAAAGAAAGGCGTTAGGGTAATGGCGGTGATCCAGCTAAGTAGCAGAGAGATCAATAATACATAGAACAATGATCCAACGAATTCACCCACTGAGTCTGGAGATAAACCAATAGGAGCAAAAGCGGTAACCGCAATAACGGTTGCGCCTAAAAGAGGCCATTTAGTTTGTTTCACAACCGCACTGGCGGCTTGTATTTTGGTCATGCCTCTTTGCATACCGATGAGCACACCTTCGGTTACCACGATGGCGTTATCCACCAGCATCCCGAGGGCGATGATTAAGCCACCAAGAGAAATCCGCTGTAGATTGATATGGAAGTAATCCATCACAATGAAGGTACCAAGAATGGTAAGCAGTAGGATGATACCAATCAAAATACCAGAGCGAATCCCCATGAATACCAACAGCACTAGAATAACGATAGCAACAGCAGCAACAAGGTTAAGCAAGAAATTGGATACGGAACGTTCTACTTCTTTTGACTGGAAGTAGATAGGTTCCATGTTTAGACCAACAGGTTGTTGGTACTGTAGCTCTTCGATACGGTTTTCTAATACTTCACCAATTTTCACCACGTTGACACCTGATGAAAATGAGATACCAAGCAACAGTGATTTCGCGCCATTAAAATCAACAATATGAGTTTGTGGCTCAACGTATTCACGTTTCACTGTGGCGATGTCACGTAGACGAATTAAATTGCCATCGGTTGGTGTACCAACAATTAGGTTTTCTAGTTCAGAGATGTCTTTGAATTCACCTGTTGGGCTAATGCGAATGTACTCACTGCCGACTTTTACGCGGCCAGCATTCGACACACTGTTTTGATTTGCTAGTAGGCTTTCTAATTGACTTGGAGCGATTCCCATATTGGCCATTTTTGAACGAGAAATCTCTATGGTGACTTGCTCGTCTTGCTCAGCTGCAACGGTTACTTTTGCCACGCCATCAACCAATACTAATTCACGTTTGATGTAATCAACGTAATTTTTAAGGTCTTTGTATGGATAGCCTTCGCCATTAATCGCCAGCATCACGCCGTACACATCGCCAAAGTCGTCTAACACCATAGGTGTTGCTACGCCGCTTGGAAATTGGCCTTGAATATCACGGATCTTCTTCCGTACTTCGTCCCAAATTTGCTTAAGCTCTTTGGCACGATAGGTGTCTTTGATCGTTAACTGAACTTTGGAGTAGCCTGCTTTTGAGGTTGAGGTGATTTTATCAACATAAGGCAGATTCTGTAGTTCTGTTTCAATCGGATAGGTCACTTCCTCTTCTACCTGTTCTGGTGATGCACCAGGGTATTGAGTGATGATTAACGCATCCTTGATAGTAAATTCAGGGTCTTCTAATTGCCCTAGATTAGTAAACGCAATGGCGCCACCGACCAATAAGATCAGTGTTACCATCCAGCTTGTTACTTTACGTTGAATGAAATAAGCAGCAATATCCATTATAGGCCTCGCTCACGTGTCCAAGGACGAACATGCATAGCATCAGTTAGACTGCTTACTCCTGCGGCAACCACTTGATCACCTGCTTCAAGGCCAGAAGTAATTTCAATCTGATTGCCTTTTAATGAGCCTAGCGTAACAACACGAGCGCTTACTTTCCCTGTGTCTTTATTGAAAACCCAAACGGTACTGTTGGATTTGCCTGTATCCGTATCTTCATGACGCATTACAGCTTCTACAGGAATAACAACATGCCTTGTCACGCCTAAAAGGCGGCTTAAATCAATGTCTACGTTCGCTGTCATTCCAGGTAGTAACGTGTGTTTTGATTCTTCATTACGGATCAGACGAAGAGATACATCATAAGCCATGGTTGTTTGATCAGGTGTGGTGTTGTGTTCTTTATAGGTTCCTGACAGTTTTTCATCTGGAGCCACATCAACAACGACATTAGGTTGGTAATCCGATTGCGTGGATTTGATGCTAACTACTAAGCTTTCTGGAACCTGAAACTCAACGTCCAAGTCGTTAATGTTTTGGATATGCATAATGGGTGCTGCTGCACTGATGTACTGGAAGTTCTCTGTTGCTACAGAGGCAATAACACCACGAAACGGAGCGTAAACTTTAGTGTATTGAAGTTTGTTTTTTGCTGTTTGAAGCGCGTTATTTGCTTGATCCAAGGTCGCTTTTGTCGAATCGAATTGAGACTGAGTGGTTGCGCCTTGGCGTAATAAATTTTGAATACGTTTGAATTGGGCTTCGGCAAGACTTTGATTTGCTTGCGCAAGTTCGACTTCTAGCTTGAAATCTGTTGGGTCAAGTACGGCAAGAAGCTCACCTTTTTTAACGCGTTGTCCTGCAACAACGTTTAGCTCCATTAACTGTCCACCAACACGAAAGGCGATGTCTGCCTCTTCACTGGCTTTTAATTCAGCGGGGAAGCGACGAATATTGATGGAATCTGTTGGCTCAATGGTAATTAGTTTGACAGGTCGTACAATTTCTTTTTCTACGACAGCTTCCTCTTCGCTGGATGAGCAGCCTACAAGCAGCAGTGAAGCTGCTAGCGTCATACCAATAATCGTATTTAAACGTTTTTGGGAATTCATTCATTGCTCCGTAAATATATTGGAAATAGTTAGATGAATGTATTTTATATCTCTCAAGTAGGGATATGAACATTTAAATATATATTAGAGATATTACTATTAATGAATATCTTGCTGTAATCGCCTATGTGCGCCTTATTGCGTTTTTTCGAGTTCGGCTAAAAAAGTTTCTAATATTAGGTTTGCACGTGCTCCTTTTCGAGTTATGGCCGAAAATTGCGTTATGTAGTGACACTCATTAGGCAAAATAGCGCGCATTCGACCGTCTCTAATCCAATGATCTGCAACATGGTCAGGTAAAAAGCCAATGTAACGCCCAGTTAGAATAAGAAAGGCAATACCTTCACGGTCGGTCGCTGTCGCGCTGGCTGTGAGAGGCTGGTGTTGGGCTTTGATGTCTGGAGTTTGTGCATAGGCAGGTAAGACCGCATCGAATTCTTTTAATTTGTTTTTCGAAATTGAGCTGTCGTCCAAAGTGTACAAAGGGTGTGTATTGCTGCAGTAAAGCTTAGATTCTTCTTCGTACAAGTGATGATAATCCAAACCGCTGAGGATTTTTAAATCTGGTACTATACCTATATGTAAACGGCCATCTAATACGCCACGTTCTACGTCCGTTGGTGGAATCATGCGAATATTAATGGCGACCTGTGGCCCTTTATCCTTTAGTCCAGCTAACGTTTGTGTAATACGTGTATGGGGCAGGGTGACTAGATTGTCTGTAATACCAATGTTCAATTCGCCTTTTAGATGCTGATGAAGCGCATTAATATTAGTTCTAAAGTCTTCAATAGAGGATAACAATTGCAAGGTGTAATCGTATACTTGGCTGCCTTCATTGGTTAAGGAAAAGCCAGACCGGCCACGTTGGCATAGGCGAAATCCCAAGCGTGTTTCCAAATCTGATATTGCAATGCTGATGGCAGCGCGGCTGATATTTAGTTCTACTTCTGCCGCAGAAAAACCGCCACACTCTACTACGGTGCGATATATTCGTAATATGCGAAGATCGGCATCGCTAACCTGACTTTGAAATTTATTCATACCTTTGTCTCCCGATAATAGTCATGAAGCTTAGCCCATAAATTAGTCAGCGACTTTGTTAACTAAAAACTTAAGTAAGCGTTAATAGATTAGAGTTTTTATAATTTATGCCCCTTGGCATAGTAGTGTCAACAGACAACATTTTGAATTTTCGGAGCCTACATGGACATCATTGGACACTTGATCGACGGTAAACATTCACAACAAGCTGAACGTACTCAAGACGTGTTTAATCCAGCAACTGGAGTTGTAGCCAAAAAAGTGGCCATAGCGTCTCGTGAAACCGTTGAAGAAGCTATTTTTGCGGCTCAAGCTGCCTATCCAGAATGGCGAAATACACCACCATTAAAGCGCGCTCGCATTATGTTTAATTACAAAATGTTGTTGGAAAAGCATGCGGATAAGATTTGCGAATTAATTGGCGCTGAACACGGCAAGATTTGTCATGACGCTGCTGGCGAGTTACAGCGTGGTATTGAGAACGTCGAATACGCTTGTGGTGCACCAGAATTATTAAAAGGTGAGTACAGTAAAAACGTCGGCCCAAATATCGATTCTTGGAGTGAGTTTCAGCCGCTAGGCGTGGTTGCAGGTATTACGCCATTTAACTTCCCAGCCATGGTGCCGTTGTGGATGTTTCCGATGGCGATTGTGTGTGGCAATACATTTGTTTTGAAACCGTCTGAACGCGACCCAAGTACGGCGTTATTCATTGCCGACTTGCTTCATGAAGCTGGTTTGCCAGCAGGCGTATTTAACGTAGTGAATGGCGACAAAGTCGCAGTGGATACTTTGTTGGAAGATAAGCGAGTCAAAGCCGTGAGCTTTGTGGGTTCTACACCGATTGCAGAATACATTTACAGCAAAGCCAGTGCCAACGGCAAACGTTGCCAGGCTCTAGGTGGTGCGAAAAACCACGCCATTGTGATGCCAGATGCCGACATGGATAACGTAGTTAGCCAGCTACTTGGTGCAGCCTTTGGTTCTTCTGGTGAACGTTGTATGGCGCTGTCCGTAGCAGTGGCGGTTGGTAAAGCCGCAGGCGATGCTCTGGTAAGTAAAATGGCCGACGCTATGAAGCCACTAAAAGTGGGCGAGTGTTCTGATAAGAACAATGATTTTGGTCCTGTGATTACTAAGGAGCATAAAGACAAAGTCGTCGGCTTTATTGATAGTGCAGAATCACAAGGTGCTACTGTTGTGGTAGATGGCCGTCATCCACAAGTCGCAGGTTATGAAAATGGCTTTTTTGTTGGCGCGACACTTATCGACGGTGTGACCAAAGACATGGACAGCTATCAACAAGAGATCTTCGGGCCAGTTTTACAGGTTGTTCGCGTGGACACGATGGAAGAGGCTATGACGCTGATTAACGACCATGAATATGGCAACGGTACTTGTATTTTTACCCGTGATGGGGAGGCAGCACGTTACTTCTCTGACCATATAGAGGTGGGCATGGTTGGGATTAACGTGCCTTTGCCAGTTCCTGTGGCCTACCATAGTTTTGGTGGCTGGAAGCGTTCTTTGTTTGGTGATTTACATGCTTATGGTCCAGATGCTGTACGCTTTTACACTAAACGCAAAACGATCACACAACGCTGGCCTTCGGCAGGTGTTCGTGAGGGCAAGAGCTTTTCCTTTCCTTCTTAGAATGAACTGAGAAGGGCTTTTAATGAATCCCAGGCATTTCTATCTGGTGGTTATCGTACTTTAGAAATGTTTTTTAATGGTCGCTTACTACTTGGTAGCGGCCATTTTTTTTCGCTTGATAAAGCGAATCATCGACACGCTTTAAGGCATCTTCAACTGTTTCATTTGCGTCTATTTGAATCAAGCCGAAACTGCAGCTAATGGCTTTGTCCCAACCCTCCAATGAAACATTATTGGGCATGTCTTGGCAGATATTTTCAATGCGTTGCTGAATTTGAGCAAGTTCAACATTTGGGAAGATGAAAAGAAACTCTTCACCCCCCCAACGGCTTGATATGTCTGTTGCCCGCATTGATTGAGATAAATAGTCTGATATTTTAATGAGAGCTTCATCTCCTTTGTTATGACCTAGTTGATCGTTGACCTGCTTAAAGTGGTCAACATCTACTAAGCTGATACAAAATGGTGTGCCATTTTTACTTTGTTGTTTCATATAAAAGGTTAGTGCTTCAAGAGCAAAACGCCGGTTAAATAGCTTGGTTAGCTCATCTTTTTCAGCGAGTTTGACCATCAACTCATATTGGCTCATGTAAGTTAAGCGTGTTAGAGCTGCTGCCGCAATAAACGGAATGCTTGCGCAAATCAAATTCATTATAAAGAGTGTTGAAGAGTAGCTAGCGACAGCTTCTTCCTGAGATGGGTAAAGTAATACGAGTAGTGCAAAGGTTGCCATGTGTAACAATGCAATGGCAGTAGACCAGATGATATTTAGAGAAGGTGTTGTCATCATTAGCAGTGTCATAGGCCATAAATAATACTGAAAGCCTGCATCTGCGCCGAGTATACTGGTGGCGAAAAAAGCATGAACGGTTATTTCAGCGCTCATGATCAAAATAGAAATATTATGTTGCTTTAATCGGTTAAGCCGCACTGTTAGCAGCCATGCCCCTAGAGACAAAACATTTAGCCAGGCAAGTGTTGTTTGATCGAGGTAGATAAACAAGAAAATGAAAATAAAGTGAGCAATAGAACCCGCTGCCGACGTTATGTTCAAAATCTGAGTCGTTTGCTCCAGACTGTTAGATACGTGGTTTGAAGTAAAAGGGTGCTGGTGTTTTAATTGACTAGTTGTTACCACGAGAGTTGTAATCCTTAACTTGTTTATTTGGCTATTGAAACGAGTTTATATATTGTCTTCTGGCGCTTTTAGAAATATAAGTGCGCTTTGGATTGGTGATACCAACCTTTTTACATTACTGGACTGCATATGGAAAAGAAAAAACTTAATCTTGCGTTATTATCAAGATTTTCATGTCTATTTATAGCTTTATTTTTAACCGCTTGTTCAGAAATGGCGATAAATAAACAAGCAGCTGTAAGCATGACAGATGATTTGGTCATGGATGTAAAAGAAAATACGGTGTATATATCGGGTATCTTAGGTAGTGATCTTGTAGAGCAATTGAGTGATATGGTGCGTAAAAAACCGAATATCACCGATATAGTGCTGGTGGACGTTCCAGGTTCGGTTGATCAACAAGCTACCATGGAAGGCGCACGACTTATTCGTCGGCTTGGTTTGAATACGCATATTGCTTCTACAGGTTATGTGCTTTCCGGCGGTGTTGATCTGTTTCTAGGTGGCGTGAAACGTAGCATTGGAGCAGGTGCTGGAGTTGGCGTCCATGCTTGGTCAGATGGTACAAGAGTAAAAGCGGTTAACTTGAATGAAGCGGATCCGATTCATGCGACCTATGTGAACTTTTATCTAGAGATGGGTGTGCCAGAGCGCTTTTATTGGTTTTCATTGGATGCTGCCCCTGCAGACAGGGTGTATTTTTTATCACCTGAAGAAGTGTACGATTTTGAGTTGGCGACAGAATAGCGTCGTCTCATATTAACTTCTTAGGGAGGGCATTATGGAGCAAATAGAACTGTTCGTCATAGAAAGCCCTTGTCGAGGCGTTTGTGAAAACAGCAAAAAAGGCTTTTGCAAAGGTTGCTTACGCAGTCGAGAAGAGCGCTTCCATTGGTTTTCTCTGTCTAATGAAGATCGTCACCAAGTACTGGATTTGTGCAAACAGCGCCGAGCGCGTTTATTAAAAGCTCGCCAAGAGCGCTTAGAGGCCGATTCTGCTAAGGCGCTTCCATACGGTATGGAAGACGAGCCCATAGCAGATCTGTTCGAATTAACGAATGACTAACTCGTAACGTCTTACAGCAAGTGTAAGCTAGTTTTCAAATATCGCGTCTAGCGCTTCCGATAAACGATCCACGCCAATCACTTTCATGCCCTCAATCGGTTTTTTCGGGCAATTAGCTTTTGGTACCACTGCTCTAGTAAAACCATGTTTGGCGGCTTCACTAATGCGTTCTTGGCCAGATGGCACAGGTCGAATTTCTCCTGACAAACCCACTTCACCCAGTACGACCAAATCATGGGGCAAGATTTTATCGCGGAAGCTGGAGACAACTGCTGCGATAGCCGCCAGATCGGCACTGGTTTCCAATACTTTGACACCGCCTACTACGTTTAAGTAGACGTCTTGGTCGGATGTAAGCAAGCCACCGTGTTTGTGGAGTACCGCTAATAACATGGCTAGGCGATTATGATCAAAGCCGACGGTAACGCGTCTTGGGTTGCCTAGGGCGGAATCATCGACCAAGGCTTGAAGTTCGACCAGCAAGGGGCGTGTGCCTTCCCACACCACCATGACAAGACTGCCTGCCGCTGGATGATTGCTGCGGTTCAAGAATATAGAACTAGGGTTTTTTACTTCTTTTAAACCATTTTCTAGCATGGCAAAAACGCCTAGCTCATTGATGGCACCAAAGCGGTTTTTCATGCCACGAAGAGTACGAAAGCGCGAGTCTTCTGAGCCTTCCAACAGAACAGAGCAATCCACCATGTGTTCAAGTACTTTAGGACCTGCCAAAGAGCCGTCTTTGGTGACGTGACCGACCAATAAAACCGCTGTTTGGGTTTGTTTGGCGAAGCGCGTTAAAACTGCAGCGCTTTCTCGAACTTGTGACACACTGCCGGGAGCGGATTCTACGCCATCCAAATGCATGACTTGGATCGAATCGATCACCATGACTTTGGGTTTGACTTGCTGAGCGATGGTTAAAATCGCTTCCACATTGGTTTCAGACAGCATTTTTAGGTTTTGTGTAGGTAAACCAAGGCGTTGTGCTCGCATAGCGACTTGCTGAAGGGATTCCTCCCCTGTCACGTACAAAGCGCTTTGTTGCTGAGCCAGCCAACACATGGTTTGCAGTAGTAAAGTACTTTTACCTGCACCTGGATGTCCGCCAATCAGTACGACACCCCCGGGGACTAACCCCCCGCCTAATACTCGGTCGAATTCATTTGCTCCGGAGCTAAAGCGAGGTACATCTCCTAAATCAACGTCAGATAAATTCTGAATACCTGTCACGGCACCAGCGTAACCTTGATAACGTGGATCTTGGCTAGCAGAAACGCGAGCAGAGGTCTTACCAGAGGTAAGGCGAATTTCGGATAGGGAATTCCACGCGCTGCAGGCTTGGCATTGTCCTTGCCATTTTGCGTAGTCGGCTCCGCATTCATTGCATACAAAAGCGGTTTTTGCTTTGGCCATGATAGTCTCTTGTGTTCTTTATAGTGATGAATTAAAGGATTGCGATAACATCCATGTTATCGCTGGATAGTATTTTTTATTAGTGCTGTTTTTTCCAATTGACTGAATAAAGATCCGTGCGACGGTCTTTCAAGTTGTTCACTGAGCCTTCGCTGCGTGTCAGTTTCAATTTATCTAAATCCAAGTCAGAGAACATAATCATTTCTGTGTTTGGTGTGGTTTCCGCCATTACCGCATCGTGCGGATAAGAGAAGTCTGAAGGCGAAAATACCGAGCTTTGTGCGTATTGGATGTCTAAGTTTTCCACTTGTGGAAGGTTGCCACAGCTACCGCAAATAACCACATAACATTCGTTTTCAATAGCGCGAGCTTGGGCACAACGACGTACACGCAAGTAACCGTTTTTGGTATCAGTCCAGAAAGGGACAAACAAAATATCCATGTCTTGTTCTGCCAGTAGACGACCCAGTTCTGGGAATTCTACGTCGTAACAAATCAAGATGCCCACGCGACCAGCATCGGTATTAAAGACACGCAGATCGTTACCACCTTCGATGACCCAATCTCGACGCTCATGAGGCGTGATGTGGATTTTCTTTTGTTCTTCTACGGTACCGTCACGGCGGCATAAATAACTAACGTTATAAACTACTTCGTCTTCAATCACAGGCATGGAGCCTGTAATAACGTTGATATTGTAACTGACCGCAAACTGCGACATTTCATTGATAAATCGCTCTGTGAAGCTGGCTAAGAAGCGGATGGCTTCGGTCTGGTTGCTTTGGTCTGGGCTAAGCCCAATTAGTGGCGCGTTAAAAAATTCCGGAAAGAGAACAAAGTCACTCTTGTAGTCGGATACGGCATCGATGAAGTATTCAACTTGCTTTAACAATTCGTCAACGCTTTCAACTTCGCGCATTTGCCATTGAATGGCTCCGATACGAACTTGGGTTTTTCGCGAACGAATCACGTTGGTGTCTGGCTCAAAGAAGATGTTTTTCCATTCTAATAGAGTCGCATAGCCTTGGGATTTTTCGTCTTCTGGCATATAGCGCTTTAACAAACGAGTGACTTGGAAATCGTTTGATAGTTGGAAGGTTAGAATCGGGTCGTAAATTTTACGTTCGCGCACTGCTTCTAAATATTCCGCAGCACTCATTTCATGGGCGTGCTCATGATAACTTGGAATACGGCCGCCAGCTAAAATAGCGCGTAAATTATGTTGGCGACAAAGGTCTTTTCTGGCTTCGTATAGTCGGCGACCAAGACGATAGCCTCGATATTCAGGTGCAATTAACGCATCCAAACCATACATAGCATCACCACGAGCATCGTTTAGAACATTCTCTTTTTGATCGATAAGATCGTCATAAGTATGTGGGTTACTAAAGCGTTGATAGCTTACTTGAACTGATAATGCCAAACCGACAATTTTACCGTGGTCTTCTAAACAGATTTGGCCTTCTGGAAAGTCTTTGATGAGTTTGTGGATAGTGTGCTCAGGCCATGAGCCACCAATATCGTGATAGACCTTATCCATCAATACTTTGATTTCATTATAATCGTCGTTGGTTAGGTTACGAATAGTTAAATGTAAGTCGTCGTGCTGCATGTTTGCCTCTATCAATCGATCTTATGTATCCCTCATGATAACGCGTATTTGTATAAGTAAGTAAGAGATCAGTGCGTCATAAGGGGGTATAGCAGTTGTTCAATAAGGGATATAAAAAGAAAACCCCCGCCGAGGCGAGGGTTTTGATGTTTTAAAAACTAGGTTTTAAAAAGAGTGATTAATTCTTGCTGAATTCTGGGTATGCTTCCATACCACATTCAGAAAGGTCAACACCTTCGTACTCTTCTTCTTCGCTTACACGAACACCCATGATTGCTTTGATGATTAACCAAACAACCAAGCTAGAGAAGAATACCCAAACGAAGATAGTAAGCGCACCAGCGATTTGTCCGCCGAATGTTGTGCCATCGTTCGTTAGTGGAACCGCTAGCAAGCCCCAAAGACCAACAACACCGTGAACAGAGATAGCACCCACTGGATCATCAATTTTAAGCTTGTCTAGAGTCAGGATAGACACAACAACAATCATA
Organism: Marinomonas foliarum; assembly: GCF_016906065.1. Lineage (NCBI taxonomy): Bacteria > Pseudomonadati > Pseudomonadota > Gammaproteobacteria > Oceanospirillales > Oceanospirillaceae > Marinomonas > Marinomonas foliarum. The sequence continues at coordinate 1,379,090 of NZ_CP070273.1, read as the reverse complement.
CCACCAACTAGACCGATTAGAGTCGCACCTAGAGCAGATGGCGTATCAGGACCAGCAGTGATTGCAACCAAGCCAGCCAATGCGCCGTTTAGAAGCATAGTTAGATCGGCTTTACCGAATAGGATTCGAGCTAGGATAAGCGCACCAATTGCACCACCCGCTGCAGCAGCGTTAGTGTTCAAGAACACCATAGCAACAGAGTTAGCACTTGCGATGTCACCTAGTTTAAGTACAGAACCGCCGTTGAAGCCGAACCAACCTAACCAAAGGATGAAAGTACCTAGTGTAGCAAGAGGTAAGTTAGCACCAGGAATGGCACGTACTTCGCCGTTAGGGCCGTATTTGCCTTTACGAGCACCAAGTACTAATACACCTGCTAGTGCAGCAGAAGCACCTGCCATGTGAACGATACCAGAACCTGCAAAGTCAGTGAAACCAAGGTCACCAAGGCTAAACATACCGAATACAGAGCCGCCGCCCCAAGTCCAGTTACCTTCCATTGGGTAGATGAAACCTGTCATAACAACAGCAAATACTAGGAAAGCCCAAAGCTTCATACGTTCAGCAACTGCGCCAGATACGATAGACATGGCTGTTGCAACGAATACAACTTGGAAGAAGAAGTCAGATGCACCTGAGTAAATAGAACCGCCTTCAAAACCGCCATCACGGCCAGCAAAGTCAGTTAGAGTAGAAGCAACATCTACGTCTTGAATACCTGTAAGGAACCACTCGCCACCGTACATGATGGAGTAACCGCAAACTAGGTACATGACACAAGAAATGGCAAACAAAGCCACGTTCTTAGTAAGAATTTCAGTGGTGTTTTTAGCACGTACTAGACCTGCTTCCAACATGGCAAATCCGGCTGCCATCCACATAACCAGTGCGCCGCACACCAAGAAATAAAAGGTGTCCATCGCATATTGTAAGTGAAAAATTTGATCTTGCATGTTTCGCCCCCCTAAAGGCTAGGATAATTCGAGCAGTAATTAAACCGCTTCTACACCAGTCTCGCCGGTACGAATACGAACCGCTTGTTCAAGGTTAACGATAAAGATCTTACCGTCGCCGATTTTGCCAGTGTTTGCTGCACTCGTAATGGCTTCCACTACTTGGTCAGTCATGTCGTCTGCAATGGCAAGTTCGATTTTTACTTTCGGTAGAAAATCGACTACGTACTCAGCGCCGCGGTATAGTTCTGTGTGGCCCTTTTGACGTCCGAAACCTTTCACTTCTGTAACGGTAATACCTTGTACACCGATCTCAGAAAGTGCTTCTCGAACATCATCGAGTTTAAATGGCTTGATGATGGCAGTAATAAGCTTCATACCCACTGTCTCCTTAAAAAGTCAGTTTTATTGTCGTATCGCAGGTAGTTAGCTTTATTCAATATGCGTGCCATATATGGGAGTTCCTATGTATCAAAGGCTTTGTAAGGATTCTGTCGGTTTATTGAAATTAAAAAGAGTCATGAATGGCGTTATATAGTGCAGCATATTGGTGTGTTCTATAAATATACTGCATCAATATGGTGCGAGTGACGTTTAAAAATAGAAAAGAAAAGCCGTACAGGTCTTTATCTTATTGCTTCTGGTTAGGAAATAACCACTTGGTTAATCTTGGTGTGAATGTGTTATTTAGAGTGGTTTTTGGGCTTCAATATTGCGTCAGTTGATTTTCTGCACAAAAAAGAAGCGGTTTTAAAGTTATCTGTGCTTATAAATGGGCACGGTATTAAGATGTGCTTTGTAATATGTACTCTGAGAGCTTGTTTGTATCCCGCTTCGACTTCTATACTATTAGGCAAAGTCACGATAAATAATCACCGCAAAGATGAAAATGAGAATGACATGATTGATCAATTTATAAAGCAACTTGGTACGGGGTTAGGCCAAGCGGCAGAAACGTTGGGTAAGCTGCCAAAAGAAGAGATTCAGGCGCAATTACATGAAGTGGCGCGAAATACGCTAAGCAAAATGGATTTGGTTACGCGTGAAGAGTTTGAGGTGCAAGCCGCGATGTTGGCAAAATACCGTGAAAAGCTTGCTGTTTTAGAAGCTCGCTTAAATGAACTAGAAAAGAACGACTAAGTTTTTGTAAAATTTGTCCTGATTTACTTCCAGCCTTGAAGCCAGTCTTCAGACGATGTCAGTGATTGCCAAGGCAATTGATATTGGTTTTTGTTGATCACGGCTTCAAGAACGCATTCGATAACGACGTTTTCTTCATCTCGAATGAGTTTAGTAACAATAAAATGCTTTTCTTTTTGCTGTGGAGAAGTGGACGTCCATTTCGACAGTAGAAGCTTGTTGGGGTTTATTTGGTTGGCCATTATTCACCTTTGTGACTATTGATCTTCTTAAGAATGTGTTGTTTATACGAATCAAGTGATTAGCTGGATTGTTTTTCACATAAGAAAGCATAATAAATATTTTGATCAAGGAGTGATCATGAGTTTAGCCACTATTTATAGTCGTGCCCGTGTGGGCGTGTCTTCTCCTTTAGTTACCGTCGAAACCCATATTTCAAATGGGCTGCCTTCCCTAAATATTGTCGGCCTTCCCGAAGCGGCTGTCCGTGAAGCAAAAGATCGTGTGCGTAGCGCGATTATTAATAGCCATTTTGAGTTTCCTACTCGACGCGTCACCATTAATTTAGCGCCAGCAGATTTACCCAAAGAGGGTGGTCGTTATGACTTGGCGATTGCTATTAGTGTATTAGTGGCATCAGGTCAACTTGGAGAGTTGAACTTACGAGATACTGAGTTTATTGGTGAACTGGCATTGTCGGGTGATATTCGAGGTGTGCCGGGTTTATTGCCATCAGCCATTGCTTGTCATCAGGCGAATCGTCAGCTAATTCTTCCTGAAGATAATCAGCAAGAAGCGGCTCTTGTAGAAGGCAATGCAGTATTTGCAAAACATTTAACCCAAGTGACCGCACATTTACTAAAACAAACAGCACTGCCTGTTTGTGTGTCAACTCCAGCTGAGCCTTTGCCGTTAGATCATAAAGACATGCGTGACGTAAAAGGTCAGTATCAAGCACGGCGAGCCCTAGAAGTTGCAGCGGCTGGTGGTCATAATCTATTGTTTATTGGTCCAGCTGGAACTGGTAAAACCATGTTGGCGTCTCGTTTACCAAGCATTATGCCGGCGATGACCGAAGCCGAAGCTCTTGCTGTGGCATCGGTGCAATCAGTGGCGGGACGTAAAATGGGCTTGGATTGGCATTGGTCTGAAAGACCGTTTCGATCTCCGCATCACTCTTGTTCTGCGGCGGCGCTGGTTGGTGGTGGCTCAATTCCTAAGCCGGGAGAAGCGTCTTTGGCGCATTGCGGTGTGCTTTTTCTCGATGAATTGCCGGAATTCGACCGCAAAGTATTGGAGGTATTGCGCGAACCATTAGAAAACGGTGAAGTTCATATTTCACGCGCTCGTGGACAAGTGACCTTTCCGGCTCGTTTTCAGTTGGTTGCTGCGATGAACGCCAGTAATGAAGCCTACAGTGGCGGGCAGGATTATTATCAATCCAGTGCCAGTCAAAAATACCTTAAAAAACTCTCTGCGCCTTTTTTAGACCGTATTGATTTGCATGTAGAGGTGCCGCCTTTACCATCGAATGTTTTAGTAAACGCTGACGAAGAAGGGGAGAGCAGTGCAAGTGTTCGCGAACGAGTAGAGCGCGCGGTAACAAGGCAACGAGTGCGCCAAGGCGTGCAAAATGCGCTGTTAAGTGGTCGTCAGTTAGAAAATATTTGTGCTCTGAGTCATGACGATAAACAGTTTATGCAGCAGGCGTTGGAAAAATTAAAACTCTCGGCACGGGCTTATCATCGAGTGTTAAAAGTCGCGCTGACCTTGGCGGATTTAAGTGACTCTCCCGTCACCAGAGCGCATTTAATGGAGTCGTTAAGCTACCGAAAGATGGAAAAAACCTTATCCATGGCGGTATCTTCATAGCATATGCTGCAATTTCATCTTACTAAGGTTGATAACATGGTGACGTAGCGGCTTCTATACAAGAGTTAATACACGATAAATGCTGTTTTAACCCATGCCATTTAGTTACAATTCTCCGCCCATTTTCATTGCTCCTTCGTAGAGTGATTTTTGTAATGGGACTAATAATAATTAATTGTGGTGTCTGTTCGTTTTGCTGATTTTGTGGAAGCAAAACTGAGCGGCATAATTGGAGTCTTGTATTATGGTTATCCAGCTGTTCCCCTTTTGGGCATTATTGCTATCTGCAATCGCCTTCTTCCAACCGGATTTGTTTGTTGGTTTGAAAACTCAAATCGTTCCATTATTGACCATCATTATGTTGGCAATGGGATTGGCGCTAAGCCCTGCGGACTTTAAGCAAGTGTTGAAGAACGGCAAAGCTGTTGGTGTTGGCGTTTTATTACAATTTTTAGTCATGCCTATTGCTGCCTTTGGTGTGGCCTTTGCGTTTGGTTTTGATACGGAATTAACCGTTGGCATGTTGCTTGTGGGCAGTGTGGCGGGTGGTACCTCATCGAATGTTATGTGTTACTTAGCGAAAGGCGACACGGCGCTGTCCATTTCTATGACGGCTATTTCTACCTTGTTGGGTGTGATACTAACGCCATTCTTGGTGTCGATAATGATTGGTCAAAGTGTCGATGTCCCCGTCGCTGGTATGTTAATGAGCTTGTTTAAAATTGTTCTGCTTCCTGTTGCAGCAGGTGTGTTAATTAACACGTTTTTCTCAAAATTTGTCCGCAAGGCAGAACCGATTTTTCCTTACATTTCGATGTTTGCCATCGTGCTGATCATTGCTATTGTCGTAGCTTTGAGCGCCTCTAAGATTGTTCAAGTTGGCCTTATGGTTGCAGCGGCGGTTATTATCCATAACGCGATCGGTTTGACCTTGGGTTACTGGGTAACTTACTTACTCGGATTCGATCAACGTGTTTGTCGCACCGTTGCGTTTGAAGTCGGCTTGCAAAACTCTGGTTTGGCTGCAGCGCTTGCAGTGAAATTTTTCACGCCTATGGCGGCTTTACCTGGAACGATTTTCAGTGTGTGGCACAATATTTCAGGATCTTTGTTGGCGAGCTATTGGAGCCGTCGGCCTGTTGCTGAAAGCAACGCTCAAGATACCGATAAATAAAATATTTGCTTAGCGTCAAAAAAGGGATGCCATTTGTGCGTCCCTTTTTTATGTCTGTTGCATGGTTATCACAGTGCGAGATTCTTCATTGTCGGGTACACTTAGCGCTGATTTTTAATAGCCCTACGAGCCAGAGTTTTCCATGAGTGAGTTATTGCCATCCATATCCCATCGTCTTCGTAATCTGAATGAGCGTCAGTTAGATGCCGTCAAACAGATCGATGGACCTTTGCTAGTATTGGCGGGTGCTGGATCGGGAAAAACCAGCGTTATCACCACAAAGATTGCCTATCTGATTCAAACATGTGGCTTCAAAGCTAACAGCATTATTGCGGTAACCTTTACCAATAAAGCAGCGCGGGAAATGAAAGAGCGTGTGGTTGGCATGTTGTCTAAACAAGAAAGTCGCGGCTTGAGTATCTCGACTTTCCATAATTTAGGCTTACGGATTCTTCGTAAAGAATATCGCCGCGCGGGTTTAAAAGAAGGCTTCACCCTTTTTGATTCCCAAGACTCCCTTAGTCTGATTAAAGAAATCCTCGACAAAGAATTTAACGGTCAAACTGACTCGGCCGCTTACTGTCAAAATACGGTTTCCAATTGGAAAAACGATCTAACTACACCACAAGAAGCCATGACCAATGCCGATACCGAAGAGTTTCTGCTGGCGGCGCAAGTGTATGTGCAATATCAACGTTATTTGCGCGCTTACAACGCAGTAGATTTCGACGATTTGATTTTATTGCCAGTGAGTTTATTAATGGCCGATGCAGAACTGCGGGGTCGCTGGCAAAACAAAGTCCGCTATTTGCTGGTGGATGAGTGCCAAGACACCAACGCCAGTCAGTATGAATTGATTCGGTTGTTGGCTGGATTTCGTCGTTGTTTCACTCTAGTAGGCGATGATGACCAATCCATTTATGCGTGGCGTGGTGCACGTCCTGAAAACCTTGAGCGTTTGTCTGTCGATTACCCTAGTTTGAAATTGGTCAAGTTAGAGCAAAACTATCGCTCGACTAAAACCATCCTGAAAGCGGCCAATACCTTGATAGCGAACAATCCGCATATTTACGATAAAGCTTTGTGGAGTGATCACGAAGAGGGCGACCCGATTCGTGTCATGGTGACCCGTAACGAAGACGCAGAATCAGAGCGCGTGGCAGCAGAAATTCAATCACGCCATTTACGTCATGAAATTCCTTATCGAGATTTTGCCATCTTGTATCGTGGTAATCACCAAGCGCGTCTGTTGGAAATCAAGCTGCAAGCCTACCGTATTCCTTACAAGATGAACGGCGGGACTTCGTTTTTCTCGCGTGCGGAAATCAAAGATTTAATGAGTTATTTACGTCTCTTGGTGAACCCATCGGACGACAATGCCTTCTTGCGTATCGTTAACTTACCGCGTCGGGAAATTGGCCCTGCCACGTTGGAAAAAGTCGGTAACCTTGCCACTGAACGTGGTGTTAGCTTGTTTGAAGCATCGGGTTACAAAGAGCTAGAAGAAACTATTTCTGGACGCTCGTTAAAGAGCCTTCAGGATTTCGAACGTTGGATGTCTACCTTGCGCCAGCGTTTAGAAGGTGCTTCGCCTGTCCCCGTGATCGAGCAAATGATTCACGACATGGATTATTACGGCTGGATTCAAGAGCAAACTTCCTCTAACAAAGCGGGTGATCGACGCATCGAAAACGTGCGCTTCTTGCTGGATTCCATTCAACGCATGATGGAATCTGCATGGGAAGAAGACGAAACTGCAGGCTTGGATCAAGCCATCAGTAAGCTGTTACTAATCGATATGCTGGAACGCCAAGAAGAAGAGGAAGACGAAGACAAGGTGCAGTTACTGACGCTGCATGCCTCCAAAGGTTTGGAGTACCCGCATGTGTTTTTGATTGGCTGTGAAGAAGAGCTTCTGCCTCATAGAAACAGCATAGAAAACGACGACATCGAAGAAGAACGTCGATTGGCTTATGTGGGTATCACTCGAGCGAAAAAGACTCTGTGCATCACCTTAGCTGCGAAACGTCGTCAGTATGGCGAAGAAATCGACTGCTTGCCAAGTCGATTCTTGGACGAATTGCCAGAAGAAGACTTGGTGTGGGAAGGTCGCAGCGACGAAGGAGAAAGCACTAAAAAAGAACGTGGCCAAGCGTCTTTGTCGGCACTAAAAGCCATGTTAAACGGCTAAATCATAATCGATTAAGAGTCTGAACTCTTGTCGATCATATATTGAATTGCATCACGGAGTTCGTCTTGACTGCAATTGGAACACAGTCCTTTTGGCGGCATGGCTTTAAAGCCGCTTGTCGCATCTTTTAATAAAGTGTCTATGCCTTTTTCTATTCTCGGTTGCCAATCGGCTTTATTGCCAAATTTAGGTGCTCCCGCAACGCCATTCATGTGGCAGGCAATGCAAAAACTGTTGTAAAGTGCCTCGCCTGAACGTGCGGCATTGGCAAAAGAAGACAGTCCAAGTGCGAAGCCTATGACAGCAAGAGCAACAGGCAGCTTGCTCAATGTCGTGAGAGAAAAAGTCACAATGATTCCTTAGCGATTCAGAGTCAAAAACGTTACAGTTATTAAAACACAAGGGCATGCTTTCGTACGCGTATTTTTAACACAGTATTAGCGCGCATAGCAGTCGTGTAAGGTTTTCAATAAGTTAATAAGACAAGGAAAAAATTATGACCACCGAACTCGTTCTCGTTGCTAATCTTATCGCTCACCCTGGCAAAGGAGCCGAGCTGCAAGCCGCGCTTGAAACACTTCTAGAGCCAACCAGAGCAGAAGTTGGTTGCCTTCAATACGACCTTCATCAAGATAACAAACATCCCGATGCCTTTGTCTTCTTCGAACGTTGGGCAGATTATGATGTCTGGCAAGACCATATGAAGACAGATCACATTAACGCCTTTCTGGAAGTCACCAAAGATGTGATTGCAGACTTTAATGTCACGGAACTGCATAAAATTGGCTGATAGCTGGCTGTTCACTCTATAAACAGCTGGCTAGAAAATCTCTGTGGCAGCAAAGTAATAAAAAACCGCTAATATCTGTTCTTTATTACTTTAAGCACTGGAAACCTGAAGAATTTCCTTTAGAATACGCACTCCAATTTGTTCTGGCTGCTTTGTTTCATACAAAGCTATTTAGCGCCACGCAACAAGTCATGCGCCCGTAGCTCAGCTGGATAGAGCGTCGCCCTCCGGAGGCGAAGGTCGGAGGTTCAAATCCTCTCGGGCGTACCATTTTTAATTCCCGCACATGTAAAAAAACAATCAATTCTTATGATAGCCAAATAATGGGCAGTTGGTGATTTCAGGGTTTTATTGCCCTTGAAAAAGTCGTGCCCAAAAAAAGCCAGTATGGATATCCATACTGGCTTAAAAAAGGGATTATTTTCGATTTATTACATTAGTGCTGTTTACCAGCTGTGGTTTAAGGTGAGAGTGATATCTCTGCCTGGGTTGTAGAAATCTGCTGAACCAGAACCCGCGACGTATTCTTTACCTAGCAAGTTGCTGATGTTCATAGAAAGTTGGGTATCTTGTGTAACCTCATAGCCAAAAGAAGCATCGACTATGACAGCCGATTCACTTTTTGAATCGTTGGTATTAGTGAAGTAGTAGGAACCGATGTAACGCGCCCCTAGACCGACAGACATATCTTGACGTGGAAGTGTGTAGTGTCCCCATACAGAAGCGGAATGCTTGGGTGTGTATGAGATCGTTTTACCTTCGTAGGTATCATCTTTGGTAATTTTTGGTTCCATGTATGAGTAACCACCTGAGATGCTTAAATTATCGGTTAACTCCGCTCGAGCTTCCAAATCCACACCTTTCACTTGGTTTTTACCAATGGTTTCACGAACGATGCCGCTACTTTGGAAAGATGAAGTTTCTACATTGCTTTTTTCAAGATCGTAAACAGCAATAGAGAACAGGGCGTTCATATTACTTGGTGAGTATTTAACACCGACCTCAGTCTGGTCGCCGCGGACAATTTTGGTACTTGTCGCTGATGGTGGTGCTACTGACTCTACTTGGCTTATGTAGGCAGACACTTCATCGTTAAATTTATATGTAAATGCTGAGCGGAAGGTGTCTTCTGAAAAGTCATTTGATGACTTTGTGCTGGTTAAATAGTCAAACTGGTCAACATCGATGTTATCGTGACGTGCACCGAGAGTTAGGATGTATTTATCGTCTAATGCGAAGTTTTGTTGAACCAACACAGCTTTTGTTTGGAAATCGGTTTTTGTGTGGCTAGCAACTGGTAGATTAGCTGGTACACCAGTGTATACAGGATTATTAATATTTATATCACTGATGGGAGATGTGTCGCCTCTCTTTGTGTAGCTTGAACTGGCATTTTTAGATGAGTTTTGATACTCGATACCAAATACAGTACTACTGTCTAGGCGATCAAAACTAATGTCATATTGCCCGAGTAAGTTGCCGTTGAACTGTTCTAGCTCTGAATATTGGGCGTAATAATCACGTCCCATAATGTTGCCAGAGGTGTTTGCAGAATACTTATTCAAATATATATAACCAAAGTTATCCTCGGCATCGCTGTAGCGTAAATTTGAAATAACTTTCAAGCCGTTATCAAGCTTGTGGGTAATATTGGCACTGATATTGGTTCGCTCTACATCATGAGAATTATAATCAGGTTCACCATAAAATAGGCTGCTGTCGTAGTCTTTACCAGCAGGATAACCGCCGCTGTTTGGTGAAGAGTCGGTTTTTAAGTAGTCAACAATTAGGTTGGCTCTGGTGTTGTCATTAGGCTCCCAAGCAAGGCCACCCATGATGAATTGTGAATCGTCTTTTGAGTAATCATATTCTCGGTCACTGTCTTTTATTTTACCCGTTAGTCGGTAAGCTAGCGTTTTGTCTTCATCCAGTGTGTCGCCGACATCGATGCCGACTTCTTTATGGTCATTAGAGCCATAGGTGACGAAGGCATTATTAAAACCATAGAACTTTGGTTGTTTACTCACAAAGTTGATGGAGCCGCCTGGGTCAGCAGGACCAAATAAGGTGGAGTTCGCGCCACGGATTACTTCAACACGTTCGAAAGCATAAGCGTCTTCTCTGATGCCTCTCATGGAACCAAGCGTTAATCCATCGCGATAGGTTGTGGCGCTAAAGCCGCGAATTTGGAAATAATCGTTTCGGTCATCGGTACTGTAGTAACCTGTCACTGTAGCTGGTGTGTATTCAAGCACTTCTTCTGTGGTGCTGGCGCCACGTTGCTTGATTTCTTTTTCAGTGATGACAGAGACGGACGCCGGTGTGTCTTGAATGCTGGTGGCGACTTTACCACCGACCCATAACTCTTTTGCTACAACAGACTCAGAGTCATCATCGGCTATGGCTTGATCATTGACGATGATAGGGGAAAGTCGAAAGGTGCCTGCTTCACTTTCTGTTTCTGCATAACCAGCTATTGGTGTTAGTACGGAGTAGCAGAAAAGTGTCGCGGCAGCACAGTGGCTTTGCTTTAACTTCAAGGGAAGAGTGCTTTTCTTGTTCATTTCAGGTTCCTCTATAATTTATGTTATGAAAACAGTATTGCTAATGATTATTGATAAAAATCTGTAATAACTAACGGTTTCAATTTGCTGTGTTTAAGTGTGTTTTATTTTCTTGTGTCGCCCAATTGGCAAAACCATTGGGCTGCTGGAAATAGGGTCTGTGATGACTTGGCTCTGCAGGCCAAAAACAGCGTGAATCATATCTTCTGTTACCACCTCGTTTGGTGTTCCATTGGCAAAGACTTGACCTTGTTGTATGGCGATAAGCTGGTCTGAATAACGTGCCGCAAGATTAAGGTCGTGCAATACCAATACGATGGTGGTGCCACGGGTTTGGTTTAGGTCGACCAGCAGATCCAATACTTCAATTTGATGAGCGACGTCCAAGAAGGTGGTTGGCTCGTCTAACAGCAATATGTTGGTTTCTTGTGCTAATGCCATGGCGATCCAGACGCGTTGGCGTTGCCCACCTGATAATTCGTCTATTTCTCGGTCCAAAAGTTCTGTGGTTTTGGTAGTTTCTAGTGCTTTGGCAATGGCTTCATCGTCTTCTTTGCGCCATCTTGATAAGAATCCATGATGGGGATGTCTGCCACGGCTGACTAGATCACTAACCGTGATACCTTCCGGTGCAATGGGGGATTGGGGTAATAAGCCAAGCGTTTGCGCTAGTTGTCGTGTTGGCGTGCTGTGTATCGATTTTCCGTCAAGTAAGACTTGGCCATTAGATGGTGATATTAAGCGTGACATAGTACGCAATAATGTGGATTTTCCGCAGGCATTGGCGCCAATAATAGACGTAATTTGGCCGGGTTTAATTGCTACATTGATGTCGTTAAGGATGGTTTTTTCACCATAACCAGCGGCAAGATGATCGACAACGAGTTGATGTTTTAGTGTCATAGTGAGCCACCTTTACGATTGACACGAATAATAAGGTAAATAAGGTAGGGCGCGCCTAGAGCGCCAGTAATCACACCGACAGGGTAGCGACTCGGCAGCAAGAATTGTCCGATGTAATCACCGCCCATGACTAAGCAAGCCCCAACTAAACCAGAAGGAATAAGCAGTGAACCATTGTTCTTCACAAGGCGAACAGCAATGGGACCTGACAAGAAAGCAACAAACGCAATAGGCCCTGTTATCGCGACTCCCACAGCAATCAGCCCAACAGCGGATACAATGACGGTAATGCGCGTCATGCCGACACGAACACCCAATGCATGAGCTGTATCGTCGCCCATTCGTAATGCTTCTAGGTCTCGAGAGCGGCTTAGTAAAAATCCACCGAACACCAATAAAGACAGAATGAGTGGTAAGGCTTGATGGATTTGTGCGGAGTTGACACTGCCACTAAGCCAACGCATAGCTTCTTGGCGGTCCCATGCTTGCGCTTGTGATAGCAAATATACAATAAAGCTTTCAATCATCGCAGAGACGCCAATACCAACCAGAATAAGTCGAGCACCTGACGCACCATTTCGATAGGACAACCCATAGACCGCTAAGGCAACCAATAAGCCTACGGCGATTGAGAAGAAGGCCACGCTAGTGCCATCCATGTGCAGCACAATAATGGCAAATACGGCAGCAGCAGTTGCACCAGAACTTACTCCGATAATATCGGGGCTGGCCAATGGGTTTCTTAGCATGACTTGAAATGCCACGCCAGCCATACCAAAGCTCATGCCGACGAGAAGGGAAATAATCGCTCTTGGTAGGCGTAACTGACCCACCACAAAAGACGCGCCTGGGACATTTTTACCCAATAAAACGTTTATGACGTCTTGTGGTGGTGTAAAGGATTGCCCCAAGGTTAAGGTGATTGAAAACGCAGCCACAGCCAATAAGCAAAGTAAGCTAGCCACGCATTTCCAGCGCTTAGATCGGTTTTTACGTCCATTGGTAACGCGTGCGAGCGTCGAGCTTGTGTTAATCATAACTCTTTCACCCGTTGTCGACGGACAATCCAGATGAAGAAAGGTGCGCCAACAAAGGCGGTCACGACGCCGACCGACAGTTCGCTTGGTCTTGATATAATGCGTCCTAACACATCCGCACTTAATAATAAGCAAGCACCGACGAGCGCTGAAAAAATGAGCAGCCAGCGGTTATCCACTCCAACAAGTAGTCGACATAAATGGGGCACCACGAGGCCGACAAAGCCAATAGGACCGCAAATGGCGGTAGTAGCACCACAGAGTAAAACCGCAGACAGCCAAGCGAGGGCACGAATCCAAGCGACATTTTCTCCCAGCCCTGCGGCGATATCGTCCCCAAGCGCCAGTGTATTGAGCTTTCTAGCCACAAATACACTGAGTAAAAAACCAACGATTAAGAAGGGCAGTACGAGCTGTAGGCTGTCAAAGGTGGCACCACCGACGCCACCTATTTGCCAAGAGTTAGCGCTGCCGGCAATGTCATTTCTTGGCAAGACGACGGCCACAATGAAAGAGGACAGCGCAGCAGACGTGGCGGCACCCGCCAAAGCGAATTTGAGCGGGGTTGATTTGCCGTAGCCTAATGAACTAATGAAATAGACAAAGATGGCCGTTATGCCTGCCCCCAATATGGCGAGCCAAACATAAGTTTGCAGTTGGTTAATACCAAACCACGCTAGCCCAATAACAACAAAGAAAGCGGCACCCACATTAACGCCAAGAATCCCAGGGTCGGCTAATGGATTGCGGGTCACACTTTGCATAATGGCACCAGATAAACCCAAGGCGCAGCCTGCAAAAATGGCGAGCACTGTACGTGGTAGGCGCATGGTGACAGACGCTTCTCCCATAGTATTCATCTGGCCTTGTAGCGCTCCTATTATTTCTTGCCAAGAGACATCTCTCGTGCCAATGGCAATAGAGGAAAAGCTCAACAGCAGCAAAGTGGCGATGACGACGAATAATGCAATGGGCTTCTGCTGTAAAAGGCCTTTATGTTTGGCGTTGCCTTGGCTCATTTTGCTTTACGAGCCGCTTCTGCAAGCGCTTGAAGGTAATCATCTAATACCCAAGTAATAGACAATGGTGTCGGATTAGCTGCAGTCGCCATTTTGCTATTACCCAGCATGACGATAGAGCCATTTTTAATGGCTCGCATTTTTGACATAAGTGGGTTCGATTCTAAAGGCGTCAGTAATTCTTCATTGCCATAGGTAACAAAAATGTCTACGTCGTTAAACATGTCTATTTGCTCAATGCTGCTTTCGCCAGAGAAGAGCCCATTTTTACTGATGTCTTTGATGCTTTGCGGAGAGTGCATACCGAGGTCATCAAAAAATTTCACACGGGTATCATTGGCGCTGTAAAAACGAATGACGCTTAAATCGGTTGGATCCAGATGTGTGATAAACATGGCGGATTTGCCTTTTAATTCTGGGTATTGATCAACACGCTCGGCGATGTCTTTTTCAATGCTGTTAATGAGGTCTTCGCCTTCTTCCGCCATTCCCAGCCCAGTACTATTAATGCGAATCATGCTGCGCCAGTTGGTAGACCAAGGCTTGTCAGGGAAAGCGACAACAGGGGCGATCATGCTTAGCGTGTCGTAATCGGGTTGGCTTAAGCCGGAGTAAGCCGCCAGAATAACGTCGGGTTGTGTTGCTGCGACCGCTTCGAAATCGATTCCATCGCCTTCATCGAATAATACAGGGGTTTTGGCGTTGAGTTTTTTAAGGCGATCAGCCACCCAAGGCAACAAACCATCGTTATCGTCGTCACCAAATGTGGCGGCAGCAAAACCAACGGGAACGATACCCAAAGCAAGTGGTACTTCATGGTTTGCCCATGCCACCGTCGCCACGCGTTTTGGTTTATGAGTAATCGTTGTCGAGCCGAAAGCGTGTTGAATCGTAATAGGGAAGCGAGAGTGGTCTGCAGCCCATGCATTATTTAAAAATATAGAAATAATGGTGATAACGATAATCATCTTCATATTATTTATGTGCCATGCCAATCAAATTTAGTTCTAAATAAAGGAGCGAGGTCGTAAGTAATTACAATCTAATGAGTGAGTTTTGATGGAAATGAATCTCATCATCAATTGTAAAACGAGTCGGATGATAGAGTTAATCTTCAGAATATAATTGTATAAATCGGTCGTTTTCGTCTTGAGCCAGTTGCTTAGGTGTCAGGCTAGAATACTTTTTGATCAATTTTATGTAGTGAGATTGGTCGTTAAAACCTTCTTTGGGAAAGAGTTCACCGACCTTGAGTGAGTCGAAGCTGTGGCGAAACCGTAAAATGTCACAGTAGCTTTTTAGCGGTAAGCCAAGCCACTTATTAAAGTATCGATTGATTTGGCGACTGCTCCAATTTGCTGCTTGAGATATTTCAGTCACTGTTATTGAACCGTGGGTCGTATAAATCAGTTCTGACATGACTTTTTTTCGAGGGTCTATTGGCGCTGTCAGCTGTGAAGCAAAATACAAACTGAGCTTGTTAGCAAAAGTATCCAGGCTTTTTAGATCGTTTAGTTCTATGCCAGCGAAGCCAATATCGAGTGTAATGCGATCATTCAGAATGTCGGCGACAGATGTGCTTAATAAATACTCTGCGGCCAGTATTTTTAAGCGAACACCAAGTAATACAGAGTGTTTGGGCATGGCGCCTACTTTGGCGTCTGTTTCTAGTCCAACCAAGGAAATATGCAGCGGATACTCGGCATTGTGGAAAAAATACAAATCAATGCCGCCATCAGGGAAGGTGGAAAGTTCTTCATCTTCATCGCTTGGATTTTCGATCATCCAAAAGCTTTCAATAAATGGAGCTAAGTCGTCGTTTGGTTCTAATGACGTTAGTTGAATGGTTTCTTTCATTACCTAATCGCAAAAGTTGTAGGTGAGTGTGGCGCGTTCGTTCCTTCGATGGCTACTTTAAATGTAAGTAGATAGTATAACGATTAAAAAGCGATCTTCTAGCGTCAATTGAGATAGATTCGTATTAACCCTTGGTGGTCATGAATAAACGCTGAGGATAAAGAGGTGAAACATGATCTGGCAACTAAGAAAACTGAACGGTTATTACATTGCTATCTCATTGGCGATTGTTTTTTCTTGGTGGGGCTTTCTAGATGATAAGGCGTCCGACTACGTTTCCTCTTCCTTGGTGCAGGCGTTAAGTGCCTTTGGCTTAGCTAAGTTGTTTAACGCCACTGTGTCTGTGCTGCAAAGCATCCAAATCAGTGTGTTTGTCAGTTCTGTTACGATTGGCGAGTTATTAGATCCATTCAACGACATGGTGGAAGATTTTTCTGGTGTGATGAAGGTGGCGGTGTCTTCGCTTATTTTCCAAAGCATTCTGCTCAAAATTATTGCCACTGTGTATTTCAAAGCCTTTGTTACTTTATCGGGTTTGCTGTTTGGTTATTTGTATTGGGCAAAAAGTCGTTTTACCGAAGTGGCTTATAAAGTCTTTGTGACGGCGGTTGGTGCGAAGTTTTTATTGGTGCTGGTGGTTTTATTGTCTGCGTTAGTCGATGCCTCGTTTTTAAATGAAGAAAAGACGCAAACCATGGATAAAATCCAAGTACATTCTAACGAGATGAGCGAAGTTACGACAGGGCTAGGTGTTGCAGCGGATCTCAAACAATCCCTTGATAAAGACAAACAGGCGCTACAAATCAGGCTGAATGTGCAGCAACAAAGCCTGTCAGAGCATGATGAGCGTTTGGTGGATTTGACCGCCCAGAATGAGTCTCTTAATCGCTTAATTTCGGCGCGCAAAGAGACATTGTCGACCATGGATATTTTGTTTAATAACGATGACATGCTGGCTGGGTTGCGAACGCAACAAGGCCTTTTAATGGACGAACGGCAACGTACAGAGCAAGACATCAAAATGTCGAAAAGCAAGATAGAGGCTTTGCAACAATCCATTGATGGTCTAGACAATGTTACCTTAGAAGATCAAGGCTTTTTCGCGTCCATTAAACAAAGTACCTTTGGGTTGAGCCACTTTAAAGACAAGATCAGCGAGTATGTTGAAATGCTGAATGGCTTGGTAAACGACTTCCTTACATTGCTGGCGTTGTTTGCCTTCAATACCGTATTAATCCCAGTGTTGTTTCTCTATTTAGGCGCTAAAGGCTTTAAATTGGTCTGGCAAATCAAACCGTCTGACCTGGTTGAGCGAGCTAAAAAAAGCGTGAAAGAGAGTTTCTAAGTTATGGTTGCTTGAAGGAGAGAGTTCCAGTTTTGTCTATTTTGACTGACTAGTCATCTTTTTTCTGTTTCATTGCGTATAGTCTGTAGTGTAAAAATTAGCGCCATTCATTTCCGATAAGATAATAAAGAGATTATATGATTACGGTTCATCATTTAGAAAATTCTCGCTCCCAGCGTATTTTGTGGTTGCTGGAGGAGCTTGGGCTTGAGTATGACATTGTGGAGTACAAGCGAGACCCTGAAACCGCTTCTGGTCCAGAATCTTTGAAAAAAGTACATCCGTTGGGTAAGTCTCCGGTGATTACTGATGGGGATTTAACCGTGGCTGAGTCGGGAGCGATTATTGAATATTTGTTGGATCAGTATGATACGGAAAAGCGTTTGAGGCCGACGGATGGCAAAGCACTGCTGGATTATCGCTATTGGCTGCATTTTGCTGAAGGCTCTTTAATGCCTTTGTTGGTAATGAAATTGGTGATGATGAAGATTCCTAAAAGTCCGATGCCTTTTTTTGTGAAGCCAATAGCCAAGGCGATTTCGGGTAAAGTCCAAGAAAAATTCATCATGCCACGTATTACGCCGCAGATGCAGTTTATTGAAAAAACACTGGGTGAGCATACATGGTTTGTCAGTGAGGAATTAACCGCCGCGGATATACAAATGAGCTTTCCTTTACAGGCTTCAAGTACTCGAATGAGCATGTCTGAATTTCCGAATATCGCCCGTTTTATAAAACAGATAGAGGCTTTACCTGCTTATCAAAAAGCCTTGGCAAAGGGTGGTGCTTTTACTACTTTGTAGGTTTTTCGTGTTTATTTTCTTCATAAAAAAGAGCAAGTGAGTCACTTGCTCTTTTTTATTGCTCAAACCGGTTTGATTTATTGATATCGATTCTCATTTGTAGTACTTTCCCACCTCGTTAAAATATTCTGATTTAAATGAGGCTATACGCGGTCATGAATCCTGAACGTCAAACATCCCAACAGGTTGGTGAGCTTTATGCTGAGCATAGCTCATGGCTAAATGGGTGGATTCGTAATCGCTTAGGTTGCCATGAGCTAGCGGCAGATATTGCACAAGACACTTTTGTGCGATTGCTAAAAAAGCCGAAATACTTCTCGAACATGGGAGAAGCTCGAGCTTTTTTAACCACCATAGCGAAAGGTTTGTATATTGACCACTGGCGTCGCAAACAGATCGAGCAAGCTTGGTTGGAATCCTTGGCGCATTGTGAAGAAGAATTTGCTGCGTCAGCTGAGCATTCGGCCGCTATGATTGAGTTGCTTTGCGAACTAGACGCCATGATCGCTAAGTTACCTAAAAAAGTGGCGAATACACTCATTTTGTCTCAACTTCATGGTTTGACTTACCGCGAAATTGCCGAACGTTTGTCTGTCTCTGAACGTATGGTGAAGCGCTATATGGCGCAGGCCATGTTGCAGTGTCTTTTGTTTAAATCTGATCGGTCTCTTTAGCACCTATGTCATCTTCTACTCAGCCCAATCATGCCCATTTAGAAGCCGCTTCAGAATGGTTTGCTGTGCTGTCCGATAAACCTGTTGCAGAGGACGATTTGCGTGCTTGGCAAACCTGGCTGAGTGAAGACGAAGCGCATCGCAAGGCTTGGCATCAAGTTGAGTCCGTGGGAGCGATATTTTCCTCTTTCCAATCTACTCAGCAGTCAGCTGGTTATGTATTAGAGCATAGCCAAGCAATGAGCCGTCGGCAGTTGATGAAGGGCATGTTAGGGGTGACGGGGGTTGCTGTATTAGGTTGGGTTGGTTGGAATGAAACACCGTTGCCAACCTTAGCGTCATCATGGATGGCCGATTTTCATACTCAAGTCGGACAAGTCTCTCACCATGATTTGGAGGGTGGCATTCAAGTTTGGTTAAACACCAATAGCGCAATGAACCGATCTTTTGGTGATCATTATCATAGTGTGTCTTTGGTGGCAGGAGAAATGATGATTCAGACTCAGTCTGCTGAGGGTGGACAAGTATTTTCTGCGGCTTGTCGAGACGGTGTGATTAATGTTGGCATGGATAAGGCGCGCTTTTGTATACGTCAGTTATCAGATTCTGAAACTGTTTTGGCGGTGTATGAAGGGGCCGTGTCTCTAACTCCGCTAGAATCAGACTTAGCAAAAACCTTTCAAGCTGGGCAAGAAGTAACTTTTACTGCTCATTCTATGAGTAATGCCAAGCCCTCATCTTCGCTATATGACACTTGGCGAAATGGGTTGTTGATTGTTGAAGATATGCCATTAGTGGATTTTATCGATGAAATAGGGCGTTATCATTATGGTTATATTAACCTCGATTCCAGTGTGGCTGACCTCCGAGTGGTGGGGACGTTCCCTAATCACAACCTAAGTATTGTCCTATCTATGTTGTCTAAATCGTTTCCTATTCGTGTGAAGCATCCATTGCCTTGGTGGGTGAGTATTTCAGCGGCTTAGTCTTAACGGAAATTATTTTTTTTAAAGCATTTTTTATGTCCCCTTTTCTTACCCATGTTCGGTAATAGTAATAAGAAGTATTATTATTACGGAGTTTGCATGACCCTTTTTGGTTTACCTCAGCGACGAAAAAACAGCCGCTGCGTCTTGTCATTGTTTTTTGTTAATACGTTACTTGCTGGCGGTGTTGGTATGGCGCTTACACCTACAGTGTATGCTGAGTCGATTTCGGCAGAAATCTACAATTTTAATATTTCAGCTGGACCTCTAGCTAAAGCGATTAACGACTTTGCGGCAATATCTGGTGTCTATTTGGGCGGCAATGGGCAGCTGTTACAAGGTAAAAATACGCAAGGGGTCGAAGGTAACTACTCTGCGAAGCAAGCATTAGATTTGTTATTGGCTGGCACGGGGCTTTCTTATGAGGCGGGAGAAGGGCGGAGCATTGTATTGATAGACTCTAGTTACGTTTTTGAAGATGGAAATGGTGTCACTATGGCGCCTCTGCTGATCGCGGGAGAGAAGGAGCAAAAGAGAATAGGTGAAAATGTCATGAACTCAAGTGAAATTGAGAGTATGGCTGGTGATACATCTAATCTAACAGATTTATTGAAGGGAAATGGTGCGGTTAGATTTAGTCGTTCTTCAAGCTCCTCAGCAAATAGCGCAAGTATGCGCCCAGATGAAGTGTCTATTCATGGGCAGTCTCATTATCAAAACTCATACGTAATCGACGGAATGTCCGCCAATAATGATTTGAATCCAGGAGATTCTGAAGATACCTACTCTAATCCAATTTCCCCGACAAATTTGAGTATGCTATCGGGCAGTTCCTCTCAAAGCTATTATGTGGATCCTGATGCACTTGAGTCTGTCACCGTATACGACTCTAACGTACCTGTTGAGTTTGGCGGCTTTCTCGGGGGGGTGATTTCTTCGAAACTTAAACAATACGATGGCGAAGATTATTTGTCAGTAAAATATGCTATTTCTAAGGATGAGTGGGATGAGATGCACGCTGATGAGTCTTTAGCGGAAGATATGGCTGATGGTGATTCGTTAGAAGGAGAGTATACGCCTGAATACTTAAAACAGCGCCTAACATTAACGGGGGCTCAGGGGATCACAGATAAACTAGGTATGACGTTTACAGCATCAAGGGCTACTTCAGCTTTTGATCAGAGCTATGTGAAAAACATCGGTAAAACCGTTTATGGCAAACAAGGCGTTGAGTACGATGATACGGTCGATAATTTCATGGCTAGATTTGATTATAGAGCCAGCCAAGACTTAGACGTTGGTGTGTCCATGCTCTACGCCAACCGTTATCACGATGGGGTCACCAATGCGTCTTATGATTCGGCATTTGTTAAGTCTCACCAAGCAACGGGACTTGGTATAGACACAGAGTACCGCACGAACTCAGGCGTTTTGAAGACGCTGCTTTCTTATGATGAAGCAAAAGACACCCTAGATTCAGACGATTCAACTTATACCTACCATTATGTTGATTATTACAATGGAAATTGGCCGTACTCCGGTGGTTATGGAAATGTAAATCAGCAGCAAAACAGTGCAAATTTCACGGTTGAATGGCTACAACAAGCGTTTGATATAGGGTCGTATGAGCATTCTTTACAAACAGGCTTGGAGCTAGGTTATAAGAAAATGTTCTACGAAGTAGAGGGTGATATTGTTAGTGAAAACTATCGATGCATCAACAGTGGGTGTGCTGATAGTAACGGAGACGGTGTGATTGACTATGATGATGAATATTTACGTACTACTAATATTATTGCCGCAAACAAATTAGAAAAAACTTACCATTCAGCTGCCGTGTATTTTTCAGACACCATCAAAAAAGGTGACTGGACTCATTATTTAGGCATTCGTGCTGATTATAGTTCCAGCCTAGGGAATATTGATTTATCGCCTCGTGTTACAACAGAGTGGGACGTTTTCAGTGACCAGCAAACCAGATTCTTGGCAGGAGTAAACCGCTATTACGGTCGTGATTTTTTCCGGTATGAAGTTAATAGTACATTGCGTTCATGGCGAACCATGTATCGTTATAACTCTGATGGCAGCTTGAATAAGCAAACGAACTATACCGATCAATCTTTCCGTGATTATGACCTTGATACACCCTATTCGGATGAGTGGAATATTGGCGTGATGCAGCGCTTTGGCGTAGTAGACGTCACATTGCAATTCGTTAACCGAGAAAGCCGTGATCTTGTTACGCGAACAGAAACGTATGATGGTCTAGATTATTATTCCAATGACGGTCGTAAATCTACTGATACGGTGTCATTAACATTCGAAACACGTAATCCATTTGAGGTTGGAGGTACAGATACTTATGGCGAGCTATCTATAAGTTACCAAGAAAGTGAAAGTAATACGATTAGTGATGTATCTTATGAGGAAACCATTTCCTCTGATGAAATTTATTATAAAGGCGGTGTGATTTACGAATCTCAATTGCCATCATTCGATTTTAATATTCCTGTAAGTATTAGTTTTTCAACACGTACAGAGGTTCCTGATTGGCGCTTGATTGTTTCCAACAGCATTAACGTGCAATCAGGAGGAAAAGTCGCGCAAAACACGGGTGAAGATTACACCAACTCCACAGGAACCTACGATATCTATGACGATTTAAAGTTTGACCAACTGATTACTTTGGATACGTCAATTGAATGGAAGCCAGTGCTGTTTGCAGAACTGGAAGGCTACATTAAGTTGTCGGTGAATAATGTATTTGATGATTATATTGATAAATCGACCAGTTCAAGTAGTTACTCTTATACCCTTGGACGTTCTAGTAGCTTAGAGGTCGGCATGCGTTTTTAAGCCGATGTAGCTAGTCCTATCTTTTTCTAATAAACAAATGCTCTGTCGAGCATTTGTTTATGGCCGTTATCTAATTTTTTCCCTATGAGCGATTTTATGCTTTTTCTTCAGAATATTTTACGTGTGCTTGGCTTAACTTGTTTGATGGTGTTTACGTTTCAGGCAGTTGCGAATGACGAAGGTTTACCTTGGGAAAAACGCGTTGTTCACGGTGAGCTGGCAAACGGTTTTCGCTATTATTTATTTGATTCTCGACAAGAGAAAGACGCGCCTAAAGGTCTTGCCTTGGCGAATTTGGTGGTGCTTTCTGGTGCCATTGATGAAGAAGAAAACCAGCTAGGCGTTGCGCATATGGTAGAGCATATGGTTTTCCATGAAAGTGATGGATTGCCGCATGGTGTGCGAAAAGCTTTGACCGATATGGGGTTAAAACAAGGTCGTGATTTTAATGCCATGACGAACAGCGAAAATACCCGCTATATGGTGAATTTGAAAAATACCACAGCAGAACAGCTGAATGCTGTGTTAGGGATTTATCAGCAAATTGCCTTTCATGCCAAGATCAAAGCCTCCTCATTGGATAAAGAGCGTTTAATTATCCAAGAAGAATGGCGTGGCAAGTTGAGCCATCGTTCTCGAGTGAATGATGAGAAAAAAGCCTTATTGCGGGTTGGTTCTTTGTACCCCGAGCGCCCCGTTATTGGCACACAAGCAACGATAAAAAATACACCAGCAGATCAACTTAGAACTTTTTACCAAGATTGGTATGCACCCAATAATATGGCGCTGGTGATTTATGGGCCTGTTGATAGTGCAGAACTAGAGAAACAAATTAAACGTACGTTTGGTAGTGAGGCAAAACGGATATTACCAAAGCGGCACCCTAAAGATCCGCTTTTAGATACAGATCTTAAAATGGGTCAACTGACGGATTCGGGCAGTAAAGTAAACCGTGTGGCGCTTTTGTACCGCTTTAAAAATGAACATGCCAACACGGATGAGAGTCGCCGTGACGGTTTGATTGATTACATGACGCGAAATTTATTAACCGATCAAATTCGTCGACAAAGAGACGTCTTGCCAGACCATGTGCGCGTGTTATCCAGCACCAAAGGATCTGTGTCACCTAATGTGGATATTTTGGGTTTTTCGGTGAATGTTGATGAGGGTTATCACGCACTAGGTTTAGAAACGTTAATCCAAGAGTTAGAACGGATCAAGGCCAATGGATTTTACCAACAAGACTTTGATCAGGTTTATCAAAAAGTGGAAAAGGTAGCCGAACGTAATAAAGATGCGTCTAAGAGTCGAGGGACTATTTGGTCGGTGAAAATGGTCGAAGCGGTGACGTCAGACAAAGTGTTATATGACCCTAAAGAAAGTAACGATCGTCTGTTGAAGCTGGTGAAAACCATATCATTGAAAGACGTGAACGCTCGATTGAAGCAATGGCTGTCTTCCCCTGATCGCATTTTGTATACGCAAGCGGTAGGCGGAAAAAATATCGACATTGGGATGCCTGAATCCGTCACGGCTATTTTTGATGAGATGAGGTCCCGCCCGCTTGGCGCTTTAGAAAAAGAAAAAACCGTGGCGACGAAAGTGCTGCCAGAAACCGCAAAAAACGGTTCTGTATCACTCATATCAAGAAACACTGAGTTGGGTGTATCAAACTGGTCCTTATCCAATGGTGATCAACTGACTGTGCTAGACCCAAGCGTGTTGGCTGAGCGTTATCAAATTGATCCGTTAGAGACAGACACTAAAACCTTTTTTACCGCCGTTTCAGCCGCAGGTTATAACGTAAAAAATGGCTCAACATGGGCAGAACAGATTGCAGTGCAAATGGCGGATGCGACAGGCATTTATGGCTGGACCGATGAAGAGTTTCAGCAATGGCGCAAAGAGAATAGCGTGTTCTTGTCCTCTAAACAAAAAGCACAAAGTCTGGCTTATCGAGGGGCCATTGAAAATGATGACTTAGCTACATTGTTGGGTGTCTACAGGGCGAATCAAGTCACGCCGAATATCGATAAAGACGTATATGACAGCATAATGGCAAGTTTGAAACGAAGCGCTGGTGTCGATGTTGTTCGTCCCATTGAGATGTTCTCTCGTCGTTTGGCTCAAGCTCGCTTTGAGCAAAGCCAAACGGCTTTGGCGTTGTCTGATTTAACGCCTTTGTCATTGGAGAAGTTAAATCAAGTACGCCATAAGCAAGTTGCTTTGCCGGTACAGTATTTTATGGTGTCTCGCTTGCCAGAAAAACAAGTGACAAACTTAGCGGCTGCGTATTTAGCGAATATTCCTCGTGATATGGCTTCTTATGATCAATCGACTTATGAAACGGCGCCTGTTATACAGCAAGCGGGTCAGGCGATTGTGGATGTTTCCTTGAATACTGAACCGAAAGCCGAATATCGTCTTTATGCGTATCAAGCTGTGCCTTGGTCGCCAATTGCGGCGGTACAGCTTACTTACTTAGGCGAGCGGTTAGAGGCGCAGTTAAAACAGCGTCTACGCAGTGAGGTTCAAGGTGTTTACAGCGTAAGAGTAGGTTTGGATCTTAATAAAGAGACTAATCGTGCCGAGCTAAAAATCCAATATTCAAGCTCTCCGGAACGGTTAGATGATTTGGCCGAGATGACCAAAAAAGCGCTTACGGAATTACCAAAGATGATAACCGAAGAGTGGGTGGATGAAATTCATAAGGCGTTTGTCGATGTGGAGCAAAATCGCTTAGAAAAGGATTTTGATGGTACGTTAGTGCACCGACTTGAATTGAGCGAAACCCTGTATGGTGATGATCGCTATTTAGATGAAATGGATGAATTGGTTTCTGGTTTAACATTAAAGAGACTAAAAAATCTTGTTGATACTTTAACATTTAGCGATAGGGTGATCGGTTTGTATCGTCCTTTGGATTAGGTATTTAGATAACGAACCTAAAAAAGTTAAATGCCCAACAATGACATTGTTGGGCATTTTTATTAGCAGCTCTTTTCTTATTATATATTGCTGGAACTAAGTTTGTTACTCGACTTATTAGGGCGTCATGAATACTATGAAAGTCGTTATTCTGTGATTTGTTTTAGTAAGGAAAGCATGCATGTCGCGTCCTGTTAAGTTGCTCAGTGTGTCTATTGCTCTAATTTGTCTGTTGCTGGCGTTGAACTTTGGTTTGCGCTCATCAATGGGCTTTTTTATGGCGCCCATTTCCCAAGAGTTTGGCTACGGACGAGAAGTGTTTGCCTTTGCTCTGGCGCTACAAAACTTATGTTGGGGGTTATTTCAGCCTATTGCTGGTGCCTTTGCTGATCGTTACGGTACCTTGAAAACCTTGTTTATTGGGGCGGCGTTATATGCATTGGGTTTGTATGTAACCGCGGGTGCTGATGGTGTGCTAGGACTTAATATGGGGGCAGGCGTACTGATGGGGATGGGCATCGCAGCGACAGGCTTTGGGGTGGTTTTGCCAGCAATGGCGCGTATGGTTTCGCCTGAAAAACGCTCTTTTGCTTTGGGGTTAGGTAGCGCTGCAGGCTCTGCCGGTCAGTTATTAGTTATTCCCGTTGCCCAAGAATTTATCGCAGGGTATGGTTGGAGCAATGCTTTGCTTCTTTTGGCTTTGGGCGCTTTGATGATGGTGTTGTTGTCTAGTCCGTTTCGCCATGAAAAAGATGCTAAAAATGCAGGATCGTCAACGACAGACGTAGCCCAAACCATGAAAGAAGCCTTGCGCGAAGCCAGTGCGTATTCTCATTACTGGCTCTTGGTGGTTGGCTTTTTTGTTTGCGGTTTTCAATTGGCCTTTATCACGGTGCATATGCCTGCGTTTTTGTCTGACCAAGGTTTTTCCCCTGATGTTGCTGTAGCAAGTTTGGCGTTGATCGGCTTGTTTAATATTTTTGGCTGTTTATTGTCTGGTAGTTGGGCAGGGAAGTATTCGAAGAAAAAATTACTCACTATCATCTACGCGCTGCGAGCCTTGTCGATTGCTTTGTTTATGACGCTGCCAATGACCAGCACGTCCGTGTATGTCTTTTCTATTGTCACAGGCTTGTTGTGGCTGGCGACGGTGCCGCCAACTTCTGGTTTAGTCGCGCAAATGTTCGGCCTGCGATACATGGGCTTGTTGTACGGTATTGTGTTTTTAGGCCACCAACTCGGCTCGTTTAGCGGCGTGTGGTTGGGCGGTTATCTCTATGACAAAACAGGTTCTTACGATGTCGTTTGGTGGGCAGCCTGTATTATTGCTTTGATCACAGCATTAATTCATATCTTGATTGATGAGCGCCCAGTGGCCCGTCTTCGTGCCGCTGTGGCTTGAGGTCTTTTATTCAGGTGCTTGCCATCGCTGTTGGAAGAAGCGTTGCACTTTGTCGCCTTCCCATTGAAACAAATACAGCCAGCCGTTATCGATCAATTGCCTGACAATGTCATGCTTTGCAGCGATTTTCTCGATCTCGGCTTTTGGGGCGGCAATGTAGACCGCAAGTCGGACCGGCGTGTGCATCCACTTCTCTCCATCACTTAGGGATTGCATAGACAGTCCTATGCGTAAGTCCCCGCCGTTGCCTTCAAATACTCCAATATTGCCACCCACCGCATTGTGCAGCACTTTATTACCGCAGCCGAATTTGAAGTTATCCGTCACCGATAGGTTGTATTGCATGTTGATCCAGTGAGTCACCAGCATGGGCGCCGTTAAAATGCGTTCTAAGATGCTGAAATCGGGATCATGGTGTTGATCATAGTCGTGTAAAAAGCTGCGTCCTTGTAAATCAAGGTGTCGAGTCAGCTGGCGTGGCGCGATGATAAAGGAATGGTTGTTGGCGAGTCCCCATTCTGGATTAACTTGAGACCAATCGTTTGCGCGTCTGGTAAAAGCCTTAGAGCGTTGTTTATCAGGCACTTCCAGCAGGGAAGTGTCTAACTTTGTCGCACGTTCTTGCTGGGCCAAATATTGAGCTTTTTCAAACCAGCCTGTTTCTTTAAGCCAGTTAGCCATCTTGCTGTCGGTGTCTTTCAAGCCTTCTATTTGATCAAAGCAAGTTAATTGGTCTGTGGTGGTGTTATGCAACGCAGGGACAAATTGCGTGTCACTAGGAATAGCGGCGTCCATGTTATTGAGTAGGGCGCGTACCTTGTCATCATTTAATAGTGAAGCCAACACCCTCACGTTGACCTCGCCGCTTTGGCCACCGCAGGCGCCGCACTCTAATCCCGCGGCATGAAGGTTATTACTGGTGTGACTGCCATGACCGACTAACATGACAATTGGCGCGTAGGTTGTCAGTTTTAGGGTGTCTAAAATGCCTTTTGCTAAATTTGCCTTATCTTGATCGGTCAAGGCGAAACCGTGCTGAGTCAATTGCCAGCTTGTGTTTGGCGCTAGGCGGTTGGCTGGGTGTTCCTGTCTCATGGAGAAGAGTGTTTGCTTGAACATTTTAAAGGCGTACCACCAACCCATGGATTCCACCATGGAAAACGACGCAGGTGCTGCGTGGCCCCAACGATGCCAACGAGCTTCTTTTTGCTGGTGGTGTACGTGATTCTTACTACTCGTGCATTCGGTAACGGTTATGGCTGCTTGTAAGAGGCCTGGCAGTTGTGGGCGAGCGTATTGGCTGTCTTTCGCTTTGTATTCGATAGGTAAACCAAAAAAACCGGCAAAGCCAAGTGTTTGAATCGTATCAGATTGTTTTTCTAGTGCGCGGCGAAAGACTTCTGAACGAACGTCGATACAGAAAATGGCTTGTAGCTCAGGTCTGGTCGAAAGTGTTGGAGCTGGTTGTTTGGCTACTAGTGTTTTATGTAGATTTTTTTGTTCACTGTATTCCAGTGCTAATGCCCAGACTTTAGGTGCTAATAGAGCGTCTTGATGGGCTTCAATCAATTGTGGAATGGCATTTTTTTGTGCTGACCATTTTGTTTCTATTGCGGCGTGCAATGCTATCGATGTGTGTTTTAGGTAACGCCAAATTACCAGTTCCCACGCCACTTTGATGGCAAGCAAAGACTCTACATGGTTTTCTTTTGCTAAGTTTTCGTTGTTATCCCCTTTGGACCAATTCAGGTAAGCCAAGTAGCTGCTCCAGCCATTGATATCCAGCAATAATGCCTGAGCATAGAAAAGCAGCGCTTTATCATCCAAGGCCAATTCGTCGATAACGAGAGCAAATAAAGCGTCTTTATCATTGGGTAAGTGATGGAAGAAGTCGGTTAACTTGGACTCGGCCATGATAATGCTTAGCCCTTTGTCTTCATTGGTGACTTCTAACCAATGGCTGTAAAGGTCAAGTTCGCTATCGATATTGTGTTGTCTTAGGGTTGGACTTTGCTGCTGATAGTGCGCTGCGCAAAACTGGCTCACTTGATGAGTTATCTCATCGTGCCAAGACATTTTATGGGCGGAGCGTTGTTGGTCTGCAAGATCGGCAATGTTGCGCCATGGGGTTTGGGCGGCGCTAGCTTGAGATAGGTGTTCAAGTAAGGATTCTGGCGCCACCTTGAGATCATAATGATGAGCCGCTTTGACAAGGCAATCTTGCGAAATCCGTCCTTCGTCATACCAGGCGCGGTAAGACTTAATAGGTAAATGAGTTTTGATACCAGCCAAGGCAGATAGCTCATCAGATATGTCGTCAAAGGGTTTGTGTACCAATGACCAAAGTGGGTTCACTGCGATCAGTTTATCCAGAGGCCAGTGGGGCGCAATCGTGTTGGTCGCATCAAGTAATAGGTCTTTTTGCTGCATGCTTAAAGTATTTGGCGCTTTGCTAGTCATGCGATTCTCCTAAGGTTTTAGCGACGGTTGATTTTTGGTTGTGGTGTGATCTTGTTTGGTTCTAGCGGGCAAGGTGACTGGCCAGAATTTCAGCACCAGACGCGTAAGCCATTCATCCAAATAAAGCCCCGCAAACAATGCAATTGATAAGCGACGAACTGCACGCCAGCGCACCTGATAATGCAAAAGTGCGCTTAAGACGAAGAGTAAGCTAAATAAAACCATGGCCCAGATGTCCGCGAGGGAAAAAGCCTGAACCGTGTGAACAGAATAGGTCGGCAGTGCATAATGCATGGCATGTTTCAATGTGGCGTAAATCACACACAAAAATAAGCCCATAGCGAAGGTGTACATCACAGAAGGTGAATGCTCGCTGGTACGCCATTGCACGATAAGCAAGGTCAGCGCGAGAGCGAATAACCACCAAGCACTAAATGCACCCTCGAAGCCAAGCAGCGTTCTGACAATGACCACACAGGCGGTGCTCAACCCAAGCGCGATGAGCCAAGTTTGCGCATTAGGTACGATTACTTTGTTTGTTTGAGGTTGTTGAGTATTAGGTTTAACCGCACTGGAAAGACGCAATCTAATAGCATCATTGACCGCGTTGCCAGAGTTGAGGAATGAGTAAGCTTTGTAAAACGAATGGGCGAGCAAATGCAGCAAGACTAATTCGTATAAACCTAAAGCGAATTCCAACAGCATCAGACCCATCTGCGCACAAGTCGACCAAGCAAGGCGTACTTTGACGCTGATTCGAGTCGTCATTATTAAGGCGCTGGCGAGGGTGGATAGACCTGCCACGAGCAATAAGAGCCATATCGCATAATTGCTTTGGGCAACGACGGGTGTAAATAAAAGCAGTAGATAGCCACCTAAGTTAATCACGCCAGCATGCAACAAGGCGCTAACGGTTGTTGGAGATTCGACCACTTGTATTAACCAACCATGGAAAGGTAACTGAGCGCATTTGATTAACGCGGCAAACGCAATTAAACAAGCGGCCACTTTTTCTTGCCAATGCAAGGTTAATCCTGCATTAGATTGGGCCACCGCGGTGTTGATAATGGTATTGATGTATAAACTGTCGTATTGCTGATAAAGCAAGGCAAAGGCGGAAAATAAAGACAGCTCAGCAACTCGCGCCAGCATGAACTTTTTGTGAGCCGCTAGAATGGCGCGTGGTCGATCTGCATAGAAGGTTAATAAGTTGTTGAGTGACAAACTAATGCCTAACCAACCGAGCCAAAAAATCACCAAATGGTTGGTGGTGACTGTGATAGCAACGGATGCCAAGGTAAACATCAACCAACGATAGTAACGATTTAGGTTAGCCTGCCCCGCCATGTAGTTGCGGGAAAAACTGATCAACACCCAACCCATGACTGTCACGAGACCAAGCATGATCTGATTGAGCGCCGTGTGGCGAATCAGATTAGAAGATTGCCACGCATCGGTAAAAAAGTAGCTAACTGGAAATGTGGTAAGAAAAATAATCAGTAAGAGAAAGCTTAATCGAGAGGCTTTTTGAGCAACCGCTTTGCTGTCTTTACGGCCTAGATACCAGCCACCAAAAAACAGTGCAAAGGGAATGAAAATCGGTAGAAAGCTTAACGCGAGAAGCGACATAAATACCTACATCTTTTAGGCTGAACAAGTGGCGGCGATTATGAAGGCTTTATTTTGTTAATAAAAATACATATATTGTTATAAAACGTTCACTTTATATTATGTATTTGCAGGTACTTTTTCATGGCTCGACTGAATTATCACCATCTGTATTATTTTTGGCGAGTGGCTAGGAGCTCGAGCCTGACGGATGCAGCAGAAACCTTGCACATATCTCAATCGGCGTTGTCAGCGCAGATAAAGCAGCTAGAGCTTAGCTTGGATGTGGCGTTGTTTGTTCGCCAAGGACGTAAGCTGGTGTTGACTGACGTGGGACGTCGAGTGCTGGCCTATGCGCAAGATATTTTTAATACCGGTGAAGAGTTAGAAAAGTTTATCCAGAAAGACAGCGCCACGCAGGTTCAGCACATAACCATTGGCGTGCAGAGTAATTTGTCGAGGAATTTTATAGAAAGTTTTATTGCGCCCTTGCTAAAAAGTGAGAATGTGGACTTTTCACTTGCTTCGAGAGGCATGACTGATTTACTTAGCGGCCTCGTTAATCACGAATTGGATCTAGCGCTAACCAATCGTGCCATTCTAAGTGAAGGCCAAGACACCACCTGGCAAAATCAGTTGGTCGCCAGACAAGCCGTGGCGATTGTTGGACCTTATGGTGAAAAGCCTGATACGCCTTTTCCTCAAGGCTATGAAGATAAAAAATGGGTGGTACCGGGGCGCAATACCGATATTCGCTCTTCCTTTGAATCCTTTTGTGCCACTCATCAATATCAGCCAGACATCAAAGCGGAAGTTGATGATATGGCAATGTTGCGATTGTTAGCAAGGGACAGTGGCTATTTGTCTGTATTGCCCCCTGTGGTGGTAAAAGATGAGATTCAGTCGAAAGTGCTCCAAGATTATGAAAGTATCCCTCAAGCCTTCGAAAACTTCTATGCCATTACTATGCCTCGTAAGTTCACTTCTCAGCCTGTGCTGGATTTGATCAAGATCGCGATTCATCAGTATGCTGTCGACTATTCAATGTAAGTATTCTGATTCGCCAGTTTTAAAGCTCATATATTTTAAAAGGTAATAGTGCATGACACCTTTGCAAACCTATCAAACTCGCTTAGAGCAAAATGAAGTGAGTTTTGATGAGTGCCAACAGTCCGCGTTACAGGAGTTGGAGCGTGTTTATCAAGCGGTACTTTCGAATTCATCAGACCAGGATAAGGTGGAGCCAATCAAAGGGGTTTATCTTTGGGGGGATGTGGGGCGCGGCAAAACTTTCTTGATGGACCTGTTCTATCACTGCTTGCCTGATGGATTGGCGCTAAGGTTGCATTTTCATCATTTTATGGCGCGCTTGCACCGAGAGTTGAATCTTGCCTTCGGCCAGAAAAATCCCTTGAAAGGCATAGCGAAACGTTTGGCGGAAGAATGTCGAGTGCTGTGTTTTGATGAGTTTTTTGTCTCTGATATTGGTGATGCCATGTTGCTAGGTGGTTTGGTTGAAGCCTTGTTTGAAGAAGATGTTGTGCTGGTAGCCACGTCGAATATTGCGGTGGAAAATTTGTTTCAGAACCAGTTGCAAAAAGAGCGTTTTGCGCCTGCCATTGTCTTGTTACAAGATCATTTAAAAAGCATCCATCTTAGTGGCGAAGAAGACCATAGATTACGGCATACTGGTTTTACAGAAAATTATTTTGTTAAAAGCGAACAGGATATGTCGACTTTGTTTCATCAACTTGCAAAGGGGAAAAACAATCAGCAACCGCTGCAAGTGTGCCGTCGTGCGATTACGGTCATTGAGTCGGCAGACAATATTGTTTGGTTTGATTTTTATGCCTTGTGCGATGGCCCTAGGTCGTCGTTGGATTACATAGAGTTGGCGCAAACCTATCCCATGATAATGCTCACTGGCATTCCAGAACTGAGCAGCGAACCTTATGAGCATATTAAGGCGCGAGGCACAGAAGACGGTGCGATTGGTTCAGGGCAAACGGGTGAGCGTGCCGTTTCATTGGGAGTAAATGACGATGCTGTACGTCGCTTTATTAGCTTGGTGGATGAATGTTATGACCATCAGGTGGTTTTATTATTAAACGCTGACGTGCCTTTGGAAAGCTTATATTTAAACGGTACTCTGCTATTTGAATTTCGTCGCACTTACAGTCGTTTAATTGAAATGTCGTCCCATTATTATCTGTCATTACGGGCGAGTTATACCGAAAATACTACAGACTAAATAATTGATTTCACTCTGACTATTTTCACTAAGTTGATCGCTAAAGCTTGATAAAAGGCTATTGCGCGACCACTATATTTAGAGGTAATCATATTCAAAGACATTATTAAATTGAGAATAAGGAGGGCGATCATGCAGTACGAAGATCGCGTTGATGCGTTAGTCGCACCGAAAGGTTCGTTAGAGATGTTGTCTCAGGATGAGATTTTTCGTTTGTCAGAAGAGTCGGGTCCGCTTCATGACTTATTTCACCGCTGTTCTTTGGCTATTTTGAATTGCGGTAGCGACTCGGATGACCCACAAGCAGTGATGGAAGAGTTTAAAGATTTTGAAATCCGCATCGTGCAGCAAGAACGAGGTGTGAAGCTACAGCTTAAAAATGCACCAGGCAGTGCGTTTGTAGATGGAAAGATGATCAGCAGTGTGCGTGAGATGTTATTCAGCGTATTACGTGACATTATTTTTACTCAACATGAAATTCTTGCTCGCGGTCTTGAGAATGCCAGCTCAGACAAGCTAACCAATGTGGTATTTGAGCTATTACGTAACGCCAATGTGTTCCGACGTATTCAAAATCCAGACATGATTGTGTGTTGGGGTGGCCATTCTATCGCTCGTCACGAGTACGATTATACTAAACGCGTAGGTCATGAATTGGGCTTGCGTGAACTGAATATTTGTACTGGTTGTGGGCCAGGGGCGATGAAAGGGCCGATGAAAGGCGCTGCCATTGCGCATGCCAAACAGCGTATGAAGAATGGCGTGTATTTAGGCTTAACAGAGCCAGGTATTATTGCGGCAGAATCTCCGAATCCTATCGTAAACCAGCTAGTTATCATGCCGGATATCGAGAAGCGTCTAGAAGCCTTTGTCCGTGTTGGTCACGGTATTGTCGTTTTCCCTGGTGGTGCTGGAACCGCAGAAGAAATTCTGTATATTTTGGGAATCTTGCTACACCCGAAAAATGCTGGCGTGCCTTTTCCATTAGTGTTTTCAGGACCAAAAGAGAGTGCCGAGTATTTCGAGCAAATTCACGCCTTCATTGGCGAGGTATTAGGTTCGGAAGCACAAAATAAATACCGTATTATTATTGAAGACGAAGTGGAAGTTGCCCGTGCCATGAAGCAAGGTATGGAAGAAGTTCGCCAGTATCGTAAAGCCCATCAAGATGCGTTTTACTACAACTGGAAACTGCATATTCCAGAAGAATTCCAATATCCGTTTGAGCCAACCCATGAAAAAGTGCGTGAGCTGAACCTACACTTCAATCAAGAGACGCATTTGCTTGCCGCGGATTTACGTCGTGCCTTTTCGTCTATCGTTGCCGGCAACGTAAAAGCGCAAGGCGTGGCTTACATCAAAGAGTTTGGGCCGTTCGAGATTCATGGCGACAAAGCGTTATTGGCGAAACTGGATGCCTTGTTGCAAGCGTTTGTTCGTCAGCAACGGATGAAGTTGCCGGGCAGTGCGTATGTGCCGTGTTACAAAGTCATCACAGACTAACTGTATGACGTTATGAGCTCTTTGTTAAAAAAAGACTCGTCTTGGCTTCGCTCGTGACGCCATCTCTAACTAGGTGGCTACTACGCTCGCCAATATGTTGTTAAAAACTGTGATACTAAAAAAGGGCTTCTCGTGAAGCCCTTTTCTGTTTTTGGTCGTTGTATTTTTGCTTCTGGTTTAAGAAGAGCCTAACCAAATACCGACCAGCCGATGCTTTCCGATAGGGCTTCAAGCGCAGCCATGCCCGCTAGTGAATTGCCCGATTTGTTCAGTTCGGGTGACCAAACACAAACTGAAAAACGATTTGGGACGATGGCAAGAATACCGCCGCCAACACCGCTTTTGCCTGGTAGTCCAACACGATAAGCAAAGTTGCCAGCTTCGTCGTATAAGCCGCTGGTGGCGAGTAGGCCGTTTACCTGAGTAGTTTCTCGCGCACTAAGTACTTGCTCACCACTAAGCTGAGAGAAGCCCTTGTTGGCAAGGAAGCTAAAGGCTTTTGCTAAGTCCACACAATTCATGCGCATCGCACAATTGTCGAAGTAGCTATGCAAGACATCTTCTACATCATTTTCGAAATTACCAAAGGCTTTCATTAAGTACGCCATGGAAGCATTTCGAGCACGAAACTCATATTCAGAGCTGGCAACGATGTGCTCAGAATTCAAATGGGGGTTATCGGCTAAGCGACGAATAAACTCTCGCATGGCGTAATGTGGCGAGGCAAAACGAGACTGATTCATATCACTGATGACCAAGGCGCCAGCATTGATGAAAGGGTTTCTGGGTACGCCTGCTTCGTATTCTAACTGCACGAGGGAATTAAATGGGTTACCGGAAGGTTCACGTCCAACTCGCTTCCACATGTCTTCGCCATAATGTTTGATGGCAAGGGTCAAGCTAAAGACTTTAGAAATACTCTGGATAGAGAAGTCTGTATAAGCTTGACCTGCATGATAGAGCTTTCCATCGTTGCTGTAGATGGCAATACCAAATTGATTCGGATCTACATTCGCTAGAGCAGGAATGTAATCTGCGACTTTGCCTAAACCTATTAATGGTTTTACTTTTTGTTCGATTGAATTTAGTAGGTCTTCCACGAGGTTCTCAGTTTTATTCTTTTATGGGAAGTGAATGAGTCGTTACTTATCTGGGTGGCTAGTATAGGTATTTACTCAAGGATTTCTAGCGGAGAAGGAATAAAATCGATGAATTGGGGGCGCTTTTAGGCACTACACTTTCTATAAAGCGTGTGCCTGAAAAGGAAAAGAAGAAGCTAGTGAGTTTTTGCTTTTTTTATGTGTTCCACATGTAAATTAATCAGCTGGCCTGAAATCGTCGCGTTGTTTGGGGTGTTCGGCAAGTTATCAATTGGGTACCAATTAGCTTCTTCAATCTCGCCTGGAGCGGGTGTAATGTCACCGCCAGCGTAATCAGCAAAAAAGCCGACCATGAGTTGGTGTGGAAAGGACCAAGGCTGACTATCAACATAGCGTATGTTGGTTACCTCAAGTCCGACTTCTTCTTGTATTTCACGAGCTACTGCCTGTTCCAAGGTTTCGCCCGCCTCAACAAATCCTGCGATGTTGCTATATCTATCTTTTGGAGCTTGTGGGCCTCGAGCAAGCAGTATTTGGTCGCCATTACGGATGGAGACGATGATGCAGGGAGAAATTCTAGGGTAGTGGCGTAGGTTGCAAACAGAGCAAATTTTGGTGTGTTCTTTGGTGTGCTTTTCATTCATGGGCGCGCCACAGCGACCACAGAATTGATGGTCTCTGTCCCATGTGGATAGTTGGTGTGCCCGGCTGAGTAAGAGGTAATGGGCTTGATCTTGTAAAAACAGTAACTCCCTTAGGCCAATTTCGGAAAAGCCTTTGGGAATAGATTCAAAACGACATACAAAGACATCTTGGCCGTGCCATTGCCCACAATAAATAGCGCTCATTTTGGAGTTGGGCTGAAAGTGAGTAAAGGGAATCAAAAATTCATTATCTAGCTCTATTAAGACTTGGTTGCGGTGGAGCAATATATAAAGCGCATCTTGATGAGGAAGAGGGTGAGTTTGAGTGCCTATTTCTAACATGTGATTGCTCGGTTTGCGTCTAAAAGAATACGCTAACGCGATCATCTTCTAGACGCAATAACCAAGGTGGATTTAATTCCAGTCCAGAATCACTTTTCCTGATTTACCTGACCCCATTGTGTCGAAGCCTTGTTGAAATTCATCAACATGAAAGCGGTGGGTGATGATGGGGGAAATGTCTAAGCCAGATTGCAGCATGGCAACCATTTTATACCAAGTTTCGTACATTTCTCGTCCATAAATACCTTTGATTATAAGGCCTTTAAAAATGACTTGGTTCCAGTCTATCTGTGTGTCTTTTCCTGGAATGCCTAGCATGGCAATTTTCCCGCCGTGATTCATGCATTCCAGCATAGAGCGGAACGCTGTGTCATTGCCTGACATTTCTAATCCAACATCGAATCCTTCCTGCATGTCTATCTCGTTCATCACATCTTTTAATGATTCACGGCTGACGTTGACGGTGCGGGTCGCGCCCATTTTTTTTGCCAGATCTAGGCGGAAGTCGTTTACATCGGTAATCACTACATTGCGCGCACCTACATGCTTAGCAATGGCTGCTGCCATGGCGCCAATTGGCCCAGCGCCAGTGATTAAAACGTCTTCGCCGATTAAATCGAATGACAGGGCGGTGTGAGTAGCGTTACCAAAAGGATCGAATATAGCCGCCATATCGTCGCTGATGTTATTGGGGATCTTGAATGCGTTGCTGGCTGGAATGACCAAATATTCCGCGAAAGCGCCTGTGCGATTGACGCCAACCCCAAGTGTTGTTCGACACAGATGGCGACGGCCGGCACGACAGTTTCGGCAATGGCCACAAGTAATATGACCTTCCCCAGAAACACGGTCGCCTATATTGAACCCAGACACTTCAGGACCAATTTCTGTTATCTCTCCTACAAATTCATGGCCAACGGTCATGGGCACAGGAATAGTGTTTTGTGCCCATTCGTCCCATTGATAGATATGCATATCTGTTCCACAGATGGCGGTTTTGCTTATTTTGATAACGACATCGTTATGTCCACATTCTGGATGCGGGGCGTCTGTCATCCAAATTCCTTTTTTCGCATGAAGTTTCGCAAGCGTTTTCATTATTTATTTCCTTCCCTTTTTCCTTCAATGACACCCATCTCGCGGCCTACCTTGGTAAAGGCAGCTATGGCAAGATCGAGCTGTTCCCTTGTTAGTGACGCTGACATTTGTGTGCGAATTCTGGCTTTGCCCATTGGAACAACTGGGTAGGCGAATCCGGTTACAAAGATCCCTTCTTTATATAGCGCATTTGCCATCTCTTGTGCGAGTTTTGCGTCCCCTAAAATAACAGGAATAATAGGGTGATCGCCAGGCACTAGGTTGAAGCCTAGGGCGTTCATTTGGGTGCGGAAGTATTGGCTGTTTGCTTTTAGTTGTTTGCGGGCTGAATCGCCTTTTTTTAGGGACTCTACAATCTGTAAGCTGGTGGCTGCGATAACTGGTGCTAATGAATTTGAAAACAAGTATGGGCGAGAGCGTTGACGAAGCCAATCAACAATGTCTGCTGAAGCGCTGGTATAGCCACCAGATGCGCCACCTAACGCTTTGCCCAATGTTCCTGTGATAATGTCGATACGACCAAGTACATTGCAGTACTCATGGCTACCTCGGCCATTTTCGCCCAAAAAACCTACTGCATGAGAGTCGTCTACCATTACTAACGCATCGTACTTATCAGCAAGGTCGCAGATGGATTTTAGGTCGGCAATTATGCCATCCATAGAGAAAACACCATCAGTGACAATGAGTTTGGTTTTCGCCCCATCTTTATCGGCTTGTTGTAATTTGTCTTCCAGTTCATTCATGTCGTTATTGGCGTAACGGTAGCGCTTTGCTTTGCATAGGCGAATACCGTCAATAATGCTGGCGTGGTTGAGCGCATCACTGATGACAGCGTCTTTATCGCTGAGTATAGTTTCAAATAAGCCGCCGTTGGCATCAAAACAAGAAGAATAAAGTATGGTGTCTTCCATTTGGAGAAAATCACTAAGGCTTTTCTCTAATCGGGTGTGTATGTTTTGCGTACCACAAATAAAACGTACTGAAGCCATGCCGTAGCCGTAGTCATTTAGTGCTTGGTGAGCGGTTTTTGTGACTTGGCTATCATTTGCCAAACCAAGGTAATTATTTGCGCACAGATTAATTAGAGGTGATTGATCGGCTGTATTGATTTGGCTTGCTTGTGGTGTTGTTAGAGGACGCTCAACTTTATAAAGGCCTTCTTGCTTAAGTGTGTGGAGTTGATTGCCCAAATTTTTGTAAAAAGCGGATTTACTCATGATTTTTCCTCTTGTGGAGATAGTTATTCCTTTTGTTGAGAACTCCTTGATGTCTCTTGAGTGTAGGAGGGTGCTATGAAAATGAGTAGATGCAGTGACATGAGAAAATAGCCATAACAGTTTGTAGTGTTTTGGTGAGCTGGTCAGACCTGCTATTCGTCACGTAGAATGAGCATAAATATTAATCAATAAGGAATAGACATGTTGTCAAAGGCTCGTTATAGCGTTGTCATCGCTGCCCTAAGTGCAAGTACGATGCTTCAGGCGCAAGATTATTTGCCAGTTCTGCAATACCATCATGTAAGTGCTAGCTCGCCTAAATCAACTTCGGTGACGCCTGAGCAGTTTACTGAACATATGGACTATTTAAAAAATGCAGGCTTTCAAGTTGTGGATTTACGTTCTGCATTGGATGATCTAAAAGCGAATAAAGCGTTACCTGAAAAAGCCGTGGCGATTTCATTTGATGATGCTTATCGCAACATTTACCAAGCGGGATTTCCTGTCTTAAAAGAAAGGAATTTTCCTTTTACGGTGTTTATCAATACTGAACCAGTAGAGCGTAAAAGCCGTAGCTTTTTAACTTGGGAGCAGATGAAGGAGATGGAGAAGTCTGGTGGTGTGTTCGCTAACCATACAATTAGTCATCCTTATATGTTGCGTAAAGAGAAGGGTGAAACCGATGACGCTTGGATGTCACGTATGACAAATGAAGTAGATACTGTTGAAGGTTTGCTGGTTAAGTACCTCGGAAGCTCACCAAAAATGCTGGCTTATCCTTATGGTGAGTCTAATGGGCAGATTCGTAGCATGATGAAAGAGAGGGGGATTTTGGCATTCGGACAACAGTCTGGCGTGGTAAGTGCAGATTCTGACTTCGAAAATCTGCCTCGTTTCCCTGCGTCTGGTGCTTATGCCAAGTTATCAACATTAAAAACAAAGTTAAATGCTAAGCCAATGCCACTCTTATCAGAAAAGGCGGGTGGTGATTACGCAACCGATCAGCCTGTGTCGATTAGTTTGACTTTTAAAGAAGGTAAGTATCGTTTTAAAGACTTGGCTTGTTATGTATCTGGTCAAGGAAAGGCGACCCTTGAGTGGCTTTCTGAGACGGAAGTGCTGGCAAGTGCACCGAAGCCTTTTGGTGTTGGTCGTGGTCGTATAAACTGTACGATGCCTGACAATTCAGGACAGCATTATTACTGGTATTCTAATGTGTGGATCCGTTCTTCTGCTGATCAAGGCTACGTGAGTGAAAAAAGTTAAACTTTTTTAAAAAAGAGGTTGCACTGAAATTTCAAATCAGTATTATACACCTCGCTCGCAACGGAGGGGTGGCAGAGCGGTTTAATGCACCAGTCTTGAAAACTGGCGTAGGTTAATAGCCTACCGAGAGTTCGAATCTCTCCTCCTCCGCCATCTTCTAAAGGTGGTTGTTGTGGCAAGATAAAATATTAGTTCCTCGATAGCTCAGTTGGTAGAGCAAATGACTGTTAATCATTGGGTCACTGGTTCGAGTCCAGTTCGAGGAGCCATTCGGAGTATAGCGCAGTCTGGTAGCGCGCCTGCTTTGGGAGCAGGATGTCGGGAGTTCGAATCTCTCTACTCCGACCATTTATTTTATCATCACCATTAGTAATGGTGGGCGTAGCTCAGTTGGTAGAGCTCCGGATTGTGATTCCGGCGGTCGTGGGTTCAAGCCCCATCGTCCACCCCATTACTTGATAGTTGGGTCGTTAGCTCAGTTGGTAGAGCAGTTGACTTTTAATCAATTGGTCACTGGTTCGAATCCAGTACGACCCACCAACTATCCCTATACAGAATTCTAATCTGATTAATTCCTCGATAGCTCAGTTGGTAGAGCAAATGACTGTTAATCATTGGGTCACTGGTTCGAGTCCAGTTCGAGGAGCCATTCGGAGTATAGCGCAGTCTGGTAGCGCGCCTGCTTTGGGAGCAGGATGTCGGGAGTTCGAATCTCTCTACTCCGACCATTAATAAATCAGTAAAAATATGAGCGGGTCGTTAGCTCAGTTGGTAGAGCAGTTGACTTTTAATCAATTGGTCACTGGTTCGAATCCAGTACGACCCACCATTCTTCTCATAATCGCCTTAATGTCCTCTATTTATTTCTTGACCTTTCTTTAGATAGTTTCAAAATCGTCTATCGTCTATCGTCTATCGTCTATCGTCTATCGTCTATCGTCTATCGTCTATCGTCTATCGTCTATCGTCTATCGTCTATCGTCTATCGTCTATCGTCTATCGTCTATCGTCTATCGTCTATCGTCTATCGTCTATCGTCTATCGTCTATCGTCTATCGTCTATCGTCTATCGTCTATCGTCTATCGTCTATCGTCTATCGTCTATCGTCTATCGTCTATCGTCTATCGTCTATCGTCCGTCTAAGCTGTTTAACTGGGTGGGTTTTGAGAGCATGTGGGTGTGCTGCTGGATGCTGGTCTTTTTAGGGTGAGTGTGTGTTTGGTGTGATGGTGTTGGCGGGTGGTGATGTAAGAAGGGTGGTGTCGCAAAAAATTGAGTGTAAGGAATAGGTTGTGCTTTTCTTGATTGTTAGGTGGTTTCTTGACGAGGTCTTGAGGGTTGTGTTTGATTTTTGGGCTGTAAGATGTTGAATCTTAAGAAGATACTGCTAATGGTGGAGGGAGGTGGATTCGAACCACCGAAACTTTCGTGGCAGATTTACAATCTGCTCCCTTTGGCCACTCGGGAACCCCTCCACAGCAGCGCGACGTATAATATACATCGCGCTTTACTATGTAAATAGTTTTTTAAGATTTATTTAGCAATTTTTCTAATTTTGCTTTCATGCGCTCTTCAGGGGATAGGTTGTCGTAAATATCTTCTTGTTTGGGAGCGCTTTGGGCGTGCTTAGGTTTTGAGTTTGCTCTGTTTTTAGCTTGGGCTTTTGGTTTATTGCTACGAGTCGGCTGAGCAGGCTTTTCTCTAGCTGGTCGGCTAGTTGTCGCTGTCTTGGCTTTAGCGGGAATCATGGATTCAGGTAGGGCTGGCTCGTTATTTACTGCTACACCCTCCAGATCAATTCGTGGTTGGCCTGACAGTAAACATTTTTTGTATCTGTCTGAGCGCGTGTAGGCTGCTAGGGCGCGTTTTTGTTTGCTAGCGTTAAAGTCATCATCCAGAACCATGTCTTTGTCTATGCCGACTTTCAGAGGCTTAGGTTGATTCCAGTCAAACGCTTTCGGATAACGGTCTTCGAGCATTTTGATTAGGCGGCGATTGTTTTTCTGGTTTTTTTGACGCTTTTTTTGTTCTGGCGTCAATGTCGCTGCTTCTGTCGTGCTGTCACTTGCTTCTTGTACGCTAGTGTCGTTATCGACTAGTTTGTCGTCTTCTTGCAAGCCGTTAAGCTCTGTTTGTTGTGTGGTCATGTAATCAATCTGTTCTGTTGTCGTGGTTGTGGTGCTGTTATCAGCATGCTCGTGCATTAAGTCAAAGTTGAGTTGATGTTCCACTCTATTTGGCTTTTTTACTTGCTCAGGGACTGATGCGGTACTTAAAAGGTCAAGAGAGTCTTCAATATAAAGCTGCAGTTGATCTTCTGTTGACCGATCGGCCATGTGTTGTAATAAATCCATTGAAGCACTGTATTCAATGGAAGTGGTTGTCTTTTCTTGTAGTTTTAGTATTTCCTCGTTTGCTGATTTTAACTGCTCAGTTAGCCAGTTTATCTTAGCTTCGAGTTTTGCTATAAGTTGTTCCATAGAAACACAAGGCTCAATATTTTATTGGGGTCAGCGGAACTCTTGGTGTATTGCTTATACCAAGCATTTCTTTTCGCTGATCCTCACTTGGTAGGATAACAGTGATGTGTTTTCCGCTTTGCCACCAAATGTAAGTCGTTGTGATTAAGGCGCTGGCGATGAAAAAAGGTAATAATTTCATCTTACTTAGAAAGTAAGTCCCGCACCAACCATGACGTGTTTGTCATAGGTGTCACTACTGCTGTTTAGAATTTTCACAAAAATATCTAACCGTGATGCATCTGATATTCCAATGCGAAAACCAGCTTCTGGATAATAGACTGTCTCGTCGAAGAATGAGACGCCACCACCTATAAATGACCACATTGGAATGCCTGGTAAAATTTGAAGTGCTGGTGTCGCGCTATAATAACGGGACCCGAAAGAGACGGAGTTCTCGAATGTTTCTCCAATAACAAATGATAACCCGCCATACAAAGAAATATTTTCTGGCAGAGTGTACTCCATTGATGCGTTTATAATGGAGGTTACATTTGTTTCGCCTTCAGCTGTTGTTGGGCGCGCCGCTGTAGATGAAAAATTTACCAAACTCGCAATTTGACCTTCAGCGGATGCGTGTGCACTAACTAAAACTAAAGTTGCAAGTAAAAGTGATTTCATCATTTTTCGTCCATCTGATTTAAGCGGTTTAACATCTGAGAAAGAGAGGATTCCCAGTTGGATTGTTGTTCCTTAGTTTGGCTCAGAGTGCTTTGAATTTCACTTTTTTCTTCACTAAGTTCATAGTTTTGCATTTCAAGCTCTGAAATGCGTTTGCGCAGTGAGCCAATTTCTTCTACAGCTTCGTTGATGCGTTGCTCTAGGTGATGTAGTAATTCGTTATTCATTGTACTGTCCTAAAAAAATAAAGCGGCCTGTAGTGTATAGGCGTTGTTATATAAAGTTACCAAGCAATCACGACATCTTGTTGTTGTACATTCAAAATGCGGGAGTCAACAACCAGCTCTCCAACTGAAAAGTTAGGTTGAACCTGTTTTATTGTAACACTGATATTAGCATTATTCAGCTGGGTTTGAGCTGATTGCAGCTGGTTGAATACTTCATAACGGCGATAAACATTGAATTTATCACCTTGCTTGATTCCAGACAAAGACCCTGCCGATATATGGATCCTATTCCCTTCCGTGCGAAAAATGTTGGCTATAAATGGTTGGCAACGTAATTGATCGCTTGTGTCTAATGCACTTTCTTTTAGAGCTTGCTGAACTACCTTTCCATAATGAACAGACCAAAACTTGGCACTGCCAAAGCCTACTCTTGCATGGTCAGAAATGTCCCAGTTACCTACTTCATTATAGCGTTGCTCGAATAGTAGGGCGCCGCTGAAACCATCATATATATATATATCGACCACAAAGTTTCTTTCTTTATCAATTCCTTCATCAAGAAGGTCTTTTGACTCTTTGTCGTTAGGAAATCTAAGGTAAACCTCTCCAATATCTCTAATCACACCACTGACAATGTACTGAACACCAAGTTGCTCACTGATTCTTGTGACATTAGTTAGAGATCCATCATAGTTAGTGGAGGATGGTGCGTTTATTAGATCTGGATAGATGGCGATGTTTGTGGCTGTTAAAGCTCTTAAGTAGCCTTGCTTATTAATTTCATCCGCCAAGTCTTTTGGTAGCTCTCTGGATATATTACTGAGACCTCCTAACCTAGCTTGTAGGGGATCTTGTAATTCGAACCCTGTCACTCCGACTGTTTTTTTGTAATAACTTGTTGGGCCTGAGCTGCATTGTGAATCTGGTGTCACGTCGACACGAGCAACAATGCGAAGGAAGTCGCCATTTTGTTCTTCAGATAAGATTCTTGCCTTTTGAACATAACCTGAGCTGCGAATTTCTAGGTTAGACTCAAGCTCTCCATTGTTTAACGCATCTTTTATGTTAACTCTAGACCCTGACTCTAAAACCGCTTGCTTAATAGCTTGTTGAGTTGCTCTGTAGCGAGCGTCAGCAATATCGTTGTTGTATATGACGGCTTCGCCAACCGCGTCTACGCTTTTAGCGAAAGTCATGCCTGGCAATAAAAATACTAAGGCGACAAGTAATGTGCGTTTTAAGATCAGCATTGGTTATTCAATACTATAAAAGTTTGTTGTTGGTGTTGAATTTTGCACATCAACAGCGCGGTAGCCGGGTTGAACGGTACAATTTGGGTTTGTCCGTACGTTTCCGGAGTTAACACAC
This sequence comes from Marinomonas foliarum, assembly GCF_016906065.1. NCBI lineage: Bacteria > Pseudomonadati > Pseudomonadota > Gammaproteobacteria > Oceanospirillales > Oceanospirillaceae > Marinomonas > Marinomonas foliarum. The sequence goes on along the minus strand of NZ_CP070273.1, from coordinate 1,334,368 downwards.
TCACGGAAATTTTCCTGCAAGGCCATTTCAACTATAGTTTCGAATGTGCCATCTTCATGCTCTCGCTGAGAAACCACTTTTGCCCCAACTAGGTAAGCATCTACGTAAGTTCTAAGTTCATCGTTTTGCATTACCATGTTGCTTAACGAGCTTGAACCATCAATTTTTAAGCCATATACACGTTCAGAAAGGTTTCGATAGGCGTCTAGCATCGAACTGCGCAAAGACATAATGCGGGCTTGGGATTTAGTGAGGCGCTTATTAGTCATCATGGCGGCATAGCCTGTCGCCGTTATGATAATGGGCTCCTGCTTGATGACCGAAATAGTATTGTTTGTGTTCACCACGCCATTTTGTGTATAGCTCGGTCCAGTATTGAAATTATTTCCATTACAAGGAGCAACTGTTGTACATGTGTTTCCACCAGCATCTTGTTGATAAAGATTTTGACACCCAGCAAGCATTATTGCACCTACGGCGATAAAGAAAATTCGAAGTGATACTGTCATGGTGGTGCCCTTTGTATGGAAGTCTTTTTCTCAATATTCTGCGTTTTCAAGTGGCACTTATTGTGCCGTTACTTTACCTAATCGGTCATTTGCAGCAGGTCTTAAGCATTTACTGTGTGTTTAAAAACGTTTTTGTTTTTAACTTGGCGAATCTAATGGACAAAATGTAAACCATTTTACGCTCTAGCGTCCATGTTTGAGCGCTTAAAAAAGCACTTTTTCTTTGTTTTTGATAGTAAATATGCTTATCGCGTTAATTTTCTAGTGTTTTTGGCTGGGTTTTGCATGGAGGGTGATTTTTAGTGATATCTATTTTCTTTTTCTATACTTGATGAAGGGTAGAGAGAATTAATAGTATACTGTTTTTTTATACAGTGCTTTTGTTATGTCACCAAATAGAAAAATTATACATGTTGACGCCGACTGCTTTTATGCCGCCGTAGAGATGCGCGATGATCCTAGTTTGGGAGATAAGCCAATTGCAATTGGTGGACCTGAAAATAGTCGTGGCGTACTTGCTACTGCGAATTATGCGGCTCGTGTTTATGGGGTTCGTTCTGCGATGCCGACTTCGGTGGCTAAGCGCCTTTGCCCATCGTTAATTATTCTGCCAGGAAATATGAGTAAGTACCGAGTTGCTTCTGAGCAAATGCACGCAATTTTTCGAGCATTTACCGATATTATTGAACCGCTGTCGTTGGATGAGGCGTATCTTGATGTGACAGATTCTGAGTGCCTACAAGGGAGCGCGACGCGAATTGCTCAAGAAATAAAGTCTCGAATTGCTAGCGAGGTAGGGATTACCGTTTCAGCTGGTGTCGCGACGAATAAGTTTATTGCTAAGGTGGCTAGTGATTGGGATAAGCCTGATGGCTTGACTGTCGTGACACCAGAAGCGCAGCGTAAATTTGTTTCTGATATACCTGTTAAAGCTATCTCTGGGGTTGGGCGCGTTGCACAAGAGCGATTAGCTGCCTTGGGGGTGTTTAAGTGTGCCGATCTGCAGCAGTTGGATTTTGCGTTGCTGCAGAAGAGTTTTGGTAGTATGTCTTATCGTCTTTCTCAATTGGCTTTGGGGATTGATGATCGTCCTGTGGTGACTTCTAGAGAAAGGAAAAGTGTTTCTGTCGAGCATACGTTTGCGAAAGATTTGTTGGACATCAAAGAGTGCCAAGCCGTTTTGCCTATGCTATTGGCGGATTTGAAGAAGCGTATGTTAGGCCGAGGTTATGAGTCACAGCTTAGTAAGTATTATCTCAAAATTAAATTTGATGATTTCAAGCAAACGACAGTTGAGCGGCCAATAAAAGGAAAATTAACAGAAGACGCATTTTCTGAATTGTTGCAGCTGGCCTTTTCTAGATCTCCTCGTTCAGTTCGTCTCATTGGTGTTGGTTATCGCCTGACACCACCGCAACCTTTTCAATTAAATTTGCCTTTTACCTCCTAGTGTAAAAAACAATCAAGAATCCTGTCGTTTACTATACTTCAATAATGACACTTACGGAGGTGCTCGTTATGTTTAAGCAACAGAGTGATTTTGATTTCGTAAATTTAAGTATGCCTGACACATTATCTCATCGGTTGAGATTTGAGGTGGAGCAGACGCTAAGCTGTTTATATGCAGATGCTTCCCTAGTTGATCAAATGGATCGATTGTATTTACCTTTTTCTAATTGGTTGAGTCAAAAGGCGCATATTGGGCAAGGCCCCTTAATTGTCGGTGTGGGTGGGGCGCAAGGTTGTGGAAAAACGACTTTTTGTAGTGTTGTAAGCCGTATTCTTAATAAAGGCTTTGATCTGAATTGCGTGGTAATCAGTCTGGATGATTTATACAGTACTCAGCACGACAGAATGAAGTTTGCTAGCCAAACTTCGTCCATGTTTGCCGTGCGTGGTGTGCCGGGTACTCATGATGTTCGCTTTGCTCTAAGTTTATTTGATCGCTTAAAAAATTTGAAAGAAGGTGAGGTGATGAAGTTCCCTTGCTTCGATAAGTCGATAGACGATAGAAAATCGGTTCATTTGTGGAAAGAAGTTCAGGGTCCGGTCGATGTGGTGTTATTTGAGGGGTGGTGTGTTGGTGCGCCACCAATGATGGATCTTATGAATTCTCCAATCAACGCTCTCGAAGAGCGGGAAGATGCACAAGGGGTCTGGCGCAATAAGGTGAATCAATTTTTAGAAGAGGATTATAAAACATTATTTTCAAAGATTGATCTAATGACTTGGATGCAGGCCCCTAGTTATGACGTTGTATATCATTGGCGCAATAAGCAGGAGCGCATGTTGGAAAATCACCTTCATGATATCCATGGGATATTGCTTGATACCATTGATCTAAAAGTAATGTCTTCGGATGAGCTGAAAGGGTTCATGCAGTATTACGAAAGATTAACTCGGCATATGTTGGCGGTAATGCCCAATAGAGCGGATGTTTTGTTTACGTTAAGTGATAAGCAGGAGGTCTTGGAGATGCGTTTTCCTGTTGAGCATTAATATCTCATGTGCGCTGTATTAATAATTACACTATGCAGTAAAGGTGAGAGTGAGTGAAATACGGCAATATGATAGGCTATGGCGAATTGCGATAGCCTATTTTTTTGGAGTGTTTGAAAAATGACCGATGTATTGCCTTCTGTAGTAGTGGAAACTCATGAGCAGCCAGATGCTGCGATTATTTGGTTGCATGGCCTTGGCTCTGATGGTCATGATTTTGAATCTTTGGTTCCTGCGCTTTCTCTGCTTCCTACGTTGAAGGTTCGCTTTGTTTTTCCTCATGCGCCTCGACGCCCTGTTACCATAAATGGTGGCATGGAAATGCGTGCATGGTATGACATCTACGAGATGACGCTAGAGCGTAAAGTCGATATGGCTAATATCAATGAATCTTGTGCTCAAGTAGAGCAATTGATTCAGGATCAAATTGATCAAGGAATTTCTCCGAGCCGAATTATATTGGCAGGATTTTCTCAGGGTGGTGTTATTGCTTATCAAACGGCTTTGCATACGAAATATCAAGTGGCTGGCGTTCTCGCTTTATCAACCTATTTGGTCAATGGAGATAAAGTGGAGGAAGCGGATTCTTGTGTTAATGGGCAGACACCTATTCTTATTCACCATGGTTCGCAAGATCCTGTGGTTTCTCCTGCGTTGTCGATTCAGGCAAGAGATCTATTGTTATCTAAGGGCTATTCTGTGGAATATAAAGCCTATGAAATGCCTCATTCGGTCTGTCCTGAACAGGTGCAAGATATCTCTCATTGGTTGAATGTTCGATTAGCTGACTAAGTCCGAGATACTTATTTTAAAAAAGGGGGGGAGTGTGCAAGATAACGCTGTTGAATGGTTGGATTTTGCCAAAGAGCTTGCCGTTAAAGCGGGCGAAATGATTGTTGCAGCAAGAGCTGAGTCAACTTTTGTGCGGGATTATAAAATGGACCATGAATTGGTAACGACCACAGATATTGCCGTCGATCAATATATTTGTTCCAGCATCCTTGCGCGTTACCCTTTGCATTGTATTTTATCCGAAGAGTCGTCACCGAGTTTGGATCTTGCTAGTGTCGGTAACAGCACCCCCGTTTGGGTAATTGACCCTATAGATGGAACGGTGAACTTTGCACATGGACATCATCATGTTGCCGTTTCTATTGGTCTCTATATTGGCAATGAGCGTGTTTTAGGTGTTGTTAATGCCCCTTTTTTAGAAGAGTGCTTTTGGGCTATTAAAGGTGAAGGCGCTTACTGTAATGAAGAGCGTTTGGCGGTATCCGGTGCGAAAGAACGACGAAATGCATTGGTAGCGACTGGCTTTCCTTATCAAAAAGATGCGTTATTACCTATTCTCGAAAGAGTTTCGCGTATTTTGCACCACTGTCAGGATGTGCGACGTAATGGCTCTGCAGCTTTGGACTTATGTTGGGTGGCTGCAGGTCGTTTGGATGCCTATTTTGAAAGTGTGAAACCATGGGATATGGCTGCCGGCACTTTAATAGCGGAAGAAGCGGGTGCTCAGGTTGGGCGTTATCTTCAACCTTCTGATAGTTGGCCTGTTGTGGTGAATGGTGAAGGTCTTTTGGTTTCTACGCCGGGTTTGTTTGATGCTATGTTGTCGCTTACTTATCTCGAAAAGTAAGATTGTGTTATTTGGATAGGGTGTTTTATGTCTTTTACTGCGTTTTTAGTCGTTTTAGTTTGTTGTGTTGGTGTGATTGCAGTCTCTCTTTGGTTTATTAGGCGCCAATTGAAGATGAATAAACTGCGAGAGAAAAAAATTCGTGCAGGAGAAGACCGTTTCTTGGAAGAGCGTCAAAAAAGAATTGATAGTATTCGAGTGCTTTTGAAAACGGTAGGGACAGAAGAGCTTAATTGGATTGAAGCCAGCATTCGAATTAAGCATTTGTTGGACCAGCTTAGCGAAGATTTATCGACACATGAAGATATCTCGGCATTTTATATTGTTACAGAGAAAACAATGCACATACCTACCCACGATCAGTGGGGGGATCTGCCCAAGCCTGCGAAAATGAAGTTTCGACTTGAGATGGATGGCTATGAGGTGGAGCATGCAGAGCATCTTCTAAGGGCGAAAGATTCATTACTTGCCTATGATTTTAAATAATGTTGGTCCAGCTTCTAGTTTCTATCGGTTGCCTTTTTTTGTTGTTGCTTGCATTGACGTTGTTTTTTATTCGTCATCAATCAAAAGTACCCTATTATAGGATGACACAAGCACAGTGCATTGCATTGTTAGATAAGGCGATTAAAGGTGCTTTACCAGAACATGAATGGAGTGCTTTCTTGGGCATGAGTGTGCGGGATGATGGTGCTGTAGATGCCCTAAGGGAGCAATGCTTGCTGATTGATGAGTCTGGCGTTAAAGGATTACATTCTATTAATGGGCAATCTTGTGTGCTTTTTAATAGGAATGGCGTTTATCAGCTGGAAAAATTACTTGATGAGTGGCAGCATAAATCAAATTATTTAATCTGATTAAATTTAAAGTGGAATAGTAAGGGAATTAAATATTATGAATGAGTTAGAGTCGTTATTTGATCAAGGCTCCGAGCTGATGCCTTGGTTGGCTGATAGTGTTATCAACTTAGTAATTGGTCTTGTTGTTTTCTTTGTGGGTAAGTTCATCGCTTCCAAAGTGGCTCGTTGGTGTGAGAAGCGATTGCTGAAAGGGTCCGTTGATCAGGCGGTTGCAGGCTTCGCATCGAGCATTTTATATGCTCTGATGTTTACTGGCGTTGCTCTGATGGCGCTTGGTCAAATTGGAGTAGAGACGACATCCTTTATAGCGATTCTTGGTGCTGCAGGTTTGGCTGTCGGTCTTGCATTGCAGGGATCCTTGTCTAACTTTGCATCAGGTGTGTTGATTATTATATTACGTCCATTCCGCTCTGGTGACTTTATTGATGCTGGCGGCCAAATGGGGACGGTTAATCGTATTGAGCTATTTCATACTCATCTTAAAACGCCAGATAATCGCGTTATCATCGTGCCAAACTCTTCTGTAATGAATGGCTCTATTGTGAACTTCTCTCGTGAATCGACTCGTCGTTTAGACCTTGTTATTGGCATTAGCTACGATGCAGATATTCGTTTGGCTAAGCAGATAATGGAAGAAATTGTTAATGCTGATGAGCGTATATTAAAAGATCCTGCGTGCTTAATCGCGGTCTCTGAGCTGGCTGACAGTTCGGTGAACTTCTTCTTGCGCCCATGGGTTGCATCGGGCGATTACTGGACTGTGCGTGCAGACCTTTTAGAAAAAATTAAATACACCTTTGATGAGCGTGGCGTTGGTATTCCATATCCTCAAATGGATGTTCATGTTCATAAGCAAGAGTCATAGTTTTTTAAATTAATGTCTGATTGCTAAATATATGTAATGCCGCCAGTAATAATAGCTGGCGGCATTTTTGTTTTTACTGGTTAATTTTTATTGTTAAAAGAAGGCTGCTATTAATGAGTCGATATCGTCCACCATCTCCACCAAAATCTGCATACATAACCCACGAAGGTGCTCAAACCTTGCTGGCTGAGCTTAAGTATTTGTGGAAAGAAAAGCGTCCAGCTGTCACGGAAACCGTTCGAGAGGCGGCAGCGCAAGGTGATCGTTCTGAGAATGCGGAATATATCTATGGTAAAAAACAGCTGCGAGAAATCGATCGTCGGGTACGCTATCTGGAAAAACGTTTGGATATCTGTACCGTGGTTGATCGTCTTCCTACAGATCAGTCGCGGGTTTTTTTTGGTGCTTGGGTGACCTTAGAGGATGAGGATGGCGAGCTGCGTACACATCGTATTGTCGGGCCAGATGAATTGGATCACAATTCAGCTTATATAAGTGTTGACTCACCTGTGGCAAAAGCACTATTGAAAAAACAAGAAGATGATGACGTGACTATTCGTCTGGCAGCGGGAGAAAAAACCTACACGATAGATAGTATTGAGTATCACCCAATCCCATCCTTATAGCTCACAAAGTATTTAGACTAGAGTGTGTTGAGAGTAACAGCGAGAGTATGAATCTTGCTGTTACTTTTTTGGGGCATTTTAATTAAAAAGAAAGCTTATCAATACTGCTTAATAGGTGTTGTTTAAATGTTTCATTGGTAACCACTCCCTTTGTTGTATCAAAGTTATCAAAGAAGCTCGGTAATGATATGGCACCGATTACGCTCGCTGCAAAGTAGGATGCTGAGGCTTGTGCGGCAGCTAAAACGCTTTGCGCTCCACTGGGGCCCGGTGAGGTGGATAGCATAAGAACAGCTTTATTCTGAAAAACTTTCATGTCTATTCGGGATGTCCAGTCGAATAGGTTTTTATAGGCAGAAGTATAAGAACCGTTGTATTCGGCGAATGACATCACGATGCTATCGGCCGAGCCTATTGCCTTATAAAAATCATGCGCGAGCTGCGGAATGCCTGACTCTTTTTCCCTGTCTTCGCTATAGATTGGCATTTCAAAGTCGTTAATGTCGATTAGTGACACGTCTGCGTTGTTGATTTGCTGGGCAGCATAAAAAGCCAGTTTCTTGTTGATAGAGTTTTTGCTGTTGCTTGTGCCGAAGGCCAGTACTTTCATTTTAGTTTCCTTTATTGACGTTTGTAGTGAGAGTAGATTGTTTTTTCAGAGTGGCTGCGCCTGCAATGGCTAGAACTAAAGTAAAAGCCCCTGCTAATAAGTAAAAGTCACTGTATCCAAACTTGGCGATAAGAGTTGAGGTGACAAAAGGTGAAACAAATTGTCCAATGAAGATGCTACTTGTCAGCACGCCAGATGCGAGTCCGCGCTTGTTGTTTGGCGCAAGCGCCATGCCCTTTACCATGAAATTTGGCATTACCAATCCCATGCAAGCACCCATGAGGCCGCAACCGAGAATAACTAAGCTGAACGATGTGGCTTGTGATAGCACGAGCATGCCAATGCTCATGGTAATAAAGCCGATGAGTGCGACGCCATAGCTTTGGATTTTGGCAACCAGCTTGCCAAAAAATACGCCGGTTATCGCGGCGATTAATGTCCCCATTCCGATTGCCAAGCCTGATTTACTTGGATCAGTGATACCAATATCCACCATAAAAAATGGAATTTGTGTTGGCAGGATATAAAAGACGATTAAGTGGCAAAAAAGGAGAAGAGAGCAGCCGATGAGCGGTAGCTTCCAGCTGGTATTGGTATCGTCTTGTTGGTTATCGTTTGGCTGATTGATTTGCTTGCTGTCACGAATAGACAGGAATATGAGCGGAAGCAACAGAATAGCAATGGCGTAGATATAAAAAGGCAGTCGAGCGCTGATGCCTGCTAAATAGCCCGCTGTAACGATGAAAAGAATGCCTCCAATATTGGAGAAAGCTTGTTGTAGTCCCATAAATTGGCTTCTTTTCGGACCAGAATAATAATCGGTTATTAACGCCGTTACAGCGGTCATTAGTCCAGCGACACATATGCCCAGAATGGCTCGGCTGATAATAATAGCTTCTAAGTCTTGCAGCTGTGTACCAGCAGCTCCGGCGATGGCAAAGATGGTCGTCGCAATGATGATTTGATTTCGGCGACCGAACTTATCCGCTGTCCAGCCTAAGATCGGCGCAAAAATCACCACAAATAAAGCTGGGATAGGTAATAGCATTTTTACCCAGAAATCGGCTGAAGGTGTTCCCGAAAACTCGTTGGCTAATCCTGGTAATGCCGGAGCAATAGTGGCGTTGGACATCACGGTTAATGTAGAAATTAGCAGCAGGCAAAGAGCTCTGGATTCTAATAAGTCATTTTTCATTAAGGTTCTCTTCCTGAATGTAGATGGTATTTTCTCAAGTGTTTTCTCAGCTGTTTATTAAGTACTGGCTTGAGTTAGCTTGGGTTTATAGCTATTCTGATACCTCAACTTAAGTTTAGGTCAAGCGTTAAATGCGAAAAATAATAATGCCTGAATGGATTTCAGTGGGAGTGTTAAGTGAAAGAACTGGTGTGTCGGTGTCGGCTTTGCATTTCTATGAAAGAAAAGGGCTAATCAAGAGCCAAAGAAATACATCTAACCATAGGCAGTATCCAAAGCATGTCATTCGGGTTGTTTCTATTATTCAGGTTGCTCAGCGAACAGGCTTTTCTTTGGAGGATATTTTATTGGAGCTTGAAGGGTTGCCCAATCGCACCCGCGTTACTATAGATGACTGGGAGGCGTTGGGCGGCAGATGGCAAAATGAGCTTGATAAGAAGATCACCCAATTGGTTGAGCTGAAAGAAATGATGGCTGATTGTATCGGTTGTGGTTGTCTTTCTCTGGAAAGGTGTCGGCTTCTTAACCCTTATGATGAGTTGGGTGAGAAAGGCACTGGCCCAAGGCTCATGACGAAATAGGCAGGGCTTCTTTGTCTAGCGTAGAGAGTTGTTTGACACTTATGTGCAAGTTAGTCTGAGTGGTGTTTGGTTTTCAGTTGGTGTCTTTTATAGGTACCATGGGCTTTAGGTGGTGTGATATTAAAGTCTTAAGGTGTATTTAAGGGATCTATGAAAATTCATTATGGTATGGCGCAATGGCAGCACCCTGCTTGGGTTAATTGGCTTTATCCCACGTCTTTACCAACAGGGGAGCGTTTGGGTCGGTATTCACACGTGTTTTCTACGGTTGAAGTTGGTAGTACTTTTTACACCAAAGTGGACGATGCACAGTTATTGCGTTGGTACGAGTCTGTTGTTGATGGATTTAAATTCAGTTTCAAAGCCCCTCAAACCGTGACCCATCGATTAATAGAGCGTTCTTGGAGTGACGTTCAGCACGATTGGTTAGCTTTTATGCTTTCCTTGCAACCGTTACAGGCTAAGCTTGGTCCAACCATGTTGCAGTTCCCTGCTATATGCGATGAGCGTGCTTTGGACACTATTTTTGCCCTGTGCGATATGTGGACGTTATCTACACCTTTATCTGTTGAAGTGCGTCATCTAGCCTATTTTAATAAGTCTCAGACAGAACGACGTTTTTTAGCAGGATTGTCTGATCGTGAAGTTAATCGTGTGGTAATGGACTCTCGGCCTGTTTTTTCGACAGATGCTTATTGTGAAAGTCTGATTGATGCACAGAAGAAGAAACCAAGAGTGCCTTGCCATCCTGTGGTTACAGCCAATCATCCTGTGGTGCGTTTCATTGGCCATCCTGATTTGCCACGCAATGAATTATGGCTAGACCAATGGGCGGCAAAATTGTCTCAGTGGTTGTCACAAGGACTTACCCCAAGTGTGTTTGTTCACTCATCCGATAATATTGCTGCGCCAACCTTGGCGGCGCAATTGGATGAAAGAGTTCGTATTTTAAACCCTTATTATCAAAGTGCTTTGGCTTTACCGCACAGTCAGGAGCAGGTTAGTCTCTGGTGAGATGATTTTTGAGTTTAATAAAGTTGGTGTAGTGAGAGGGTGTTATGTATTCGTTAATATTTTATGTGCCTGAGTCGCATTTGGAGTCTGTAAAGCAGGCTGTGTTTTCTGCTGGTGCGGGCGCTATGGGGGATTATGATTCCTGTTGCTGGCAAGTAAAAGGGCAGGGGCAGTTCCGTCCTAGAAAAGGCGCTACGCCATTTCTAGGTAAGCTTGATGAGTTGGAGTTTGTTGATGAATATCGAGTCGAGATCGTTCTGGATGATGAGGTAAAGGCTGGAGTGCTGGCCGCATTGTTATTGGCTCACCCCTATGAAGAGGTGGCCTACCACTTTATTCCGATACAGTATTGAAGTGAATCGTATCTTCGTGAAAGCCGTAATGGCCTTTTTTATGATCAGCGATGAAAAGTTCGATGGTTTTACTGACGCTGCTAAAGGCCAGTTCATCCCAAGGGATTTCATCAAGAGCAAACAAGGCAACTTCGGAGCTTTCTTCAGTTGTATGAAAGTCATCTCTTTCTAATTGTGCGATGTAGAAAAGGTGAACTTGGTTGATGCGAGGGATGCTAATCATGCTAAATGCTTGTTTGCATATGGCGACTGAGCCGCTCTCTTCTAGTGTTTCTCTTAACGCACCTTCACTGGTTGTTTCTTGGTTTTCCATGAAGCCAGCAGGTAATGTCCAGAAACCTAGGCGTGGTTCAATGTTACGCCTGCAAAGCAATATTTTGCCGTTATAAAGAGGGATGGTGCCAGTGATTAGCCTAGGGTTGTCGTAATCGATAAACTCGCAACTTGGGCAAACCGCACGTAGTCGATTATCCCCGGCAGGGATGGTCATATTGACGGCGTGACCGCATTGCGGGCAGTATCTCATGATATTTCCTTAACGCTTTAGCTGAAGTTTTGCGTATTTAACGACTTTGTCTTCGATTTCTTGGATTTCAATCATGTAGTGCCCAACCCATAAGCTAATAGGGTGTTCAGGGATGAATTCCAGTGTTTCGATGATAAGACCATTTAATGTTTTTGGTCCGTCTGTCGGTAAATGCCAATCCAATGTTTTGTTTATTTCTCGAATGTGTGTCGAGCCTTCAATTCTAAATGACCCGTCGTCCAGTGTCTGAATTTCTTCATCTTCGTCTTGTGTTGGTGGCGTAAATTCACCCACGATTTCTTCAAGTACGTCTTCTAATGCAGCAATACCCTGAACATCACCGTATTCATCAACCACGATACCCATTTGCTGGTGGTCTTTCTGAAAGTTGAGCAAGACCGTATTCAGCGAAGTGCTTTCAGGGATGAAATAAGGTTCAACCGTTGCTTTTAATAGCGCGGCTTTGGATGGTGTGGGATCGCGAAGGAATACTGCTGCATGACGTGCGTGCAAAATGCCGATTACCTTGTTAATTTCGCCATTATATACGGGCATGCGCGTGTGTCTGCTTTGACAGATTTGCTCAATGATTTCTTCAATAGAGTCTTCAATATCTATGCCGATAACTTCGTTTCGAGGCACCATGATGTCTTCAACAGAGACTCTTTCTAAGTCGAGTATGGATATCAGCATTTCTTGGTGGGCCGCAGGGATTAAGCCACTAGCCTCATTTACGACGGTTCTTAATTCTTCGGAATCAAGCGTGTCGTGATTCTTTTGCGATGCATGCACACCGATCAAGCGTAAAAGCCCATTAGATAAGCCGTTCACTAGCCATACGAGTGGATAGAGTACTTTGAGTAAAATTGCAAGAATCCAAGACGCGGGAAAAGCGATTTTTTCTGGGTGAATCGCCGCCAACGTTTTTGGTGTGACCTCTGCAAAAATTAGTACCACCAAAGTTAGTGCCGCCGTTGCGATGGCTACACCAGCGTCTCCCCACAGGCGTACAGCAATGATGGTTGCTATCGCGGAAGCTAGGATATTAACAAAGTTGTTTCCGATTAGGATGACGCCAATAAGTCTATCTGGGCGTTCTAAAAGAGTGTTTACTTTGATTGCAGATCGGTTCTTGTTTTTTACAAGGTGTTTTAGTCGATATTTGTTTATCGACAACATCCCTGTCTCGGAACTCGAAAAGAAAGCTGAAAGTAAAATAAGACAAAAAAGTATTCCACCAAGAACACCTAAGGGTACTTCGTTCAAAAAGGGATCGCCTCGATTATGTAGATAATTGGATTATTGGTTCTTAAGATCTGACTGTCAAACATACTTTACATCATGCGCTGTTAATATTGTAAAATTTGCAGCGCAATTTTGCTGCCAAAGTAGCCAAGCATGAGTAAGAAAAAGCCACTCAGAGTCAGTTTTACCGCTAATTGTCCGCGCCAGCCAGCTATGTATCTGCCAAGAAGTAAACCCGCAAATACGAACCAAGAAGCAATTGTAAAAAATGTTTTATGGACCAGATGCTGAGCAAACATATCCTCAATGAAGTAAAAGCCAGTAGCAATTGTGATGGTCAGCAAAATAAATGCGGCCCAAATAAATTCAAACATCAAGCGTTCTAGGACCTGCAGTGGTGGTACTCTTAATAGTTGCTTCAGTTTGTGGTGCTTAAGTTGATACTCCTGCATAGCAAGTAAAATCCCGACGCCACAAGCGGTAGCGAATAAGCTATAAGCGACCGAGGCAATAAGAATGTGAGCGCTAGTGCCCCAAGAGTTGCTGTGTAATTGAGTTAAATCCCATGGTTCAATAGCATTCAGGGCAATGATAATGGCGCTAAGGGGAAATGCGGTGCCAAGTAGCAAAGACAAATCTTTGTTACGATTGCTAAGCCATAGAAGGCTGTTGCCAATTAACGCAATGAGCAAGCCAATTGTTAAAAAGTTAAATCCATCACGATTTAGCAGTATTTGTGTAAGCGCAAGGGTGTGGGAAACGATCGCAATCGCACCTACATACTGTGTATAAAGGCTTTTCTGGCGAATAAAATACGCTGTGCCAGCAATCAAACAAACGATACAAGCAAGCCAAAGCGATAATTGAGTCATGAAACTAAAGGTTCCGCAGGGTAAAGGTATAGGGTGTAAATCATTTATCCGTTATAATAGAGGCAATTTCACCTTGGATAAACTGAAACTGTAGGTTTTTTCCATTTAGAGTCAAAATTTGAGGGCAATATGTTCGACAATTTATCGAATCGCTTAACTTCCTCGCTTGATCGTATTCGAGGTCGAGCTAAATTAACTGAAGACAACATACAAGAAGTGTTGCGTGAAGTGCGTATGGCTCTGCTTGAAGCTGACGTTGCTTTGCCTGTTGTTAAAGATTTTATTGCTGCGGTTAAAGAGCGTGCAATAGGAACCGAGGTTTCTAAGAGTTTGAGTCCAGGTCAAGTCTTCCTGAAAATCGTTAAACAGGAACTTGAGAATGTCATGGGGCAGGCTAACGATGGCCTAAACCTTCGTGCCGCTCGACCAGCAGTTATCCTACTGGCTGGTCTGCAAGGTGCGGGTAAAACAACATCTGCTGCCAAGCTTGCTAAGTATTTGAAAGAGCGTGAGAAAAAATCCGTCTCAGTTGTGAGTGCGGATATTTATCGTCCTGCCGCTATTAAACAGCTTGAAACTCTGGCTGGAGAAGTGGGTGTTGATTTCATTTCAAGCGACTTGTCTCAAAAGCCAATCGATATTGTTAATAATGCTATCGACTTCGCTAAGAAAGCGCACAAAGATGTTTTGATTGTCGATACAGCAGGCCGTTTATCTGTCGATGAAGATATGATGGCTGAGATCAAAGCGCTTCATGCTGCTGTTAATCCAATTGAAACCTTGTTTGTTGTCGATGCAATGACAGGTCAAGATGCTGCTAATACGGCCAAAGCGTTTGGCGATGTATTGCCGCTTACTGGTGTTATTCTTACCAAGACAGATGGTGATGCTCGTGGTGGTGCAGCGTTATCTGTTCGTCACATTACGGGCAAACCGATTAAGTTCTTAGGCGTGGGTGAAAAAACGGATGCCTTGGAGCCTTTCCACCCAGATCGTTTGGCTTCTCGTATCCTTGGTATGGGCGATATGCTTTCCTTAATAGAGGAAGCAGAGCAAAAGATAGATAAAGATAAAGCTGAAAAACTTGCAGGCAAACTAAAGAAAGGCAAAGGCTTTGATTTAGAAGATTTTAAAGAACAGCTTCAGCAAATGAAAAACATGGGCGGAATGACCTCCATGTTAGATAAGCTTCCAGGCATGGGGCAGCTGGGCAATATTCAAGATAAAGTGAACGACAAAATGTTCGTTCAAATGGAAGCGTTAATTAATTCCATGACACCCGCTGAACGCCGTAACCCCGATGTAATTAATGGTTCTCGTAAAAAGCGTATTTCAACAGGTGCTGGCCTACAGATTCAGGATTTAAATCGTTTGCTTAAACAACATAAGCAGATGCAGAAAATGATGAAGAAGATGTCTGCCAAAGGTGGTATGCAAAAAATGATGCGTGGCCTCGGTGGAATGATGCCTGGAGGTCTTCCTGGTGGCGGAGGTTTCCCTAAATAAGGGGGCTATTTGCTTGTTTTTATTGGATGGACTAAAAAAACTTCCAATTAAAGTGAAAGGGCGAGTAAATCGCCCTTTCGTTTTTCTAGTTTATCGACTAGAATATGCCGCCTTCTTGTAGTATGAGTCAAAAATTCGACTCGGCAAGGGGTGTTTCGTTAAGCAATAAGGAACCAATCATATGGTAACTATTCGTCTTTCTCGTGGTGGCTCTAAAAAGCGCCCATTCTATCACTTGAACGTGGCTGATAGCCGCAATGCTCGTGATGGTCGTTATATCGAGCGTTTGGGTTTCTTTAACCCTGTTGCTCGTGGTCAAGAAGAACGTCTACGCATCGATCTAGATCGCGTAAACCATTGGGTTAGCCAAGGCGCTCAACTTTCTGACCGTGCTGCGCAGCTTGTAAAAGATGCTAGCAAAAGCGCTTAATACTGAGGTAATGCTATGTCTGAGTTAAAACAAGCGGCCGCTCCTGAGCAAGCCCTTGTGGTTGGACGCATTACATCAGTATATGGTGTCAAAGGGTGGGTGAAGTTATATTCGCACACCGACCCAATGCAAGGAATCTTTGATTACAAGCATTGGTGGTTGAAAACTCCTAGTGGGTGGAAAACCGTAGAATTAAGCCAAGGCCGTCTGCAAGGGCGTGGGTTGGTGGCATCCGTTAAAGGCTATAGCGACAGAGATCAAGTAAAAGAGATCTGCGGTATGGATGTTTATATTGATGCAGCAGAGCTACCAGAATTGGACGAAGGTGATTATTACTGGAGTCAACTGGAAGGTCTGAGGGTTATTACCAAAGAGGGAGTCCTCTTAGGGAAGGTTTCTCAACTTATGGAAACTGGTGCGAATGATGTGATTGTTGTCCGCGCGTGTGAAGGTAGCTTTGATCGTGAAGAGCGATTGATTCCTTATGCTCCAGGAACTTATGTTTTAAACATCGATTTAGAACAGCAGGAAATGGTAGTTGATTGGGATCCAGAATTTTAAACAGATAAGCTGAGGTCACAACGTGAAGGTTAGCGTTATATCGCTCTTTCCGGAGATGTTTCAGGCCATTACCCAATATGGAGTAACAGGCAGAGCCATTAAGTCTGGGTTGGTTGAGGTGGATTTTTTTAATCCCCGTGACTTTACTCATGACAAGCATAAGACTGTAGATGATCGACCTTATGGTGGTGGTCCAGGGATGTTGATGAAAGTTCAGCCTCTCAAAGATGCCATTGCAAGTGCCAAATTATCGGTGCCCAATGCAAAAGTTATTTATCTATCCCCCCAAGGGCGTACGCTAACGCAAGAAGGCGTGCAGCAACTTGCTAAACAAGCAGAATTTATTCTGGTAGCAGGTCGCTATGAAGGCGTTGATGAGCGTTTGATTCAATCTGAGATTGATGAAGAGTGGTCAATTGGCGACTTTGTCCTAAGTGGTGGCGAGTTACCGGCTATGGTGCTAATGGATGCTGTATTTCGTATGGTTCCAGGAGTATTAGGAAAACAAGCGTCTGCGGATGAAGATTCATTCTCTGATGGTTTGTTGGATTGTCCGCATTATACTCGCCCAGAAGTACTAAATGGCGAACCAGTGCCATCAGTGCTGCTTAGTGGCAACCACGAGGAGATTAGACGCTGGCGATTAAAGCAAAAGCTCGCAAGAACTTTTCAGCGCCGGCCAGACCTTCTGCAGAACCTTGAGTTGGACAAGGAACAGCAGTTGTTGTTAGAAGAGTTTATTCGCGAAACTGAAGATTCAACCTCGGCAGAGTAGGAATTGCGAGCTTGTCAGAAAGAAGAACCTTCGAGCTGATAAGAAACCATATCATTAGGAGTCACATCCATGAGTAATAAAACTAAACTGATTCAGCAGATAGAAGCTGAACAAATGACAAAAGAAGTCCCAGCCTTCGGTCCTGGTGATACTATTGTTGTTCAAGTTAAAGTTAAAGAAGGTTCACGCGAGCGTCTACAGGCTTATGAAGGCATTGTAATCTCTAAGCGTAACCGTGGTCTTAACTCAGCATTTACCGTTCGTAAAATTTCTAGCGGTATCGGTGTTGAGCGTGCTTTCCAAACGTACAGCCCTTTGGTTGAAAGCATCGAAGTTAAACGCCGCGGTGACGTGCGTCAAGCTAAGATCTACTACCTACGCGAGCGTTCTGGTAAATCTGCACGTATCAAAGAAAAATTGGCTAAACGTTAATTTTTTCTTATTAAAAAAAGGCGACGTCAGTCGCCTTTTTTTATGGAACTAACCCCCTGTCGTATGGCCTAATGGAGACTGTTTTATCATGTCTTTGGGGTTTTCATGAAGCGTTCTTTTTTGTGTATCTTTCGTTCTGCTGTGGCAGGCGCATTTCTTTTCTCATTTTCCACTATCGTATTTGCTGATCAAACTGCTGTTTTATCCGCTATTCAAAATGCATTACCTCAATATGAAGTCGAAAGCGTTAATCTGCATGATGATGCAGGCTTGTATGTTGTCGCTCTGAAAAATGGGCCCACACTGCACGTTACACAAGATGGTAAGTATTTTGTCGCTGGTGATCTTTATCGTATTGACAATACCACGCTTGAAAATGAAACAGAAAAAGCCAAGCTTGCTAAAATTGAGGCATTGCCTGAGTCACAAATGATTGTTTATAAAGCAAAAAGCGAGAAAGCGCATATCACTGTATTTACTGATGTAGATTGTGGCTATTGTCGAATGCTTCATAAAGAAGTTCCCAAGCTGAACGAGGCAGGTGTGACTGTTCGTTACTTGGCTTACCCAAGAGCAGGGGTTGGTTCTGAGACTTATACCAAAATGGTCAGTATATGGTGTTCAGCAGACCCTAAAGAGTGGCTAGCGCAAGCAAAGTTGGGAGTAGAAGTTCCTGAAAATAAATGCGTTAACCCTGTCGCTGAACAATATAAATTAGGTAATGAAGTGGGCGTTCGTGGCACGCCAAGCATAGTGTTGGAAAGTGGTGAGTTCTTACCAGGCTATTTACCTGCGGCTGAGTTAGTAAAACGCCTTGGGTTATAGTCTTATTGCGAAATATTCCACCAAACATGAGCCTTCTTCAGCCTTTTCTACGTTGGGTTTGAATAACACTGGCGTTATAATAAGTTAAATTGTCACTTAGTTAAGTGTCTTATAAAAATTAGATTATCTCTGTGGGGTATTGTTTTGAAACCGGTAAAAGTCGGAATTTGTGGGCTGGGGACAGTGGGGTCCGGTAGTTTTAACATTCTTCTTAATAATGCAGAAGAGATTACTCGTCGAGTGGGTCGCAGTATTGTTATTGAGCAGGTTGGTGCACGCCGTGATAATGACGCTTGTGATACCTCTAATATCAATGTTACCCGTGATATTTTTGATGTAGTCAACAATCCAGAGATTGATATTGTACTTGAGTTAATTGGTGGTACCACGGTTGCCAAAGAGCTTGTTCTTACCGCTATTGAAAATGGTAAGCACGTTGTTACTGCGAACAAAGCTCTGATTGCAGAGCATGGCAACGAAATTTTTGCTAAAGCCCAAGAAAAAGGCGTTATTGTTGCCTTTGAGGCGGCAGTTGCTGGCGGCATTCCTATTATCAAGCAAATTCGTGAAGGCTTGTCAGCCAACCGAATTGAATGGTTGGCTGGGATCATTAATGGTACAGGCAACTTTATTTTGACCGAAATGAGCCAGAAAGGTCGCGATTTTGAAGATGTGCTAGCTGAAGCTCAGGAGTTGGGCTATGCAGAAGCGGATCCTACTTTTGATATTGAAGGGATTGATGCTGCGCACAAGTTAACGATTCTTGCGTCCATTGCGTTTGGCATCCCTTTGCAGTTTGAAAAAACCTACACAGAAGGCATTAGTCGTATTACTGCTGAAGATGTGTCATTTGCCGATGATCTTGGCTATGCAATCAAACATTTGGGTATTGCGCGTCGTTCTAAATCGGGTATTGAATTGCGTGTTCACCCGACTTTAATATCTCACAAACAGCTTTTGGCTAATGTTAATGGCGTTATGAACGCTATTATGGTTCAAGGTGATGTAGTTGGGCCGACATTGACATACGGTGCTGGTGCCGGTGCATTGCCAACAGGGTCTTCTGTTATTGCTGATGTGATAGATGTCGCTCGTACTTTAACGGCGGATCCAACGAATCGAGTGCCTCATTTGGCATTCCAGGCAGACTCTTTGTCTAGTGTCCAAGTGTTGCCAGTAGAAGAAATTGAGTGTGGTTTTTTCTTGAATATGACGATTAAAGACCGTGCTGGCGTGCTTGCAAATATTACGCAGATTTTGTCTGTGAATGACATCAGTATTGAGTCTCTTATTCAGCGTGAGCGTGAAGGCAGTGAGTTAGTGCCTTTGGTTGTAATGACTCATGATGTAAAAGAACGCAATATGAATGCTGCGATTGCGGCAATTGAAGCCTTGCCGGATGTTGCGGGAACAGTACAGCGAATCCGTGTTGAAAACTTGGCGTAAGAGAGAGCAAATATGAAATACATTTCTACTCGTGGTAAAGCGCCAGCGCTTTCTTTTGGTGATGTGTTATTGGCTGGTTTGGCAAATGATGGTGGCTTGTATGTGCCAGAAACCTTACCTCATTACAGCAAAGAAGAGATCGCTTCTTGGGCAAGCTTAAGCTACCAAGAGTTGGCTTTCAAAGTGATGTGGCCGTTTGTGGAAGGCGATATTCCTGCAGACGCATTTAAGACTATGATTGATGACGCCTATGCGAGCTTCAATCATACATCTATTGCGCCTATGGTTCAGGTTGGTAACAACGAATGGATACTGGAATTATTCCGTGGTCCAACCTTGGCGTTTAAAGATTTTGCCTTACAGTTACTTGGTCGTTTGATGGATTATGTGCTGTCTGAGCGCAAGGAAAAGCTGGTTATTCTTGGTGCGACATCAGGAGACACTGGCTCTGCTGCTATTGAAGGTTGCCGTCATTCAGAGCATTTGAATATTTTCATTTTGCATCCATACCAGCGAGTATCTGAAGTACAGCGTCGTCAAATGACCACAGTTATTGACGATAATGTGTTTAATATCGCGGTAAAAGGTAACTTTGATGATTGCCAAGGCATGGTGAAATCGAGCTTTGCGGATCAGTCTTTCTTGAAAGGTGCTAAGTTAGGAGCGGTTAACTCAATAAACTGGGCCCGCATCATGGCCCAAATCGTTTACTATTTCTCTTCTGCATTGTCTGTTGGAGCTCCACATCGTAAGGTGTCTTTTTCTGTGCCAACAGGTAATTTCGGCGATATCTTTGCTGGTTACTTGGCGAAAAAAATGGGCTTACCAATTGATCAGCTTGTGGTTGCTACTAACCAGAATGATATTTTACATCGCGTGATCGCTGAAAATGACATGAGTCGTCAGTCTTTGAATGTCACCTTGTCTCCGAGTATGGATATCATGGTTTCAAGCAACTTTGAACGTCTGTTATTTGATGCTCATGGCCGCGATGGTGCGGCGATTGATGATTTGATGGCACGCTTTAATAAAGGCGATGTATCCTTAAATGATCAAGCTTGGTCTTTTGTTAAAGAGAACTTTGATAGCTACAAAGTAGATGATAAGAAGACATGTGATGTGATTGCAGATGTGTTTGCTAAAACACAATACTTGCTTGATCCGCACACGGCGATAGGTCTTGAAGCGGCTCGTCATTGCTGGAAAGATCCGTCTGTTCCTATGATTACCTTGGCAACAGCGCATCCTGTGAAGTTTCCTGAAGCTGTCGAAAAAGCTGGCTGCGAAACACCTATATTACCTGAACACATGAAAGATCTTTTCGATAGAGAAGAATCTTATGAAGTGTTAGATAACAGCTTGAGCGATGTTCAGGCGTTTGTTGCAGGTAAGATTTAGCTATAAATAATTCAGTAAGACTAATAATAACGGCCAATCTTTGATTGGCCGTTTCTTTTTCCTTCATACTTTTGCGCTTCTCATATGAATATAATTTTACTTGACCCTAATAATACCCTTGGTGATGGCCTTTACAGACTTTCTTCGCGTCAACAAACCCATGTTTCGAAAGTGATTAAAGCGCAACAAGGTGATGTTCTGCGCGTGGGAGTGTTGAATGGAAAAATAGGGGAAGGGGTTTATGAACCACCAAGCGAAGATAGAGTTGGCTATATTCATTCGTTAAATTTATCTTCACCACCTCCAGAGCCTTTGCCTATGGTGCTGGTTATGGCTTTGCCAAGACCAAATATGTTGAAGCGTACTTTACAAAATATAACTGCCATGGGAGTGAAGGATTTATACCTTATTCATTCAGCCAAAGTGGAAAAAAGCTACTGGCAGAGCCCTGTTTTGCAGACTGAATCTATTCAGCAATGTTTGTTAGAAGGCCTAGAGCAAGCAAAAGATACGGTTATGCCTAACTGGACGCTTATTCCTCGTTTTCGTCCTTTTGTAGAAGATCAATTGCCGGCTATTTTGAAAGACAAAGTTGGGTTACTTGCTCATCCTTATTTAGCAAAGCGTTGTCCTATCGATATTCAACAACCTTGTGTTCTTGCTCTTGGGCCAGAAGGAGGGTGGAACGAGTTTGAAGTGAGTAAGTGGCATGAAGCTGGAATGGAATCTGTGCATTTAGGTGATCGTATATTAAAAGTCGAGACGGTTGTGCCTGTTTTGTTATCGCGTTTGTATCCAGCTTAATGTTTTGGAAGCATCTTTTATTATTTAATGTTGCTATTTGTAACGGTGAGGGATTATTTAAGGAGCTATTTAATCCTTTGGTGTAGCATGTTCTTATTAGCCATGTGCGAACTTGTGGCACGGGGTGGAGGGCGTGAATGACTAAATTAAATAATAAAACGAATACTGAAATAAATAATAAAGAAAAAACGTCTTTTCTCACTTTTTTATATGTTGGTAACACTGATACTGTTTTTTCAGAAGATACTCGACGCGTCTTTATTATCAACCTTTTCGCTTCTGTTGGCGTTTTATTCACACTTCCTTTAGGTGTCGTTTCTATATGGCAGGGTAAACTCCTTCTCGGGGTAAGTTTACTTGTTATCGCTATTTTATATTCACTAAACCATATTTATTTGCGTCGAACACATAATCATAAATTATGTGGGTATTTTGTAATTTACCCTTTGTATGTTTTGATGATTTACCTTGTTTATTCTGGTGGTGTAAATGGTACGGGTCATGTTTGGATTTACTGTATTCCTGCTGTTGCATTATTTTTACATGGTATGAAAAGAGGGTTAATCGAGTTAACCCTTTTTACTCTCGCATTAATTTTAGTTATGTATTTTATGGATAGCCGGTTTTCAGAGTTTGGATATCACGAAACGTTAAAGTCGAGAATCCTTTTTTCGTTTATAGTTGTGGTTTTTCTATCTGGTATTTATGAATATTCAATGTCTCGTTTTAATCAAGAATTGAAAGAGACGACGACAAAGCTAAAGTTATATGCCTATACCGATCCGCTAACAAAGTTGTTAAACCGAAGAGGGATATTACAGCGCTTAGAAATAAGTACTCAACAAAGCTTTCACCTTTTGTTGGCCGATGTAGACTTCTTTAAACGAATTAATGATGAATATGGTCATGATGTTGGTGACTATGCGTTAACTCAGTTAGCTAAAATATTCCAAGAATCTCTGCCGAAGAAAGACGATTTAGTTTCAAGGTGGGGAGGCGAGGAGTTTTTGATCGCTGTTTGTGGCATGGACGAATACGAGGTATTTGAGTTTGCTGAAATTTTGCGCCATCGAGTAGAGTCTTACGAATTTTCTCATTTAGACCAGCGTTTCCATATGACTTTAAGCTTTGGTTTAGCTGGGATGAATAGCAGCACATCATTGCGAGAAGCCATTACGTTAGCAGATAATCGTTTGTATCAAGCGAAGCGATCTGGCAGGAATCAAACCTGTCGAGCGTAGCTCTAATATGATTTTATAGTAAACTCGCCCTAGGCTTTCCTAGGGCGGGTTTACTATTTCAGATTGTATGTTATCGGATTATTGCTGCTTTGGTTTTGAACCAAATACACCAAAATAAGCGATGTATAGGTAACAAAAAATAGGCATGATAAATGAGATCTGAAGGCCAATAGAGTCAGCGATTAGGCCTTGAAGCATAGGTAGGATTGCACCACCGACAATAGCTAAGCACAACAAACCGGAACCACGACTTGTTTGTGGTCCAAGGTCTTTCAGGGCAAGACTGAAAATGGTTGGGAACATAATAGAGTTAAACAAGCCAACGATTAATATTGACCACATTGCTAGATGACCATCGTTGATGATGGCACTGGCTATTAATGCAATTACAGCAAGTGCATTTATCGTTAATAACGTTCCTGCTGAAATACGCTGCATTAGTGCTGCACCGATAAAGCGTCCCACCATTGCGCCGCCCCAGTAATAAGCAACGTAGTGCGCTGCTTCTGCTTCAGCAAGACCTGCGATGTTTTCTAATCCGAAAAAGTTTACTAATAAGCTACCAATGGCCACTTCCGCGCCAACGTACATGAAGATAGCCACAGTACCTAGTACCAAGTGACGATGCTTTAGAATACTTTCACTTGGTACGTTTGCCTCTGTGCTTTCTATACTAGAGGGTGTCGGAAGGTTAATACGAGTAAAAATAGCAGCTAGAACAATCAGCAAAATTGCCAAACCAATATAGGGAATAATAACGCTTTCAGCTTCTTGTGCTTTAGTCGCGTATTGTCCTGCAACAGTGAATAGTAGAGCGCCGCCAACCAGAGGAGCCACTGTCGTTCCTAAAGCATTAAACGCTTGAGACAAGGTTAAACGGCTTGATGCCGTTTCAGTCGGACCCATAACAGTGACAAGTGGATTCGCTGCAACCTGTAGAATCGTGATGCCAGCAGCAAGGACGAACAGGGCAGTTAAAAATATACTGTATTGTTGGGCTTTAGCTGCGGCAACAAACAATAGGCAGCCAGCTGCGGCAATCATTAGACCGATACCAATGCCACGTTGAAAACCTACTTTTTTGACTAGGTTTCCTGCTGGAACGGAGACAATAAAGTAGGCGCCAAAGAAACACATTTGAATCATCATTGCTTGGGTGTAATTAAGGTCGAATACACCTTTTAAGTGCGGGATTAAAATGTCATTCAGTGATGTGATAAAGCCCCACATGAAAAACAATGATGTAAGAGCTATCAAGGCAAAACGTTGGTTTGATTGTGGCTTGTCTGCCACGGAAGTTTGATTATTCATATTTTTTCCGATGAGTTAAAACGAGAGTTGCTCAGTTTTTATCTTTAGGATGTCAATCCAAATCAAAAAAGTGCGGCATCATAGCATCGAAAATTTGTTTTTAGTGGTGGGTTGGGGTTGAAGGAACAATTGTTCTATAAAATTCCTTTATTGGCTGTCTATTGTAAGAAAGTCTCACCTATGCGTTTATAATGTAACAAAGCCTATCGATTTTAGGTGTTTGATTTTCAAATTCTTTTTTGGATTTTATGCGGGCTGAATAGCTGTAGGCCAGCGATGCCAGATACTATTTGGATAGGCTGCGCCTCGGTACGTAGGCAAGCATACTGAGGCGCTACTTTAACTTACTTGTCGTCTGTATCAATAGTGGGACGGACAAGGTCTCTACGATCAGTAGACCAACTGTTGTCTGTTACTTGGAAGCGGTTAATTTGTACCATGATGCCTTCAGACAACTGAACAACATTTTTTCCGACCATTGTTGAATGTTCTGTCTGTTTATTAATTTGTACAAAGCTGGCTTTCATATCATTGTAATGAGAGGTGACTTCCAAAAAGTTATTTTGCTGACCTGTGATCGCCATAGCGATTTGCGCGACTCTATCCGAGATCGTTTCCATTGCGCTTTTAACTTGAGATAAAGATTGTGTCGCTTGTTGTACCTTTTCTAAGGAGTGGTTCGCATTAGATTTGCTGTTCTCCATACGTTTAACAACTTCTTGAGTGCCATTCTGAATAGCTCCCACCATGTTTGCTACTTCATCGGTAGATTGGCGAGTTTTAGAGGCTAAAGAGCGCACTTCATCGGCTACAACGGCAAATCCTCGACCTGCTTCACCAGCGCGAGCTGCTTCTATCGCTGCATTTAGTGCTAATAAGTTAGTTTGCTCTGCGATGCTATTAATAACATCAATAATACCTGCTATACGGTCTGTATCGCCTTTCAGCTTGGAAAGTGCATCAACAGCTTCTGTAATATCACCTGAAAGTTCTGTCATGCTTCCAGCGACTTTATTGACAATTTCACTGCTAGAAAGAACGGTCGTATTGCCTTGTATTGATGCTTGATTAATCTCTTCAAGCTCCTGCTCTACTTTTTGGGTAGATTCATTGGTTTCCGATAAGCAATCGTTTACTTTTTCGGCTTGATGTTTTTGCTGGTCTGCTGCTGATGAAAGTTGGCCGTTAACGTCAGCCATTTCTTCCGAAATAGGTTTTAGTCGCGCGACAGAAGATAGAACTGCTGAAAATGTTTTATCAATATGACCGATAAATAAGTTAATGCCTTTGGCTAATTCAGCAAGTTCATCATTACTTTTGGCCGGTAATCTCTGAGTTAAGTTTCCTTCTCCTTCAGCAATGTCATGCATCATTTTGACCATGTTATTAATGGGACGGATAATTACTCTAGAAAGTAGTAGGCCTAGAAAAGCGCCAATAATTAACGCTATAACAGAGACTATTGTTAGTGTTGTATAGACGTTGTTTTTTAGACTTTCTATGGGGCTGAATGCTTCCGATTGACTTTGCTCACTGATAATTATCCAATCCATGCCGTGGATTTTTAGAGGTTTGAATGCACTTAAAGAGGGTTCATTAAAGTAGTTTTTATCAATGACTAAACCTTCTTTTCCAGCGATTGCTTCATTTACGGCTGTGTTATTTATTTCTAAAAGCCCAATGGTTGTACCGCGGCTCGCAATTTCATCAATTGTTTTATTGGGTAAGCTTATTGCTTTTGCCTTTTGTATAAATCTTTCTTTGTTCTCTAGTAGTAAGCGGTCGTTGCTGTGCATCAATTTATTATGACCAACCAAATAGGTTTGCCCTGTTTTTCCTAAACCATTTTTCTCCCATGTTTGATTGTATGTCATCACGGCATCAATACGATCAATTGGCATCTGGAAAATTAACACAGCGATGATTTTCCCATCACTAAATATAGGGGATGAAATAAAAGAGGCTTGTGCATTATAAGATGGGCCGTAAGGCGCAAAATCCGTTAAGTACGTTGCTTTTTCATTGCCATCCACCGCTTTTTTGAAAGCCTCAGCTAACCCTGAGTTCTTGTAAGGGCCAGTCGTTAAGGAGGTGCCGAAGTCCAACTCTTTATAGACGCTATAGATAACATTACTTGTTGTTGCATCGGCAATGAAAACATCATAAAACCCAAATTCCTTTTGAAACTGATGAAACATAGGGTGGAATTCTTGATGTATTTTGTCATATGTCGTGCCATCCCCAGATGTGTCTAGCGTGTCTTTTTCACCTAGTGGCGCTGGGTTTTTTGCGATGTACGTTGATTGAATAGCTTTTGCTGTTGGGCTTAATGATGCCAATAGTGAAGAAGGATTACTGGATTGTCCCAAATTTAGGCTTTGGTAATTTTTATCAAACTGATTTTGGTAATAGTCAGCTAATTTTTTATCTGTGTCAGACGTTGTGTTGTTTGGGTAATCATTAAAGGCATTAGAAAAGGATTTAGCTGCAGAAACGGTACTATTGTTTTGAGATAAACTAATTATCTGCTTATCTATAAAAGAAAAGTAGGTCTCTATTGATTGCGCGGTTAAATCTCGAGAGGTAATTAGCTGTTTTTGAGTGCTTTCTTGGAGAGCTTTCGTTCCCTCATTTAGCGCACTTTGGCTGACAATTAATCCAACAATCACTGTTGGGGCTACGGCGAGTAAGGTACCCATCATAATCAAGCGAGTTTTTATTGATAAGGTCATCTTTCATCCTAAAAGTTGTTTGTTAGTACAACGCCTATAATTATTTATAGACTTACATTTATAGTTAAGCAAACGGATCTTGCGATGTTATAGGTATTTAATCACTTTGCCATAAAATGGAATATCCTATTTGTGTTACCCTTCTCTATTGTTTTGTAACCATTTTAGTTTTTGAGTGTTTATAGTTATGCGAATAGAGCGTCGATCCATTCCAGCCATTGCTGAAGACTTGCCAGAAGACATGCCTTTGAGTTTACGTCGTATTTTTATGGCGAGGGGGGTGAGCACCAGCCTAGAGCTTGATTACCGTCTACCTAATTTACTAAGGCCTAGCTCTTTATTTGATCTAACAATCGCGGCAAAGATTTTGGCTGATGCAATTGTTGCAGGTCAGAAGATTCTGATTGTTGGCGATTTTGACGCGGATGGTGCGACTAGTACCAGTCTTGGGATTCTTGCTTTAGAGGCAATGGGAGCGATTGCTCCAGAATACTTGGTGCCAAATCGCTTTGAGTTTGGTTATGGTCTGACGCCTGAAATAGTTGAGGTCGCACAAAAAAGTTCTCCCAATGTATTGGTGACAGTTGATAATGGTATTGCCAGTATTGATGGTGTTCAAGCTGCCAAAGCTTATGGCATGAAAGTCGTGGTTACTGACCACCATTTGCCCGGTGATACGCTGCCAAATGCGGATGCTATTGTGAACCCAAATCATCCAGATTGTGGTTTTCCAAGTAAAAACTTAGCTGGCGTTGGGGTGATTTTCTACGTGATGTCGGCATTAAGAGCCGAATTAAATAGTCGTAACTGGTTTGCTGACCAGCATATTCCAGAACCGAAAATGGCGGACTATTTGGATTTGGTTGCGCTTGGTACGGTAGCTGATGTGGTGCCTTTGGATGCCAATAATCGTATTTTGGTTCAGCAAGGCATCAAGCGAATTCAGGCCGGTTTGGCGCGTCCGGGTATTCTTGCTTTATTAGAAGTAGGGCGTCGTGATTATACTCAATTGAAAGCATCAGACTTGGGCTTTGTTGTTGGGCCACGATTAAACGCGGCTGGGCGACTTGATGATATGTCGGTTGGTATTGAATGTCTGTTGGCTGTACACCCACATCAAGCACGTAATTATGCACAGCAGTTAGATCAGTTTAATCGCGAGCGCAAAGCCATTGAATCGGATATGAAAGAGCAGGCAGAATTAGTGCTTGAGTCTTTATTGGATGAAGAGCAGGAAATGCCAAATGGCATGTGCTTTTATGATGCGGACTGGCACCAAGGTGTGATTGGTATTTTGGCCTCGCGGATGAAAGATAAATGTCATCGTCCGGTGATTGCTTTTGCTCGTGTTGGTGAAGATGAGTTAAAAGGTTCAGCGCGCTCGATTCCAGGTGTACATATTCGTGATGCATTGGATTTATTGGCCAAGCGTTATCCACAGTTGCTTAGCAAATTTGGTGGTCATGCTATGGCGGCGGGCATGTCGATTAAAGAATCGCATTATGAGGCTTTTCAATTGGCATTCGATGCCATTATTACTGAATGGGTGACGCCGGAACAGCTAGAAGCAACCTTGTTGACTGATGGCCAGCTGGCGCCAGAAGATTTTAGTCTGAGTTTTGCTGAGCAAGTTCGTTTATCTGGTCCGTGGGGGCAAATGTTCCCAGAGCCATGTTTTGATGGCGTGTTTGATATTCTGCAGCAGCGCATCGTGGGTGAAAAGCATTTGAAGCTTATGGTGCGCGAGCCGAGCAGTGGACTATTGCTGGATGGGATTAGCTTTTTTGTCGATTTAGACCAATGGCCCAATGATAAAGCGACTCAAGCACGCTTAGTTTATAAGCTGGATGTGAATGAGTTTCGAGGTCAGCGTAATTTGCAGCTATTAGTGGACTATTTAGAGCCTGCATAATTAGGTGTTAAAGAACGAAAAGGCGAAGATTTTCCATTTTGAGGAACAAATTGTTTTAGGCATTGCGTATCGAAACAAAAGTTGAGGTATAATGCCGCTCCCTCATACATCACTCTAATTTTACTGGAGCTCATTCATGACTGCACTGGTTCTTGACGGCAAACTTTGCGCCAAAGAAACTGAAAACCGCCTAGAGGCTCAAGTTACTGAGCTTAAGGCGCGTACCGGTTGCACCCCTATTTTAGCAACAATATTAGTGGGTGCTGATCCAGCATCAGCCACTTATGTGAAAATGAAAGGCAATGCTTGTCGTCGTGTTGGCATGGACTCTATGGCCATTGAACTGCCTGAAAGCACTACGACAGAGCAGCTTTTAAACAAAATTAATGAGCTAAATAATAACCCAGATGTGCATGGGATTTTGCTACAACATCCTGTTCCTGCACAAGTTGATGAGCGTCTGTGCTTCGACGCCATTGCAGCTCATAAAGATGTTGATGGTGTGACTTGCCTTGGCTTTGGCCGTATGGCAATGAAAGAGCCGGCATACGGTGCAGCGACTCCAGCGGGTATTATGCGTTTGCTTGCCGCTTACGACATCCCATTAGAAGGGAAGCATGTTGTTGTGGTTGGTCGTAGTCCAATTCTTGGCAAGCCGATGGCGATGATGATGTTGAACGCCAATGCGACGGTAACAATGTGTCACTCTCGCACACAAAATTTATCTGAATTTGTTAAACAAGCCGATGTGGTTGTTGGCGCAGTAGGTAAACCTGAGTTGATCAAAGCTGATTGGATTAAAGACGGTGCTGTCGTTGTTGATGCTGGTTACCACCCAGGTGGTATTGGTGATATCGAACTGGGTCCATTGAAGGATCGTGTTGCCGCTTACACACCCGTTCCTGGTGGTGTTGGTCCAATGACAATCAATACTTTGATTCTGCAAACACTGGAATCTGGCCTGAAACAACTAGGCTAAGCAGACTTGAAAGGTCTGTATAATAGC
Organism: Marinomonas foliarum; assembly: GCF_016906065.1. Classification (NCBI taxonomy): domain Bacteria; kingdom Pseudomonadati; phylum Pseudomonadota; class Gammaproteobacteria; order Oceanospirillales; family Oceanospirillaceae; genus Marinomonas; species Marinomonas foliarum. Next base: position 1,304,595 of record NZ_CP070273.1, on the reverse strand, counting down.
CCCATATTGTTGAGAGAAGATCGCAAAATGGGACAAAAAGCCGCGCCATTAGGTGCGGCTTCTTTTTTATAAACTGAACAGCAAAAGGTTGGCATGATATGTCCACAGAAATGTTAAAAGACGCATTGGACTTTGATTTGATCGCCGATGTTTTTGTTACAGAATCTATTACGGCGTCACCATCCGAGTTGCATGGTCAGCTTTGTGGCTATTTGGCTTCTGGTGTGACCTTGCCATTGGAAGATTGGCTAAAGATGGTAGTAGAGTTTTGTGACATTGAAGGTTGGAAAGAAGAAGCGAGTCGAGCTGTTATTGTTGAACTTTATACTGCTACGTTAACTTTGTTTCAAAATGGCGAGTTTGCACTAGTGCCCAGTATTTCAGATGAAGATGCAGAATTGTGTGAAAGAGGCGTTACTTTATCTCAATGGGCGCATGGCTTTTTAGCGGGTTATGGTTTATCTGGTCAGAAGAATGAACTCTCTGATGAAACCAAGCAAATTTTACGTGATTTTGCCAATATCTCTGGCATGCAGGCAGAAATGCGCGCATTAGAAGATAACAATGATAATGAAGCTGATTTAACAGAGCTGGTGGAATACGTCAGATTATCAGCGATGATGTTGTACACAGAGCATCATGATATCAACCCAGATGTTGATCATACTAAACAGAATTCTTTGCATTAAGTCCTTCGCACTAAAAAGCGTCTAAGCAAAGTGTAACCAATGGTATTTGATGGAATGACAATTAATAAGTGAGACCTTCTATGAAAATTGATACTCAAACTTATCAAGCTCGCCGCGAACGCTTGATGCAATCCTTACCTGAGAACAGTGTAGTGGTGTTGCGAACTGGTGAACTGGCGACACGCAATAATGATTGCGAGTATGAGTTTCGTCCTCATAGTAGTTTTTTCTATTTAACGGGGTTTCCTGAGCCAAGCGCCTACGCCATTATTTATGGCAGTGGCGAGATGACGCTCGTCACTCTACCAAAAGATCCTGAGCGTGAGCAATGGGATGGTTTTCGTTTTGGTAGCGAAGGAGCGATAGCAAATTTTGGTGCAAGTGATGCGGCTCCGCTGGAAGAGTTAGATAAGGTTGCGTTTGCCGCTTTAGATGGTGCCGAGCATGTTGTGTATTTATTTAATGACGATGTTCTTCGTGAAAAAATTGCCGGCTGGCGTGATGCCATTGCTGCACGGGTCAGAATTGGCGCTGTGGCACCAGCAAGTTTTATCGATCTTTCCCCTCAGGTTGCTGAAATGCGTTTGCACAAAGACGCAGAAGAAATTGCCATTATGGAAGCGGCTGCGCAAATTAGTGTTGAAGCCCATAAACAGGCAATGCGCTCTGTTCGCCCGGGGATGTACGAATACCAGTTAGAAGCTGAGTTGAATTACGTGTTTATGAAATCCGGTGCGCGCCAGCCTGCGTATAACAATATTGTCGCCTCAGGCAGCAATGCTTGCGTTTTGCATTACATCAAAAATGACGAAGAAATCGAAGAGGGTGACCTGATCTTAATTGATGCAGGGGCAGAGTTGGGTTGCTACGCCGCGGACATTACTCGTACTTTTCCTGCAACAGGTAAGTTTAGTGAGCCGCAAGCTGCTTTATATCAAGTGGTATTAGATGCTTACCATGCGGGAATGAAAGAGCTTAAAGTAGGAACGCCGTATGAAGCTTGTCATAACGCAGCGGTTCGGACATTAACACAAGGCTTAGTGACTCACGGATTGTTAACTGGCGATGTGGATTTCCTGATCGAGAGCAAAGCATATCGAGACTTTTATATGCACAATACAGGACATTGGCTAGGCTTGGATGTTCATGATTGTGGCGCTTATAAAATCGCTGGTGAATCTCGCTTGTTAGAAAAAGGCATGGTGTTAACCATTGAACCTGGCCTTTATGTTTCGGCAGACAACGAATCAGTAGATGCAAAGTGGCGTGGCATCGGTATTCGTATTGAAGACGATGTGCTTATTCGTGCTGATGGGCCTTATGTTTTAACTCACGGGTTGCCAAAAGAAATCGCTGATATTGAAGCTTTCATGGCTGAAAAACGATAATTACTATAAAGACGAGACGGAGTACATATGATGGCTAAATCGTATGATTTGATAATAGTGGGCGCCGGCATGGTAGGTGCTTTGTCAGCGATATTATTAGCCAAATCTTCTTTACGTATTGCGCTTGTCGATAAACATGATGGCGAATATCGTCTATCGACTCCGCCCGCTTATGATGCGCGTGTGAGTGCTATTTCTAGCCAATCAAAAGCCTTACTTGAAACCGCAAATGTTTGGCAGGGAATTGCCCGTGATCGTATTGCTTCTTATGACAATATGGTGGTTTGGGATGGTCTTGGTGAAGGGTATGTTGACTTTAATGCCGGAGAAGTTGTGCTGCCCGAGCTTGGGCATCTCGTTGAAAATGCGGTATTGAATCAGCAACTAATGAAACAAGCTAGAAGCTCAAAAAATATCGACTTGTATTTAGGAGATACACTAAATTCTCATGAGCTGAGTGAGTCTGGTGTGAGAGTTGAGTTAGCTTCTGGTCATACTCTTGATGCTCAGGTGATCATCGCAGCAGACGGTGCGATGTCCAAACTTCGTAGCGAAAATGCTTTTGATACTGTTGAGTGGGATTATGGTCACCATGCTATTGTGACCACTATTGAAATTGCCCAGCCCCATGGAAATACCGCTTGGCAGAGCTTTGGCGAAGAAGGTATTTTAGCGTTTCTTCCGCTTCCTTCTGTTGAGCAAAAACATTTTGTTTCCATTGTTTGGTCTGTGCCACCGAAAGAAGCTGAATCTCTAATGGCTCTCGACGAAGAAGCATTTTGCCGCCGTTTACATTACGCGATGAACAAGCGTTTCGATGTCTTGGGTATCATGCAAACACGTCAGGTTATTCCATTGCGACAGCGTCATGCCAAACAATATGTAAGAGCAGGGCTAGCGTTAATAGGTGATGCAGCGCATACGATTCATCCTCTTGCAGGGCAAGGGGCGAACTTGGGATTTGGTGATGTTAAGGCGTTAGTGGACGTTCTAGAAAAGGCTAATCGGCGTGGCGAACATCTTGGTGCGAGTAAGGTGCTGCGTCGTTATCAGCGTGCTCGTATGCTGGATAATATTGCCATGGCTGCAGGCATGGAATCGTTTAAACGTTTATTTTCTACTCAACAGCCACTCATTGTTCAGTTGAGAAATATAGGCATGAAGGGGTTTAATCAAAACATTTCTTTGAAAAAGAAATTGGTTGCTAGGGCGGCCGGTTTGTCTTCGTTCTCATAACGTATTTGTCATTTTTTGTTTCCTGCCTAGATGGAAGTTCTGGTTTGCTTGCAAAACACTACTTATTTCTGGTTGCAAAAAGTAGGCGCTGTTTTATTCTGCTTAAACAGTAATATAACCAACCAGAGTAAGGTGGAATGGTATGCAGGCACAAGATCTTTTAAGGCAAACCGATAAACTCCCTAATGTCCCAGATGTCGTTCGTGAACTCATTCAGTTGCTAAGTGATCCAGATGTTAATTACTCTGAACTCACGGAAAAAGTCTCTCATGACCAAACAATTTCACTGAAAGTACTGCGTGTGGTTAACTCGGCTTACTTTGGTTTATCGAGGAAAATCTCATCAATCGATGAGGCGACCGTCTTGCTGGGTACCGATAAGTTGAAGACCTTGGTTATTGCTTCCGGTTTTGCAAGCTCTGTTTCCAAGGTAGAAGGCTTAAAATTACCAGAGTTCTGGGCTGATTCTTTTCGAGTTGCCGAGTTGGCGCAATGGTTAGCTAAACGTACTCCGCTTGTTCAAGCCGATGAAGCCTTTACCGTTGGTATTGTCCATAATATAGGTCGTTTGTTATTGCACCTTACAGAACCTACAATCGCCCAAGAAATTCAAGAGTTAGTCGCTAACCGTAAAGCTGGTCGAGTAAAAGCAGAGCAAGATTTACTTGGCTTCACCTCTCAAGACGCTGGAAAAGCCTTAATGGATTTGTGGAAATTTCCAGCAGGCCTTGGTCTGGCGGTACAGTTACACAAACGCCCGTTTGCAAATGAAGAGCCTAATCCATTGGCATGCGTATTGAATCTAGCATGTTACTTGAATGCTTGTATCCGTGCCGAGCGAGAATATGACCTAGTACGTGAAGGTTTTCCTATGGCAGTAGCGAAAGCAGCGGGTTTAAATGAAGGTGTTGTGTATGAATTAGACGATGCGTTGATGATTGGCGATGGGCTAAATCAACTCATTTAATATTCCCTTTATCGCCTATTTATGAAGTGAACTTCTTGGTATAAGTTAATCTCTAATAGCGTCTTACTATTCTATAGTTGCTTGCTCTTGTTAAGGTGATCAAGCAAATGATAATCGCTAGTGTTTAGCGTTCTGTTATGCTAATTTCTTGTCTCATTTTTATGATGTTCCTTATGGGCTCTAGAGCGTGTTTTTTTGCTTTATTATCCAGTAAGTGGCTGAGAATAGTTAGAAGGAGAGTGGTCGAATGATGTTACCTAGCGTGCTTGATAAAAAAGGTCGAAAATCTATATTGAGCTCTGTTGGTTTTGTCACATTGGTTGCGTCGCTTCTTCTCCCTTTAGGGGCTCAGGCAAAAGGAGAGATTAATATTTATTCAGCTCGAAAAGAGTCTCTTATCAAGCCTGTATTAAACACTTTTTCTGAAGAGAATGATGTTGTTGTAAACCTGATAACGGGTTCTGCTGATGCACTGTTAAGTCGCTTAAAAGCGGAAGGCGATGCCAGTCCTGCGGATATGTTTATTACCGTTGATGCTGGTCGTTTATACAGAGCGAAAGCGGCCGGAGTATTGCAGCCTATTCAGAACGACGTGCTAAGTACAAACATACCAAGCCACTTACGAGATAGTGATGGCTATTGGTTTGGTTTATCCCAACGTGCACGTGTTATTTTTTATAATCCTAAGACAGTTGCTCCAAGTGAGCTGTCTACCTACGAAGACCTGGCGAGCTCGAAGTGGAAAGGGCGTATTTGTGTGCGTTCCTCTGCCAATATTTATAACCAATCTCTGGTTGCTTCCATGTTGGAAGCCGATGGTCATGAGAAAACGCAAGCATGGATCAAAGGGCTTGTTTCTAACCTAGCTCGTCCGCCTTTTGGTGGTGACGTGGATCTATTAAAAGCCGTTTCTGCGGGTGTATGTGATCTAACGTTGGCGAATACTTATTACTATGGTCGTCTTGGTCAAAGTGATAGCGCAGATGAAAGAGCGGTTTATAACGACGTAAAATTGTTTTGGCCTAACCAAGCGCAAGGCGAACGCGGTGCTCATGTAAACGTGAGTGGTGCAGGTATCACCGCAGCGGCAACGAACATTGAGAATGCAACATTGTTGCTGGAGTTCCTGACGAATCGAGCTTCGCAAGAATGGTACGCTCATGTGAACAATGAATATCCCGTAGTAAAAGGCGTTGGTGCTCCTGAAATGTTGGCACCATTTGGCACCTTCCGTGCAGACACGATTTCATTAAGCCAATTAGGTGAAAATAACCGTGAAGCTGTTGAAATTATGGATACAGCTGGTTGGAAGTGATTTTTTCTGGCGTAGGCTCTAAATAAAGAGCGTTTTATTAAGGTTTTTTGACATTTAATGGCTGATTTAGCTCCCCTGAGTGTAGCAAGTAAATTTAAATGGAATTGGTTGAAAATAGTGGCAATGATGATTGCCGCTATTTTGGCGTTACCCATTTTAGTCGTTTTAGTGAATGTATTAATCGGTGATGGTGAAGTGTGGCAACATCTTTATCAGACGGTATTAGCTGAATACATTTCGAACTCATTACTGTTAATGCTAGGCGTCGGGGTCGGTGTGCTGTTGATCGGTGTGCCCTGTGCTTGGTTCACGAGTATGTGTAATTTTCCTGGTCGTACTTTCTTCTCTTGGGCATTATTGTTGCCCATGGCTATGCCTGCTTACATTATTGCTTATACCTACACGGGTGTGCTGGATTTTGCTGGGCCTGTGCAAACGCTTATCCGTGAGTTTACGGGTTGGCGCTATGGTGAATATTGGTTCTTTGAAATACGCTCTTTAGGGGGCGCCATGGTGATGTTGACCTTGGTACTTTATCCTTATGTTTATTTAATGAGTCGAGCGGCTTTTTTAGAGCAGTCTGAGAACACCTTAGAGGTCAGTCGAACACTTGGTTATTCTGGTCGTGCAGTCTTCTTTAAATTGGCTCTTCCCTTAGCTCGCCCAGCGATTGTCACGGGTCTGACCTTGGCGCTAATGGAAACATTGGCGGATTACGGGACGGTACAATATTTCAGTGTAAATACCTTTACGACTGGGATTTTGCGTACCTTTTATGGATTTGGTGATATTGCGGCGGCTTCCCAATTAGCAGGCGTTTTGTTGCTGTTTGTTGCTGTGTTGATCTTGCTTGAGCGACGCTCTAGGCACCGTATACGTTATCACGCATCGGGCTTAAAAAAGGCCAGTAACCGTCGTATGGTTTTGAAGGGGGGGCGTGGCTTGCTTGCTACTCTCTTTTGCTCATTGCCTATTTTGGTTGGTTTTTTTATCCCTGTCATCGTGTTGGCATATTGGGCAATGTTTAAAGCGGAGATGCCTGGCTCAAACTTTATCCAGCTAGCATGGAATTCTTTTTACTTAGCCGCCATTGCTTCTCTTATTGTCGTGAGTTTAGCCCTAGTTTTGAGCTATGCCATTCGCTTAAATAACGGTAAGACGGTTAAAGCGTCAGTGGGCGTAGCTGGACTTGGTTATGCTCTGCCTGGAACGATTATCGCGATTGGTACTATTGTGCCTTTGGCGTGGCTAGACCATAGGATTATTGATTTAGTAAAGCATTACAGTGGCGAAAGAGTGGGGCTGCTTTTTTCAGGTACATTGGTAGCTCTGTTGTTTGCTTATTCTGTTCGTTTTATGGCGGTTTCTTTGGGAGCTGTACAGAATGGTCTTGGCAAGATTAAACCCAGTATGGACATGGCTGGGCGCTCTTTGGGGATGTCTCCTTTTAAGGTGTTAGTTCGGGTTCATGTGCCCTTGTTAAAAGGATCTGTGTTGACGGCCATGCTGATCGTTTTTGTCGATGTACTTAAAGAGTTACCGGCTACCTTAGTGCTTCGACCGTTCAATTTTAATACGTTGGCAGTAAGAGCATTTGAACTGGCTTCTGATGAGCGGCTCGTTGATGCTGCACCTGCTTCGTTAATGATTGTGCTGGTGGGGCTGGTACCAGTGATTTTATTAAGCCGTTCTATTTCATCGCGTACTGGGTATTAAAAATAAGGTTTCATATGACATCATCACCGCTTTATACATCGTTGAAAGAATTAACACTCAGTGGTGTTTCTGTCGGATATGACAAAGAGGCTGTCGTCAAAGGCGTATCGTTTCAGCTATTGGAGGGGAAAATAGGCTGTTTACTCGGCCCTAGTGGTTGCGGTAAATCGACACTATTACGAGCTATTGCCGGTTTTGAATCTTTGATGACTGGGGAAATACGAATAGATGGTGAGGTAATTTCAAATCCATCACATAGTGTGAATCCAGAGCATCGCTATATTGGTATGGTTTTCCAAGATATTGCCTTGTTTCCACACCTTACGATTGCTCAAAATATTGCCTTTGGTTTGTCTGCTTGGCAGAAAAATTTAATAGAAGAGCGGGTTGCTTATCTACTGGATTTAGTTGGATTGGCAGGTTTTCAATCACGATATCCACATTCTTTGTCTGGTGGTCAGCAGCAGCGTGTTGCTTTGGCTCGGGCAATAGCGCCAAAGCCAAAGTTATTACTTATGGATGAACCCTTTTCGGGGTTAGATGCCAAATTGAGGGAAGAGTTGGTGCCTGATATTCGCCGTATTCTCCAGCATGAAAAAATGAGTGCTTTATTGGTGACTCACGATCAGATGGAAGCATTTGCGATGGCGGATCAAGTATCGGTTATGGATTCTGGAGAAGTGCATCAAACGGGTTCACCGTATCAAATCTACCATCGCCCTGAAACACGTTTTGTCGCGAGCTTCATAGGCCATGGTGATTTTCTAACGGCGACTGTGTGTGGTTCGAATTGCTTGCATTCCGATTTGGGTAATATACGTGGAGAACTTGATCATGGCTTTGCTGATAATGAGCAGGTGGATTTATTAGTTCGACCTGATGATATTTTACACGATGATGATAGTGAATTTGTTGGTGTGATTGTGAGTAAGTGGTTTCGTGGCTCGCACTTTCTATACCGAGTTAAATTATCTTCCGGCAAAGTCGTTTATTGCTTTGCTTCTTCTCATCACAATCACTCGGTGGGTCAAGAAATAGGCTTGAGTGTACACCTAGATCATTTGGTCATGTTTTCACGCTAGGCGAACGGACTTTAATTTAACCCAAGTCCTTGTTCGTGGCAGGTTTCGATCAGTCCTTCAAAGTCGTATTCGGTCAGCTCTAAATGATCGAGTACGTAATGGCCGATTTTTTCCCATTCATAATCCTTATCTACATTGCCTATGTGTTTGTGGGCAGCGGCAATGTGCTCGGCCATTTTCAAAATAGATGCAAAGGTTAAATTGATAGAGTCGCCAGCAACTCGATGAGAGAATAAAAAGTCAATTCTGTGATGTTTGGCGATAACTGCACAGCAGCTTTTGGGTAATCCCCAAGATTTTGCAAGGTAATAGCCAACGACTGAATGATTGGTTTTAAAGGCTAGATTTTCAAAGTTCGTTAATTGGAAATTTGGGTCTTGATAGCCTTTTATCAATATTTCTTTGTAGCCTTTAAAACGCTTTAGCATCAGAGGAATGCCTGCATTGTGAAAAAGACCAAGCGCGTAACATTCATCTTGGTATTTGACGTTTAACTGGCTGGCTAAGCTCGAACAGATCGCGGCTACATCTGTTGCTGTATCCCAAAAGCTGTGCAGAGATTGTATGGTGTCATCGGACAATTCACTTTTTACTGCTAAGCCATTGACGATATTGGTTACGCTGTTTGTTCCCAGAAGCATGACGGCTTGTTGGACCGAGGCGATTTTTCTAGGTAGGCTAAATGCTGCTGAGTTAACCAGTTTTAATACCGCAGCAGATAGACTGACATCTTGTGAAATAATGTCAGATATGCGTGCCATGTCTGGATCAGGCATGGCTTGTTCCATGTGTAAGTCCACCATGATTTGTGGCTGCGGTGGAATACTAATGCCTTGTAATATACGTCTTAGCTGATTTTCATTTAATGTTTGTGACATGACTTAGGTGCACTTTTTTGTAGCAAGTATGGGGACAATTACGTAATTCGTGGCAATTGAAACTAGAGTAACTATAATAACGTTTTTTTAATTATACTGGGTGAAAATTTTGAGTGTTATTCGACTAAAGGGTCAAGCTGATCGCCGTTTACGAGCTGGGCATCAATGGATTTACAGCAATGAAGTAAATACTTCAGATACGCCATTAAAGCAATTTACTCCTGGTGATCAAGTCGTTGTCGAAACCGCACAAGGTAAACCTCTTGGTATTGCAACGATTAACCCAAATACATTAATTTGTGGTCGCTTAATTAGTCGTAGTACGGACACTTTTCTGAATAAGTCGACATTAGTTCACCGCCTTAAAATTGCGCTATCTCTGCGAGAAATGACCTATGCTGCGCCGTATTACCGTCTAGTGTTCGGCGATTCTGATGGTTTATCTGGCCTAGTGGTTGACCGCTTTGGCGATATTTTAGTTGTACAAATTTCCACAGCGGGAATGGAACGAGTAAAAGGTGAAGTCGTTGAAGCCTTACAAGATGTGGTAAAACCATCGGCTATTTTGATGAAGAATGATGGCAAGATGCGTCAAATAGAAGGCTTGGAAACTTATGTGGAAGAAGCTTTCGGCTCAGTGCCAGAATTGGTTTTCCTACAAGAAAATGATGTGTTGTTCCAAGCCCCTGTGTGGGACGGACAAAAAACAGGTTGGTTTTATGACCATCGTGAAAACCGCAAAACTATGCAAGGTTTTTGCGATGGCAAACGTGTACTAGACGTTTTCTCTTACATTGGTGGTTGGGGAGTTCAAGCCGCTTCTGCAGGTGCGACGGACGTGACTTTTATCGACGCCTCTGAAAGTGCTTTAAGCCATGTGGATGAAAACCTTAGATTGAATCAATATGAAGGCGGCTCAACCTTGATGCATGGCGATGCATTTGAAGCGATGCAGTCATTGATTGAAGATAAAGAGCGTTTCGATGTCGTGGTTATGGATCCACCGGCTTTTATTGCTCGTCGTAAAGACATTAAAGCAGGCGAGGGGGCTTATCATCGCGCTAACCAGCTAGCGATGCGTTTGGTTGCAAAGGGCGGTATCTTAGTTTCTGGTTCTTGTTCAATGCATTTAGAGACAGCTCGATTACACGATATTATCCGTAGTAACAGCCGTCAATTAGAGCGTTTCTCACAATTGATTTATCGTGGTACTCAAGCGCCTGACCATCCTGTGCATCCTGCGATTGAAGAAACAGAATACCTTAAAGCAATGTTTTATCGTATTCATAACAATATGGGCTTATAAGCTCCGTTTGCTTATTAGACTGTAATAGCAAAAAAGCGCTGTCGGATTGGATCTGGCAGCGCTTTTTCGTTTGGCATTCTTATTATTTTGTTAATTAATCTCTTAATGAAATATGCTGCCAACCACGATCTAGGGCAATTTTTGTTAATGTCTCATCGGCGTCAACAGCAATTGGGTGGGTGACTAGTTCTAGTAGTGGCAAATCATTACGAGAGTCGCTGTAGAAATAGCTGCCTTCCATTGAATAGCCTGTCTCAGCCAGCCAATCGTTTAGGCGAGTGACTTTGCCAGCTTGAAAGCTTGGCACGCCAACAATTTTTCCTGTGTAGTGATCATCAATAATCTCTGGCACTGGCGCAATGATATGATCCATGCCTAAGGCATCGCCAATTGGCCCAGTAACAAACTGATTGGTCGCAGTAATCATCAGTAAGAAATGGCCTTGCTCTTTGTGATGTTTTAGCAAAGCGTTGGCTTTTTCTTGCATCATCGGCTGAACTTTTTCCTGCATGAAGGTGTTGTGTAATTTAGTTAGCTCTTCTTTAGAAAACTTTGTTAGGGGGGCTAGGCTAAACGCAAGGTATTCATGAATATCTAGAGTGCCAGATTGATACTGAACAAAGAACTTATCATTAGCCTCTTTGTAGGCCTGAGTATCGACCAAGCCTTTTTCAACGAGAAATTGCCCCCATGTATAATCACTGTCACCATTTAGTAATGTGCCATCTAAGTCAAATATTGCGAGTGTCACAAGCTGCCCTCAATTCTTCAAAAGTGCGTGAATTATAGCCTCCAAGACAATAAATAACAGTAGTCTTAATTGTGCAGATGGGGGAATTATGGAACAATGAATCTAATTTATTCTTATATTAGAAGGTGATGGCTCGTGATTGATGCAGACGGATACAGACCGAATGTGGGCATCATATTGATGAACGAGCGTGGCCAGCTTCTTTGGGCGAGACGTGTTGGGCAAAATGCTTGGCAATTTCCTCAAGGAGGCATCAAATCCGACGAGACACCTGAAGACGCATTATTTCGAGAGCTCAAAGAAGAAGTAGGCTTAGATCCCCATCAGGTAGAAATAATAGGAAAGACTCGTGGATGGTTACGTTATCGTCTTCCTAAGCGCATGCTAAGACACAATAGTAAACCTTTATGCATCGGGCAAAAACAGAAATGGTTTTTACTTTCTATTCGTTGCACCGATTCATCAGTGTGCGTGGACGGAACAGAAACACCAGAATTTGATGGCTGGCGCTGGGTGAGTTATTGGTACCCGCTTGGTCAAGTGGTGGCATTCAAAAAAGATGTATATCGCCGGGCGCTGAAAGAACTTATTCCAAGTGCGCACCGCAGCTTAGATAAAAAATAACTCTATGTCTTAATGATGGAGGTTATATAGATTGATGGGAGAGCTATGTTAAGTTTATTAAGACGTATTACCCAAGAGGTGACTGCCGCACAGTCCTTGTCTGCTGCACTCGACATTATTGTTCGACGTGTTCGCAGAGCTATGCGTGCTGAAGTGTGTTCGATTTATTTAGTCGACTCAAACTCCAAAGAATATGTCTTAATGGCAACACGTGGTTTGAATGCCGATATGGCTGGTAATATTAGCTTGAAAGCGGATGAGGGCTTGGTAAGTCTAGTGGGTCGAAGAGCAGAGCCTGTTAACCTTGAAGATGCCCATATTCACCCATCATTCCATTATTTAAAAGGCACTGGAGAAGAGCGTTATCGTTCTTTTTTAGGGGTTCCTATCATACATCACCGCCAAGTATTAGGCGTGCTGGTGGTTCAGCATGAAGATAAGCGCCGTTTTGATGAAGGTGAAGAAGCTTTTCTAATTACGCTATCCGCTCAACTCGCTGGAGTTATCGCTCATGCAGAAGCGACTGGCGCGATTACGAATCTTAGTCCTAATGCTATTCCGAGCGGATCTGACTTTCGCTATAAGGGCATCCCTGGTAGTTCTGGTGTAGCCATTGGCCGAGGTGTGGTGGTATTTCCCCCCGCTGATTTAGATGTTATCCCTGATCGTATAGTCACTGATCCAGAAGAGGATATTCAAGACTTCTATCAAGCACTTGATGCGGTTCGACAAGATATCCGACGTGCCAGCAATCGTATTAGTCAGCACCTTTCAGCAGACGAAAAAGCACTATTCGATGTGTATTTAAAGATCCTCGATGACAACTCAATCGCTGGTGAAGTGGTTCGAAAAATTCAAGAGGGTAACTGGGCGCAAGGTGCCCTACGACATGTTATCCAAGCGCACATTAACCAGTTTAATCGCATGGATGATCCATATTTACGAGAGCGAGCTTCGGATCTTCGTGACCTTGGGCGTCGGATATTATCGCATCTTCAAGAGAAAGCGCCGAATTTAGCAGAGCGCTTCAACGAACCATCTATCATTATTGGTGAAGAACTCACAGCGTCTATGTTGGGTGAAATCCCCATTGATAAGATTAAAGGTTTAGTTTCTGTGATGGGATCGGGTAACTCGCATGTTGCTATTTTGGCTCGTGCGATGGGTATTCCGACTGTCATGGGGGCGCTGGATTTACCTTATGCCCAGCTTGATAAAGTAGATCTGATCGTAGATGGATATTTGGGTAAAGTTTATACCTACCCATCCGAAGCTCTGATTGATAATTACCAGCAAATTGTTGATGAAGAGCGTCAGCTCGAAGAAGAATATGAAACCCTAAAAGACTTACCTTGTGAAACCCTAGATGGCCGACGTTTATCTTTGTTTGTGAATACTGGTTTGTCTGCTGATATTGCCCGTTCTCTAGACCGAGGGGCGGAAGGGATCGGCCTTTACCGTACTGAAGTGCCTTTCATGGTGCGAGATCGTTTTCCGACTGAGGCTGAACAGGTAGTTATTTATCGTCAGCAATTAGAAGGATTTGCGCCTGCTCCGGTTACGGTTCGTACTTTAGATATTGGTGGCGATAAAGCACTACCTTATTTTCCAATTAATGAAGCCAACCCTTTCTTGGGTTGGCGTGGTATTCGGGTAACCTTGGATCACCTGGAAATATTCATGGCGCAAATTCGTGCCATGATTAAAGCCAGTGCAGGTCTACATAATCTAAAAATCATGCTGCCAATGATCTCAAATGTGGCAGAGGTTGAAGAGGCACTTGCTCTTATCCGTCGTGCGTATGCTGAGGTAAAAGAAGAAGGATACGACGTTAAAATGCCTCAGGTTGGCGTGATGATAGAAATTCCTGCCGCCGTTTATCAGGTTAATGAATTAGCTGAATTGGTTGATTTTTTGTCGGTGGGAAGCAATGATTTAACCCAGTACTTACTGGCTGTAGACCGAAATAACCCTCGTGTGGCCGATCTATATAATTCATTTCATCCATCTGTGTTACGTGCTTTGTATAGCATTGTTGATCAAGTGAGAGACGAAGGCGTAGGTTTAAGTGTGTGTGGTGAAATGGCAGGTGATCCTATGGGGGCTATTTTGTTAATGGCCATGGGATACGATGTATTATCTATGAGTTCAACTAGCCTTCCTAAAGTGAAAGCAGTGATCCGTAATATTTCTATGGGGCAGGCCAAGGCAATGCTTGAAGAGGTGATGAAACTATCTCATGCCGAAGCAGTCACACAAACCATGACTCGACTCATGCGCGAAGCCAATATTGAGCGTTTGATTCGACCTTCCAAAACCAACAATGTAGATTAACTCCTACCAGAGGTTCGCTTCACTATTATGATTTCATACCCAGATATTGACCCTGTTGCTGTATCCATAGGGCCAATTTCCGTACATTGGTACGGCATTATGTATCTAGTTGGCTTTGCCGGAGCCTATTTTTTCGGCATGTATCGTGCAAAACGTTCTAACGGTCTTTGGACGTCTGAAATGGTTAGTGACGCAATATTTTATGGTGCACTTGGCGTTATTTTAGGAGGGCGGATTGGTTATATTTTGTTTTATCAGTTTCCTGCTTTTGTTGATAATCCAGTTATTCTGGTGCGCATTTGGGAAGGAGGTATGTCCTTCCATGGTGGATTATTAGGGGTTATTGCTGCTATGTACTTCTTTGCGCGCCGCTACAACAAACACCTTGTTGATGTAACCGATTTTCTAGCACCGTTCGTTCCTATCGGTTTAGGTGCTGGACGATTAGGTAACTTTATTGGCGGTGAACTATGGGGTAAGCCAACAGATGTCTCTTGGGCAATGATTTTCCCTAATGATCCGTTGCAACTTGCTCGACATCCCTCGCAGTTGTATCAATTTGCACTGGAAGGTGTCGCGCTCTTTACTATTCTCTGGTTTTTCTCGCAAAGAACCAAGCCGCGTTACTGTGTCTCTGGTATGTTCCTACTCTTCTACGGCATTTTCCGAATTTTAGTCGAATTTGTCCGTGAGCCAGACATCCAAATTGGCTACCTTGCTTTTGGCTGGGTGACGCAAGGACAGCTCCTTTCTTTGCCAATGGTTATCATTGGTGCGGGCCTAATCATTGCTGGCTTCAAGCTAAATACATTTCCAAAAACGAATGTTTCAAAATAGCTAAAAGACTTAGTGTTAGATTAAAACCAGCCATAGGGCTGGTTTTTTTGTTTGCTGCTTAAACAGAGAAAGGGTAAGCGATAGGTTCGTGGAATTGGTAGCCTTCGATTTCGAAGTCCTCCATAGTGACCCAAGTTTCTATGTCTTTTAAAGATTTGATTTCTGGGTTAATTTTTAGAGTTGGCAGAGGGTAAGGCTCACGTTTCAGTTGTACGTCACGCATTAATTCTAGCTGATCTTCATAGATGTGAGCGTTCACTATCTTATGAAAAGCTTTACCTGGTTTTTTGCCAGTGATTTGCGCAACGATGGCAAGTAATA
Organism: Marinomonas foliarum; assembly: GCF_016906065.1. NCBI lineage: Bacteria > Pseudomonadati > Pseudomonadota > Gammaproteobacteria > Oceanospirillales > Oceanospirillaceae > Marinomonas > Marinomonas foliarum. The sequence goes on along the minus strand of NZ_CP070273.1, from coordinate 1,289,151 downwards.
CATATACTTGAACCATGTTGAAGTTTAAGCCAAGCGGCACATCACAGCTACGCTGAGTGCTGTTCAGATAAAGTGTATCACCAAGCAATGAAAAGTGATGGCTGTACATGCAAGGGCGAAGGCACGCCATGTGAAACGCGCCTGGGTGATAAAATGTGAGGATTTCCCCACGGTTATCCACGCCACGGCTTAGATCATCAACAATTTGCTTTAATAGGTCGATATGACCACCGTCTGGTTTTGGGAAGTTACGACCAATGGCGCCGTAGCAAAGCCCCATGTCATCTTCGCCTTTGCGGTAAGGGTTATTTAGCCAAACGTCGTTTTCGTTGGCATTGGCATCCCATGTTTTGGTGCCCAGCGCCCGAAAGTCCGCTGCGTTGTCGTAGCCTCTTAAATAACCGATGATTTCGGCAATAGCAGACTTCCAGTAACTTTTGCGTGTGGTAACCAGAGGGAATTCGCCTTTGCTGACATCATATGTTAGGTCGGCATTTATAACGGTTAGACAACGTTTGCCTGTTCGCTCGTTCTTGACCCATTCACCTTCGTTGACAATGCGGTTGCAAAGATCCAAATACTGTTTCATAAAAAATGCCTTGTCTGTTTTTCCTGATGACGTTTGCTAGTTCAGGTTAAGAAATGCAATCTGGTTCGTCATGGGTATAATAAATGCCATTGATTATATCAGAAGCCTTTGCTCTTGGATTGTCAGAGCAAAGAAGAGCCAAGATTTTTACGCAGGTTGTTTTATGTTGTCACTTATTGTTGCTATGTCTACGAACCGAACCATCGGTATTAATAACTCTTTGCCTTGGCATTTGCCGAATGATCTTAAATATTTCAAACAAGCGACCATGGGAAAGCCCATTGTCATGGGGCGTAAAACTTTTGAATCGATTGGCAAGCCATTGCCAGGTCGTCGCAATATTGTCATTAGTCGTGATCCGGCTTATCAAGCAGAAGGAATCGACGTGGTGACGACATTGGAAGACGCCATTTCCCTTGGCGAAGATATTTGCTTGGTCAATGGTCAAGAAGAAGTCATGGTAATAGGTGGTGCGCAAATTTATCAACTTGCGCTTGAGCGCGCAGATCGTTTGTACGTTACTCACGTTGATGCAGAAGTAAAAGGCGATGCCTTTTTCCCTGAAGTAGATTGGCCATCGTTTACTCTGATAGGTGAAGAAGCGTTTGCTGCTGAAGGACCGAATCCATACGACTACCGCTTTTCTGTTTACCAAAGAACCAGCGCAGAGTAATTCGTTATGTGGCAGCAAGTTGAAGTTCAATTGCCTGCGATGCACCGAGGCTTTCATTTGATCACCGGTCAGGTGGAAGCCGCGTTGTCAAAAATGTCGCCGGTCTCGATAGGGTTGTTGCATGTTCAATTGCTTCACACCTCGGCGTCTTTGACGATTAACGAAAATGCTGATCCTTCGGTTCGCCGAGATATGGAAAAACATTTTTCTCATATGGTGCCAGAAGATCAGCCCTATTATGAGCATATTTATGAAGGCAGCGATGACATGCCTGCGCATATTAAAGCCAGCATGTTGGGGTCGTCTTTGACGATTCCGATTCGGGATAGGCAGTTATGCTTAGGGATTTGGCAAGGCATTTATTTAGGTGAGCATCGAGATCATGGCGGTGCGAGGCGGATTGTATTAACGCTACAAGGTGAATAATACGACGTAATCATATTTGGAGAAAATAAAAACGCCGCATTGAAAAATGCGGCGCTTTTATTTTAGATAGCTCTATCTAGTTAACGACAATTTGTTTACAAGAGGCTTGTCCATTTTCAACCGCTTGATTTGCGCTGAGAGCTAACTCTTCTATCGTTTCACCATCTTCTGGAAAGGCGGCTATACCAACGCAGAAGTCCAGTGGATCTGAGTTGCCTCCCAATAATACAGACAGCTCATCTTCTGTTGGGGTGATGATATGTTTTAATAGCGTCTTGGCATCTTTTACACTGGTGTTAGGTAGCAACAATAGCAGTTTATCAGGCTCTACCCGTGCCAATACATCGGCCTCGCGTATCTTTTTATAGATATAGCGAGCGGAAGTTTGAATGGCTATATTACGTGCTTCCATTGGGAGCTTGCTTAGGCGTTCATTAGCATCAAGGTTGATTTTCGCCATGGTTAACGGCGTATATTGACGCTTTGCCAGCCCCAATTGTTTTTTGAAGTGTGTCAGTGCTGCGCCGCGGGTTAATAAGCCTGTTAGTTCATCGAAGGTTGCTTGGTTGCGCAGATGTTCTTCTAATGCTTTCTGGGGGCTGATATCGACCATGAATCCAATGATTTTCTTGATGCTGCCATCTGGACCTTTGGTGTAGCTTCTACCACGTTCTTTTACCCATAGGTAACGTTGATCACTAGTCAGAATACGATATTCTACCTCGTAATAATCTTGGTTTAGAGCCACATGCTCATTGACGACGGTCGCTAATCGTTTCACATCATCTGGGTGAACAAGGGCGTGCCATTCAGTTGTAGAACGTGGTGTTTGATCCAGAGGATAGCCCAATAAGGTAGCAATGGATTTTGAACAAGAGACCAAATCTGACCCTGTTTCCCAGATCCACAACCCAGCAGAGGATTCGGTTAAGGCGAATTTTAGCAGTGTGTTTTCGGCCGCAGAAAGATCCATGTGGTCGGTGTTGTAAACACAAGCAAGCACTGTTTCTCCAAGGTGGCGCATTTCAAGTTGCATATTGACGAGCTTGTCACCAACACGAATAACGCTCTCGCAACGTTCAATATTGCCTGTTTTAATTTTATTTTGGAGTGTTTGCCAATCTTCTGCACAGACAGCATCTTCACAAAGGGATTCCCATGTGTCGGATGGTGTTGTATTGAAGTTTTCAAATAAAATTTCAAAGTTGCGATTGCTCGATAATAGTTTGCCGGAACTACTTTCTATTATAAAAGCAGGCGTTGGCATATATTTAAACGCGAGTTCGAAAGGGGTGTTCATGACGCGCTCCTATAAAGCTTGGTTATTCTGGGGTGATCCAAGTGACTTGGAAGTCAGCCTCATTATCTTCGGCGAGCAATTCACTCAAAACCGGTAAAAATTCCTTAGCTTCTTTTTCTAATGTCCAAGGTGGATTCACTATGATCATGCCGCTGCCGGCCATACCACGCTCTTGCTCTGTATTACGAATACAAAGTTCAAGTAACAGCACATTTCGAATATTAGTGGCTTTGACTGATTTTATTAGCTCGTTTGCCTGTTGGCGGTTTAGTACAGGATACCAGATTGCATAAGTACCTTGAGGAAAGCGTTTGTAACCGTCTTCCAATGCTTGAACCACGTATTGGTAGTCTTTCTTTACCTCATAAGGTGGATCCATTAGAACGAATCCACGCTTTTGCGGTGGTGGTAACATGGCTTTAACTGCAGCGAAGCCATTGTCTTTAACCACATTGGCTTTACGCTTATTTGGAAAAAGCGCCGCTAAAAGAGGGTAATCATTTGGGTGTAGCTCACATAAGTGTAGTTTGTCTTTTTGGCGAACGTAGTAATCGACAATTTTCGGGCTGCCAGGGTAGTACTCCAACTTATCTGTTGGATTCATATCACGGACAATGTCTAATAAATCTTCCAATGGTTCTGGAAGGTTATCTTCGGTGAGCAGTCGTGCAATACCTGAATGAAATTCTTTGTTCTTTTGCGCTTGTTCAGAGTTTAGGGAATATTGACCAATGCCCGCGTGTGTATCCAAATAGAAAAAGGGCGCGTCTTTTTTTATGAAATGGCGACATATTTGGCTGACCGTCAAATGTTTTAAAATATCAGCGTGGTTGCCTGCATGATAAATATGGCGATAGCTGAGCATGGTCTTTCCTGTGGTAAGTTATTGGGTTGTGAATGAAAAAGGCCGCAACGCCTATATTTGGCAAAGCGGCCTTTTGCTTATTACTTTTTAGATATTAGTCGATTTGACTAATATCGCGTACCGCTCCTTTGTCTGCACTGGTTGCAAAGTGTGCATACACTTTGAGTGCTGGAGATACTTTACGAGGACGCTCTTCAACAGGTTTCCAAGCGTTTGCGCCTTTTGCTTCCATGGCGGCACGACGGTGGGCCAACTCTTCGTCAGATAGCAATACGTTGATCGAACGGTTTGGAATGTCGATCAAAATACGGTCACCATTTTCAACTAGACCGATGGCGCCGCCGGCAGCCGCTTCAGGTGAAACGTGGCCGATAGATAGGCCTGATGTACCACCAGAGAAACGACCATCTGTTAATAGAGCACAGTCTTTACCTAGGCCTTTTGATTTGATGTAAGACGTTGGGTAAAGCATTTCTTGCATCCCAGGGCCGCCTTTAGGGCCTTCGTAGCGAACGATGACAATGTCACCGGCTTCTACTTTATCATCAAGAATGTTCTTAACCGCTTCGTCTTGAGATTCCGTTACGTGAGCACGGCCTTCAAACACAAGAATCGATTCGTCTACACCGGCACTTTTTACAACACAGCCATCCGCAGCGATGTTGCCATAAAGTACGGCTAAGCCGCCTTCGAGGGAAAAAGCATTTTCGATAGAACGAATGCAACCTTCTGCACGATCACCATCTAGAGAAGGCCAGCGAGTAGATTGGCTGAAGGCGGTTTGCGTTGGGATGCCAGCAGGTCCTGCTTTGTAAAACTCGACAATCTCAGGAGTCGGTGAGCGCATAATATCCCATGTCTCTAATGCTTCGAGCATGGTTTTCGAGTGCACTGTGTGACATTGGTTGTGTAAAATGCCTGCGCGATCAAGCTCACCTAGCAAAGCAAAGATACCACCTGCACGGTGTACATCTTCAACGTGGTACTTCGGTGAGTTCGGCGCTACTTTACAAAGCTGAGGCACTTTACGAGACAAGCGGTCGATGTCTTCCATAGTGAACTCAACACCGGCTTCACGGGCAATCGCTAGTAAATGCAAGATTGTGTTGGTTGATCCGCCCATAGCGATGTCTAACGTCATGGCATTTTCAAAGGCTTCGAAGCTTGCAATTGAGCGTGGTGCCCAGTTTGCTTCATCGTTTTCGTAGAAACGTTTAGTGATGTCTACGATGCGACGGCCCGCATCTAGAAACAAACGGCGACGATCTGAGTGAGTTGCTAGTGTCGTGCCATTGCCCGGTAAACTTAGACCAAGTGCTTCAGTTAGGCAGTTCATGGAGTTGGCTGTAAACATACCAGAACAAGAACCACATGTAGGGCATGCAGAGCGCTCGTATTCAGCGACTTTTTCATCTGTTGCTGTTGGGTCAGCTGCGATAACCATAGCATCGACTAGATCAAGTTTGTTCTCAGACAGTTTGGTTTTGCCTGCTTCCATTGGGCCGCCAGACACAAAAATCACAGGAATGTTAATACGCATAGCGGCCATTAGCATTCCAGGTGTGATTTTGTCACAGTTTGAAATACAGACCATAGCATCGGCACAATGGGCATTAACCATGTATTCAACAGAATCTGCAATCAGATCACGAGATGGAAGGCTGTAAAGCATGCCGTCATGGCCCATGGCGATGCCGTCATCGACAGCGATAGTATTAAACTCCTTCGCTACACCGCCAGCGGCTTCAATTTCACGAGCAACCAGTTGACCCATGTCTTTAAGGTGTACATGACCCGGTACAAATTGAGTGAAAGAGTTGACCACCGCAATGATTGGCTTTTGAAAATCATCGTCTGTCATTCCGGTTGCACGCCACAGCGCACGAGCTCCGGCCATGTTACGGCCCGATGTAGTTGTTTTGGAGCGATATACTGGCATTGTTTTCCCCACAGATTTTTTGCTTTATTTTATTTTATATAGTTGTCTACATTTAATGCGTCCATGTTACCAAGATTATTGCCTATGCCCAATGGCAATTTTTAGGCAATATTGAGACACTGTATGAATCACCCCCGATACTTTTATTGAAATGGAAACAATATGGTTGAAAATTCACTGTCAGCTCATTCAAATATTGCATTGGCAAGACAGCCAATTGTGGATAGCCGTCTTGCTGTAATGGGTTACGAGCTTTTTTACCGCAAGAATATGATGGCGGTACAAGCAGATATCATGGATGAGGTCGGGGCGACTGCACAGGTTATTTCTGCGGGCTTATTCGAGTTTGGTATGGAAAATCTCGTTGGCTCAAGTAAGGCCTTTATTAATTTCCCAAGAGCATATTTGTTAAGCCCTAGCGGAATGCCAATAGATAAAGAAAATATTGTTATTGAAGTATTAGAAGACTCGGGCTTTGATGCCATCTTGCTAGCTTCTTTACGACGCTGGGCGAACTCTGGTTGTACAATTGCGCTGGATGATTTTGTTTTTGATAGCAAATTAACACCTTTTGTCGAACTAGCTGATTACATCAAACTAGATATTTTGACGCTGGGACATGATGGCTTTCATCAGCAGGTTGAGTTGTTGAAAGGGTTTAATGCTCACATTATTGCCGAAAAAGTCGAAACGTGGGAAGACTATCAGTTTTGTCGTTTACTGGGTGTGGAATATTTCCAAGGCTATTTCTTTGAAAAGCCTGAGTTGATATCCAGCAAAGCATCAAAAGTAAACAGTATGACGCTACTTCAGTTAATGTCTTCGCTGTTGAATACGTCAACGCTCAGCATTGATGACCTAGACAGAATTGTCAGTCAAGATGCTGGGTTAGTTCATAAGTTATTGCGATACTTAAATTCCCCTTCCACAGGTCTGGTCGCTTCTGTTGATTCTGTACGATTGGCAATTATGTTGATTGGCGCCGAAAAACTGAAATCACTGACAAACCTTTTATTAATGTCAGAAATGGTTGGTGAACGTCATGTGCTTTTAGAGCAGATACTGATTCGAGCGAAACATGCAGAATTATTCGCCCATAGCCGAGGCTATAATAATCAAGATAAGTATTTTCTAGCTGGGATGTTGTCGATGATTGATGTGTGCACCGGTATGAAACTGGATGAAGTGCTTGGTGAACTGCCTTTGCCAAATGAGTTTATTAATGCCATCGTTCATCGCTCTGGAAGAGTCGGGAATGCGCTGGACTTGGTAGAAAGCTACAGTAATGGGCATACAGTTAAAGATGCTCAAGACTTTGAGGATCTAAAATCCACGTACTTCGATGCGGTCAAGTGGGCTGATGAGTTTCTTGTTGCCATCTGATGCTGTGCTATTCAGTGCGAAAGCTAGGGGGGAGGGGTTGTAGTCCTTTTCCTACATGTCTGTAAGTGTTCCCCGTTTGTCGTGTGGCTAAAGTTAATGTTTCGCTGTAGTTATTTTTTATCTAGTTGATATAAAAGAGAAAAACAAAATTTCAGTCGTATTTATAGAATTTGATTAACTTTTAAAAACTGGTAAATTGAATCTTATCCAGACTGAATTCATGGATGAAAAGCACATGGAGTGCCATTGATGGTGTTGAGGATTGAATTCGGATGTTCAAGAGCAATGGATTGTTCAAGGGAATAAACGTGGTTTGATGGATACGCCATGAAATAAGGACAGTTTGGAAGCTTCAGGACGACGCAAACAGTGATGTTTTACTTATCGGAAGAGTTGCTTACAGGATGTTAGCAAAAAGCAGGGCTGCCAATAGGCGCCCTTTTTTTGCCTAAAATTTATCATTTGTCCATTAGTATTAATGTTAAGTATAAAAAAAGCGACTTAAAGTCGCTTTTTTTATACTTGGCTTTTAGATTTAGTACTGCGTTAAATTAACGTTCTAAATGCTCTAATTTATCTTCAACACCATCCCATTGTGCAGCATCAGGAAGTGCGTCTTTTTTCTCGGCAATATTTGGCCAGATCAAAGACAGATCACGGTTCAACTCTACGAAGACTTCTTGGTCTTCAGGCAATTCGTCTTCAGAGAAGATGGCATTGGCTGGACATTCAGGCTCACACAATGCACAGTCGATACACTCGTCAGGATTGATTGCCAAAAAGTTAGGGCCTTCGTAGAAGCAGTCCACAGGACAAACTTCAACACAGTCAGTGTATTTGCAGCGAATGCAGTTATCGGTAACGATGAAAGCCATTCGACTTCTCCTTACAAGCTATAAAAATGATTGCGCACTATTTTAGAGGTATAGGCCATTTCGCGGCAAGCAACAATCGTCATTAGGCTAAATTTATCTGCTATTAGCTTATATCTACATCACTAATATCAAAGCTGAGATTTTAGCTTGTACAGTGCACTAATAGCCTCTAACGGCGTCATATTGTCTAAATCTAGTTCTTCAAGCGCATTTTTCAAGACGTTTTGCTCTGCCTGAGCAAACATATCGGCTTGCTGAGGTTGGTAGCCATTGTTGCTCTCCTGTATAGCACGTTCTTTGTTTTTTACTTTGGTTGAAGTTGCTGAAATAGCTGAAGTCTCCAAAGAGTGACTATCAGGGGTTATTCCTGTTACGACTTCTAGTTCTTTAAGTTTTTGTTTGGCGTGCCCAATAACATCACGAGGAACACCTGCCAGTTGTGCAACTTGTAGACCGTATGATTGGCTCGCAGGACCTTCATGAACCTTGTGCAAGAAGACGATTTCATCTTCGTACTCGGTCGCTGTTAAGTGAACGTTGGCAGCATTTTCTAGCTGGTCTGCTAGCGTAGTGAGTTCAAAGTAATGCGTTGCAAACAATACGTGGCATTTTAGCTTGTTAGCTAAATAGTCCACAGCAGCCCAAGCCAAAGATAGGCCATCAAAAGTACTGGTGCCACGTCCAACTTCATCCATAAGAACCAAGCTGTTTTTACTGGCGTTGTTTAGGATGTTTGCTGTTTCTGTCATTTCTACCATGAAGGTTGAGCGACCGCCAGCAAGGTCATCTGATGAGCCCATACGCGTAAAGATTCGATCTACTACTGAAATGGAAGCAGATTCAGCAGGCACAAAACAACCTGTATGCGCTAACAAAGTGATGAGAGCGATTTGGCGCATATAAGTGGATTTACCACCCATGTTCGGACCGGTAATCATCAGTAGTGAGCGTTTGTCATTTAGGTCGAGATCATTTGGCACGAAGGGTTCTGAAATAACCGATTCGACAACCGGGTGGCGTCCGCCAATAATCTGAATGCCACCGCGATTGTGTAATTCCGGACAGCTGAAATTAAGTATGTTAGCGCGCTCGGCGAAATTGTTTAGTACATCTAACTGTGACAGAGCTTGGCTGGTGGTTTGTAGTTCGCCTAGAACTTCATTTAATTGATCGAGAAGAGCTTCATAAAGCTCTTTTTCACGGGCAAGTGATTTGGATTTTGCACTGAGGGCTTTGTCCTCAAAGGCTTTTAATTCTGGCGTAATAAAGCGTTCAGCATTTTTTAGTGTTTGGCGACGAATGTACTCCACTGGAGCTTGGTCGGAATGCAGGCGACTGATCTCAATGTAATAACCATGAACTCGATTAAAGCCGACTTTCAATGAGCTGATTCCAGTGCGAGCTTTTTCACTGCGCTCCATTTCGGCAAGAAAGTCGGTGGCATTAGTAGATAACGCCAATAGCTCATCTAATTCTTCATCATAGCCTTTAGCAAAAATGCCGCCATCACGAACCACGGATGGTGGGTTTTCAACGAGGGCACTTGCCAGTGTCTCTGTAATGACTGGCTGGGCGATAATACGTTGATTCAGTTCTGCAAGGCGTTGTGATTGGACACTTGCTAGCAGCTGGTTAATTTCTGGTGCGGCTTCAAGGGCAAACCGTAAGCGTAATAAATCCCTAGGACGAGCAGAGCGTAAAGCAACACGAGATAAAATACGTTCCAAGTCACCGACTTTTTTCAGTGGTGTTTCAAAAGTATCGTAAGTTTGATTGTTCTTTAACTCAGCGACAACCTGTTGACGAGCCTGAATTTCGTTCAAATCACGAATGGGCGTGTGCAACCAGCGTTTTAACAAACGGCTGCCCATTGGTGTTGAGCACTTGTCCAATACCTCCACAACCGTGTTGCTTGTGCCACCAGTTAGGTTGACATCAATTTCTAAGTTGCGTCGTGTTGCGCCATCTATCAGTACAGAATCGTCTTTGTGCTCAACCATGATGGATTGAATGTGCGGCAAAGCAGATCGTTGTGTGTCTTTGGCGTATTGCAGTAAGGCACCGGCAGAAGCTATAGCTGCGGTTAACGCTTCACAACCAAAGCCAGATAAATCTTTGGTGTTGAATTGCTGAATAAGTTGGCGATAGCTGGATTCATAATCAAAATGCCAAGGGCCAAGTTCTGCAATACCTTTTTCTAGTTTTAGTGTGTCCCGTGCAGGGAAATCTTCGGAGATCAAAATCTCTCTCGGAGATAAGCGTTGCAATTCGCTAGAAAGCGCTTCGTGACCGTCCACTTCAAACAGACAAAAACGGCCGCTGGCCATGTCTAAATACGAAAAACCAAAAACATCGAGTCCTTTACGGGATTGGTGAGCAAGTGATAGTAAAAGGTTCTCGCGCTTTTCTTCAAGAAAGGCTTCGTCACTGATGGTGCCTGGTGTGACGATGCGAGCGATTTGGCGTTCAACTGGGCCTTTGCTGGTGGCTGGATCGCCAGTTTGCTCTGCAACGACCACTGACTCGCCCATGCGAACCAAGCGTGCAATGTAGTTTTCTGCTGCATGGAAGGGGATACCAGCCATGGGAATAGGCATGCCGCCAGAATGACCGCGAGCGGTAAGTGTAATATCAAGCAGCTGAGACGCGCGTTTAGCATCGTCGTAGAAAAGCTCGTAAAAATCTCCCATGCGATAAAATAGCAGTTGGTTCGGATGCTGTGATTTAAGGCCGAAGTACTGGCGCATCATTGGTGTATGGTTATCTGCTGGTGTTTTGCTCATCTGGGAAAGCTCGATTGTGATCCAAAAAATAGAGGGGTATTCTACGGGATATTTTCCAAGGATTTAAGGGATAATGATAATGAATCCAATGCAAAAAATGACACACGCGGCACAACAAGCTGGAGAGCTCTTACAAAAAAGAGGGCTGTTACTCGTCACGGCAGAGTCTTGCACTGGTGGCTTGATTGGCGCGGTATGCACGGAAATTGCGGGTAGCTCGGCATGGTTTTTCGGTGGTGTGATTAGTTACGCCAATGAAGCTAAAATGCGTGGTTTGTCAGTGAAAGAAGAAACCCTGTCGTCTTTTGGCGCCGTGTCTGAGCAAACTGTAAAAGAGATGTGTGCTGGTGCTTTACAATTGGGCGGCGACATTTCTGTTGCTGTAAGTGGTGTGGCAGGTCCTGGGGGCGGTTCACCAGAAAAGCCTGTGGGCTGTGTTTATATTGGCTGGCAACGGATTGGTGAAGAAGCCAGAGTAGAGCGATTTTTGTTTTCTGGGGATCGTCAGGCGGTAAGAGAGGGGACGGTTTTAGAGGCTCTTCGCGGTGTAAAAGAGATGCTTGAAAGAGTTTAAAAATAATACTGTTTTTATATACAGTATTTCTTGAGATTACCCAAAAAAAACGATAGAGTTACCGACAACGACAATTAGTCACAACGAAAAGTATCCACAAGGAATTCATCATGTCATCTATTGCAGACAACAAGAAAAAGGCGCTGGATGCAGCGCTGTCTCAAATCGAGCGTCAATTTGGTAAAGGTGCCATCATGAAGATGGGCGAAGGTGCCAAGCTTGATATTGATACCGTTTCTACTGGATCGTTAGGTCTGGATATTGCGCTAGGTGCTGGTGGTCTTCCTTATGGTCGTATTTGTGAAATCTACGGACCAGAGTCTTCAGGTAAAACGACATTAACATTGAGTGTCATTGCAGAAGCGCAAAAACAAGGTAAGACTTGTGCCTTTATTGATGCTGAGCACGCGCTTGACCCTTCTTATGCTGAAAAGCTGGGCGTTAATATTGCGGATCTTTTGATCTCTCAACCAGATACGGGTGAACAGGCTCTTGAGATCGTAGATATGTTGGTGCGCTCTAATAGTGTCGATGTTGTTATCGTCGATTCTGTGGCTGCCTTGGTTCCTAAGTCTGAAATTGAAGGCGAAATGGGTAGTTCTTCTGTTGGTGTTCAAGCTCGTTTGCTTTCTCAAGCGATGCGTAAATTGACTGGATCTATCAAGAATGCAAACTGCCTTGTTATCTTCATCAACCAAATCCGTATGAAGATTGGCGTAATGTTTGGTTCTCCTGAAACCACAACCGGTGGTAACGCACTTAAGTTTTACTCTTCTGTTCGTTTGGATATTCGTCGTATCGGCTCGGTGAAGCAGGGCGATGAAGTGATCGGTAATGAAACCCGCGTTAAGGTTGTGAAGAACAAGATCGCGCCACCTTTTAAACAAACTGAATTCCAGATTATGTATGGTGCTGGTATTTACCGTATGGGTGAAGTAATTGATTTAGGTGTTAAGCAAGGCTTTGTTGATAAAGCGGGTGCTTGGTACGCTTATGGCGGTAATAAAATTGGACAAGGTAAAGCCAATGCTGCGCAATATTTAGCGGATAACCCAGAAATTGCTCAAGAGATTGAAGCGAAGATTCGTGAAGATTTATTGCCTAAAAAAGCCGATGCTAAGGCAAATGTTGCTGCGAAAGAAGCCGATGAAGAAGTTGAGCAACTAGACTTCTAATTTTTTTGGTTTTTTATATTTAGAAAGCAGGCTTCGGCCTGCTTTTTTTGTTTTTGTGGGGCATGCTTTAAAAAATGTAGGTTTTATGGTTTCTTTGAGGCTAACCTTTTAAGATATTTTTCTTCGTAATTAAAGAGGCTACTGTTATGCAAATCTGGCACTGGGGGTTGGTAATATCTAGTGTGATGCTATTTATCATCCTGCTATTTGTTGTCTACCGTTATTTTGCTTTGAAGAAAGTGCTGATGGGGTCTGATGAAGCATTGAATAGTACTGCTTATCCTTCGGATAATGACACTGTCTCCGAGGCTAAAAAAATACAATGGTTAGCATTATTAAAACAGCAACGGAATATCTGTACTGACTTACTGGATAAGTCATCAAAAGCTGACTCGCAAGGACGATCTGCTTTGTCTTGCTGGGCTATTTTTCTAGATGTCGAAATGCATATTATTGAGCGTTCTGTGCCTAATGAAAAAATAGTTATGTTATTGGGTGTTTTTAAAGGACTGCTAGATCGTGTAGATCAAGCTCAAGAAATCGATGCGCTTCTTCAATCCCTTAAGGTGAATCAATCTTTGTTGTATGAGTTAAATAAAGTTATCCAGAAAGCAGGGGATAAGGTGTTTTCTCAAGTTGGTGTAACATCTGATTTGAATAATCAGCTGGATAAATTACAAGCTGAGTTGTCTGTAGAGCCTGATTTGGATAATGATCTTGCTGCACTGCGTGCAGAAATGGCCTGTATGCATGAATTTGCTGAGCGATTGGCGATGCATTTAGAGGAGTTGAAGGGGGATGAAGAACATGCTGCCTATGTTAATGCGTTAGAAAACTTTATACATGACGTTAGCGAGTCGGTTTTTTTAGATCCAGTGAAGACTGAGTTAGATGACAAAGTTGCAGACCTTAAGGCGTTAGCGGCTTATCAAAAAAATATTATTGAAGCGCTAAAAGAAGGGGTTCATAAAGTAAAAATAGATAACGCAGGGGAAGGGAAGGATTTAAGCGCGTATGACATATCAATTGTAAGGTTGGAAAAATCGCTATTGGAAAGCGGGCGAGTCGTTAAAAGTTTAGAAGCTAAGTTGGTAAGTTTGCAAACGATTCAATACAACCTAAACATAGATGCGGCTAAGCGTGATGAGGCTTTAAAGAAAGCGACAGCATTATTGAGTCAAAGGGAGCAACCAAACTCCCAAGTGATGGATATATATGGTGTTATGGAGGAAGAGCGCAGCACCATGAAAAATATAGAAGATTTACTATATCAGGGCTCGTTCACAGAGCAATCTGATACCTATATTCATGAACAAGCTGGAAAGTTGAGTTCTTTGCGCCAAATGGTGGATGAGTCTGAATTGTATGTTGAAATGCTCGAGCGAGATTTAGAAGACGCAAGGGTGTTGCATGAAGTGCTCGAGAATAAAAGGCTCCACCCTGATGACTATACAGAGTCCGCCGTCGGTGATGAGGCTCTTTTGAATACCCAGGATTTAGAAGAAATTGAGAACCTACAAGAAATCAATGACGAGCTGGAAGAAGAAAAAAAGCGTCTAGAAGCCGAAATATCGGATGGTCAGGCGTTGTCAGATGACGCTGTGAGATTGCAGAAAAAAATCACTGAATTAGATATAAAGATTGAGGCAGTTCAGAAAAAATATGTCGAAATGGAAGAGCGCTATTTAGCAGCTATGATGGCTAAAGAACAGAAGTTGTAGTTTCTCTGTACTAATGTTTCTGCGTCTAATAACTTTCTTTCGATGAGGTTGCATATTTTATTTGCTCGAAGTCAAAGCCTCGATATTGTAGGTAGCGTGATTGCTTGGCCCTTTCCTTGTAGTCGGTGCAATACTCTTCTCCGAACCTTCTTTCTTTAAGTTGTTTTGCTAGCTCAAACCAATCTGCATTTGAGTTCGAAATGGCTTTTTTTGCTAGTTCACTGTGAATGCCTTTTTGTATTAGCTCTTGCTGTATTCTGCTTGCGCCAAGAGGTTTATTTAGTCGACTTCTGACAAAAATTTCTGCAAAGCGAGTGTCGTTGAGATAGTTCATTTCTTCAAGACGCTCAATGGTCGTTTCAATCTCTTCTTCCTCGTGACCTCTTAATTTTAATTTTGTGGTTAATTCCTTTTTGCTGTGTTCTCTGTGACTTAGCAGTGACATGGCTTGGTCGAAAATGGATGTTTGGTGCTCTTTCATGTCTTTCTCGCTGCATATTCTGATTAAGTCGGTATTTTATCAGTCAAATAAGTCTTTTACATTCAATTTGTGATCGGCTTTATTTTTTTGTTTTCATAGTTTTTTATTCTTTATATTAAAATAAAATAAGATGATAAAACTGGATATCTTGTGCAAATATAGATGATATAACTTTATCTTTTTTGGGGTTTTTTATGCGTGTTTGCGTGTTGGGTGCAGGTGTTGTTGGTTTGACGTCAGCGTATTATTTGGCGAAAAAAGGCTTTGATGTGACCGTGATTGATCGTCAAGAGGGTGTTGCTCTTGAGACAAGCTTTGCTAATGCGGGTCAGATTTCTCCTGGTTATTCAGCACCTTGGGCGGCACCAGGTATTCCTCTTAAGGCTATTAAGTGGTTGATGCAAAAACACGCGCCGTTAAAAGTCAGTGCTGATCCAGAGCTTAAAAAAATAGCATGGATGGGCAAGATGTTAATCAATTGCACTGAAAAGGCGTATGACGTTAATAAATCTCGTATGGTGGCGTTAGCTGAATACAGCCGAGATCAATTTATTACTATGCGCAAAGATATTGGTATTAAGTACGATGACGGACAGGGTGGCTTGACTCAACTATTTCGTAAGGATGAGCAAGTCGAAGCGTCTGAAAAAGATATTAAGGTGCTAAAAGCTTTGAATGTTCCGCATCAAGTATTAACACCAGCACAAATTTTAGAGGTTGAACCAGGCCTCGCTCCGGTCATTGATAAGTTTAAAGGCGGACTTCGTTTGGTTGGCGATGAGACAGGTGACTGCTTTGTTTTTTGCCAAGAATTGAAAAAACACTGTGATGAATTAGGTGTGACATTTAAATTTGGTGTGGCGATTGAGCGCTTGGTCGTAGAAGGTGGTAAAGTACGCGCCGTTAAAACCGATCAGGGTGACTTTGAGTTTGATAATGTTTTGGTTTCAATGGGCAGCTACTCAAAAGAATTGCTTTCAGATATCGATATTTCTGTTCCTGTTTATCCGGTGAAAGGGTATTCCTTAACTGTGCCTATTACAGACTCACAATTTGCTCCCGTTTCAACTGTAATGGATGAAACCTACAAAGTTGCTGTGACTCGACTTGGCGGGCGTATTCGTGCCGCAGGAACCGCAGAGCTAAACGGGTATAATCTTGATTTGCCAAAAGTTCGTACCGAAACTATTACTCATGTTGTTCATGATTTATTTGACCAAGGCTGTGATTTATCGGAAGCAGATTATTGGACAGGACTTCGTCCAATGACACCAGATGGTACGCCAGTTGTTGGGCGTACCCATATTGATGGTTTGTATTTGAATACAGGGCACGGAACATTAGGTTGGACCATGTGTTGCGGCTCTGCCGCTGTGATTGCGGATATTATCTCAGGCGATAAGACTGACATCGATTCACAGGATCTTTCTGTAAGACGTTATAAGTAATAAAAACGCTTTTAAAATTTAAGGGGCAAAAATGGCAAGGCCACTCACGGCAACGGTAGATTTGGAGGCGATCTTACAAAATTATCGTTATGCGAAAAAATTACAGCCAACTTGTAAGGCGTTTGCTGTTGTTAAAAGCAATGCCTATGGACATGGTGCGGTTGAGGTCTCTCGTTACTTGGATGAGGAGGTGGATGCTTTTGCAGTGGCAGCCATTGAAGAAGCAATCGCTTTGCGTGAGGCGGGTATTGTTTCGCCTATTTTGTTGTTGGAAGGTGTATTTGAAGGTGAAGAGTGGGCGCTGTGCGAGAAGCATGGTTTTTGGTCTGCTCTAGAGAATGCTCAGCAGCTTGATGAGTTGCAAGCTAGTCATGCAAAAATTGAAAAGATTTTCTTGAAGTTAGATTCAGGTATGCATCGTCTTGGCGTTGACAAAGAAACGGCGCCAATGTTTGTGTCTGCGTTGAAAGACAGTGGGCAAGTGGGAGAGGTGGTTTTAATGACACATTTTTCTTGTGCGGATGATTTGTCAGATCTAACGACTATGCAGCAGTTAGCTTATTTTGAGCAAGCTCGTCAATCGATTGGTGATATCGAGGCCAGTGTAGCGAACTCAGCGGCGATTATGAAATGGAGTGTGCCTGAAGGTGGTTGGATTCGCCCGGGTATCATGCTGTATGGGATTTCTCCTTTTGCTGAAGTGAGTGGTCGAGCAGTGGGCTTGCGTCCAGCGATGACTTTGTCTTCAAAAGTGATTTCGACCCGCAAACTTAAGCAAGGCGATAGAGTTGGTTATGGTCTTGGTTATGTGGCTGCTGAAGATCATGTATTGGCAACGGTCGCTGTGGGTTATGGTGACGGTTATCCTCGTCACGCAGAAAATGGCACACCGTTGCAAATTGATGGAAAACCCGCTTGCCTCGCAGGCCGTGTATCTATGGATATGATTACGGTGCGTATGCAAGATTTCGCTGCTGAGCCTGCCATGGGGCAGGAAGTAGTACTTTGGGGTGGCGATGTGCCGGTCGAACAGGTCGCAGATTATGCCGGTACCATCGGTTATGAGTTGGTGACTAGGATGACCGCGCGACCTCATTATCGTTATATTCGCGGTGAAGGTTCTTAGTAATCCCTTTCTAAAAGCATACTGTAAAAGTAGGTTTACATCCGTAAATCCTACTCTTGCTTAAGTTATGCACAAAATAAGCTTTAAATTACTACGGTTTCTTTTGAAAACACCTATCCTTTGCGTGTACTATTTTGTGCTTTTCGTTGCATCGAGTCGGCATATATTAATTTGCCATTCACGCAATCCAATTCGTCCAGAAAAATAGAGATAGAGACTCATCCCATTATGAAGAGTTCTGAGTTACGCCAGTCATTTTTATCGTACTTTGAAAGTAAGCAGCATCAAATCGTGGAATCCAGTTCTTTGGTTCCTGGAAATGATCCAACTTTGCTGTTCACCAATGCTGGTATGGTCCAGTTTAAAGATGTGTTTTTGGGAGAGGATCTTCGCCCATACTCACGAGCAACGACGTCTCAACGTTGTGTTCGAGCCGGTGGTAAACACAATGACTTAGAGAATGTCGGTTATACCGCACGTCACCACACTTTCTTTGAAATGTTGGGTAACTTCAGTTTTGGCGATTACTTCAAAAAAGACGCTATTCATTATGCGTGGGAGTTTCTAACGGTTGTGCTGAAGTTGCCAACTGAAAAATTGTTGGTAACCGTTTACGCAGACGACGATGAAGCCTTTGACATTTGGAATAAAGACATTGGTCTGCCAGAAGAGAAGATTATTCGTATTGGTGATAACAAAGGTGGTCGTTATCAGTCCGATAATTTCTGGGCGATGGGCGATACTGGCCCGTGTGGTCCTTGTACTGAGGTCTTTTTTGACCATGGTGAACACATTTGGGGTGGGCCTCCAGGCTCTCCTGAAGAAGATGGTGACCGTTTTATTGAAATTTGGAACGTAGTTTTCATGCAGTTTAATCGTTCTACTGATGGCAATATGGCGCCTTTGCCTAAGCCTTCTGTTGATACTGGCATGGGCTTGGAGCGCATTGCTGCGATTCTGCAAGGTGTTCATAGTAACTATGAAATTGATTTGTTCCAAAATCTGATTAAAGCTGCTGCGAAAGTGGTTGGTACTCAGGATTTGAGTGCACAGTCTCTGCGTGTTATTGCTGACCATATTCGCTCTTGTTCTTTCATGATTGTTGATGGTGTGATCCCGTCTAATGAAGGCCGTGGTTATGTCTTACGTCGTATTATTCGTCGCGCTATACGTCACGGTAACAAGCTAGGTCAAACAGGTATCTTTTTCCATAAATTGGTAGAAGCGCTTGATATTGAGATGGGGGAAGCCTACCCGGAGTTAACAAAGTTAAAAGAGCGTGTTGCTTCTATTCTATTAAAAGAAGAAGAGCAGTTTGCTAAGACGCTTGATCAAGGGATGAAAATCCTTGAGGAAGCGATTTCTGAGCTAGGTGATAAAAAAACTATTCCTGGCGAGACGGTGTTTAAGCTTTATGACACTTATGGTTTTCCTGCTGATTTAACCAATGATGTTGCTCGTGAAAATGAGTTGGAAATAGATGAAGCTGGATTTGAAGTGGCAATGGACGCACAGCGTGCTCGTGCTCGTTCTGCAAGTAACTTCTCTATGGATATGTCTGGCAGTATTGAGTTGGACTCGGTTACTGAGTTTACTGGCTACGACAATCTGGCGGGGGCTTGTGAAATTGAGATGATCCTTGTTGATGGTGAATCTGTTAAAACGATTGAAGCTGGTCAAATTGCTGCCGTGATTTTGAAATCTACGCCTTTTTATGCAGAATCTGGAGGCCAAGTTGGTGATCAAGGTTGGTTGCGTGGCTCAGGTGCTTTCAAGGTTTCTAACACAACAAAGCAAGCCAAAGCGCACTTGCATTATGGTGAGCTGAAAGAGGGGAGTTTGACAGTTGGTGAGCAAGTGACAGGTGAGGTGGATCGTACTTTACGTATGGCGACCACATTGAATCACTCTGCGACTCACTTAATGCATGAGGCACTGCGTCGTATCTTAGGAGACCATGTTCTGCAGAAAGGTTCTTTGGTGAATGCTGAGCGTTTGCGCTTCGATTTCTCGCATTTTGAAGGTGTTACGGCGACAGAGATCGAGCAAATCGAAGACATGGTTAACGAACAGATCCGCTTAAACCGTCCAGTAGAAACCGACATCATGGATGTTGAGTCTGCTAAAGCGAAAGGCGCTATGGCGTTGTTTGGTGAGAAATACGACAGTGAAGTACGTGTATTGACTATGGGGGCTGACTACTCGATTGAATTGTGTGGCGGTACTCATGTTAGCCGAACGGGTGATATTGGTTTCTTTAAGATTGTAACAGAAAGCGGTATTGCTGCTGGTGTTCGCCGTATAGAAGCGGTGACCGGTAAAGTTGCGATTGATATAACTCGTCAGACAGAATCAGTTCTTGATGGTATTGCTAGCCTTGTTAAGGGTAATCAAGACAGTGTTTTTGATAAGGTTGTTGCCTTGAATGATCATGCGCGAAGCTTGCAAAAAGAGTTGGATACGGTGAAAGCTAAAATGGCCGCTTTAGCGGGCGCTGATTTGGCTTCGCAGGCCGTAGATATTAACGGTGGCAAGTTGCTTGTTACTCAAGTGGAAGTGGAAGATCCAAAAGCATTGCGCGATTTGCTTGATGAATTGAAGAGCAAACTTGAATCTGCAGTTATTCTTTTAGCGGCAGTTAATGATGGCAAAGTAAGTCTGATTGCTGGCGTGACAAAAGAATTGACCAAAAATGTGAAGGCGGGTGATCTGATTAAGATGATTGCGCCTTTGGTTGATGGTAAGGGGGGTGGTCGTCCTGATATGGCTCAGGCTGGTGGTAATAATCCAGATGGTTTGCCTGCTGCGCTTGCGTTGGTGCCTGATTGGGTTGCTGAACGAGTATAACTTGATACGCTCTGTTTGAGCTTTGATTTGGGTGATAGAAAGATTATGGCGTTGTTAGTTCAAAAATACGGCGGCACTTCGGTAGGTACTATAGAGCGTATCGAAGCAGTTGCAGACCGGGTGTTAAAGCATAAGCAGCAAGGCGATGACATAGTGGTTGTGGTTTCGGCTATGAGTGGTGAAACCAATCGGCTGATTGATCTTGCTAAAAGTATCAATGCTGCCCCTAATGCGCGAGAGATGGATGTTCTTTTGTCGACAGGAGAGCAGGTTACCATTGCGCTTTTATCGATGGCGCTGATGAAGCGTGGTCTTGATGCGCGTTCTTATACTGGGTCTCAGATTCGTATTACAACTGACAACGCGCATGGTAAAGCCCGAATTCAAAAAATTGATACCGACGCGATGCGTGCAGATTTAGACGCTGGGCGTGTGATTGTTGCAGCAGGTTTTCAAGGGGCTGATGAGTTCGGTAACATTACGACTTTGGGTCGAGGTGGCTCTGATACGACGGGGGTGGCTTTGGCTGCTGCTTTAAAGGCTGATGAATGCCAGATCTACACGGATGTTGATGGAGTTTACACGACTGACCCAAGAGTAGTAGATAGTGCTCGACGTTTGGAAAAGATCACCTTTGAAGAGATGCTGGAAATGGCCAGCCTTGGTTCTAAGGTATTGCAGATTCGTTCTGTCGAATTTGCAGGTAAGTACCAAGTGCCACTAAGGGTTCTGTCTAGTTTTGTAGAAGGTGAAGGTACATTGATTACAACTGAGGGGGTTAAGGGTATGGAGCAGCCAGCGGTTTCTGGGATTGCGTTCAATAGAGATGAAGCAAAATTAACCTTGAAAGGTGTGCCAGATATACCCGGTATCGCTTCTCGTATTCTTGGGCCTATCAGCGATGCGAATATTGAAGTAGATATGATTGTTCAAAACGTATCTGTAGATGGTACGACAGACTTCACTTTTACCGTGCATCGCAATGAATATGATCAGGCACTTTTGACATTGAATGCGATCGCTAAAGAGCTTGGTGCGAACGCTGTCTTGTCTGATGCCAAGATTGCTAAAGTTTCTATTGTGGGGGTAGGGATGCGCTCTCATGCTGGCGTGGCGAGCACTATGTTCAAAGCCTTGGCGGCTGAGTCGATAAATATTCAGTTGATTTCGACATCTGAAATTAAAGTTTCAGTCATTATTGATGAAAAATACATGGAATTGGCTGTTCGAGCGTTACATTCCGCATTCAAATTAAACGAAGTGTCACCAGGGGTGAGTGAAGAGTAACAATTGGATACATAAAACCCTGTATGGATGGATGGTTTAATTTTTAGAGAGGCGCTACAATAGGGTCTTGTAGGAATTGCCCTACACTGTGTGTCAGGCAATTCTGCTAAAATGCTAAAAGCTATTACAGGGAGATTACTCAAATGCTTATTCTTACTCGTCGTGTTGGTGAAACTTTAATGGTTGGTGATGAAGTTTCTGTCACTGTGTTGGGCGTAAAAGGTAATCAGGTTCGTATCGGTATTAATGCACCGAAAGATGTTTCTGTTCATCGTGAAGAGATTTATCTTCGCATTCAAAAAGAACAAGACGACCAAGATTTAGAAGATTAATTTTTAAAAAAGCCTTTACAAGACAAATGTGTCGTATATAATGCGCCCCACTTGTTACGGAGAGTTGGCCGAGTGGCCGAAGGCGCGCCCCTGCTAAGGGTGTATGGGTTAACACTCATCGAGGGTTCGAATCCCTCACTCTCCGCCATTTCAAGTTTTATTTAGAGGCTATCCTTTCTAAATAAAAAGAGAGAAAGAAATTGTAGTGCACCCGTAGCTCAGCTGGATAGAGTACTCGGCTACGAACCGAGCGGTCAGAGGTTCGAATCCTCTCGGGTGCACCATTTCAAAAAATACATTTTGTTTTATCCAGAATAAAATGTGGGAATAAATTGCTATGCACCCGTAGCTCAGCTGGATAGAGTACTCGGCTACGAACCGAGCGGTCAGAGGTTCGAATCCTCTCGGGTGCACCATTCCTTCCTTAATACATTTTTTATTTATCCACATACAAGATGTAGTTAAAAATTGCTATGCACCCGTAGCTCAGCTGGATAGAGTACTCGGCTACGAACCGAGCGGTCAGAGGTTCGAATCCTCTCGGGTGCACCATTTTCTATTCTTTTTTTCTCCTTTGCTATTCTTTTTATATCCCCTTTGTTATTTCATAATGTCTTTAAAAGACGCAGCTATTTCATTTGTGCTTTTGCTGCGACGTAATACCTGCAGGTTTTCTTTGATTTCTATAAAATTGAATCGTAAATGCCCGCACCATTGTTTTAATCTGCCAAGTGTTGCAACTTCATCATAGTGCTGTTGTAGTTCATTGGTGTAGCTGTTGAACAGATTTATAAATATTGCTTTATCAATGTTGCTTTTGTTCCCGTTTAGCTCTGTCCTTAGTTGTTGAAAAATAAATGGATTGTTAAGTGATCCTCTTCCAATCATAAAGTGTTGGCAACCAGTGATAGATTTGCAGCGTAGTAAAGACTCTGTATCTATAATGTCTCCATTTGCAACAATAATCATTTTTGTTTTGTCTTGAATTTCGCCAATTTTTTCCCATCGAGCGGGAGGCTTGTAACCATCTTTTTTAGTTCGCCCATGAATAGTGAGTGTGTCTACTCCCGCTGCTTCAATAGCAGCAACATTTTCAAATAAGAGCGCTTCATCTTCGAAACCTAGGCGGATTTTTGCAGAGACAGGGATTTTGCTCGGTAGATTTTTGCGAATCGCGCCCATTATTTTGTGTAGTGAATCAGGGGTTTGCAGTAAAACTGAGCCACCACCATGCCCGTTTACACGTTTTGCTGGGCAGCCAAAATTCACGTCGATATGTGTTGCTCCAGCCTCAACTGCATTGGATGCGCTATGTGCCATTAGTTCAGCGTTGCTACCTAGTAGTTGTGTGTGTACCGGATGGTTGTATTGGGTTTTGGCGTTATGCTGGTTTTCCGGTACGAGGCGCTTAAACGTACTTGAAGGGATTGGGTATTGGGTAACTCTGATAAATTCTGAAACTAAGTAGTCCATTCCGCCAATTTTGGAAAGTAATGCCCGCATTGTGTGATCCATGACGCCCTCCATGGGCGCGACGGCTAATACAATATTGTTGCTGTGTGTCGTATTTATTGGGAGTGATGCTTTTTCTAGGGAATTGTTCACGAAATAAGTCTAACTGTTATGCAAAAAAAATATGAAACTGTTCTGGTTTGTGATAAAAACTATCTATTACAAATAAACAGTGCTGTTGGGTGTGCATCTGACCACATAAGGTCTGTACAAACAAGGCAAGATAGATAAGGTGTTAGTGCTATGAATGGGCTGCTAGAAGATGGTTTTGGGCTAATGGTCTTGGGAATGGGATTTGTTTTCCTGTTTTTGATTATTTTGATATTTGCGACTAAATATATGTCGCGCCTGCTTAATTATTTATTTCCTGAACAGCCTGTCGTTGCGCCAAATTCGTCTAAGGGTTTGAATTCATCTGGTGTTGATGCGCAGCTAACAGCAGTTATTACCGCAGCTGTTCATCAGCACCAAAAAAGCAAAAAATCCTAATTTCATATTAATAACTTTACTCTTTACGAGGCTGAAACATGACAACAACAAAGCAACCTCTTGGCATTACTGATGTCGTTTTGCGTGATGCTCACCAATCCTTGTTCGCTACGCGGATGCGTATTGACGATATGCTCCCTATTGCTGAAAAGCTGGATCAAGTTGGTTTTTGGTCGCTTGAATCTTGGGGTGGGGCGACGTTTGATGCTTGTATCCGCTTTATCGGTGAGGATCCATGGGAGCGTATCCGTGAGCTTAAAAAGGCCATGCCTAATACGCCTCAGCAGATGTTGTTGCGTGGACAGAACCTGCTTGGATATCGCCACTACGCGGATGATGTTGTTAATAAATTTGTTGAACGTGCCGCTTTTAATGGCGTAGATGTTTTCCGAATTTTTGATGCAATGAATGACCCTCGTAACTTAGAAACAGCTATCAAGGCGGTTAAGAAGCAAGATAAGCATGCGCAAGGTACGATTTCTTATACTAAAAGCCGAGTGCATACGACTCAGAACTGGGTTGATTATGCTAAAACCCTTGAGGATATGGGGGCGGATTCTATTGCGATCAAGGATATGTCGGGAATTTTGACGCCATATGATGCTTTTGAATTAGTGAGCTTGCTAAAAGCTCAGACTCAATTGGAAGTTCAGTTGCATGCACACGCAACTTCTGGCTTGTCGGATATGACGATTTTAAAAGCAGTTGAGGCTGGAATCGATCGTGTTGATACAGCAATTTCTTCTATGTCGATGACTTACGGGCACAGTGCAACAGAATCTGTAGTTGCAGCTTTACAGGGTACAGATAGAGATACTGGTTTGGATCTAGAGTTATTAGAAGATATTGCTTCATATTTCCGAGAAGTGAGAAAGAAATATGCGAAGTTTGAAGGGTCTCTTCGTGGTACGGATTCTCGTATTTTGATAGCACAAGTTCCTGGCGGCATGTTAACTAACATGGAGAGTCAGTTAAAAGAGCAGGGCGCTGCAGATAAATTCGACGAAGTGTTAAAGGAGATACCAAAAGTTCGTGAAGACCTAGGTTTGATTCCGCTTGTAACGCCTACCTCTCAAATCGTTGGTACTCAGGCTGTTTTGAATGTGCTTACTGGTGAGCGCTATAAATCTATTTCTAAAGAAACTGCGGGAATTTTGAAGGGGGAGTATGGGGCTGCGCCAGCTGAGTTTAATAGTGAGCTACAGTTGAGGGTTCTGGATGGTGCTGATGCCATTACTTGTCGTCCTGCGGACTTGCTAGCCCCGGAAATGGATAAGTTGACTGAGGAGTTGGTTGGTCTTTCAAAGGAAAAGAATATTTCGCTATCAGGTGATCAGATTGATGACGTTTTAACTTATGCCTTGTTCCCACAAATAGGTCTTAAATTTCTGCAAAATCGTGGTGATTCCAGTGCTTTTGAGCCTGTGCCGACAATTGATGATGTTGTTGATAGTAAACCTACGGTTGCAAGTGCGTCTTCGGGTGAGGCAAGTGTTTATACTGTTTCGGTTTCAGGGCAGAGTTTTGTTGTTCAGGTGTCGGAAGGTGGTGATGTAAGTAATATTCAGCCTGTTGCAAATACTCAAGCTTCCCAGGTTCAGGCATCAGCTCCAGCTAAAGCTTCAGGTGAGGGTGTGCCTTCTCCATTGGCTGGAAATATATTTAAAGTGCTAGTGTCTCCGGGGCAGCAAGTTGAAGAAGGTGATACGGTGATGATCTTAGAGGCAATGAAGATGGAGACTGAAATCTCTGCGCCTAAGTCAGGTGTCGTGGGTTCCATTAATGTAAAAGAAGGCGACTCCGTACAGGTCGGTCAGTCGCTTTTTACTTTGTAATTAAAGGAACCAGTTCAAAATGGAAAACAAATTATTAAACCTTTATCACGATACAGGAATTTATCAATTAGAGCTTGGCCAGTTTGTGATGATCTGTGTTGGTTTGTTGTTGGTCTTTCTAGCTATAAAGAAGGGGTTTGAGCCGCTGTTACTTCTACCGATAGGTATTGGTGCTGTGCTCGTTAATATTCCTGGGGCTGGATTTATGGCTGCTCCGGTTTACGATGCGACCGGACACATGGTGTCGCCTGGTGGGCTACAATATTATATCTACCATGGAGGTATTGAGACGGGGTTGTTTCCGTTGCTTATTTTCATGGGGGTTGGTGCAATGACGGATTTCGGTCCTATGCTTGCGAACCCGAAAACATTGCTTCTTGGTGCAGCTGCACAGTTTGGTATTTTTGCTACAGTGATTGGTGCTGTGTTTCTTGGTGCTTCAGGTATCATGGACTTCTCGTTAGCTGATGCTGCTGCGATCGGCATCATTGGCGGTGCTGATGGTCCGACTGCTATCTTTGTTGCTAGCCGATTGGCTCCTGATCTGTTAGGTGCCATTGCAGTGGCTGCTTATTCATACATGGCATTGGTGCCACTTATTCAGCCGCCAATTATGCGGGCTTTGACAACAAAAGAAGAGCGCTCAATTAAAATGGAGCAACTCAGACCTGTCACTAAGAAAGAGAAAATTGTCTTTCCTATTGTTGTGACTATTCTTGTTGCTATGTTTTTGCCATCTGCGGCCCCTCTGCTTGGTATGTTTTGTTTTGGTAACTTGATGCGAGAGTGTGGTGTTGTTAATCGCTTGAGTGACACGGCTCAAAATGCATTGATCAACATTGTCACTATTTTCTTAGGTTTGGGTGTGGGTTCCAAGTTGAGCTCCGAGGCTTTTTTGAATTTAGAGACGCTTGGGATATTGGGCTTAGGCTTGGTTGCGTTTTCTATTGGCACGGCAGCAGGCGTATTAATGGCGAAAACAATGAATCGA
>NZ_CP070273.1:935000-1260000 GCF_016906065.1 Marinomonas foliarum | reverse complement strand
AGCGTGCACGGTGGATGCCTTGGCAGTCAGAGGCGATGAAGGACGTGGTAATCTGCGAAAAGGTTCGGGGAGTCGATAAACAGACTTTGATCCGAACATGTCCGAATGGGGAAACCCACTCTACTTGTAGAGTATCCCACAGTGAATACATAGCTGTGTGGAGGCGAACCCGGGGAACTGAAACATCTAAGTACCCGGAGGAAAAGAAATCAACCGAGATTCCCTAAGTAGCGGCGAGCGAAAGGGGATTAGCCCTTAAGTGGTTTTGGTGTTAGTAGAAGGCTCTGGAAAGTGCCGCGATAGAGGGTGATAGCCCCGTATACGAAAACACCTTAATCATGAAAACGAGTAGGACGGGACACGTGTTATCCTGTCTGAATATGGGGGGACCATCCTCCAAGGCTAAATACTCCTGACTGACCGATAGTGAACCAGTACCGTGAGGGAAAGGCGAAAAGAACCCCTGTGAGGGGAGTGAAATAGATCCTGAAACCGTGTACGTACAAGCAGTGGGAGCGGACTTGTTCCGTGACTGCGTACCTTTTGTATAATGGGTCAACGACTTATTTTCAGTAGCAAGGTTAAGCACATAGTGGAGCCGTAGGGAAACCGAGTCTTAATAGGGCGTTTAGTTGCTGGGAATAGACCCGAAACCGGGCGATCTATCCATGAGCAGGTTGAAGGTTGAGTAACATCAACTGGAGGACCGAACCCACATCCGTTGAAAAGGCTGGGGATGACTTGTGGATAGGAGTGAAAGGCTAATCAAGCTCGGAGATAGCTGGTTCTCCTCGAAAGCTATTTAGGTAGCGCCTCGTATCTCACCATTGGGGGTAGAGCACTGTTTGGGCTAGGGGGTCATCCCGACTTACCAACCCCATGCAAACTCCGAATACCAATGAGTGCAATTACGGGAGACACACGGCGGGTGCTAACGTCCGTCGTGGAAAGGGAAACAACCCAGACCGTCAGCTAAGGTCCCAAAGTTACAGTTAAGTGGGAAACGATGTGGGAAGGCTTAGACAGCTAGGAGGTTGGCTTAGAAGCAGCCATCCTTTAAAGAAAGCGTAATAGCTCACTAGTCGAGTCGGCCTGCGCGGAAGATATAACGGGGCTCAAACTGTACACCGAAGCTACGGATGCTTAGTTTACTAGGCATGGTAGAGGAGCGTTCTGTAAGCCGTTGAAGGTCAAGCTGTAAGGCAGGCTGGAGGTATCAGAAGTGCGAATGTTGACATGAGTAACGATAAGGGGAGTGAAAAACTCCCCCGCCGGAAGACCAAGGTTTCCTGTCCCATGTTAATCAGGGCAGGGTGAGTCGGCCCCTAAGGCGAGGCAGAAATGCGTAGTCGATGGGAAACAGGTTAATATTCCTGTACTCGTACATATTGCGATGGAGAGACGGAGAAGGCTAGGCCAGCACAGCGATGGTTGTCTGTGTTTAAGGCGGTAGGTTTGGGACTTAGGCAAATCCGGGTCCCTTTAAGACCGAGAACTGACGACGAGCCCTCTTTTGGGCGAAGTGGTTGATGCCATGCTTCCAGGAAAAACTTCTAAGCTTCAGATATGATCGAACCGTACCCCAAACCGACACAGGTGGTCAGGTAGAGAATACCAAGGCGCTTGAGAGAACTCGGGTGAAGGAACTAGGCAAAATGGTACCGTAACTTCGGGAGAAGGTACGCCGGCCGGTGTGAAGGACTTGCTCCGTAAGCACTAGTCGGTCGAAGATACCAGGTGGCTGCGACTGTTTATTAAAAACACAGCACTCTGCAAACACGAAAGTGGACGTATAGGGTGTGACGCCTGCCCGGTGCTTGAAGGTTAATTGATGGGGTTAGCGCAAGCGAAGCTCTTGATCGAAGCCCAAGTAAACGGCGGCCGTAACTATAACGGTCCTAAGGTAGCGAAATTCCTTGTCGGGTAAGTTCCGACCTGCACGAATGGCGTAACGATGGCCACACTGTCTCCACCCGAGACTCAGTGAAATTGAAATCGCAGTGAAGATGCTGTGTATCCGCGGCTAGACGGAAAGACCCCGTGAACCTTTACTATAGCTTCACAGTGAACTTTGAACCTACTTGTGTAGGATAGGTGGGAGGCTTTGAAGTGCAGACGCCAGTTTGCATGGAGCCACTCTTGAAATACCACCCTGGTATGTTTGAGGTTCTAACTCAGGTCCCTTATCGGGATCGAGGACACTGTGTGGTGGGTAGTTTGACTGGGGCGGTCTCCTCCCAAAGAGTAACGGAGGAGCACGAAGGTGTGCTCAGCATGGTCGGAAATCATGCATAGAGTGTAAAGGCAAAAGCACGCTTAACTGCGAGACAGACACGTCGAGCAGGTACGAAAGTAGGTCTTAGTGATCCGGTGGTTCTGTATGGAAGGGCCATCGCTCAACGGATAAAAGGTACTCCGGGGATAACAGGCTGATACCGCCCAAGAGTTCACATCGACGGCGGTGTTTGGCACCTCGATGTCGGCTCATCACATCCTGGGGCTGAAGCCGGTCCCAAGGGTATGGCTGTTCGCCATTTAAAGTGGTACGCGAGCTGGGTTTAGAACGTCGTGAGACAGTTCGGTCCCTATCTGCCGTGGACGTTTGAGATTTGAGAGGAGCTGCTCCTAGTACGAGAGGACCGGAGTGGACGAACCTCTGGTGTTCCGGTTGTCACGCCAGTGGCATTGCCGGGTAGCTATGTTCGGACGGGATAACCGCTGAAAGCATCTAAGCGGGAAGCCTCCCTTAAGATAAGATCTCACTGGGACATAAGTCCCCTAAAGAGCCGTTCGAGACTAGGACGTTGATAGGTTGGGTGTGTAAGTGCTGTGAGGCATTGAGCTAACCAATACTAATTGCTCGTGAGGCTTGACCATATAACACCAAAGTGGTTTTGGATGAGAAAAGTGAAAGCTCAATCTCATCAAAATGACAAAGACACAGATACGATAAAGCATCAGCAATGATGAGCATCGGTTTAATACTTGATCCACGTTATTTCAAAATGAATTGTTAAAGATCCAAGCACGTATTCGCGTGTTTTGAGACAAGTCGAAAGACAATGCAATCAACGCATAGCTCAAAACAAACGCAAAACGAATTGCTTGACGATCATAGAAGCGTTGAACCACCTGATCCCATCCCGAACTCAGAAGTGAAAAGCGCCATCGCCGATGGTAGTGTGGGAGATCCCATGTGAGAGTAGGTCGTCGTCAAGCTTTATATTAAGAGAAACCCCGTCCTGCTCAGCAGGTCGGGGTTTTTTCGTTATGGGGAATCACCATCGCCCATGCTAGTCTCGCAAGGGGATAAGTATGTGGGGCTCTTTATAACAGACAGGCATGTAAGAGTAGATCGTCCCGCAATAGGGGAAGTATCATCAAGCTTTATATTAACAAGGCCCTGATAGCTATGCTGTCAGGGCTTTTTTTCGTCTTAAAGAAATGCAAAGTCATCTGGGTTAGCAATAAGCCTCGCAGCACTCGCTTAGCCATTTGCTCCGCTTATGCCTGTCTCATCCTTCGACGGTCTGTGCGAATTTAGTGTTAAGATGGAATGAGTCAGCATAAAGATTTTTTTGATTCGTTAAAGACGGATGTGAGGGTTTAAAGTGCCTTTTATCCGATTTTCTGTTGTCTGTTTCGCAAGCTGAAGGTGAATCAAATATTAATACTCTTTAGGTAAGTTGTTGTCTTGTAATGCAGCTGTTTTTTTTGCGTAATACCTAGAAAGTAGTGGAAATCAATTGAATCTATAGTCGTTCATGCAGGAGAAGATTGTGAGGATTTAACTGTATGCGCCTTCACTATCTAATAAATTTATTGCTGATTTTTCAGGTCTGTAATGTGTTTTATGGGTATAAAAAGAATTAGTTTCGCCTCCAATGGGTGTATTTCGCTCCTTTCGGACTTTACATTCACGCATAGCATCTTTATGAAACTTATGAAAGGTAGGTGTTTCTGAGAAAAAATATGGTATTTTCTATTTTATTTTTAAGGTTTGAAAATAAATAAAATCCTTTAAATACATATAGATATGATTTTTTTATCTTTATTCTGATGCTTATATCGTCAAGTCTTGTAATTTTTTTTTAAAACTTGATTGACCCAGTGCTTGAAAGCGGACTACAATCAGTTTCGTTTAAAAGAGTTGGCAATATTTATGTCCAGAGTTGCGAATATTACGTCATGTATGTTCGGTCCTGTTAAGTCATAAGTAATACCGAGTTTTTTTAGCACTATAACGGAAGCGATTTACGCTTACGTATAAATTAACTTAACCTACAGGATAAACAGACATGTCTGACGTAGTAACTGGTACAGTAAAATTTTTCAACGAAACTAAAGGTTTCGGTTTCATCACTCAGGATTCTGGTCCTGATGTTTTTGTTCACTTCTCTGCAATCAACACTTCTGGTTTCAAAACTTTGGCTGAAGGCCAAAAAGTTGAATTCCAAGTAGCTCAAGGCAAAAAAGGCCCAGAAGCTCAAAACGTTACTCCTCTTTAATTAAGAGTTAACGTTGCTGAGGTTTTACTCAGCAGTGCGAATGCTAAAAAGCGACTTTATAGTCGCTTTTTTTGTTTTTGTTGTTTGTATGGCTTTAAAGGTATTAATTTTTTTATTAGCTCCTTTAATGCTTCATAGCAAAATAGAAATAATTGTTTGTATAAGGGGAGATATTCAATGGCTGCGAAATCACTGCAGGAGCAATTATTAGGTGTTGGGCTTGTAGATAAAAAAAAGGTAAAAAAGCTAAAAGCAGAATCTTTACAGCATAAGCAAAAGGTAAAAAAGGGAAAGGCTGCGCCAACTGACATGGATGATCGGCAAGAGGTGTTAAAGCGTCAGCGTGATGAGAAAGCAGAAAAAGATAAGCAGTTAAATCTAGAGCGTCAAAAGCTTATAGAAGAAAAGGCTATTCATGGACAAATTAGACAGATGATAGAGCAAAACCGTATAAAAAAAGAAAGCGGTGATATTTCTTATCATTTTACAGATAATAAAAAAGTTAAGAAATTGTATGTCAGTCAATCTATGCATAATGATTTAAGCTACGGTCGTTTGGCGATAGTAAAGCTTGATGAAGCATATGAGCTTATTGCTGAACCTGTTGCTGTGAAAATAACGGAGCGTGATTCTTCTTATGTGCTAGTGTGTAATAATCGAACCGAAAGTCTTGATGATGACCCTTATGCAGACTTCCAGATTCCAGACGATTTGATGTGGTAGCTTACTCAGTGAAAGTTGATTAGCTTAAAAATGAAAATTATTTCTTGCACAATCCATTAAGTCAGGATAGTGTAATATTTAGGCAGAGGGCAAAGGAATTGTCCATGCCTCCAGGATGGAGGCTCTGTCTCCTTTCAGGAAGGAACAGAGCTGCAAGGATGCAGCGGAAATTTTTCCAAGAACTTCTCCTTAAATAGACTCCACTACATATAATTAGCTCAATTGCTAAGCTGCTTATTATTTGCATTGTATGCATTCTCTATGAATCCTACTTTAGATTCTATGGTTTTCATCACCTCTCTGATTCTTAATTATTTTTCTGATTCCTCCGCACTGCCGCTCTTTTAAGTTCTTTCTTCTCCTTTCAATGTGCTTTTCTGTAGATTAAATCTTATTTCACGTTTAATTTTTCACACTTTGTTATTTTTATATGCACATTATTTTCGAAACGAAGATGAGTTTTTTATTAACCTATTGATTATAGGTGTTTTTTTTTAATTGAGCTGATTACTCTCCGTTTTTCGTCCTTTATTTGTGACTTATTTCATATAAACAGCACTCAGGATGAATTGTTTGTGCATGCATGATGCACCTACTTGTGAATTTCTGCGAAATCTTTAGATTAATTGACTGTTGCTTGCAATGTTCAAGCGCCTACAAGAAAGCTATATATTTTAAAGGGAAACGAGAATGAAAAAATCGATTATTGCTATCGCAGTATCTAGCGCTGCTTTTGCTGCTGTATCTGTTCATGCTGCTGAAGGTTCTACAGTAGACGTTTACGGTAACATCCAATATGCATACACAGATAAAGATGCTGGTGATGAATTTAAAGATAACGGTTCGACTTTTGGTTTTAAAGGCGAAACAACAATCAATGAAGATTTGACTGCTTTCTTCAAGTACGAGCTTGAAGCTAATGCTGATGAGAAGAACACTGTTTCAACTCGTCTTGATCAAGCTTTTGTTGGTTTGAAAGGTAACTTCGGTAAAGTACAAGTTGGCTCTTTCGATTCTATCTACAACAATGCAATCCAAGATTCTGTTGACCAGTTTGAAAACTTATCTTTCAAGAATAACACTACGACAACTGAAGGCGATACTATCGCTTACTTCTCGCCTTCAATGAATGGCTTTGAAATTCAGCTTTCTACTCAAGTCACGGGTGATGCAGCTGAAATTCCTACAGCTACAGGTGACGATTTGCAGACTGAAGATGGCGCTAGTGTAACTGGTGTAGTTAAATACTCTACAGGCGCTTTGGTGCTAGCTTTAGGTTATGATCAAAATGGTAACTATGTAGATGGGGAAAACACTATCGGTTTGAATGTTGGTTACCAAGTGATGCCAGCTTTGAATGTGAGTGCAAAATTTGAAACTACTAAAGATACGCAGGATACATTTGGCCTAGCTGCTCGTTATGGCTACGGTGCTGGTGATGTTTACGCTTCTGCACAAGTTATCTCTCCAGAGACTGGTGATGACTACAACGAGTTTGGTGCTGGCGTAACATACAGCCTAGCGTCAAATGTTTATGTATACGGCGAAGTAGCTAGCATCGAAGCTAACTCTACTGCTGATTCCGATACTCAAACAGCTGTTGGTGTTTACTACGGTTTCTAAGGTCCTCTCCTAGAAGATTTTATTTACTCTAAGGCTCCTGTTGTTCGATAAGGTGGGAGCCTTATGTTAAATGCGATCATTCAAGGTTCCATATCTCTTCTCTTGTAGGCGATTGTTGGAACATTTTGGCACTTGATGGAAACATCAAGTGCTTTTTTTTATTTTGAAAGCTTTTATTCTTAATATTACAAATACTTGATTGTTATTTGACCAAACCGTTACACTGAAGTTTTCCTGTGATTGGCGGTTTTTATGCTTAATATGGACTTTACCCAAGCTGTATTGATCGATACAAATAAACTTGATTGGGTAGCAAGTCCCATGCCTGGTGTTTTTAGAAAGCCATTGGCTAGGGAGGGGGCTGAACGGGGTCATGCAACTAGCCTTGTGCAGTACAAGGCTGGATCAGTTTTTCGCCCTCATCCACACCCTCTGGGTGAAGAAATATTGGTGTTATCAGGTGTTTTTTCTGATCAACAAGGTGACTTCGAGGCGGGAAGTTACTTTAGAAACCCTCCCGGTACTAGTCATGCTCCTCATAGTGAAAATGGGTGCTTGTTGCTCGTCAAGTTACATCAGTTTCAGTCGTCCGATTTAAATCAAGTCTCTATAACTACCCCTAAAATCTGGTCATCTAATAAGTCCGAAATCTTGCCGCTGTATATGTTTGGTATGGAGTGTGTGTGGCTTGTTAGGATTCAAAATGGTGACAATTTATTAAGTGAATTAGACTTACCTAGTTCTGTTGAATTATTTGTTATCTCAGGTCAGGCTAGTTACGGTGAGCGTCTATTATCATCTGGCATGTGGTTTCGTGAGCCAGAATTTTTGTCAAATCAATGGAGTGTAGAATCGAGCTGCTTTATTTGGCTAAAGTCGGGACATTTCTAAATCGTCTATTAATGAGAATATTGAGGTATTTGTGAAGCATATTGTACCAGAGCAAAAACGAGTGGTTTTGCCGATAGTTGAAAGTGATGAGTGCTTCCCTGTAGGACGAGTTTACTGTGTTGGTCGGAATTATGCTGAGCACTCGAGAGAAATGGGTGATGACCCTGAAAGAGATCCGCCATTTTTCTTTGCTAAAGACGCTTCTAATGTTGTGCCTGTTAGCTTTTCAGATACGTTGTCTATTCGTTACCCAATGGCTTCTAAGCAGTTTGAGTATGAAGTTGAACTTGTTGTGGCGATTGGTAAAGGAGGGCGTAATCTGACGCTAGGACAAGCTAGTGAGGCTGTTCTTGGCTACGCTGTTGGTTTGGATATGACTCGGCGGGATCTTCAGGCGCAAGCTAAGAAGAAAGGCCGTCCATGGGAGGTTGGAAAGTCCTTTGATGAATCCGCGCCAATCAGCCCAATCCTCCTGAAAACAGATCAGCTTACCAAGCAAATATTGAATGCAGAAATTGGTTTAAAAGTGAATGGTGACTTGAAGCAAATTAGTCACATTTCCAATCTTACTTGGTCTATTGAAGAAGTTATCTGTAAATTATCAGAGGTATTTGAGTTGCGACCTGGTGATTTAATTATGACAGGTACGCCCGAAAATGTTGGTGCAGTTACTTCGGGTGATGAAATGACTGCTTGGGTGGATTCTATAGGTGAGATTCGAGTTTGTGTTACTGATTAAATTCTGTGAATCTACTTTGTAAGATAGGCGCTAACGGGTGGTTATATTCATTTAATAGATGAATAGCCACTTCCGCAGTACACAGGCCTGTTGTCTTTTGATTTCTGCGTTTGCTGTAAACTGACTTTATGTCTTTGATTTCATAGTGTGTGAATTTTTTTAGATATGGGGATTGATTGTACATTTTTCGTGCTTGCTGCCAAGTGCCGTCAATGACAATAATGTTCTCTATATTGAGCGTGTTCGAGATGCTTTGCGGGGAGTCTGCATTGTTATCTGGGTAGATAAGTAAGCTATTATCTGGTGATAAGTTAATTATGTCTGGGCTAGGGGCAACTCTAGACCAGATTATGACTTTGCAATCAGAGCCCATTATTTCTTCTACTAATTTACCCGTCCCTGTTTTCTTTTTGAGTTCTTCACTGTGTGTTAACAGCCAAATAATCATGTGCTTTTTTGCCTAAGTAAATCTTTATTATGGGGATTGTACTCATAGTGGGCTCTATTATGAATTAAAAAAGAGCTCCTCTTGTTTTGTGACAAGAAGAGCTATTTCAGATTGGCAGAATACAATAGAGTTTTATTCTTTACCTATCGAACCTATTTTATGGATAGATAAATCTGCGCCATTAAATTCATCTTCTTCATTTAGTCGCAATCCGCTAATGACTTTAATTGCGCTATAAACAGCAAAACCACTTATGGTCGCAACGGCAATACCGGCAATACTTCCGACTAGTTGTGAAAGAAAGCTAACACCGCCTAGACCGCCAAACGATTCAGACCCAAATATACCTGCTGCGATCCCACCCCATGCCCCACAAACCCCATGTAATGGCCAAACACCGAGTACATCATCTGTATTTTTTAAATTTTGCTGAACATAGGTGAATAGCAGGGTGAATATCGCGCCAGCAAATGCGCCTGTTGCGAGCGCTCCTATTGGATGCATTATGTCTGACCCTGCGCAGATAGCCACAAGACCGGCTAGTGGGCCGTTGTGAATGAAGCCTGGGTCGTTTTTACCAAATATCATTGCGGTAATAATGCCGCCAACCATCGCCATTAAAGAGTTTACGGCGACGAGTCCACTGATGCCTTCTAGCGTTTGCGCTGACATAACATTAAAACCAAACCAGCCAATACAGAGTATCCAAGCGCCTAGAGCAAGAAATGGAATGTTTGAAGGGGCAAAGGCAACAAGTTTTCCTTGTTTGAATCGACCACGTCGCGTTCCTAATAAAACAATAGCTGTAAGAGCGACCCAGCCCCCAAATGCATGAACAACAACGGAGCCCGCAAAATCATGAAAGGGGGCGCCAAAGTGAGTTTCTAATAGATCCTGAAAGCCATAGTTGCCATTCCAGACAATGCCTTCAAAGAATGGGTACGCAACACCAACTATAATGGCGGATGATACCAGCATAGGGTAGAACTTAGCTCGTTCAGCAACGCCACCAGAGATGATTGCTGGAATGGCGGCGGCAAATGTCATTAAAAAGAAGAATTTAACTAGGCTGTATCCATTGTTTTGAGATAAAACGGCTGCGCTATCAAAAAAAGTAATGCCATAAGCGATTTGATACCCAACAAAAAAATAGACAAGCGCAGATATGGCAAAATCTGTCATGATTTTTACTAGCGCATTAACTTGGTTCTTGTGGCGTACTGTTCCTACTTCAAGAAAGGCGAAGCCGGCATGCATGGCAAATACCATCACGGCTCCAAGTAGGATGAAAAGCGTGTTTGAGCTGGATACGAGTATTTCAACTGCACTATTTGTGGGTGACACAGAGCGACTCCTGTTGTTTTTGCACTTATATGGTTCTCCATCTCCTCTTGTTGCTCTTGTTTAGGGCTTTTTTTATAGAGAATGGAGGGTTTCTTTATTATTTTGGTGTTTTTAAGCAAGATACATTCCATGTTGCGTTTTCTTGGTGCTTTTTTGAAGGTTTGTCCTGTGTGTGGTCTTTTTTGGTGCTTTTCTTGTTGTGTTGATTAATGTGCTGTGCCTATTTTTGTTTGGCCTACTAGATTTGTGGGCGTTTCAAAAATCTCAGCTTATATATACTTTCTATTTTATTTCTAACAACTTATTATCAAGAAGTGGCTATATTTATTAGTGCTAATGTACTTCTTAATTGGCTACATATTGTGTTTTTTTAAGATTGATAGCGTTTTAATTTAGTTAAAAAGATTGCTCGTTTAAGAGCAGCATAAAATGAGGTTGTTATGTCTGATCAGTTAGTTTCAGGAATTGTTAAGTGGTTTAATGACGAGAAAGGGTTTGGTTTTATTGAGCGTGAAGGTGGTGCAGATGTTTTTGTTCACTTTCGTGCGATAAATGGTAATGGGCGTCGTACTTTGCAAGAAGGCCAAAGTGTTACTTTTGAAGTGACTCAAGGCCAAAAAGGCCCTCAAGCTGAAAATGTAACTATTGTATAATTAGCTTGGTTATATTTAAAAAGCCATGTGTCCATTACGCTGTATTTTAGTTTCTTAGTGTGTTGGCGACATGGCTTTTTTATGTTTTTAATTTCAGCTATAGACTTTATAGGAGGAGGGTTTGCTCCCTGTTTTATATTCATTTAGGCGTTGCCCTTATGCAATCCGAGCAAGATATACCATCTCATTTTTGGGGTTGCATGTATATTTAAGAGAGGTAGATCTAAAATTTAAGCCGCAGACTTTGCTGTCGCTCGGTGGCCGCTCTAGTGTTCCTCAACTGATTGATGTTGAAGGAAGTCGTTATCCGGAAAGCTTAGATATCATATTCTGGGCACTTTCAAACGTAGAGTGCAGGTTAGATATAGAGTGCATGTGGCCAAAAGAAAGTGTGCAGAAAAGTAAAATGATGGCGTGGGTTCGATACAACGATAATGTATTTAAGGGGTGGCTTGATCGCTACAAATATGCAGACCGTTATCCTGAATGCAGTCAAAGCTATTATCATAAAAAAGGCGAAGTGTTCTTAAAACGCTTGGACAAGCGCTTGGCGAATAGGTCTTTTTTGTTTGGTGAAAAGGTGAGTGTTGCTGATATTGCTATATTTCCATTTATTCGCCAGTTTGCGGGGGTAGATCAAAAACGCTTTGATGAATCTCAGTATCATCATCTTAAACTGTGGCTAAAAGGTTTTTTAGATAGTTCTCTATTCAAAGACGTCGTTATGAAAAAACATTCTGTTTGGGTAAGTGGGCGGGAAGAAGTTATCTTCCCACCCAATAAATAATCTAGGTTATTTATGTTAGCCCATTAAACCGAATGTAACCCAATATAGAAAACTAGGGTCTGCATCATTTGGTAGTTCGAGTTGGATAAATTTACCCTCCTCATCTAGATGCTTTGATTCAGGGAAGTTTTGTTTTAGCACCGCTAGATTTGTATTTGCCAAGTCCGTTTGTTGCAAATCCATATAAGACTGAATGCTGATAGCAAGTGCTTCTTCGACAGATCGAGTGCTAGGGTAGTGTAAAATCACTTCTTGGCTTCTACGTAATGCTGAAAGAGGAGCCTTTCTTTTTAAGTAGTAGTTAGCCACTTTCAGTTCATGTCGTGAAACCATTTCGCGTAAATGAAACATGCGTGCTTTTGCGTCTGGTGCATATTTGCTATTTGGGAAGCGCGATGTGAAGTCCGCAAGTTCACTAAAAGCTCTGGATAATTCTTTTGAATCCCTTTCGCTTGGGTCTAAATCCAAGTAGCGAGACATAAAGCTTTCAGCGCCTTTGTAGGTTGAAAGAGCACGCATGTAATAGGCGTAATCTATAGAATCATGTTCGGGATGATTTTTGATAAAACGCTCAGTTGTAGAGTGTGCTGAAATGAAATCGCCAGCTTCCATTTGGGCATAGATTAAGTCCAGTTCTGCACGAGTACTGAACTCACCAAACGGGTAGCGAGAGTCTAAATCTTTTAAGTGTTTTATCGCGGTGGATGGAAGATTGTCTTCTAATGCTTGTTGCGCTTTATTGTAATAAACACGCTCAGGCAGGTCTGGTTCTTGTACTTGAGTACTTGAACAGGCTGCAATGAATAAAGAAAAACTTACTATTCCAGAGAATCGGAGCAACGAGTGATGAAATCCCATGTATAATCAAAACCTTGATATGGTAGTAGATTGGCCTCAATCGGCATTTTGTAGCGTTATACTGCGAAAGATGAAGAAGAGCAAGGCGCTACACGTTTTTTCACATTTAGCTCAATGATAAATTTATTGAGCTGATAACAACAGACTAAAGTACATTGTATGGCAGAGCGAATAGTAAAAGAAGCCCAAGTTCCTTTCGATTTGGGAGGAAGCCGGTTTGATCAGATTGCAACAGAGTTGTTTAGCGATTATTCCCGTTCTCGTATCCAGTCATGGATCAAGGAAGGGGTTTTAAAAGTTGACGGAAAAATCACGAAGCCTAAAGAGAAGTTGTTTGGTGGTGAAACTGTGTCTCTGGATATTGTCATTGAGGCCCAAGAAGATCATGAGGCGCAAGAGATGGATCTTGACGTCGTTTATGAAGATGACGACATCATGATTGTTAATAAGCCTGCAGGCTTGGTAGTCCATCCTGCTGTGGGGAACCGAGATGGTACTTTGATGAATGCTATTCTTCATCATGCTCCAGAAACTGCGCACATTCCACGAGCTGGTATAGTGCATCGTTTAGATAAAGAGACGACAGGCTTAATGGTGGTTGCTAAAACATTGGCGGCGCAAACGGATCTGGTTGCTCAGTTACAAGAGCGCAGTATGGGGCGTGAGTATGAGGCGATTTCCATTGGTGTAATGACTGGGGGTGGTGTTGTTGATGAGCCTATTGGTCGTCATCCACATAACCGCCAAAAACAAGCAGTAGAGCCTGTCAATGGTAAAGATGCTGTAACGCATTATCGTCTGGTTGAACGCTTTAAAAATCACACTCATATTCGCTTAAAGCTTGAGACTGGCCGCACTCACCAAATTCGAGTTCATATGGCATTTATTCAGTATCCATTGGTTGGCGACCCGCAGTATGGTGGCCGTTTGAAAATGCCAAAAGCTTGCTCTCCTGAGTTGCAGGATGAGCTGCGTCATTTTCGCCGCCAAGCACTTCATGCTAAAAAGCTAGAGCTTTCTCACCCTATTACTGGTGAATGGATGCAATGGGAAATAGATTTGCCTGAAGACATGCAGAAATTGCTAGAGGCATTAAAGAAAGATATGGTGGAATCAGGTAGTAATGATTCTGAGTATTTTTAATAGAATAATGCATTTTGTAAAGGCAGCTTTGGCTGCCTTTTTGTTATTTATTTGCGAGGGTTTTGATGGCTTCTCATCCTAATTCATATATTTTACCGACTTGGCCCGCGCCAGCGTCGGTTTGCGCTTATGTGTCGACTCGTATGGGTGGTGTTAGTAATGCGCCCTTTGATGGGTTGAACTTGGGCCTGCATGTGCAAGATGACCCTGCGGCTGTGAATCAAAATCGTAAATTGTTCGCTTCGTGTATTGATATGCCTGATTCTACGTCCTGGTTAAATCAAGTTCATGGCATAGATGTTGTTCAATTACCCTGTGATCGACCGCTAGAGAGTGCCGATGCTGCAACATCTCGAACTATTAACCAAGTTTGTGCGGTGCTCACTGCGGATTGTTTGCCAGTGTTTTTTTGTGATCAGGCAGGAACTCAGGTGGCGGTCGCCCATGCTGGTTGGCGTGGGTTGTGTGCTGGCGTTTTAGAATCAACATTGGCTCAATTTGATGAAAAAGATGGCGTGATGGCCTGGTTAGGACCTGCTATTGGGCCGAGTGCTTTTGAAGTAGGTGATGAAGTTAGAGAAGCTTTTATGTTGGTGGACTCTAATGCCGCGCTAGCATTCAGGCCTTCGCAGCAAACTGGAAAGTGGCTTGCTGATCTTTATCTACTGGCTCGCCAGCGTCTGTTATCCGCAGGCATTAAACAAGTATATGGCGGTGACTATTGTACTTTTACAGACAGAGAGCGCTTTTTCTCTTATCGGCGAGATGGAATGACTGGGCGAATGGCATCTGTTATTTGGCTAAAAGAATAAGATACTTTCAATTAAAGTGATGGGTGTCAAAAAAATGACACCTCTTCTCTTGAAAATTTAGCTTTCGGAATTATTAAGCTCTTAATTGAATATTTCATCTTATGTTTAGAAAGGATGTCAGATTATGCGTATAGATCGTTTAACCAGTAAATTACAGTTAGCACTTTCCGATGCCCAATCCGTTGCACTTGGGCAGGATCATTCTTACATTGAGCCACTTCATTTAATGATGGCCTTGCTTGATCAACAGGGTGGTAGCACTCGACCTATCTTACAGCAAGCAGGAATTCCGGTTGCCAAGTTTCGTGATAGCTTAAATGAGCTGCTGACACGCCTTCCAAAGGTGAGTGACCATGATGGCAATGTGCAAATGTCTCCAGAATTGGGGCGGTTGCTTAATTTAGCGGATAAAGAAGCACAGAAGCGAAAAGATCAATATATTTCTTCCGAATTGGTCTTGATGGCGATGTTTGATGGCAAAGATGATCTTGCTAAGAGCCTCAAGGCCAGTGGTGTTACTAAAGCGGATATTGCGGTTGTTATTGATAGTATTCGTGGTGGTGACTCTGTAAATGACCCAGATGCAGAGGAAAGTCGCCAAGCGCTAGACAAATACACAGTTGATCTAACAGCGAGGGCGGCAGAAGGCAAACTTGATCCGGTCATTGGGCGCGATGATGAAATTCGCCGCACTATTCAGGTGCTACAACGTCGACGTAAAAATAATCCAGTGCTAATTGGTGAGCCAGGTGTGGGTAAGACAGCCATCGTAGAAGGCTTGGCGCAACGAATTATAAATGGTGAAGTGCCAGAAGGCTTGAAGAATAAGCGTGTCTTGTCTCTTGATATGTCCGCGTTGATTGCGGGTGCTAAATACCGTGGTGAGTTTGAAGAGCGCCTAAAAGCATTGCTTAATGAGTTAGCAAAGCAAGAAGGACAAGTGATTTTGTTTATTGACGAAATTCATACCATGGTGGGGGCCGGTAAATCAGAGGGATCAATGGACGCTGGCAACATGCTTAAGCCTGCGCTTGCTCGTGGTGAGCTGCATTGTGTTGGCGCCACCACGTTGAATGAGTATCGTCAGTTTATTGAAAAAGATGCGGCATTAGAAAGGCGTTTTCAGAAAGTGTTGGTAGAGGAGCCGAGTGTATTGGACTCTATTGCTATTCTGCGGGGCTTAAAAGAGCGTTATGAGGTTCACCATGGCGTAGATATCACTGACTCCGCGATTATTGCAGCAGCGAAGCTCTCGCAGCGTTATATAACCGATCGACAGTTGCCGGATAAGGCTATTGACCTTATTGACGAAGCGGGCAGTCGCATTCGCATGGAAATGGATTCTAAACCCGAAGATATGGATCGTCTGGAGCGTCGCTTAATTCAATTGAAGATTGAAAAAGAAGCCTTAAAGAAAGAAAAAGATAAAGCTTCGAAGTTACGACTAGAAGAGTTGGGTGTAGAGATAGATAGTCTGCAGAAACAGTTTTCGGATTTAGAAGAAATTTGGAATGCGGAAAAAGCGGCAGTTCAAGGGGCGCAAAAACTCAAAGAAGAGTTAGAGTCAGTGCGTCATGAAATGGAAGAAGCTCGCCGTAGCGGAAATTTAGCCAAAATGTCAGAGCTTCAATATGGCGTTATTCCGATGCTGGAAGCAGAAATTGAAAAAGCGAGCAAGGCGGAAGAAACTACTGAAACTCGGCTGTTAAAACGCCGTGTCACTGAGGAAGAGATTGCCACCGTTGTCTCTCGATGGACAGGTATTCCTGTTGATAAAATGCTGGAAGGCGAGCGTGATAAGTTGTTGCGTATGGAAGAAGCGCTTCATGAATCTGTTATGGGGCAGGATGAAGCGGTCCTAGCGGTCTCAAATGC
This sequence comes from Marinomonas foliarum, assembly GCF_016906065.1. Taxonomy (NCBI): domain Bacteria; kingdom Pseudomonadati; phylum Pseudomonadota; class Gammaproteobacteria; order Oceanospirillales; family Oceanospirillaceae; genus Marinomonas; species Marinomonas foliarum. The sequence goes on along the minus strand of NZ_CP070273.1, from coordinate 1,243,596 downwards.
AGTTCGTCGCTCTCGATCTGGTTTGGCTGATCCGAATCGCCCAAATGGCTCTTTTTTATTTTTAGGGCCTACAGGTGTGGGTAAAACTGAGTTATGTAAATCCCTTGCGAGATTTCTCTTTGACACCGAGCAGGCAATGGTTCGTATCGATATGTCAGAATTTATGGAGAAGCACTCGGTCGCACGTTTGATTGGGGCGCCTCCAGGCTATGTAGGTTACGAAGAGGGTGGTTACTTAACAGAAGCTGTAAGGCGTCGACCATACTCTGTGTTGCTGCTTGATGAGGTCGAGAAAGCGCATCCAGATGTCTTTAATATTCTGCTACAGGTTTTGGATGATGGTCGACTAACTGATGGGCAAGGTCGCACGGTTGATTTTAGAAATACCGTGATTGTGATGACCTCTAATTTAGGGTCAGATTTAATTCAGGAATACCAGTCAGCTGATCAATATGAAGAGATTAAAGCGAAAGTGATGGAGGTCGTAGGAATGCACTTCCGACCAGAGTTTGTTAATCGTATTGATGAAACTGTTGTCTTCCATCCTTTAATGAAGTCTCAAATTAAAGGTATTGCGACAGTTCAGCTTGCTCATCTCAATGATAGGTTGTCTGAGATGGGAATGTCTTTGAGCTTGACGGATGATGCAGCAGATCAATTGGCTGAGATTGGATATGACCCGGTTTATGGCGCTAGGCCATTAAAACGAGCAATACAGAAATGGATAGAAAATCCATTAGCTAATGAGTTGTTATCAGGGCATTTTGTGACGGGTGACAGTATTGTTGCGGAGTTATCTGATGATGGTGTTATTGGTTTTTCAAAAGTGATTTAGCTATCTCTAAATCTAAAAAAAAATCCCGCTGAATTACATCAAACTCAGCGGGATTTTTTTATTTTAGATACTTAGAAATCTACGAAAGCGCCAAGGAATATACCTTTTGGCTCAATTTTTCCGTTAGATTTAAAGTCTTCGTTGATAGTTCTATAACCTAGCTCAAGTCCAGCAAAGACAAGTGGCTGGAATTTCACTTTAAATGTCGTGTCAGTAATATCTGCATCACTGTTACCGCCAGTCTTAACTTCAGCGCCAACGGATAAAACGGTACCTGGAATGTCAAAGAAAGCAGATACGTACAGTAGTGGGTAGGTGCCGCCGATGTCAGAGTTGTCATGATCAATTTTTCTAAAAGTCGCACCAACATCCAAATTTACTAATGTTAATCCATCCAAAAGCTCGTAATAGAGCGTGTAATCATTGAAAGGTACGTCGTAAGAGTTGCTACTATCGGTACTTTCTAATGACTGGCGTTGTAAACGAATGTTTGGAATAAGTGGGATTGGGTGCTCAAGGGCGATGCCGAAATATGAGTTAAAATCTTCACCATCATTAATAAGGTAAGATCCAGCTTCAGCGGTCACGCCAAGAACGTCAGCATTTGCAGTGCTTGCTAATAAAGCGGTGGAGAGAATAAGGGCTGATTTCTTCATGGGTATTGTCCATATATCGAGAGGATAAATTTAGGCTAATTATAGGATGAAGAGAGCCAAAATCCAATGAAATAAGGAAAAGATATGATGTATTGTGAAGAATATTTAAATAGATGGCTGGGGTAGAAGGATTCGAACCTACGCATGACGGGATCAAAACCCGTTGCCTTACCGCTTGGCTATACCCCAACATATCGAGTTGGTGGCTATGACTAGATTCGAACTAGTGACCCCATCATTATGAGTGATGTGCTCTAACCAACTGAGCTACATAGCCTTAACTGTAATTCACTACTAAATATATCGATGGCTGGGGTAGAAGGATTCGAACCTACGCATGACGGGATCAAAACCCGTTGCCTTACCGCTTGGCTATACCCCAACATATCGAGTTGGTGGCTATGACTAGATTCGAACTAGTGACCCCATCATTATGAGTGATGTGCTCTAACCAACTGAGCTACATAGCCTTTAGTCTGTTGGCTGGGGTAGAAGGATTCGAACCTACGCATGACGGGATCAAAACCCGTTGCCTTACCGCTTGGCTATACCCCAACAGACTGACACAAAAACAGTTTATACAAATCGATCTACTGCCTCTGTGGCGCGATATTATTCATATAACCCGTTAATGGGTCAAGTGTTTTTCTTAAAATGTTTTATTATCTGTTAAACATTAAAGCGGAAATGCATTACATCGCCGTCTTTTACTATGTAGTCTTTTCCTTCAAGGCGCCATTTACCGGCTTCTTTAGCGCCACTTTCACCCTTGTATTGGATGAAATCGTTATAACTGACAACTTCCGCACGGATAAAACCTTTTTCAAAGTCTGTGTGGATCACTCCAGCGGCCTGTGGGCCTGTTGCGCCTTGTTTGACGGTCCAAGCACGCACTTCTTTTACGCCTGCTGTGAAGTAGGTCTGAAGGCCTAGCAATTCATAGCCCGCGCGGATGACTCGATCCAAGCCCGGCTCTTCCATGCCCATTTCATCAAGGAACTCTTGCATCTCTTCTGCATCTAGCTCAGAAATTTCAGCTTCAAGCTGGTTGCAGATAGGAACAACCATGGCGCCTTCGGCTTCTGCAATCTCTCTGACTTGTTCCAAATAAGGGTTATTTTCAAAACCATCTTCCGCAACGTTGGCAATGTACATAGTTGGTTTGGTGGTTAGAAGGTGTAGAGAGCGAACTTCTTTCTGCTGGTCGTCTGACAGTGTCATAGAGCGAACAGGTAAGCCGTCTTCTAGGTGTGCTTTGATGCTTTCTAGGAAGGATTTATGAGCAATAGCTTCTTTGTTACCGCTTTTTGCATTTTTTGCTGTGCGGAAAAGCTGTTTATCTATGGATTCGATATCGGCAAAGATAAGTTCAAGGTTAATAACCTCAATGTCTAGTTTTGGGTTGACGTGGTTTGAAACGTGAATAACGTTCTCGTCTTCAAAGCAGCGAACAACGTGAGCAATGGCATCTGTTTCACGAATATTGGCAAGGAATTTATTGCCAAGACCTTCACCTTTTGACGCACCTTCTACCAAGCCTGCAATGTCAACGAATTCCATTGTTGTTGCTAGAACTCGCTCAGGTTTAACTATCTCAGCCAAAGCATCCAGGCGTGGATCCGGCATAGCAACAACACCCGCATTTGGCTCGATCGTACAGAATGGGAAGTTTTCTGCGCCAATGCCTGCTTTGGTTAATGCATTAAATAGAGTTGACTTACCAACGTTAGGTAGCCCAACGATGCCGCAATTAAAACCCATAGTGAGATTCCTAATAATTAAGTGATTATGCTTTGAAGCTGTGTAGTTGATTCATTACGGCATTAAGATTGCCGCGAACGATGTCATCAACATAGCGTAATGATTCGTCGATCGTTTGTTCTATTTTGGTGTAATCATCTGGCGCCGCTTTTTTCAGAACGTAATTGGCAACTTGGCTTGCATGACCAGGGTGTCCGATGCCGATTCTGAGGCGACCAAATTCTCGATTGTTCGCCAGCTTTGAAATAATGTCTTTTAATCCGTTGTGTCCACCATGCCCACCGCCTCGTTTTAATTTGACGGTACCTGGGGGAATATCTAATTCATCGTGAATAACAAGGATTTCTTCAGGAGGGATCTTATAAAACTGGCAGACGGCCTGAACCGCTTTACCGCTTAAATTCATATAGGTGGTGGGAATAAGAAGATAACACTCTTCACCAGCTATATAAACTTTGCCAAATTGGCCTGAAAACTTTTTTTCAGTACGAAGAGAGCATTGGCTCTGACGAGCCAATGTCTCAATCCACTGAGCGCCTGCATTATGGCGAGTGTTCTCGTATTCGCTGCCTGGATTACCCAAGCCTACTAATAATCTGAAACCTGCCACAATACTGCCTTCAATGGGATCTTAACGTTTAGACTTACCGATACGAGCGATAGGTTGGTCGTGATCTTCACCTTTAAGCAAAGACACAAGCTCTACGCCTTCAGGAAGGATAACATCAGACAAGTGGAAGATCTGGTCAATTTGACCCTCGATCACGTCTACAGTTAGCACTTCAGGTAGGTTCGCTGGCAAACAACGAACTTCAGCCAATTTAGACTCAACAGACAAACGACCACCTTGCTTGCTAACACCTTCGCTTTGAGCTGCGTTGATGAAGCTTAAAGGTACGCGAGTTGTGATTACTTTATCAGCTTGAGCGCGCTGAAGGTCCATGTGCATAACATCGCCAGTAGATGGGTGACGTTGTAGTGCTTTAACAAGAACTTGCTCAGTTTTGCCTTCTACAGACACTTCAACTAGACCTGTTAAGAATCCTGGAGTGCCAACGGCTTTAAGTAGCTCGTTGTCTTTGAAAGAGATAGATACTGGAGCAGTCTCACCGCCATAAATAACAGCTGGCACTAGGCCTTCGTTACGAAGGCGGCGGCTCGCACCTTTACCTTCTTGAGTACGTGCTACGGCATTAATAGATAATGACATGGTATTTTCCTAATAATTAATAAAGTTTGTGCCCAGAAATGCGACCCGTTCCGAGCGTTAGTGTTTGGCTTAGGCCCCAAACATGGCACTGATAGACTCTTCGTTGCATACGCGACGAACAGCCTCCGCCATAATGTCAGACATCGACAATTGGCGTATTTGAGGGCAATTAAGCGCCTCTTGTGTTAATGGGATGGTATCAGTCACGACCAACTCATCAAGCACGGAATTTTTAATGTTATCGATTGCTTTTCCAGACAGCACTGGATGAGTACAGTAAGCAAGTACTTTTGCGGCGCCATGCTCTTTTAGAGCTTTTGCCGCTGCACACAATGTGCCGCCGGTATCACACATGTCATCTACAAGGACACATGTTTTACCTTCAACGTCACCAATCAAATGCATGATTTGTGCTTCGTTAGCGCGAGGGCGACGTTTATCGATAATTGCTAAGTCAGCATCATCTAATAGTTTTGCAAATGCGCGTGCACGAACAACACCGCCCACATCAGGAGAAACAACCGTGATGTTTTCATGGCCTTGGCGTTGTAAATCGTCTAGCAATAATGGTGTTGCATAAACGTTATCAACTGGAATATCGAAGAATCCCTGTATTTGGTCTGCATGAAGGTCAACCGTTAATACGCGGTTTATACCTACTGCTGAAATCATATCGGCAACGACTTTTGCTGTAATAGGTACACGAGCAGAGCGCACGCGGCGGTCTTGTCTAGCGTAGCCAAAATATGGAATAACAGCAGTCACACGAGTAGCAGAAGCACGACGCAGTGCATCTGCCATAACGATGAGTTCCATTAGGTTATCGTTACTTGGTGCGCAGGTAGACTGGATAATGAAAACGTCTTTACCACGAACATTCTCATTGATCTCGACCGTAATCTCACCGTCGCTGAACTTACCTACGGTTGCATTTCCGATAGGAAGCCCTAGGCGACGAACCACCCTGCGAGCGAGTTCAGGGTTTGCATTACCGGTAAAAACCATCAACTTGGACACTGTGTATACCTTTGTATTTTATAGCGATGACTATTTATTAGCCAAGAGAAGACTGGCTGAGGCAGTGCTGTCGTTTACTGGCACACTAACCTCTATTTTGTTCAATCCACTGGTTTAGCGCATCGTGCGTTGGAGAAGTGTTACAACCACGGCAAACCCAACTCTGCCACTTGTTTGGTGTAGACGATTTTACTCGTTCTGCATCGCGCAAATTATCGAATGCTAAAAAGAGGCAAGCCCCAGTTCCTGTTAGCTTTGCGTCCCCATGATTTTTCAACCATAAATACGCTTCTTCGACCTCAGGATTGTGCTTTATTACCACCTTTAAGCAATCATTATGCCCACCTAGCTTCAAGGCGTGCGATATTCTGATGGGAGGGGTGTCTCTTGTCAAATATTTATCGGTAAAAATTTGACCAGTTGAGACATGGCAGTCGGGCTTGATAAGCAAAAAATATGGAGTGTCTAATTCAACTTTTTGCAGCTTCTCTCCAACGCCTTCAGCAAAGGCGGCAAAACCCATAACAAAAACTGGTACATCAGCCCCTAATTGTACGCCTAATTCGGCCAGTCTTTCTACTGTGAGGTGACATTCCCATAATACGTTGAGTGCCAATAAAGTGGTTGCTGCGTTTGAACTTCCACCGCCAATTCCGCCACCCATAGGTAATTGTTTTGTTAGGAATATATCGATACCGAAAGAGGAGTCTTTTTTGAAAGGAGTCAGCAGTTTTGCTGCTTTGTAAATAAGGTTTTCTTCGGTAGGAAGTTGATCAATAGTTGGTGTAATTGTGACCTGATTATTACGCGTGAGTGTAAAATCTAGCGTGTCACATAAATCTATAAACTGAAACAGGGTTTGCAATTCATGGTAGCCATCTTCTCGTTGGCCAGTAATGTGTAAAAACAAATTTAATTTTGCAGGAGAAGGTAATTGCATCTTAGTTACTGAATAGTCCATTGGTTGATAATTAAATTCACTCTAAATGGAGGGTTAGATACCTGCATTTTTTGTGGCAAGGATAGGCCGTCGACTTTGGTGAAGTTGCTGTAGGTTATCAGCCAGCCATCTTGCTCGATTGTATTAGGTAATTGCCTTTCAGGATCCTTTGTCATCTTTGAAACTGAATTTGGATAGGCCAGCCCTCTCATCCAATAGGTTACTTGCTCGACAGGAAACGCCCAACCTAACTCTTGTTGTAATAAAGAGGCTGGGTTATTGCCCGTAACAACTGTGTCTTCGTATGCAAGAGTTACGACACCATTGCTAGTTTGGTTTAGGTGGGTAGCGCCTTGGCCAAAAGGTCCCACGATACTCAGGGCAAATGTTTTAGGGTCTTTTTGCCAATTGAAGTTGCCTGACACTGCGTCATTCTGTGTTCGTATGCCGACTCTACCGGATGTTTCCCATTTTGAAATAGCGCTTACGCTTTCAGGTGGTGGGGTTATTGGTCCTGTTGGTCTAGAGCTACAGGCGCTAATAATAATAGTTAGAACAAGAATACTGAGTACGCGATAAGTCATGATGATGAGTCCTGTTTGTGTTCTTCGAGTAGCGACGGTGACAGTCGTTCAATGGTATCGATTAAAAGTGGTGTATCGGGTGATGTCTCTAAGGCGCTTTCCCAGATCAATATTGCTTCTTCGTAATGGCGCTGTTTCCATAGAGACTCACCGTAGTGAGCGGCGATTTCTGCATCAGGTAAAATTGACCAAGCTTTCTTTAAATAGTAAGAAGACTGTTCGAATTCACCCTTTAAAAAGAACCCCCAGCCAAGGCTATCAATAATAGCAGGATCACTGTCTGCTTTTTCATAAGCTGATTCGATGAGTTTCATTGCTTCTTCTATTCGATCGGTGCGAGTAAGCAAGGTGTAACCGAGAGCATTTAGGAATTGAGGGTTTTCTGGGTCTTTTTGAAGTAAGATTATTAACTCTTTTTCAGTAATCTTCCAGTTGCCTAGAGTGTCAGCTAGTAGAGCCTTGTGGTAGCGCAAGGAGTCAGATTCAGGAAGTGCAGCAAGCGCATTTTTTACTAATTCGAATGATAAGTTTTTGTTACCCTTTTCCTCGTGAAGACGACTGATAGCGATAACCTGCTCTGGCATGTCTTCTCGCGGAGTTCTGTTCAGTACCATGGCGTTGATATCCTTCTCTTTGCCCAGATCATAAAACCACAGCGCCATTTGGTTGGTCGCATTTGATTGTAAGTTACCATCTACATTTTCCATAAATTCTATGGCTTGTGCTTTTTTATCTAACTGAGCCAGAGCAATAGCGGTTAAATATTGAACCTGATTAGATAGACCTAATTGCTTTTGGGGGAGGTTGTTGGCCGTTTTTAAGGCTAACTCAGCTTGCTCGTGTTCTAAAAGAGAGCGCATTAAGTTAATGCCGACTTGAAGTTTTTCCGGTGTCTCTAGGTTGGCATTTAGGTAAGTATTCGTTCCCTTTTGCGCTTGTTTATTTTCAACAAGAAAATCAATTAAGGGAGTGAGTATTCTTGTGCTTTTGGGAAAGCGTACAGTGGCGGAGTCCAATGTTCTGATAGCATCATCGAGCAGTCCAAGGCTTTTCTGACTGAAGGCCAAAATAAGATAGAGTGATTCGCTTTTCTCTGAAGTTGGTTTTTCTAGGAGTGCTTCGGATGTGGTAATGGCGAGTTGGTAATTCCCTGAAAGTAATAATAGATGAGCATAGCTTAATTGAATGTACTGATTGGCTTTCCGTTCCGGTGATAAGGCGGATATGGCTTCTTCTATAGTTGAAACTTGATCATTCTCACGAACATTTTCTTCTAGATAAATAGGTAGAAAACGCAATGATACGTTATGTCTCATTGCGTTTGTCAGCAAGGTAGTGACTTCTTCTGTACGATTACCTTGTATCAGAACTTGTAGCTTTAGTGCATAAGCCGCTTCTGCATTGGGGGCGACAGAAAGCCATAAGTTAGTGCTTCTTTCTATAAAAATATGATTTTGAGACGCAACAGCAACTTGTATGAGTCTTTTTATTAAAGCAAGGTCGTTAGATTTGTTTGCCAGATCATAAAAGGACTCGAAAGCTTTGTTAGGGCCTTCTCTTTGTAGCGTAAACTCGGCATTCAGAAGGGATTGAATGTCATCGTTGCTTGCTTTTGTTAAAAGAGATTGTTCTTCAGGAGTTAGTGATTCTATGTCCTTGGATATCGTATTGTGACTGCACGCACTGAGAAGAGTGACGCTAAGCGTAGCCACGAGTGTTAGCAGTCCTTTTTTATAAGGCTTTTGTTGTATTTTTTGTGTCAGCCTAAAAACAGCAGGCATGTGTTTTCTCGATGCTAAATTCATATAACCCTTATGGTATCGTTAGCGGCTCGTTATGTCAGTCATAACTATAAACTAATCCTATTACTTTTATTGACCATATGGGGTGCGAAAAAAAGCGAATTTCTCGTATAATATGTCTTCTTTATGTAAAGAGTCATGTTGGGGCAATGCTTGCTCCTGTCATTACCTTAAGATCTCGATCTTTGATAAGAGTCCTGAATGCCGCTAATTACTGTAGGTGTAAATCATAAAACAGCGCCAGTTTCGATACGTGAGCGCGTCGCTTTTGCGCCCGAGAAAATGATAGATGCTTTGTCTTCTCTTATCTCTGAAAGAAAAGCCAGTGAAGCTGTGATAGTCTCGACCTGTAATCGTACAGAGTTATATTGCTCCGTTGAAGATTTCACCAAAGCAAGCGATGTTATTGCTTGGCTAGGGGAATACCATGGTATCGCTTTGTCCGAACTTCAGCAGTATTGTTACACACACGCAGATGACGATAGTGTTCGCCATGTTATGCGAGTGGCATCGGGCTTAGATTCTTTGATTCTTGGCGAGCCTCAAATTCTTGGGCAAGTTAAGTCTGCGTACGCGGTTTCCCAAGAAGGCTCTTGTATTGGCCCAGAGTTGCAATCGCTATTTCAACGCACATTTTCTGTTGCTAAGCGTGTACGTACCGATACGGCTATAGGTGAAAACCCAGTTTCTATTGCGTTTGCAGCAGTGAGTCTTGCTCAGCGAATTTTTGCCGATATTAGAAATAGCACCGCACTATTAATTGGTGCTGGCCAAACGATTGAATTGGTGGCAAGGCATCTTAAAGAAAATGGCATTAAGCGTATAATTGTTGCGAATCGAACATTGGCGAGAGCCGAGGCGTTAGCTAATGAGCTGAACGCAGAGGCAATAATGTTGGGTGAGGTCGGTGATTATTTGTCTCAGGCTGATATTGTTATTTCTTCGACGGCGAGTCAGTTGCCAATTATCGGTAAAGGCATGGTGGAGCGTGCAACAGCAAAACGCCGTCATTCTCCTATGTTACTTATCGACATAGCGGTGCCACGTGATATTGAGCCTGAAGTTGACGAAGTGAGCGATGCCTACTTATATACCGTTGACGACCTTCATTCAGTGATTGAAGAAAATGTCAGAGCAAGGCAAGATGCGGCGCAAGCTGCTGAACAAATGATTGAAGAAGGTGTGGAATCTTATCGGCGAGTGATTGAGTCGAGGAAAGTTTCAGACCTGATAGTGACCTTTAGGCAGTCTGCTGAGGCCATGAAAAACATAGAATTGGAAAAAGCGCTAAAAGGCCTGGAGATGGGGCAGCCCCCAGAGCAAGTGGTTAATAAACTTGCCCATAGTCTAATGAATAAGTTAATTCACTCTCCTACGCGTTACTTGCGTGATGCTGGAGCAGACGCTGACCAAAATGCATTAACCATTGCCTCAAATGTATTGGGCATCTACGAAGAAAAAGATAATTAAAAAATGAAAGAATCGATAAAGTTAAAATTAGAAAGCTTATCTGATCGTTATGATGAATTGGCTGCGCTACTGGGTGTTGCTGAAGTAATCATGGATCAAGAATTGTTTCGTGCTTATTCGAAAGAGTATGCCGAGCTTGAGCCTGTTGTTAAATGTTTTATTGAGTTTCAGCAAATCGATGAAAATATCGCTGAAGCGGAGTTAATGATGACTGATGCTGACCCAGACATAAAAGAAATGGGCGTAGAGGAATACAAAGCAGGTCAAGCGCAAAAAGAAGAACTTCAGTTGGTATTGCAAAAACTCCTTTTGCCTAAAGATCCAAATGACTCGAAAAACGTGTTTTTGGAAGTGCGTGCCGGAACTGGTGGTGATGAAGCGTCTATTTTTTCTGGCGATTTATTCCGTATGTATTCTCGTTATGCTGAGACACAGCGCTGGAAAGTAGAAATCGTTAGTGCCAGTGATGGCGAGCACGGCGGTTATAAAGAAGTGATCGCACGTATCGTTGGTGATGGTGCTTATTCTAAATTGAAGTTTGAATCTGGTGCGCATCGCGTTCAGCGAGTACCAGCGACAGAATCACAAGGCCGTATTCACACCTCGGCTTGTACCGTAGCTGTAATGCCTGAGATGGATGAAATTGATGACGTTATCATCAATAAAGCCGATTTGCGTATTGATACTTTCCGTGCGTCTGGTGCTGGTGGTCAGCACGTTAATAAAACAGACTCAGCGATTCGTCTGACGCACATTCCAACGGGAGTTGTTGTTGAGTGTCAGGAAGAGCGCTCTCAGCATAAGAACCGTGCTAAGGCCATGTCGCTACTTGCGTCTCGTTTGCAAGCAGCAGAGCAAGAAAAAGCGGCCAGCGAACAATCTGAAGCACGTAAGTCTTTGGTTGGTAGTGGTGATCGATCTGAACGTATTCGTACATATAATTACCCACAAGGCCGCGTTACAGATCACCGTATTAACCTAACACTGTATAAGTTAGATGAAATCGTAACAGGTGAATTGGATGTGTTGATTAATCCACTAGTGAATGAGTTTCAAGCGGAGCAACTTGCCGCATTAAGTGGCGATAATTAATCTAGGGTAACCATCACCTATGCGAATTGATGAACTACTAAAAGGCGCTTACGAGCGCCTTTCTTCTATTTCGGAGACAGCTCAGTTAGATGCCCAGCTATTGCTTGCTCATGTCTTGGCGGTGTCGACTTCCTATTTTTATACTTGGCCTGAGAAAGATGTCAGTGTCGCTGACATAGATAGATTTGATAGCCTGTTAGCGCGTCGAGAGTTGGGGGAGCCTGTTGCTTATTTATTGAGGCAGCAGTCATTTTGGAGCTTGGATCTAGAGGTAGCGCCCTGTACTTTAATTCCTCGAGCAGACACTGAACGGTTGGTGGAAGTTGCCTTATCTGTACTTGATACAAATAAAGCGAATCGTATTCTAGATCTTGGCACTGGAACGGGCGCAATAGCCTTGTCGCTGGCGTCTGAGCAGCCTAAATCGACTATCATAGGTGTGGATTTAGTTGCTGAGGCTGTCACTCTTGCTAAGCGCAATGCTGTACGGAATCAATTGAGTAATGCGACTTTTTTGCAAAGCAGTTGGTTCGGGGCGCTGGAAGGTGAGTCGTTTGACCTAATCGTGTCTAACCCACCTTATATTGATCCTGACGATGAGCATTTATCTCAAGGGGATGTGCAATTTGAGCCTAAAAGCGCTTTAGTTGCTGGTAATCATGGTATGGCAGATATTGAGCATATTATTCAAGTTGCCCCTCGTTTTATGAAGCAAGGTGCTTATTTGATGTTCGAACATGGTTATGACCAATCTATCGCTGTGAGAAAGTGTTTTGTCGAAGCGGGCTTTATTGCGGTCGAGAGTTTTCAAGATTTAGGTGGCAATGACCGGGTGACAATAGGGCGTCTCAAGTAAATGAAGTAAGCGCTAGCGCTTACTTCATTGTCGCTCTTTATTTTTGCGGCTGGGCGCTTTCTGGCCGAATAAATACAGGGTTGTCTTGGGTTGATTGTTGAGGGTCGTAGCGATAACCCGCAAGATCAAATGCTTTAAGTTCACCTAGCGTTTCACAGCGGTTTTCTATCAGGTAGCGAGCCATTAGGCCACGTGCTTTTTTCGCATAAAAGCTGATGACTTTAAACTTGCCATTTTTTTCGTCTAGAAAGTTTGGAGTGATCAATGTCGCAGAGAGTTTTTTCTTGTTCACGGCTTTAAAGTATTCATTCGACGCTAGATTGATCAGCAATTCACCTTCTTCAAGAGAGTCGTTAATCTTGGTTACTATGGTATCTCCCCAGAATTGATAAAGGTTGGTGCCTCTATCATTCTTTAGGCTAGTACCCATTTCTAATCGATAGGCTTGCATTAGATCCAATGGTTTTAGTAGCCCGTAAAGGCCACTTAAAATGCGCAGGGAGGCTTGGGCATATTTCATGTCACTTTCATTTAATGAGTAAGCGTCTAACCCTGTGTACACGTCCCCCATAAAGGTATAAATAGCAGGGCGGCTGTTACTTTGGTTGTGCTCTTTTTGCCATTCTTGGTAGCGAGATACATTGAGTGTGGCTAGCTTATCGCTGAGCTTCATGAGAGACGCGATATCTGCGGGTGAGTAGGGCTTAATAGTATTGATGAGTTGTTGAGACTCATCCAAGAGTTCTGGTTGGCTAACCATATCAATACTTGGGGGAGAGGTTAGGTCCAGTGTTTTTGCTGGTGATATTAAAAACTTCATAAGGATTCCATCTGCTTCATCATTGCGTTTGCTAAAGATTATCCATAGAGTGTCGATAGATATCCAGACAATGCTTTAATAGAGATAATTTATGAAGAATAATCTGATACCATTTCCCAAGCCTCGTCAGACTGTCGCTGAAAAAAATAACAATCCTGTGACGAGTGATGAGCTAAATGCTCTTCGGGCGGCATTTGACCAAGCTCGTGCCGATTGGGTTGTTGAGCTTGCAGAGTTACCTGAAAATAATAAAATTTATAGTGGCTCAAAAAAATAGCTAGATTATTTCTGATATTTTACAATGGGCTGCCTACTTAAGGTGTTGAACCCATGCTGCGTTTCCTTGTTCGAAACTCCCTGCCTTTCATGTTTGTGTTTGCCATACTTGGCTTCTTACTACCTTCTGTATCGTTGGCTTTTTTTCCTTTTCTACCTATCGTACTTTTTACTTTAATGTCATTGACGTTGTTGGGAATGAAACAGAACGAATTAATGAAACGATTAAGCAGTAAAGAAATATGGTTTTACGCTGTTTTGCATTCGGCTGTGTTTATGGGGGTAGTCAGTCTTATAGGCTGGTTTTTGTCGTTCGATTCGGATCTTTTGCTCGCGGTCGTTGCTGTGGCGGCCACTGGCTCTTTATTTGCAACGCCCGCGATCGTTCGAGCGTTAGGCTTTGATAGTTTGCAAGCAATGGCAATGACGATCGCAACAACACTGGTTTTGCCTATTTCGATTTTTATCACCTTGATATTCTTTCAAACAGAAAGTGTTGAGCTTGATTGGTCTAGTTACTTTGTCCGCTTAGTGGTTTTTATTTTTGGACCAATGTTATTTTCATTTTTGGTTCATCGATTTTTTCCTGAAGAAGCGTTAAGCCGTTTTTTGATGAAAATATCGCCTTATACCATTTTACTAGTATTTGCATTTCCTTTTGGATTGGTTGGTAGTTTCCGAGTGTTGTTTGATCAAGACCCGCTGGTGGCTCTGAATTATTTTCTTATTGCAACGGGCTTGTGTTGTCTGTTTTTTGTATTGTCGTATCTTTTTTATCGTAAGCAAGGCAAAGCGATCGCACTTAGTGCTGCCATTACTTCTGGTAATAGAAATGTCTTACTGACATACAGTATTGCTGGCGTTTTATTAGGGCCAGCGTTTTTACCTTTAGCTGGTGCTTTACAAATACCTACATATTTGTTGCCCGTTTTTACTCGCTGGCTAAACAAAACCTTACTAAAGTGATGTATGAGAATTTGGATAAGTTTGCCTTATGCTTATTTACCTTATGCTCAACTGAAGGTTCGTTAATACCCCTAGGTAAAGTTTCAAGGATAGCTTTCTATGCGTCAAAATCTACCTGTAACAAAGCAAGAGAAAACCTTTGCTCAGAATGAAAAATTAATTACTACTACAGATCTAAAAGGTCAAATACTCCATTGTAATGATGCTTTTGTAAAAATCAGCGGCTTTGATAAGAGTGAATTAATAGGTAGTCACCATAATATCGTACGTCATCCAGATATGCCCAAAGAGGCTTTTCAAATTATGTGGGAAACCTTAAAACAAGGTAAAGCCTGGATGGGATTGGTAAAAAATCGCTGTAAAAATGGTGATTATTATTGGGTAGACGCTTATGTGACTCCTGTTACTGAGGCAGGTGAAGTTGTTGGTTATGAATCCGTCAGAACCGTACCTAAACGAGAAGATGTGGTGCGAGCTGAAAAGGTATATCAGCGCATTGTGAATGGTAAAAATGTTATACCAAGATCGTTTATGTCATGGAAAGTGTTGTTACCCGTTGGTGGCTTTGTTTTGGCCATTGCAGCGGGAAGTGTCGATGTTCTTTATGGTTTGGGGGTTTTAACGGTAACAAGTTTGTTGGCTAATAGCTTGTTTGTACTAAACAATGTCAAACTGCAGTCGACGTTAAGAAAGCGTTTATCTACGTCTTTTCTTCACCCACTTGCGGGTATTACATACTCTGATCGAAGCTTAGATGTTGCTACGCTAGATGTTGGTGTGAAAAGCTTGCTATCAAGGATGGATGCAGTATTAACGCGTTTTGAAGATGAATCTTTAAAGGTCTCCGAACAGTCTAAAATAGGATTGGAATTGACCCTTGAAACAACGAAGGGTATGGCCAGTCAGCAGCATGAAACTCAAGATGTTGCTGCGGCGATGCAGCAAATGACCACCACTATTAATGATGTTGCCGAGCATGTTCAGATGACGGCTGACAGTGCTAAGTCTTCATCCAAATCCGCAGAAAGTGGGCAGAAAATCGTTGAAGAAACCCGACATTCGATACGTAAGTTGAGTGATACTGTTAATGATATTGGTGCTACGGTACAAGAACTGGCAGATCGTTCTGAGCAAATTGCGCAAGTTGCACAGATGATTGATCAAATTGCAGAACAAACCAATCTTTTGGCTTTGAATGCGGCAATTGAGGCAGCTCGAGCTGGTGAGCATGGTCGAGGTTTTGCCGTGGTTGCAGATGAGGTTCGTCAACTGGCTCAAAGAACGCAAGGATCAACAAAAGATATTCACCATATTATAGAAACATTGCGTAGTGGTGCGAAAAGCTCAGTATCCATTGCCAACCAAGGTAAACAAGATGCGGCGCAAGGCTTAGAGAAAATTATCGAGATGGAGAATTCGTTCGCGAGCATTGTAAGTGCCGTGTCGAACATCTCAGAGATGGCGATGCAAATGTCGGCTGCAGTAGAAGAGCAGGCGCATGTTTCGGAAGATATTAATAGACAGGTTGTACGGATTTCTGACTTATCGGTAGCTAGTTCTGAAAAATCGAACCAATCGAGTGACAGTATTCGCTCCTTACAAAGCGTTGCAGATAATATGCATGAGCTAGTCGTCCGATTTAAGTGATCTGATATGACATTAAAAAGCGCCGTTATGTAAATAACGGCGCTTTCTTTGGTTATTGTTTACAACGTTTCTAAGGTAAAGGTAGTGGTTTTAACTGATCACTAGCTTGATTTAAATTGATCATCATTAGCTCTTGGCTTGCTTTGGCGTCCCCCATAGCTTTAAGTAGACGACTAAGCTCAGCAAGTGCTTCATTATGGCTGTCCAGTGAAAGGGCTTGCTCGTAATAATCTCGGGCTTTACCCCAAAGCATCATAGCTTGGCTTAAACGGCCACAGGCGAGGTATAGATTGGCGCTTGCTGGTGCTTTTTTAAGCCAGCTTTCGCAGTAACTTAATAACTTCTTAGGGTTGTCTTGTTGTATATTGCTGTATTCATAGATGAGTGCTTCGGACCAGTTCTGATTTAAACTCACTCTAATAAAACTTTCAGCTTTAGCATCATCACCAAAGTGAATCAGTGTTTGGGCGTACAGCTTTCTCATACGGTCGTCTTGCGACAGTGTATCTAGCTTATTCCATAGACTTTCCACTTCAGACACGAGCTCTTTCTTATTCTGTCCAAGCTTATTTCGAAATTTAATTTTATCTAATAATGCTAGAAAGGCGTTCTTTTCTAGCTCGAGCATATTGTCGCCATCAAAAATACCCTCTTTTTTGAGTGTAGGGGTAAGTGCTAATAAAGCATCCCAATCTTTTAGTCGAGTGTAGACACTGACTAGCATTTTTAAGGTTTGTCGATGCTTTGGTTTTAGTTTTTGCAAGCGTAGTAGCGAGGCAAGAGCGCCTTCGTAGTGCTCTTGCTTTATTTGTATCTGACTTTGAGCAAAGCCAATGGCGAACTCTGCTTCAGGTGTGGATTTATGGGCAGAACGCAGTAGGGCTTTGGAGCGCTCGTGTTCATCTTGCTCGCTGGCTGCGTAAGCTGCACCAATGTAGTTTATTAATGGGTAAGGGACTTTCTCTGCGCTATTGGTAAGCAGTTTCTCCGCTTTGTTCCAATTGCCACCAACAAGCTCCAACATACCCCGAATAGTATTTCGAGACGCTCTTTTTTGCGCTAGGTTTCCTGTTACTTTTGCCAGAGAGTTGCTTGGTCGTAGTGTGATGAACAATATGCGTTTTACCCAGCTAAGCACGTAGAGTGTGATGATCATGGCGACGATCAAAACCCATAAGCTGGTTTCAATAGTGACACCGTTATACGCTAGTAAAACGTAGCCACTATCTTGGCGCATGAGCAGCCCCAAAACGCCACCAACGGCCATCATGATAACTAATAAAAAGAGGAGTTTTCTCATGCATTATCTCCTGATTCTATTTGAGGCGAAGTGCTGTTTGTTGAGTCTGCTGAGTTAATTGTCTCAGTATTTTCTGCTCCACGAGAGTTCCATTCTTTCGTTAATGATTTTACTGCCAATAGTGAATCTCTTGGCGATGGTAAATCTGGAGAAGGATTGAGTTGTTGTAGTGCGGTTAAACTGGCTAGAAATGTAGTAACTGTAGTTGACTGGGTTTCAAAATGCTCCGTTGTCGCATTGGCTACTCGAGATAAGGCTTGCTGATAAATGGCAGGCTCACCCTTTATTAATGCGACTTGAGCCACTTCCAATTGTAACTGTAAACCAGTAATAAGTTGTTGGTATTCTGCTGGTGGTAGTAATGCTTTAATGGGTTTGTGATTGTAGTTAATCACCACCAATGAGCGTATCGATGTCCAAAAGCTATCCAACACTGATTTAAAGCTGTTAACGGAGGTGTTTTCTACTTCCGCATTCTCGGATAAGGTTTTTGATGTGTTGGCCTGCCATTCTTTCGATGGTTCCCGCTGAGGCAGTGATTCAACACTGTCATACAGAGTGTTTAACTGAAGATATGCGCCTTCTAAATCAAACTGATTGATCGACTTTAAGGCTTGGATGTCCTTGGCGAGAGCTTTTCGTGTTGCAAACACAATCGGGTCTTGTAATTCGTTTAGAATGTCGTCAGCGTTCGAAAGTAGAGTGACAGCGCCGCTGCTATCGGCTTCCAATAATAGTCGCTGGTTTGCAAGTCGAATCAAATATTCCGCTTCCGCTAATTTCCAATCTTCTTTGGTCGTGTTGCTTAGGCGATTAAGCTTCGCTTGAAGCGATTGTAATTTTTCGTTCTGTAGAGCTTGCTGTGTTATCAATTGCTCTTTCTGAGATTGAATCACTTGATCGGATAAACTGACTTTTTTTATGAGTTCGCTTAGTTGAGATTGGTTAAGTGTATTACCAGAAAGTTTACTGCTTAGTGTGTTTTGCTGCGCCATCAGTTGTTGGACGTCTTGTGGAAGTGTAGTTTGAATACTTTGGAAATAAAGCCAGCCGCTGGTTGCAACGGCGATAGCAGAAAGGCCTAAGGCAAGAGAGCCTAATATATTGCTTGTTGACGTATTTTCGTCTTTTGATTGTGGAGAACTTGACTGATCGGCATTATCTTTTAGTGCCGTGACAGGAGTGGCTTCAGTTGCATCTTTTGGTTGTTTCTCTTGCTGGTTGCTCTCAGTCATTCTGTTTTCCTGTATGAAGTTCCGTCGCTTTGATCAAGCTGTTATCGTCTGCGCCATTTGCGCACGAGGCATTTATCCAACCCATTTCTTTTGCTTGCTGATTGACCCTAATACTCGGTGTCATTATCGGCAGAGCTTTCCACCCTAGTTTATTCTTTGATACGTATTCTGATAGGTTGAGTAAACTTTCGCCACTGGTAGCCCATATTAAATTGATATCGGGCAGCATGAAGAAAGTTTGAGCTGAATACTGAGGTTTTTTTCTTTCATAGAGTGAAAGGTAGCTAATTTTTGCTCCTCGCTCTTCTAGTTTATTACCCAGTTCTGGGCGACCACCTTCACCGCGAACAATCAGTATTTTCTGATCTTTCATTCTTGCAGGTTTCAACCAATCAAGTAAGGCTTCTGTGGTGTGCCCTGGATTTGATAGCGCTGGAACACCCTCATCAAGCAATGTCTGTGTTGTTCCTTGACCTATGCCTATCCAATGAACACTGGCAGGCAGCATTGGCCAACAGTCATCCAACCAATCACAAGCGAGCCGAGCTGCATTTTTACTGACAAATATGACGTAATCAAATGTGTCGATATCAAATACTTGTGCTCGAATGGCAGCTTTCTTGTTTGCCTCTTCTATCGGTGAAATTTCCAGCATAGGAAGTGGAACCGCTACCCAGCCATGAGTGCGAACACGTTCACAGCTGAGTGAGTTTTCAGGCTCGGGCCGAGTGATGAGGATCTGACAGTCTTGCACCAATGTTTCGCCTATTTTATTTGTACAAAGCATCAAGAATGACGTCAGCGCCACGGGCAAGTAAATCATCGGCTAATTGAACGCCTAGTGATTTAGCATCGTCTTTGTGTCCACGAATTTCACCTTCAATCATGGTTTTGCCGTCTGGGCTACCTACTAAACCTCTTAGCCAAAGAGTATCTTCGTTTAATATAGCAAAACAGGCAATAGGAGCTTGGCAACCACCATTAAGGCGTTCATTCACTGCGCGTTCAGCGGTTACGCGAATGGCTGTTTCTTCATGCTGTAATGGGGCTAATAAATTAATGGTTTGCATGTCATCGGAGCGGCACTCAATGCCCATTGCACCTTGTCCGCCCGCGGGCAAACTTGTGTCGGCTGGAATTTTTTGTCTAATTCGATCAAACATTTCTAGACGAATTAAGCCAGCGGTTGCCAGAATGATGGCATCGTATTCACCGTCGTCCATTTTTCTTAGTCGCGTGTTGACGTTGCCGCGTAGGTCTTTAATAATCAAGTCAGGACGATTCATTTTTAATTGACAAGAGCGTCGTAAGCTTGATGTTCCTACGACTGCGCCACTGGGTAATTGATCCAGTGATTCCACTTTATTGGAAACAAAGGCATCACTAGGGTCCTCCCGCTCACAAATGACGGCAAGACCTAACCCTTCTGGGAACGCCATTGGTACATCTTTCATGGAGTGCACGGCGATGTCTGCGCGGCCTTCAATAAGAGCGCTTTCTAATTCTTTAACAAAGAGGCCTTTTCCGCCAATTTTAGAAAGTGGTGAATCTAAGATTTGATCGCCTTTTGTTGTCATGCCAAGCAATTCAACTTTCATATCTGGGTAGAGGCTTTCTAGTTGCGCTTTGACGTTGTTGGCTTGCCAAAGGGCTAACTGGCTTTCTCTGGTTGCAATCACAATCTTATCTTTCACTTCATCTCCTAATGACTTGTAGATGGACAAATACCTTTCAATTTTCTGCTTCAATGATACTCGCTAAGAAGGACTCCGTCATCTTTCAATGCTTTATAAGTCGAGGCGCTTAATGTACTCTTGGCAGCTGTTTGAATTTGTGTGGGAACCAACCGAATGACTGATACTAATAAAACCACGAACCAGCAATGGGGTGGTCGTTTTTCTGAGCCTGTTGATGCGTTTGTCGCGCGTTTTACTGCGTCTGTTGAGTTTGATCAACGTATGGCTAAACAGGATATTCAAGGGTCAATTGCTCACGGCAAAATGCTGGCTAGCGTTGGTGTTTTGACGGAAGAAGAACGAGATCAGATTATTCAGGGTCTGACCGAAATTGAAGATGAAATTGCCCGTGGCGAGTTTGAGTGGTCTGTTGAGTTAGAAGATGTCCACATGAACATCGAAGCTCGCTTGACGCAGAAGATCGGTATTACTGGCAAGAAACTGCACACAGGTCGTTCTCGTAACGACCAAGTAGCCACAGACATTCGCCTTTATATGCGTGATGAAGTGGATTTCTTGATGGAAGAAGTGACTCGACTTCAGCAGGGGATTTTGAGTTTGGCGGAAAAAGAAGCCAATACAATTATGCCGGGCTTTACTCACTTGCAAACGGCTCAGCCAGTTACTTTTGGTCATCATTTGATGGCTTGGTATGAAATGATGCAGCGTGATTACGAGCGTCTGGTGGATTGCCGTAAACGTATTAATATTTTACCGCTTGGTGCGGCGGCGCTAGCGGGTACAACTTATCCGATTGATCGTCATATGACCGCTGAGTTACTAGGGTTTGAGCGTCCGACTTATAACTCATTGGATTCTGTTAGTGACCGAGATTTTGCTATCGAGTTCACGGCAACAGCGTCTATCATCATGATGCATATGTCTCGTTGGGCAGAAGAGATGGTGATGTGGGTATCTGCGCAGTTTAATTTCATTTATTTGCCAGATCGCTTCTGTACAGGCTCATCTATTATGCCGCAGAAGAAAAATCCTGATGTGCCAGAATTGGTTCGAGGCAAAACCGGTCGTGTTTACGGACATTTGATGGGCTTGTTAACTTTGATGAAGTCTCAGTGTCTGGCGTACAACAAAGATAACCAAGAAGACAAAGAGCCTTTGTTTGATACGGTTGACACGCTAAAAGGTTCATTGCGTGCCTTTGCCGATATGATTCCTGCAATAGAGTCTCGTAAAGAGCATATGTATGAAGCGGCTCGCCGTGGTTTCTCTACTGCAACCGATTTGGCGGATTACTTGGTTCGTCACGGTGTGGCTTTCCGAGACGCTCATGAAATCGTTGGTAAAGCGGTTGGCTATGGCGTGAAAGAAGGTAAAGATTTATCCGAAATGACGCTGGAAGAGCTACAGTCTTTCGGTAGCATGATTGAAGCGGATGTTTTTGATGTTTTGACACTTGAAGGTTCTGTTGCGGCCCGTAATCACATTGGTGGAACGGCTCCAGCTCAAGTGTTACTAGCAGTAGAGCGCGCTAAAGCAGATTTAGCTGCGCGCTAAGTTTTGCTAGACTAAATGACAATGCTAAAAAAGCGGTAACCTTAGGGTTGCCGCTTTTTTTATGTGTGTCAGGCCTCAGAGGGTTATTGTTTTATTGGTTGATCTAGGTTGAATGGCGAATCCGGACCTAATACTTCATTTGTGATGATGCTAGGTGAAATATTTAGTTCAAAGTGAAAAAGTTTGGATTTGACACCGCAGCCGTCAAACACAATGGCCCAACCTTCATTGCTGCCTTCTTTGGGTAGTTTCCAGCAAACCCCTTTGATGTTGACATAGCGTGTTCCATCCGCGTCTTTTGTTATTGGGTAGTCCACTTCTTTTGTTAGGCCTTTCAGATAGTCTTTTTGTGCTTTTTTGGATTCTTCAATTTTATCCCTTAGTTCAGCGGAGAAAACATCAGCTAGTGATTCGTTGGTTGCTTCTGGTGATAAGGATACTTTTGATAAATCTAGAAGGTCCGGTTTATCTAAGTTTAATTGCGATGGGGCCAAAATAGAGCCCTGTTCGGTACTCTGTAATTCGCCTTCCTGCAATCCATCCGCAGAATCTGCTAACTCGTTATTCATGTTGCTAACGATCTCTTCGGGATCAAATTCAATTTCTCTTTCACTGAGCTCTTTGCCTGTCGGAACTTCAGTGTTATTGGCAGATGATGGCTCAACTTGTTCTGTGTTTGTGGGATGTGCATCTTCAGGTGTGTCAGAAGATGTCATTTCTTTATCTTGTGCAAATGTACCTGCTTCTACAGGTTGATCGTTTTGGCTGTTTTGTGCAGGTAATAACAATAATTCAAAGGTGGAAGGTCGAGTGTCTATATCAAACCAATGTTGGTTTTCTGATATTTCAATTATGAGTATGTGTATTGCGATGGCGCAGGCAAGTGCAGCCATCCATGGGGCAATCCTGTTTCTCATAGTCTTTCTTATTGTTCGCGCTTTATTGATGTTGGTGATGTTTGAGTCCAAGTTAAGTCGGTACTTTATAGCTTGAGGCTAATATAGCAAATTCAAGCTCGTACGCATGCTAAATCTATTGAAAGAATTCTTTGAAAAGATTATCCATGTAATTAACTCGCTGGGGTTGGGAAACGAACTGGCTGCAAGGTATACTGTCTCAATCAAAAATAGAAGAGATAAGATGATGTCTAAGTGGGCTTTAGTATGTGTTTTGGCTGTTGTTTTGGCCGCTTGTGGAAATAAAGGTGCTCTTTATTTGCCAAATGATGCTGCTGTGCCACAACAAGAGTCGTCTTTATAGCTGAGGATTCCCCTTTGGATTTTTTTAATTACTCAAATCAAACTCTGTACGCAGAGGATGTTGCTTTATCAGATATCGCTAATCAGTACGGAACACCTTGTTACGTTTATTCTCGTGCTACGTTAGAACGTCATTACAAAGCATATGCAGATGCGTTTGCATCGCACCCAACTTTAATTTGTTATGCCGTAAAAGCCTGCTCCAATATTGCGATTTTAAATGTATTGGCTCGACTTGGGTCAGGTTTTGACATCGTTTCAGTTGGTGAATTGGAACGTGTTTTGAAAGCCGGTGGTGACCCTTCAAAGGTTATGTTTTCTGGATTAGGTAAGCAGGCAGCCGAAATGCGTCGAGCGCTTGAGGTTGGTATTCACTGTTTCAACGTTGAGTCTGAAGCGGAATTATATCGACTAGACCAGGTCGCAGGGGAAATGGGCAAAATAGCACCTGTTTCTTTGCGTGTTAACCCAGATGTGGATGCAAAAACTCACCCATATATCTCTACTGGCTTGAAAGAAAACAAGTTTGGTATCGATATCCAAGACGCAGTTCGCATTTATAAAATTGCGCACGAATTGCCTAACTTAAATGTTATGGGTGTAGATTGCCACATTGGCTCGCAGCTGACAGAGCTTAAACCTTTCTTAGATACCTTTGATCGTCTAATCGGTTTGGTTGATGAGCTTTCCGCTGAAGGGATTAAGATTAAGCATCTTGATCTTGGTGGCGGTCTGGGCGTTCGTTACCGTGATGAAGTGCCACCAGAACCAGCGGAATACGCAAAACTTTTACTGGATAAAGTAAAAGGTAAGGATTTTGAATTGGCTTTTGAGCCAGGTCGTTCTATTGCAGCAAATGCGGGTGTTTTGTTGACACAAGTTGAGTTTTTAAAATGCACACCTCACAAAAATTTTGCCATTATTGATGGCGCAATGAACGATCTTATTCGTCCCTCTTTGTATGGCGCATGGATGAATATTGTTCCGGTATCTTTGTTACCTACTTCAGAAGGTAAGCGGAGCTATGACCTTGTTGGTCCCATCTGTGAAACGGGGGATTTTTTAGGTAAAGACCGTGAATTGGATATTCAGGCTGGTGATTTATTGGTTGTTCGTTCAGCAGGAGCGTACGGATTTACGATGGCGTCAAACTACAATAGCCGTAATCGTGCGGCCGAGGTGATGGTTGACGGTGACACAACGCATTTAATTCGTGCTCGTGAAACGATTGAGCATCAGTTAGCTGGTGAGCAAATCTTGCCAGACTGAGGAGTTCGTCGTGTTGTTAAAATTTACCAAAATGCATGGTCTAGGTAATGACTTTGTCGTCGTTGATGCCGTGTCTCGTAAAGTGTTTTTTAATAAACAACAGATCGAGAAATTGAGTGACCGTAATTGGGGGATCGGTTTTGACCAGCTATTAGTGGTCGAGCCACCGATGAACCCAGATATGGATTTTCGTTACCGTATTTATAACTCTGATGGCAGTGAAGTGGAGCATTGTGGAAACGGTGCTCGTTGCTTTGCTAAGTTTGTTTTAGACCGTGAATTAACCAATAAACGTATCATTAATGTCGAGACAAAGCGTGGCGCTATTCAGTTACGTGTGCTGGATGGTGGTCTTGTTACGGTAGATATGGGCGAGCCAAGCTTTGCGCCAGAAGATTTGCCATTTACTGCGGGGCCTTGTGATGGGCTTTATAGTGTCATGGCTGGTGATACGGAATATTTCATTACACCGGTCTCTGTTGGTAATCCTCACGCTGTGATCAAAGTTGATCAGCTCATTGATAGTGAAGTAGCAAAGACTGGGCCCTTAATCGAGTGCCATGAACGCTTTCCTCGTAAAGTAAATGTTGGTTTTATGCAGGTTATTAGTTCTGATGAAATCAACTTACGTGTATTTGAACGTGGCGTGGGTGAAACTCAAGCCTGCGGCACTGGTGCTTGTGCTGCTGTAGTTGCTGGAATTAAGCAAGGTTGGTTGTCACCTAAAGTCACTGCACATCTACGTGGTGGTGATTTGCATATTGAATGGCAGGGGGAGGGGTTGCCTATTCTGATGACAGGCCCTGCTGAGAAAGTATTCGAAGGTCAAATTTACCTATAGAGGAATTATGAGCGAAGACGATGTTGTTCAATATTTGTCACAAAAACCGGACTTTTTTAGCCGGCATACTGATTTGTTGGAGAGCCTGACGCTTCCTCATCCAGTTAATGGAAAAGTGATTTCGTTGCTTGAGTATCAAGTGAATCTATTGCGAAAGACGACTGCGGACTACCGTAGTCAGTTTGAGCGTCTTGTAGATGTCGCTCGTGATAATGAGTCTACTATGCAAAAGAGTCGTCGTTTAGTTTTGGCTGGCCTTACTTGCAGTTCTTTAGATGACCTTGCTGTTGTTATTGATGACATGGTGCGCGATGATTTTGAAGTATCCCACCATGCGCTTATCTTGTATGGTGAGTTTCCCGATAGTGCTATTAGGACTCATCAGCTAGTGGAAGATGATGCATTTTTGTCTCATGCCGCAGGTTTCTCTGATTGTTTTTGTGGCGTACTGCCAGCTAATGAAATGAATTACCTTTTTGCTGATGGTGCCTCTTCGATCGAGTCTGTTGCTGTTTTGCCATTACTGTCTAGAGCGGGGGGTGAAATTAAAAGGTGTGGTGTTCTTGTGTTGGGGGCGGAAAGTAAATCTGCTTTTGATAAAGAGAAGGGGGCTTTGTTTCTTCAATACGTTGCTGATTTGTTAAGTGCAATTTTATTGAGGTTGCTGCCATGAGTGTGTTGATTACCTTCGATTTAGATAACACTTTGTGGGATGTGTCTCCCGTTATTACTCGTGCAGAATACGCAATGGAGTCTTGGTTTGAAACGCGTTTCCCTGGTTTCTCCCGTCAGTTCCCTTTTTCTGTTCGAGAAGAGCTGAAAGGCCAAGTTATACTGTCAAATCCTGAGATTGCACCGAATTTAACTGCAATACGTTTGGCTATTTATAAACTTGCTTTAAAACAATTCGGCTTGCCATCAGAGGAAGCGGATTCTGTTGCAAGTGCTGCCTTGGCACACTTTTGTGAATGGCGGCAGAAAGTGGATCTTTATCCACATGCTGTTGGTGTTTTGGAATCCTTGAGTCAAGAATATTCAATGGCTGTTATTACGAATGGCAATGCCGATGTGTTTCATCCTTATGTTGGTCTAGGGCAATATTTTGATTTTGCTGTTCGTGCCGATCAACTAGGTGTTGCTAAACCTTCTGTAGATGTCTTTTCTATGGCAGCGAAACAGGCGGGCGTTGACCTGACGGATATCATCCATATCGGTGATCACCCAGTTGATGATGTGTTTGGAGCATCAAATGCTGGAGCGAGAAGTGTTTGGTTTAATCGTCATGGTGCTCAACGCTGGGAGGATGAATGGGGAGCTCGTTCGCATGCGGAAGTCCATTCACTGTTGGAGTTACCAACGGCTATTCGTTCTTTGTTATTATAGTTTTTTTCTATTATTTTAATTTGTTTGAACACATTTTTACCCTCATGATTTAGTGGTACACTAGCCCCATTCATTGGTTAAAGAGATTTTTTAAGGAACTTATATATGAGTGAAAATACAGTTCAGATTACTGACGCGCAATTTGCAGAAGAGGTTTTGAATTCAGATATCCCAGTTCTTGTGGATTTTTGGGCTCCTTGGTGTGGACCTTGCAAAATGATCGCGCCTGTTCTAGAAGACGTAGCAGCTGAATACGCGGGCAAAATTAAAGTGGTTAAGCTGAATGTTGATGAAAACCAAGAGACGGCGCCAAAATACAATGTTCGTGGTATTCCTACTTTGCTGATTGTTAAAGGCGGTGAAGTGGCTGCAACTAAAGTTGGTGCGGTTTCTAAATCTCAGTTGATCGAGTTTGTTAACAGCGCAATTTAATCTTGTTGTGATATGTAAAAAGCAGCCATATGGCTGCTTTTTTTATGTCTGCGTTAATCTTTTAATGAAGCTAGCTTTTGTGCAAAGGTAGGGGAGTGCGAGTTCGCTAGCGTCGCAACGATTTGCTTTGCGTAAGGAAGATACTTTTGTAAGTCCTTCTTAGGCATAGGATCATCGTTAGGTAGTTTAACGGTGACAGGGTTTTTGTGAGTACCGTTGATCCTAAATTCATAATGTAGATGAGGGCCTGTTGCCCAACCTGTTTGTCCTACATAGGCAATAAATTGTCCTTGTTTTACTCTTGCACCACGTTTAGTGCCTCTAGCGAACCCTTTTAGGTGCGCATAAAGTGTCTGGTACCCTTTGCCATGATCGATGATGACGACATTTCCATAGCCATTTTGCTTGCCCGCAAAGGAAATTTTACCATCGCCAGCTGCTTTAACTGGTGTCCCGCTGGCTGCTGCATAGTCAACACCTCTGTGTGGCCGACTTGTCTTGAAAATTGGATGTAAACGATTTGGGTTGAATTTAGATGAAATTCTAGTGAAGTCGACAGGTGTTCGTATGAAGGCTTTTCTCATCGCTAGCCCGTCAGGTGTATAGTAATTTGCACCTTTTTCGGTTTGGAATCTAATTGCCTGATACGTTCTACCATTATTGATAAATTGGGCGGCGATGATGTTGCCATTTCCAATTTTTTCTCCATCAAGGAATTTCTCTTCATAAAGTACGCTCAAGCTATCGCCTTTTCTAATATCTAACGCAAAGTCGATATCCCATCCGAAAATATTAGCTAGTTCAATTAAAAGAGGTTGATCTATACCAGCTCTTAAACCATCGACAAATAAAGAGTTGTTTATCTCGGCTTCTTTGTAGGTCTGGTTTACCTCTGGGGTTCTTGATGCTTCAGATCTTGAAAATTCATTATCATTTCTTTCAAAGGCAACACTGTCTAAACGATTTAAAATTAGTGTTAAATGAGTCAGTTCGCCAGAAACTTCATTTGTCGTGAAGTTTATCTCTTGGCCTGGTCTCATCTGAAGCAATGTTTTTTGCTTTTTATCAGCTTGAGAGACTTTGTATATATCCTGTGCGGATATGCCTGCCTTGGATAGAATCTTTGATAAGGAGTCGCCAGATTTAACTTCAACCGCTTGTGTTTTAAAAGTTGGAGGGCTGGATTTTTTTGCTAATGTGTCTGGTACAGGGGCTTCGTAGGGGGTTCCGCTATACTGTTGCTCTGTAGTGCTAGAAAGAGGGATATTGTTTCTAGGTGTGAGCTTTTGTAGGTCATGAAGCATAAGCTGTGACTGGTCGATTACTTCGAAGTTCGCTTCAAATGATATTTCATTGTTGTCGACGATTTCTTCCTCTGGGAGCACTATGAGTACTATGGCGAGGAATGCACTTATCGCTGCAATCAGAAGTAAATGCTTTGTTGGTAATAACTTTATCAAAATGTGTACCCAAAAAATCTTTATAAAAGCCTTATAATCCTACCAACATTACTTTTATAATTGAATGCTTAAGTACGATAAACTAATCAGGATATGGATCAAAATAATGACTGTAAGCAGTAAAGACCTATTAAATGACTTGCAAGCTCGTGGACTTGTCGCCCAAATGACGGCAGAAGAAGAGCTAAAAAAACATCTAGATGCTGGAAGTCGTACTCTTTATTGTGGTTTTGATCCAACGGCGGATAGTTTGCACTTGGGGCACCTTGTGCCTCTCCTTGTGCTTAAGCGTTTCCAAGATGCAGGTCACAACCCCATTGCGTTGGTAGGTGGCGCGACAGGACTTATCGGTGATCCAAGCTTTAAGGCTGCTGAACGTCAGTTGAATACATCTGACATTGTTGCTGGATGGGCAGAGAAGATTCGTGGGCAAGTTAGTCAGTTTGTAAAATTCGATAATGTGCCTAACCCTGCTCGTGTGGTGAATAACCTTGATTGGGCAGGGGAAATGAGCGTGTTGGATTTTTTACGCGATATCGGCAAGCATTTTTCTGTTAACTCAATGATCAATAAAGAGTCTGTTCAGCAACGGTTGAATAGAGAAGGTGCTGGGATATCTTTTACTGAGTTTTCTTATGCCTTGCTGCAAGGTATGGATTTTGCTGAGTTGAATCGTGCGTACGACTGCACTTTACAAATTGGTGGTAGTGACCAATGGGGTAATATCGTTGGTGGGATTGATCTTTCCCGTCGTCAAAATCAAGCCCAAACATTTGGTATGACAGTGCCGCTTGTTACTAAGTCGGATGGTACTAAATTTGGTAAAACAGAGTCTGGTGCCGTTTGGTTGGATTCTGCTAAAACAAGTCAGTATGCGTTTTACCAATTTTGGATGAATACAGCTGACGCTGATGTGTATAAGTTCTTGAAGTTCTTCACCTTCCTTAGTCTTGAAGAGATTGAAGTGATTGAAAAAACGGATCAAGAAAGCACAGGTAAGCCTCAAGGGCAGGCCATTTTGGCTCGCGAAGCAACTCGCTTGGTTCATGGGGATGAAGGTCTCCAAGCTGCTCAGCGTATTACTCAAGCGTTGTTTAGTGGGGAGGCGGACCAACTTAGTGAACAAGACCTCGAGCAAATTCAACTAGATGGTCTTCCAAGTAGCTCATTGAGTGAAGTGGATTTGGCTCAAACTCCTTTGACTAGTTTAATGGCAGACGCGGGGCTCGCAGCAAGCGGTAAACAGGTAAAAGATGCACTTCAGCGAGACTCTGTCTTTGTAAATGGTGCTGCTAAAGGTCTAAATGATAACATGGGGGCGGCCGAGATTTTTACTGCACAGAATGGCTACTTCGGTAAGTACTTCTTAGTAAAACTAGGTAAAAAGAAGCATCACTTGTTTGTCTTGTAGGTAGTACTATTAGGTGAGAAGGTTCATTCATTAAACAAAAGGCACTTAGGTGCCTTTTGTTTATTTGGGACTTTATAGCTAAAAACAAAAAAACTTTCAGAAAAGAGCAAAAAGAGCTTGCGCTAAAAAATTCAGAATGTATTATACGCCCCCACTGACACGGAGAACAACGCAAGCAACGGTTTGCAACTTACCTTGGTAAGCAAGTTCAACGACACGTCAAACGCTCTTTAAAATAGATAATCAGATAATTTGTGTGGGCGCTCGCTAGAGGCTTCAGAAGATTGTCCGGATTGGTTTTTAACTGATTCGAGATGATCAAAAAAATTGAAGTCTTGCGAAACGTCTAACACGTCAATTCGCTTTATGTTGGCTTATTGTTCTTAGGGATGATGAGTCGATTAAGTTATTGTTAGTGTAATAGATTTTGAGTAAGCAAACTTTTTAACTGAAGAGTTTGATCATGGCTCAGATTGAACGCTGGCGGCAGGCTTAACACATGCAAGTCGAGCGGTAACAGGGGAGCTTGCTCCTGCTGACGAGCGGCGGACGGGTGAGTAACGCGTAGGAATCTGCCTAGTAGAGGGGGACAACATGTGGAAACGCATGCTAATACCGCATACGCCCTAAGGGGGAAAGGAGGGGACTCTTCGGAGCCTTCCGCTATTAGATGAGCCTGCGTAAGATTAGCTAGTTGGTAGGGTAAAGGCCTACCAAGGCGACGATCTTTAACTGGTCTGAGAGGATGACCAGTCACACTGGGACTGAGACACGGCCCAGACTCCTACGGGAGGCAGCAGTGGGGAATATTGGACAATGGGCGAAAGCCTGATCCAGCCATGCCGCGTGTGTGAAGAAGGCCTTAGGGTTGTAAAGCACTTTCAGGGGTGAGGAAGGGTAGCTAGTTAATACCTAGTTATTTTGACGTTAGCCCCAGAAGAAGCACCGGCTAACTCTGTGCCAGCAGCCGCGGTAATACAGAGGGTGCAAGCGTTAATCGGAATTACTGGGCGTAAAGCGCGCGTAGGTGGTTTGTTAAGTCGGATGTGAAATCCCAGGGCTCAACCTTGGAATGGCACCCGATACTGGCAGGCTAGAGTACGGTAGAGGGGTGTGGAATTTCCTGTGTAGCGGTGAAATGCGTAGATATAGGAAGGAACATCAGTGGCGAAGGCGACACCCTGGACTGATACTGACACTGAGGTGCGAAAGCGTGGGGAGCAAACAGGATTAGATACCCTGGTAGTCCACGCCGTAAACGATGTCTACTAGCCGTTGGGTTGTAATGACTTAGTGGCGCAGCTAACGCAATAAGTAGACCGCCTGGGGAGTACGGCCGCAAGGTTAAAACTCAAATGAATTGACGGGGGCCCGCACAAGCGGTGGAGCATGTGGTTTAATTCGAAGCAACGCGAAGAACCTTACCTACTCTTGACATCCAGTGAACTTAGCAGAGATGCTTTGGTGCCTTCGGGAACACTGAGACAGGTGCTGCATGGCTGTCGTCAGCTCGTGTTGTGAAATGTTGGGTTAAGTCCCGTAACGAGCGCAACCCTTATCCTTATTTGCCAGCACTTCGGGTGGGAACTTTAAGGAGACTGCCGGTGACAAACCGGAGGAAGGTGGGGACGACGTCAAGTCATCATGGCCCTTACGAGTAGGGCTACACACGTGCTACAATGGCGTATACAGAGGGCTGCGAACTAGCGATAGTAAGCGAATCCCAGAAAGTACGTCGTAGTCCGGATTGGAGTCTGCAACTCGACTCCATGAAGTCGGAATCGCTAGTAATCGTGAATCAGAATGTCACGGTGAATACGTTCCCGGGCCTTGTACACACCGCCCGTCACACCATGGGAGTTGATTGCTCCAGAAGTAGCTAGCTTAACCCTTCGGGGATGGCGGTTACCACGGAGTGGTCAATGACTGGGGTGAAGTCGTAACAAGGTAGCCCTAGGGGAACCTGGGGCTGGATCACCTCCTTAAACGATAGAAACCTCTGGTGAGCGTTCACACAAATTATCTGATATCTAATTTATAAGAAGCACAGAAAGTATTTGGGTCTGTAGCTCAGTTGGTTAGAGCGCACCCCTGATAAGGGTGAGGTCGGCCGTTCAAATCGGCCCAGACCCACCAGTATATCAATAACCGCGTTATTTAAGCCCTCGTTTAGCAAACTAAACGTCGACCTTAAAAGCCTTGTTCTTGAGATTCTGGTATTTGATTGGAGATATCTTCTCCGATTAACCAAATACGATCTAGTTAGTAATGGGGCTATAGCTCAGCTGGGAGAGCGCCTGCTTTGCACGCAGGAGGTCTGCGGTTCGATCCCGCATAGCTCCACCATTTACTGATGATGATCACTCTGTGTAAAAGATTAGAAGAGAGTTCTAAGCAAGACGCTAAACATCTTTCACATTCGTGTGTTGGGTGATTTTTAGTCTCTGACTTAGTGCTTTGCACTAAACTTGCTCTTTAACAATTCGAATTTTGAAATAACGATGAATCAAGCGTTAAACCGGTGGAAGTTCACTTTAACCTAGTGACTTCTATTATCGTAAATCCAAAGAGACACAAAAGCTCTTTGGTATGTGGTCTGATTTATGTTTCTACTTTTCCTTTTGGAATCGTAAAAAACTATTTTGGGTTATATGGTCAAGTGACCAAGCGTGCACGGTGGATGCCTTGGCAGTCAGAGGCGATGAAGGACGTGGTAATCTGCGAAAAGGTTCGGGGAGTCGATAAACAGACTTTGATCCGAACATGTCCGAATGGGGAAACCCACTCTACTTGTAGAGTATCCCACAGTGAATACATAGCTGTGTGGAGGCGAACCCGGGGAACTGAAACATCTAAGTACCCGGAGGAAAAGAAATCAACCGAGATTCCCTAAGTAGCGGCGAGCGAAAGGGGATTAGCCCTTAAGTGGTTTTGGTGTTAGTAGAAGGCTCTGGAAAGTGCCGCGATAGAGGGTGATAGCCCCGTATACGAAAACACCTTAATCATGAAAACGAGTAGGACGGGACACGTGTTATCCTGTCTGAATATGGGGGGACCATCCTCCAAGGCTAAATACTCCTGACTGACCGATAGTGAACCAGTACCGTGAGGGAAAGGCGAAAAGAACCCCTGTGAGGGGAGTGAAATAGATCCTGAAACCGTGTACGTACAAGCAGTGGGAGCGGACTTGTTCCGTGACTGCGTACCTTTTGTATAATGGGTCAACGACTTATTTTCAGTAGCAAGGTTAAGCACATAGTGGAGCCGTAGGGAAACCGAGTCTTAATAGGGCGTTTAGTTGCTGGGAATAGACCCGAAACCGGGCGATCTATCCATGAGCAGGTTGAAGGTTGAGTAACATCAACTGGAGGACCGAACCCACATCCGTTGAAAAGGCTGGGGATGACTTGTGGATAGGAGTGAAAGGCTAATCAAGCTCGGAGATAGCTGGTTCTCCTCGAAAGCTATTTAGGTAGCGCCTCGTATCTCACCATTGGGGGTAGAGCACTGTTTGGGCTAGGGGGTCATCCCGACTTACCAACCCCATGCAAACTCCGAATACCAATGAGTGCAATTACGGGAGACACACGGCGGGTGCTAACGTCCGTCGTGGAAAGGGAAACAACCCAGACCGTCAGCTAAGGTCCCAAAGTTACAGTTAAGTGGGAAACGATGTGGGAAGGCTTAGACAGCTAGGAGGTTGGCTTAGAAGCAGCCATCCTTTAAAGAAAGCGTAATAGCTCACTAGTCGAGTCGGCCTGCGCGGAAGATATAACGGGGCTCAAACTGTACACCGAAGCTACGGATGCTTAGTTTACTAGGCATGGTAGAGGAGCGTTCTGTAAGCCGTTGAAGGTCAAGCTGTAAGGCAGGCTGGAGGTATCAGAAGTGCGAATGTTGACATGAGTAACGATAAGGGGAGTGAAAAACTCCCCCGCCGGAAGACCAAGGTTTCCTGTCCCATGTTAATCAGGGCAGGGTGAGTCGGCCCCTAAGGCGAGGCAGAAATGCGTAGTCGATGGGAAACAGGTTAATATTCCTGTACTCGTACATATTGCGATGGAGAGACGGAGAAGGCTAGGCCAGCACAGCGATGGTTGTCTGTGTTTAAGGCGGTAGGTTTGGGACTTAGGCAAATCCGGGTCCCTTTAAGACCGAGAACTGACGACGAGCCCTCTTTTGGGCGAAGTGGTTGATGCCATGCTTCCAGGAAAAACTTCTAAGCTTCAGATATGATCGAACCGTACCCCAAACCGACACAGGTGGTCAGGTAGAGAATACCAAGGCGCTTGAGAGAACTCGGGTGAAGGAACTAGGCAAAATGGTACCGTAACTTCGGGAGAAGGTACGCCGGCCGGTGTGAAGGACTTGCTCCGTAAGCACTAGTCGGTCGAAGATACCAGGTGGCTGCGACTGTTTATTAAAAACACAGCACTCTGCAAACACGAAAGTGGACGTATAGGGTGTGACGCCTGCCCGGTGCTTGAAGGTTAATTGATGGGGTTAGCGCAAGCGAAGCTCTTGATCGAAGCCCAAGTAAACGGCGGCCGTAACTATAACGGTCCTAAGGTAGCGAAATTCCTTGTCGGGTAAGTTCCGACCTGCACGAATGGCGTAACGATGGCCACACTGTCTCCACCCGAGACTCAGTGAAATTGAAATCGCAGTGAAGATGCTGTGTATCCGCGGCTAGACGGAAAGACCCCGTGAACCTTTACTATAGCTTCACAGTGAACTTTGAACCTACTTGTGTAGGATAGGTGGGAGGCTTTGAAGTGCAGACGCCAGTTTGCATGGAGCCACTCTTGAAATACCACCCTGGTATGTTTGAGGTTCTAACTCAGGTCCCTTATCGGGATCGAGGACACTGTGTGGTGGGTAGTTTGACTGGGGCGGTCTCCTCCCAAAGAGTAACGGAGGAGCACGAAGGTGTGCTCAGCATGGTCGGAAATCATGCATAGAGTGTAAAGGCAAAAGCACGCTTAACTGCGAGACAGACACGTCGAGCAGGTACGAAAGTAGGTCTTAGTGATCCGGTGGTTCTGTATGGAAGGGCCATCGCTCAACGGATAAAAGGTACTCCGGGGATAACAGGCTGATACCGCCCAAGAGTTCACATCGACGGCGGTGTTTGGCACCTCGATGTCGGCTCATCACATCCTGGGGCTGAAGCCGGTCCCAAGGGTATGGCTGTTCGCCATTTAAAGTGGTACGCGAGCTGGGTTTAGAACGTCGTGAGACAGTTCGGTCCCTATCTGCCGTGGACGTTTGAGATTTGAGAGGAGCTGCTCCTAGTACGAGAGGACCGGAGTGGACGAACCTCTGGTGTTCCGGTTGTCACGCCAGTGGCATTGCCGGGTAGCTATGTTCGGACGGGATAACCGCTGAAAGCATCTAAGCGGGAAGCCTCCCTTAAGATAAGATCTCACTGGGACATAAGTCCCCTAAAGAGCCGTTCGAGACTAGGACGTTGATAGGTTGGGTGTGTAAGTGCTGTGAGGCATTGAGCTAACCAATACTAATTGCTCGTGAGGCTTGACCATATAACACCAAAGTGGTTTTAACGAAAACGTTAAAAAGACACATAATACGATCCGGTTTAATACTTGATACACGTTATTTCAAAATGAATTGTTAAAGATCCAAGCACGTATTCGCGTGTTTTGAGACAAGTCGAAAGACAATGCAATCAACGCATAGCTCAAAACAAACGCAAAACGAATTGCTTGACGATCATAGAGGCGTTGAACCACCTGATCCCATCCCGAACTCAGAAGTGAAAAGCGCCATCGCCGATGGTAGTGTGGGAGATCCCATGTGAGAGTAGGTCGTCGTCAAGCTTTATATTAAGAGAAACCCCGTCCTGCTCAGCAGGTCGGGGTTTTTTCGTTATGGGGAATCACCATCGCCCATGCTAGTCTCGCAAGGGGATAAGCATCGTCAAGCTTTATATCAAGAAGGCCTGATAGCTAACGCTGTCAGGGTTTTTTTCGTTTAAAATAACGGCAATACAGATATTAACCTCAGAGTACCTCTATGTTAGATAAAGAAGCACAGAAGAAAGTTGATAAGGCGAATGTATACAGGTTAGTCGTATCAAATTTTTTAATTAATTTAGGGGATGTTTTGATTAACCCTAAGGTTACTCTTCCTTGGCTTCTACAAAGCGTAGGTGCACCCTTGTTTTTGTTAGGGTGGCTTGTACCTATTCGTGAGTCTGGCTCTTTGTTACCGCAGGTTATTATTGCTCACTTTATTTATAAGATAAAAATTAGGAAGTGGGTGTGGGTGCTTGGAAGTGTTATCCAATCTTTATGTGTCGTATTGATTGGCTTTGCCGCCTTATTGCTCGAAGGTGACTCTGCTGGTTGGGTGATTATTAGTGGATTAGTTGTTTTTAGTGTTGCGAGGGGATTGAACTCTGTCGCGTCTAAAGATGTTTTGGGCAAGACTATAGTTAAAAATAAACGAGGGAGTGTGACTGGTTGGTCAGCTAGTGCCGCTGGTTTTATAACTATTATCATTGCTTTCAGTATGTTACTCGGCTTTGACAGTCTTCATAACAATACAGGTCTCTACGTTTGGGGGATTGTTGCAGCTACATTTATTTGGTTAGTTGCTGCTTTAATTTACTCGTTCGTACGAGAGCCTTTTAGTGAAGTGGGTGGAGTAAGCTCGAGTTTACTTAGCGTATTTAAGGAGTTTGCTTTATTACGAACAGACCGGACATTCCGTTCATTTGTTATCGCCCGATCGTTGTTTTTGTGTGCTGCTTTAAGTGCGCCTTATTACGTTCTAATTGCTCAAAATAACGCTCAAAATAACGCTCAAAATTCAGTTTTCACTTTGGGCTTATTTATATTGGTAAGTGGTTTGGCTTCTTTGTTGTCTTCTCCGTTTTGGGGGCTTT
Source organism: Marinomonas foliarum (assembly GCF_016906065.1). Classification (NCBI taxonomy): domain Bacteria; kingdom Pseudomonadati; phylum Pseudomonadota; class Gammaproteobacteria; order Oceanospirillales; family Oceanospirillaceae; genus Marinomonas; species Marinomonas foliarum. Next base: position 1,206,913 of record NZ_CP070273.1, on the reverse strand, counting down.
TTTCCGATTATTCCAGCCGCCAGGTGATGGTTTTTTCTTCGTTATTAAGTGTGTTATCTGGGGTGGGATTATTTTTTAGTGCTAATTTTGAGCTAGAGATGTTCTCGGGAAGTTGGTTTTTACCTCTGTTATATTTTGTTCTTAGTATCGCGCATCAAGGCATTCGTATTGGGCGTAAGACGTATTTAGTTAATCTGGGAGAGGGGAATAGGCGTACCAGCTATGTATCTGTTAGTAATACAGTCATAGGTATTATTTTGTTAGGTATGAGTAGTATCAGCTTATTATCTTACGTAGTTTCCCTAGAAACTCTCGTTTTGATATTTTCATTCATCACTTTGGTCGGTGCTGTTATGGTTATTCGTTGCTTACCTGAAGTTTAAGGCGGCATTTGTTCTGATATTGCTAGTTTCTACCGCTTTAAGCTCTCTATTATTAGTTTGGTAAGGGTATAGAGGGGGCATGCTTGATACGATTCAGTACTACTGTTGAAGTAAGATCTCGAACACAGGTTAGACTGGAAAGTGACTCGCTTAAAAAAGAAGAAAGCGATGGTAGGTTTTCACTAATGACTCGCAGCCAATAATCAGAGTCACCGCTGACAGAATAGCATTCTAATATCTGAGGAATCGCCTCAATTGCCTGTTTAAACTCTTTATCAGAATTCTTGGTTCTCTTGTCGAGAGTGACACTAACAAAGGCGGTTATTTGATAACCAAGCTCACTGGCATTTAATTGAGTAAAGTAAGCTTCTATTAGATTGTTTTGTTCAAGTCTCTGTAAGCGTCGAGAGCATTGTGACGGTGATAAACTCACTTGTTCGGACAAGGCAACATTACTTAATCTTGCATTTGTTTGCAGTGCTCGTAGCAATCGCCAATCATAACTGTCTAGTTCAATATGACTCATTCAAAGTTCCTTAATCAGCATCTATAAATGTGTGCTGCTATTTTTATATTTACTAAGCTGTTTTTAGCTCAATCAACAAGAATAAGGGGTTTTATAAACTAAACAAGCTTAAAAGCTTTGTTTTTGCATTTTTTTAGACATTTATTTGCACTTTTGTATTTGTGGGTCGTAAACGCATGGAAGGTGTTTTGAATTCCTTGAATAAAAAATGCCGCGTATCATGGTTGATAGCGGCATTGATAGGTTTCTTTAGTAAACGGCTATTTTTGAGGTAGATGCTCAGATAGCCAAGCTAGTGCTTCTGGGTAAGGAGCTGGCATATTCAATTTTCTGAGTGCTGCCTGAAGTATTTCTGGGTTACCAGAGCAAAAATTAAGATGCCCGACTTTTCTTCCTGGACGCACTTCCTTTTTATACCAATAAAGCTCTAAGCCTTGTAAGTTGAGCCAATCATAGTTGAGATCGACGCCAATCAAGTTGACCATCATACTTTGATTCTTAACTTCTGATGGCGTCAGCGGTAAGCCTGCTACAGCTCGTACATGGTTCTCGAACTGACAAACACTTGCACCTGCTTGAGTCCAATGTCCGCTGTTATGGACTCGCGGAGCAAGCTCGTTGATGAGTAGCTTATCACCTACGCGAAAGCATTCCATAGCCATTACACCAACATAGTCTAAAGCGTCCATTAGTTTACTAAGCATCGCCTCAGCTTTGCTCTGTAGAGGCTTCAGGCGTTCTAATGGTGATATGGAGGCGTATAGGATGCCGTTAATGTGTAAATTGAGGGTTAGAGGGTAAAAATGTGTTTCACCATCTTTTCCTCTGACACCGACTAAAGAGACTTCCTCATCAAAGTTGATGGCTTGCTCTGCAATTGCGCGTCCTTTCCAATCTTCAGGGATTTCGGTTTCTTCAGATTGTTTTAACCAATATTGTCCTTTGCCATCATAGCCACCGCGACGCTGCTTCATGAGAACACGTTCACCTAATGTCTCATAAGCATATGTAGCTGTTGAATCTGATTCAACAGGAAACCAGGGCGCTGTAGCTAGGGCAAGACGATCTAGCCACTGCTTTTGTGTTAGTCGATCCGCTAGCTGTGGAAAGGTGGTTAAGTTGACAAAGTTGCTGTGCGTAGCGAGTTGTTTGGTCGCCACGGTCTCTGGCCACTCCTCTCTTTCTGCTGTCACAATGTCTGTTGGTGACAGAGCCAGTGTCTCTGTTGACTCAATATCAACTGGACGAACATCAAGACCAAGTGGTGTTCCTGCCTGCTTTAGCATCGCGCCTAATTGACCTGCACCTAATACCCATAGCACTGACATAGATTAAGCCTCTCTTGGGTCTGGATTCGCTAACACAGTTTCGGTTTGATTCGTGCGGAAAGCTTCAATTCTTTTCGCAAGCTCAGGGTTAGAAACAGCTAGAATTTGGCAAGCTAATAAGCCTGCATTGAAAGCGCCAGCGCTACCAATGGCAAGGGTTCCAACAGCAACGCCTTTCGGCATTTGAGCGATAGAAAGTAAGCTGTCCATGCCGTTTAGAGCTTTGCTTTGCACAGGAACACCTAAAACAGGTAAGCGTGTATGAGCAGCTACCATACCAGGTAAATGAGCCGCGCCACCTGCACCGCCAATAATGACCTTAAAGCCTTTGTCTGCAGCGCTTTCTGAAAATTCTGCAAGTTTAACTGGTGTTCGATGCGCGGACACAACTTCAACGTGGTAGCTTACGCCAAGAGCATCCATTATTTCTGCGGCACCTTCCATTGTCGCCCAGTCGCTTTTTGATCCCATTATTAGGGCTACATCTGCTTGCAAAACTCTTCTCCTATAAGTTGTATCCAACGTGATGTTGAGGGGGTTGTATGTTGAATCTAATTAGTAAGTTTACTTCGCTAAACGCGGCCTAACACGTTTATGCATGGTAACAATTGGCGGCTAATATAGCCGATTTTGAAGTAAACCGCGAGCTTTGAGGAGCGTAGAAGTACTTAAGTTCAAACATAGTAGTAGTAAAGAAAAGAGCGACTAAAGTCGCTCTTTTAGGTATTTATCGTAATCCGGAATCTGTCGTTCAAACTCCGTTTCAAACAATGGGGAAGAAACTAGAAAGTTTGCTGAAGAAACACTGCATGCAATCGGAATGTTCCAGACCGCAGCGACTCGAAGTAAAGCCTTAATGTCTGGGTCATGCGGCATCGGCTCGAACGGATCCCAGAAAAAAATCAATACATCAATTTTACCTTCGGCAATGAGACCACCAAGTTGCTGATCTCCACCTAAAGGGCCGCTAATGAGAGATTGTACAGGAACGTTTAATTGCTTATGCATTAAATTCCCTGTTGTCCCAGTTGCCATGAGGTTATGTTTGATTAGCTTTTTTTTGTGCTTTTCCGCCCACTCGATAAGAGCAGGTTTCATATTATCATGAGCAACCAGAGCAACATTTTTACGCTCTGGTGTCATGATGGTTTTTTGTTGCAGTGTATTGTTTTTCACTGTGGATTATTCCTCAGCTGCGCCCACTTTAACCACTTTCATCATGTTTGTTGTGCCGTAACTTACTAGGTGATCACCTTTAGTTACTATAACAAGGTCACCATCTTTGATTAGGCCAAGCGATTTAACATGGTCAACCAAGCCAGTAATAATAGTGTCTACATTGTACTCCTGTGAAGAGAAAGCTACTGGTGTTACTCCACGATAAAGGTTCACTTTATTCAGGGTGGCTTGATTTGGAGATAATGCATAAATTGGCAGACCAGAGCTGATGCGAGACATTAGAAGTGGTGTTGTGCCAGATTCAGTTAAGCTAATGATAGCTTTAACGCCTTCCAAATGGTTGGCAGCGTACATAGCAGACATAGCAATTGTTTCATCGATACTAGTAAAAGTAACATCAATACGGTGCTTAGAACGGTTAATTGCTGGTTGCTTTTCAGCACCCAGACAAACACGGTTCATGGTTTTAATTACTTCTTCTGGGTATGCGCCAGCAGCGGTTTCGGCAGACAGCATGACTGCGTCCGTACCGTCTAGTACAGCGTTAGCAACATCAAACACTTCCGCGCGAGTTGGCATTGCGCTAGTAATCATGGTTTCCATCATTTGAGTTGCTGTAATAACAGGGCGGTTCAACTGACGACAACGCTTGATCATGTGCTTTTGTACGCCGATTAATTCTGCATCACCAATTTCAACACCGAGGTCACCACGAGCAACCATAACGGCGTCAGAGGCAAGGATGATAGCATCCAGTGTTTCGTTGTCTGCAACCGCTTCCGCACGTTCTACTTTAGATACGATACCCGCTTTGAGGCCAGCAGCTTCCGCTAGTGCACGAGCTTCGTGAAGATCTTCTGCAGAGCGAGGGAAAGAAACGGCTAAGTAATCGGCTTTTAATGCCGCCGCTGTTTTGATGTCTTCGCGATCTTTATCGGTAAGTGCCGCTGCAGACAGTCCACCACCTTGACGGTTAATACCTTTGTTATTTGATAAAGCACCACCAACGATGACTTTAGTAATAACTTCTTGGCCTTTCACTTCTAATACTTCCAGGACAACTCGTCCGTCATCAAGAAGCAAAATGTTACCTGGTTGAGAGTCTTTCGCCAGTTGAGGGTAATCAATACCAACTCGAGTTTCGTCACCGTTGTTTTTGTCAAAGCCTACATCAAGAATAAAAGTCGCTCCGTCCTTCAGTTCAACTTTTGTATCTTTAAAGCGTGCAATACGGATTTTAGGACCTTGTAAGTCACCAAGGATTGCAACATGACGATTATTTTTCTTCGCCATTTCACGAACCACTTCCGCGCGGTTAATGTGATCTTCTGGTTGACCGTGGGAGAAGTTTAAGCGAAAAACATTCGCTCCAGCCAAAATCAGTTTTTCGATCATTTCTGGTGAGCTGGAAGCAGGGCCTAAAGTGGCAACAATTTTAGTTCTACGAGTCATGTTAAGTACCAAAGATTAGAAAGCGTGAAGAGAAGTATAAGAGACGACGAAGGCTGCGTCAGCAGCCTTCGTGTATTTTGACTATTTAGCAGTCATTAATGCGATAGTATTATCGAGCATTCGGTTTGAGAAGCCCCATTCGTTATCATACCAAGCCATTATTTTAACCAACTTACCTTGAACGCGAGTTTGTGTTGCATCAAAGTTAGATGTGTAAGTGCTGTGGTTAAAGTCAGAAGAAACTAGAGGTTCATAATTGATATGCAATACCTGAGCAAGAATAGGATCCGCTTTGATTGCGTCTTCTATAATTTTATTAACTTCTTCTACTGTCGTTTCGCGTGGTGCTAGGAAAGTTAGGTCAACCAAAGACACATTGATTGTAGGCACACGAACCGCCATGCCATCAAATTTACCAACCAATTCTGGCACAACAAGACCAACAGCAGCAGCAGCACCAGTTTTACTTGGAATCATATTTTGCGCTGCAGCACGAGCACGGTATAGATCTTCGTGATAGACGTCAGACAGGCGCTGATCGTTAGTGTAAGCATGGATAGTAGTCATTAAACCACTTTCGATGCCCAGTTTATCGCTTAATGGCTTAGCTACAGGTGCTAGGCAGTTAGTTGTACAAGAAGCGTTAGAAATAACTGTCATATCAGATGTAAGAACATCTTGGTTAACACCGAATACAACTGTTGCGTCAACTTCTTTTCCTGGTGCAGAAATAATGACTTTCTTTGCACCCGCTGTGATGTGTGCACTGGCTTTTTCTTTTGTTGTAAAAAATCCTGTGCACTCATAAACAACATCAACACCTAATTCAGCCCAAGGAAGGTCCGCAGGGTTGCGTTCAGAAAAAGTTCGGATTTTGTCTTTGTTGACATAAAGAGCTTCATCATCAAAAGTGACTTCTTCACCAAAACGACCGTGTACAGTGTCGTATTTTGTTAAATGAGCGTTGGTCTTGGAGTCGCCTAGATCATTGATCGCAACAATTTGGATTTGATCACGCTTGCCTGATTCATACAAAGCTCTAAGCGTGTTGCGGCCAATGCGTCCATAACCATTGATAGCTACTTTAATTGTCATACTCACCTCTAAATAGTGCGAAAGTTACTAATTGTTCGAATTCGAACAATTAGCGTTCAATAATGTTCTTTGACGTAAAAATACTACATAAGTAATTTTTTAAGCAAGGATTAGTAACAAATTCCTTACAGTTTGACTATATTTTGATCAGTTGGTGGTTATTGATCATGTTGCATAGAAGTATATTACAAATGTCGGAAGATTTTAGCGGAAAAAATGCTTTTTTCGAATCCTTAATGTAAAAAAATTACAAAATAATGCGTTTTTAGTTGGTTTTATGGGATTTTTGGCGTGAAATAAAATCAAAATGTAGTAATATTACATAAAAATAGTGTCAAGCAGCTTGCTGAGATAACAGAATGAGAAACGGAGATAGGCATGAATCCGATTGTTGCTAAGGTAACGAACGACATCATTGAGCGTAGTAAAACCTTGCGTGAGCAATACCTTAAAGATATGAGAAAAGCACAAGAGCAAGGGCCACATAGAGGGAAGTTGTCCTGTGGTAACTTAGCTCACGGCTTTGCTGCATGCGAACCTCAGGATAAACAAAAACTGACGCTAATGGATGAGGCAAATATAGGAATAGTGTCGTCATACAACGATATGCTATCCGCTCACCAGCCTTACGAAAACTACCCAGATCAAATCCGTTCTGCTGTAAAAGAAATGGGCTCAGTCGCTCAATTTGCAGGCGGCGTACCTGCCATGTGTGATGGTGTCACTCAAGGGCAAGATGGGATGGAATTGAGCTTATTTAGCCGAGATAACATTGCACAAGGTGCCGCGATAGCGCTTTCTCATAATATGTTTGATGCAGCTATCTACTTGGGGATCTGTGACAAAATTGTTCCCGGCTTGTTAATAGCTGCATTACGTTTTGGTCATTTACCGGCTTTATTTATTCCTGCAGGCCCAATGCGCTCAGGTATCACCAACGTGGCTAAAGCGGCCGTTCGTCAGCGTTATGCACAAGGACAAGCAACTCGAGAAGAATTGCTTGAAGCGGAATCAGCGTCTTACCACAGCGCAGGTACTTGCACTTTTTATGGTACAGCTAACTCGAATCAGTTGTTGGTCGAAATCATGGGGCTTCAGCTTCCTGGTTCGTCTTTTGTTAACCCTGATGATCCATTGCGAGGTGCGTTGACTAAATACGCTTCTCAGTTATCCACTAAGATCACAGCGCTTGGCCGAGATTATCGACCTTTATATGAAATAGTTGACGAGCGCAGCATTGTTAACTCGATTGTTGGTTTATTGGCAACGGGTGGTTCAACTAACCATACCATGCATATTGTGGCTTACGCTCGTGCGGCAGGCATTATTATTACTTGGGATGACTTTTCTGCTCTTTCTAAAGTTGTACCATCATTGACTAAAATTTACCCGAATGGCCAAGCGGATATTAATCATTTTCATGCGGCTGGCGGTATGGCATTTTTGGTTAAGCAATTACTGAAAGGTGGTTTGTTGCATGAAGATGTAAATACTATCGTCGGTAAAGGTTTAACACATTACACCAAAGAGCCTTTCCTAGATGGCGATAATTTAGTGTGGCGTGATGGCACAGATGAAAGTTTAGATATGAATGTAGTGCGACCGATTGATAACCCTTTCAGCAAAGAAGGCGGCTTGGCTTTGTTAAAAGGTAATCTTGGTCGCTCTGTAATTAAAGTTTCTGCCGTAAAAGATGAAAATCGAATTATAGAGGCGCCAGCGGCTGTATTTCACAGTCAAAATGCATTGGCTGATGCTATTGCGAGTGGTGAGCTAAAACGTGACTGTGTGGCTGTGGTTCGCTTTCAAGGGCCAAAAGCATTGGGTATGCCAGAATTGCATAAATTGACACCTTACCTTGGTAATTTACAGGATCAAGGTTATCGAGTGGCGTTAGTAACCGACGGTCGCATGTCCGGTGCATCTGGTAAAGTGCCTGCGGCTATTCACCTAACACCAGAAGCACTAGCGGGTGGATTGATTGCTAAAATTCAAGATGGCGATATGGTGCGCTTGGATGCTATTGAAGGAACTTTGTCTGTCCTAGTTTCTGATGAAGAGCTGAATCGACGTGAAGCGGCTCAGCAAGATTTAACGGATTCCCATCAAGGCATGGGGCGTGAACTATTTAGCGCACAACGCATTCTAGTAAGCGGTGCTGAACAAGGTGCATGTAGCCTGTTTAATGACTAAACCTTTCCTCTGACTACTAACATTTGTTAGTAAATGGTGTTTGGGGGCTTGTTTCAAGCCCCATTTTTTTGTCTAAACTTTCTCCTTCTCCTTCTCCTTCTCCTTCTCCTGTTAGTGTTCGTTAACTCTTATGCTTATAAAGTCTTATATTTAAATATGTATTTCTCTTGAACCAAAAGGTGTTCAATTTCCTGTGGGCATAAAAAAGGCCCGAACCTATTTATGGGTTCGAGCCTTCTAAAGCAATAAACTCAGTGAGCTTGTTGCTCTTATTACTTAGTTCATTGTATCTAGAGCTTTCTCGTATTCATCAAAAGATTCGGTTACAGACTCTTCTGGTTTGCCTGTAGCCATGCTGACAACAATGATTGCGATGCTTGAAAATACGAAGCCAGGAAGGATTTCGTATAGGTCGAAGATACCACCTGTTAATTGCTTCCATACAACGACGGTAACACCACCGATAATGATGCCTGCTAGGGCGCCGTTACGGTTCATATTGCGCCAGAACAAACTTAGAAGAATAGCAGGACCAAATGCCGCACCGAAACCTGCCCAAGCATAAGACACTAAGCCAAGCACAGAGCTTTCAGGGTTTAGGGCAAGCACTAAAGCAACAATTGAAATCGCCACAACAGCAAAACGTCCAACGTTAACGATTTGTTTTTGCGTGGCTTCTTTGTTGAATAGTTGTTTGTAAAAGTCTTCAGCTAATGCAGAAGATGATACTAACAATTGAGAGTCTGCAGTACTCATAATTGCGGCCAAAATAGCGGCAAGAAGAATACCCGCAACCACAGGGTGGAAGACGGCATTAACAAGAATCATAAAGATTTTTTCGGGATCATCTAATGTGCCAGCTAGGTTGTTATCAACAAATGTGATACCAACAAGACCGATTAATATAGCACCAACCATTGAGATAAATGTCCAGATAACCGCAATACGACGGGCCGTTTTGATGTCTTTATTAGAACGAGATGCTTTGAAGCGCGCTAGTATGTGAGGCTGACCAAAGTAGCCGAGACCCCAAGCAACAAGAGATATAATACCAATTGCCGTTAATGGTTCACCGCTCACACTTGTCCAAATATCTAGCAACTCCGGGTTTTTAGCTGTCAGTGTGCTAGACAGCTCAGACCAGCCTCCATCCAATGCAACAAGAGGCACGATAATTAACGCTGCGCTCATCATTAGGCCTTGGACCAAGTCTGTCCATGCAACTGCAAGGAAGCCACCAAATAGCGTGTAAGACACAACACATACTGTGCCGATAACCACGGCATAGGTGTAATCTAAGCCAAATACAGTTTCAAATAACTTACCGCCAGCAACTAATCCAGAACTTGTATAAAATAAGAAGAACAGTAGGATGAATAGAGCTGAAATCGTTTGAATTAGCTTAGATTTATCATTGAAACGAGTAGACAGGAAATCTGGAAGCGTTAAAGCATTGTTTGCTTTGATACTGTAGGTTCTTAGGCGTTTTGCACAGATAAGCCAGTTTAGCCATGTGCCGGCAAGAAGACCACCTGTAATCCAAACGGCTTCTAAACCTGAGGCAAAAGCGTAACCCGGTACCCCAAGCAGCAACCAACCGCTCATGTCTGAAGCGCCAGCGGAAAGAGCCGTAGGCCAAGGGCCTAGTGAGCGCCCACCAAGAAAGTAATCTTCAGAGCTGGAAGTGAGTTTGTAAGCATAAAGCCCAATACCTAGCATAACTACTAGATAGGCTAGGAAGGTAAAGCTGATCGCATAGCTGCTTTCTATCATTATTATTGTCCCCTAGTCGGAATTGTTTTGTGTGGAACAGCTTTGAATAAGTTGGGTTACTTATTCGTGTCCCGAAAAGTGGTAACGTCTAAATCGTTATCATGAGAGTCATCGATATTAGGTGTAAAAAATAATCGCCTGACTGTAAAGAGAATGGACGGCATTTTAATCTACCTCAAGACTCGGGCGGATTCTAAGTGGCTGGGGGGAGATAATCTTTCAAAATGCTCTCGCAAATTTACAAAAAAATCTGGTTTGCTTGCTGAGTAGATGGATTCGAACAAAAACTTAGGAATCATAAAGAAATTTATGAAAGAAGTAAGGCGCAACCAGTGCGCCTTACAGGGGGTTATTTCTTTTCTACTTTTGGTAGTCGAGTGTCCTGAACGCTTTGTTTTAGCTTTTTAAGGTGGGCGTTGAACTCAGGGCCACGCTTTAAAAGTACGCCAGTAGCAAGTGCATCTATTAACGTTAGATAAACAATACGCGAACTCATCGGCGTATAAATATCAGTGTCTTCAGTTTCTTCGATAGGAAGTACAATTGAACAATGTTCTGTTAACGGAGAGTCTGGATTGGTAATGCCAATGACCGACGCGCCAGTCGCCCTAGCAACACGCGCCGTTTCAATAAGCGGTAATGTTCGTCCAGTGTAGGAAATAACAACAATAGCATCTCCTGAATGAGCACCGGCCGCAGCCATGCGCTGTACCAATATGTCGGTGTAAGCAACAACAGGCATGTTTAGGCGAAAAAATTTATGATGAGCATCTTTCGCAACGGGTCCAGATGCACCTAAACCATAAAATTCAATGCGTCGAGCTTGGGCGAGCACATCGACAGCTCTGCTGATTAACGATTCAGGCAAAATCTCTTGAGCTCGAGTTAAATTGTTTTTCGCCGCTTCAAAAATTTTCGCTGTGACTGCTCCAGGCGCATCGTCTGGTTCCACGTTTAAGTTAACGTATGGCGTACCTGTGGCAAGACTTTGAGCTAGCGATACCTTAAAATCCGGAAAGCCGCTGCCGATTAGGCTACGGCAAAAACGGTTTACGGTTGGCTCACTCACCTCAGCTCTAGCTGCCAATTTTGCAATACTTGAGTGGATAGTCGTTTTAGGGTCGACAAGAATCGCTTCCGCAACTTTTCGCTCGGATTTGCTTAGTGTGCTTAAGCGTTCTTGTATTTTACGAATAATGTCTTCGTGTTTATTCATTGATCTGCTTCAAAGTTGTCTATTGACTCGGATGGTTCAGTTGTACATTCTGACAGCGACTTACATTTCTGGCAATAAAATGATGAAAAATGACTGAATTATCTGAGTATTTCGCAAATCTGGCTTGTATTTTACCAAGCTGCGACAAGATTAAAACCACTTCACTTGAAGAAGGCTTTTCTAATGAAGCATACTTAATTGATTGGGGGCACAGTGCTCGTTTGGTATTACGTGTACCCTTTATTGATAGCGATATATTTTATATTAATCGAGTTAATGAAGTGGAAACGCTAAAGAGTGCCGCTATATTAGGCTTATCTCCCGCTGTACTTTGGCATGATCAAAAGGGCGCAGTAGCTTGCCAGTTTGTTGCTCAGCCCTCGCTTGATTGGTCTGTTGCTCATGTGGATAAAGATATTGCTCGAATTGCTCAGGCATTAGCAATTAGTCATCAAGACCTACCAATTACAAATCATCAATACGCTGTTTTTGACGTCATTGAACATTACTTAAGCGGTATTTACTCTTACATTGAAAATGATGCCGTATTGCTGAACGAGTATGAATATCTTAAATCTATTGTTAGCCAGCTACTACAGCCGAATCCGTTGCTGAAGCCAGCGCTTTGTCACAATGATTTGAATCCAAAGAATATCCTCATGGATAATGAACAATTATGGTTCATCGACTGGGAGTACTGTGGTGTGGGTGATCCACTATTTGATCTTGCAGTGGTAGCAAAGTCGCATAATTTAGATGAAAGACAAACGATGCTTTTATTGGCAGAGTATGATGTGGATTTGCCTTTTACAGCGGCTTTAGAAGCAATCTCAGAGTATAAAAAAGCGTATGCAGTAAGGGAGATGGCTTGGTTATTACTAAAGCATTTGGTAACTCCAGAGGATTCTATTTCTTTGGCGTATTATTATGAGTTCAAAGCGATGCCTTCGCTCAATCCATTCTGTGCCTAATACTGGCTCGATATACAAAAGAGAAATGAATAATGGAATTAACAGGAGACTGGCAACACTATTTAGCCAGTGAACTTGAAAAAGAATACATGCATGACTTGCGAACATTTCTTTGTGAAGAACAAAAAACAAAGATAATTTATCCCTCGCGAGCAGAATATTTTAATGCGTTAAATACCACACCATTTAAGCAGGTGAAGGTAGTGATCTTAGGACAAGATCCTTACCACGGTGAGAATCAGGCTCATGGTTTATCTTTTTCGGTAAAGCCAGGGGTAAAAGTGCCGCCTTCTTTAGTGAATATATATAAAGAACTTGAAGCTGATTTAGGCATTGCTCCAGCACAACATGGTTTTTTATTGCAGTGGGCTGAACAGGGGGTTCTACTTCTCAATAGTGTGTTGTCTGTTGAAGCGGGTAAGGCAAACTCTCATCAAAATAAAGGCTGGGAAATCTTTACCGACAAAATTATCGAGCTAATTGATCGGAAGCATCAAGGCGTGGTGTTTATGTTGTGGGGATCTTACGCACAGAAAAAGGGTCGCTCTATTGATAGAGAAAAGCACTGCGTTTTAGAAAGTGTTCATCCATCGCCTTTGTCGGCCTATCGAGGCTTTTTTGGGTGCCACCACTTTTCAAAGGCCAATGAATATCTAACACAACAAAATAAAAAGCCTATTGAATGGGCATTAGAGCCAATAGAAGGCAGAGGAAGCGAAGACGGTGCCCAGTTTGGTTTGCCGTTTTAAGAGTGGTTAAGAGAATCGCACGCTTATCGTTAAGATCCTCTATGCGAAGGGCTATTTTTTGCTATCCAGCGAATATGGAAGAGGCAATAAGGTTACTTCTTCGTTACCTAGCAGGAGTTGCTTGGTGTCACTTGGATCAATGTTTAAAATAGCTTGAGCGAAGTGCGTATTGTTGATTTGAGAAGTTGCAAAGATTTGACCTGCGCTTTTGCCTTGCTCATCGACAAGCTCTTTTGTTGTCTCTGATTTTCCTTCCCAGGTTATTAAGCTAAGCTGCTTTTTCGACTTCCCCTTGTATTGCATTCGAGCAACGATCTCTTGTCCAGTATAACAGCCTTTAGTAAAGCTAATGCCACCAGTGCTTTGCATATTCAGCCATTGCGGAAGGGTTGTTTCACTTTGCTCCAAGGTAATCACTGGACGAGCTGCGAGCAAGCTAAGTGCTGCCAATTCTTTGTTTGTTTCTTCTATTGTTGACGTTGTGATTAACCATTCAATGTTTAGTGGTGTATTGCCCAGAGTCAAAGTGATGGTTTCATTGTTTCTGGTTGTTGCTAGCTGCGAGGATTCCGCACCTTCCGAGGTTAACTTGGTATAAATCGTAAAGTCGTCTTGAGCATCCGTTAGCTCAGTTTTGAAAAAGACCGCGTACTTTTTCAGGTGTAATAGGGTTTTTTCTACTAAGTCCTTTGCCATTAGCATTAGAATATCTTCGTTGCTCTGTACCAAGTAGAAGTTTGTAATGATGCGACCTTTTATATTACAAATAGCGCCATAAAGCCCAGAATATGCTGATAAAGTATTAATATCACAGGTTATTTGCCCTTGTAGGAACTTTTTAGCGTCTGGGCCTGAGACGCGCAAAGCACCAATATCAGGCAGTTTTGCGATGACATCTTGTTTGAGCAGCGTTGAATCAATAATATCTTGAAGCGAGGGCATAAAACTTTCCGTAAATAGATGAACAAAAAATAGAGTAAGACATTTTTTGTGAAGTTAGCTTATTTGTAATGACTATTTTTTGCTTTTCAATAGATAGGTGATAATGAATTTTATTCTATCTCTGTTTCTGCAAATTGAGCTTTGATCGCTAATATTGTGTCCAGTTCTTGCTTCAGTAGTGGGGGAAGTGCTGGATCGAAATGTTTGCCGCTCTGCTCCATAATATAGCTGATTGCTTCTTCGGTGGGCCATGCTTTTTTATAAGGACGCTCACTGGTCAGGGCATCAAATACATCGGCTAGAGCAACAATTCGTCCTTCGATAGGAATGTCCTCTCCTGATAAACTGTTTGGATAGCCTGTTCCATCCCATTTCTCATGGTGAGTAATAGCAACAGAATGAGCGAGCTCGATAAGGTGAGAGCTTGGATTAGATAGGATTTCAGCACCAATTTGTGCATGTGTTTTCATAATTTCATATTCTTCGTCCGTCAGCTTGCCCGGCTTAAGTAGTATTTTATCGGCAATGCCTATTTTGCCTATGTCATGCATAGGCGCTGCCATCATGAGGTCATCGGCTGATTCTTCACAAAAACCATAGGCCAAAGCAATGACCTTTGCATAGCGGCTCATACGTTGCACATGCATGCCTGTTTCGTTGTCTTTGTATTCTGCTGCACGCCCCAGTCGTTGGATTAAGTCTATGTGGGTGTTAAGCAGCTCATCGGCACGAATTAAGGAGAGGTGCGTTTTGACTCGAGCGAGTACTATAGCGGGAGTAATAGGTTTTGCGATGTAATCAACCGCGCCAATTTCAAAGCCCTTTTCTTCATCAACACTGTCTTTGAGAGCTGTGACAAAAATCACCGGAATATGAGCGGTTTCAGGGTTTTGTTTTAAGCGTTCGCACACCTCTAGACCAGTCATTTCTGGCATCATAATGTCCAGCAATATTAGATCTACTTGTTCTTTTTCGACCAAGTTTAAGGCGTCTTGGCCAGATCTAGCAAATGACAAACGGTAACGGGCGGCTTGAAGTACCTGCCTTAATACTCTTAAATTTGAAGGTTCGTCATCGACTATTAGGATTCGAGGGGCTTGTTTGCTACCAATTCTCATGAATTAGCCTCCTTTATCAGTTGCTCCTTGAGAGCGCTAATACTTTCAATGGCTTTGTCGAAGTCAAAGTTAGAAATAGATTGAGCAATATCTACTACTTGAGGTTTTAGGTGCTTTGGAGCCCCTGAAATGATTAAATCGATAGTATTATCATCAATTTCGTAAGATTCTACTGCCTTTATTAGCGTTTCAAGCAACGGCAACAGCTGAGTGTTAGTAAGTATCGGTGGGCCTTCTTGCTGCTTGTTTTCAGTACCATTTGCTTCACTTTCGGTTAACTGTTTAAGTTCGTTTAATATATGAGGAAATAGCACATCCAATGATTCGATGCTGTTATGACATTGGTGTTCATCTTTGTCTTGAGCTGCTCGCTCTAGTGTCGTCATTATTTTAGAAAGGGGAATCAAAGCGAGGTTGCCTGCAGTCCCTTTAATTGCATGAGCCAATGCATAAAGCTCAGCGTATTCTTCATTGCTCAAATAATTGGAGAAACGACTGCTTAAGTTATAGTTTTGCTGAGAAAATGTAGATAATTCATCTAGGTACACAGAGCGATCTCGCCATAGGGCAAGGCCTTTTTTCATATGGATTTGTTGGCTTTGGCCATTTGATGGGCTGTTCTGAGCGTGATCTAATTGCAGTGCTGTAGGTACCTCATTAAGAACCCTTGCCATTTCGCCAATAAGCACTTGGATATCAATGGGTTTATTGGCAAACCCATCCATACCCGCTCGCTGTGCGTCTAATTTATCTTCCATTAAAACATTGGCCGTTAATGCGATAATTGGCGTATGTTTTAAAGCCTGCTCTTTTTCGTAGCTTCGTATTATCTGGGTTGCGGTCAACCCATCCATATTGGGCATTTGAATGTCCATAAGGACGATGTCTGGTTTTATTTCTTTAAATTGTTCTACAGCAGTGATGCCGTCGTTCGCTAAAAAAATGGCGTGACCATAGCGCTTTAATAGTAAAGTCAGCAGAGTTAGGTTCTGTTCTATGTCGTCGGCCAATAAGATTCTTTTAGGGGAGATGGTTGAGAGTTGTGTTGAGTTAACTTCCGGCTGTATTTTTGATTCTTTAAGTGGAAGGTCAAAATAGAAACAGCTGCCTTTTCCTAGCTCACTGCGCACAAAGATTTCGCCACCCATGAGATTGACGAGTTGTTTCGAGATGCTGGTTCCTAAGCCTGTTCCACCGAAGCGGCGGCTCATTGAAGCATCTGCTTGAGTAAAGGGATCAAAAATGTTCTTGAGTCGTTCCTGCGGTATGCCAATTCCAGTGTCTTTAATTGTAAAGCGAAGGTTGCCATTGACAAGCTTGCTAATGGTTAAGGTCACATTGCCTTTTTCAGTAAACTTGATCGCATTTCCTAGTATATTCATCAGAACTTGTCTGATTCTGTCTTCAGCGCCTAAATAAGTATTCGCTACATTGGGTTCTATATGAAAGTTCAGCTCTAAGCCTTTTGACCGAGCTTGTAACCAAAGTGTGGATATAACGGTATCCACCATGTTTGCAGGTAAGAAGGCTCGGATGTCTAAGTCCAACTTGTTCTTTTCTAATTTTGCGCTGTCGAGTATGTCGTTCAGCAGGTGTAATAGAGAACGTGCCGATTTGCTAATTGTGGCTAGGTGCTGCTTACTTTCACCTGAAATATCGGCTTCTAGTAGAATGTCGGAAAAACCAATAATTGAGTTCATTGGGGTACGTATTTCATGGCTCATGTTGGCTAGAAATGACGCTTTACTTTCTGCGGATTCTTCGGCTTTTTCTTTTGCTAAACGCAGCTCGTCTTCCATTTTTATGCGCTGTGAAATGTCCAAAATAACGCCGTCTATCCATTCGGCTTCGCCGTTTTTGTTATGAATTACTGAACCATTTTCTAGCACCCAAACATAATGGCCATCTTTGTGTTTTAAGCGATATTCAATCTCATAAGACTTATATTCCTTTTCGGCCTCATTAATCGCTGCTGTTACGCTCTCTAAGTCATCTGGATGAAGGAGTTGGCCAAGTGAAATTGTTTCTTGATAGAAATCGTCTGTTTGCCATCCTGTTAGATCGTAAATTGCGTCACTGATAAAAAGGGCGGTCCAGTGGTCATTCATTAGGCAGCGAAAAGACGCACCTGGGATATTTTTCATAAGAGAGCTGTACTGTTGCTCACTTTTTTTAATGGATTCCTCCAGCGACTTTCTAGCGGATATGTCACTAATAAAACCAACAAAAAGTGTTTCTTCATCGAGCAAGTCGACCCTACCTACGCCCAACCGAATAGGAAACGTATGGCCATCTTTGTGAAGAGCGAGAATTTCTCTATCTTTGCCTGTTAGCTCGCTTTCTCCTGTTTTACGAAAATGCTCCAGCGAGGTGTTATATTCGTCTGTGTATTCAGGTGAGAACAAGATACCAAAAGACTGACCGATGATTTCCTGTTCTTGCCAGCCGAAAATTCTGATAGCGGCATGATTAAACTCTTTGATAATACCGTGGCTATTGACCGTTATAATGCCATCAACAGCGGTATCTAAGGTGGTCTTTAAGCGTTGTTCACTGGCTGTTTTCTCTAGTAAAAGTTGGCGGTAGCGTAATTGTGACGCGACATTTACTGCTAGGATAGAGAGTAATAAGGTAATAATGGCGACGACAAGAGAAAGGTAGTCGTTAGAGGTTTCTTGCATATGAGAATGAGACATCATTTCGTCGCCTGACGTAATGAACCTTGCCCCAGCCATGCCTGCATAATGCATACCTGAAATAGCTGCGCCCATAATGAGCGCACTAATGCAGCTGACCCATTTAGAGTCTAAATTCGACCACATTTTTCTTACATAATAGTGAGTAGACAGCGCGATAAATGCGAGAACAACTGCTATGACAATAGAAGCAAAGAACCAGGTAGGGTCATACTTGAGTTGGACCGGCATCTGCATTGCTTCCATGCCTAAATAATGCATAGCGCCAATGCCACTTCCGACAAGTATTCCACTTGTAAGCAGCTGCCAGATATTTAAATCAGGAATAATTAATCGCTTGAGGGTCACGTAGGATGCCCAAATAGCGGGGATTAATGACAATGTAGTGAGTAGTGGGTCATAGGTAACGCTATGGCCCATATTAAATGCCAGCATTCCGACAAAATGCATGCTCCAGATACCGCCTGCCATGATGAATGAACCAGACACTAATGCGATAGTCTTGTATTTTTCGATAACAATGTGCTGAGCAACAGAGGCGAAATGCAAAGCAAAAAAAGAGGCGCTAGATGCTAGGAAAATAGAAAGGATAACAAGTAGGTAGTTGTAACTCCCCATTGTTAGTTGGCTTTGATCTACTTGGGAAATAAAAAAACTACTCAACCATTGCATTAGATTACTTGCTACCTATTGAAGCTGTATTTGGATTACCAACTGGCTTATCTGATTTGGTCAATTATGATATTCACTTAAACTAACCGTTTTTATGATCTGTTTGTACTAAAGAGGCCAATTCGTCAAATTTCATTGACTATCATCACTATTATTTCGAGTATGGTGATGTATGAGTTTGTTGGTTATAGCATGCCAGATAACAGAACAAAATAAACTACTATTTCTTGAGAAGATGAGTAACGAAATGTATTTAGGTCTTGATCTTGGAACCTCTGGGTTGAAAGGGGTTGTTATTGATACTGATGGAAACGTTCTAGCGCAAGAGTCGGTTTCTTTGGTCGTTAGCTCGCCTCAAACTCTCTGGTCGGAGCAAGACCCTGAGTCATGGTGGCAAGCTTGCATAGAGGTGATTCAGCAGTTACAGCAGCGTTTAGATTTAAGTAAATTAAAGGCAATTGGCCTTTCTGGACAAATGCATGGCGCTACTTTGCTTGATGCTCAAGGTAGCATTTTACGGCCTTGTATCCTATGGAATGATGGCCGTAGTCAAACTCAATGTACAGCATTGATGACGCAGTTTCCTGAACTAATGGAGCGCTCAGGTAATCTTGCTATGCCTGGCTTTACAGCCCCTAAAATACGTTGGGTGCAGGAGAATGAGCCAGAAATCTTCGAAAAGCTGGCATTCGTTCTACTTCCTAAAGACTATTTGGCTTATCGATTGACAGGTATTATGTCGTCAGACTGCTCTGATGCTGCAGGTACGCTTTGGCTAAACCCTCAAACACGACAATGGGACGATGCTTTATTGGCTGCCACTGGGTTAACTCAGTCTAATATGCCTACGGTTTATGAAGGCTGCGACATGGTGGGAAGATTATCGGATACAACAGCGCAAGAGTTGCAATTGCCTCCATTGCCTTTAGTGGCTGGTGCCGGTGATAACGCTGCTGGTGCGGTCGGTATGGGTATAACGAACCCTGGTCAAGGCTTTATTTCATTGGGTACATCTGGTGTTTATTTCACAGTGAGTGAATCCCATAAAGCCAATCCAGAAAATACAGTACATGCATTTTGTCATGCGTTGCCTAATCGTTGGCACCAAATGGGTGTCACTCTTAGTGCCGCAAACTCTTTAGCTTGGTTTGCAAAGCTGGTGGATAAATCAGTTGCTGAGTTGTTAGATGCTTTAGAGGATAGTGAAACCCAACGCACCAATGTGTTGTTTTTACCGTATCTTAGCGGTGAACGAACGCCGCACAATGACCCTTTGGCGAACGGGCAATTTGTCGGTCTGACCAACATCACGAATACCGAAATGATGACGCTGGCAATATTAGAAGGTGTGGCATTCTCTTTATTGGATTGTCAAAATGCCTTGGACAGCGCTGGTAGCTTTGTGGATGAATTGTCACTTATTGGGGGCGGAGCTCGCTCTGCCATGTGGCGCCAAATTATTGCCAATGTATTAAATAAACGTCTTATTTACCGTGATGGTGGTGATGTCGGTCCTGGTTTGGGAGCGGCGCGTTTGGCCTTGTTAGGTGAGCAACATAGCCAAGGCAAAGACATAGAGTTACTGATTGCAGAATATTGCACTATGCCAGATGTATTGGAAGTGAATGAGCCTGATCCGACTTTCGGACGATACTACCAAGACAAATACACTTTATATAAATCCTTTTACCAATCCACTAAAGGGTTTAATGAGAAGTTGGCCTCTCTGATCTCTTTATAGATATCCTTGTCTAAATAAGATAAACGCCGTTGAACAGGTAATGTACAACGGCGTTTTTTTTGATGTGTACTTGTTGCTTTAAGTTATTATGATACGGGAACTACACCTTCAATGTGAATATTACTTTGAGAGCGAAAATCTCTTGGGGTAACGCCTTTTAATTCATGAAATCGACGGTTAAAGTTGGCGACATTATTGAATCCGACTTGAAAGCAAATAGTAGCGATTTGTTGATCGGTTTCTGTTAATAAACTGCAAGCGCGGCTGACTCTAACGCGATTTACAAACTCAATAAAACGATTCCCTGTTGCTTTTTTAAAGAAGCGTGAAAAATGGCTATCGGACATGCCTATCAAACTGGCTACGCTAGAAAGCGTAATATCTTGGCTGTAATTTTGGGAGACATAATCTACAACCGTATTTATTTTCCGTTGCAGCGTCTCATTGGATTTTAGGTCGATTTGTACCGTTGAAAGTAAGCGGTAGCTCCGACTTTGTGCGAGCTTTTGCAATAAAGGCAGAGCAATAATCAGTCGTGATAAACCACTCGAATCCCTTACATTCCGAAATATTTCTTCTAAAAACTTATGGTCTAGGTCAAAAAACTCGATACCAGATTTTGCTCTTGCCAGCATAGGTAGGACTTCAGCAAGTTCAGGGATGATTTTCATGCCATTGGAAAAAGACTCATGGTCGAAGCGGATTACCATGTCTCTGAGTTGTACAACTTGTTGATCGTCTTGGCATATCCAATTGTGAGGAAGTCTGGGGCCGGTCAAAATGAGTTGGCCGGGAGAGTAATTTCCAATGTAGTCCCCAACAAATACTTTACCTGATGTTGCGACTATAAAATGCAATTCATAGTCATCATGAGCATGCCAACGAATAAGATCACTTGGATGCCCATGTTCAAGATAGCGAATAGTTTCGTTGTCTTGAACAATTTCATATTCGGGGGTGATGCGTTTGGCGGTATTGGGCATAATATTCTCGCTCAAACAGCGAAAGATGGTGATGTCTCTGCATCGTGCGCTGTTTTATGTTCTTATTCTTTTATAAAAATGCACTCAAAAAATTAAGGTAATAACTAAATTGTAATACCTTAATTTCTTGAATTAGAGATACTTCTATCTAAGCATACTTTTCCATATTTGTCTGAATAGCTTGCGTAAGCTGAACAACAAAATCAGGAAATTCAGTTGGTATGTTACCCCATAAGAACCGATCTGTAGCAAAAGCCTGAATACCAGCAGCATCATTACCAAACGCAGCCAATGAGGCCTTGTTTGGCTCATGATATGGTGTAGCTACTTTGCCTTGATTCGACAATTGCATAAAAGTAAACCAACTAGCAATGCCTTGGATCGTTTTTGTCGGAGTGCGGCCTTTGCGATAAACGCCTTCCAGTGTTGGGAAAACGAAAATCGGAAACTTGGCATAACCGTCCGTACAAATACGCTCAACCGTGTCACCAATATTGGCATTGCTAAAGCGCTGCGCAATAATTTCGAAATAAGCGGGTAGATCCACCACTGAATCACCAATAGCTGGAATCGAGTCTTGCAGAATAAAGTCTGTAAAATACTGTTTTAATTCATCGTCTCGCATGGCTTCATCAAAGTAAGTGAGACCTTTTAATGCCGCTTGATACGTAACACAGGTGTGACCAGCATTAAGAATACGAATCTTCGCCTCTTCAAACGGGTCCACCTTATCAACGAATTGAACACCAACTAGATCAAGAGCGGGTTTTTCGCCTACAAAATTGTCTTCCACTACCCATTGAATAAAGTCCTCGCCCATGACGGTCATATCATCATCAACACCAAAGCGGGCGCGAACATCATCCACATGTTGTTGGCTTGGCTTAGGCGTAATACGATCAACCATAGAGCAAGGGAAAGACACATTGACAGCAACCCATGCTGCTAAAGAGTAATCATTCTTAGCTTCTAAAAATTGCATCAGGCCGGTTTTGAGCAATTCACCATTATGGCGAAGGTTATCGCAGCACAGCAGCGTAATTTTGGCTTTTGACGTTTCGCTGCGAAGTTTAAGCCCTGCATATAAGAAAGCATAAAGAGTGTTACGTGCCCCTTCTATGTCCGCCTTTAATGCTGGGTGCTCAAGCATCAAACGGCGGTTTTCATCAAGGTAGTAACCGCCCTCTGTGACAGTGGAGGTGACGAGTTGAATCTTAGCGTCAGCAAGTGTCTCATCGACTTTCTTCGGTGCTTGCGCTCCGTCAATTTGCTGAACAATAGAGCGAATGTGCTCGTAATTCGTTGTGCCATCCGCAGCCATGGTTTTTAAGATATATTCGCCTTTTTGCTTAATAAAACGATCGAAAGCTTGACTATCTTGTGGGCGAATATTGACGCCAATAACCCCCCAGTTTTGTTGAGCGGTATGAGCTAGCAGTCGATCAATGTACACAGCTTGGTGGGCGCGGTGAAAAGCGCCTACTCCCAAGTGGACTATGCCTGCTTGAATAGCATCTTTAGCATAGTTTTGTACGCAAAGCTGCTCCACATTGGAGGAAGCTTGTAAGTAATTAGCCATATTACGCTTCCTCTGGAATAACAGAGATGACACGGTCACTTTCGTTAAACAAAATGATTTCTGAAACATCAATTTTGATATTGACTTCTTGACCGTCTTTTAGCTCTGTTCGAGCGGGCGCTTTGATGATAATAGTTTGATCACTAGACAGCTGTAGATGGGCATAGGCCTCTGAACCTAAATGTTCAACCAGTTCAATGCGTCCGGTTAAATCTCCATCGGTTTCCACCAAGGACATGTGCTCTGGGCGAATGCCAATGACAACAGAGTCCGGCAACGGTCCCTTCAAGCGGTTAGCAGGGAAAGGTATTTGTTGTCCTAATAAATCGATCGATAACGTGTCTTCATTGCGCACAATTCTATTAGCTGGGATGAGATTCATTTTTGGCGTGCCAATGAACTCTGCAACAAAGCGGCTGTTAGGTTGGCGGTAAAGTTCTAATGGCGTGCCGACTTGTTCTATCTGACCTGCATTAAGAATAACTACGCGATCAGCCAAGGTCATTGCTTCGACCTGATCATGAGTTACATAAATCATGGTAGTGCCAAGTTTTTTGTGTAGGCGAGCCAACTCCAAACGCATTTGCACACGAAGGGCTGCATCTAAGTTAGAGAGTGGTTCATCAAACAAGAAAACTTTAGGTTGGCGAACGATAGCTCGGCCAATGGCAACACGTTGACGCTGACCACCAGATAGTTCTTTCGGTTTACGCTCTAATAATGCATCAAGTTGCAAAGAAGCCGACACTGAACGGACTTTGTCTTTGATTTCCGCGTCAGATACTTTGGCAAGACGGAGAGCAAACGACAGGTTGTCTGCTACCGTCATATGTGGATACAGCGCATAAGATTGGAACACCATGGCAAGGTCACGCTTTGATGACGCGACTTCAGTAATGTCTCTGCCATCTAGATCTATGCTTCCGCCTGTGCTGGATTCAAGGCCAGCAATAGTGCGTAGCAAAGTGGATTTACCACAGCCAGAAGGACCAACGAAGACGACGAATTCGCCTTCACTAATAGAAAGGTTGATACCGCGAAGAGCATGGTAATTGTCGTAATGTTTTTGTAGATCTGTAATCGCTAAGTAAGTCATAAAAAAGCTTCCTAATAATTATTTTACGGCGCCGAATGTAAGGCCTTGGACCAATTGTTTTTGACAGAACCAACCGAAAATGACGATCGGTGCGCAAGCAAGCGTGGAGGCTGCAGACAGCTTCGCCCAGAACAAACCCTCAGGGCTTGAGTAAGAGGCGATCATCGCGGTTAATGGCGCGGCATCGGAGGCGGTTAAGTTGAGAGACCAGAATGCTTCGTTCCAGCAAAGTACGATAGACAAAAGAGCTGTAGACGAGATAGCACCGACGGACAGCGGTAAAACGACTTTGACAACTTCGTCCCAAGGTGTGGCGCCGTCCATGCGGGCTGCTTCTAGAATCTCTTTTGGTAGATCTTTAAAGTAAGAAAACAGCATCCAAACGATAATGGGCAAATTCATCAGGGTGAAAATAATCACCAAAGCTGTTTTAGAGTCCAATAAACCATAGTTTCGGCAAAGGATGTAAATCGGTACCAAAACACCTACGGCTGGAAGCATTTTGGTAGAGAGCATCCAAAGCAGAATGTCTTTGGTGCGTTTACCAGGGAAAAACGCCATGGAGTAAGCCGCTGGGATGGCAATGATCAAAGCGATGATGGTAGAACCAAATGACGTAACGACTGAGTTCCAAGCATGGTGAAGGTAATCACTGCGTTCCTGAACAATTCGGAAGTTATCCAGTGTGGGCTCAAAAAATAGTGATGGTGGCACGGAAATCGCCTGCAATTCGGTTTTGAACGAGGTGATAAACATCCAAAAAATCGGGAAAAATAACACCAATGCGACTGTCCATGCGAACAAGCCAGTCAGAATGGTTTTTAGTTTACGTTGTTGATTAAGTGTCATTGTATTCACCTCACACCGTTAAGTTTTTGCCAACGGCACGAATTAAGAAAATGGCTACAATATTGGCAAGCAATACGGCAAACAAACCACCAGCAGAAGCCACACCAACGTCATATTGAAGAAGCGCTTGGTTATAAATCAAATACGCCAAGTTGGTACTGTCGTAACCTGGGCCGCCACCTGTTGAGACGAAAATCTCAGCAAATACAGCCAACAAAAAGATGGTTTCGATCATTACTACCACAGCAATAGGGCGAGCAAGATGTGGAATAGTTAAGTAGCGAAAGATGTGCCAGCCTGTAGCACCGTCCATTTGAGCGGCTTCTTTCTGCTCAGTATCTTGGGATTGAAGAGCGGTCACAAACACTAAAATAGCAAACGGCAGCCACTGCCAGCTGACCATGATAATGACGGACATCAACGGATAACTAGATAGCCAATCTATTGGCTCGAAGCCGAGTGATTCAGATATCCATGCGAAAATGCCATAGACAGGGTTCATCATCATATTTTTCCAAATCAATGCATTGACTGTTGGCATGATGAAGAAAGGAGATATTAATAAAACGCGGACAATGCCTTGCCCAAAAAATGGTTTATCAATCAAAGCGGACAGCATCACACCTACAACCACCGTGATAATCAAAACGGAGAGTAACAGAATGAGAGTGTTCGATACCGCAGGAATGAAGCCGGGGTCGGTGATAAAAAACTCAAAGTTCATCCAGCCGACAAAGTTGTTTTGACCTGGGTACAATAAGTTGTAGCGAATGGTTGAAAAATAAATGGTCATGGATAATGGGATGATCATCCAAACCAAAAGCATGATGACTGATGGTGCCATTAATAAGCGAGTGATTGAGCGCTTCATGGTGAGTTTCTCTTATTATAAGCAGGGTGCTTGTTCTTAAATAGAACGAATCAAAAGTAAGAAATAGGGCTTTTCAGCCCTATTTCTTTGTCGAGCTTAAAAAAGGTTAGTAATAACCCGCTTGACGCATTTGACGATCTGCAGAGGTATTGGCAGATTTCAAGGCTTGATCGACTGTCATAGAGCCAGATAATGCACCTGAGATCATTTGACCTGCTGTTGTCCCAATTGCTTGGAACTCAGGGATAGCAGCAAACTGCACACCAACATAAGGTGATGGTTTTAATGTACTGTCAGTTGGATCCGCAGAATTAATAGCTTTCAATTCAGCGTCAGCAAAGACAGCAGCTTTTTGGAACTTAGGGTTTTCATATGTGCTGGTTCGCGTACCTGTAGGTACGGCTGCCCAGCCATTCTTTTGACCCACTAGCTGAATGTATTCCTTAGAGGTTGCCCAGCGGACAAACTTCTGTGCTGCTTCAGCATTTTTCGTTGCAGCTGGAATACCAAGTGCCCAAGCCCATAGCCAGTTAGCCCCTTTTTCGGTAACAGAGTAAGGTGATTGTGCAAAACCAACTTTGTCTGCTACTTTACTTTGTTTAGGATCAGTCACGAAAGATGCCGCGATAGTGGCATCAATCCACATGCCGCACTTGCCTTCGTTGAATAATGCTAAGTTTTCATTAAAGCTGTTGCTGCTTGAGCCAGGAGGGCCATATTTTGTTAACAAATCAACGTAGAAGCTAACGGCATCTTTCCATTCGCTAGTTTCTAGCTGAGGCTTCCAGTTTTCGTCAAACCAACGAGCACCAAAAGAGTTTGCCATGGCAGTCATAAAGGCCATGTTGTCACCCCAGCCGGCTTTACCACGTAAGCAAATTCCGTAGATACCTTCATCTGGGTTATTAACGGCAGCAGCGACGTCACGAATATGTTCCCAGCTGTCACGGTCATTGATTTCCATTCCAGCGGCTTTAACAAGGTCTTTACGGTACATAACCATAGAGCTCTCGCCATAGAATGGTGCTGCATACATAGTGCCGTCATAAGATAGGCCGCCACGAATAGATGGCAGAATATCTTTTTCATCGTAGTTTCCGCTTGTGTCTACTGCTTGTAGCCAACCACGCTCGCCCCAGATAGGCGCTTCATACATACCGATTGTCATTACGTCATAGAGTCCACTGCCATTTGCAATGTCTTGAGTAACGTTTTGACGTAGCACACCTTCTTCCAAAGTTACCCATTTTACTTTTATACCTGGGTTGGCTTTTTCAAATTCAGGAGTCAGTTTTTGCATTTCAATCATGTGACCGTTATTTACTGTAGCCACTGTGATTTGTGTTGCAGAGAATGCACTCGCAGCAGTCATCGCTGCTGTGATAGATACCGCATAAGTTAGGGTATTCTTGGTAAGGCGTTTCATAGGTTTCCCCCAGTTTGGAGTTTCTTTGTTTTTATAGTCGTACCTAATTCTTGATAATTGGTTATCAAGTGATTATCAATATAAGTTATATAATAATTGACCTGTTAATACATAATATGCCAATAATTGTACTATTTTGTTTCATTTGGTGTTAATTGGCTGTAATTGAGTCAATATAATACTCTTTTGCGGTTCTTTTTATGGGGCTATCTCTTTGACTAATAAGGTTTTACATGACAAATGTCAGTAATCTATGCCGAGGCGTTTTCGTTTTTTTTACATAAATGGCTATAATGGCGACATTCTAGTTAAGGGGTTATGTCATGAGTGAAACAGTGGAATCATTGAGTTTTAAACGTCTTAAAATGCAGTGTCGTCGAGGCATGTTAGAGCTTGATGTTCTTCTTGAACCTTTTTTATCGGATGTGTATCTGACATTGGAAGAGGAAGATAAACAGAGGTTCACTCGTTTGTTAACCTGTGAGGATCAGGAATTGTTCCCTTGGTTTATGCAAAGTGAAGTGCCAGAAGATGAAGATCATGCCCGCATTGTTAATGTTATTTTGACTCGTGTTCAGCCTGAAAACTACCGAGCTTAAACGCTCTTGGATCGGTTTAAGCTTATGGCTGTTGACGGTCCTGGCTTATATGGCTTTACTGCAAGTTTTTTGGATGCCCGCTTTTTGGCGGGCATTGTTTTATGTCGGTGTTGGACTGTTTTGTATAATATTATTAGTTCGTGCATTTCTTAGAGAGAATCAACTGGTTGGGATTGGTGAGCAGGGTGCATTTTTATTTAAGCGTGGACGTTATGAAAGGCTAATATTTGTGCGCGCTAACAATCTTCAATTGATTGCTAGAGTGGATCCCGATCAGGCATTTCTTGCGAGTATTTGGCCAAGTTACCGAGTTATTTATCGAGACAGTGTTCCGCTGGATGAATACCATACGTTGCTCTCTTTCGCGGCACAGCAAATTTTACTGCGCCGCAGTGAAGAGGCTAAAAAACGTTTTAGTTCTAGAAACTAGACGCTTTTTCTTCATCTGTTTGCTTGGGTGTGAGTATCGTTGGAGAACTGGAGGCGAGTTTTTCTGGGTAATCCAGAGTAAAATGCAAACCTCGGCTTTCTTTGCGCGACATGGCTGAACGTATAATTAAGTCTGCCACGACAGCGAGGTTTCGGAGTTCGAGTAAATCGTTAGAAATCTTATAGTTAGTATAAAACTCTTGAATCTCAGATAACAATAAATCAACACGATGTTTGGCTCTTAATAGGCGTTTATCCGTTCTGACTATGCCAACATAATCCCACATAAAGCGTCGCAATTCTTGCCAGTTATGGGTAATTACCACATCTTCATCTGAGTTTGTGACTTTAGTTTCATCCCAGTCCGGAATGGTTACATCATTTGTTTTTTGCTTGTATTCGGATATATGGTGAGCCGCTGAACGGGCAAATACAATACACTCTAGTAAAGAGTTACTAGCAAGACGGTTTGCGCCATGAAGCCCTGTATAAGCGGTTTCGCCGATAGCGTATAAGTTGTCTATATCGGTTGCACTGTGGCGATTTACCACGACACCACCGCAAGTATAGTGAGCAGCGGGTACGACTGGAATCGGCCCTTTGGTCATGTCATGACCGTATTCCAAGCAGCGTTTATAAATGGTTGGGAAGTGCTCTTTGATAAATTCAGGGTCTTTATGAGATATATCTAGCAAAACATGATGAATACCGAGACGTTTCATTTCATGGTCAATTGCACGAGCAACAATGTCTCGAGGCGCTAGCTCTTTGCGCTTGTCAAACTTCGCCATGAACGAAGAGCCATCTGGAAGCAAGAGTTTACCGCCTTCGCCACGCACAGCTTCAGATATCAAAAAGGTTTTTGCTTTTGAGTCGTAAAGGCATGTTGGATGGAATTGGTTAAACTCCATGTTTGCTACTCGGCAACCTGCACGCCATGCCATGGCAATACCATCGCCAGAAGCAGTGTCAGGGTTGCTGGTGTATAGATAAACTTTGCTACTGCCACCACACGCCAAAGAGATAAACTGGCCGTGGAAGACCTCGATGACATCATCGTCTAGATTTAAAGCGTATACACCTACAGCACGATTAGGGCCGTCAATGCCAAGTTTGTCCGTGGTAATGACATCGATCGCAACACGATCGGGGTAAAAATCGATATTTGGGTGCTTGCTGGCATTTTTAATTAAAGTTTTTGATATAGCCAATCCAGTAGCGTCTGCGCTATGGATAATGCGTCTATGGCTATGACCACCTTCTTTTGTTAGATGATACTCTTCGCTTTCACCGTATCGGGTGAATGGCACGCCTTGATCTATTAGCCAGTCAATACTTTCTTTAGAATGTTCAACGGTAAAGCGAATGGCATCCGGGTCACCAAGCTCAACGCCAGCGTCAATCGTGTCATCAATATGAGAATCTATGGTGTCTTTGTCTGACAATACAGCAGCAACGCCACCTTGTGCATACAATGTAGAGCCTTCACGGATATCGGCCTTGGTCAAAATTGCCACACGATGCTGGTCAGCCAGCTCAAGAGCAAGTGTTAATCCAGCAGCGCCTGCGCCAATAATGACGATGTCGTATTTGTAATGTCGGCTCATTGTATTGATCTAATTATGACTAAAAAATTAATGTTACTATTGTTGTTACTGAATAGTGAATACTTTCTGAGATCACATTTTGAATATTCATCATACTTTGTCGTTTTGAGTTCGTTTTCTCTCGTCTAAACAGGTTGTTTAGACTATCAAGCGGGAACTCAAAGGGATGCGCGTTGTCTTCTCTTTAAGTAGCAAAGGCGCAGACGAACAGGTTTTTTTACATGAGGTGCCTATGCAGCACGAAACGTCTTCAGATCAGGCGTTAGTTGAAAAAGTACAGCAGGGCGACAAGCGGGCTTTCGATCTACTTGTAGTCAAATATCAATATAAGGTGATTGGCTTAATTGGACGTTATGTACAAGACAGAAGTGAAGTATTAGACGTAGCTCAAGATAGCTTTATAAAGGCGTATCGAGCGATTGGAAGTTTTCGTGGGGAAAGTGCTTTTTATACTTGGTTGTATCGTATTGCTGTCAATACAGCAAAAAACTACCTAGTCAGCCGTTCTCGTCGTCCGCCTGAATCTGATGTTGAGCTGGATAATGAAGAAGTATTCAGCGTCTATGAGTCCTTAGCGGATATAGACACACCTGAAGCTAAATTAAACAGTGATCGCCTTGAAAAAGCGATTCATTATGCCATTCAACAATTGCCAGAAGAGTTGCGCAGTGCATTAACACTACGAGAGTTTGATGGCCTGAGTTATGAAGATATTTCGTTGATTATGGACTGTCCTGTGGGGACGGTTCGCTCACGTATTTTTCGTGCTCGAGAGGCGGTAGAAAAACACATACGTCCCTTGACGGGGTCAGGAGAGTAAAGATGAAAGCTTTAAATGATGATTTATCAGAAAATCATAGCTCCCGAGAGAAAGGTAACTCCCTAGATGTGAATGGTTACCCTGACGTGCTCCCAAGCCTGTCCGCTATGTTCGATGGCGAGGCAACAGAGCAGGATTTAGAGTGTTTATTAAACGCAGACAGTAACGATATAAGCCGACAGTTAGAAAACTTTCACTTGATTCAACAAACACTTCATAAAGAGTCATCCGTAGCCGTTGGACTTGAAGGGGGTTTGTTGTCTCGTATTCGAGCTGAATTGGATGTCGACGCCTCTTTTTCAGATGTGCAAGACAATTCAGAGGAAAGCAACCTGCTACCTTTTGTGTTACCTACAGAAAGTAAGCACGCTTCTCGACCAGCTTGGCGCATGGCACTGTCTAGTGTAGCAATTGCAGCCAGCGTAACGTTTGTCGTTATCTTTGCTGGAAATGAAATGTTAACAACAGAATCGCAAGCGCCAAATTTAACAGCGGATGTTCGTTCGTCTTTGCCTGATATGGTAGTGACGCCTTTAGCAGAATTAGACGGCGAAGCATTGCAGTTCGATAATGTGAAGTTACAGCATTACCTTAGACAGCATGCTGAGCAAGCGACAATGACAGTAGGTCAAGGCATGATTCCTATGGCCCGTGTCGTTAGTTACCCGATAAAAGAGTAATTTATGAAATTGATTTCGCCATTTCACATTTTTTTCACGGTACTGTGTCTTATTATCTCAGGAACGAGCTTGGCAGGTAATAAATCGCCAGATGCTCTGCATTTGTTAAGAAGTATGACTCAGTCATTTTCGACACTTAGTTATGATGGCGTTTTTGTGCATTCTGAAGCTATGAATATGAACAGTATGCGTGTTCGCCATGGTCTGATGAATGGCGTTGAATATGAAAGTTTAGTGGATTTAGATGGTGACAAAATCGAAGTTTTACGCATTGATGACAAAATAATTTCTGTCTACCCTAATGCAATGGTTGCCAATACGCGTGCTCCACTGATACCGCCTTTTAGACGCTTTAAAGACGTTGAAAGTGATCGACTTATTAAAGGCTACGAAATGGTGATTAGTGACAATATAAGCCGGATTGCTGGCCGTAAAGTGGTCGCTGTAAAGCTTGTACCGAAGGATCAATATCGCTACGGACATCAGTTTTGGCTAGATGAAGAAAACCACTTTCTTTTAAAGCATGACATGATGAAAAAAGACGGTAAGTTATTAGAAAGAATCCAATTTACTTCTGTTAACTTTGCGCCAGACTTGAAAGATAAAGACTTTGTCCCCAAAGAGGGTAGTTACGCAGAGTCTGTTGTTGATACACCGCCAAGACGAGTTAAAAACCTTTGGCAATTCGATTGGCTGCCTAAGGGATTTTCCTTAGTTTGGCCTGAAGCGCGTTCTTTGAATCATGGTACTAGTATGCTGCTGCTATCAGATGGCATGACAACGGTCTCCGTGTTTATTGAGCCAACAATGAAACCCAAATCCATGTCGATTTTGAATATGGGGGCGACCATTGCAGGTGAGCGTAGTATCAAGGTAAAAGATCAATTGTATTTGTTAACTATGGTGGGCGAAGTACCAGAGCCTACAATTGAAAAACTGATGACCGTATTTATGCCAAGGCCAGAGCATGATTGAAGAATCTGGAAAAGTGTTATCTATAGAAGAGGGGTTTGCTGATGTCGAAACGATTCGAACAAGCACTTGTACTTCTTGTCGTGCGCGTCACGGCTGTGGTCATCATGCGATTGCGCAAGTTTCTTCATCCAATAGAATGCGCATGAAAGCAATTGACTCTTTTAATGTGAAAGTGGGTCAAAGTGTTGTAGTTGGTATTCCAGAAGATACATTGCTACAAGCATCTGTTTGGATGTATCTGATTCCTTTGCTTGGCTTAGTCGGTGGCGCTGTTCTGCCATCCTTATGGAATGGCGAGTCTGGGATTGCGGTTATTTTCTCTATTATTGGTTTCGCGGGTGGTTTATTGCTAGCGCGTAACAAGTCGAAAAAAGAAATGCATAACTTGGATTATTATCCAAAAATCTTACGAATTGAGGCACTTAATGACGGTCATATCCCTTTGGTTGTGACGCCATAGATGTCTAATGATCTTCACCTGGCACTGTAATGAATTTGGTACGTCTTAAGGAGACCAATCAATGAACAGATTGCTCAAACACGTAAGCATGATCGTAGTCAGCACTTTTTTGATGACTTCAATGCTTTCTCATGCTGCTTCTCTGCCTGACTTCACCGAGTTAGTTGAAGAAGCGTCCCCCGCTGTCGTGAATATCAGTACTGAACAGGCTGTTACCACAAAAACGGCTAACGAAAGTGGTCAGCAATTAGGGCCAAATAGTGAAGAGCTTAACGAGTTCTTTAAGCACTTCTTTGGTCAGCAGCCTTTCGGACAGCAAGCGCCACCACAACAAGGGCAGCGCAGTTCTTTAGGTTCTGGTTTTATTGTTTCACATGATGGTTACGTCTTGACCAATAACCACGTTATTGATGGTGCAGATGTTATTCATGTGCGTCTAAACGATCGTCGTGAATATGTTGCTAAGTTAGTTGGAACCGATCCACGTACCGATTTAGCCTTACTGAAAATCGATGCCGATGATTTACCTATTGTAAAAATGGGCGACTCAGACAAGCTTAAACCAGGTCAGTGGGTATTAGCGATTGGCTCACCATTTGGTTTTGACTACACGGTTACTGCCGGTATTGTCAGTGCAACAGGGCGAAATTTACCCTCTGATAACTATGTGCCTTTTATTCAAACAGATGTGGCGATTAACCCAGGTAACTCGGGTGGCCCTTTGTTTAACTTAGATGGTGAAGTTGTTGGTATAAATTCGCAAATCTATACTCGTTCTGGTGGCTTTATGGGCGTGTCATTTGCGATTCCTTCTAAAGTTGCCATGTCTGTGGTTGATCAGCTGAAGAGCGATGGTAAGGTTTCTCGCGCTTGGCTGGGCGTACTGATTCAGGATGTAAATAATGAACTGGCTGAATCATTTGGTTTAGACAGATCAAACGGTGCTTTAATCAGTCGCGTATTACCTGATTCACCAGCAGAGAAATCAGGCTTAAGATCAGGCGATATTATCTTGAAATTTAATGGTGAATCTATCGCGCATTCTGGTGAGCTGCCTTATATTGTAGGGCAAATGAAGGCGGGTGAAAAAGTTGATGCCAGAGTATATCGAGATGGTAAAGAACAAACTATCTCGGTGACGCTTGAAGCACGCCCTAATGACCCTAAAGTCATTGCGCAATCGCAACAAGATCAAAACCGTCTAGGTATGATTGTTGGAGAAGTGCCAGCAGACATGGCTAAGAAATTTGAAATTGAAGGTGGCGTTGTCATTGAGCAAGTGCTTGGTGGTACAGCGGCACGCAATGGACTTCAACCAGGTGATGTGATCACCATGCTGAATGGAAAGCGCATTGAGAATGTGGCGAATTTTACTGGTATTGCTAAAGATATTCCCAATGGGCGTTCAGTGCCAATGCGAGTTATCAGGCAGGGTTACCCAATGTTTATTCCGTTCAAAATCATGGAATAGCGTAATTAGATAGAAAAAGCGGCCATGGAGCCGCTTTTTTTTATGCCTAAAACTTGTTAATAAAGGTTAGACGTGTAACTATTTTTATAAGCAAAATGACTTACTTAGAATAAGTCTGATTTAAGTGGCGTATTGTTTTGGAGGTTAGGTTGTGGAGCAAGTTGTAGAGAAAGGGATCTGCTTTCGTTTGGGTGATGAGCGGTACATTCATTCTCTTTCTAACGTAAAAGAAGTTCTGAGTTACCAGTCTCCAGCACCTGTGCCCGGTGCAAACGAAGGCGTAGAGGGAATGATTGACGTACGTGGGAATATGGTCACTGTTTTGTATGGTACGCACCTGTTGAAATTAGACCCTAATGAATGTGAGGAGGAAGGTCATATTATTGTATTGGATTTTCCTACTGGTCATTTTGGCGTTCGGGTTGAGGAAGTCGAACAGGTGATGGATATACCACAAAATGTGGATACAAATGGCCTTGAGTACCGAGACCATCACTGTATTCAAGGTACAGTGCAGCTAAATAAAGAACTTTATATTCTCGTGGAGTTTAGTGACTACTGTAAAGCACTGGACTGAATAAGAATCAATGACGACCTAGAGATAAGCTCTCTGGGTCGTTTATGACTTTGTACTTGTAAATTTTTAGGTATTACAATTTTTTAGCGAAGATTTTGGAGTTACGTTGATAGTTATACAGCGCTTGTTTTTGCGTTGGTAAACTTGCCAATGTTGTTTCGCTAAAGCCTCGTTCGATAAACCAATGGGCTGTTCGAGTGGTAAGTAAAAAAAGCATTGAGAGATTAAGCCGCTTAGCAGCTTGTTCTATGCCTTTTAGTAAGCGTTCACCACGGTTAGATCCCCTATAGTCTGGGGATACGGCCAAACAAGCTAACTCACCAGAATATTCTTGTTCAAAAGGATACAAAGCTGCACAAGCGACAATCGCACCGTCTCGTTCGATGACAATAAAGCGGTCTATTTCATTTTCTAACAGCTCGCGTGATCGTCTAACCAAGATGCCTTTTTCTTCTAACGGGGATAGCAATGCCATCATGCCGCCAACATCATCAATATGTGCTGGGCGCAGTTGTTCATAACTGTCTTCGTCGATCATGGTGCCTGAGCCTTCACGAGTGAAGAGTTCTTGCAGCAAACCACCATTTTCATTGTACGAAATCAAATGCGCTCTCGGCACGCCTTTGCGGACCGCCTGCACGCAGGCATCTAACGCTGCGTGGGTAATGCTAGAGAGCGACTTTTCTTTCAGAATGGCTTCTGCGTCCTTTGTCAAAAGCTCAGAGTAAAGCTCACCATCACTTTTAAAGACGCCTTCTTCTTCAGCGTAAATAATAAGCTTGTCAGCCTTTAGTTGGGTGGCTGCTTGAATAGCGACGTCTTCACTTTTTAGGTTAAATACTTCACCAGTTGGTGAAAAGCCAAGGTGTGGAAGTAGCACCATGTTATCGTCTTCAAGCAAGCGAAAAATGGCTTCTGTATCAATACGGCGAACTTCACCTGTATGGCCGTAATCAATGCCATCAACGACACCCAAAGGCCTGGCGATAACATAATTACCACTACAAACTTTTAGTCTTGCGCCATCCATTGGTGTATTTGAAAGGCCCATAGACAATTGAGCTTCCAGCTGAACGCGCACCGCCGCAGAGGCTTGAATAATATCTAATAATTGGTCTTGCGGTGTCACTCGGTAATCGTCTTCTACATGGCTAACTAAACGACGATTGGCTAAAACTCGGCTAATTTGTGGGCGTGCACCTTGTACTAACACAAGGCGGATTCCTAATGAATCCAGCAAAGCAAGGTCATGAATAATGCTTGAAAAGTGAGCACACTCAACCGCCTCACCTGGGATCAGTATGACGAAGGTTTTTCCCCTATGGGCATTAATATAGGGGGAAGAATGGCGGAACCAGTCCACATAGTTGAATTCTTCAGGCACGCTATTCCTCATTTTGTTGCTCGTTTAATTGAAGGCAGAAACGCTCGATAAGACCGCGAATTACCTCTTGCATAGGTTGAATTTGATCCAGTGCCATAAATTCATTTGGCTGGTGAGCCTGATCAATTGAGCCCGGCCCTAAAATCAACGTTTCCATTCCCATTTGATTTAGGAAGGAGCCTTCGGTTGCAAACGCCACTGTACTTGCTTGGCGTTTAGTTAAGACTTCACAAGCTTTTATGATATCCGATTCGACCGATGTATAAAAAGACGGAACATCAGGAAATAAGCTATTTAACTGTATTATTGTGCCTGTTTGTTCTTCGATACGAGGAAGTATGGCAGCAATTTCTGCCATGAGTGCTTGATTACTCATTCCTGGAAGGGCTCGTAGATCAAACTCAAGCTCACAACGTCCACAAATTCGATTCGGATTATCGCCGCCATGAATGCAGCCAAAATTCATTGTTGGGTAGTCGATAACAAAACTGGTATCACGGTAGTTTGCTTTTAATTGCTGACGAAATAACATTAATTCTGACATGACATCGTGCATGGCATCCAGCGCGTTGTTCCCCAGTGATGGATTAGAGGAGTGACCAGACTGTCCTGTGACTTGGATTCGCTCCATCATAATGCCTTTGTGGGCATAAATAGGAGTTAATGATGTGGGTTCACCTATTAGTGCATAGCGAGCCTTTAATGTGCCTTGATCTACAAGTGCTCTAGCGCCTGACATAGAGCTCTCTTCGTCAGCTGTTGCCAGGATAATCAGTGGCTGCTTTAAATTGGATAGCTGCATTTGTCGAACAGTATCAATCACAATGGCAAAGAAGCCTTTCATGTCGCAGCTGCCAAGACCGTAAAGTTTTTTCTCTCTCTCTTCCAGCTTGAACGGGTCTGATTTCCAGCGGCCTTTATCGTAAGGGACGGTATCTGTGTGACCGGATAATACTAAACCACCATCTCCACTGCCAAGCGTCGCAATCAAATTGAATTTATTGGGATTGTCTGGCAAAGGCATCACTTCGCATTGAAAGCCTTGGGAATTGAGCCAACTTTCAAGCAATTGAATAACGCCTTTGTTTGACTGATCCCAATCAGCTTGACTACAACTGATAGAAGGCGATGCAATAAGCTGAGACATCATACTAATGAGCGAAGGCAATGCGGGCATAGAAAGTGTTCCTTGAATCCGAGTTATTAGCGAATATTACTACTGTACGCTAGGCATCTGGTACACTTGCTCGCACATTATTTTTTCTTTGCTGTTTGCTCAACAGCAAAGGTTTTAGAGGTTCGTATATTATGGCTACCGAGCTAGAGCTAAAGTTAATGCTTCAGTCAGACTATCTCAAGTGCGCAAGTGATTTTCTTGATGAAATTTGTGCGCTTTCTGATACCGATGATCAATCTCGTCAGCCAACCTTGGCTTTGATGAACGCCTATTTTGATACTGAAGACGCCAGTCTCATGAAAGGGGGAGTGGCAATACGTATCCGAGCGGTGAACAATACCTTTATTCAAACGGTAAAAACTCGTGGTAGTAATCGTATTGGCATGCACGCCCGAGGAGAGTGGGAGTGGTTTTTACCTAATGACCAATTAGATTTATCGCTATTGAGTGAAGTGCCTCTGCCAGAAAGCCTACAGGATATGTCTTGGGCTGGTGAACTGATAGAAGTATATCGTACGGACTTTGAGCGACAAGTTTGGAATATTCAATCCCAAGAAACCAAGATGGAAGTGGTTTGTGATCAAGGGTTGGTTACCTCACCCTATGGTGAAGACGCTATTTGCGAGTTGGAGTTGGAGTTGAAGCAAGGTAACGAATCTGGTTTATATCAATTTGCGCTGCAGTTGGCTGAACAGGTTCCAGTGCAAGTGAGCATTGTCTCTAAGGCTCAAAAAGGCGTACGTTTGAAATATGGGCAGATAGAGTTCCCTGATAAACCACTTGCGACGTCAAGCTCTATTGAGCTGGCGGCGTATTGGTATGAAGTATGGTTAGTGTATTGGGAGGCAATGTATTTCATGGAGGATGAAGCGCTTTTGCAACCATTCCGTCACTCTATGGCGCAGTTGAAAAACTGCTTACCAGACACATTAGCGCAGCAATTAACCGCGTTAGATAATGAGTTAATGCCTTATTTAGCAGACGAATCTGTTGTGTTAAAACAGTTAGCTGGCATGACAAACATTGGCGTCAATATGTTACTTGTCGGGCAATGGTTAAACAGCCAAGCTTAATGGTCTATGTTGTAACGAAAAAATAAAAAGAAAATGTTGTAAGGAAGCCCTGTGACACCACCTCATTTAAACCCAAATTACGCGATATTTTGTGAGCAATCTCTTTCTCGTTCATTGTTATTGGAGCATGTTCAAGACGCACGAGAAAGGCATGGCCTTGATGCATTAAGCCAAGAGCAAATTGAGACATTAGAGCCATTGTGGATTTTGAGTGAGTATTTGCATCAGCAGTTTACCCGCTTTCCTCATTGGTTAGATGATCTATTAACGCTTAACGAATTACCTGAAAAGCCATCAGTAGAAGCGTTGATGGCAGGTGAAGTGTTTTTTTCATGTGAAGCGAAGGCTTGCCCAACAGAATCATTGGAGCCATTGGACGAAGCTAGTTTTATTAAGCGTTTACGTTTGTATCGACAATGGTGGATGGTGCGACTGATCGCCTTGGATATTCAGCAGCAACTAACATTGACCGAGCTAACGTCGCGCCTAAGCGGTTTAGCCGATGCCTGTGTTAACGCCAGCTTGCAATGGACAACGCAGCACTACCTTGCCTTGTATGGTCAGGTATTGGATAGCAACAGCCAACCTCAGTCAATGATTGTGATTGGTATGGGGAAATTGGGGGGCAATGAGTTAAACCTGTCTTCCGACATTGATCTCATTTTTGCGTTCCGTGAACATGGTGATACTCAAGGCGGTAAAAAAAGTTTATCTCACCAAGAATACTTTACTAAGTTAGGTCAAAAACTGATTCAGCATTTGGATCAGGTAAGTGCTGATGGCTTTGTATTTAGAGTCGACATGCGCTTGCGGCCGTTTGGTCAGTCTGGTGCCTTGGTTTTGAATATGGACTCTCTAGAGAATTATTACCAAGATCAAGGCCGAGATTGGGAGCGCTACGCCATGATCAAAGCCCGGGTTATGGCAGGAAGCGCATTGGATGTTTGTGAATTCGAAGCGTTACGAAAGCCTTTTGTTTATCGCAAGTATTTAGATTTTGGTGCAATAGGAGCGCTGCGAGATCTTAAGCAAATGATCGCAAAGGAAGTTCGCCGTAAAGGCATAGAGCATAATATTAAACTAGGCGAGGGCGGCATTCGCGAAGTGGAGTTTATAGCTCAAGCTTTGCAGATTCTACATGGTGGTCGAGATCAGAAGTTGCAAACACCCGCCTTGATGAAAGTCTTGCCTTACCTTGTTAAGCAGGATTATTTGCCTGCTGAGGAAGTCGAGCAGTTACGTGAAGCGTATTTGCTTTTACGTCGAACCGAGCATGCTTTGCAAGCCGTGAATGACGAGCAAACTCAATTATTGCCCGAAGATGAAAGAGCGCGTACACGCATAGCCTTGCTGGTTGGGTTTCCTTCTTGGGAGGCGTTAGATGAACGCCTATGGGAAGTGCGTAACAATGTTCATCGCTCTTTTGTGGCATTAATCGACGACGGTAATGAAAGTAGTGAAGAGGTTAAGAGCCAAGAAACATGGCGTTTATTGATCAAGCATCCAGAAGATAAAGAAGCCATTGAAGACGCCATTGAACTGATTATGTGGCAAGATCAAGAGGCAGCTATTGTACGAATCTCACAATTGCTTAGCTCACGCACCGTAGTGTACATGCAACCCATTGGTCATGAACGACTTGCTGTATTTTTAGCTGCACTCATAACGAAATTAATGGATGAAGCTAATCCTGATTTAGTGTTAGAGCGTGTTTTTCCTATATTAGAAGCGGTATTGCGCCGAACGGCTTATTTGGTACTGCTATGTGAAAATCAAACCGCGCTGACTCATCTGATTCGTTTATGTCGAGAAAGTGTTTGGTTTACCGAGGCAATTTCGACAACGCCAGCATTGTTAGATGAACTGTTAGACGCTAATACATTATTTTCTCCACCAGATAAGGCTATGCTAGCTGAAGAGCTTCAGCAGATATTATTGCGCTTGCCGGAAGAGGATGAGGAAGCGCAAATGGACGCTATGCGTCGCTTTAGGCGTTCTATTATTTTACGAATCGCAGCGTGCGATATCACCGAGATATTACCTGTCATGAAAGTGAGTGATCACTTAACTTGGTTGGCAGAAGTTCTTCTTGATCAGGTGTTACAGCAGTCTTGGCAATATTTGACGAAGAAGCATGGCTTCCCTGTAAGCCAAGGTGAAGCAGCTTATACACCACAATTAGCAATTATTGGTTACGGAAAATCAGGTGGCTGGGAGCTGGGTTACGATTCAGATTTGGATCTTGTGTTTATTCATGATGCACAATCTACAGGGAGTACAGATGGTGAGCGTAGTATCGACAACTTAACCTTCTATACTCGACTTGGGCAGCGCTTGATTCATATGATCACTAGCTTTACTGCAGCGGGTCGTTTGTATGAAGTGGACATGCGATTACGCCCTTCTGGTAATTCAGGCTTGCTGGTCTCTAGTTTGGAAGCATTTCAAGATTACCAACAAAAAGAAGCTTGGGTTTGGGAGCATCAAGCCTTGACGCGCTCCCGCGGTTTGGCTGGAGAGTCTAATCTACTGGCTAAGTTTGAAGATTGTCGTAAAGAGGTTATTGCTTCGGTTCGAGATCGAAATGAACTAAAAGCAGAAGTGATTAAAATGCGTGAAAAAATGCGTGCTCATCTTGATACCGGTGGTAAAGAAAAAGGCTTTGATCTTAAGCAGGGGGCTGGTGGTATTATAGATATTGAATTTATGGTGCAGTACTTGGTATTGGCTTGGTCACATCTGTATCCTGAACTCATGCGTTTTTCTGATAATGTTCGCCAGTTAGAAGCGGCGGCCGGTGTTGGGTTGTTAGACACTGAACAAGCAGAGAAGATGACAGACACTTATACTTTGTATCGATCTTTTGTTCATCGGTTGAGTTTGCAGCAGCAGAGTCGAGTCATTCAAAATGAAAAGCTGGTCAGTAATCAGAGTTTGGTCAGCCAATATTGGGATAGCTTTGTTACGGATCAGAGAGTTTGAGTGAATTTTATCCAGTTTACAAAAAGACATTCGTAAATATGTTATTCTCTGGCTATACTAATTACATTGATGTTTTTTTGATCAGTGAATAACCTACAAACACTAACAGCGTTCGTAGGTTTATAGGAGGAAAAATGCCAAGCATTAATGGTTTGAGTAGTCCTGCGATGGATTATGCTAGTGAAGTATACAGTGCAAGCTTGTCAAAAGTTGCTCAGCAACAAAAGGCAGAACAAGAGCTTACCTTATTAGAGGAAGCTGCAAAAAGTGTAACACCTGCTGCGAATAGCGGATCGCACACCACGACGGATAATCTAGGTCAGAATATAAACGTTAACGTTTGACCTGATCGATTTGACAGTACAAAACAACGAAAGCCTCGCCAGATGTTATCTGGCGAGGCTTTTTCATGTCTAAAATTGTATTTTAGCTAACTAGGTTAGCTATGTTCTTTATCTAGAAACGCCGCGTCTTCTTCAGGCAGTGGTTGATTGTCAATCACTGCTTCAAATGCTTTCAAACGTTTGTAAATAGATAATAGTTCTACAATCGTTGTCCAAGAGTTGATTAGGTATTGAAACGAATTCTCAACTTGGTTG
Organism: Marinomonas foliarum; assembly: GCF_016906065.1. Taxonomy (NCBI): domain Bacteria; kingdom Pseudomonadati; phylum Pseudomonadota; class Gammaproteobacteria; order Oceanospirillales; family Oceanospirillaceae; genus Marinomonas; species Marinomonas foliarum. The sequence continues at coordinate 1,165,242 of NZ_CP070273.1, read as the reverse complement.
AAGGCGTTTAGAACGCGCTGCATAATGCCTAGGGTGAAAGCGCCAGCAATGATAGATGGTGCTAATACAATCAGTGGAACAAACTGCCCAACATTAAGATAACCGTAACGAACGACATTGAAATATAGATAGTTTGCATACAGGCGAAAGTAGTTTTTACGTACGTTATCAAACAGTTCAGTAAGGCTAATTGGCGTTGCTCTGTCAGCGTGGTCTTCACCATAAACCAGTTCTTTCCTGTAAGCAGCCTCAACACGTTGATTTTTAAACTCCAAGCCAGGAAGTTTAATGCCTGCTAGCGCCAGTAAAAGAGTACCGAATATTGACCATATAATGGCGGTGAATACTAATGCTTGTGGGACTTCACCAACAAGTGGAAGGGTTTTAACGTATCCAGATAAGCTCCATAAAATAGGCAAAAAGGCAATTAACGTCATAACAGATCTTAAAAGGCTCACTCCTAGCCCTTCGACAATAGAAGCGAAGCGCATGGTGTCTTCTTGAATACGCTGTGATGCACCTTCAATATGGCGTACCTGATCCCATTTGGAAGTGTAGTAATTAGTCATAGCTGTACGCCAGCGGAATACGTAGTGACTGATGAAAAAGTTGCTAAGAACGGACACTGTTATAGCAACCATTATGATGACTGCTACAGTAGATAGCTGAGCATAGTAGTCAGACAGTAGAATACTATTCGGTTCTGCTAATGCTTTTTGAATAAGGTCGTAAAAGCTGCCATACCACTCGTTTAGCATCACACTTACTTGTACTTGGAACCAAGTTATAAATACGATTAATCCTGAACCAATGACTGACCATTTAGCCCATTTCTGACCACCATAAATAACCCAAATACTAATAAATACTAGATAGCAAGCCGCCATATATTGGTATAGCCACACATCTAATGCAGTATTTTGTGCACTCTGAAAAGCGGTTTGTGCTGTGGCATCAGCGCCTTCTGCCAAAGCTTCAGGAAAGTGGACACCAAAAAGAGAACCTAGACTTAAAATGTGTCCTAAGTCCTGAACGATAGAGTACCATCCAATGACGCAAACAAGTGCCCATAAGGCAAAGCTAAGAAAAAATAATTTAGGTTTTGGAAAGAAAGATTGAAACACAGTGTCGTTTCTCTATATCTGATAGGTTGAAGGTGCCATAAACCATTGATTTACGCGGGATTGTTTAATGACGATGTATCTGAGCTTAAACCAGTCAAGTGATAATCACAATCAAACAGCCCACAAGGAATCAGTAAAAAAGGCGATAATTAGCTAAGAGATAAACATTTTAACTATAATAAAGCGATATTGTACCAAATCAGGGAGACGGACTCGTTATATGGAACAAGTTGAGGTGTATTTAGTTAGGGCTTTTTCTATTGCCGGAAAAGGTGGAAACTTAGCCGGTGTAGTGTTGAATGCGGATTCGTTAACCGAACCACAGAAGCAATTCATAGCGAAGCAAGTTGGTGTATCGGAAACAGCTTTTGTTAGCAAAAGTGATAAGGCTAATTTCCACGTATCTTTTTATACTCCCACCGTGGAGGTCGATTTCTGCGGCCACGCCACGTTAAGCTCTTTTTGGTTGCTACATCATTTGCAATATATTCCGGCTGGACGTTATAGGCAAGAAACTAAAGCGGGTGTATTAGCTGTAGACGTGGCATTAAACGGTGATGTTTTAATGAGCCAAAGTTTACCAACTTGGTTTGCCGAATATAGTGCTCAAGAGATCGCACCTATGTTAGGTATTCAACCGTCACTGATAGCTCAAACAGGTTTGCCTATTCAAACTATTTCTACTGGCTTGATTGATCTTATGGTTCCTGTTCCTTATGGCGTGCTGGATTGCCTTGAAGTTGATAATGATGCGATAACGCATTTTTGTCAGCAGCATGAATGTGTCGGATTTCACGTATTTGAAATGAACCCGCCAGAAGCGTTTTATACGGCAAGTTGTCGAAATTTTGCGCCAGCGGTTGGTATTCCTGAAGAGTCTGCTACCGGCAGTTCGAGCGGTGCGCTAGCCTGTTATTTGCATCGACACTTTGGTTATCAGCAAGCGATTTTTGAGCAAGGGAGAGCGATGAAAATGCCATCGTGTCTAGTGACTCAATTAGCAATAGAAAATGGAGAGTTGACTCAGGTTCAAGTCGGAGGGGAAGGGGCGTTTGATAGGATATGCTATATCAGTATATGAGGTTGGGAGTTATTGATACTTGGAAGTTTTTTAGTTCTGGACTAAGGGGCATTGGGTTATGCTTTTATCAAAACAAGCCTGATAATGTTTTCCCATTATAGTACGTTGTTCTCTATTCGGGTGAGTAGATAATATACCTAATACTTTTTTAGTAGCAGTGTTCTTATTTGTCTGATTTACATCATCATGTGTATCGTTTTCCATTCTAGTTAATATGTCTCCTAAACTAGAAGGGGGGATTTTTGCTTTTAAAGCGAGTTGATATGCAAACAGGTCAGCTTTCGACTCATATTCACGAGAATATGCGTTGCTGATAAGTAGCGATCCTACACCAACACCTAAATCGGAAATAGAACTCATATCGCCGAATATAAGTACTGAGGTGACGGTAATAATGCCCCCTTCAATCACTCTTTTTAGAGTATGGCGCTCTACAATATGCCCCATTTCATGCAACAGAACGATATTAATTTCATTACTATTTTGTGCGAGTTCGACCAATCGATCAGTGACTATGATATTGCCATCAGGTAGTGCTAATGCATTGGCGATACTGTTTTTCGTATCTGATGGCCAATGACGGAAATGCAGCGTGAATTTAGGTGTATCGCTTGATTGATATAAAGGCGCTATATTGCGATCGAAGCTCTGGCGAATATCTTGCTGTTTTAATTTTGGCAATTTACTAGGTTCTAAAATGCTCTTATCTAGAAACTGTAAGGCATGACTTGATAAAGACTGATTAACTGAATTAGGCAGAGCTTCGGCAATTGCATGACTAACTGCAGGTAGCCCCCATTTGAAGCTAATAAATACAGCACCAGCAATAATAAAAGTACTTAAAATCACCAAGGAAAGATTTTTTTCTAAGGTATCTACAAAAGCCATAACACGAGAAGCATGGCTTTTGGGTTTTAGTAATTTGTCTATGGCGTTATTATCTTTTGTCTCAAAAACACTGCCATCTTGAAGTGTTATTTTTCGAGCAATATTGCCTAGTCGATGTGAAGTGTGAAGCTCTACACAGCTTCCACCTATAACAGAATGACCTTCAGCATAAAGCTGAAAGTCATTTCCAGAGATAAGTAACCTTGCAGGCACAAAGTTGGACGCCCCTGCTTGATATAACCTACCTTCGATCATTAAACAGCAAGTCCACCAATATCAGCATTAAAGGCATCGCCAAGTTCTTCGCCTAAGGGACCTTCTTCACCACTTTGCTTAGAGATAAAGTCATTAAAACCTTCCTCAGCTTGAATATTGATATTTTCAATGCTGTAGCGGTAAAGACGTACAGCTGCCCAAGGGTAGCCCAAGCCTAGGGAGCAAACTAATAATAATAAGTTTGTTAGCATGACCGAAAAATATTTGTTAGTCGTTAATGTTGACTCAAATGTGATAGATTTATTTAAGGTTGTTTTACTGAAAAGGTACATGCGTTGGCGAGCTTTTATGTATGAAAGAAGATAAAGTCCCGCCAAAATAAAAATGCCGTATATAGAAATAATCATGCCAAATATAAAGCTAGTAGCATTTCCACTTGTACCTAAATTTGTTATTGCTTCAAATAAAGATCCAAGGCTACCAGAATTTCCACTACTAAAAATAACGGCAAATGCGACAATCACCACGACTAGTAAAAATAGAAAAGCTAGACCTGCTGCTTTCAAAATAATCATGAAAAAAGGCTTAAATTCAAGATTGGTTGAAAATTGACCTTGACCAAAATGAGAGCCATTCACTACATAGCTATTGGTAACCTTACTAATCATTGCGAAATAAGCAGGGTATGCGATCAAAGATAAGGCAAGGGCTAGCCAAATACTTATTTGACTAACGAAGTACAATGCAGCAATACCAGCAGCTAGCAATCCGATAGGATAGGCTAGTAGAGCAATATAAGATCCAGAAATTTCACCATTAAAGCCAAAGCGTACATTTCGGTGGCTGGACATACTAAGGTTAAACTTCATTGAGCGCCAAATAATCCACGGTAAAGCAATAAGAAGGGCGATTGGTAGGATGAGACCTAATATTGGGTTTAATTGGCTAATAACCAAGTATACAAGAAGCAGTGCAACGGCAATTATGAAACTGACAAACAGTTGTTTGCCTGTTGCGTGGTATTCAAAGTTTGAATTATCAAGTTCAGTATTACCATAGAAGTAGCGTAAGGTTCGAACTTTTGCCCATGGTCTATATAGGCCTAGTGTAACAATTGTTAGTAGGATATTTACTATCCATATTTTGAAATATTCTGAGCCAGATCCATTGAATTTAAGTGGAGTCATTCCTTTTTCCCTCTTGTATAGATATATATCCTAAAATTTTCGACGATATTATCTACAGATTGTTATCTTTTCAATCTTTTAAGTAAAAAATTATGGGTTTTCTGATATCTTACTAAAAGCTTTTAAGTAAGATTTATCTATTAGAGTAGATGCCAGGGGAGGCGAATAATAGTTTTTTATTTTTCGCGGGTCTTTAACAAAAAATCGGACCTAAGTCCGATTTTTAATTGTTTTGTCTAGTGCTGAATCGCTTATGCAGCTTTGTTGTTTGCCACTACAGTTGCAATGGCTTTATCTAGTCGAGCAAGGCCTTCGGCAACATCTTGTTCTGGAATGATCAAAGACGGGGCTAAACGTAATACGTTTGGACCAGCAACAAGAGCAAATAAACCTTCTTCGGCTGCGGCTTTAATGATCTCGCCAGCTTTTCCAGCAAGGCTATCAATCATTTCAGCACCAATCAAAAGACCCATACCACGAATCTCTTTAAAGACATGGTGCTTTTCGTTTAGCGCTTTCAGGCCTTCAACAAATAAGTCATGACGCTTTGCCACGCCGCTGAGTACTTCAGGAGTATCAACGATATCAACAACGGCTTCAGCAATAGCGCAAGCCATTGGGTTACCGCCATAAGTGCTGCCGTGAGTACCAAAGGCCAAACTTTTTGCCGCTTTCTCTGTAGCTAACATAGCGCCAACAGGGAAGCCGTTACCAAGTGCTTTAGCGGTTGTTAATACATCAGGTGTTACACCTAACTGCTCATACGCAAAGAAGGTGCCTGTACGGCCTACGCCGGATTGAACTTCGTCATAAACCAATAATGCGTTGTGTTGATCACACAGTTCACGTACTTGTTTAGCAAATTCAATGTTGGCCGGAATGATACCGCCTTCGCCTTGAATAGGCTCCATGACTACGGCGCAAGTCTTATCACTGATGATTGCTTTAAGTTGTTCTATGTCGTTGTAGTCGCAATGTTTGATGCCGCCTGGTGTCGGCTCAAAACCTTCTTTGTATTTTGCTTGTCCGCCCACAGAAACAGTAAACAAGGTACGGCCATGGAAAGACTTGTTAAAAGCAATGATTTCATGTTTTTCAGGACCGAAATGATCAAACGCGTAACGACGAGCGAGTTTAAAAGCCGCTTCGTTGGCTTCTGCACCACTATTTGCAAAGAAGACTCGGTCAGCAAAGGTCTTTTCAGTCAATTTTTTAGCCAATCGCAGTGCTGGTTCGTTAGTCATGACATTGGATAAATGCCAAAGTTGTCCAGCTTGCTCACGCATGACGTTGACGAGAGTTGGATTGGAATGACCCAATGCAGTAACAGCAATGCCGCCTGCAAAGTCGATGTATTCTTTGCCTTCTTTGTCCCATATGCGAGAGCCTTCGCCACGCACTGGAATAATCGCAGAAGGTGCATAGTTAGGAACCATTACTTCGTCAAAGGTTGCTCTCGTTACTTGTTGTGTCACTTTTCTATCCATCCTAAAAAAAGACCTCTTAAAAATAGGCGGCCGCAATGGCGGCCACCTGTTGGTTTATATCAGATTTCTCAACTCACGAATAGCGACAGTTACCATGGCGAGTGTTAATTCGCTTTCCGCTTTTATTTCGCTAAAAGCGGCACGGTAATGTTTGATACTGTCACTATTTGACTCGCGCCAATGAGTTAAACGTAGTTCCAGTTTTTTGATATCAACACTGGACTGAATAACTTCTTGGGTGAGGGTTCTTAAGCTATTGTCGACTTCGTCGCCTAACCCTGATTTTGCTCGACGTTGCCACATATCATCAGCTGACAGTTCGCTGACTTTGTGACGCAACCAGTGCAACTCTAGATCCATTTCAAGGGCGAAATAAGTTTGAGCCACATCTAGGACTTCCGTGTCGGTATTCGCTGCAACACGGATTATGTCTAGTCCGTAGAATAGGTAATGCAGAGAAGACAATCTTTCCGCTATCTCAGTAGGGATGTTTTTCTCGACAAGGCCAGTAGCAATATCGGCCAAATGCTCTTGGCTTGATTCTGTCAAAATTGCCTGCATATTGGCTCTAATCACTTCAACGCCAGGCTTATAAGTGTCTTTTAAGCGCTGGATTGACAGGCTTTCACGTGTATTACGCAGTAACCATAGAGTTGCTCTCTCTAGAAGTCCTTGAATGCGAATTAACAGGCTATTCAATACTGTGTTAGACACAGTGAAGTCCAAGTTGTTGATCGCATCCCAAAGCGCTGGAATACCAAAAATATCTTCTGCTGCCATGTAGGCTCGAACGACGTTCAACGAAGATGCGCCTGTCTCTTCTTGCATGTAAGTTGTAAACGTTGGCCCCATGCGGTTGCCTAGGTTGTTTGTCACGTGCCCGGCTATGATTTCTTGAATCAACGGGTGTGACGACATTTGGCCGCCGAAGTGCTTGGTCAGCTGTGTTGGGAAGTACTCGTTGATCTGAGTGGTCAAATCCACGTCTTCGCCAATACTGTCTTCTACTAGCTGCTCAGATAATTTGATTTTTGAATAAGCAAGTAGTACCGATATCTCTGGGCGTGTTAAGCCTTGGCCCTTGTTCAAGCGCTTTTTGATTTGCGTGTCACTAGGCAAGTACTCGATTTCACGGTTCAAACGACCTTCACGGACAAGAGATTGAATCAAACGCCAATGATCGGTTAAACGCTCTGGTGCCTGTGCGTTTGCCAAAGACAATACGTGGCTTTGGCCACGGTTGTGGCGTAACACCAATTTACCCACTTCATCCGTCATTTCGGCCAATAAGCTGTTACGTTGCTTCTCGGTCAGGTCACCGTTCTCGACCACGCGGTTAAGTAAGATCTTGATGTTTACTTCGTGATCCGAGCTATCTACGCCCGCAGAGTTATCGATCGCATCTGTGCTTATCAAGCCGCCTTTTTGGGCAAACTCAATACGACCTAGTTGAGTTAAACCTAAGTTACCGCCTTCACCAACAATGTTGCAACGTAGCTCTTTACCGTTTACGCGTAGTCCGTTGTTAGCACTGTCGCCAGCATCAGCATGGGATTCGCCTTCGGATTTCACATAAGTGCCGATACCACCGTTCCAAAGTAGATCCACAGGCGCTTTTAGAATCGCGTTGATCAAATCAGTTGGAGCCATGGATTTGATATTGCCCTCGATGCCCAAGGCTTTGCGAATATCCGCATTGATAGGGATAGATTTCGCAGAGCGATTGAAAATACCGCCGCCTTTTGAAATAAGCTCTTTGTTGTAATCTTCCCAAGAGGAACGAGGCAGTTTGAACATGCGCTCACGCTCAGTAAAAGATGTTTCTGCATCTGGCGTTGGGTCGATAAAGATATGCATGTGGTTGAACGCAGCGATTAGACAAGTGTGTTTCGATAACAGCATGCCGTTACCAAATACGTCACCCGCCATGTCACCGACGCCAACAGCGGTAAAGTCTGTCGTTTGGCAATCAATACCGATCTCTTTAAATTGGCGTTTAACGGATTCCCAAGCGCCGCGGGCCGTTATGCCCATTTTTTTATGGTCGTAACCGTTAGAACCACCAGAGGCAAAGGCATCGCCTAACCAGAAACCATATTTCGCAGAAATGCTGTTTGCTAAGTCAGAGAAGGTGGCTGTGCCTTTATCTGCAGCAACGACTAAGTACGGGTCGTCTTCGTCGTAACGAAGTACGGACAGTGGAGGAACCACTTGGTTTTGCACTAAGTTGTCAGTAATGTCTAGCAAACCGCTAATGAAAGTGGTGTAGCAGTGGATAACTTCTGCTTGTACTTCTTCACGAGACGCGTTCTTTTTAAGCTGCTTGGCAACGAAGCCGCCTTTTGCTCCTGATGGAACGATAACAGCGTTTTTCACCATTTGTGCTTTTACTAGACCAAGTACTTCAGTACGGAAATCTTCCATACGATCAGACCAGCGCAAGCCACCACGAGCAACTTTACCGCCACGCATGTGAATACCTTCTACCCAAGGCGCATAAACGAATATTTCAAATTTTGGTCTTGGAAGTGGTACGGCTGGAATTTGAGAAGGGTCCAGTTTGAAAGAAACGTAGTCTTTTACTTCGCCTTCAGCGCCTGCTTGATAGAAGTTTGTGCGTAACATCGCCTGAATCACAGAAAGGTAGTGTTTCAGAATACGGTCTTCATCCAAGTTGGCAACTTGGTCCAATTCTAGATCGATTTTCTCAAGTAACTTTTGTACCTTGTCGTCACGCTTGGCTTCTTGGCTAGGGTCGAAACGTTGTTCGAATAGTTGAACCAAAAGGCGAGCAATACCTGCGTTTTTCTCTAGTGTTTGCTGCATGTATTGAAGAGAGAAAGGCACTTGAAGTTGCATTAAGTACTTGGTCAAAGCTCTTAACATGGTGACTTGACGCCATGTTAGGGAAGCGCTTAGGACCAAAGCATTAAAGCGGTCATTTTCAACGCGACGGCTGAATACCTGGTTGAACGCGTCTTGGAACGCTTCGCGCTGAGTGCTCTTTTCAAGGTTTACATCGGCGTCTACGCTGATGGCAAATTCGACGACCCAAGTGTTCGCAGAGCCATCGCCATTTTGATCTAATTCATATGGGCGAGCTTCTAGAACGCGTAACCCCATACATTCCAAAATAGGCAATACGTCAGACAAAATGAGTGTTGTGCCAGTACCATACACCTTGAAGAAGTAATTGTTTTTCGTTTGTCCAACTTGACGGTAGATGTGCGTTGAAATATCGCCTTCACCGGATAATTGAGCTAAACGTTCAATGTCTAGGACGGCCGCATTTGGAGAGAAATCTTCACGGTAAGCAGCGGGCAAATAAGGCACATAATCGTTGAAAAGAATGTTTCCGCTTTCTTCACCGTGGCTTTTATGGAGAGCCGTTAATAGCTTGTCTTCCCATGAACTCATTGCGTCTTGCATCTTGCGCTGAATTTCTTCTGCGTCGATGGTTGGGCTTTGCTTAGGATCGGCTATTTGAATAGTGAAGTTGACGCGCGCCAAGACCAATTGTGAAAACTGCACGTTGAATTCAGAGCTTGTGCCGTTACAGGCGTTCATCAAGATGTCTTGCATTTTGATACGCAATTCCGTGTTGTAACGATCTCGTGGTACATACACCAAAGCGTTCAGGAAACGGCCGTAAATGTCTTTGCGCAGGAATACGCGCAATTGGCGTCGCTCTTGGATTGCCAAAATGCTTTCGATAGTTCCAAAAAGCTCATCAACTGGCGCTTGAAGCATCTCGTCACGCGGGTAGCTGTTTAAAATATGCTTAAGGTTTTTGCCTTTATGACTATTTGGATCGACGTTGGCTTTTTCTACGATGACATTGAGCTTTTTACGCAATAATGGAATATCTTGCAGGCGAGCAATATAAGCGGCAGAAGAGTAAAGGCCGAAGAAGCGCCATTCGCCGACTACATTGCCTTTTTTGTCGAAGCGCTTAATGCCAAGATAATCTAAGTGAACCGGGCGATGAATAGTAGAAACAGCTGTTGATTTGGTTAGCACTAATATGTTGCTGGTATCGACTGCAAGCTTGGCTAAGTGGTCTTGCAAGATAATGTCGCGCTTTACTTTTTTGTCGTTAATATCGCGGAATGTACCAAGCCCTGAGCCATCGACTAATTTAAGGTGTGTTTCTTCACCTTCAACAGATAGGTCATAGGCGCGGAAACCAATGAAGGTAAAGTGGTCATTCGCTACCCAGCGCAAGAAATCGAGAACTTCTAAGTGTTCTTCATTGGCTTTCAGGTGTGGTAGTTGCTCAGACTCTGCAATAACGTCATTTAGTTTGGCTTTCATTGTTGGCCAATCTGAGACGGTTTTTTTCACATCAACTAAGCTACTTAGTAACTCATCTTTTATTTCATCAAGAAGGTTGATGTCTGAAAGGCGGTCTATTTCGAAGCGCATCATAGCTTCATGAGATTTGGAAGAGAGGTTGATGTTTTGCAACTCGCCTTTTTTATTACGGTCCACCGGCACAACAGGGTGTGCTGTTAGGTGAATTGTGTGGCCAAGACGAACCAATGCCATATTGAAAGACGATACAAGGAAAGGCATGTCATCCGTTAGAATTTCGATAACGGTATGAGTGGATTGCCAGCTGTGCTCCTCGTAGTTCGGGTTGTAGACACGAACTTTAGGTTGGTTGCTTGGGCGTTGCTGGATGAAATCCCAAAGGCAAAGTATTGTGCCATATAGGTTTTCTATCGATTCATTAACCAAGTCTTCAGTTAGAGAGTCCTGAAAGTAAAGACGGGTTAGTTGAATCAAGTTGTTTGCTTCTGCGGCACTAAAGTTATCATTTATTTCAACTTCAACGCGTTCGATCAATTCGTTTTTTTTGTAATCAGTCATTAGAACTCATCCCTCATGAGTGGTGTTCTTAATAAAACTAGTTGTAAATGCAATTTTCCGAAAGTATGGGGTTAGGACTCTGTGTTAGATTATTATGAAAATTCGCCTCCTTTGATAGCGGGTAACTTTTCAAATTGCGACACATTGTTGTGTTGTCTGGTTAATTGGGTCAGAAAAGTCTTGCCCAACACGAAAAAAACCTTTGTTATCCATTTTAAACGAAATAAACTCCTTATTTGTCTATAGTTCGCAGGATAATATTTTGTACAAGACTGAATTCGCATCAAGAGAAATCATGCAGGCGAGTAAAAAACCATTAAAGTACGGTTTTTTGCTGTTGCCACATTATTCCATGTTGGGTTTTTCCTCTGCTATTGAAACATTGCATATGGCGAACTGGGTGGCAGGAAAAGAGCTCTATTCTTTTTGCACTATTAGTCATGAAGAAAAAGAAATTCCTTCTAATACGGGTGTTTCAACGGTTTCAGACTATCTAACAAGTGATGCTTTGGGTGATTTAGACGCGATTTTTGTATGCGGTTCTTCTCCTGGGATAAAAAACGAAAGTCTGACTTTAGAAAATTGGATAAAAAAACAAGCAAAAAAAGGCATCGGCTTGGGCGGCGTCTGCACAGGAAGCTATTTATTGGCAAAAGCGGGCTTGCTTGATGGCTATCGAGCCACGATTCATTGGCGCAGTTTGGCAAATTTGCGAGATGAATTTTTACAGACGATCGTTTCAAATCACCTTTTTGAAGTGGATCGAGACCGTTATACTTGCAGTGGTGGGACTGCGGCCATGGATATGATGTTGTTTTTGATAGGCAAACAGCATGGGATGTCGTTAGCAAGTGGGATATCCGAGCAGTTTGTTTGTGAGCGAATACGAACGCATGAAGACCCGCAGCGAATTCCACTACAGGCGCGTATTGGTACAGGTCAGCCTAAATTAGTTGAAGCGGTTCAGCTAATGGAAGCCAATATTCAAGAACCCTTATCATCTGATGATATTGCTTATCATGTGGGGGTTTCTAGGAGGCATTTGGAGCGATTATTTAAGAGTAATTTAGATATTGTGCCATCTCGATACTACTTAGAATTGCGTCTTCAACATGCGAAGCAGCTAATAACTCAAACGGATAAGACGATTACTGAAATAGGTACAGAGTGCGGATTTGGTTCTGCGCCCCATTTTAGTACAACTTACAAGGGCTTCTTCGGCATTACGCCAAGAGAAGAGCGTAATAAAATTCATAATAAAAGCTCTGCGCCTGTCCAAATGGACAAGAAAAAGAGGCGGCTCTGGAAAAAGTAACTTAAAATACGGGGTGAATTGCTCTTGGCGTGATTCTTGTATTCTAGTTAGTTAGCTTAGGGTGTATTACCCTCATGGATTTGGTGCAGTTGAATGACTGTGCATATACTAGATAAAAAGTAATAAGTTCACATAAAATAAAGAAGGTAGAGAACATGTCGAAAGTCCCGGCGTTAGAGCTCATTGATATTCACAAAACGTTTGGTGATGTCGAGGTGTTAAAGGGTATTTCTTTAAAAGCCTATGATGGCGATGTCATTTCTATTTTGGGATCAAGTGGTTCAGGTAAAAGTACATTTTTACGCTGTGTGAACATGCTTGAAAATCCAACTCGCGGTGAAATTCTTTTTAACGGTAATAAGCTTGATTTGATTCAAGGTGAATCCGACTTAGTGGCTAGCAATATGAAGCAACTTACTCAAATGCGCCAGCAAATTGGGTTTGTTTTCCAAAGCTTTAATTTGTGGCCGCATATGACCATTCTTCAGAACGTGATGGAAGGACCTCTACATGTTCTAAAGCGCCCTAAGCATGAAGTAGCAGAGTATGCTGAGCATTTATTGCGTAAGGTTGGTATCGCGGAGAAAAAGGATATGTATCCTAATCAGCTTTCGGGTGGTCAGCAGCAGCGTGTTGCTATCGCTAGAACATTGGCAATGGATCCGCAGGTGATATTGTTCGATGAACCAACTTCAGCGTTAGACCCTGAATTAGTGGGCGAAGTGCTTGGTGTGATGCGCAATTTAGCAGAAGAAGGTAGAACCATGCTGATTGTTACTCATGAAATGAATTTTGCTCGTGATGTTTCGAGCGAAGTTGTTTTCTTGCATCAGGGTGTGGTGGAAGAAAAGGGCACTCCAGATCAAGTGTTTGGAGCGCCAAAATCAGAACGCTGTAAGGCTTTCTTATCCAGTGTGTTTTAAGTTAACAGCACATTTAAGCGAACGAAAATATAAAATCAAAAATGATTATATAAGCAAATATACTAAGGGGATATTGCAATGAAATTTAAAAAAATAGCATTGGGTTCAGCGTTATTGTTAGGCGCAGCGTTATCATCAGTTTCTGCACAAGCAGCTGATAAAGTTCGTTTTGTAACAGAAGGTGCATGGGCGCCATTCAACTTCATTGATTCAGCAGGTAAGCCTCAGGGTTTTGACGTGGATATTGCTCGTGCTTTGTGTGCAAAAATGGCTGCGGATTGTGAGATTCTAACGCAAGATTGGGATGGTCTTATTCCGGGCCTAAAAGTGCGTAAGTTCGATGCAATCATCGCATCTATGTCAATCACTGAAGATCGCTTGAAAGTTGTTGATTTTACTAATAAATATTACTCTGGTGGCTTGCGCTTCATGGGTCGTGTTGGCGAAACTTTTGACCTAGCGAACTTATCTGGCAAAACTATCGGTGCGCAGCGCGCGACTCTAGGTGCGCAGTATTTAGAAGATAACTTTGAAGGCAAAGCTGACCTTAAATTTTATGATAACCAAGATAATGTTTATTTAGATCTAGTTTCTGGTCGTCTAGACATCGTTTTGTCTGATGAATTGCCTACTTACAACTGGCTGAAAACCTCTGAAAGCGGTTCTGCATTTGAGTTCAAAGGCGATGCGTTCATGAAGACGGATAACATTGCGATTGCCGTTCGTAAAAGCGACACGCAATTGAAAGAGAAGATCAACAAGGCGCTTGATGCGATTCTTGCTGACGGCACTTATCAGAAAATTAATGCTAAGTACTTCCCTTTCTCTATCTACTAAGTGGGTATTTCAAAGGGTTGTTATTTGAGATTGTAATGACCCTTTGATGTGTTCGAGTGTTGATATTTCTTAGAGTTTCTTGGTGCTCCTGTACCAAGAAACTTACTTTAAGCTTACTCTGAGAAAAAACTATGATTGATCTTCATGGGTTCGGTGATCAGCTGTTACAAGGTGCTGTTGTTACCTTAGAGCTAGCCTTGTCTTCGCTGTTCGTCGGTCTTATTTTAGGATTGCTAGGCGCGTCTGCAAAATTATCTTCTGTACGTGCTTTTCGGTGGATAGCTAATGGCTATACAACCATTATTCGCGGCATTCCTGAACTCCTAACGGTACTTATCATTTATTTTGGCGCTACCAGTGTCTTGATGGCCATAGCTGGATTATTTGGTTATGACGAGTACATTGAGGTTGGCGCATTTGCTGCTGGCGTAACAGCGTTGGGACTAACGTTTGGAGCCTATGCCACTGAGGTATTTCGTGGTGCGTTACAATCCATTCCAAAAGGGCAGCATGAAGCGGCCACTGCATTAGGAATGGGGCCTATTAGAAAGCTTTACCGTATTATTTTGCCGCAGGTATGGCGAATTGCTTTGCCTGGGCTTGGGAATTTGTTTTTGGTTCTGCTAAAAGACACTGCATTAGTCTCCGTTGTTGGGTTGGACGATATTATGCGAAAAGCCAATATCGCAGTGAGTAGTACCAAAGAAGCATTTTTGTTTTATTTGGTAGCGGCATTTATGTATTTGGCTTTGACCATTATCTCTATGGTGTTCGTTTCTTTTATGGAAAAACGAGCCAGTCGCGGATTAACAAGGGGATAATGTATGGACTTTTCGGTTGTTATTGAATATTTCCCGCGTTTGTTAGAAGGAGCTTGGGTTAGCCTTCAGTTAGTGATGATCTCTATCATACTGGGTGGTATTTTTGCTTTGCCAATTGCACTAGCAAGGATTTCACCCATAGGATGGATCAGAGCTATCCCTTTTGCGTATATCTTTTTCTTTCGTGGTACTCCGCTGCTAGTGCAGATATTTTTGGTGTATTATGGCGCTTCGCAATTTGATGCAGTACGAGAGAGCTTCTTATGGCCGGTACTGAAGGAACCATTTTGGTGTGCCATCATTGCTTTTACATTGAATACGTCTGCCTATACGGCTGAAATCTTCCGTGGTGCGATTCAGGCTATTCCGCATGGGGAAGTTGAAGCATGTAAAGTTATTGGTATGACGAAGACTCAGATGTATCGACGGGTTTTACTGCCTCGTGCTTTTGGTATCGTTTTACCTGCTTACGGCAATGAGATTATCTTGATGCTAAAAGGCAGTGCTTTGGCGAGTACGATTACCATTCTGGATTTAACTGGGATGGCGCGAACTATCATCGCAAGAACCTATACACCTATGGAAATCTTTATAGCGGCAGGGGTTATTTATTTGGTGATTAGTATTGTGATTATTGCGATCTTTCGTCAAATTGAATTGCGTCAAAATCGTTACCTAGGAACCTTATCGATTAAGGTGCCAGACAAAGGTTGATAGATTGTTGAATATAAAAAAAGAGGCCTAGGCCTCTTTTTTTATATTCACTCATAATTAGATTGCTTCAGCGCCTGTTTCACCAGTACGAATACGGATGATTTGTTCTAGTGCTGTTACGAAAATTTTGCCATCGCCAATCTTTCCAGTGTTCGCGCTGTGTTGAATAGCTTCAATTGCGCGCTCTACTTGATCAGTTTCTACAGCAAGCTCTAACTTGACCTTCGGCAGAAAGTCGACAACATATTCTGCGCCGCGATACAGCTCTGTATGGCCTCGTTGGCGACCAAAACCCTTCACTTCTGTGACGGTAATGCCGTTAATCCCTATTTCAGAAAGTGCTTCGCGCACTTCGTCTAGTTTGAAAGGCTTAACAATGGCCGTGATTAATTTCATTTCTTTTCTCCATACGAATAAAGCATTAATTAGTCTAAAAATACCACTCTATTGTAAAAGTCGCCACTGGCTCGATGATTATGATCTACATTTAGTGAACCTATGTTCCTTAATATAAGGTGCTGAAAATGGAAACAATAGCATCAAGTGATCGTTTTACGTTTGGTTCAGAGTCGTTCTTTACCGATGTTACAGATCTGCTTTTTCATAAAGAAGGTGTTCAGCTTACGAGTGTGTCGGCTCCGCAAAGTGTTGCTTGTTATCAAACTAAGGGATTAGAAAAAAACTTTCGGCTGCGACTGGTATTAATTCCACTGACGAATGGCCGTTTATTAGGGCGATTGTCTTGGCTAGATGGGCAAGGGGTTGATCATGTTTGTTGTTACGTAAATGAGGCGTTTGATTGTGTAATAAGGAAATCGGATGGCGTCTGGATTAAGCAAGCGAAGAGTGCGGAAAAGGTATGTCTGCAGTGTTTTGTCAAGTTAGATAAATGAACTACTGTGAGCCCAACAATAAAAGGCTCACAGTGAGGACGTGAATATTAAAGGCCGTTTAATGAATCTAGGTCGTCGAATTTAGGTTCGTGGTACTTTCTCCCTAGTTCGTGGACAGCATCGATTAAATATTTAGGGTGATCTGGGTTCACGAACTGGTGAATGCCATGGCCAAGGTTAAACACATGTCCGCTGCCGGTGCCGAAGCCCGACAACACGTTTTCTACTTCACGCTCTATTACCTCTTTGCCTGCATATAAAACGCAAGGGTCAATATTACCCTGTAGAGCAACGCTATGACCGACGCGAGCACGGGCTTCTGATATGTCTGTTGTCCAGTCCAAACCTAGGGCATCGGCACCAGTTGCAGCTATGTTTTCTAGCCATTGGCCGCCATTTTTAGTGAATAGAATGACAGGGATTTTTCTGCCTTCATGCTCACGAATTAAGCCATCCAGAATCTCTTTCATATAAAGCAATGAGAACTGCTGATACATTGGTCCGCTTAACACGCCACCCCATGTGTCGAAAATCTGTAAAGCTTGAGCCCCCGCTAAGACTTGACCATTAAGGTAAGCGATAACCGATTTCGCAATTTTGCTAAGTAGGGCGTGTAGGGTTTCTGGCGAACGGTACATCATGGCTTTGATGTGACGGAAGTCTTTGCTGGAACCACCTTCTACCATGTAGGTTGCCAATGTCCATGGGCTACCAGAGAAACCAATTAGAGGTACATCCCCATTTAAAGCATGACGAATCGTCGTCACTGCTTTCATTACATAATCTAGGTCACTGGCAGTGGTTACTGGAATTGCATCAACATCAGCTTGGCTGCGGATGGTGTGTTTGAACTTAGGACCTTCGCCTGTTTCAAAATACAGACCCAAGCCCATTGCATCAGGGATAGTAAGAATGTCTGAGAACAAAATAGCAGCGTCTAAATCGTATCGCTTCAATGGTTGAAGTGTCACTTCGCACGCGAATGCATCGTTTTTGCAAAGGCTTAAGAAGTCGCCAGCTGTTGCACGACTTGCACGGTATTCTGGTAAGTAGCGTCCTGCCTGTCTCATCATCCACACAGGCGTTGTATCGACAGGTTGTTTGAGTAATGCGCGCAAAAAGCGGTCATTTTTTAGCTCAGGAAACATTAGGACTCTCCAGTATGAATTTTCAGTTGGCGCATTTTACCTAAGTTGGACAGGAAAAGCAGAGTGAATAAGCACAATTTATGAGAAGGCGGCTGAAAAGGCCAATAATATTGATCTATGGCAGGGTTTGTTTTTGTCCATGAGATTGGCGAATTATAAGACACATTAATCACCTAAATATGTTTTAAGGCTGTGCTTCTGAACTCGCTGAGCTGCATTTTCTATGTCTTTGTTGGCGTGTAGCTCTGCTAATACTTTAGGGAATGCTGCCCTTGTTTGTGTCACATCCATTCCCGGTTTAAGGTGAGGGGAATAGAGCGCTTTAAGTAATAAATAATCTAACGGGCTAAGGTAAGAATCGATGCTGACATCATTGAAAATGGATGGAAATACATCATTTGAATCATTAGGAAGGCCCAGTAGTTGGGTGATTTCTTCGACAATGCAATCTAAAAAGCGGGCTTTTATGCGAGCATAATCGACCGGAATAATAATGCTTCCTCTGGTTATCTCGTAGTTCCTATTACGGCGAAAATTTCCTAAACAAATCGCTTCATTCAGTGCTGTGCGAATTTTTTCTGGGTCGCCTATGTATTGTCTTACTTTGTTTTCCAAATTGTCATAGTTGGTAAAAATGACAAAAATATTGGCTTGCTTAGGATCATCGGTGAAGTCGATAGACAACCCAGTTATGTAGGAGAGGTGCTGGGCATGAACACTAAGTAGTTCTTTTTGTAGATTGGCATCACCGCTGTCGCTTTCAAAAAACAGTTTGATGGGGGTGGCCCAGCGGATGAGCTTAGGGTGTTTGGTTTCTTTGTATTCACGCTCTAAGGCAATTTTCATGAAACTGTCTTGTATATACGCGTCATTTTGCCAACGCTCTTCGCCTAGTGCGAACGATGAAGCAAGCATGGAGAGGAAGCAAAGAATACTACAGCGGATCATCAGGCTTAGGCTGAGTTAATTTATTGGCGTAGTGTTTTAGTGCGCTGAGTGAGTCTGGAGTAAAGGGTATTTCGCCAGTGTTACCTATAATACTATTCATGCTCATTTCATGGACTGAAGCGACTTCCTTAGGTTGTAAAGTTAGCTCGCCATGTATTGCCGCATCATAGTGGCAAGTAAAAATCTTGCCCCATATCTTGAAGCCTTCACCTTCTGTGAAAAAGACCCCTTGGCTTTCAAGTGGAGCATCAAAGCCTAGCTCTTCTTGCAATTCCCTGTGCGCAGAATCAATGTAGGATTCTCCCTTTTCGACCACGCCCCCCGTGGTTACACCGTAGAATCCTGGGCAAAACGCTTTGTTATCGGTTCTTTTTTGAACGAGTAAATTGCCTGCTTGGTTGAATACCAAGATGTAAGTAACACGATGGTAGTCTCTGCCAAAGTTCATTAAGTGTCTTGGCACATCACCAATGACCTTGTTACTTCTGTCGACTAAGGTAATGACTTCGTCATTTACAGGCATAAAATACTCTATTTAAAAGTGAATATAGTAGAAAACGAAAGGGTATCGGCATTTGTCTTGAAAGAAAAGCCTTCTAACGAGTTAAGAAAGTAAACGATTCAGTGTTGAGAGAGTATAAAAAAAGCGACCTGTTTTTATACATTTCATGCGGCTACAAAGATTACGGGTGATCACGTGTGTAAAAACAGTATGATTAAAACGTATTATAGGCTTATCTTGTGAAAAAAATGATAGGAAAAGTTGGTGAAATATGTCCATTTTGAACAATGATTTTTTAGCTTTTACACTCGAAAATCAAGATGCTGTAGCACCGTTTCAGTTCACTTTTCCAAGTGGTGCGGGCTTTGTTGAAGATACCGGTATTTTACGCCTTGAACCTAAGCAAAGAAGTCGCATTAGCCTTGTGTTATCGGTTGGAGTTCATGGTAATGAGACTGGGCCAATTGAGCTGGTGAACAACTTGGTCGCAGCTGTTTTAGACGGTCGAATTTCATTGAAAATAAGGTTGTTGGTATTAATTGGCAATCCTGTGGCGGCAAACTTAGCTAAGCGTTTTTGTGACGTAAACCTTAACCGTCTTTTTAATGGTGGTTGGAAGAATTACGAAGGCTTTGAAGCCCGGAGGGCTCAGCGTCTAGAGCAGGCAATTAGTGATTTTTATGCGATTTCTGATAATGAAGTAGAGTGTGTAAAGTTACATTATGATTTGCATACTGCAATTCGCGGCTCAATGCATGAAAAATTTGTGGTTTACCCTTATGTCAAAAATGCGGTGTATAACAAAGAGCAACTCGCATTCTTATCTGCCAGTGGTATTAACGCTGTATTGCTGTCACATCAACCGACCACAACCTTTTCATACTATAGCTATGTGGAGCACGGTGCTCATGCTTTTACAGTAGAGCTTGGGAAAGTATATCCTTTTGGTGAGAATGATTTGTCGCGTTTTGCCGACCTAGATGCCAGCTTAATATTATTACTAGAAAAGGGTGATTTTGCGGAGTCTTCTTTAGCTGATTTGCAGGTATTTCGTGTATTGGATAGCTTGGTGAAAGACGACGACAGCTATGAGCTCTCTATCGATAATGAGGTAAAGAATTTTACTCAGTTTGAAGAAGGCCATCGCATGGCTCATTCGAAGAAGAGTGCTTATTATATAAAGCAAACAGGTGATGCCATCGTATTCCCCAACACGAACCTTCCGATTGGGCAGCGTGCTGGTTTGATGGTACGACCAGTAGCACTGGACGATTTACAGCTTAATTGAGCTATGCTCATGGCGTGTAAAAAAAGAGATTTAAGCCAAACTGCTTGAATCTCTTTTTTTTATATCGTATTGTTACGTTATAACATTAATTAAGTGGTAGTAAATAATGAACAAACTTCTTCTTGCCTTAGGTGTATCTGCTCTATCTCCCTTAGCATTAGCTAAACCTGTTATTGCCACCAGTATTAAGCCTGTTTCTATGGTAGTGGCAGCAATCGCTGGTGATAAAGCGGATATACAGCAGATCGTATCTAGTACGGCATCGCCGCATGATTTTGCAATGCGTCCTTCGGATCTCAAAAAAATATTGAAAGCAGATACTGTCGTTTGGGTAGGTGAGTCTTTAGAACGCTTTTTAGAAAAACCACTTGAAAATGCAGGCAAAGAAGACTCGTCAATCGAGTGGTTAGCATTAGATGGTATGGCATTGCATAACTTCGCTAAAGAACATCATGATGAGGACGAAGCAGAAAAGTCTCATGATGATCATGACCACGAAGCGCATGATGATCATGATCACGAAGAGCATGGTGATCACGAAGGACACGAAGGACATCATCATGATGGCGTAGATCCACATGTTTGGCTATCACCTGATAACGCTAGAGTATTGGCAAAAGCTGTCACAGCTCGTTTGGTGTCATTAGATTCGGCGAATGCTGAGTATTACAAAGAGAACTTGGCGTCCTTTGAGAAAGGTTTGAGTGCGAAAGATGCAGAAATTCGCAAAGCACTCAACAAGGTCAATAAAGTTCCTTATATTGTATTCCATGATGGCTATAGTTACTTTGAGCAGCATTATGGTTTGAGCCACGCTGGCGAAATTACCGTCAGCCCAGAGCGTAAACCAGGCGCGAAAAAGGTTGCTGAGATCCGTCATGAAATCCAAGAGCACAAAGTGCAGTGTGTGTTTAGTGAGCCGCAATTTAGTCCCGCAATAGTGAAAACCTTACTTGATGGTACTGATGTAAAAACAGCACCTTTGGATCCATTAGGTAGCAAAGTGAAGATGGGGACAAATGCTTATTTTTCATTCTTAGACAGCTTAAGCGGTCAATTTCTTAGCTGCTTAGGATAATTCTTCTGCGTTTATCAAAGAGTAAGTGTTGAATGCTTGCTCTTTGATAGTTCTTCCGCTTCCTCCTCTGTATAATGATTTCACTTTACGATTATTACATTGAGCAGCGAGGCTTTATGAGCGATCTATTTAATTTGAGTACTGATTTGAGTACCCACTCCGATATCCTTACTGAAAGTGCTCGACGCACTTTATCGACACAAGCTCAAGCCTTAGCTAATCTAGCCAATCAAGTAACCGAAGAATTCCCCAAAGCCGTTCGAATGATTCTTGCAAGTAAGGGTCGTACCATTATTTGTGGCATGGGTAAATCTGGCCTAATCGGTAAAAAAATCGCGGCTACTTTAGCCTCAACAGGCACGCCTAGTTTCTTTCTCCATCCGGGTGAAGCCTTTCATGGTGATTTAGGCATGATCCAGCCAGAAGATGTTTTGGTATTGATCAGTTTTTCTGGTGAAACCGAAGAGCTGATGCGTTTACTGCCTTCTCTTAAAAGTTTCGGAAACCCAAGTATTGCCATGGTAGGAAACACAGATTCTACTTTGGCGAAACATTGCGATTGCGTACTGGATCTTTCTATTGATAAAGAAACCTGCCCAAATAATTTAGCCCCTACGACATCGACGACCATGACAACTGCCATGGGTGATGCCTTGGCCGTGGCTTTGATGGAATGCCGTAACTTTCAACCACAAGACTTTGCCCGCTTTCACCCTGGTGGCAGCTTAGGTCGTAAACTGTTAACTCGTGTTAAAGACCTGATGCACAAAGATAACCTGCCAGTTTGTGCACCAGAGACCACATTAAAAGACGCTATAACAGTTATGACTTATGGCAGAATGGGTGTTGTATTGATTCAACAAGCCGGCAAGTTACTGGGTATTTTTACCGATGGTGACTTACGTCGTGCCATGCTAAAAGAAAGCGAGGGTATGATACATAAAACCATGGCCAGTTTAATGACATCCAATCCAAAAACCATCAATGAAAATGTGATGATAGTGCAAGCGGAAGAGCAAATGCTGCACGATAAAATCACCTTGTTAGTTGTGGTGGACGATACGAATAACGTATCCGGTATTTTAGAAATTTACGATCGATAAAAAACGGCTTAACAAATTCTACGCCGCTTTAGATTTGTCTAAAGTGAGCAAACCTAGATTAAAATGGAGTTCTCATGACGCAGTCAGCTCAAGAATCAAAGATTATTAAAATTGGCAACAAGGTTGAAGTAGCTAACCACCTTCCTTTTGTATTGTTCAGTGGTGTGAATGTACTAGAGTCTCGCGACTTGGCAATGCGTGTTGCAGAAGAGCATGTAAAAGTAACAGAGGCGCTGGGTATCCCTTATGTCTTTAAAGGCTCTTTTGATAAAGCGAACCGCTCGTCTATCAACTCTTTCCGCGGTCCAGGTATGGAAGAAGGTCTAAAAATTCTCCAAGAGATCAAAGACACCTTTGGTGTGCCAGTGATTACCGATGTTCACGAAGAATACCAATGTGCGCCAGTTGCAGAAGTAGCAGATGTGATTCAATTGCCTGCATTCCTATCTCGTCAAACAGACTTGGTTGTTGCAATGGCAAAAACTGGTGCTGTAATTAATATAAAAAAGGCGCAGTTTTTAGCTCCTCACGAAATGAAGCATATCCTGACAAAATGCCAAGAAGCCGGAAATGATCAACTTATGCTTTGTGAGCGTGGCACCATGATGGGCTACAACAACTTGGTTGTTGATATGCTTGGCTTTGGTGAAATGAAAAAGTTTGGTTTCCCTGTCATGTTTGATGTAACCCATTCTTTGCAGCGTCCGGGTGGCCGTGAAGATTCTGCCGATGGTCGTCGTGCGCAAGTAACAGAACTGGCTCGTGCCGGTATGTCACTTGGCTTGTCTAGTTTGTTTTTAGAAACCCACCCAGATCCAGATAATGCTAAATGCGATGGTCCATGTGCTTTGCCTTTGGGTAAATTGGCGCCATTCCTAAAGCAGATGAAACAGCTTGATGAATTGGTAAAAACCTTCGAAACATTGGATACGAGCGTTTAATAAATGGATGCGGCTTTTCTTTCTTCTTATCCTGCGCTTGCAGCTGATCAAGGTTTGTTAGCTAAACTACAAGCCTTGAAGCTGGTGGTTTTTGATGTGGATGGCGTACTAACTGACGGACGTCTGCTTTATACTGAGCAAGGCGAAACCATAAAACGCTTCAATGTAAAAGATGGCGTAGCAATGAAGTTATTGCCAAAGTGGGGCGTTCAGGTTGCGGTGATCACCGCAAAAGACTCTGCACCATTAAGACAGCGGATGAAAGAGCTAAAAGTAGAGTATTTCTATCCCGGTTGTCATAACAAAGCTGAAGCGTTTGATGGGTTGGTCGAGCGTTTGGGGATTACACCAGATGAAGCCGCTTATGTAGGGGATGATGTGATTGACCTTCAAGTCATGCCTAAAATTGGTGTTGCCCTATGCCCGGCAGACGCACATATTTTATTGCAACGTCATTGTCCAATTATACTTAGTAAAGCCGCTGGTGAAGGCGTCGCAAGGGAGGTTGCTGACATGGTGTTAGCGTCTAGAATGTCTTTGGAACACGCCTATGAATTGGCTCAAAAGCCGGAGTTTGAAAAATAATGACCTCTCAATCTTTACCTGATTTTCACATTGTTATTCCTGCTCGTTACGCTTCTCAACGTTTTCCACAAAAGCTAATGGCAGATTTGGGTGGTAAGCCAGTATTACGGTGGGTTTATGAGCTCGCTTTGAAGGCTGGCGCAAAGTCTGTGACGATTGCCACAGACCATCAACTTATTGAAAAAGCGGCAATAGGTTTTGGTGCTTCAGTGGTGATGACTCGTGATGACCATGAAAACGGCACAGAACGTCTTGCTGAAGTGGCGGCAAAAATGGGTTGGCTGGGCGATGAGATTGTCGTTAACGTGCAGGGTGACGAACCTTTTTTACCGGTTAACTTGATTCATTCAAGTGTAATCGCGTTAAACCAAGATAAAGAAGCTGAGATGGCAACGGTTGCCTGCGCGATTGATCAGGCCGAAGACTTCTTTAATCCCAATGTGGTGAAAGTGGTTTGTGATGAAAAGCAGCGCGCGCTGTATTTTAGTCGCTCACCTATGCCGTGGGATAGAGATGGTTTTGCGAGCAATCTGGAGCGAACCGGTATGCTGCCTACTGATTTTCCGGCGCTTCGGCATATTGGTTTATATGTTTATCGTGCCAGCTTATTGGCGAGATACGCGGATTTACCTATGTCGCCATTAGAGCGTTGGGAAAAGCTGGAGCAACTACGCTTCTTGCATCAAGGTATCAAGGTGCAAGTAGCATTGGCTGATGGTTTGCCTACTCATGGTGTGGATACGCCAGAAGATTTGGAAAAGCTTAGGTATCAGCTTTCTTTAGATAGCATTTAGTCTATTTATTTAAAAAAAACAATTAAAACGGCAAACCTTATTAGGTTTGCCGTTTTTTTTATGCTTTATGTGTTTGGTTGGTATATTTTTCCCTCATTTAGGGTAGGAAAAATGTAAGTAATACGTATACAATTAGTTTAAAGGTGATCATTTTTTGCTAATTACTTACATTTTGTGTCGCGAAGGGCTAAATCATGAAAAAACTCATACTTGTATCAAGCAGCTTATTAAGCACCGCAGTATTGGCAGCAATGCCGGTCAATCAGCCAGTAGGCTCTAGCTTTACCTTGAGTAATGCGCCTAACCAACGTGCATTGGCTACCGCTCTTGCTAACCCAGCCGCACCATTTTTAATGGTAAACCAAGACGATGAAGACAACTTCCGTTTTGGTATTGTCGGTCCTCTGAGTGTTGGTATCGAGATGGGGGATGTGAGTGACCTGGGCGATCAAATTGAAGAGATAGAAGATCTTATTGATAATGCCAATGCTGGTAATGCTAGCTCTAATGCTAATCGTGCTAATGATATTCTAGATGAAATTGGTAATACCGCGTATGTAAAAACATCCCTTGGTATGCAAGTACCTTTGATGCCTGTGATTTACAGAACCGATAACAATGCTGCGTTCATTTTGGATGCAAGTGTGTCTGCTGTTGCTAAAGGCAGCTTGTTGGCTGATGACGTTACAGCGGTAGGCAGTGATATTACAACAGATACTTCATTTTATGCGCAAACTGCCGTTGACCTTCAGATTGGGCTTGGGTACAGCCAGTCTATATGGGAAAATTCCCATGGTATGTTAGTGGGTGGTGCTAAAGCGAATCTTCATAATCTCTCTATGGGTCGTGCCTTGGTGAAATTAGATGATGAAGACGTTGAAGCGGGTGATGCTATTTCAGATTCGATTTCAGATGATGCCGTTAGCAGCACTGGTGTGGGTATCGATTTAGGCGCTGTTTGGGTGTCTAATTACTACCAAGTTGGTGTGACTGTTGCGAATATTAACGAGCCTGAATTTGATGGTGCTCCTATTACAGCGAATGCTGCTTCTGATAAGTACGGTATTACCGCGTCAGACAAATACGTGATGGAAATGCAGACCACAATTGATGCAGCTGTTTCGACTAAAGGCAAACAAGTTACTTTAGGCATGTCTTACGATACAAACCCTGTTAAAGATGCCGTTGGTGATGAATATCAATGGGCTGCAGCGTCTGTGTCTTACTATGGCGACTCACACTTTCTTCCAGGCCTCAGAGCTGGCTACCGTCAAAATATGGCGGGTACTGAGCTAAGTTACGCGACTTTTGGTTTGACATTTCTTAAGCGTCTAAACATTGATCTTGCTGTTGGTTTGGACACAGTTGAAGACGAAGATGGCGATGAAATGCCTCGTAGTGCTTTCTTCTCAATTGGTTACGATACTGCGTTCTAAAACTGTAAAGATTTAATAAATAAAGCCGATAACCTTATTAAGGTTGTCGGCTTTTTTTATTTGAAGCACTGATACATAAAATATTTTCCCGAAATGGATAATGGATTGATGCGGTATTTAGTTTTATTTTTGGTTGTTATTAGCATAAATGTCGCGGCATCCGTGCCCGTGTATGTACCTATTGGCTCCAATACTTCTTTAGGGGGCTACGCAAATAGACAATCATTAGAGACATCTTTATCAAATCCTGCCGCATCTTATTTGATGACCCCCATAAATAATTTTCGAGTCGGTTTTTTGGGGCCTTTAGATTTTGGGTTAGAGATTGGTGATGTGAAGGGAATAGAGGACAAAGCTAGTGATCTTGGTGATAAACTGGAAGCAGACTATAGTACCGAAGCTGAAATTAATGCTGCTTTAGTTGAAGTAAACGCCTCTCTTGCGTCGTTAGAAAGCGATGCTTACGTTAAAGTCTATGGTTCCTTACAAGCGCCATTTGCACCAATTATTTACAAGACTCGGAATCGAGGCGCTTTTTCTATCGATGCGAGTGCTTCTTTCGTCGCTCGATTAGGGTTAATAGCGGACGATATTTCAGTTGTTAATACAGGCAGTGATTTTAATTTTGAATCTAACTCTTCTGTCATTATAAAGCGGGCAACGGATTATCGCTTTGGTGTTGGTTATAGTCAGTTGGTGGGCAGGCCAGTCAGTGGTGCGCTTATTGTAGGGGGGAAAGTAAACTTGCATAGAATGGCCCTAGGCCAAAAAATTTCAGTGTTATCAGAAGGTGACGGTGATGATAGCTTGTCGATGAGCTACATATTTGACCGCGATTATGTTGATTCTGGGATAGGAATAGATCTTGGTGCGATCTGGGCTGCGCCGAATTATCAACTAGGTGCGACGGTAGCTAACGTTAATGAACCAGAGTTTAAGTTTAAAAAACTGGGTAATTGCGCAGGCTTATCCGGTTCTAAATTGAATGCTTGTAATGTGGCCATTGAATTGGCAGATAAAAACAAACTAACACTTAATGAAACTTATAAGAAGAAAGCGCAGTTGACAGTTGATGCAGCGATTATGAGTGTTAATCAAAACTGGTCCCTAGCAGGATCATTTGATGTGAACTCAATTGCCGGGCCTTTGGGTGATAAATATCAATGGAGTACAGTGTCGATTTCTCATTTTAGCGACAATATTCTCTTCCCCGGTATTCGTATTGGCTACAGAAAGAACCATGTAGGCAGTCAGTTGAGCTATTTAACAGGTGGTCTAACCTTAAGTAGGCGCTTAAACTTTGATTTGGCTTATGGTTTAGAAACAGCCGGTAGTACACCGAGAAGCGTTAGCTTTTCTTTAGGGTATGCGTTCGCATTTTAGGTCTTTTAACTTAGACATTGATAATATGGCTTGGTGTTATTATCGCTTGTAATGGCACATCCCAACCTTCAATAGGCAGACTTTTTACCTCTTGGCAGTTGTGCGCCAAACCGATCAATAGTGGCTTTTCGTTGGCTTTCTTGTCGGCGAATGTTCTGTCGTAGAAACCACCTCCCATACCAAGACGACCACCTTTTGTATCAAATCCCACCAAAGGTAGCAAAACGATATCCAGTTCATCCCCTGACAGATATTCTGTGGTCACGGGCTCTTTAATGCCAAAAACATTTTCTTGCCAAACAGTATCGGGGGAATAGTGTGCAAAAGTTAATTGTTTCCCTTGTACAACAGGAAGGTAAGTCTGGATTCCTTGTTGCCAATAATAGTCGCATAAAAGGTGTGGGGAAATTTCACCATCATTTGTAAGGTACAAGGCGACGCGTTTAGCGTTCTCTATTTCAGGAAGGTCAGGACAATTCTTAATGCAAGAAACCAGCTGAGTCGCAGCGGTTAGTTGTTCTTCTGCTGATAGGTTTCTTCTAGTTTGTCTTAGCTGTCGACGAAGTGTTTGTCTAGGGTCTAGATGAGAGGTCATAAAAGAGTTTCCCAAGTTGCCGTTTCGGCTATTGGCCTTGAACCCAGTGGTTCAAGGTGGAGAGAGCTGTGATTCTTTAGGCTTTCCGACGCACGGACATGCACACCAAACCAGCAGGCTCTTTCCGGGGTATTACTCATAGGCTCAAGGGCGTTAAGCCGCTTCGAACAACCCAGGAAACGAAGTGCAGTATAGAGTATGTTGATAGATAAATCACTCAATCGCCCCATTCGTTTTCTGTGCTCCATGAAGAAAATTCGTGTTCTACGCTTGCAATCAAAAAAGTAGATCAAGAAACAAACCATGAATGTTTATTCGTTAACCAACTTTGTTTCATGCGCTAATGCTGCATCAAGCTGCGATGTCAGTTCTCGCAACTGTTGCTCGTTAGAGCGAGCGTATTTTCTGTTGTTAAGCATATCGTGAGTAATATTCAATGCCGCAAGAACGGCAATTTTTTCAAGGCCGATGATTTTCCCACTGGCTTTGATTTCACGCATTTGATTATTCAAATATTCAGCAGCTTCTTTCAAATCTGCTTCATGCCCTTTAGGGCAATTAATCTTATAATTTTGTCCCAGTATGGCGACTGAAACAGTTGGCTTATCCATATTGACTCCATTTGATAGCAAGGCCCACAAAAAATGGTCTGTTTTTCCATCATTGGGTAGCGAATGGCATTTTATGCTGCGACTAAATTCGTTACAATTCCGAATTACATTTATCCACACTGTTTATAGCAAATTGACGCCAATATGGAAATAAACCCGATACTTTCAAAGATAAAAGACCTTTCAGCTCGTGCTTTAACCCTTCGGGGGTATCTTTGACTACGAGTCAAAGAAAGAACGCTTAGAGGAAGTTAACCGTGAACTGGAAGATCCAGCTATTTGGAACGATCCAGAATACGCCCAAAAACTCGGTAAAGAGCGTGCAGCGCTTGAAGCCGTTGTTGAAACGCTAGACAGCATGGAATCAGGTCTTAATGATTCTAAAGAACTGTTAGATATCGCCGTAGAAGATAACGACGAAGATTCTGTAGAAGCGGTTGAACTTGAATTAGAAGAGTTAGAAACTCTGTTAGCCAAGTTAGAATTCCGTCGAATGTTTTCCAAAGAAATGGATGAAAACAGTGCCTTCTTGGATATTCAGTCTGGCTCTGGTGGTACAGAAGCTCAAGATTGGGCCAACATTCTGTTGCGCATGTATTTGCGTTGGGGTGAGGACAAAGGCTTTAAAGTTGAGCTGATGGAAGTTTCCGCGGGCGATGTGGCAGGAATTAAATCCGCGACTATTCGTTTTGAAGGCGAGTATGCTTTTGGTTGGCTGCGTACAGAAACCGGTGTACACCGTTTGGTTCGTAAGTCGCCCTTTGATTCAGGTAACCGTCGTCATACGTCGTTTGCGTCTGTCTTCGTTTCTCCTGAGATCGACGACAATGTTGATATTGAAATCAATCCTGCAGACATCCGTACAGATACTTACCGTTCATCTGGTGCCGGTGGTCAGCACGTAAACACCACTGACTCAGCTGTGCGGATTACCCATGTTCCGACAGGCATTGTTGTACAATGTCAGAATCAGCGCTCTCAACACGCTAACCGTGACTTTGCCATGAAACAACTTCGTGCAAAACTGTACGAGTTTGAAATGATGAAGCGTACGGAAGCGGCGCAAGCGGTAGAAGACAGTAAGTCTGATATCGGATGGGGAAGTCAAATTCGTTCTTACGTTTTGGACGCATCACGTATCAAGGATTTACGTACTGGCGTGGAAAGCTCTAATACTGGCGCTGTGCTGGATGGCAACTTGGACCAGTTTATTGTTGCAAGCTTAAAGCAAGGCCTATAACGCGGCGTTTCTTATTTAGAACATTTAAAAAGAGTAGATAGCAAAATCATGGCTAACGAAAAAAACACAGAATCCACAGTGCAATCAGACGACAACCGTTTAGTAGCGGAACGTCGTAGTAAATTGGCGACTATTCGCGCTGAGCGCAATGCTTACCCAAATACGTTTCGTCCAGATGCTTACGCAGCGGATCTTCAAGCGGAATTCGGCGAACTAGAAAAAGCCGAGCTAGAAGAAAAAGACCACAAGGTTAGTATTGCTGGTCGTATCGTGCGTAACCGTGGCGCTTTCATGTTGTTACAAGACATGACAGGTCAAATCCAAGCTTATGTAAACCGTAAAGCTTTGAGCCCTGAGCTATTGGCTGATCAAAAAACATGGGATTTGGGTGACATCATCGGTATTTCTGGTCCTGTGCACAAATCTGGCAAAGGCGACCTGTATATTGATATGCAAGAAGCGCAATTGCTAACCAAATCTCTACGTCCATTACCAGACAAGCATCACGGTTTGTCTGATATGGAAATGCGTTACCGTCAACGTTATGTTGATTTGATCGTAAACGAAGAGTCTCGCGAGACTTTCCAAGTGCGTTCAAAAATAATCTCTACGATTCGTCGCTTCCTAGAAGATCGTCGTTTCATGGAAGTTGAAACGCCAATGTTGCAAACCATTCCAGGTGGTGCGTCAGCGCGTCCATTTGTTACGCATCATAATGCGATGGACATGAGCATGTACTTGCGTATCGCGCCAGAGCTTTACTTGAAGCGTTTGGTTGTCGGTGGTTTTGAGCGTGTATTCGAGATTAACCGTAACTTTCGTAACGAAGGTACATCGACTCGCCACAACCCAGAATTCACCATGATCGAATTCTACCAAGCGTACGCAGACTACAAAGATCTAATGGATCTAACGGAAGCTATGTTGCGCGAAGTGGCTGAGAAAGTTCTGGGCACAACGACAGTAACTTACCAGGGCTCTGAATATGACTTTGGTGCGCCGTTTGTTCGCATGAGCATGTTGGATTCGATTTTGCACTACAACCCAGAATTGACTGCTGCAGATATAGAAACATTGGAAGGCGCAACAGCTGTTGCGAAGAAACTAAAAATCGACGTGAAACCGATTTGGGGTCTTGGCAAGCTTTGGACGGAAATCTTCGAAGAAACCGCAGAACACAAATTGGATCAACCGACCTTCATTACGGAATACCCAGCGGAAGTATCGCCACTGGCGCGTCGTAATGATGACAATGATTTCATTACCGACCGTTTTGAATTCTTTGTTGGTGGTCGTGAAATCGCTAACGGTTTCTCGGAGCTTAACGATCCAGAAGACCAAGCAGAGCGTTTCATGCGTCAGGTTGCAGAGAAAGACGCAGGTGATGATGAAGCCATGCATTACGATGCAGACTATATCAATGCACTGGAATACGGCCTACCACCAACCGCTGGTGAAGGTATTGGTATCGACCGTTTGGTGATGTTGTTTACTGATGCACCATCTATCCGTGATGTATTGTTGTTCCCGCATATGAAGCCCCAGGACTGATCCCAGGCCGGATAGTCACTGATACTTAGTAATGTATTTATAAGGCCTCTATTGAGGCCTTATTTTGTTTCCATACTCTATTTTTGATGACGTACAACGGAGCATTCCATGAGTCGTTTTTGGACAGATAAAATTGCTTCTCTTGACCCTTATGTGCCAGGCGAACAACCGCAAGATAAAAAGTACATCAAGCTAAATACCAACGAAAGTCCATACTCGCCGTCTCCTAAGGCGTTAGAGGCGATGGCGCTTGAGGTCAGTGAGCGTTTACGTCTTTACCCTGATCCAAATTGTGTCACGCTGAAAAATGCTTTGGCAAAAAGTTACCAGTTAGAAGCGAACCAAGTGTTTGTTGGTAATGGCTCGGACGAAGTCTTGGCGTTGGCTTTCATGGGGTATTTTGCTGGTGGTAAACCATTGGCCTTCGCTGACATTACTTATAGCTTCTATAAAGTGTACGCTGGTTTATACAGCATCGAACCAAAACTGATCCCGCTTAACGATGATTTCGATATTGTCTCTGCAGATTATGAAAACCTAGATGTGTCAGGTGTTGTCATAACCAACCCGAATGCTCCAACGGGTAAAGCCTTGCCTTTGGTTGATATTGAAGCGATTCTAAAAGCGAATCCAGATGTGGTTGTGTTAGTAGATGAGGCTTATGTGGACTTTGGCGCACAAAGTGCCGCGTCTTTGATCAATCAATATCCAAATCTGTTGGTTGTGCAAACCTTGTCTAAATCCCGTGCCTTGGCAGGGATTCGTGTTGGTTATGCATTGGGACACCCAGATTTGATTGAAGGTTTGGAGCGTTTGAAGAACTCTTTCAACTCTTATCCAATCGATCGCATTGCTTTAGCAGGTGCGACAGCAGCGGTGGAAGATGAAGCGTATCTAAAAGAGATTTGTGACAAAACCATCGCTACGCGCGAGCAGTCTGTTAAAGATCTGCAAGCGTTAGGGTTCAACATCATTCCTTCTGCGACCAACTTTGTTTTCGCAACACACCCAGACAAAGACGCTGAGCAAATTTACTTGGCTCTAAAAGAGCTGGGCATCCTTGTGCGTTTCTTTGGTAGTAACAAACCACGTATTGGTAACTATCTACGTATTACTATTGGTACGGATGAAGAAATGGCCTCACTCACGGCGGCGTTGAAAACACTGTAATTGCTAATTATAGCCTTTATTAAACGCTGAATTTGAAAAGCCGTTCTTCAATGAGCGGTTTTTTTGCCAGCAAAAGCACCATTAGTTTTTATTTGTTTTTTTAAAGAGTTCTCATGGAAAAATTGTTAGTCAGCTCTTGTCTAATGGGTTGTAAAGTACGTTATAACGGTAGTGACCTTCCAATGAGTCGGGCCGATTTTAGTTGGTTGGCAGAGCATTTTGAGCTGGTGTCTTTTTGCCCTGAAGTGGCAGGAGGATTGCCTACACCTAGGCCGCCAGCCGAGATTGACGCTGGCGCTGGATCGGATGTATTGTCGGGCGGTTCTAGAGTTATAGGTAGCGATGGCGAGGATGTTTCCGAAGCATTTATAAATGGCGCTTATTTGGCTTTGCAAACTTGCCAAACAAACAATATTCGCTTTGCCATGCTGACTGAATCCAGCCCATCTTGTGGGAGTGCAACAATTTATAATGGCGCGTTTGATGGCATTAAAAAGCAAGGGCAAGGCGTGGCTGCGGCATTACTGGTGCAGCATGGTATTCATGTATTTAGCCAAGAAACTTTTAATGACTTTAAGGCACTGATGAAAATGAGGGGCCTAAATTATCGGGAGTTGGGTGTGTTTGAACCTGTAATACAAGAGGAAGCCACTGGTTGCGGCATTGCTGCTGTGGCGAATATTCTGGGTAAAACCTATTCACAAATGAAAGCCTCTGCCAATGCGATGGGAATTTATGCGGACGACAAATCTCTTTGGTCGGACACTCAGTATGTAAGGCAAATGTTGTCTGCTGCTGGTGCGAGAACATCGACCGAAGAGATCCCTTTTGCATCATGGAGTACTCTACCAGATTTAGCTTTGCTAGCTATTAAGCATCATCAAGAAGAAGGCAAAGACTTCTGGCATTGGGTGGTGTTTAAGCGGGTTGATGGCAAAGCTTTTGTGCTAGATTCCGCCAGTTACTTACCTGCGAATATTCGAACTGACTTCGAAGGTATGCAGCCAAAGTGGTTTATTGAGGTTATGGTTTCTTGAATTGGGTTTAACCAAAAATAGTGTAATACTGACATCTTATGAAGTGGGCACCTAATTGATGCGAGTCTTATGAATCAATCTTTATTATCGGAACAGCACACGACGGAATCCTTGGCGAATTTGCTTATTCGAGTGGCAAAAGAAGATCGTTCTGCCTTCTCTGAACTATATGAAGCAACTTATCGGAAACTTTTTGGCATTGTTTATCGTAT
The DNA here is from genome assembly GCF_016906065.1 of Marinomonas foliarum. Classification (NCBI taxonomy): domain Bacteria; kingdom Pseudomonadati; phylum Pseudomonadota; class Gammaproteobacteria; order Oceanospirillales; family Oceanospirillaceae; genus Marinomonas; species Marinomonas foliarum. The sequence goes on along the minus strand of NZ_CP070273.1, from coordinate 1,131,262 downwards.
CTTGAAGAATCAGGCGGTATCCGAAGAAGTACTGCAAGAGGTTTACCTTAAAATATGGGATAAAGCATCAAGCTTTGATGCGAGCCTTGCATCACCGATTACTTGGATGGCGACGATTGCACGTAACCGTACCATTGATGAAGTAAGGAAAAATCAATTGCCAGACAGTGATGCTGATGTGGACTTTGATTTAATCGTAGATGATTCGATGGCGCCAGATGATTCTTTTAGCAAGAGTCGAGATTTACTAAAGCTTGAGTCTTGCTTGACCGGCCTCGAATCGCCTCGTGCGGAAATGATAAAAGCGGCATACCTTGATGGTTGTTCCCGTCAGGAGCTTGCTGAGCGTTTCGAACAGCCTTTAGGCACTATTAAAACTTGGCTTCATCGCAGCATTAAACAGTTGCAAGGTTGTATGAACTTATGAATAACGACGAAGAAACATTCATTCAAACATTAGCAGCAGAGTACGTACTGGGTACTCTGGATAAAGACGAGCGCGACGCGGTAGAAGCTCGCCGTTTGAATGAACCTTTGCTTGAACAAGCCATTGTATGTTGGCAAGCGCACTTTGCTGGGCTAAACGACTATGTGCAGGATGCAGAGCCAAGGGAAGGTTTGTTTGATGAAATTTTAGCTAAGCTCGATCAACAAACTGATAAAAAATCTGTGAGCAATAGTTCACTAAATTTAGCCTCTGCTGTTGTTGTCGAAATGGAAACGATGCGGGCCAAGCTGAAGCGTTGGCAATTTGGTGCGTTTGGTGCGTCGGCCATTGCGGCTTGTCTTGCTATCTTTATGGTAGTTAAGCCACCTGTTGTGCCAGCCGTTCAAGCTAATGCACCTTTTGTTGCTGTGTTTCAAGCAGACGATAAACAACCTGCTTTTATCATGTCGCTGGATATTGATACTCGCCAGCTTACTGTTCGTCCTGTCAGTGCGCAGGGACAAGGTGAAGGTAAAACCTATCAGTTGTGGATTAAGGCTGATGAAATTGGCCCAGCGCCACGCTCTTTAGGTTTGTTGGCCAATGTTGCTAACCCTATTCAAAAGCAAATTAATTACGATCCAGCGGTGATTCGCCACGCGACGTTTGGCATAAGCGTTGAACCTGCAGGCGGTTCACCAACCGGAGTACCAACTGGGCCAGCCATTCACGGTAGACTATATCCAACGTCTTTGTGATGAAGGAATCGCGGTGGTGCAAAGTTGAACTAAGAAATCAGCCCTAGCAGGTCGCTAGGGCTGATTAGTAATCTGTATCATCTTTTTTTGAACAGAGCTTTGTCGTCAAGCAGCGTCAAAACTTGGGCTTAATACTTCTGCAATGGCATCATTTGAAAGGCAGCCAATCACTTGGTTGTCACTGTCTAGCACTGGCAACAAATGATGGTCCGTTAACAGAGCGGTCGGTAGCACAGTTTGTAAGTAGTCTTTCTCTTTCACACTGGTTTGATGCAAAAGTGGTGAATCGATACGACCTGCTTGGTAAGCCGCTAGACGGTTTTTACTGACCACTCCTTGCAGCTGATTGTTTTTGATCCAAACTAAGGCGTCATGCTTTTTGAACGCATCATTTAAGCCTTCTACTGAATCGCAGTCGATGATTTTGTTCTTGCTTCGATCCATAATATGCTTAACTTTTAACGCCTTGGCGCGATTCACGTCTTTGGCGAAATCTCTCACATAATCATCGGCTGGGTTGAGAATGATATCTTCAGGTGTGCCAACTTGAATCATTTCGCCATCTTTTAGTACGGCAATCCGATCACCTAAACGTAATGCTTCATCTAGATCGTGAGTGATGAAGATGATGGTTTTCTGTAATTTGCCTTGTAATGCAATTAACTGAGTTTGCATTTCATAGCGGATCAGTGGATCAAGCGCAGAAAAAGCTTCGTCCATTAATAGTATATCAGCGTCCGTACACAGGGCTCGGGCTAATCCAACCCGCTGTTGCTGACCACCAGATAATTGAGAAGGGTATTGATCCTCATAGCCTTCTAGACCTACGACTTCAAGCCACTCTTTGGCTTTGTTTTTCCAAATATTAGGTTTTTCCCCTTGTACAGACAGGCCGTATCCCACATTGTCCAGAACACTGCGGTGAGGCAATAAACCAAAATGTTGGAACACCATAGACATCTTATGACGACGGAATGCGACTAATTCTTTTGGACTTAAAGTTAGTATGTCTTCGCCTTCCACTTTGATTTTGCCCGCTGTTGGGTCTATTAAGCGGTTAAAATGGCGAATCAAGGTGGATTTACCAGACCCAGACAATCCCATAATGACAAAAATTTCACCGCGATTAACCGATAAATTAATGTCACGCAAACCAACGGTGTGGCCTGTTTTGGCGAGCACATCACTTTTGCTCATCCCGTCATTCACCTTTGCTAGTACCTTTATAGGGTTGCTGCCAAAGATTTGAGTGAGAGACTTAATCTCAATAATGGGCCTTACGTTATTGTCCATTTTTGACGTCTCCAAGGTGTTTTTGTGTACGCTTTGCATAGCTCTGAGAGACGCGGTCAAACATGATGGCGAGGGCGACAATCGCTAATCCATTCAGTAGGCCTAGCGTGAAATATTGATTGGTAATGGATTTCAAAACGGGTTGTCCAAGACCTTTTACACCAATCATGGAAGCGATAACGACCATGGCAAGAGCCATCATGATAGTTTGGTTGATACCAGCCATAATCGTTGGCATGGCGAGTGGTAGTTGAACACCAAATAAACGTTGTGTCGGAGTTGCTCCAAATGCTGTCGCCGCTTCCAAGGTTTCGTGCGGTACTAGTCGAATCCCCAAATTGGTTAAGCGAATGACTGGCGGTATGGCGTAGATTACCACGGCTATTACCCCCGGAATTTTACCAATGCCCAATAGCATCACGACAGGAATTAAATACACAAAGGCAGGCATGGTCTGCATTATGTCTAAAAAGGGGGTGATAATGGATTGCGCTCGATTTGAACGAGCCATCATGATTCCTACGGGAATGCCTATGACGATGGCCAAGAAGGTGCAAACGGTAATAATACTGAGCGTTCTCATCGTATTATCCCACATGCCAAAATAACCAATGGCTAATAAGGAGATAGTGACTCCAGCACTAAGTTTCCAAGATCGACTCATGAAATAGACTAAGCCTGCTAGAACCCCCAATACTAACCACCAAGGTGTATTTAACAGTAAGTTTTCAAACCATACTAGGAAACTTAGTAGAGGATCGAAGAAAGCTTCGATTTGATCACCATAGGCGCGTGAAAAATCGCGGTATGCACCATCGAGTGTTTTTCGTATTCCCAGAAGTTCTCTACGGCTCATATCGGGAAATTCAGTAAGCCAAGATTGATCTGTCATAGTGTATTCTTTCTGTTATATCAGATAGGAAACATTATGAGCAGGGAAGAGGTCATGCTCATAATGTGAATGTTATACGACAAACTTATAGATTATCTAATGCGGCTATAAGTTTGTTTTTTACCTCAGTACTGACCCACTTCGACCAGATATCCTCATGCTCAAACATAAAATTTTCAGCTGCATATTGTCCATCCGCCTGATTTTCTTCAATCCAAGCAAGCAAGCTATTCATTTGCTCATTGGTGAAAGAGCGTTTGCCTAGGTAGTCATATGCTTGTGGTGATTTGTCAGCAAATTCGTCTGTGGTGACGGTGTAGACCGGAGAAGGTGGGAACATAGACACTGTTGGCTCTAAACAGTCTGCTAACGCAATACAATTTAGGAATTCCTCTTTTTTCACACCTGAGCCAAAGTCGACTTGAACCATTTTGTACTTACCAAGTACAGCCGTTGGTGCCCAGTAGTAGCCAAACCATGGTGCTTTACGCTCATAAGCCTTGGCGATGGAGCCTGCCAGACCCGCGCCAGAACCTGGGTCGATCAATTCAAACCCTGCTTCCTTCAGTTTTAGGGCTCGAAATAAATTAGAACTAGAAATCTGGCACCCCCAACCTGCAGGACAGCCGTAAAAGCCTGATACGCTGTCATCTTCAGTGTGTGGAAATTCTTTTGCGTGTTTAATTACTCCTTCGATTGTGGCAAGTTCAGGATTTTCTTTAACCATGTAAGCAGGAACCCAGAAGCCTTCTTCACCGCCGTCAGATAGAGATTTGCCTGCCAGTTTTAAGCGACCCTCATCAACACCTTGATTCAATAAGTCATTGAAAGAGTTGGTCCAGAGTTCCGGCGCTATGTCTGGTTGTCCTTTTTCAATCATTGACGTACCAGTTGGCATTGTGTCGCCCGGTACTAATTCTGCGTCACAACCAAAACCATTGGCTAGAATGAATTTATCAATGTTGGCAATCAATGAAGCTGAACTCCAGTTCATGTCTGCAATAGTCACTTTTCCGCATTCATGATGAGCCGCGAACACCCCTGAAGCGCCTAGGGTAAGGGCGACAGAAAGTAGCAGTTTACTTTTCATAATAGTGTCCTTTAGTGATGATTTTTATCAGGCTTTTTTAATTTTCTTATGGGAGGTTGACTATTAACTTACATCTCTAATTATTGTATTTCAAATATTTAGCCGCTTTAGTTGTGATTGTATGCGTCTAATATGCTTGATTTGGTTGCTTTTTAGCTGAAAAAGGTACCCTGAGTATTTGAGCGGGGGGGCTAAATTAGAGGTGTAAATTGTTTTTTTTGTCGGAGTTTATTGGCGTTTAACTCTTCTCTTAATTAGAAAGATTTGTACTTCTCATATGTGGTGGGTTGGCATTTATTTTCAAGTGTTAAAAAAAATCTAAGAAAACACTAATTGGTTGAAACCTTTTTCAATTGTGCTCGTAGCTATCAGTGTAAAAGGAAAATACTACTCAATAAGACAATATTTAGGAGTTTATTATGAAAAATACATTTTCACGTATAGCACTTGGCTTAGGTATTTTGACAATGACTGGTGCTGCGTTAGCAGGTGGAATGAGCGGCAAGCTTTCGGTAAAAGGCAGTGATCAAGATGTATCTGGTGGTACAGTAAGTGCAGATGTCGTTACCGCTGATAGCAATGGCTGGTTAGTTGTTCATCGTACAGATAAGGCGATGAAACCCGGTCCTGTCGTGGCCTATGCACCACTTAGAAAAGGTATGAATCATGATGTATCAGCGATTTTAACTGAGCCTGTTAAATCAGGTGAAATGTTGATGCTGATGTTACATGGTGAGGCTGGTGGCATGAAAACCGGTATTTTTGAATACACCTTAGGTGCGAAAGAAGATGGCCCTATCAAGGTGAACGGCAAGCTAGTGATGGACGTAATCACAGCAAAATAATGTCGAAGATTATTGATTCACAAGGGGGAGGTGTATTTTCATCTACCCCTTTCTTATGCGTTTTCAATAAGGCGTTTATCCCAGTAGGGATGCGAACGGCCAAAAAAGTCTGCCATAAAATCAAGAAAATACACCACTTTTGAAGACTTTAGTCTGTTGCCTGGATAGAGAGCATAAATGCTTTGTTGGGTGTCTTTCTCTGATCCTTCCCAGTTCTCTAGCAAGGCAACCAATTCTCCTGATGCCAAGTGCTTAAATACTAACCAGCGTGGAAATAAAATAATTCCTTGGCCAGCTAAGGCAGCTTGCACCAGAATGTCTGCATTGTTGCTGCATAGGTTGCCAGTGACTTCAATGTACTCAAATGCGGTCTTGCCTTCCTGTTGGAAGAACCAGCTACGACGTCCGTTATTGCCTTTATAAACCAAGCAGTTTAAATCGAGCAGTTGCTTTGGCTGAGTTAGGGTGTCGATTTTTTCTTTTATGCTTTCAAGATAACTTGGTGCTGCGCACAGTACGAATTGTTCGTCGGCAATGGCTTGGTAATTCAAACTAGAGTCTTCAAAACCACCAATTCTAATAACAATATCAGAGCCATTCGCGACAGGATCGACATAGGCATCGGTTAGCATCAATTCAACATTAATGTCTGGATAGCGCTGCTGAAACTGACCGATTAATCTGCATAAGTGTAATCGGCCAAATGAAACGGGCGCATTAATGTTCAGATTGCCCTGTGGAGTAAGAAGCGATCCTTTGGCGTGCTCTGTGGCCAAATCCAAGCTGGTTAATGCTTCTCTCACTTCCGTAAAATAATAGGCGCCCACTTCGGTGAGTTTTACCGCTCGGGTGTGTCGATAAAATAGTCGCTGGCCAAGCTCTTCTTCTAGGGCTGAAATGTATCGAGAGATAGAGGAGGGTGGTAAATCTAGTTCCCGCGCGGCGGCAACAAAGCTACCTGTCTTAGCAACGGAAAGAAAAACTCTCAGTGGTTTGATGCTCATAATGCAATTATCACTTGTTATTTGTGTTATTGATTTAATTTAAGCATCAATGAACAATGCCCGCAACGAAAACGAGTGGAATAAAAGCTATGCAAATAATTGTTTATCTCTTGGTGTTGGCCGCTGGCATGGGGTTGTCTGTTGAGGCTGGACTATTAGGGCCATTAGGCGAGTTAGTCGGGCATTTTTCAGCGACGTTGGCGATTTTTATGATTGGATCGATATTATTGTCATTGATTATGGTGTTCTTTGCTAAGCCTAATTTACCTGAGTTGTTTAAACAGCCTAAATGGTTATTGACTGGCGGCGTCTTAGGGCCTGTTTATGTTGTTTTTCTCACCATAGCGACACCGATTATTGGTGTAGGTATGACAATGACCAGTGTTTTATTAGGGCAAATCGGCATGAGTTTGGTGATAGATCATTATGGTTTGCTGGGCAGTGAAAAGCGCGGGATTGATCCGTATCGAATTTTGGCTGTGGTGATGATTGTTGCTGCCCTTTGGCTTTTGAGTTAGGAGAAAATAGTATGACCGTAATTATCGCCGTGTTTATGTTGATATTGGGTGGTGTGGCCCTGTCTGTTCAGTCTTCCATTAATGGCCGTCTTGGCAATACGGTTGGCGTAATTGCCAGTGCTTGGCTGACTTTTGTGATTGGTTTCGCTATCTCCTTCTTGCTGTTTTTCTTCTTTGAACCAAACCATGACGTCACCCTTTTTAGTGCGCCTAAGTGGCAGCTTATGGGAGCGTTATTTGGTGTGATGTATATGTTAATTGTGGTGTTTGCTGTGCCTAAAATTGGTATAGCAGCAGCGACAGTCTGTACGATTTCAGGTCAATTGATTATGAGTCTGGTCATCGACCATTTTGGCTGGTTGGAAAATAATATTATTCCATTAGATAGCAGCAGATACATTGCGATTCTGTTGTTAATTGGCGCGATCACAATGATCTATTTGAGTAACAAGCGCAGTTTAAAAGCTGCTTAATTATTCATCCTGTTACCTTTAGTGGCCTAGTCGATTTGTAAACAATAGATCGGCTAGGCCACTTTCGTCTTTACTTCTTCAAATGCTGTTGTCTCAATAGAGCTAGCTAAAAAAATGTTCACAGAACAACCTTCTGTATTGTTCGCTTCGCTTGTAAACTGATATTTTTAGATGAAATACTGAGACTTAAGGTCTGCGTTTACGGAGTAGAAATGGATATTCAGCAAGTGGATGTTGCAGATTTAGAACCTGTTAAGCTCTTTATTAGTCAAGTATCTGCAGTGGACGTGTTGCCTAACTTCAATGATCAAGGAAAAGTGGAATACCAAGCGCGTGTCTTCCCCGATATTATTACGACATTTGATACAGAGCGTTTTCAGACGCTAAAGGTCGTTGACTCCGGCGAGGTCATTGGTTTTGCTGCGTTACGTGATGGTAATTATCTTACTCACTTATTTGTGTCTAAATCGGTGCAAGGTCAGGGAATAGGAAAGCGGCTTCTTGGTACTTTATTAAATACGACAGACGCTAAAGAGATCAGTCTGCGTTCGTCAGTGAATGCGGTTGGCTTTTATGAATCTTATGGGTTTGAAGTAACAGGGAGCGAGGCCGATTTTAATGGTATTCGCTTTGTGCCTATGTGTTTGGTGCGTTGATTAGATTATTAGAAGGAATACCCTTTTGCCTGAGTTAAAAACACTAGGTCTTTTTATGGTAACCGCACTGGCAGAGATTGTTGGCTGCTATTTGCCTTACCTTTGGTTGCGTGAAGGCAAAACAATCTGGTTATTAGTGCCTGCTGCATTTAGCTTAGTGGCATTTGCTTGGTTGTTAACGCTGCATCCGACAGCATCAGGCAGGGTCTATGCGGCTTACGGTGGTGTTTATATCTTCATGGCCGTTTTATGGCTCTGGTTTGTTGACGGTATTCGTCCAACGACGTGGGATATGCTTGGTTCTGCGGTGGCGCTATTGGGGATGGCGATTATTATGTTTGCACCACGGTCTGCATAAAGACAGACCGTGGCTTAGATTCAGCATTGGAAGTCTTCTAAAGCGAGTTCAGCTTCTTTTTGATGGCTTTTTGAATGCCTTCTGCGTCCAACCCTACGCGTTTTAGCATAGAAGAATGGCTGGCATGTTCTTCATATTGATCAGGCAAACCAAGGTGAAGTGTTGGAATGTTTATGTTGTTAGCAAGTAGGAACTCACTTACTGCTGAACCTGCTCCGCCCATGATGGCATTCTCTTCAACGGTTACGATAAGTTTTGCCTCGCGATTAGCAAGTAACGCTTCTTCATCGATCGGTTTAACAAAGCGCATATCGAGCAAGGTCGCGTCTAATTTATCTGCGGCTTGTAGAGCATCGTAAGTAGGGCGACCAAAACCGCAAATGATAACACCAGATTGACCTGTTCTTAGTGTACGAGACTTGCCAATTTCAAGTGTGCTCAATGTTGATTCAATATCAACACCTTGCCCTGTTCCACGCGGATAACGCACGGCAGCGGGGCCTTTGTATTCGTAGCCTGTTTGTAGCATTTTACGGCATTCGTCTTCATCAGAAGGCGCCATAACAACCATGTTTGGAATGCAACGAAGGTAACTTAAATCGTAAACGCCAGCATGAGTTGGGCCGTCTTCACCGACTAATCCCGCTCGGTCAATGGCGAACAAAACATCAAGGTTTTGCAAAGCGACATCGTGGATAAGTTGATCGTAAGCGCGTTGCAGAAAAGTCGAGTAAATTGCGACAACGGGTTTCACGCCATCACATGCCATGCCAGCGGCTAATGTCACCGCGTGTTGCTCTGCAATGGCAACATCAAAGTATCTTTCTGGAAAGCGATCAGCAAACTCAATGAGGTCAGAGCCTTCTTTCATAGCTGGAGTGATAGCGACCAATTTGTCATCTTGTTCGGCGGCATCACATACCCATTTCCCAAACACATTACAGTATTTTGGTAATTTGCTTTTCTCTACGTTTGGTTTCGGATCAGGCTCGATCTTATTGATAGCATGATAGCCGATAGGGTCGCCTTCAGCGGGTTCAAAGCCTTTGCCTTTTTTTGTTATGACATGAAGGAATTGAGGGCCTTTTCTGTCTTTTAGATTAGCGATAGTAGTTAATAAGTGGTCCATATCGTGGCCATCAATCGGCCCGATATAGTTAAAGCCAAGTTCTTCAAACATCATGCCTGGCGATACCATGCCTTTCATGTGCTCTTCGGCTTTTCGAGCCAGTTCTAATGCGGAAGGCAAACCTGAAAAAACTTTTCTGCCACCTTCTCTAATGTGGTCATAAGTTTTACTGGCCCAAATACGGGCAAAATAACTGGATAATGCGCCAACCGGCTTCGAAATGGACATTTCGTTGTCATTTAGAATGACCAGCATATCGGCTTTTACATCCCCCGCATGATTAAGTGCCTCGAACGCCATACCAGCAGACATGGCGCCATCACCAATGATAGCAACGGCTTTGCGGTTTGTTTTTAATTGACGTGCAGCTAGGGACATACCAAGCGCAGCGCCAATGGATGTACTTGAGTGCCCAACGCCAAAGGTATCGTATTCACTTTCATCGCGTTTAGGAAAACCGGATATACCGTTTTCTTGTCGAATGTTGAGTAAAGCTTCACGACGTCCCGTCAGAATTTTGTGTGGGTAGGCTTGATGGCCTACATCCCAGACGATACGATCTTCAGGAGTGTTGTATAAGTAATGCAGAGCGACAGTAAGTTCGACCACGCCCAGTCCTGCACCAAAGTGCCCACCCGTTTGTCCTACGCTATATAGCATGAACTCTCGTAGTTCGCGGACAAGCGCAGGTAATTGCTCTTTTTTTAAAGCACGCAAGTCAGCAGGAGAATTGACTTGATCAAGTAGCGGCGTTTCAGGGCGCGCTGTTGGTATCTCTTCGAACATGGGCACGGGTTTAGTCACATTTAATTAATCTAAAAAAGCGGGTAAGTATATCAGTGGTTGCGGTCAATAATATAGTTCGCGAGCTCAACTAAGGGTTTGGCAGCCTCTCCAAATGGTGAGACCGCTGTAATAGCTTGTTTATGTAGGTGTTTAGCAAGTGCTTGTGCACCTTCTAGCCCTAGCAGTTTTGGATAAGTTGGCTTATTGGCTTCTTCATCCGAGAATTGTGTTTTTCCAAGTGTCGCTGTGTCGCTGGTGATATCAATAATATCGTCTTGAACCTGAAAGGCTAGGCCAATAGCTGCAGCATAAGCGTCTAGGGCTGCTAAATCGCGTTCACTATGAGCGCCAGTACTGATAGCACCCATGCGCACGCTGGCTCGAATTAACGCACCCGTTTTGTGTTGGTGCATTTGCTCTAGCGCTTTAACATCAATGTCTTTGTCGACATTGGCTAAGTCGATCATTTGCCCTGTCACCATGCCATGACGGCCAGAAGCATGAACAAGCTCTTGAATTAACTGCAGCTGAGTATCAGTGCTTTGGTGTTTTACGTCACTCAATAGCTCAAAAGCAAAAGTTTGCAAGGCATCGCCAGCCAGAATAGCAGTGGCTTCATCGAATTGAATATGACAAGTGGGTTTACCGCGGCGCAGGTCATCGTCGTCCATTGCTGGTAGGTCGTCATGAATTAATGAATAAGCATGAATAGACTCGACGGCAGCAGCGCTCGCGTCAGTTAGCTCACAAGCGGGACCAAACAAAGACGCTGCAGCGTAGGTCAGCATTGGTCGAACTCGCTTCCCACCATTAAATAGGCTATACATCATAGCGTCTTGTAGATGTGTCGCGGGCGTATATAGGCTTAGGTTTTGCTTTAAATAATCATTAACTCGGTGACGAGTATAGTCAGAAAAATCGTCTAAGGTCACGAGTTTGATTCCGGGTCAAAAGTTTCTAGGTGCTCGCCATCTTGTTTCTCTAGCAGAATTTGAACTTTTTGTTCCGCTTGAGTAAGAACGGATTGGCAATCTTGGCTAAGTTTAACGCCTTTCTCGAAAGCCTTTAATGCTTCCTCTAGAGAAAGTTGATTAGACTCTAGTTGAGTAACAAGTGAGTCTAGTTCACTTAGATTTTCTTCAAAATGACGTACAGTTGTTTTTCGAGACATGATGACTACTCTTGTTTTAACCCACGTTTTGTAACAGAAAATGGTCTACTGTTCGAGGGAGTGTTAAGGAAAATTACAAAAATCATGTAAGAAGATGTCATTCTTAGTCTTACTTTCGTATAGAATTGCAGAAACGTATCGGTCGTATTATAGCTTTTTTGTCAGGAGACGTGTGTGGATATCGCAACGTTAATAGGACTTATTGGGTCCTTTATAGTAATTATCTCAGCTATTTTTGTTGGTGGATCGGCAGGGATGTTCGTCAATATGCCATCAATATTGATTGTACTGATTGGTTCTTTATTTGTTGTATTAATGCAATATCCACTAAGCCAGTTTTTGAGTGCTGGTAAAGTTGCAGCAAAAGCCTTCATGTTTAAAAGTGTTCCACTGGATACTTTGATTGATGAAATTTATGGCTTGGCTGATGAAGCTCGTAAAGGTGGTCTGCTTTCGTTAGAAGGGAGAGAAGTGAGTCATCCTTTCTTGTCGAAAGGGATTCAAATGCTGGTAGACGGGCATGACAGTACCGTTGTTAAAAGTCAGTTATCTAAGGATATGAATCAGGCTTATATACGGCATACTGCTGGTGCGAAAGTATTTAAAGCCTTTGGCGATGTTGGCCCTGCCATGGGGATGATTGGTACATTAGTTGGCTTGGTACAGATGCTGGCAAACATGTCAGATCCAAAAGCAATTGGCCCTGCTATGGCGGTTGCTCTATTAACAACACTGTACGGTGCCATGATGGCGAATATGGTGTTTTTGCCCATGCAAGTAAAACTAAATATTCGTGCTGATGAAGAGTTAATTTGCCAAAAATTAATATTGGATGCTTTGCTTGCTATTCAGTCTGGTCAGAATCCTCGTATTTTGGATGGTGCGTTGAAAGCTTATATGGCCGAAAATAAGCGGTCAGAACGTGAATAATATTTTAGTTGTTAATGGAATATTTGAATGAGCGATGAAGAAGAGTCAGATTGCCCTGAATGTGTAGAGGGCCTACCTGCTTACATGGGGACCTTTGCGGATCTCATGTCTTTGCTGATGTGTTTCTTTGTGCTGTTACTTTCATTCTCTGAAATGGATGTTATCAAGTTCAAGCAAATTGCAGGTTCATTAAAAATGGCGTTTGGTGTTCAGCGTGAGGTTAGCGCAGAATCTATTCCTATGGGGACATCTGTGATTGCTCAAGAATTCAGCCCTGGTCGACCTGAGCCAACACCAATCAATGAAGTTAAACAAAAGGCAGATACTACGCCTGAAAATACACTTGAGGTGATATGTAAGCCTGGTGATGCCGAATTAAAAGATCAAAGCGATTCAGGCTCTCCTTCGCCAGTAACTTATGTTGATAAATCAAACGCGGATCTTGATCGTGAGAAAAAAATACAGGAAACAGAGGGTGATGCTCAAATGATCGCCTCGATCATGCGTGAGGAAGTCTCGAAAGGCTTAGTAGAAATTGAAACACAGGAACAAACCATCACCATACGAATTAAAGACCAAGGTTCATTTGAATCAGGTTCAGCTGAGCTGAATTACGACTTTATTCCTGTAATCGATGTGATTCGTGATGTTCTTGTTGGTATACAAGGGACGATTTCTGTCGAAGGTAATACGGATAACGTTCCTATCGTTAGTGGTCGTTTTCGTTCAAATTGGCAACTGTCTTCTGCGCGTGCGATTTCTGTTGCTGAAGAGCTATTCTCAACAGGACAGCTTGATCAAAGCCGTTTTGCTGTAACAGGTTATGCAGACACTCGGCCATTAGTGGCAAATGATACCGCTGCCCATAGAGCAACAAACCGACGAGTAGAGATTGTTATTAAGCAAAATGACACATCACGCCCGAAAATGCGCAATACTGTGGATGAAATTTCGACAGATGGTGTTCTGGAGTTTGATCTTGATATGGTCGATGAATTGAGGCCAGACGAGATTTTCTAAAAACCTTAGTTAGATGTTTATTGTAGAGATTTAATAAAGGAGCTAGCGCTCCTTTTTTTATGGCCTGTAAAAAGTGTTGTTGATTTTTAATGCTGAGATTTAGACGGTTTTTTGTTATGGTTTACCAAGACAAAATTGAGGAAGCAGAGAAATGCGAGTAGCAGTTATTGGCGCATCAGGGCGCATGGGTAAAAATCTAATTACAGCCATTCACGATGCGAGCGGCGTCACTTTAGGGGCTGCTATTTTAAAACCTGGTAGTAGCCTAATTGGTGCAGACGCAGGTGAAATCGCTGGTGTTGGAAAACTGGGGGTTGCAGCCGTTGCATCGTTAGCAGATTGTGTGAACGATTTCGATGTATTAATTGATTTTACTACACCAAGTTTGACCTTAGAAAATGCGGCGTTTTGCGCTAAGTATCAAAAAGGCATTGTAGTTGGGACAACCGGTTTAAATGACTCAGAAAAAGAGACATTAAACGAAGCTGCTCAACAGTCATCAGTGGTTTTTGCTCCAAATATGAGTGTTGGCGTAAATTTAACTCTTAAATTACTTGCAACAGCAGCGCAAATTTTAGGCGATGATTATGATGTGGAAATTGTAGAAGCGCATCACCGTCATAAAGTAGATTCTCCTTCTGGTACTGCGTTGCGCATGGGGGAAGTAGTTGCCGAAGCATTAGGCCGCGATCTAAAAGAATGTGCTGTATATGGTCGTGAAGGCCAAACTGGCGCTCGTACTCAGAAAGAAATTGGTTTTGAAACTATTCGTGCTGGCGACGTTGTTGGTGAACACAGTGTTTGGTTCGCGACTGAAGGCGAGAGAATTGAAATAGTTCACAAGGCTAGTAGTCGTATGACTTTCGCCAAAGGAGCTGTCCGTGCAGCAAGTTGGTTAAAAGGAAAGTCTGCTGGCATGTACGACATGCAGGACGTGCTTAATCTGAAGTGATTATCCACCCTCTAGAAACAAGAATGGCCGCAAATATGCGGCCATTCTTGTTTCTAGCTTTCTGTTCTTTGGTGCTTAGCAGCTTGTGCTTATTAGGCGTCTGGCGAGTTAATATCAAGCAAAGGAGCAGCGTCCAGCGTTTCAGCATCCATCATCATCGCTATACGTTGCAGCGAAGCAAGTACTTGGGTTTGCTCCCAGCCTTCTAACGAATCAAATTCATCGATGAATTTTTCATGCAAAAGGGGTGGAGTCGTTTTTAATATTTCAATACCAAAGCTGGTTAAGCGTGCATTGACAATACGCTTATCCTTTTGACCTCTAACTCTTTCAACGTATTTTCTATCTTCTAAGCGATTTAAAATGGTGGTAACAGTTGCTTGGCTTAATGACACGCTGTCTGAAATTTTTCGTACAGTTACATCACCTAGTTCTTCAATAGAGCGAAGCACCATGATTTGAGGAATGGTTAAACCGCAGGCTTTTACTACACGCTTGGATTGTAGGTCGGTGGCGCGGATGATACGTCGCAAGTGGACTAGGACGTCATGTAAGTGTTGTGGTGAGTTAGACATAGCTGTAATAGATCCAAAAAATTTCACGAATTATAAAGCTTTGTTAGAGTCTGTAAAAGCGAAGTTTAAAAATAATGTTACAGCTCAAACTATAGAGGTATTTTTCGCATAAAGCATAGTAAACTCGAAAAATACCTCTTATAGCATTTATCTGCTTTTTAGCGCGTCAAATGCTTCAATGGCATGCAACCTAGCTGGCTTATAATCGATAATGGGATCTGGATAATTACACTGCTTTCTTTGGTCAGGTTTTGGATCATGGATAGACTTAGCATCCAAGCTTGCAAGTTCTGGAACAAAGCGACGGATAAAGTCACCGTTTTTGTCATAAGTTTGAGATTGTCTGGTGGGATTGAAAACTCGAAAATAGGGCGCGGCATCACAGCCTGTCGATGCACTCCATTGCCATCCACCATTGTTTGCTGCGAACTCACCATCAATTAGTTTACTCATAAAATATGCTTCGCCTTTACGCCAGTCAGCAAACATAAGTTTGGTGAAGAAGCTAGCTGTCACCATTCTTAGTCGATTGTGCATCCAGCCAGTCTGGTTCAGTTGCCGCATGGCCGCATCCACAATGGGAAAACCTGTCTTACCTTCACACCATGCTTGGAATTCTTCTTTATTACTTCGCCAAATTAAGGCGTTTGTTTCCATTTTGAACGGTTGGTGTTTAGACAGAAAAGGAAAGTGCATCATTAATTGACGATAAAAGTCTCGCCATGCGAGCTCTTTTAACCAAATGCTGTCCTGCCAGCGTTTTTCTTCTTGGTTACAGGTATAAAAGATGGCTTCCAAGCATTGTCTTGGCCCCAAAGCGCCTAGTGCTAGATAAGGTGATAAAGTGCTGGTGGCGGGCTCAATTGGATAATCTCTTCCTGCTTGGTAGTGGCGCTCTTTATGGTGACAAAATTGCCAAAGCTTTTGTTTGGCAGTGTCTTGATCGGCAGGCCATAAATCTTTTCTAAAAGGCTTCTCCCATGTGAACTCTATATCGGGTTCTGGTAATGGGGCCGCCTGAGGTTCGGGAGACTCAAGAGGGGTTATATCTTGTAGACCTAACATTGCCACCCATCGGTTAAAAAAGGGTGTGAACACCTTGAATGGCGTTCCTTGTTGGCTCAGTACATCCTGCGGAACAATAATGTCAGCGGCCTGAATATGAGAGTCAATCTGGTGTTGAGCCAGTTGTTCACATACAGCTTTATCACGTTGTTGCTCGTGAATTGGCATATCACGATTAAACCAAAGATGTTTTATGTGATGCCTGAGGCAAAATTGGGTAATAGCATCAGGCAGTTGATTGAAGTTATTTACCTCAAGAAAATGTACGGGAATACCAAGAGGTGCCAGTGCTTTTGCTAGGCTTTTGATTAACCCAGCGCGTAATCCCGTCTTTGCATTCGACTCATGATGTTCTGCCCACTGTGCTGGTGTCGGCGTAATAAGTACGGCAAGCTTTGTATTTTGTGAGCGAGCTTCCATGGCGGCAAAATGAAGTGCTGGATTATCCAAGTGACGTAAATCATTGCGCAACCACACTAGATGTTCAACTTTCATACTATTGAATTACCTTAAACCGTATTACGGATGCCGAGTGGTGAAGGGTAGGGAATGAAGTAACTTTGTTGATTTATATAGTCACTTCCGTAATGTTTTAGGTAGTGATGGAGCAAGGTAACGGGCGTGGCAAGGTTTACTTCGCCTCGACGGTATTGTTCAACCACATCCAAAATATCTTTTCGAACGGACACATCCACAGCGTGTTTTAGATAGCCAACTAAGTGCATCAACACGTTGCAATGATTTTTGCGTGCTGCGGGCTTTGATAGGGTCGTCATTAGTATTTCAAAGTAAGCCGTTTTTAGTTGTTCTATGGGTCTTGGGTCATTACCAGAAAGCATGCGTCCAAGCTTGCGATAAATAGGCTGGGAATGTGCCATCACCATATATTTATAACGGCTGTGAAAAGCGATAAGGTCTTTCATCTTTGCTTGTTCGCCCATGCTGTGGCGGAAGTCGTGATGGGTGAAAACACGTAATAAAAAGTTCTCCCGTAAGGCTGGGTCATTTAAACGACCGTCTTCTTCGACTGGTAATAATGGATAGCGCTGCTGGAGGGCTTTGGTAAACAGCCCTGCACTTCGTTGCATATGAGGATGACCATTTTCTTGATATACCTTGATGCGCTCCATGCCGCAGCTGGGGGACTTTTTCATCAAAATGTAGCCATCAAGATGTGATAGGTTTTCTAGATACTTATTCGACGCGGCCATAAACTCATTAGAAACATCCTCTTCTGAGTTTTTACTAAAGACCATTCTTGGTGAATCTGGATCACCTTCTAAGCGAAGCGTTGGGCGCGGTGTACCAAAACCTGCCGCGACTTCAGGGCAAAACTTTTGATAATCAAAATAATGACTCAGCACTTTGTCACAATAATCAGAATGGCTATGACCACCGTTGTAGCGAACATTTTCACCTAATAAGCAGGCGCTAATACCCACGGGAATCTTATGTGTTAACTGATCTGGTGATGGTTGAGAATGTGGCATAGATGAGTCCTCCATTAGACAACGTCATTGTTCTATTTTGAATCTTTTATATGATTAACTAGTGATAGGGCACTGAGTAAGGCGCCTTCAGCGTCGCCCTGACATAACCAGTCACTAGCTAGACCAACATTATGTTCAGGAGACCAAGCGAAGCATTTATTCCCCATACTTTCCGAAAAGCGGCTAAGGAACCAGCGGTGTGGCTCTCCGTGCTTTAATACTCTGTGTTCCGTTATTTCTGCAAAGGCTTGAAGTAACGTTTGAGTGACCCATTCTATATCGGAATCAAGGTGCTGCTTTGTCCAGTTAGTATCCGTTTGTATAACCCACCGGTCTACTTTTTCACTATTTCGCATGGGCTTATAGTTGTCTTTTATCATGCGTTTAATTAAAGAGTTTTTAGGTTCAATTAGAGCATTTAGATCGCATGGCTCTGTTTCTAACCACATGGCCCACTGAGATTGGTAAGAAGCGCTCGCTTGATTTGCTCTCAGTAACAGTACGGCTAGTTTTTCGTGGGTAGCCAATATTGATGCCGTTTGAGGGGCTGGTGCAGCGATGATGACTTTTTTAGCCATGACAACGGGTTGATATTTATCATTTCTTAATAGCCAACTTGTCTTTGTATCGCCTTCTTGTGTCACTTGATCAAGGTGGTGAATGCGAGTGCCTGTTATAAATTGAGCTGGTTGAATCCAGTGTCTAGTTATAGCGCTCATTTTAGGAGTACCGACAAAGGCTTGTACGTTACCTTTATTTAGCTGTTTCCATGGCGCTGCTACTTGCTCGTTGGTTAGTTGCTGCAAGAGAGTAATCACGTCTGGATGCTGCGTTAAGATAAAGGGAGTGCCTAGGTCGCAGCTAGCATTATCTTCCAGTCTTTTGCTACTGGCACGCCCCCCACTGCCACGGCTTTTGTCTATGATGCAAACACTATTGCCTGATTGGGCTAACAAATGCGCACACAGGCTGCCAGCTAAGCCTGCGCCAATGATGGCGATATCGAAGGCTGGTGTTGGTATTTGGTTGGTGGTTAATGTGCTCATATTGTTTTCCCAGTTAGTGCATTGCTTTCTTATACAATATAGAATCTTGTACAACAAAAGCAATTAAATTGTACAAAAAAATATTTGTATAGTTTTTAAAGGCTATATTAAGTTTAGGTCACAATGGGTAAATCACCTTATGTGAATGATGATTTATTGGGATAAGAGTATGAGTCAGTCAAAACAAAACTTGGGAATGGAAAGTCTTAAAACACCTGAACCTTTAGATGACATTGTGCCTTTAGCTAGCGAGGCGTTTTTTCCTATTCGTGAACTATCATTAAAAACAGGCGTTAATTCTGTCACGTTGCGAGCTTGGGAGCGTCGTTACGGTTTACTAAAACCAAAGCGAACCAACAAGGGGCATCGATTGTATGACCAAGGTGACGTTCAACGTGTCGAAGGGATTTTGCGTTGGATTCAGCAGGGTGTTGCTGTCAGTAAAGTGCGAGCTTTAATAGATCAAGGAGTAATGTTTGATGCGGTTGCTCCATCGAACGAATGGCTGGAGTGGCAAGCGGCTCTTGTGATGGCGGCAGACGCTTTTCAAGGTGAAAAAATTGAGCAAATGTATCAGCAAATATTTTCTCAATACCCCGCCGATATTGCTGTGCGAGATTGGTTGCTGCCTAGCTTTGAGCAGTTGGGAAAAGGGGCTGCCTTAGCGTTTTGTGAATCGATTGTAATGTCATGTTTAATAGCTCGCGTAAGTAGCTTTAAAGTGCAGAAAAAGAGCGCACACAAGGTGTTGATTACGGGGTTGTCATCTCAGCGCAGCTTGTGGTGTTACATGGCTGCAGCCATGTTATTAGATAAAGGGTTGTCATGTTGCGTGGTGCCAAATGTTCTGCAAAGTAATGACTGGCTTAGTTTAGTAGAGGGTGTTCAGGCTCAGTCGGTATTGGCTTTTTGTGAAAGTGATTTGAATAACAAAGCGGCAGATTTGGTGTGCCAGATGAAGCAATGGCAGCGTCCAGTTGCTGTTATAGGGGCGAGTTTTTGGATAGCGGTTAATGAGAGTAATCTAATTGAATCGCAGGAAGTGAGGATCTATTCAGAGGCTTTTGATGGAGTGAATGATTTCATAGCACGAGTAACCTTCACAGCTAACAATGACTAAATGTTAAAAACTATTAGATGGATATCTATAATATATTTTCATAATGAGCCTGGCTTCACTACTCTTCTTATTATCGAAAAGAAGGAGATTCATCATGGCTAAAACAATGACTTTTGCAGTAATGCATTTTTCTATCGCGTTCTCTGTTGCTTACCTTATTACTGGGAGTTTATTAGTGGGTGGTTTGGTGGCTATTGTAGAGCCCGCTATTAATACCGTTGCATTCTATTTTCATGAGCTCGTTTGGAATAAAGTCCAACAAGCGGACATTACTGCTGAATTAAGTCAGACAATTCAGTCTGCGGGAGAAAATTATGCGCTAAGATCGATGTGATATTTGGCGTGTGTAGAAAAAGTAAGCCCCATTGGCAAAGAGTACCAATGGGGCTATGGAAGCAACCTTAATTACGCTTATTGCATTGGGTTGATCAAGAAATACAACACAATGGCAACAGCGATTGGCGCTGTATATTTCATTGATATATTCCACAATTTAAAAACAGCACTTGGAAGTTGCAGTTCATCTTGTGCGAATTTGTCTTTTACGACCCAACCAGCAAACAAAGCAATGAAGATACCGCCTAATGGAAGCATAATGTTTGCAGTGATGTAGTCAAAGAAGTCAAAAGTGTTCTTGCCGAAGAAAGTCACATCAGACATAAAGCTAAATGAGCCTAAGCATGCAATTCCTAATCCCCAAACAATAATACCTAAGCCAACTGCTGCCGTAATACGTTTTATCTTGAGGCGCTCGACCAAGAATGCGACGGTTGGCTCTAGCAACGAAATAGCAGATGTCCATGCCGCAACACCGATAAGAACGAAGAACAAAACACCAAATAATTGGCCAAAAGCCATTTGACCAAAAGCAACAGGTAAAGAGATAAACATCAAACCTGGGCCAGCGGCAGGATCCATTCCGTTTGAGAAAATAATCGGGAAGATGGCTAAGCCTGCAACCAAAGCTACTAATGTATCCAAGCCGCCGATTGCTAATACCGTTTTACCGATGGACGCATCTTTAGTCATATAAGAGCCATACGCCATGATGGTTCCCATACCCAAAGATAGGGTAAAGAATGAATGACCTAATGCAACTAAAGCAGCATTCCAAGTTAGTTTGCTGAAATCAAACTCGAACATGAAGTTCCAGCCTTGAGCAAAACCACCAGTTGTCATAGCGTAGCCAAGTAAAATGATTAATAGCACGAACAAAGCTGGCATCATGATACGAGTTGCTGTCTCTATGCCTTTGTTGATACCTGCAGCAACGACTGCAATAGACATAATGCTGAATAGAGTGTGCCAGCCAAGTAGTGTCGCAGGATCTGCAAGTAGCGCACCAAATGCAGAACCAGCGGCATCAGATGTAACACCTATCATTTCACCTGTAAGCATTACTTTAATGTAATGAAGGACCCAACCACCTACAACAGAGTAGAAGGAGAAAATCAGAACGCCAGAAAGCATACCCATGAGACCAATAACGCCCCACTTCTTTGTGCTTTCAGACTCTTCAGCGACATCTGCTAATGCATTGATAGGGTTTTTACGAGCGCGACGGCCAATAAATACCTCGGCCATCATAATTGGAATACCAACCATCAGTATGCAAGCTAAATAAACAAGAACAAATGCCCCACCACCGTTTTCACCTGTGATGTAAGGGAATTTCCAGATATTACCTAAACCAACGGCAGAGCCTGTCGCCGCTAAAATGAAAATCCATCGACTCGCCCACGAGCCTTGGATCGATGTTTTATTCTTCATAGTTATCTCTAAGTTATTGATATAAATATATAAACAGCGTTCGAAGTCGGTTTCATAGCCAAACCTGTGCTTCCCACTTTTGCTAGTCAATAGAAAGAGACTAGTCAGCAAAACTCCGAATAGGGGCAGGATTTTCCGAATTTCAGTGCATATATGCAACAAAAAAGATGTTTTTATTCTATTTGCTTCTATGAAAGGTGCTTTTTGGTCTTCTCGGGGCTGTGGTTAGTACTATAAATGTAATAAATATTAGTTATGTAATGATTAGTTCTCTAAATAAAATGTAGCCAAGCATTTCATTTTAGGTATAATGATTAGACATCAAACTATTTTGCAGTCTGAAACGCTCAACTAAACCTGCAAATCTTCTATATATCGATTGTGTTTGATACTTAATACTTTGATTTCTAATGGATGTAGTTATGGATTCAAAAAAAATAGTGTTATCAAAACCAACAGCAAAAGATGGAATGGCTGTGAATCAGCTGGTGGCATCTTGCCCTCCATTGGATACTAATTCCGCCTATTGCAATTTATTGCAAGCCAGTCACTTCAGTGAAACATCGGTTGCAGCAAGCTTGGAAAGTGGAGAATTAGTCGGTTTTGTCTCTGGTTATGTTATTCCTAACCAGTTGGATACTTTGTTTGTTTGGCAAGTTGCGGTAAGTGAGAAAGCTCGCGGCCAAGGACTTGCTAAAAAAATGGTTTCATCACTACTTGAACGCTCCAATTGTTCGGGTGTGCGTTACATCGAAACCAGTATTACAGCAGCAAATAACGGATCTTGGGCTTTGTTTCGTCGTCTTGCTGATCAGCTTAAAGCGCCTTTGGAAGAGTCTGTGATGTTCGATAAACAGGCTCACTTTAACGGCTTGCATGATACCGAACACCTCGTTCGGATTGGTCCAATAGTCTTGTGATCTAAGAAGACGAGACGCTTGAAAGCCAAGCTTTCGCTCTCAGCTTTTTGATCTAAAACAGTAATGAACTTAAAAGGATAATAGAAATATGAAAATTTTTGACGAAATCGAATCAGAAGTACAATCTTATGCACGCTCTTTTCCTCGAATTTTTAATCGTGCACTCGGTGCTCATTTGTTTGATGAGGAAGGCAATAAATACCTAGATTTCTTGGCTGGTGCTGGAACATTGAATTATGGCCATAACAACCCTGTCTTTAAAGAAAAGCTAGTTGAATACATCATGGAAGACGGTATTACACATGGGCTTGATTTGCATACCAAAGCCAAAGGTGAGTTTTTAGAGTCTTTCAAGCAATATATTTTAGAGCCTCGTGGCTTGGAATATATGATGCAGTTTACAGGACCGACAGGTACCAATGCAGTTGAAGCTGCGCTTAAACTGGCTCGTAATGTTACAGGCCGCGAAAATATTATTAGTTTCACTAACGGCTTCCACGGTTGTAGTTTGGGTGCTTTATCTGTTACTGGTAATTCTCATCACCGTGGCGCAGCAGGGACAACATTAGGTGCAGGTGTTTCTACAGTCCCATTTGATGGCTATTTAGGTGATGGTATTGAAACAACCGAATACCTAGACAAAGTATTGTCAGATTCTAGTAGTGGTGTAGATACGCCAGCGGCTGTTATCGTTGAAACTGTTCAAGGTGAGGGTGGCATTAATGTGGCGAGTTTTGAATGGTTACAAAACCTTGAAGCGGTTTGTAAGAAACACGGTGTTCTATTAATTGTCGATGATATTCAAGCTGGTTGTGGTCGTACAGGCACTTTCTTTAGCTTTGAAGATGCTGGAATTAAACCTGACATTGTTACTATGTCGAAATCATTGAGCGGCTATGGTTTGCCATTTGCGGTTGTTCTTATGCGTCCTGAGCTTGATGAATGGAAGCCGGGTGAGCATAACGGCACTTTCCGTGGTAATAACTTGGCCTTTGTAACTGCCAAGGTAGCGATTGAGACTTATTGGAAAGACGATGCGTTTGAGAAAGAAATTAAACGTAAAGGTGAATACATCCATCAGCGCACACAAGACATTATTAATGAGTTCGGTGAAGGTAACTTCATTGTTCAAGGTCGAGGTATGATGCGTGGTATCAACTGTGTTAGCGGTGAATTAGCGAATAAAATCACTAAAAAATGCTTCCAGAATGGATTGATGATTGAGACTTCTGGTGCTGATGACCAAGTGGTGAAGTTCCTTTGTCCTCTTATTATTAGTGATGAAGATCTAAAAGAAGGTATTGATATCTTGGAACGTGCCATTCGTGATGTTTGCGCCAAGGAAGATGACATGCCGGAAGCAAAAAGCTACTTTGATGAGAACTATGACATTGCTGTTTAGTTTTCATTCCCTGAGAACTGCAGCCTAACTTTTGCTGTGGTTCTTATTACATGCTTGAGTGATGTAAATCGTAAGCTCAAAACCTCAAGCGCGACTCGATATTTATTATCGATATGTTAATCGATCTAGCAAGATCATAAGGAGAAAAGAATGTTTGCACGTGATTTAGCCGAATGCGAAAAAACCGAACGCCGAGTAGTGTCACCTGATGGAAACTGGGAAAGCACTCGTCTTTTATTAAAAGAAGACAATATGGGGTTCTCTTTTCACATTACGACTATTTATGAAGGCAAAGACTTTGATATGCATTATCAAAATCACCTCGAATCTGTGTACTGCATTTCTGGAGAGGGTGAAGTTGAAAGCCGTGAAACAGGTCAAAAACACCATATTAAGCCAGGTGTCGTTTATGTACTGGATAAGCACGACGCACATACTTTGCGCGCTTTCAAAGAGTTGAAACTGGCTTGTGTTTTTAACCCGCCAATTACGGGTAAAGAAGTGCACAACTCTGAAGGCGCTTACGAACTGGTAGATTGATGTGCAGAGCCTTTTCTTTTGTAGCGTAACTTAATAACTGTTGCGTTATAGATGTCGGTACCGTGCTGCCCTTGGTGGTAGGCGGTACCCATACTTCTTCATATACAGCCGCATCTTATTGTCCTCCGATGTATTTTTCCTAATGGCTAAATACAGAATCAATTTAGCCTCAACAAATAACATTCTGTCTGCGGTTTTATGCATTGAAAAATACGATTAATGCTTAAAATTTCCGCAACCTTATGACAATATAGCGGCAGTTTTAGACTCTGGTCGAAAATTTGCTTTCGGCCCATAGATGAATTGGGTAAATAATGGGACAACATACAGTTGAAAAAATTGGCGGCACGTCCATGAGTGACTACCGTTCAGTTAGAGACAATATCATTTTCAAGCCTACTCAAGTAAACAACATGTATCAGCGTATTTTTGTTGTTTCTGCTTATGCAGGTATGACCGATAAGTTGCTAGAGCATAAGAAAACTGGTGATGCAGGAGTTTTTGCATTATTTGCTCAAGAGCGCAAACAAAATAACTGGTTTCCAGCATTGCAAGATGTTCGAACAGCCATGTTAGAGATCAATCATACTTTGTTTGAAGCGGGTGAGTTGCGTGAAAAAGCGAATGCTTTTTTAAACAGTCGCTTGAAAGAAGCGCAAGAATGCTTAGAAGATTTACACCGTCTTTGTCAGCATGGTCATTTTTCGATTAGTGAGCACCTTGCTACCGTACGAGAAATGCTTGCAAGTCTTGGCGAAGCGCATAGCGCTTGGAATACTGCACACTTATTAAAGCGTGATGGTGTTAATGCCGTTTTTGTTGATTTGACCGGCTGGAATAGTCCAAGTCATATGTCTCTTGATGAACGCATTGTTGATGCTTTTAAAGACATTGATTTGAGTAAAGAGCTTCCAATTGCAACAGGTTACGCTCATAGTGAAACAGGTCTAATGTCTACTTTTGACCGCGGCTATAGTGAAATGACCTTTAGCCGAATTGCGGTTTTAACAGAAGCGCATGAAGCTGTAATTCATAAAGAGTTCCACTTAAGCAGTGCCGATCCGCGTTTAGTTGGTGAGAAAAATGCCGTACCTATTGGCCGTACTAACTACGATGTTGCTGATCAACTTGCTAACCTTGGTATGGAAGCAATCCATCCTAAAGCAGCAAAAGGTTTGCGTCAGAGTGGTATTTCATTGCGCGTAAAAAACACCTTCGAACCAGATCACACAGGTACATTGATTACAGGCGATTATGTAAGTGATGCGCCATGTGTTGAGATCATTGCCGGTTGTCGCGGTGTGTTTGCTGTAGAGTTATTTGATCAAGATATGGCGGGTGATATCGATAAGTTCGATGTGGATATTCTTAAAGTATTAAGGCAGTTCCACGCTCATATTATCGCGAAAGATATTAACGCCAATACCATCACACATTACTTGGCTATTAACCTGAAAACTTTGAAGCGTGTGATGAGAGTTCTGCACGAACGTTTTGCGGATGCTGAAATTACACAGCGTAAAGTGGCTATTGTGTCTGCGATTGGTAGTGATATGAAAACCACAGGTATGTTAGCCAAAGCCGTAAAAGCGATTGCTGAGCAAGACGTCAACGTATTGGCTATGCACCAATCTATGCGTCAGGTAGATATGCAGTTTGTAGTTGATGAAGAAGACTATGAAAAGGCTATATGCAGTTTGCACAAAGAATTGGTTGAAGTACATAACCATGGTAGTGCTATCTGTTTAGCATCTTAGATAGATAAACTCAGTCCTTTCTATACAGGAAAGCCCAAGTGTCACATGTGTGGCACTTGGGCTTTTTTATCACCTGATTTTTTATCACCGATAAATATTTGTTTATCAAGAATCATGGTGAGTAATGGGCTTCCCATTATTGAACTCATCCATAGTGACCGCTTTGCTCACATAATAGCCTTGGCCCAGATCGCATTTAAAGTTCGCTAACATTTTCCATTGCTCTCTAGTTTCTATGCCTTCTGCCAGAACTTTAATATTAAGCTTGTGCGCCATGGCAATAATAGCCTCAACAATTTTTCGATCGTCTGGGTCGCATTCTAAATCCATGACAAAACTGCGATCAATCTTAAGCAAATTAACTGGAAGGTTTTTAAGCTGGGAGAGTGAAGAGTAGCCTGTTCCAAAGTCATCGATGGCGATACATATTCCCATATCTTTAAAGGTCTGTAGCAAGTTTCTTGCTAAATGAACATCCTCAAGAATAGACGTTTCAGTAATTTCGAATCCAATCTGGTGTGCTGGTACTTGATACTTTTCCAGTAGCTCTTGCACCAAAATGACGAGGTGAGGGTCTGCTAATTGTCGAGAGGCGAGGTTAATATGCAACAAAATATCTGCTCTGTTTTCTATTCTCCGTCGAGCGAGATAGGCGATGCTGCTTTCTAGTATCCAGTAGCCTAATTCTACGATTTGCCCTGTGCTTTCCGCCAATGGAATAAAGTCATTAGGAAAAATGAGGCCTTTTTCCGGATGATTCCAACGAATGAGCGCTTCAGCACCAAAAATATGGTTTGTGTATAGATCGAATTGTGGCTGATAATATATTTCGAATTCATTTCTTTGCAGCGCAAGTGATAAGTCATTTTCCGCTTTTATAAGGTTGTGCGTATTAACCTTCATGTTCTCGTTATAGAAGGAAAACTGATTTTTCCCCTGTAATTTGGCTTGATATAGCGCCATGTCAGCATTTTGCATTATGCTAACTAAGTCGTCACCATGTTCAGGAATAACGGCAATACCCAAAGAGGTACTTAATATATATTCTCTGTTATCCATTTTTATAGGAGCGTGGATACTTTGTAGAATTCGGTTTGCGTGTTCTTCAATTTGAATCTCATTACTTACACTGCCTAAGAATATACCGAATTCATCGCCTCCTAAACGAGCTACTAAGTCAGAGGTGCCTTTTAGTTTATTTAATCTATCACCAACAATAATGAGTACTTGGTCACCAACGTCATGACCTATCGTATCGTTAATACGTTTGAAGTTATCAAGGTCAAAATATATAAACGCGGAAACTTTTTTATATCTTTGATTACTCTGTAGGATTTTAGGTAGGTTATCTTGTAAAAAACGACGGTTTGGAAGCCCTGTTAATGGGTCCTTATTGGCGAGAGTTTGAAGCTCCGCTGTTTTTTCTTTGACAAGAGTTCTAAGTTTTAAGGGTTGAATTAATATCGCGTACAGTGCGATGCTCAACAGGAGCGAAGCGATGAAACTCACCGCATAACCTGTCACTCTTCTATCGTCTAGTTGCTCATCAAGTGCCTTACTTATTTTTAGTGTCCATGTACCGACAGGTAAAATAAGCTCGGTCGATGCTTGAATATCCGACAGAGGGGTAAGGGAGTTTGATAGGGTTATCGTCTTCTTGGTTGCCGCATGCTTTCTTGATAAGTTGTATTGGTAGCCTTCACTTTCAAGGCGCTTTAGTTGAGTGGATTCTAGCAAATCATCTAAATAAATTACCGCAGAAGCGAATCCCCAAAAAAGCTCTTTTTGGGTGCCTTTATTCAAAAAAATAGGCGCACGACTAATAACGGCCACACCTCCTTGAACCAAGTTAATAGGGCCAATAACAAACATTTGATGGTTTCTAATAGACAGCATAGCTTCTTCTTTAAAGCCAGGTGTTGAGATGACGTTAAAACCTATGGCGTCTTCATTTCCTTTCAGGGGATAAATATCAGAAATAATGCCGTCTGGCGCAAGCTGCAGATTTTCAATACCGCCAATAGACTCGATCAGCTTGTTTGCATAAGTAGGAAACCACTCACCGTTGCCGCCATTTTGTTCCACTTCATAGGCGAGAATTTGAGCCGAGGTAAAGGCTGACGAAAGACGCCTTTCTAGAACGGAGGCTTGCGTACGAGACAGGCCGCTTAAAAGCGACTGCTGTTGGTTGATAATGGATTTATTCGTTGATTGGGTCCAATAAGCCCCAAAAGACGCAATGGCGAAGAAAGCTATTAGGGAGATAATCAAGGCGGAAGGTTGCTTAAACTCTGCTTTCTTCAACGATAGATCCTTTCTTGGTGAATTAATAGATAAACAAAATCATACACATAAATTCTTACAGGGTATTTATTATTTTTGTAAGTTAGGGGCACTGTTACGTGATTATGTAAGAATTAATGTAACAATTTTTTGAATGATTTATAGACACTATAGATGAAGTAGAAAAATAACGTCAAAACATAAAAAAAGCCACGGTATATGAGATAAACACCATGGCTTCAGTAACACTGTAAGCTTTTACGCTAGTGCTAAAAATAATCCAGCTATAGCAATTAGACTACCTGTTATGCGAGTTACGATAGGTGCTTGGAAGCGAGCAACTGCCATACCAAAACCAATACCAGCAACATGCAACAGCGCCGTTGCAGCAGCAAAGCCTAAGGCATATTCTGCACCATTAGCGTTAAGAGGCATCTCTAAACCATGAGCAGCACCATGGAATAGCGCGAACAACCCTGCTATGCCGGCACAAGTGACAACAGAGAAACGTGCAGCACCGATCAACAATGCACCCATTAGAATGACGGATAAAACAATACCTTGCTCAATGAAAGGTACTTGTACGCCAGCGACCGCTAAACCGCCACCAATTAACATAGTGCCAACAAAAGCCGCTGGTACAGCCCACAAAGCTCGACCGCCAAGGCTAGCAGCCCAAAGACCAATGGCCAACATAGCCAATAAGTGATCCAAGCCCCCCATAGGATGCATGAAACCCGTCATGAAGCTTGTTGCATGTTCATGTCCAGGGTGAGCGAATGCAAGAGCTGGTATTGCAGCAAGAAGTGCCGCTAATGCCATTTTAAGCGTAGATAAACGCATGGTGTCGTCTCCAAAGAAAGAAATATAAGTATGAATAAGACCTTACAAACGGTCTTCTCGAAACCACCGCTCTTGCGGCTGGAAGCGAGGATTCTAACATACCCACAGTGAGGGTAAATTGAATCCTATTGGTATTCCTTAGCGAATTATTCAGCTTTTCGTGAAATATGGTGATAAATTAACCGACACTTTTGGCATTGTTCGGTTAGAGAAATGCTTTCATTAGAAAACTTGGAAACTAAAACCGTTGGTGGCGTGTTTATCACCATGGTAGCGGGGCATTGCTGAGCAATAAATAAAAATAATAGGAGCTGGTTTATGGCTGGTGGTTGGGCGCAAGATGGTGCGGTGCAAGATCAAATAGACGCAACGGTCGACTCTGAAGTAGAGCGTGCAAAAAACAGTATGCCAAAAGGTGAGAGTCTGACTCATTGTGAAGAATGTGATGCGGTGATCCCTGAACCTCGTCGTAAAGCTATTCAAGGTGTGCGTTTGTGCATCCAGTGCCAATCTGAGCAAGAGAAACAAGGTCGTTCTGTTTTGTATAATCGCGCAGGCAGTAAAGACAGCCAGCTAAGATAATGACTTATCTCATTTGTTAACGAGAATTTCCCCTGCTTGGATGCCTTCAATATGGTAAGGTTTCGTCTATCTAAAAGGGCACTTGAACCATGGGTCGAATGCTCCGTTTCTTTCAGAATAAATAAGGATGAGGTTGTGGTAGACACTTACTCAACAGAAGTAAATAAATTAGAAAAGTTACGTGCGGCTTGGTTGCCAGCAGTGGAGTTTCTTTTTGGCGAAGCCGTTGAAGAAGCCAAATTTGATGGCTTTGAAGTGTGGGATGACATAGCCAAGCCAAGCGCAGTATTTGCGCACCCTGATGAACCATATCGTTACAAGATCCACATGCCAGCCAGAGTATTCAGTAATGATGTCATGCTGTTAGCTGATGTTATTCAAGAGATGGTGCGCGGCCAATATCCGGTAGGTTATGACGGTGCGACAACGCCTGCTTTGTGTGAAGGTGTTGCTGTGTTTGGTGCTGTTACGGCGATTAAGCAAGTGTTTGGAGAAGAGTCCGTCGACTCTTACTTGAATGCGCTTAAAGAACAGGCTTTTTCTTACTATGATGCTTTTTCTTATGTTGCCGTCTTGCTGGCAGAAGATCCGCAAGCGATCAAGAAACTGCGAGGTGTTCAGCCTTTCTTGTACAAGGTAGAAAGAGCCGATTTTGAAACAGCACAAGTAGAAATAGATCGTAAAATCACAGATATCCTCTTGCTGGCGTTTCGTGCTTAAGAAATACTCTTGGACACAAGAAACAAAAATGCCGCGTGATCGCGGCATTTTTATTAGCTAACTTAGAGGTAGCAGACCATTAACTTTTTAATTCAGACAATTGAGTTCTTTTAAGGTATTTTCTAGTGCTTTGTCTATTGGGGTAAATGGCTCGTACCCTAATTGTTGAATAAGTTTACTGTTGTCCATGCGTATCGTGTTTTGCCAAAGGTATTTCATTTCCATCAGTTCTTTTAGTGTTTGATTGAATGGCGTGAGAAAACGTATTTGCCACCAAGGAAATGCGCAAATATTTGGCGTTCTCCCCGTGTTTCTTTCTACTACTCGACGAATGGATTTTGCCATTTGCACTCCATCCTCATCCCAAAAACCATTCATATGAAATGTTGAAAAGCTGTCTAATGTGTCACGAGTTTCAATTAATTTAAGCATGACTTTAGCGACATCTGGTAAGTAAGCCCATTGGTGGCCAACATTAATTTCAGATGGATTGCTGATGTTTTTTATTGCTTGATTTGGCTTGATTAATCCTTGAGAAAACCAGCTGTTCGCAGAGCTTGCTCCAAAAAAATCCCCTGCTCGAACTATGATAACTTTCCCTTCTGAGTTTGCAAAATCTTGTAAACGGCGTTCCATTTCAACCCTGATGCGACCTTTTTTTGTGGTAGGGTTTTGTGGAGATGTTTCATGAAGTACAGGAAAAGCATCGGGCCCATAGTTATAGATAGTGCCAGGCAGAACAATACAAGCGCCCGTTTTTTTGGCAACCGCAATAGTGTTATCTAACATAGGTAAAACCAAGGTCTCCCAGTTTTTATAGCCTGCGGGATTAACACCATGGAGGATGATTTGACAGTCTTCAGCCGCGGCTTCCACATCGGTTTGATTGAGTGCATCGCCTTCGAACCAAGTAATATTCTTCTTTTCCGGCATGGTATGAGCACGACGTTTGAGTGCATTAATGTACCAGCCTGCATTGCTAAGTTGATTTGCTACTTCGCTGCCAATGCCTCCTGTGGCGCCTAATATTAAGGCTTTGTTTTGCTTTAATGACTGCTTCATTTTACTTCTCCAAAATTAAGTAGATTGATGAAGCAAGCTTAGATATTCTTTTAGTTGAATGAAATTGATGAAAATAATAGGGCGGCTATACATTTTTGTATGAATGAAAATATTGGATGGGAGTTATACAGGTCATTTCTTAGTGTCATGCAGGAAGGGTCCTTATCGGCTGCGGCACGTGCGCTTGGTTCCACTCAGCCTACTATTGGACGGCATATATCTGAGTTAGAACGAGTATTGAAAATGACGCTATTTGTCCGCACTCAGGGGGGATTAACACCTACTGAAGCTGCAAACGCTTTATTGGCGCCAGCAAGTGAAATGGCAAGTATTGCTGAAGCTATTGAGCGTGTAGCGAGTTCGCAGTTTGACGGTATTCAAGGCACGGTGCGAGTCACAACCAGTGACGTGATTGCCATCGAAGTGCTACCAAGCATTTTCGCTGACATCGCGGAACGACTACCGCAGGTTGAGATCGAGTTGGTTTTGTCTGATAAGGTGCAAAATTTACTCAACCGAGAAGCCGATATTGCAATACGCTTATTTCGTCCGACACAAACTCAATTAGTCGCACGACGTATTGGCAATATAGAAGTTGGCTTTTTTGCCCATCAAAATTATTTAAACAAGCATGGTGTGCCTATGACACTGGAGGATCTTGAAAAGCATCGTTTAATTGGTTTTGATCGGCTGACTGACTACATCCGAGCAGTAGTCAAAACATTACCTTTTTCTGTTGAGAAGGATAGTTTCTGTTTTCGCACCGATAGTAATGTGGCGCAACTCGCTCTAATTCGGGCTGGTGTGGGGATAGGTATTTGTCAGCAAGGTTTAGCCAAGCAAGATGATAACCTGGTTCGTTTATTAGCAGATGATTTTTGTTTTGAAATGGATACTTGGGTGACCATGCATGAGGATCTAAGAAAAAGCCCAGCTTGCAAAGCTGTCTTTGATCAACTTGTTACTGGTTTGCTAGGTTATGTGGATTAGTCAGGGAAAAAGCTTAGCTTGAAGCAATGGAAGGTCTTACGCGGGGAGTATATAGCCCAACATGTTGTCATGTTGGGCTATATTGAATGTTAGCTTTTTAACTCAGACAGCTCTTCGCTGAACCAAATTTTGCGCTTAAAACGTGGGTTTTTAGAAGACATATCGATCTTGTAAGGATTCGGCTCGTGAGTTTGTGGCAAATCAAGAATGTTGCAAAGCTCTTGAGCAAGCCATTTCTCTACCTTTAGTACGACCATTTTCTTACGTAGACGGCCTTGCTCATCACGGTTCAAAATCGTAGGTAGGGTGTTTAGCGTTAAAATTTCACCGATCGCAGGATGCGCCATACGCTCACGTCCTTCATCGCTGGCATAAAAATGCGATACCGCAAACACCATACGCTCAGGATTGATCTGCTGTAAAAATTGGCATGACTTCACAACAGTAGAGCCTGTGCGAACCATGTCGTCGAACAATACAATGCTCGCACCATCCAGACCGTCGAAAGTATGTTCGCTTTCTTTATGAAGCGTGATTTCTACTTTGCGTTCAGCTGTGCGATCTTTATCAAGCATGATGAATTTTGCTTTGCTAAGACCCAGTGTTCTGAACATTTCTTTAACGAAGTCGCGGGCGCCTTTGTCTGGTGCGCATAGCACCAAACCTTCACCGTCTTCGCCATAGTTCAAAATGTTTGAATTCAATAAGTAATGAGCGTAAATCTCATAAGGGATTAAGTTATGGAAATCGCCTTCAAAGACGTCATTAAAGATCTTTTGCACAGAATCAGAATGGTTATGGATGGTCATTACCGTATCCACACCAGACAGCTTCAATAGTTGTGCATAAAGCTTCGCAGTGAACGGCTGTCCGTCAAACTTCTTAACATCGTTGATGTCACGCTCGAAGCTGGTTTCACCTAGGCTTTGATGAGGGCCACGGTCTTGTGCGCTGTAGAATAAATCTGGTTCAACCAAGATAACGCGATCAGCACCATTTTCTTTTGCGGCGCGAGCGATAATTAGGTTGGACATGGCTAATTCTTGGCGGCTTTTTACATGACTGCCAGTACTGACGATAATGACAGCTTTACCCTTAAGTTTGCGGCCAATGTTTTCGAAATCTGCTTCGTCAGAAATAAAACGAGGGCAAAATTCAGAGTTCATGAATTGCTTCATACTGATCAGATCAGCGATGTCTTCGTGCTGGCCCATTGCATAGGCAACATCAATAGCAAAGGGATTATCAGAAGAGTTACTAACAACTACGACATTAGTTGACTGGCTGGTCGACAAAGTCATGAGGTTTCCTTAACTAAGGGTATGGGAATTTGCGCTGATTTTAATACTTGTGGGCGTATTTCGATAGGGCTGATTGAGGAAAAAGGCATTTTTATGTCGATCTAATGAAGCCTTACTTTTTCTTTAGCCAAAAACGAAGGGAAAAATTAACTCTATCGTCAGTAATGATAGGGATTCTCAGTTGTGTCCGCTCTCTAATAAGTGCCTTTTTACTAGAAACATTATTCCATTTGCATTTCGGGTAAGTGGTTAGCTATTGGGTGGTCCAAAGTAACGCTGTATTTTTTACGAAACTGCATGGGGGCGACATCAAAGCTTTGTTTAAATTTTTTAGAAAAATAGGCGGAGCAGTTGAATCCACTTGCGTAGGCAATATCGGCGATTTGTCGGCTAGTTTCGGTTAACAATAGTGCTGATTGTCTTAGCCGATAATTCAATAAGTAGCTGTTAGGAGAGCTGCCCAACGTATTACGAAATATACGATAGCACTCACTTTCACTAATGCTTGCTGCTTGGCTGATATCGGCAATGGAAATGCGTTCATCATAATGGCCATGAATAAAATTGAGTAACGTTTGTACTCTTCTTTCATTCGTTCTCGAAGCATTCTTTGAAGAGGTGATGTCTTGATGGTTCGTACAGAAAATATGCCAAAATTTCATTAAGGCTATATTCATATAGAATTCGCGATCAGAGCGCTTCTCATCCCATACCTTGAAAGCACTCGCTAACTCATGAATGACTTGTTGGTGCCAGGCTTTTTCTGTAGAAAATTTATAGAACATGAGTTCTTTGTTATTAATAACCGGAAGTACATGCTTTTTATAAATGAGCCCAAAATCGCCACCCCCGAGTATTTTCGGGCTGAATACCACATTGAGTATACGGCAATCTTCAGTTCCATGGTTCGTCAGCTTGTGTAGGGTGTTCGCGTTGATAAAGATCATTTCACCAGTTTTTACAATGTCACTGGTATTGAGACATTCGACTTTAGTAGCCCCTTCGATAACCAATACGACTTCAATTTCATCGTGCCAATGCCATGGAACTTCGCCACCAAAAAAATGGGAAAAACGTTCGTCATAAGATCCACAGGGAAAGTCATGGCTACCATGAGTAGTCAGTTCTTTGCCATTTTTTTCTGTTTCAATTTTATAAATTTGCATGGCATCACTTAGTAAAGTTGTTTGGTGACGTTGTTTCGATAGAATCGTTATATTTTAAGGAAGTATATATCTATATTCAAAATCAATTAGGCAGTATTGTTTTAAAAAATCATATATAGGTCAAGATTGTCATGCTATTGCTTTTTATTATTTACATCGCTTTTATCAGTTTAGGATTACCTGATGCTGTACTTGGGTCATCGTGGCCAGTAATGAGAAACGATTTAAATGCCTCGATGGAATTTGCGGGTGTCATTTCTCTCATTATTAGTGCTGGTACCGTTCTTTCTAGTCTTTATGTGACAAAAGCAATTAACTGTTTTGGGATTGGAAAAGTCGTCGCAATCAGTGTTTTGCTGACAGCCATCGCATTACTTGGTTTTAGTATGTCCAATGTGGCTCTAGCGCTTGTATTTTTGGCTATTCCTTTGGGTCTTGGGGCGGGTGCAGTGGATGCTGCATTAAACAACTTCGTGGCTTTGCATTACAAAGCTAAACACATGAATTACTTGCATTCATTCTGGGGCGTGGGGGCGACGGCAGGTCCACTATTAATGGCGAATTACCTGACTCTCAATGAAGGCTGGCGTGATGGCTATGTAACAATCGCTGTAGTGCAATTTTTGCTCGTTATTTTACTCTTTTCCTCCTTGCCACTGTGGAAGAAGTTTGTTGTTAAATCTTTAGAAAGTAATGACACTGGTGGTGCGCTAGTGTCGAATGCGACCGCCTTGAAAATAAAAGGTGTTCCATTGCAAATGGCGGTGTTCTTTTGCTATTGCTCAATAGAAATGAGTACTGGATTGTGGGCGGCAAGTTATCTCACGACACAAAGAGACGTTTTGGCTGCCGATGCCGCGTTCTGGGTCGCTATGTATTATTTGGGGATTACGGCTGGGCGGTTTGCCTGTGGCGTCATTGCTGAAAAAATTACTGAAGAAGCTCTAATAAGAGCTGGCGTGTTCATTATATTATTGGGTTGTATATTACTGGCTCTGCCGTTCTTTGATGGACTTGCAAAAATGGGCTTGATATTGATTGGACTCGGTTGCGCACCTATCTTTCCTAATACCCTTCAAATGACCCCAAAACGTTTTGGCTCGGCTGCATCACAAACCATTATAGGCTTATCTATGGCCTCCGCTTATATAGGAATTATGATAGTTCCGCCAGTGCTAGGTGGTGCCGCAACAGCCTTCACTTTCGCGTCATTGCCGGTGATATTAGTCTTTCTTTCTGTCGTTATATTAGTGACAACTGAGCGATTACGACGTTACAGCAATACTTCTTTACGTTAATAACTAAGAGCGACGTGATGATGAGCTTCGAGAATAAGAAAAGCATTCAGCGACAACAAACCATACTGCTGTTGTTAGCATTGGATGGAAAAGTATTCTCTGAGACGTTAAAGCAGCGATTTAATGTGTCGGATAACATCATTTACAACGACATGATTTATCTAGAAAAAGCGGGTTTGTTAAAACGTATTGACGCTGGGGCTGTTGTTGTAGAAGCGTATTCGGAGCTAGAAGAAAAGTAGTTATTATTTTTTCTTATTCACCGTCAAATTTTAAGAGTGATGAAGATACAGAAATAAAAGCCAAGCCTAACAAAACACCACAAGGCTTGGCTTCAATATATTAATTTTCCTCTAAAAATATCGACCATCGAGCCTCAGACTTCTAATAACTATTTAGAAAAAATTATTTGGCGATACTGTATTTTTGATTTTCCAACATAGCAACCAGTAGTATGTTCGCGCTAGTTGCTGCCTGCTCGCCTAGGACTGGCCAGCTTTGCACTATGCCTTCATGTAACAATAATAACTGAGCTTTTATTGTGGGAATGCCTGCTGCTTCTGTCATCCGTTCTGCTACTTCCTTCTTATGACGCTCTAACATAGACCGAATTGGCTCACTATTTGGATATGAGACAACTGCGTTATGGAAGAGACATCCTTCTGACGAATTCTCATGCATCCATTGACTAACTCTATAAAATATCTCGAATGGGACTTCATCTCTTTTAGCCGATAAATCAGTAAAGAGATGATTGAGATAACGAGCATGACGATACTCTAGTGCCATTATGATCATAGCTTCTTTTGAAGGGCAGTATTTATAGAGTGTGCGCAAGCTAACTTGTGCAGCATCCCGTAACCCATCGACACCCAGTTCGGTAAAACCATTTTTAGCAAAAGCTTGTTCGAGCCCTGCTGCTATTTTCTCATGTGTTTTGTTCATATTTGACAATGTAAAACGATCTCTCTACTATTTCAAGTAGAACGATAGTTTTACTTTTGCTTAATAACAACGAAATTTTTCTTAGTAACGTTTAGTTAGTGCTAGTACAAGACGCTAATTCGATACTTTCTATCATTATTTTTGAGGTGACTTTATGAACATATTGACGATTTTTTCACATCCATTTAGAGATAAATATCCAGCGGCTGTTATGGATGCGTTTCATGGGCCAATCATCAACGCGGGCCATTCAATTGATATATTAGACTTACATCGTGAAGGATTTGATCCCCGATTTACTGAAGAGGATCATGCTTGTTTCTGGGGAGGAGAGCTTCCAGCCGAGATCGCAGAGATGCAGCACAGAGTGGCAAAAGCAGATCAACTTGTGTTTGTTTTTCCTGTTTATTGGTGGAGCATGCCAGCATTGATGAAGGGATGGATTGAGCGAGTTTTTACCGTTGGTTGGGCATACCAATATGGTAAAAGCGTTGAAGACCGCGGCAAAGAAAATCTTAATGGCCTTCTTACGAATCTCCCTACGCTATTGTTAGGAGTGGGAGGTTCAAAAAAAGCGACGTATGAAAAATATAATTATGAAGAAGCCATGAAGGTTCAAATTGACCTTGGAATTTTTTCGTATAGTGGCGTAACGGATGTTGAGAGCCATTTAATTTATGATGTAGAAGGTGAAATTAACGTTCCCAATCGAAAGCAGGGGTTGTTGTTTGCAAAAGAATTGGGTGAAGGTTTTATTGCCCCAAGCCGGAAACAAAGAAACGCTAAGGAAGAGTTCTTGGTGAAAAAATCGTTAGCCTAGCTAATAGTGAAGTTGTTACCTTTTTAAAGTTAAAAGTATGGTGTTTATGAAGTTGTTAGAGGGACGAGTAAACACCATATTTTTCCCAAACAAGCTGACTACCGCGCCTCACATTGTTGATAACAACTCGGTTTCCTCGGGCAAACGGCGCCACGAGAGCAAATCAATCTCGCGTCGTTGTCTATGCCTCGTTCGACCCAGTTGATGTTTAAAATCTTCGCCACACTCATCAGGTCTTTTTTGATGCTTCTCGGAATCTGTGAGGAACCGCCTCTGGTTACGCAGGCTTCCCGTAAATCTGCCGCAATTGAAAGGGCGTCTTTGCCTTGGGCATCAATAGCTGGGTTTAAATCGATGCCGGAGCAAAGTACGTGATTGTTGCCTGCAAGATCTTGTACTTTGATCGATTCACAAGCGTAAATTCGCGGTTCGTCGCCGACATTAAGAATCGATATTTGTGCGGATGTGCCAGTGCTAGGTTCGCTGATTTTGCGAAATACAGACCAGTGCTGACAAGGATCTTCCACCATGCTCATGTTGCCCCAAGGTAAGGGAATACCATTACCTCGATACACGGCTTTGAGTTTACCCGGTGCGTAAGCATCAAAATAATGCCAATGGGGATAAGGCGACGCTGCTGTCATACGACGCATGGTGACCGATTCTGAAACACCCGCCAGTTGCGCGGTATTAATTTCGTAGCCGTTGCGATCCAGCATTTGTCGAAAGGGCACTTTTGGGCAAAGCAAAGCCCCAGCAAAGAAGCTGCATTCGAAGTCTCGCCAAGCGTACAAAATATCCTGAGCATCCATACCAGACGATTGTATTTTTGATGACTTAGCCTGCAATGGGGATATTTCATTTCGCCCTGTGACCAAGACGTTTTTCATGCCGTCTTTGTCGTGCAATACCGTGTGACCAATATGCACTGCGAGATTGTATTTTAATCGTTGTGGTTGGGCTTTCATGATTTGGTTGATGTAAATCGTACTTGGCGGATCAAAAAAAGACGTCACCACATGGCTTTCACTGATGCCCATCTCTTGTAATACCGCTAACGGCGTCTTGCGAAACCATTTAATCTGCAAGCCCATTTGCTTGGTGATGGCAACAATCTCATCAAGGCTTAATGGCAAACGTTTGAGTCCCACTTCTTCCGCCGCGCGTTCTAAATCTGGGAAATGGTTTTGATGGTGTTCTTGGTGAGCGCGAATCAATAGATGGGCAAATTGTCGACCGCTGGTGCCCGTTTGGGAAAGCATCTCTGGAATGGCGATTTGCAGTATTTCTTTGGAAAACAAAAAGTTTGGCTCTAACGCCATGCCATCGATGCCACCACCGGAACCTTTGGAAGGCGTGATGGCCTCTTCTTCCGGAATATCATCTAGGAACCATTCGACTTCTTTCTGAAAAACGCTCGCGATGACTTCTAATACGTCTTCACTGGGGATGCGTTTTCCCCTTTCTATCATGGATAAATAAGACACTGATGGGGCCGATTCTGCGTCTATTTTAATGCACCGTGCCGACAGGTCTTCCATCGTTAAACGGTTGCGTTTACGCAGGTTGCGGATTTTTGTTCCCAAAAAATGGGCTTTGCGATTGAGGCTATTTTTATTTTTCATTTTTGTAAAATTTACACTGTGTAATTCTTATTGTGAAATTTTAGCTTAGACGGGCATAGACTATAAATCAAGCAATCGAAAGAGAGGTCAAGCGAATTGCTAACCCTAAGAATCAGAGTGATAAGAAAAAGAAGGAAAGCGAGATGAATATGCCCCAAGCGAAAAATAACAGTGTGATTCATCCAGGGTTTTGCCACTTCATCAATGAAGAAGTGCTGCCACTTCACGCTATCGAACCAACCAAATTTTGGCGCGACCTTGAGCTGCTGATTGCTGATCTATCACCAATTAATCGTCAACTATTGGCGACTCGTGACCAGATGCAACAACAAATTGATCAATGGCACCTTGATCATAAAGGCCAAGTCATGGACACAAAGGCCTATGAAGCCTTCTTACGTGAGATTGGTTACTTGGTCAAAGTGGGCGATGATTTCACTATCACCACAGCGAATGTTGATGAAGAAATTGCTCACTTAGCAGGGCCTCAATTGGTTGTGCCAGTCAAGAACGCACGTTTTGCGCTGAATGCCGCCAATGCTCGTTGGGGCAGTTTGTACGACGCTTTTTACGGCACGGATGTGATTCCTAAAACAGACGAGCTAGCGACAGGCAAAGCCTATAACCCAGTTCGTGGCGAAGCGGTGATTGCCAAAGCCAAAGACTTTTTGGACGAGGTGTTTCCGCTGGAATCAGGTTCTCACAAAGACGTGATCAGCTACGTGGTTTATTACCATCATTTATTGGCATTTTTCCAAGATGGAAGCCAAACCGGTTTACAGCAACCTTGCCAGCTGGTGGCGGTAAATGGTCAGCGTAGTGAGCCAGAAGCCGTATTACTGAAAAATAACGGCTTACACGTAGAAATCCAGTTTGATCGTAACGGCAAAAACGGCGTGAAAGACCCAGCCAATATCAATGACATTCTTATTGAGTCAGCCCTAAGCACCATTATGGACTGCGAAGACTCAGTAGCGGCCGTTGATGCGGAAGACAAAATTGACGTGTACCGCAATTGGCTTGGCCTAATGCAAGGCACGCTTGAAGCTAGCTTCGAAAAAGATAGGCAGACGCAAACGCGCCGCATGAACCCAGACCGTATTTTTACGGACTTAGACAATCAAGAATACCGCTTACATGGCCGTTCTTTGCTGTTGATTCGCAATGTCGGTCACTTGATGGAATGTGACTTGATGCAAGACGAACTGGGTAACTTTGTGCCTGAAGGCATTATTGATGCGGTCGTAACAAGCTTGATTGCCGCATTAGATTTGCAGCCTACAGCAGGCGAACAGCAGAAAAAAATGAGCAATAGCCGAACTGGCAGTATTTATATCGTCAAGCCCAAGATGCATGGCCCAGAGGAAGTGGCATTTAGTTGTGAGTTATTTGCTCGAGTAGAGCAGATGCTTGGCTTACCAGAAAACACCATCAAGATCGGCATTATGGACGAAGAACGCCGTACGACCTTGAATTTGAAAGAGTGTATTCGTCAGGCGAAATCTCGGGTGTTTTTCATCAATACGGGGTTTCTGGATCGAACTGGTGACGAGATTCATACCAGCATGCAAGCTGGCGCTTTCTTGCCAAAAGATCAGATTAAAACTCAGCCTTGGATTCAGGCTTATGAGAATCGCAACGTCGACATAGGCTTGCAGTGTGGTTTGCCTGGCAAAGCACAAATCGGCAAAGGTATGTGGGCTATGCCAGATGAAATGGCAGCGATGATGGCGGCGAAAGTAGCCCATCCGAAAGCGGGCGCGAATACGGCTTGGGTGCCATCACCAACCGCGGCGACTTTACATGCATTGCATTATCACCAAGTGGATGTGTTTGAAGTGCAGGAGCGACTAAAAAATCGTCCGAAAGCGAGCCTAACAGATTTACTAACCATCCCGACGATTCCAAGCAATTTGACCTTGTCGCAGCAAGTGATTGAACGAGAAATCGAAAACAACGTTCAAGGGTTATTGGGTTATGTAGTGCGTTGGGTTGAAGCGGGCGTGGGGTGTTCGAAAGTGCCTGACATTAACAATGTGGGTTTGATGGAAGACCGTGCCACCTTGCGGATTTCTAGCCAACATTTAGCGAACTGGTTGCTTCATGGTGTGTGCAGTAAAGAGCAGATTGATGAGGTGATGCAACGCATGGCTCGGGTGGTGGATGAGCAAAATATAGCCACAGAAGGGTATCGCCCGATGGCCTTAAATACCAAGAGTTTCGCTTTTAAAGCAGCGCAAGATTTGATTTTTAAAGGCGTGATTCAGGCAAATGGTTATACCGAGCCACTTTTACACGCGTACCGAGTTAAAGCGAAAGCAGCAAATTAATTACCTATTAATAAATTTATCTTAAACAACCTAAAGAGTGAGAAGAACCATGCAAACTTATAATAATAAAACACAGCAAGCGAGCAATACGATCAATCAACAAGGCCCAACTTGGGCGGCGATGAACCCTGAATTCGTAGCGAGAATGCAATTGCAAAACCGTTTTAATACGGGGTTAGATATCGCCAAATACACAGCTAAAATCATGCGTGAAGACATGGCGAGCTACGACAAAGATCCAGCGAATTACACCCAGTCTTTGGGGTGCTGGCATGGTTTTGTTGGCCAACAAAAAATGATTTCTATCAAGAAGCATTTTGGCACCACACGTAGCCGTTACTTGTACCTGTCTGGTTGGATGGTCGCGGCCATGCGTTCTGAGTTTGGCCCATTGCCAGATCAATCTATGCATGAAAAAACGTCTGTGCCAGCGTTGATTGAAGAGTTGTACACCTTTTTGAAACAAGCGGATGCCCGTGAATTACAGCACATATTTAAAGAAATGGATGACGCCAGAGAAGCGGGTGATCAAGTCCGTGAACAAGCCGCTCAGCAGAAAATTGATAACTTTGAAACCCATGTAGTGCCTATTATCGCGGATATTGATGCGGGTTTTGGTAACGAAGAAGCGACTTATTTGTTAGCGAAGAAAATGATTGAA
Source organism: Marinomonas foliarum (assembly GCF_016906065.1). Lineage (NCBI taxonomy): Bacteria > Pseudomonadati > Pseudomonadota > Gammaproteobacteria > Oceanospirillales > Oceanospirillaceae > Marinomonas > Marinomonas foliarum. Next base: position 1,088,649 of record NZ_CP070273.1, on the reverse strand, counting down.
GCGGGCGCTTGTTGTATCCAGATCGAGAACCAAGTGTCTGATGCAAAACAATGTGGTCACCAAGATGGCAAGGTGACGGTTCCTCATGAAGATTTCTTAGCGAAAATTAATGCGGTACGTTATGCCTTCTTGGAATTGGGTGTAGACGATGGTGTGATCGTAGCGCGTACGGATTCTTTGGGCGCGGGTTTAACTCAAAAAATTCCTGTATCACAAACGCCTGGTGATTTAGCCGACCAATACAATGCCTTCATTGATGGCGAGGAAGTGACCTCACTTGCGCAAATGCAATCTGGCGATATGGCAATCAAACTAGGCGAGCGATTAATCAAACCCACTCGTTTGCCGAATGGCTTGGTGCGCTTTAAACCGAATACGGGTGAAGACCGCGTGGTGTTAGATTGTATTACCTCTTTGCAAAATGGCGCGGATCTATTATGGATCGAAACCGAAAAACCACATATTGGGCAAATCGCCGCGATCGTGAATCGTATTCGTGACGTTATGCCAAACGCGAAATTAGTTTACAACAACAGTCCATCTTTTAACTGGACATTGAACTTCCGTCAGCAGGTGTTTGATGCGTGGCTGGAAGAAGGCAAAGATGTTAGCCAATACCAACGAGAGAAACTGATGTCACAAGATTTTGATGGCAGCATGTTAGCCGAGGAAGCGGATGAGCGTATTCGACGCTTCCAGAAAGATGCCGCTGCGCAAGCAGGGATCTTCCATCATTTGATTACCTTGCCGACGTACCACACAGCGGCCTTGTCTACCGATAATTTGGCGAAAGACTACTTCGGTGAATTAGGTATGTTGGGTTATGTGAGAGAAGTACAGCGCAAGGAAATTCGCCAAGGCTTGGCCTGTGTGAAGCACCAAGACATGTCGGGTTCTAACATAGGTGATGATCACAAAGAGTACTTCTCTGGTGAGCAAGCGCTAAAAGCGTCTGGTAAAGATAACACCATGAATCAATTTGCAGTCTGATGAAATGAAATAAGCGTCAGAGTGTATTGATAACAAAGACCAGCAGTCTTCCCCCTGCTGGTCTTTTTATTAGAGGGGCTTGTTCTTCATCTAGCAAACTATTGCTCGCCGAGCGGTTTTTTGCCCAAGCCTAAGCAAAGTCTTGCTCGTTGGTGGTTTTGGTTTTTGCTAAGTTTATGAAAATATTGGCTATTTTTGTTTGGCATCTATATTGCTATTCTGGATGGAGTGTTCAAAAACACGTTTTTACTATTTTATAAATAAGGAATGTTATTATGCCAACGCCATGTTTTATCTCTCTCGAAGGTGAATCTCAGGGTCTTATCACAGCGGGTGCTATGTCTGTCGATTCTATCGGTGACGTGGGCTTGGAAGGCCATGACGACGAAATGCTGGTTCAAAAGTTTGACCACAACGTGACGGTTCCAACGAACCCACAGTCTGGCAACCCATCAGGTCAGCGCGTTCACAAGCCATTCAAATTCACCGTAGCCTTGAACAAAGCGGTTCCATTGCTTTACAACGCCTTGTCTTCTGGCGAAAAATTGCCAAAAGTGGAATTGAAATGGTACCGCACGTCAGCGGAAGGCAAGCAAGAAAACTTCTTCGTGACTTCTTTGGAAGGCGCGGTAATCGTAGACATTCAGTGCGAAATGCCACACTGCCAAGATCCAGCAATGGGCAACTTCACACAAAACGTGACAGTATCTTTGGCTTACCGCAAGATCAATTGGGATCACATCAACTCTGGTACATCAGGTTCTGATGACTGGAGTAAACCAATCGAAGCGTAAGCGGGTATTGGTACGGGCCGCCTGTTCACTCAGGCGGCCTTTTTGCGTATTAATGGTTCACAATTCTTGCGCAATTATCACTGTCTTCGGGGTAGATGATCTGTTCCGAACGTGAATAATGGACTGTTTAAGATTTGGGTTTTACGACTTGTATTCTACGAATTGGATAGACCGTCATAACAAAGGAAACTGGTATGGCTACATTGACGTTTACATTGGCACTCGACGGATTGGAAGAAAACACCCTCGTCGTTCGAGAATATCAAGGGCATGAATCGATCTCCGATTCTCTGCTAAAAGACGGTGCGCCTTGTTATGGCTTCCGTTATCAATTGTCTCTTGCCAGCCGTCAATCGGATCTGTCTGCTGATACCATCGTCGATAAAAACGCCGAGCTACGCCTGTTCCGCAATGGCGAGCTGGTTCAGCGAGTGCACGGCATTGTGCGTCAGTTTGAAAAAGGCGACACCGGTCATAATTTTACCTACTACGGTTTAACCCTCGTTCCCGCCTTAGAACGTTTGTCTTTACGTCACAACAGCCGTATCTTCCAAAAGCAAACCGCCCAAGCCATCATCACCCAACTACTGGATGAGATGGGCATCACGGAGCACCTTTTTACCACTCAAAGAACGCCCCTAGAGCGCGAGTTTTGTGTTCAATACCGTGAGACCGACTTAGACTTTTTACACCGACTAGCAGCCGAAGAAGGCTGGGTCTATTACTTCACCCACGAAGAAGGCAAACACCTTCTGCACTTTGCGGATCAAAGCCAGTTTTTACCTAAGTACCCAACGAACATACCGTACAACGTCTTGGCCGGTGGTGGCTCAGACGATCTTTATATCTCGACGTTAACGCACCACACTCAAAGCTTACCAAGCCAAAGCACGCTGAAAGACTACAGCTTCAAAAAGCCCGATTACCGTTTCTTGCAACAGCAAGATGGCGAGAACATGGATTACCAGCTGCCCAATTACGAACACTTCGATGCGCCAGGGCGCTTCAAGGACGATGTGACCGGCAAAGCCTTTTCTCGTATTCGCTTGGAATACCTACGCCGCAGTGCTCGCACCCTAATGGGAAAAAGCAACCATGCAGGCATTCAAGCGGGCATGAAAATCACCATCGAAGGGCACAACGAAGACACCATCAACCAAGAGTGGCTGCCGGTCTCTGTCGAACACCACGGCACCCAACCGCAAGTCTTGGAAGAAGAAGGCCAATCGGGCAGCACCACCTACAACAATTGCTTTACCTTCATACCTGCTACCACCAACTGGCAAGCGACACCGCAACCCAAGCCCAGTGTCGATGGCCCTATGATGGCCACGGTTGTTGGCCCAGAGGGTGAGGAGATCTTCTGTGACGAATACGGTCGAGTGAAACTGCACTTCCCATGGGATAGATACAGCGAAGCCAACGATCACAGCTCCTGCTGGGTGCGCGTCTCCCAAGGTTGGGCAAGCAATCAACATGGCATGATGGCCATCCCACGAATCGGCAGCGAAGTCATTGTTAGCTTTTTAAACAGCGACCCAGACCAACCGATTGTTACCGGACGGACGTTCAACGCCAAAAACACCCCGCCATACCTTCTACCGGACAATAAAACCAAAACCGTCTGGCGCAGCGACACCCACCAAGGGGAAGGCTTCAACGAGATCTCATTCGAAGACCAAGTAGACAACGAAAAAGTCTATGTCCATGCGCAAAAAGATATGGAAACCGATGTCCTCAACGACAGCATTACCCACATCGGCCACGACCAACACAGACAAATCGACAACGATCGCTTTACACAACTGAACAACAACGACCACCTCTCCATCCATGGCGAAAGTCGCCACAAGATTGGCAAAGACCAAACAATCACCATCGACGGCAGCTTGCAGCAAAAGGTCGGTAAGATCTCAGTGCTAGAAGCCGGTGAAGAAATACACATCAAGAGCGGTAACAAAACCGTGATTGAAGCAGGCGCAGAAATTACCCTCGCCGCGGGCGGCAGCTTTGTGAAAATCGACGGTGGTGGTGTTCATATGGTCGGCGCCGCTATCAACCTGAACGCGGGAGGTGGTGCAGGATCGGGTAGTGGGTTTAGTGAACTATTGCCATTGTTGCCGGGTGGTATCGTTTCGCCCGTCGCACCTGAGAAGCTATTACTCGCTCCACATAGTCCGAGCATGAAGGCAACTCTTCCTGCTGTTGCTGAGTTGGATTTACCAATGATGGAGCTCTGCCAGAGGCAGGCTGACGGAGCCTGCGCAAAAGCAGACTGTACATGTATTCGGGGTGTATAACATGAACGACACTCAACATTATCTTGTAGTCGACGCAATTCGTGTAACCGAAGCCGCACAGATTTGCGCCAAGCACGAAATTGAATATGGCAAGCTCTATTTGGGCACTCAGTGGCAAGCGCAAATAGACAATAGCCCGCTATGGATTAAGCTTCATGAAGAAGATGCTGTTTGGCAGCAATGGCAAACTGATAAGCGATGGGCAAGCAGCAGCCTCTGTTTTGAATTTGACAGAACCTTGCCACAAGCTGAGGTGATCAAGTCACTGCAACAGCATATTACCATCACCTCTGAAGACGGACGTTTATTGCTGTTTCGGTTCTATTCACCGAAATCTCTTATGGCCGTTTTGCCGCATTTAGATTCGACTCAAATATCTACGTTGTGTGGGTTAGCCCGTGAATTAAAGGTTTCTCCATTGGTAATGGGGTCGGAAGCTCTATTGCCTCTAACCAATCCGTCTGATTCTCCGACCCTAGCACCACTCATGATTAGCAAGGAATTAGCTGAGGAATTATTATCGTGACCCAAATTCATATGATTAAAAAGGGAGAGACACTCTCTTCATTAGCAAAGTTGTACAATACAGACGTTACGACCTTGCAGGAACTTAATGCTGAGCAGATAAAAGACATTAACTTAATTTATACCGGTGATGAATTGATTACGCCGGAAGAATCAGCTGCTGCTCAATGGGAATCTCAAGACAAAGAAATTGAAAATACACTTCCGAATACTCTGATTACACAGTCTGAGTGCAGCAAAAACGTAACTTTGGTTGATGTGCTATATGTTCCGTCTATTCTTGGCGAACGGGGAAAATCTGAGCAGAAGTTTCTTTTTTTGGCTCAGGAAGCTGTCGATGCAGTAAAAGCAGAGCATGATGTTTGCGCCAAAGCGGTCGCAATGCCGGACAACGTCTCTCGTGTCGCTGAGATGGGGAAATTAGGCGTTCTTGATGCTTTTAACAGTTTGTCTCACGAAGTGTTTTTGCGAATGAATGACAGCAAAGAAAATAGCAAGGACGCAGATAATTATCGAGAGGCCTTGTTTATAAAGGCTCTGTTGAGTAGGCAAGTTGAAATTGAGCCGGAAAACTTAACCTTTCCTGAAGATAACCGGGATATTGGTGTCAGCGGTATAAAGCGTAAATTAGAGATTAAAGAGCGGCTACACAACAGGCAAGAAGAAACTCTAGAAAGAATATTTCGTAATCGCTACGGAGAAAATTATCTGCAACTGCCTAATGCGGCAGAAGAGAATAAAGTCGCGCGTACTAATCTAAAAAACCGGTATCGCAGAGCTTTAATTGGCTTGCTTCATGATGTCTTCGAGGATGTTGAAGACAAGGTGGCAGATTATGAAAAAAAAGCCAAGAAAATCGCAAAGTCCGTCAAACTTGCCCAAGGGGAACTCAACTATGAATTTTCCGAGTTCGGTTATTACTCTTCAGCGAAGGGGTCAGCTGTATTTCAATTGCTGAATACAGTACGCGAGTACCGCCAGCGTGCCAGCATCGATGTGCCTGCGGATATTAAGGATTTAAAATCTGATACAGAGATTGTCGATTTGGATCGGGTTGAAGAATTCTACAACCTGTGGAAAAGCCATAGTCACGAGATTATAGTGAAACGTCTATCCGATAGGAGTACGGCTAATTGGTATATGAGACGTACAGGATATTCTACTGATAGGTTGAAACGAGACTTTATTCACTACAATGTCGATTATCCGACACTGATGTCACACATTGTGGGGTTGAATCTACTTTCCGTGGCGGTAAAAGAGCAGTGCCTGACGGAAGCTCAGCTATTGAGCGGCAAAGCCGAGGTTAACCGTATCCGTGAAAAATTTGAAAACCAAACCTCAACCTTAAGTCAACTGAAGTCTGTATTGTCGAAACTCAAAGTTGATACGTTAGGGTATTATCCAGCGTATGTATTGCAATTATTGATCGTACGTGAAGTGGCTACAAGGATTAAGGACTTCAAAGATTTGGTCGGTAAGAACCAAGAGTATGTGGCACAGGTGAGCGATATGTTGCCCTATGCACATCAATGCCAGGCTCGTATTGATTCCTTGAGAGAAAAAGCAGAACAGCAGAAGAGTAACTCATTGCCTCTTTACTATAGGGTAGAGGGGGCCAAATTTGCTGGCCAAGTTTTAGAGCAGCAGCCAATGCAGCTCATCTGGGATGAGCATGACTATCAGCCGGAAGATCTAACTAACCAGTTGTATGCGACTAACAGTAGTGCGCAATGCCATATTGTTGAATGTGCATTAGCCAGTGAGCCAAATAAACGCCTGTATATTCGTTCCAATCATGCTGTTCTGAGTGACAAGCTATCTCAGCATAAAAATTGTGTGGTGGGTTATCAGTTTTCTCCGATCGGAGGTGCGACTGGTGATGGCAATATGAAAGGCGATACCTCTTCATTTGTTGATATGAAAAAGCTTGATGCGAGCTTAGAGGCCAAGTACGGCACTGTTTTGACTTGGTCCGGAGGTAAAAAACTGGCCGATGTTGATGATGTGGCTTGTTTCCCATGGTTTAAAGAAGACGTCAATCTGTTTGGTGTGGAAGGCAGTGCGGACTTGAGTGCATCGGCGCAGTTTATGAGGTTTGTCTGGTCTGGTCAGGGTTCTGCCTCATCAAAGGAAGAGCTTATTACGGGGAACAGCAAAACTGACGGCAAATATGAGCTGAAAATGGGGCTAAATGCGGCGGCCGGACAAAGCAATATGACGCTGACATTGCCGAAAAAAGAAATGTCACTTAAGTTGCCATATATACATGGCGGTATGGATGCCAGTAACAATGCACTGCCGGAGACCAAGCAAGAACGTAATATTGGCTCTTTTCAGGTGCTCATAACTGGCGCTGTTTACGGTTCGATAGCGGCAAGCCTGAACCTTTCGACAGAACTGGATGTTGGCAATACAGCCAACGGTTTGTTCGGGGTGCGGGGAACCACACCGACAAGTTCGGGTTTTGCTAACTTTTCTGCGGGAGATGAACCTGCCAAGGTTGAAGGCAAAGCGTTTGCAGGGTTAGAGGTCGGAGGTTCGGTGAATTGTGCGTTTAATTGGAAGCCGACCGCGACAGATGCCAAAAACTTGAACTTGAACCTGAATCCGAATCACCCTTTTTTGAATTTATTTAAAGTGGGCGGCGGCGTGCGTGGAACCTTGGGTATTGGTGCAGAATGCTCCTTTACTCTGACGTTCAACGGTAGTCGGTTTATTGTCATTTTTAATGCTGGAGTCACCAAAGGGATTGGTTGTGGTGGGAAAATCTCAGCCGAACTGAATCCGCAGAACATTGAGGCCTTTTTGAGCCTGTTATTGTCAATTACCAACAGCAATAGCTTTAAGCGGTTTGCTTTTTTTGATGAAGAAGGCCGAGACGATGAAACATTTAAAGCATTAAATACCGTGATGACGGTAGCTATCTCATATGGTTTAGGGGTAGGGGTCGTCACGATGTTGCCGTTTAAGCTGATTCGTGAAATGGAATCGCGAGCGCAGGAAGAAAAGAACGCTGGGTTTGTGGCAAACTTCATCAACAACAAAGACTATGCCGACAAAAACGCTTTATGGATCAAAAACGCACTGCCGGAAACATTATCGAAACTGTTAACGGTACTGACGCATTATCATGATATTCCTGACCATTGGTATAACTGGGCATCTGAACAAGAAGCGAATTCACTGGCAGAGCAAAACGCCGCACAGAGTAATGCCATACTACAGATTTTTAAATGGCTGGGAGCTGAATCGACAATCCCTAAAACAGAGCAACTGGATCGCTTTGAAAATGCTGTGCAGCGGATGTACCTGAAAGATCCGACCTCTTTAGACCCAGGTGAAAAATGGGAGAAATATGCAGAAAATCTGCTGAGGGTGAGGCGTTTTTTTGCTCTGGGTGTAAGAAATAAATATGAGTACACATTGGGAGAGAAATTGAAGAGTAAAAAATATGATCAGTTAACGTCTGAGAATTATAGGGGGTTCATCGAATATATAGAAAGATTAACTAATCGGACTCGTTTATATCAAAAAATTAATCGTATAACTGCCGCTGACTTTGAGTTATTGAGGGTTTCTGATTATCAAGCTTCAGATGATGCAATTCAGATGAGGCAACAAGGGTATAAGGAGTTTGATTGGAAGTGGGATTGGAGTGCTTTAAAATGAAAAAAATAATTAAATATCTTTTAAGTTGTCTTATTGCATTATCGTATGAAAGCTTTGCTGCAACAGTTGATGAAGGGGTTGATTTATTTAATCAGCAAAAATACAAGGAAGCTCTACTTGTATTTGAGCCACTGGCAAAACAAGGCGATGCCAGAGCGCTGTTTTGGTTAGGGGTCAGTCAGTTTCAAACCGGTGAACAATATGAAGCGGCTTCCACGCTTCTTCAAGCGGCAGAGGCTGGAAATCCTTGGGCGATGCATCTAATGGTGCCAAGTTATAATAAAATCTGCGATTATTTAGGTTGGCCATGCGATGAAGGTTGGATGGATAAAGCCATTGCTGAATGGAAAAAAAGAGCTAATCAAGGCGATGGAAAAGCCATGTATGCGTTACTGCGCTGGGGTGAAAAGCCGTGGTGGGCATATGTGCCAATTTTGAAGCAGAAAAAATACGGTGAATTGGTGGAAGAAGCTGTTAAAGCTGGTGGTTATAAAGCAGCTAGTTATAACATGTACATACCAATTGAGATGGAAAAAAATATTGAATTACTAGATTACGAAGCGCAGAAAGGTTATGCGCCTGCCATGATGGATTTACACTATATTAGAGACTCTAACACTGATGACGGTCTTCAACTAGCAAAACAGGCGCTATCCCTTGGTTATGCTTCGGGGGCATTTTCTCTCTATTATTATTTTTCAAGACAAGTATCGGAGGTAGAAACTGAGGCTGATATTCAAAAAATGTCCAATCGAATGAGACAAAATTATAAGCGAGCTTATTATTATTCGTTGATTGGAAAATATTTTGGTGAAAGCGATAGGGCATATTTTATTAATCAAAGGGTAATCAATAATAAAGGTGAAGAGGTTTATATGAGCGTTTTATCAGATGATGAGGTGAGAGAGGTTGAATCTAAAGCAAAAGAATTTACCAAAGATCTTTCTATAAACATGTTCATAGATGATTCGACTGTAGGTGAGCTTGTTGCACGGTGATTTATTAGAGAGATTTTCCTTTTTAGTAAGGCTGAGCCACAGCTAATCTGTTCATTTGTAGTGTGAAAAAATGTCAAAATGGTTAAGCTGCATATTATTAGTAATGTAAGCGTGTGGTTTGCCACACGCTTACCGATGAGCAGAGTTGCTTTATTGATTATGTAGGTGGGCTGGTAAGGCAACAGTGATGCTCGTTATTTTATTATGAGTATCACTGTTGTTGATTGCGATAAATGTTTTTACTCTTTCGATTTTCCAATCTCTGGCAGCTCAGGTTCAGAGCCACTAAACCCACTACCAGATCCAGCACTGCCGCCTGAGTTAAAGTTGATGGCGGAGCCTACAACATGCACGCCAGCAGCGTCTATTTTTATAAAGTTGCCACCGACTTTGACTGTCATTTCCGAGCCTGCTTCGATTACAGCTTTACTGCCACTTTTTAGGTGGATCTCGTTTCCTGCATCCAGTACGGATTTCGTTCCGACTTTCTGCTGTAAGCTGCCTTCTACTATTAATGTATGATCTTTATCCACTTTATGACGACGTTCTCCTTTAATAGTGAGATGGTCGTTGTTGTTTAGCTGTGTGAATCTATCGTTGTCGATTTGTCGGTGTTGGTCGTGGCCGATGTGGCTGATGCTGTCGTTGAGGACATCGGTTTCCATATCTTTTTGCGCATGGACATAGACTTTTTCGTTGTCGACTTGGTCTTCGAATGAGATCTCGTTGAAGCCTTCCCCTTGGTGGGTATCACTGCGCCATACGGTTTTGGTTTTATTATCGGGCAATAAATACGGCGGGGTGTTTTTCGCATTAAAGGTGCGTCCGGTAACAATCGGTTGGTCTGGGTCGCTGTTTAAAAAGCTGACGATGACTTCGCTGCCGATTCGTGGGATGGCCATCATGCCATGTTGATTGCCTGCCCAACCTTGGGAGACGCGCACCCAGCAGGAGCTGTGATCGTTGGCTTCGCTGTATCTATCCCATGGGAAGTGCAGTTTCACTCGACCGTGTTCGTCACAGAAGATTTCCTCACCCTCTGGGCCAACAACCGTGGCCATCATAGGGCCATCGACACTCGGTTTCGGCTGCGGTGTTGCTTGCCAGTTGGTAGTGGCGGGGATAAAGGTAAATTGATTACTGTAGGTGGTGCTGCCCGATTGGCCTTCTTCTTCCAAGACTTGCGGTTGGGTGCCGTAGTGCTCGACGGAGACTGGAAGCCACTCTTGGTTGATGGTGTCTTCGTTGTGCCCTTCGATGGTGATTTTCATGCCCGCTTGAATGCCTGCATGGTTGCTTTTTCCCACTAGGGTGCGAGCACTTCGACGTAGGTATTCCAAGCGAATACGAGAAAAGGCTTTGCCGGTCACATCGTCTTTGAAGCGCCCAGGAGCATCGAAGTGTTCGTAATTGGGCAGCTGGTAATCCATGTTCTCGCCATCTTGCTGTTGCAAGAAGCGATAATCGGGCTTTTTGAAGCTGTAGTCTTTCAGCGTGCTTTGGCTTGGTAAGCTTTGAGTGTGGTGCGTTAACGTCGAGATATAAAGATCGTCTGAGCCACCACCGGCCAAGACGTTGTACGGTATGTTCGTTGGGTACTTAGGTAAAAACTGGCTTTGATCCGCAAAGTGCAGAAGGTGTTTGCCTTCTTCGTGGGTGAAGTAATAGACCCAGCCTTCTTCGGCTGCTAGTCGGTGTAAAAAGTCTAAGTCGGTCTCACGGTATTGAACACAAAACTCGCGCTCTAGGGGCGTTCTTTGAGTGGTAAAAAGGTGCTCCGTGATGCCCATCTCATCCAGTAGTTGGGTGATGATGGCTTGGGCGGTTTGCTTTTGGAAGATACGGCTGTTGTGACGTAAAGACAAACGTTCTAAGGCGGGAACGAGGGTTAAACCGTAGTAGGTAAAATTATGACCGGTGTCGCCTTTTTCAAACTGACGCACAATGCCGTGCACTCGCTGAACCAGCTCGCCATTGCGGAACAGGCGTAGCTCGGCGTTTTTATCGACGATGGTATCAGCAGACAGATCCGATTGACGGCTGGCAAGAGACAATTGATAACGGAAGCCATAACAAGGCGCACCGTCTTTTAGCAGAGAATCGGAGATCGATTCATGCCCTTGATATTCTCGAACGACGAGGGTGTTTTCTTCCAATCCGTCGAGTGCCAATGTAAACGTCAATGTAGCCATACCAGTTTCCTTTGTTATGACGGTCTATCCAATTCGTAAAAAGTGTGTGCCATTAATACGCAAAAAGGCCGCCTGAGTAAACAGGCGGCCCGTACCAATACCCGCTTACGCTTCGATTGGTTTACTCCAGTCATCAGAACCTGATGTACCAGAGTTGATGTGATCCCAATTGATCTTGCGGTAAGCCAAAGATACTGTCACGTTTTGTGTGAAGTTGCCCATTGCTGGATCTTGGCAGTGTGGCATTTCGCACTGAATGTCTACGATTACCGCGCCTTCCAAAGAAGTCACGAAGAAGTTTTCTTGCTTGCCTTCCGCTGACGTGCGGTACCATTTCAATTCCACTTTTGGCAATTTTTCGCCAGAAGACAAGGCGTTGTAAAGCAATGGAACCGCTTTGTTCAAGGCTACGGTGAATTTGAATGGCTTGTGAACGCGCTGACCTGATGGGTTGCCAGACTGTGGGTTCGTTGGAACCGTCACGTTGTGGTCAAACTTTTGAACCAGCATTTCGTCGTCATGGCCTTCCAAGCCCACGTCACCGATAGAATCGACAGACATAGCACCCGCTGTGATAAGACCCTGAGATTCACCTTCGAGAGAGATATAACATGGCGTTGGCATAATAACATTCCTTATTTATAAAATAGTAAAAACGTGCTCTTAAACACTCGCTTAAAAAGAGCAAGATGGATGCCAATTAAAAATATCTATTTAATTCAAAAGGTTATGTTTTTTCTGGTATGTCGGCTGGCAATAATCTGCTTAAGGTTGGGCGAAAACTCGCCCAGCGAGCAATTGCTTGCTCGTTGGGTGGTGTGGAAGGTTTTTTTGAGGGGGGGGTTAGCCGCCAATGTTGACTGAAGCGCTACCCATTACAACGCCACCACAATCAATGGCACCACCAGTTACGGCAGCTGGCTTTCCATTGATGAAAACAGAAGAGGATCCTGCTGCAATCGCTCTTGGGTGGGTTGGGTTTTTGGGTTTGTCGTGTGGTTCCAGTGGGTCTCCGGCGCGGGCTGCAGGGCTGCCATCATATTTTACATTTGGCGAGCCGGCCGTTACTGGGGTAGGGGGGAAGCCATCATGATCTGTTCCTGTATCGCCAACTTTCACTGCGCTTGGCATAGTGTTCTCCTTGAAATAATGAGTTTAACCCTGCTCTCTGTATGGGTATTTCTTTAATGGAAATGTAATTTTATATGCTTATTACAATATATTCTGACTTATCTCTTTTCAACTTTTATCTTTGCGTGATTTTTGATGGATCTAGAAGGTGTTGTTTTTAAAGGAGTTACTGCTTTTTAGAGAGAGATGGATGTTTAGATGACAAAAAATTTACATTTATCTTACTTTATCTTTTGTTGAGTTCTTTGTTCGTCTTCTGTATTGTTCGCGTTAATAATTGTAAACAAATGTATCTGTAGATAGTTTTTAACAATTAAAGGTGTGTTGAAGTTTTAAAGGGAATTTGAAGTAACTCTTTTGATAAGATCATTTTTTTGATGGTTTTTGATTTTTTGTTAGATAAATGGAAGTTGTTTTTTTGGTGTTTTTTCTCGCCTCTATTTTCATTTCTGTATTTTTCTTTTTATAGCGTTTCATCCTCCCTGTATTTCTAGATTTAAAATCAAATTCTCGTTTTTGGCTTTTTGTTGTTTCTTTCATTTTCTTAGGTGAGAGTTTTTTTGAATGAAAATTCTGGTTTTTTAAATGTTGAGTTTTGTTTTATTTGAAAAGGTTGGTTTTGAGTTTGTTGCCAGAAGGTAATGATGCTTGATTTTATTTTTTATGACGTAATTTGATGGAGAGAGATATGTCAAAAGAGGGAAGTGTTGCACCGAAAGAGCGGATTAATATTAAGTATATACCTGCTACTGGTGACGCCCAATCTGAGGTCGAGTTACCTCTAAAGACTTTGGTTGTTGGTGATTTTAAGGGGCATTCTGAAGATACGCCTCTTGAAGATAGAAAAAGTATTTCTATCGATAAATCTAATTTTGAATCAGTAATGCGCGAAAGCAATTTACGCCTTCAGGCAACCGTTAGTAATAAGCTTGATGAGGAAGCGGGCGGTGATTTGGCTGTTGATCTTTCTTTTAATGGGATTAATGACTTCTCTCCTGACTCAATTGCTTCACAAGTCCCTGAGCTGAAAAAATTAATAGAACTAAGGGAAGCGCTTGTGGCTCTTAAGGGGCCGTTGGGGAATATTCCGGCTTTCAGAAACAGTCTTCAAGGTTTGCTAGCATCAGATGAAAGTCGTGATCAATTGTTGGCTGAGCTAAATCTTGCCCATGAAAATGAGTCTAATTAATTAGCTGAATCATAAGTGCACTAAGTTGAGAAATTACTAGCAGGGATACAAATATGTCTACAAATGATATTGCGGTAGAAGGAAGTTCTATCAGTCAGGGTAGTGGTAATCTACTCGATGAAATAATGGCTCAAACTCGCATAGCTCCGAATGAAGAGGGTTATGATGTTGCTAAAAAAGGTGTTGCGGCCTTTATCGAGAACTTGCTTCAATCTAATAAAACTGAGGAGCCAGTTAATAAGACTCTAGTTGACCAGATGCTTGTTGAGCTGGACAGAAAAATCAGTAGCCAAATGAATGAAATACTACATGATGAATCTGTGCAGCAGATGGAGTCAGCTTGGCGTGGATTGAAGTTGCTTGTTGATCGTACTGACTTTAGAGAGAACAACAAGATTGAATTAATTCATGTGACAAAAGCTGAGTTGTTAGAGGATTTTGAATTTGCTCCTGAAACGACTCAAAGTGGTCTTTATAAGCATGTTTACTCTTCTGGTTACGGTCAGTTTGGTGGTGAGCCTACAGGTGCCATTATTGGTAATTATGCATTCACACCATCTACTCCAGATATGAAGTTGCTCCAATATATGGGGGCTCTAGGTGCAATGTCTCATGCGCCATTTATCTCAAGTGTTGGTCCTGAATTTTTTGGCATAGAGTCTTTTGAAGAGCTTCCGAACCTTAAAGATCTAAATTCTATTTTTGAGGGGCCGAAATATACTAAATGGCGCGCCCTTCGTGAATCAGAAGATGCTCGTTATATCGGCTTAACAGCACCACGTTTCTTGTTGCGTGTTCCATATGACCCAATTGAAAATCCTATTAAGTCTTTTAATTACCAAGAAGATGTAAGTCAGTCTCACAGTAATTACCTATGGGGTAATACTGCTTTTGCTTTTGCTTCTCGATTGACTGACAGTTTTGCCAAATACCGTTGGTGTCCAAATATTATTGGTCCACAAAGTGGTGGTGCAGTAGAAGATTTACCTGTTCATGTATTTGAATCTATGGGTGAGCTACAAGCGAAAATTCCAACTGAAGTGTTGGTGACAGATAGAAAAGAGTTTGAATTAGCCGAGGAAGGCTTTATCGCACTGACTATGCGCAAGGGTAGTGATAATGCTGCTTTCTTCTCTGCTAACTCTGTTCAAAAGCCGAAGATTTTCCCTAATACAAAGGAAGGTAAGGAAGCAGAAACTAACTACCGTCTTAGTACTCAGTTGCCTTATATGATGATCGTCAATCGTCTAGCGCATTACGTTAAAGTGCTGCAGCGTGAGCAAATTGGTGCATGGAAAGAGCGCGGCGACCTTGAGCGTGAGTTGAATGGTTGGATTAAACAATATGTTGCCGATCAAGAGAATCCACCTGCTGATGTGCGTAGCCGTCGACCACTTCGTGGTGCAAAAATAGAAGTGTCTGATGTAGAAGGGAATCCAGGTTGGTATCAAGTGTCTTTGTCTGTTCGTCCTCACTTTAAATATATGGGTGCGAATTTTGAACTTTCACTTGTTGGCCGTCTAGATCAAGCATAAAAGTATGAGCTATCTAATAGATGAAAATAGTGTATATGGAGTTGGCTTTCTTGAAAGGCTGACGGTTAACGCTGGTCCTATTTCTTTGTCTCAGGGGCCTGACTCTATAGATGTTCTTAACTCAATAAAGTTAAACGTTGCTAACGTTTTGAATACTAGGTTAGGGGAGGCGCAATCCGCCCCTAACCTAGGTTTGATAGACTTTAATGATGCTTCTTTGGGTGCTATGGATTTATCTTTAAAAGTGAAGTTGGCTGTTCAGAAGTGTTTGACTACTTATGAACCTAGATTGTGTAACTTGCAGATTAAAACGGTTACGGATCCAGATAACCCTTTGGGTTTATGTTTTCATATTAATGCTGACATCAATAGTGCTGCTCTTCATGACAAAGTAGAGATAAATCTAATACTTGGCAATGATCGTAAATATAGAGTGTATTAGCTGTGAGCCAAGATAAGTATTTTAGAGAAGAGCTGACTTTTTTACGTGAGCAGGGAAAGCAGTTTACTGAGATTCATCCTCAGCTTTCCCGCTTCTTGCATGGGCGAAATACGGATCCTGATGTTGAGCGGTTGTTAGAAGGTTTCGCTTTTTTAACCGGTCGTTTAAGAGAAAAAATTGAAGATGAATTTCCTGAGTTAACGCACTCGATCATTAATATGCTTTGGCCTAATTATTTACGGCCTGTACCAAGTATGAGCATTGTGAAGTTCAAGCCTGAGGATAATGTCAGTGTAAAGCATATTATACCTTCAGGTGTTCAGTTAGATAGTCGACCAGTATTTGGAACAATATGCCATTTTAGAACATGTCGTGACGTATCTATTTACCCTTTGGATTGTATGGATGTCACTTCTCAGCACACCAGGGAAGCCAGCGAAGTAAATTTGGCAATGAAAATTGACGGAGATTTAACCGTTGATGATATCAAACTTGACACGCTTAGGTTTTATTTGGGTGGTGACAAATATAGTGCCGAAATGACCTATTTATGGCTAAACCATTATTTAGAAAAAATCGTGATAGAGGTCAATGGGGTTGAGTTTAAATTACCAAAAGATGCTTTCTCACTGGTTGGTTTTAATGCTAATGATAGTTTGCTTCCATATCCTAAAAATGTCTACGACGGCTATCGTATTCTCCAGGAATATTTAACATTTTCTGAAGGTTTTTATTTCTTCGATCTAAATAGCTTGTCGGCTGTGTTACCTAAAAATGTCTCTGGTGAATTCAATATTAAAATGGTTTTTAATAAAACCTTCGAGCCGGGGGTGAAAGTTAGAAAAGAAATGTTCCAACTTTATTGCGCTCCAGTCATTAACTTATTCGAACATGATGCCGACCCTATCGATCTAACGGGACGAAAGACTGAATATAGAATAATACCATCCAGTACATCTCCAGCTCATTTTGAAGTATTTAGTATTGATGAAGTGGCTGGATGGCAGAATGATAGTGCTGATGGCAGTCATGCTAGAGGTGCTAAACGTGTTTATTCTTCATTTGAAAGTTTTCAGCATGAAGTGGAGCGAGCTAGGCATCGAAAGTCTCTTTATTACAGAGCTCGTGTAAAAGAAAGTATTAGAAACGACGGTTTTGATAGCTTTATTTCATTCATTCGAGGTGATGAATCTGCTGTTTATAATTTTGATGAAGCCGTATCTATAAAGTTAACTTGTACCAATAGACAGCTTCCTCTTGAGCTTGGTGTCGGCGATATTTGCGAGCCAACTGATACGTCTCCAACATTTGCTACGTTTGAAAATATAACCATACCATCTCCGCCATTAAGACCTGTTTTAGATGGCAGCTTACTTTGGACTCTTATTTCAAATTTATCGCTGAATTATTTATCCCTATTATCCAAAGATGCTCTTTGTTCAGTGCTTCGTGCTTATGATTTTAAAGCGTTAGTCGATCGTCAGGCCGAGCGAGTTTCAAAATTAAGACTAAGTGGCATTCTTAATATCGAATCAATGCCGACTGATAAATTAATATATGGGATGCCGATAAGGGGTTTGAAGTCAACGATAACATTAGATCAAGCTGCTTTTGGTTCTGAAGGTGAGTTGTTTTTATTTGGTACGGTTCTAAGTAAGTTTTTTTCTTTATACGCAAGTATCAACTCTTTTCATGAGTTGGTCGTTATTAATTCAAGTAATAAAGAGGCATATACGTGGGGAATTCAGGAAGGGATGCAACCGCTGATTTAGAGTATATCGCCTCTTCCAGTGTTCAAGGTATATTTCCGAGTGATGTAGAAAAATTTAATTTCTATCAATTGGTAGAGCTGTTATATCAGCTTGTTGAGCAAGATCCAGAAGAGAGTGATTGGGAATCTAAGTGTAGATTAGTATTTAGCGCTAATCCAAGTTTAGGTTTTTCTCCAACGGATGTTTCTGCTTTGACTCTTTTGGAGGATAACCGATTGCAGCTGGAAACGAATTTTTTTGGATTGACGGGATCACAGTCTCCATTACCTGGTTTTATGCTTGAGCAATTGGTGACAGAAGATGAGTTTGGTCTAAAACGTCAGTTTTTAGATTTTTTTAACAATCGGCTTATCTCACTTGTTTATCAAATATGGCGAAAATATCGTTATTACATCCGCTTTCAAAACGAAGCGAAGGATAAGTTCTCAAGCCAATTATTTGCTTTAGTCGGATTGGCTGATGAGGGGATGAGAGGTGATACCCCGATAAACTGGTGCAAAATGCTGGCTTATTCGGGAACTTTGGCTGGGCGGAGCCGCTCACCTCAGGTTGTTGAAGGGATTATTTCTCATTGTTTTGATTTGCCAGAAGTGTCAATACGCCAGTGGATTAAACGCAAAGTACCTATTCATCAAGAACAAAAGATGCAGTTAGGTATGCAAAACTGTGGTTTAGGCCGAGAAACCGTTTTAGGGGATGGTGTTAACGATATTAAGGGAAAATTTGCGATAGAAATTAAAGGCTTAGACAAAGAACGATTTGCCGATTTCTTGCCTAGTGGGCGGGAATTTTTGCCTCTATGTAAGTTGGTTGAGTTTACTTTGAGGGAGCAGATGGCTTATGACCTTGAGCTTGTTTTAAAAGAAGATGAAGGCTCTGCTATGTCATTGGGTAACGGCAGTGTGTCATTAGGATGGACATCGTTTCTAGGTGAGCCAAAAGAAATGAAAAAAGTAGTCATACAGGTAAGACAATAGTCATGGATAACATCACGCAACGAGTCGCCAATTTTATTGTTACAAATGTACGTTCGCTTGAGGCTGGGCTTTTGGCGAAAGTGTCTTTTGAAGAAAGCGGTGGGGTAATTGGTTCTGCTTTAGAGGTAGATTGGCACCTTAAAGATCGAGGCCAATCAATTAATCCTTTTCATTGTGAAATTGTTTTTATTGATGATTCATTCTGTGTAAAGGACCTTTGTGGAAAAACGTATGTTAATTCATCAAGTATGCCGTTAGGTGTTAATAATTTAGCTCGCCTAAATGATGAAGATGAAATAAAAATTGGTGAATATGAGGTCCGTGTATTTTTAGACAGAGAGTCTGAGTTAAAAGAAAGTAGTCACTCGCTCGAACAGTTTTTTTTGAATAAAAATAATAGTTTGATTGATGGTTCTGACTCTGACTCTGACTCTAATGATTTTGATAATGATGATTTTGGAGAAATTAATAAACGTGTAACTGAGCTAGATCCTATTGTTATGCTTGATAGTAAAAAAGGCTCAGAAGAGGAAGAAAGCCTAATCGATGACGCACCTCATTCAGATAAAGTTTACGAAGATTTTATTAACCCTGCTTCAAATCATAGTAGCAATATATCACCGAAATTTACCGTTCAGGCTGACACAGATAATGACATAAGCGCTGCTTTTGGACTTAATGACATACGACGCGATGCTTCCTTGGGTGAAAAGGAGAGTAAAGCTAAAAAATTAAAGAAGTTTTTTTCTAAATCGATTTTCCAAAGCGAAAAAGAGACTGAGAAAAAAAGCGAAATACAAGCAATGGAGACGCATCCTATGGACGATAATGTTTTAGACCTGCTCGAGCAGGAAATGGCAAAAAACTACACCAAAGAAGATACAACAAGCTCTAGCTCTCAGCGTAAAACTCAGTATGAAAACAGTCACTTTGAGAATAATCATGTTCTTGGTGGGCCTTTAATGTCAGGCCTTGAAGTATCTATCGGAAGTAATTCCAGTGTAGAGGAAATGCAAGCATTATCCGCAGAGATTGGAAGTACTTTACGTGTGTGTGTGCAAGGTTTACTGGAACTACACTCACAAGTAAAAGATAGCCGATATGGAATGATGCATAGAAGTTTGCAGCCTATAGAGGACAATCCTCTTAAGCTTGGCCTTTCCTATGAAGATACTATTCGCACAATGTTCGACGAGAATAAAAGTGCAGTGCACTTGTCTGCCACATCTTCTGTCGAAGAAAGTCTTAAAATGATAAGTATTCATAATGAAGCGGTTCAATATGCAACCAATATTGCTCTAGGGCAAATCTTACATGCATTATCTCCTGACGCATTGTTAAAACGATTTAGTCGTTATAACCGAGAAGGAAATGGCAGTGATGACGATAAGTCATGGGCGTGGGGAATGTATGAGAATTATTACAAAGAATTAACCTCAAATCGCCAGAAAGGCTTTGAAAAATTATTTTGGGAAATATTTGAGCAGTCTTATGATAAGAAATTACGTGAGAAGCATGCTGAATAATCGCTTGTTAAAAATATTAACACCATTTTTATGTGTGGTGCTTATAGCCGGCTGTAGTTCATCACCGACCGTCGATCCATCAGAGCAGCTCACACGGATTACTTTTAGCTTATTTGCTGGTAAGGATGTGAATGCAGGAGAGTCTGGTGTGGCGTCGCCTGTTGAAATTCAGGTGTATGAATTAGTTGATGATTCTATGCTTATGTCTGCTGATTTCGACATGATTAATGATGATTATGAAGAGGCGTTGAAGAATAATTTTATTAAAACTTATGATTATGTTCTTACTCCAGAGCAATTTAAATTTGTTGGTGATTTTGAAATAGATCCTGAAACAAATTATATCGGTGTTGTTGCTAAGTTTGCTGAACCAGATAGTAGTGACTGGAAAAAAGCGGTTAAAATTTTAAACCGTGGAAGAGTGTATCATTTGCTGATGTATTTTAATGGTTATGAGATTAAATTGGAAAAGGTTGAATAGTTATGATTTCTAGGAATAGGGTGATTTGGAATGAAGGACTATTTATTAAGCCTCAGCACTTTCAGCAGCAGCAACGATATAATGAATACAGTTTAAACGAAAGAGTGCAGTCTGTTAGTAGTTATTTATATGGTATATCCCAGTTATCTATTAACCCTGAGTACCTTTCCTTTGGAAGAATAGCGATCGATAGCGCGGTGGGTGTGATGCCAGATGGTACCGTTTTTCGTATTCCTCAGGATGACATGCTTCCAGATGCCCTTGAAATCAATGACGCGACTTTAACAGGTCAAACGATTTATCTAGCAATACCTCTAAAAAATGAGTCTTTGTTAGAGATTGATTGGCCTAATGAAAAAGGAACCGGGAGGTATGCCAGTCACCGTCAAGAAGTGAAGGATACTCAGTCCTTAGATGGTGATACCGCGATCATCGATCTAGCCTCTATGCGTCTTAGACTAATGTTTGAAAAAGATGATCGTAGTGCATATGCCTCTATTGCTATCGCGCAAATTCGTGAGAAGCGACAAGATGGCAGTATAGTATTAGAAACAGACTTTATACCTTGTCATTTAGATGTTAACTGTAACCCTCAGTTACACAGATGTATTAACGAATTATCAGGCTTGATGAAAGAGCGAGCAAAAGGAATCGCTGTTCGCTTGGGGGCGTCAGGGCAAGGCGCTATTGCGGATGTTTCTGACTTCATGCTTCTTCAGGCCTTAAATAGATTGCAACCTATTCTTCAGCATCTTGTTAATTTAAAGAGACTGCATCCTGAACGCTTATATGAAGCGCTCGCATCTATTTGCGGTGAGCTATCTACATTTACGGATGAAAGTCGTTTATCTCCTGACTTTAAAGGCTATAACCATGACTTACCAAGTGATCCTTTTTGGCAAGTCATTAAATATTTACGTCAAAGTTTAAGTGTTGTTCTAGAGCCAAGAGCCGTTTCTGTACAATTGCATCAACGTAAATATGGGTTAATGGTTGCTCCAATACATGATACTCAGCTCATTGAAAGTGCTGACTTTATTTTGGCTGTCAAAGCGAATATGCCATTAGATGAACTAAGAAACTTGTTTATTCAGCAGACAAAAGTATCTTCGGTCGAAAAAATTAGAGATCTAATTTCTCATCAGCTACCAGGTATACCTGTTTTACCTTTGCCTGTAGCGCCAAGACAACTCCCTTATTATTCAGGCTATACCTATTATCAATTAGATAAAACAAGTGATGCTTGGAGAATGCTAGAAAACTCATCAGGCTTCGCTTTCCATGTCGCAGGTGCTTTTGAAGGTTTAGATTTACAATTTTGGGCGATTAGGGATTAATCATGGCGAGTAATGGTGTTGTTGGTAAATATGATGATTTGCTTTTTGATGAAGCTGAAAACATAAATGAAGATAAAGATTACTGGTTTCAAATAAAAGGCCATAACGATAATCCTTTAATTGATTCTGCAACCACTTTTTTTGGGTTATCTCTAAGAGTTAAGTCGTTGAGTGAGTGTGAAAATATTGAAGAGATATATAAGCAGACAATAGAAGAAATAAATATAGTTGAGATAGAGCTTTCAGATAAGAATTATGAGCATTCTGTATTAATGGCGTATCGCTATATATTATGCGCTTTCTTAGATGAGGCTGTTATGGGAACTCGATGGGGTGGCGCGTCTGCTTGGGCCGAATATTCCATGTTATCTAGATTTCACAATGAAACCTGGGGTGGTGAAAAAGTTTTTTCGATTCTTTCTAGATTGGAAAAAGATCCTGGTCGATATAAAGATCTTCTTGAATTTATATATTACTGTCTCGTTTTAGGTTTTGAAGGGAAATTTAAAGTTTTAAATAATGGGAAAGAAGAAAGAGAGAGAATAATTAGTAATCTTCATTCTGTTTTAAATATAGAGAATGAAGATGACCCTTTAAAACTGACATCAAAGAATGATCATGTTGTAAATACTCGGTATAAGCTGAGTCGACAGCTTCCGGTTTGGTCTGTTTTTGCCTTTTTTACAGCATTTTGGGGATTAACCTTTTGTGGTTACCTGTTTTTATTGAACTCTAAATCGTCAAGTGTACTTGAGCAGCTAAATCAAATACTGCAATAACTGTTTCGCCTTATATTTTATTTATTATTATCATCACAAGGAATAAGGGAATAACGTGATTAGAATTGAACTTTCCACACTGATCTCTAAATTAAACTCCCAGAGCAAACTTGCTTTGGAACAAGCTGCGGCATTATGCATCGAACGACAGCACCACGAAGTCAGTATAGAGCATTTTTTAAGCGTTTTACTTGAAAACCCTATGTCTGATGTGTGTGTTATTTTTGAGCACGTTAAGTTAAGCAAAGATGATGTTCAATCAGCTATCTCCAAAAGCTATCCAAGATCAACAACGCTTGATACCTATCCAGCATTTTCCCCACTTTTAGTTGAGCTTTTGCAGGAAGCTTGGCTGTTATCTTCAACAGAGCTAAATCAAACAGAATTACGATCTGGTGCTATTTTACTTGCCTCCCTTATTCATCCAGATCGTTATTACTCTTTTGAGATGATTTCACTTTTCGAAAATATCAATAAAGAAGCCATTCGTAAGAATTTTGATTTTGTGTTAGAGACATCATCAGAATCTGAGCATCCTGTGCATGATTCCCAAGATAAATCTTCTCAGTCGTCTTCGGCAATGGGTAACTCTGCGTTGGGGAAATTTTGTACCAACGTGACGTTACAAGCTAAAAACGATGAGCTTGATCCGGTGCTTTGTCGTGAAGATGAGTTGAACCTTATGGTCGATATTCTTTGCCGTCGTAGAAAGAATAACCCAATCGTAGTGGGTGAGGCAGGTGTTGGTAAAAGTGCGGTTGTTGAGGGGCTTGCACTAAGAATTGTTGCAGGGAACGTGCCGGATAAGCTTTCTAATGTAGAAATTCACTCACTAGATTTAGGTCTACTGCAGGCGGGAGCATCCATTAAAGGCGAATTTGAGAAACGCCTAAAAGGCATTATTGATGAAATCAAATCCTCTGCTGTTCCTATTATTTTGTTCATTGATGAAGCACACACGTTAATTGGCTCTGGAAACCAAGAAGGTGGCAGTGATGCGGCTAACTTGTTAAAACCTGCGTTGGCCCGTGGTGAATTGTCTACGATTGCAGCAACGACCTGGAAAGAATACAAGAAGTACTTTGAGAAAGATCCAGCATTAACCAGACGTTTCCAGCTGGTAAAAGTGGAAGAGCCATCTGTTAGTCAATCTGTTGATATTATGCGTGGTTTGCACCACGTATACGAAAAAGCGCATGGCGTACTCATCCATGACGATGCTCTGAAAGCATCTTCTGAGTTGTCTGCTCGTTATTTGTCAGGTCGTCAGCTTCCTGATAAAGCCATTGATGTTCTTGATACAGCTTGTGCTCGTATTGCCATTAATATATCGACTCCACCTAAAATTTTGGGCCAGTTAGATAATCAATGCCACACACGCCAGCGTGAAATTGACATGCTGAATCGACAAGCATCCATTGGACAGCCTGTAGATAACGATTATCTAGAGAGTCTGATCGATTTAGAGGAACAAGCTGAAACGGAAAAAGAGGCTCTGCTTAGCAATTGGTTAACTCAAAAAGCCCTAATCGAAAAAATTATCGATCTTCGTCAGTCTATTTTACGTAGCCCTGTATCTGAAGATGAGGTGTTAAGTGATGAAGAGCTTGATGAGCTTCGTGAACAGCTTGCTGACAGTTATCAGGAGCTTGAATTGATTCCTCGTAATGAACGCTTGATGTATCCAGAAGTTAACGAACAACAAATTGCAGAAGTAATTTCCGATTGGACTGGTGTGCCGATCGATCAAATGAATTCCGATGAGCTGCATAAAATAACGCATTTACCAGAAATTTTAAGCGCCAAGATCAAGGGTCAAGATGTTGCCATTGAGTGTGTTCATAGACATTTGTTGACCTCAAGAGCAGACCTTAGGCGACCAGGCCGACCAAAAGGTGCGTTCTTATTAGTCGGCCCAAGTGGTGTTGGTAAAACTGAAACCGTTATTCAGTTGGCAGAAGAGCTGTACGGCGGTAAGCAATTCTTAACCACTATTAACATGTCCGAATACCAAGAGAAGCACACGGTTTCTAGACTGATTGGCTCTCCCCCAGGTTATGTGGGCTTTGGTGAAGGCGGCGTGTTGACAGAAGCAATTCGTAAGAAGCCATATTCTGTTGTGCTTTTGGATGAAGTAGAAAAAGCGCACCCAGAAGTGTTGAACTTATTTTATCAAGCCTTTGATAAAGGTGAGTTAGCGGATGGAGAAGGTCGATTAATTGACTGTCAGAATATTCTCTTCTTCTTAACGTCGAACCTTGGCTATCAAACCATCGTAGATAATGTGGATACACCAAAAGAAATTGAATCCAAGCTTTACCCTGAGTTAGTGCCATTCTTTAAGCCTGCTCTATTGGCTCGGATGGAAGTTGTGCCGTATTTGCCACTCAATAAAGAAGTGCTAGAAAAAATTGTGCTTGGAAAATTGTCTTTCTTGGAAAGTGTGTTGCATAAGCGTTACGCAGCAGACGTCGAGATCGATCCAACCTTGGTTCAAGAGATTTTGAATCGTGCAACGCGTTCAGAAAATGGCGCTCGAATGTTAGAAGCGATTATAGAAGGTCAGGTATTACCACCAATTTCGTTAGCTCTTTTGAATCGATTGGCAGAGCAGCAGCCAGTATCTCGAATCTACATGACAGTAGAGGATGGAGAGTTCGTCGGTGAGATCGAATAGCAATGAATAATTGGCTTAAGTCGGCAGCTGAGTTGGTGGTGATTCGTAGCTCTACTCAACTGCTGTCGAAATTCACTCAAGTGCTTGATGCCGAATTAGGTTGCAGAGGGGTTTATATTTTAACGCCTTCTGCCGATGGTCGCTTCGTTGAATGTTGTATGAATAGCAGTCGCCAATTGAATTGGTCGGTTTCTGATTTTGATAACCCATTTGCCCATGTTATTCATTCTGGCAAATCTATGGCGCTGCAGAACAGTGAATTGCTTTATTGGCTATCGAATGATGGTTTTAGTGATTTGATCGGCTGCACTGATGACACTGTGAAAGTTGTTATTTTGCCAATGCTTTCAAAAGATGGGCAGCTTCAGGCTATCTTGGTGCTTAAGACGGACAGCTACTCGAATCATGGCATGGACAGCGATGACAATTTTTTAGATTTGCTGTCTGTTTGTGCAAATCATTTACAACTTTTGAATGATATGGAAGCAAAGAAAAGGAAATCACAGTTGCTGTCACAGTCATTGATTGAAGTGGAACAAGGCAAGCTAAAAAGCCATCTATTGGATGGTCTTGCTAACGTTTTAATAGGCCAGAGCGAGGTGATGAAATCGTTACGTGAGCAGGTGGCCATTGCGGCTTCCTCTCGTCTTTCTGTGATGATCCAAGGTGAGACGGGCACAGGCAAAGAGCTTGTTTCACGTGCCGTGCATGATTTGTCTTCTCGCAGTAAAGCAAACTTTGTCGCCATCAACTGTGCCGCTATTCCTGAGCATCTTCTGGAAAGCGAACTGTTTGGCTACGTCAAAGGGGCTTTTTCTGGCGCAGATAAAAGTAAAAAAGGGCTATTAGCTGATGCTGATGGTGGCACCTTATTTCTTGATGAAATTGGTGACATGCCGCTAGCACTGCAAGCTAAATTGCTAAGAGTATTGGAGTCCCATAAATATCGTCCAGTAGGCTCTGAAAAAGAGCTGGATTCTAATTTTAGATTGGTCGTTGCTACCCATTTAAATTTAAAAGAGCAGGTATTGAACAATAAATTCCGCAAGGATTTGTACTACCGCTTATATCAATACCCGATCGCTTTGCCTCGATTAAAAGATCGAACATCAGATATAGAGAGACTCAGTGCTCATTTTGTTGAGCAATATAATGCAAAACATAAATGCAGCGTACGAGGCCTTCATTACAAAGTATTAGACCGCTTACTGGATTACGACTTCCCCGGAAATGTTCGTGAATTGAAACACCTCGTTGAATATGGTGGTGCTCAGACCCAAGACGGCGAGCAGATAGAGCTCGCTCATATTCAAATAAAATTAGATAACGAAATTGGCGGCTTTGCTGAGCCTGAACTTAAAAATCGAGCTGTTGTTGAGTTGTCGGGTATTAGTGATCTTAAAGTCGCGGTGAGAGAGTATGAGTCAAACATTATTGCTTCTAGGTTGCGTGAGTTTGATGGTGATAGAGGAAGGACAGCTGAGAGTTTGGGTATTCCCAAAAGAACCTTGGCTGATAAGTGTTTGAAATTGGAGATATCCATTAATGATTAGATATTTGCTTTTACTTGTTGTTTTTTGGCAAGTATCGACCCAGGCTTTCGCAAACAATAATGACAATGAATTGTTGGATAAAGCGTCACGTTGTACTGAAGAGGTGATGAATTTTGCTAGATTAACTTGCTTTGATAAGGTCTTTTCAACACCAGCTCATATACCTGTTGTCAGTGATAAACCGGATGCTTGGTTACGAGCGAAAGCGAGTGAGATGGCTCGTGTTGGTAATAATGATCCTATGTTAACCCTAGATGGTAATGATAAATGGATCACAACTCCTGCTTTAAATAAAGACAGTGAAGACTTATTTCCGGCATTGGTATTCAGTTGTATCAGTGGCATTAGTCGGCTAGAAATGGCGTTACCTGATGAGCTAGAAGACGGTCGAGTGAATATAGCGTTTGACGATTCTTCTGCTCAATTGTGGCGCAGTGATGACACCGGTTTTTTGATTGCATCAGGGCGAGGCTTTATTGCTATTAACCAAATGAAAACAATTCTATCGTCTCCTAGTTTAGTTGTTCGTTCCAATAATCCATCTATAGACGGGCTTCAATTTGATACTAGTAAGCTAAATGACACCATAAAACCACTACGAAAACAGTGTGGCTGGTAAGGATTTGAGCATGGATATTAATGTTGTTCGAGCAGCGATTCGTGAGCCTATATCTTTAGAGCACCCTGTCGGAGAAAATGCTGTTCATGATCCGCTTTATGAGTTTGTTGATGATCAAATGATGAAGGTTGGTTCTTTATCTCATGGTTCTGTTCAGTGGGGTAAGGCAGAAGAATCATTAATTGAATTACTTAGCAAGAAAACTAAGGACCTAAAACTACTGACGTATTTTTTTCAATGTTTACATAATAAAAATACCCCTGATAGTTTAGCCTTATCCATTTTCGTTTTAGCCGATTTTATGTCCGAATACTGGGAGGTATGTTTTCCTTTTGCTGGAAAGAAAGGGAATTTACCTAGACGTAAGTATCTTGGTCAAATTATTCAGCGTTTTGGTCTTGCCCTAGATAAGTTGGATTTTACTAACTTCAATTCAGCAGAAAGAGAAACCCTAAGTGTAGCCAATGCGTTTTGGCATGACGTTGTTAAGGAGAAAGAGTTTGATTCAGAAAATGTAGCGACAGTCATTGAAGTTATTAATAGAAAACTACAAAACTCTGAAAAGAAACGCTTAGAGACGGAAAAGAAGACGCAATCACAGGCAGACTCGAAACAAGTAGAAGTGGTGTCATCTAAGCCGGCTATTGAAGTTGATTACAGCTCAGCAAAAAGTACTAAGCAAACTCTCCTAAAAGTAGCCGATTTTCTTTCTGAAAATGAAAGTAGCATTGAATTAGCTATACGTATCCGTAGGTATGCTGTTTGGTCCTCCATTACAACAATGCCGGATAACGTAAATAAGCAAACCTTGATAAGTGCTTTGCCACAAGAGCGCGTGAAAGAATATTGGAGCTTGTTAGGCAATGCAGACCTTGCCCTATGGAAGCGAGTTGAAGCAACGCTTACTGTTGCGCCTTATTGGTTTGATGGTCAGTTTTTAAGCTCTCAAATTGCAGAAAAATTAGGTTTCATGGAGAGCTCTAAAGCAATTTTAGTTGAAACACAGCGGTTTCTTCAGCGGTTTCCTCAATTATATGATTTTACTTTTAAAGATGGTGAGGAGTTCATTTCTAGCGCTTGCCAGACTTGGTTAGAGCAAGTTGATGAAGTCGATTTGGGAGTAGCGAATCCCGCTGGTGACAGCTGGGCAGAGAGAAAGCAAATAGCTGTTGATTTAGTTGGCAAGGAGGGAATCGGTGCTGCTTTATCCATGATCAACGAAGGGATTAGCAAGGCTGTGGAGCCTAGGGATAATTATTATTGGCGGCTCATTTCTACGGAGTTATTGGAAGAAAATAAATTAAATGACCTAGCCCAGCAGCAGTTCCAACAGTTACACACGCAAGTTCAGTCAATGTCAGTATCTGAATGGGAACCCTCTTTACTCAAACGAGTAAAGAAACATATTACAGTCAAATAAACCAAGGATAGTCGTTCATGTTCAAATCTTTAGTTGGCCTATTAAAGAAATTAGTGCCCAGCCTAGTGGCGGCGCTGCCGTTTTTAACTTTACTCATAGTAATTCTAGTAAATGTTGCTATCTGGTTGACTGGACCATGGTTGATAATAAACGAAGAAGCCCCTCTAGCTTCTGTTAGTTCGCGTTTATTGACCATGATTATATTTTCGTTAGTTTGTCTTGCAGCTTGGGGCTTATTTCAATGGCGTAAACTCAATGCTTATCAAGCCGAATTGCAGCGAGAAGAAGCGCTTAGAGAAGACCCTATTAAAGCAGCAGAAGAGAACCAAGAAGCAGAATTAAACAAGGTAATGGTTAACATGGAAGATAGCCTTAATAAGCGTAATTATCTTTATGCTTTGCCTTGGTACCTTGTCATGGGGCTGGAAAATGCAGGCAAAACCAGCCTTATTAACCGATCTGGGCAGGATTTTACCTTCTCATCTATTTTAAAATCATCTGGTGAGGGAAGTAAGAACGCTTACTCTTTTGATTGGTGGGTTGGTGATACCTCTGTTCTGATTGATCCCGACGGTGAATTGCTAACACAGGGAAAGAATGTCTCTGATCCATCCAGTGATGGCATTATGGAAAAGCGTTTATGGGAACATTTCATAAATTGGCTTGAACGAACGCGTAGCCGTCGTCCACTTAATGGTATTGTTTTGGCTTTGGATGTGTCGAAACTAGCGACCTCTACTATCTATGAAAGAAAGGCGTTTGCTACTATTTTAAGATCACGAATCCGTGAGCTTATGGAAACTTTATCTACTCGCTTGCCAGTATATGTGACCTTGACCAAGCTTGATTTGCTTTATGGTTTTGAACCCTTCTTCAAAAATTATACGAAAGAGCAAAGAGAGGAAGTACTAGGTTTCACTTTCTCGCTTACCTCTGTTGATAACCACGATAGCTGGATGACTGAGTTTGATTCGGAATACGAAGAGTTTATCAAACGTGTTAATGCCATTTTACCTCATATTGTTTCAAAACATATGAGTGACGAAGATCGTAATGCCGTTTACAGCTTCACTAGACAAATAAGCGGACTAAAAGACATATTGTCTATATTTTTCCAAGATGCATTAAGCAGTGATCAGTTCTCCACTTCAGCATTGGTTCGAGGAGTGTACTTTACCTCTGTTTATCAACAAGGTGTTCCAACCAATGCATTTGATGATGCCTCATCCAGGCGTTACGGCCTGACGCATGCAATCAATAGCGCTCAAAATGCCAAAAACTCAACCATGTATTTCACTAAGAACCTGTTTAATAACATTATTTATCCAGAAGCTGGGCTTGCTTCAGATAACTTCCGGGTAAGTAAACAGAAAAAACGCATTATGGTGTTGAGCACTGTTTCCTGTTCCATTATTTCTTTGATTCTTATTGGCTCATGGCATCGCTATTATTTGAAAAACGTAGAACAAGCCGACGCGGTATTGAACAAAGTAAATCTATATATGGAAGAATACCCTTCAGATATGGATTTGGTTTCGCAAAATGAAATATTACCGCCTTTGAATACCATCCGTGATGCGACATTAGAGTTTGGCTTTTTCAGGGACAAACCGAGGTACATTTCAGATTTAGGTTTGTATCAAGGTCATGCCATTGGTCCTCAAGTAGAGATGACCTACTTAAACCTTCTCGAATACCGCTACCTACCATCGTTAATGGTGGAGTTAGTGGCAGACCTTAAAAATGCAGAAACGGATGAAAATAAGCTCTCCATACTGAGAGTCTATCGAATGCTAGTCGATAAAAACGGCCGTTATGATGAGTTTGTATTGAATTATTTTTCACGAAAATGGCAGGTTAAATTTTCTGGAAATAAATCCATTCAAGATAAACTTTTACAGCATTTAGAATATGCACTACAGCATACGGACCTTTATGCAGCTCGCCTGGCTGGGGATGAAAATGCTGATAAAGTATTACGTCCTTACGACAAACTAATCGCGCAAACACAGGAAGGGCTAGGCTCTTTAGCCATCGATCAGCGTGTTTACAGAAACTTAAAGCAGTCTGCGCAAACAGCGTTAGGAGCAGATATAAATGTTCGAACCTTGGTTGGACCTGCGTTTAACTTAGTATTTGCTGAAAGAGAAATGGGCAGTGATAAGCTGAATGTGCCTAAAGTGCTTTCTAAAGAAGGGTTTAAAAACTACTTTCTGCCCCAGTCTGAATCTGTGTCCGACTTAGCTCTGATTGATAGCTGGGTATTAGGGCAAAATGACACCGCGCAATTTAGTAAAGCTGATAAACAGGCATTGAAGGAAAAAATTAGAGATTCCTATGTTTCTGATTACACAAATACGTGGCGCAGCGTTTTAAACGAAATTGATATTAAGAATTTCTCAAACATCAGTGAAGCTGTCGATGTTTTGGATAATTTAACGGGCAACGGGAAACCTTTGCAGCGGTTACTCACAACCCTAAGAGATAATACGAAGCTGTTCCCTGAAATACCGGAAAATGGTGAAGTTCGTGAAGAGATGCTGAAAAGTACCAGTTATAATCTTGCATCTAGACTGAATGCTCCGTTTGCAGGGCTTAATAGCATTGTAGAGTCTAACGATGATCAGCCAGCCTACATTGATGAACTATTGTTATCAATCGAACAGTTAAGAAGTTATCTCACCGCAATCCAGGATGCACCAGATATGGGGCGTGCGGCACTAGAAACAACAAAATCTCGAGTATCGCTGAATAGTGTTGATCCAATTTACACCCTTTCTAGGGTAGCAACAGGGCTTCCAAAACCATTGGATTCTATGATGACCAAGCTTGCAGATGAAAGCTGGTACGTCATTAAGCAAGAAGCAATACATTATTTGGAAGTGAGATGGCACGACGATATCTATAAAGTCTATGAGCAAAAATTTGCTGGACGTTATCCATTTGATCCAAGCTCTAGTCGTGATGTTTCATTGCAAGATTTTGAAGCCTTCTTTGCCCCAGATGGCACGCTAGATCGATTTTATAACGATCAGCTAAAAATGTTTATCGATGAAAATTCAAACATCAGTGGCGGTCATCAAGGTAAATCACTCATTCGAGAGGATGTATTGAATCAGCTTGAAAAGGCGAAGTTAATTCAAGATGCTTTCTTCAATAGAAAAGGCATATTGGATGTTAGTTTTGGGGTTGAGCCTATTCGATTAACGGCTAACAAACGAAGAGGTGTGTTGAATATCGATGGTCAATATTTATCCTACAGCCATGGGCCAAGAAATAATGTAGAAGTTATTTGGCCAAATACGCTTAGAGATAATACGACCTCTAAAGTGACCCTAGTACCAACTGAGGCGAATGAGTCGCCTCGTAGCATCTCAACCGAAGGTCCATGGGCGCTTTATCGTCTACTGGACATTGCTAAAGTGGTTGGTGCTAGTGACTCTAGTGTGACTTATCAATTTACGGTTGATGATGGCGATATGGAAGTCAAAATCAATGCAACCACATCTAATCCGTTTACTCAGCGCTTATTTAAAAATTTCGAGCTGTCTGAAACCTTGTATTAATTAGTAGAGGGGGGCTTTGCCTCCTCCCTACATCTACCATTATGACCACATGAAAAATGTAATTTATATTGAAAATAAACGCGTTTATTTAGAGTCTGATTCTAGCCAGATTCGAGATGAAGAACTGTACTGCACTATAAAAGATAGGATTAATAGAAGGGCTGCTTTACCTCAAAGTAACTTTGACTGGGAAAGTGTTTACACTGATGCGGAGTCATTGGCTGAAACCGTAGGTATAGACTTAATTATCGCCAGTTACTTCACGGTAGCGGCGTTTAAAACACGAGGTTTCAGCGGTCTTGCTAATGGCTTAGCGTTAATTAACTCGGCGTTATTAAACCAAGATACCAGCGATTTAAAGCAGGGTAAGCTAAATAGAGGCTTAGTTGATTGGATTAAAAATCAAATCATAAAAGATATTGGTGTGCTGCAGCCGAATTATGATTCACTTCGGGATT
The DNA here is from genome assembly GCF_016906065.1 of Marinomonas foliarum. Taxonomy (NCBI): domain Bacteria; kingdom Pseudomonadati; phylum Pseudomonadota; class Gammaproteobacteria; order Oceanospirillales; family Oceanospirillaceae; genus Marinomonas; species Marinomonas foliarum. The sequence continues at coordinate 1,055,716 of NZ_CP070273.1, read as the reverse complement.
TGTATCGTTGCGAGCGTGAATGTCAGGTTTTAGATGATGTCTTGGGGAGTCAGAACGAAGCGAATGAAGGTTGCTTTGAAGATGTCGCGTTGGAGCTTCTTAAGCAGATTGAGCGTCTTGAGATGCGTTACCACCGTAGCGAAAAAGTGCAAGAGCGAGTGGTGGAAGAACTGTCAAAATTTTCATGGAATGATACCGTATTAGTGGTTGCAGCGAGCCTGATAAGTGTTGCGTTTACTTTTGTGGTAATGACGTATTTGCCGAAGTGAGCTAGGGCGAGTAGAAGTCTGCTTTTCTAAATAAGCAAACTCTTGCTCGCCGAGCGGTTTTTTGCCCAAGCCTAAGCAAAGTCTTGCTCGTTGGTGGTTTTGGTTTTCACTAAGTGTATGAAAATATTGACTATTTTTGGTTGGCATCCATCTTGCTCTTCTTAGGCGAGTGTTTAAGAGCACGTTTTAATTATTTTTTATAAGGAATGTTACTATGCCAACGCCATGTTATATCTCTCTCGAAGGTGAATCTCAGGGTCTTATCACAGCGGGTGCTATGTCTGTCGATTCTATCGGTGACGTGGGCTTGGAAGGCCATGACGACGAAATGCTGGTTCAAAAGTTTGACCACAACGTGACGGTTCCAACGAACCCACAGTCTGGCAACCCATCAGGTCAGCGCGTTCACAAGCCATTCAAATTCACCGTAGCCTTGAACAAAGCGGTTCCATTGCTTTACAACGCCTTGTCTTCTGGCGAAAAATTGCCAAAAGTGGAATTGAAATGGTACCGCACGTCAGCGGAAGGCAAGCAAGAAAACTTCTTCGTGACTTCTTTGGAAGGCGCGGTAATCGTAGACATTCAGTGCGAAATGCCACACTGCCAAGATCCAGCAATGGGCAACTTCACACAAAACGTGACAGTATCTTTGGCTTACCGCAAGATCAATTGGGATCACATCAACTCTGGTACATCAGGTTCTGATGACTGGAGTAAACCAATCGAAGCGTAAGCGGGTATTGGTACGGGCCGCCTGTTCACTCAGGCGGCCTTTTTGCGTATTAATGGTTCACAATTCTTGCGCAATTATCACTGTCTTCGGGGTAGATGATCTGTTCCGAACGTGAATAATGGACTGTTTAAGATTTGGGTTTTACGACTTGTATTCTACGAATTGGATAGACCGTCATAACAAAGGAAACTGGTATGGCTACATTGACGTTTACATTGGCACTCGACGGATTGGAAGAAAACACCCTCGTCGTTCGAGAATATCAAGGGCATGAATCGATCTCCGATTCTCTGCTAAAAGACGGTGCGCCTTGTTATGGCTTCCGTTATCAATTGTCTCTTGCCAGCCGTCAATCGGATCTGTCTGCTGATACCATCGTCGATAAAAACGCCGAGCTACGCCTGTTCCGCAATGGCGAGCTGGTTCAGCGAGTGCACGGCATTGTGCGTCAGTTTGAAAAAGGCGACACCGGTCATAATTTTACCTACTACGGTTTAACCCTCGTTCCCGCCTTAGAACGTTTGTCTTTACGTCACAACAGCCGTATCTTCCAAAAGCAAACCGCCCAAGCCATCATCACCCAACTACTGGATGAGATGGGCATCACGGAGCACCTTTTTACCACTCAAAGAACGCCCCTAGAGCGCGAGTTTTGTGTTCAATACCGTGAGACCGACTTAGACTTTTTACACCGACTAGCAGCCGAAGAAGGCTGGGTCTATTACTTCACCCACGAAGAAGGCAAACACCTTCTGCACTTTGCGGATCAAAGCCAGTTTTTACCTAAGTACCCAACGAACATACCGTACAACGTCTTGGCCGGTGGTGGCTCAGACGATCTTTATATCTCGACGTTAACGCACCACACTCAAAGCTTACCAAGCCAAAGCACGCTGAAAGACTACAGCTTCAAAAAGCCCGATTACCGTTTCTTGCAACAGCAAGATGGCGAGAACATGGATTACCAGCTGCCCAATTACGAACACTTCGATGCGCCAGGGCGCTTCAAGGACGATGTGACCGGCAAAGCCTTTTCTCGTATTCGCTTGGAATACCTACGCCGCAGTGCTCGCACCCTAATGGGAAAAAGCAACCATGCAGGCATTCAAGCGGGCATGAAAATCACCATCGAAGGGCACAACGAAGACACCATCAACCAAGAGTGGCTGCCGGTCTCTGTCGAACACCACGGCACCCAACCGCAAGTCTTGGAAGAAGAAGGCCAATCGGGCAGCACCACCTACAACAATTGCTTTACCTTCATACCTGCTACCACCAACTGGCAAGCGACACCGCAACCCAAGCCCAGTGTCGATGGCCCTATGATGGCCACGGTTGTTGGCCCAGAGGGTGAGGAGATCTTCTGTGACGAATACGGTCGAGTGAAACTGCACTTCCCATGGGATAGATACAGCGAAGCCAACGATCACAGCTCCTGCTGGGTGCGCGTCTCCCAAGGTTGGGCAAGCAATCAACATGGCATGATGGCCATCCCACGAATCGGCAGCGAAGTCATTGTTAGCTTTTTAAACAGCGACCCAGACCAACCGATTGTTACCGGACGGACGTTCAACGCCAAAAACACCCCGCCATACCTTCTACCGGACAATAAAACCAAAACCGTCTGGCGCAGCGACACCCACCAAGGGGAAGGCTTCAACGAGATCTCATTCGAAGACCAAGTAGACAACGAAAAAGTCTATGTCCATGCGCAAAAAGATATGGAAACCGATGTCCTCAACGACAGCATTACCCACATCGGCCACGACCAACACAGACAAATCGACAACGATCGCTTTACACAACTGAACAACAACGACCACCTCTCCATCCATGGCGAAAGTCGCCACAAGATTGGCAAAGACCAAACAATCACCATCGATGGCAGCTTACAGCAGAAAGTCGGAGCAAAAGCCGTACTGGATGCGGGGAACGAAATACATTTAAACAGCGGTGTGAAATTGGTTGTTAACGCAGGTGCTGAACTCACCTTAATGGCAGGGGGAAGCTTTCTAAAAATAGACGGATCTGGTGTTCACCTAGTCGGTTCAGCGATCAACCTGAACTCGGGTGGTGGCGCTGGTTCTGGCAGTGGTTTTAGTGGCGTATTACCAGAGCTACCGCTTAGCGTGGTTTCACCTGAATACGACGCAAACTTGGAAGCGCCAGAAGGGAATGAAGCGCCAGCTCCTATTACAGTGCCAGAATCATCGTCTTCAGTTGTTGCTGCACAGCAAAAACAAGCCATACTCGCCGCCGCACAGCAAGGCACGCCTATTTGTCAAGCTTGTGAAGAGGCAGCAGAATGACGTTATTTAGGCCAACAGACAGAATCGATAGTTCAGTACTTGAGCCTGGAGAATCTGCTTCAACAGACTATAAACATAAATGGATGATTATTGATGGCGCCTTAATCGTGGAGGATGCACAGCAGATCTTAATCAATCAATTTGTGAATCATCACGAAGGCGCTGAGTTCCGTAACTTGTTTGTTAATACCAAATGGAAAGAAGTGCTGGACGTGGCACCTATGTTGGTAAGTTATCATCCAGATATCGAAGCTTGGGCGCAGCAGAAAGCCCCATGGCGTTTTGGTTTAGTGTTTGAGTCTGATGCTTCTTTGGAGGAGCTGGTTGAGCACTGGCATACATTAATACATTGTCAGCACATCGGGCTAGAAGGCTCTTTGAGTCGCTTATATGACCCCATTGCTTTGTATCATTTGCTAAAGACGACAGAAGAAGCAAGACAAGTTGCTTGGCTAGGCCCTATGAGCAAAATTTGGTTGCCAGATTACGTAGATCATCATTATTTCTATGCAGAGCGTCCCGAGGTATCCGATGCTGTACCGCTTGAGCATACACAATTTACAGACCCTGAATGGCAAGGTTTAACCGACGCAAAGCGATACGCATCGGCCTATAGACTTACTCAACATGTGGACAAGCATTTTCCTGATTATTGGCATGATAAAGACAGCAAACTGCAACATGTCATAGAGCAATTAAAAAAGCTGGAATCCCTAGAGCAAGTGACACAAAAGGACGCCACTTGTTACATGAATATTCTCTGTCGACTAGGGGATATTTGGCATTCTGAAAGCGCTCATAAAGACATTGTTGTCATCTTAGAAGACAAATTACAACCGATTGAAGATAGGTTGCAGGAAGCCAACTTACAAGCATTAGAATTTGAGTTGGAACAGCGAAATAATAAGGAAGTGACGGCATGAAAAACTACATCATAGAAGCGGGCGACACTATTTCAGCCATTGCTAAAGCTAATGGTATTTCACAGAAAAAATTATTAGCGGCCAACCAATCTATCAGCGACGCCAGTGATATAAAAGTGGGCGATCAACTGTCTATTCCTGAAAAAATCGAAGATCCAGCAACACAAGCAGCCAACGCAGAAAGCACTTCAAAAACTGACGGTGCAGTGGAAGAGTGCCCTTTACAAGCTGAATGGTTGACCATCAAACCATTACGTTATGCGGTCGCTGAAGATGACAGTGAGATTAATTTAGCTGAAGACTTAACTCTTAACTCCAACTTGCCAGCTTTAACCCAACACAAATATATTACACGTCAGTTATCCGATCAGGTGGTGTATCTCTACCATCCAGAAGAAAAGTATCTGCTGCAAGTGGTCTACGCAGACGGCAAAGGACAAGGCGAATGCCTATTTGGTGAGCCTAGCCAAGACGTTAAAGCGGCCTTGCCGTTACTCAAACAGCCTAAAGGCAGTAAAGTCATCATGTGGCTGACCCAGTCGCCACTCACCCAAGCGCGGGTCGATTTATTACAAGCCAATCCAGACTTGATCGAAAAGGCTGGGCAAATGATAGATTTTGCCAAGGCCGCCAAAGATCAACAAGAGGATACCTTTCCTCTATTCGGTGTCAAAAAATACCTTGCCGAATTGACTCCCAATGTCACCAGCTTACTTGAGTGGAGCGCCAGCCCTCTTGAAACCAGTACCGATGAGAATACTTTTATCGGTGACTACCAAAGCGCCACCCCAGACAATAACTATGGGGTTTGCCTTGTGGATGCTATTGGCATCACCACCGATTTATGTCGTGAATTCTCTATCGCCTACGAAATGGTTATATCCAATATGGCGACTGTTCAGCATCCGTTCCAGATGGCGAAGTTGACTCGGGCTCTTATTAATAGAGAAGCGAACAAAGCTAATAAAGCGACAGAAATGGATGAAGGTCGATTACGAGTATTGTTTGGAACCTTCCCTCCGCCTGAGTTGACTCAGTCCCTCATCGTATCGCGATTTTCCGATGAGAAAAAAAACAGAATATTTGAGGAAAAGCGAGTAGAGCATGAAGAGTCATTTCAACAATACTTAAATGACTATAAAAAGGATGTCGCCGCTCAAGCTGAGAAAAATGCGCAAGAAAAAAAGTCTGAGCTAGAGGAGCTTATTCATAAAGACAAAATGGACGCATTGTTAGACAAACAACCAAACGCAGCTAAAGAACAGAAAGAAATACTAGAAGGTCTAGCTGAAGATTGGGTTAGTTGGATTAAAGATAGTAAAGGCTCACTTGATTTAGCATTAACATGGTTAGATGATGCGGACGAAAAGCAACTTCAACTAAAAGAAACGTTAGTCGCATCGTCATTAAATAATATAAACGCCTTCGACAAAGGCGTGGCAATTGTTGCTGAATGGGTCGATTCATTATCGACACAGTTGAGCGAAGAGGATACGAGGGCAACAATAAACGGTGTGGGTGCCCACTATTTTATTACGATGGGGTTTGGCACTGCGGTGCTTACAGGCTCTAAATGGTTGAAAGCGATGAATGGCTTAGTGGGCTCTGTACGCACAGAAATAGAGAAAGCCCATGAAGCATTAATGTTTAAAATGAGAGCGACACCTCCGACTGAGGTGCTATTAGATACTATCTCTGCCCATCTGGTGAAAATGGGGACGACAACACCAGAAGGTCAAGCCTTATGGAAAAAGACTTTCGACAATATGAGTCGACGTTATGGTATGCAATTCGCTACGGTAACCGCTAAATTGGATGATGTTGCGTTCGATTTAAAAGCTTCTTATGCCGCCGTTTCAGCGGTCACCTTTAATCAGGCGCTTAGAGAAGAGGCTCGCTCTGTCGTCCGATCGAGCACAAAAATGGTTAACCTGATTGATTTAGAACAAGCCGGTGCGCCAGGTGACCCTTTTATTCGCGATCAAGCAAAATATCCACGCTTTTTAGCTAAACACATGAACGCACTGGAATTGTATGGCAAAAATAGTAACAATTTGAAAATGGTTTATGCGAAAAGTGACAAAATATTTTCGTCTGCTAGGCAAACTAAGTTGGTCGGTATTTTTGCCTTCGCTCAGCTGTTTAATACCATCAAACTCTATGATGCCATGGAACAAGACACCTCTTTTAAAGCGAAAGCGGATTTTTATTCGGCACTGTTTGGCTTGAGTACCGCTTCGATGGCCTTGGTTGATAAAGTCTTTAGTAAATCTTTTGCGGGGCAAAGCTTTACTGGCTATATGAAAACCACAGGCGCAATGGCGGTAGGGAATAAAACCACCGCCTTGTTACAGAAAGTTAGACCGTTTGACCTACTTGATATTGATGCAGCAAAACAAATGGAATTGTACGAAAGAGTAGGTTCTAAGGCTGGTAAGCTTGTTAACGGCGCCTTTCGGGCTCTGCCAGTGCTTGGGGCTCTGGTAGCGACCTTCTCCAGCAGTGTGAAACTTTGGGACGACGTGGGCAAACAAAATACCAAGACTGTGACTTTATCCGCTTTATCCGTGGTGGCCAATGCCGGTTCCGCATTCTTTTTTATTGTCGGGTTCTTGTTTAGTGGGCCTGTATTAATTGTGCTGGCCACGGTATTAGGTATTTTGGCCATTGCTCTGGATTTTTGGCGTGGCATGGTGGCAGATGATCAAGCGAAATTGCTGTTGAAGTCGTCCTATTGGGGAAAAAGTGACTACAAGTACCAAGAGAAAATCAGTTCATGGGAAGATAGAAGTCAATTATTTAATGGTGATGCATCTGAAGAAGAACAGAAAAAAATAGTAAAAATGATGGGGCGTGAGCTGCGAGCATTTTGTGACTATCTCTATAAACCGGTTGCACAAGTGGTTGAACAAACCAAAGTGGGGGCGCTTAGTGTGTTTACCATTAAAATAGAGTTACCAAATTTTGTGAAAGGTAAGAGCGACGTGACCTTTGCAATCAGTGGCGACAGTAGTTACACACCAGACGGCGTGTTATTAGCCAGCAATAGTGAAGACAATCGCTGGCAGATGAATAATCTAAAGGGCGGCCTCACCATAGAAAATAACACAGGCTTACTAACTTTAGAGATCGACGAGCGTACCCTGACATCCCATCGGGAGAAAAGAATCCAAACCGGACAGGCGAGCAGAAATAATGCTACAAAAGGCATGAATTATATGAAATACAACTTGTCGTTAGAATACAAACAGCCAGCAGGTATCCCTATTAATTTAAAATACCCTAAAATCACCATAGACGATAATAAGTTTGCCTTATCATTTTGGCGTAACCAAACAGAAATAGAAGACTTTTATTTGGAGCAGGCCGCCCTATGAGTAAGATAAAGCAAGTGAGCGCCAACCTTTGGGTGGGACCCAAAGACATGGGTTTTACTCCTCACTTTAAAAGAACGGAACACGCCATTGCACATTATCCGAAAGGTGAATCATTAATTCATGAGCCTGTACAACCGGAGAATAAAAAAATACCTCTTGTCTATAAAAATAAAGGGGCAGAGAACATGGAAGAAGTATTTAAGGGGTCTTCTGCAGGCGGACATGAAGGCTATTTGGATATGCGGGTTAACTCGGTGGCGAATCGAGGCGAAGGCTTTTACATCATGGGTATTATTGGCATGTTGGTTTGGTGGTCGTTTGAGTTTTTTGTGTTGTCGGCTATACAAGACGAGCTAATTCGCGATATCAGCATTTACAGCGGCTACGCTTTTTTTGGTATCGGAGCGCTCATTTGTTTATTTCGTACTCTGCATACTCCCGTGCGCTTTCATAAAGCGAATCAAGAAGTGTATGTGTGGCACAAAAAAGTGTTATATCGCATCCCATGGGACGAATGCGAGCTATCCATTCGTGTTGATAATCGTAATATAGGGCTTAAAGGTCAGCAAGATGGTTATCAACTGACCCTATGGCTTAACCCGAAACACGCGGTAAACAAGGACCTTACCGGACAAAAGCATGTACCATTGAACATGTTTCATAATATGGATCATCATATTCCCCTCTACGGTTACTGGGAGTACGTACGCCGCTATATGACTGGGGACACGCCTTTCTATATAGAAATGAGCAAAAAATCCAGAACACCTAGATTTAACACTGAGAGAGCGGAAAGCATGGGTTATATCAAAGCTATTTGCTTTTTTATTATCATTATTCCTTTTGCATTTTTGTTTAAACCTGAAAAAATGGCCCTTTTAAGCCCTTTTAAAGAGCGGTGGCCAAAAGAAGTCCATGAATGGACGGGCGAGCGGTGCGACTGGCATTAGGCCTATTGTGCGTTGATTGATACAAAAAGTCAGCGAGTTCAAGTCTTCCCCCTGCTGGTTTTTTGCTTAGTTTTTAATATTTTGTAAATGGATTATTATGGCGTAAGTCAGTTTTTTGGAAACTGGTTTTCTCAAACTTTTTTGGCCACTGAATTCGAGGGTTTTATTGAATAATTCACGTTATGCGCTAGATGATAAACAAGTTAATGACATTAGCTTAAAAGATTTAGCGAAACGTTCTCGCTATGGTGGGGTCTTCTATCTACTTGCATTTTGGTCTGCTGTTTTTAGTTCAGCAACGGCGCGGGAGCATCTAGACATTATTGGCCTTTTTTCCGGCGGTTTTATCCTTCTCCAAATCTATCGTTTGGCCTTATTTTTCAAAGTGTTTTCTTCACACGATATAGATTACCCTTCGTACTTCTCTCGTTATGCTTTCATCTACAATTCTTCAGCTATTGTGTGGGTCAGTGGTTCTGCTTGGCTTTTTTATATTAATCCTATTGTCGACTTGGCAGTAACCATTAACATGATGGCGGCGGCAGGCATCAGTATTGGTGGCATTACTGTATTAGCGCCTTCCTATAAAATAATGCGCACATATTGGCTGTTAATCTGTTTGCCTTTTGCATTGGCTGCAGGTGTGTTTCTTGATGAGCCGGGTAATCTGATTGTTGTTGGCTTAATTCTGGGTTATGGCCTGTTTATTTTGATGACGGGAAAGCAGCAAAATCGCGCTTATTGGCAGGCTCTTAATGACAATTTAAAGCTGTCAGAACAGGCCGAGGAGCTAGAAAAAGCGAAAATTGCTGCCGAGTTAGCGGGACAGGCCAAAGCCGACTTTTTATCTTCGATGACCCATGAAATACGAACGCCAATGAATGGCGTGCTTGGTATGGCGCAATTGTTGGCGATGGGAGACCTTAACGAAAAGCAGCAGCAGCAAGTGACAGTAATCAATAATGCAGGCCGAACCTTGATGCATATAATTAATAATATTCTAGATTACTCTAAAATTAATGCCGAGCAATTAGAGTTGGAAAAAGTTGCATTTAGCCCGCGTAATGTTGTTGATGAGGTAATGTTGCTGCTTTCACCTCAGTTTGAGCAAAAGCCAATAGTACTAACGTGTGCTATAGAAGATATCCCTGAGATAGTGCATGGAGACTCTTTCCGGCTTCATCAAATCCTTTATAACCTTGTTGGTAATGCCTTTAAATTTACCGATGACGGGGCTATTTCTATTGAGGTTACTAGTAAGCAAAGTGACGATGACAAGAATGTGATTTTGTCTTTTGCTATTAGGGACACAGGCATTGGTATATCGTCTGAAGAGCAACAGCAAATTTTTGAGCAATTTTATCAGGTTAACCATTTTAATCCTAATATTCGAGGCACAGGATTGGGGTTGAGTATTACCCAGCGTTTAGTTGAGCTTATGGGTGGGACTATTTCTGTAGAGAGTGAAGAGGGTGTGGGAAGTACGTTTACCATCGCCATTCCTTTTGCTCTGACTGTCCCGTCGGTTTTTAAGGAGTCACTAGAGTCTGGGAGTACATTAACAAAACCTGATCTCCCAACTAACTTGCATGTTCTGTTGGCTGAAGATAATAAAGTAAATCAAATGATCTGCGAGCAGTTCTTCTTTAAATTGGGATGTTCGGTGGATTTAGTAGAAACGGGCGTTATGGCGTTGGAGAGGTTTAATGGATCTCAACATTATGATGTTATTTTCATGGACTGTAACATGCCGGAAATGGACGGCTTTTCAACCACTGTTGCTATTAGGCAGATTGAAAAAAGCAAAGGTCTAAATCAAACTCCGGTTATCGCTCTGACTGCCCATGTGGAAGAAGATATTAAGCGACAATGCCTTGATTCTGGTATGAATGCTTTTATCAGTAAACCTTTCTTGTTTGAAGACCTGGAGTTCATAGTAAACAAAGTTCGAGCTGGTATGCGCAATGAGATTACATTAAAAGAGGTTAGCAAAAAGAGTTAGGTTACTTTTCATTGGCTGATTTCTTTGCATCGGTTAATCCGTGAGGTCAAGCATTTCAAGTTAAGCCTAAGCCATTGAAACTCAATGCTTGGGCTTTTTTATGTCTGTTCATTAAATCGTCACAGCGAAACGCTAATCTTTGTGAGAATCATAGAAGTACGACAAGTACTCTCACATAAAAGGGCGAAAAAATGACAAGTAAAATTTGGTTAGCAAGTTTGGTCTCAGTTGGTGTTTTATCGGGTTGTACGACGAACTCCGCTACGACATCGACAACCGGTTTTGTTGATAGTTTTCCATCAGAAGGTAGTGAACTGCCTTACTCTGTATTGCGTAATGATTTGATCGATGGAAAAACTAATCGACCATTCGAAATTCGTAATGGTGGTTTTGGGTCGGCTATGGTAGCGAACCCAAATCAAGCTAACCAGTTTTATGCGTTGACAGATCGTGGTCCAAATGCAAATTATAATGGCGGTTACGGTAAGGGGAAAAGCTTTCCTGTTGCTTCTTACACGCCTCGTATTGGTCTTTTCGAAGTCGATGCAGGTGGCAAAGTCACTATGGTTAAAAGTATTTTGCTTAAACGTCCAAATGGCAGTTTGATTTCTGGTTTACCAAATACCTCTGCGTTAGGTGGAACAGGTGAAACTCCCTATCATGCCGATGGTAGCCCTGTGTTGATGGATGATAGTAAGCCGCATGATAAGACAACCAATCCTATTAAGCTGGATGATTACGGTTTAGATGGTGAGGGTTTAGTCGCACTTAAAGATGGTACGTTTTGGGTGAGCGATGAGTATGGTCCGCACATTGTTCACTTCGATAGCAACGGTGTGGAGATTGGCCGCATTAATGCGTTTAAAGACGACAGTCGTAACGTCTATCATCTGCCTGCTGTTTTTGCGCACCGTCGAGCCAACCGAGGCATGGAAGGGCTAGCCATTACGCCAGACGAAACGACCTTAGTTGGCATCATGCAATCGACTTTGCAGAACCCAGATAAAGCGGCACAAAAAAGTGATTTAACGCGTATTGTCACAGTGAATTTAACCACGGGTAAAACTGAGCAGTATTTGTATCGCCAAGAGAACAATGAAAACTCGAATTCTGATATATCGGCTTTAACGACGAATAAGTTCTTGGTTATTGAGCGAGATGGCGCCTTTTTACTAGGCGGCCCTGGTGGTGACTCTAAAGCCAAGCCGAATGCCCAAAAGCATGTTTACCGTATTGATTTAACAACAGGCACGCCGCTTTCATCGATTAGTCTGTCAGACTCTGTTAAGCGTGATGATAGTCACGGTTTAATGATCGAAGGTTTAACGCTAGAGCAGTTCGCGATGAAAAATGGCTGGGATGCTTTGTCAGATAGAGGGGTCAAGCCTGTGAATAAAGCTTTGGTGGTTGATATGGTGAAAGCAACTTCTTATCCACACGATAAAATGGAAGGCTTGTGGGTGATTGATGATCATCATCTTGGTGTATTAAACGATGATGATTTTGCTACCTGGTCGACTAAAGGAAAATTAGAGCAAAAATTATTGGATAATACGACAGTGGATTCTAATAAACTTTATATTATTAAAGCTGATTTGATGGGAAATTGATTCCTCCACAGAATGACTTTTTAAAAAAAGAAATGCCGCAGTGCATTTCTTTTTTTATTTTATGAGATGATTATTCTTGTAAGGGCTTCTTTAAATTGAAAAGCAAACCTATTCCTGCAGGCCATGCTCCTACCGAGAGAGTTAAGTTGATTGACCTTTAAATTAACATTTTTCATAGGCGATGAATTCCGTTTTGAAATTATTTAGTCCCACTATTTTTGGGTTTTTATTAGTGACTATACATATTGGCAAAAAAATTGCTTTGATAGCGGTCTTAAGATTTTACAGGACATTAAAATGGAAGTGTTTCTTTCAAAGAACCAGTCTTTGATAAAACGTTTTATTAGAGGCATTGATAAGTACGATCAGACATTGCATTCATTAAGTTCGTGGTGGGGGAAAATATCTCTAATAGGGAAGATTAATAGTTTAGAAGTTGCATCGACCATTTTGGAAGATATGGACCATACGTTGGATCAGTTCCACCACCTTCAGAAACGCTTAATTGAAAGTCTAACGAATGAACAGGCTCGAAAGGTGGTGACTCAGGACCTAGCCCGTTGTCAGATGGCTATCGATGTATTAATACGTAATTTGTTTGAACGAACAGCTGATATCGGATTCTTATCAGCCGATTATGATGTTGTCCAATTTCTAAAAAATAATCATATAAAAGAAGAAGATAAAGATTTTTTGAGGCTCAGACTACAAGCCTATGTCGATATATATTCTGTCTATCAGGACGTGTTATTGATTGCACCCGATGGGGATCTGGTTTTTCAGCTTAGTCAGCCTGCTCGCAATGAAAACGTGCAAGATGCCTTCATTCAACAAGCGCTGGCTAAGCCAGATCAATACGTCGAGTATTTTGGCTGTACTAGCTTGTTAGAGGGAACACAGCCGAACCTCTTGTATGCCAATGCAGTTGTAGATGAAGGGAAAGTGGTTGGTGTTATTGTATTATGTTTTCGCTTTGATAATGAGCTAGAGGAAATTACTAATCGCCTTTTATTTGAACAGGAAGAAAACCATTTCTTGCTCTTAAATGGCGCAGGGGATGTTCTGTTCGCCCCACAATATTATAAGCAAGCGTTTCCAGAGAATCTAACAATCAGCTTGTCACCTAAAATGGTGTCTTTAAATAACAAAAAAATGGTGCAAGTTACTGCCAAAGGACAAGCTTACCAAGGCTATTCTGGACCTACAGATTGGAATGTAGGGTCTTTATTAGCACTTGAAACAATAGGGCAAGAGACTATTGATGAACATAGCTTCGCTTCTTTTACGCACTTAACGGGTATTATTTCTGCTGATTTATTTGATATTCGGCATCAATCCATATCAATCAATGATGACCTAGAGCTGATTGTATTAAATGGCATCATCACGGCTGCGCGTAAGGAAGCGGTTGAATTTATGCCTGTGTTAGAAGCGATTAAAAAAATAGGACGGGATATTGATAATGTATTTGCCGATTCGATTAAATCTTTATTCTCCACAATAGTCTCTGGTCAATTAAATTCGATGCGTTTACAGGCAAGTTTGGCTGTCGATATCATGGACCGTAATTTGTATGAGCGTGCGAATGATTGTCGCTGGTGGGGCTTGAGCAGCCAATTGCAGTTAGCTTTGTCGAGTACAAAAATTGATACTGCGAGTATTCGTGAAACGCTTGCCAAGATTCATTCTCTTTATACGGTTTACCACACTTTATATGTCTATGATCAGAATGGACATTATGTGGCTTTTTCTGATGAAAGCTACCAGGACAAAGTTGGTCTGCCTATAGAGGAAAGCTCTTGTGGGCAGGCTGTGTTTAAGTTGCAAGATATCTATGCCTATAGCGTATCCGCTTTTACAACATTTGACTGCTATGGCGGAGAGCACACTTATATTTATAATGCAGCAATACGAGACTCACAAGATAGTCGTCAGACCATTGGTGGAATTGGGGTTGTTTTCGATTCCAAGCATGAGTTTAGGGCCATTCTTCAAGATATTTTGCCTCGTGAAAATGGTAAAGTGAAAGCGGGGGCTAAGGCATTGTTCACCACGGATACAGGTTTTGTTGTATCCAGTTCATCGGATGATCATCCGGTTGGCTCTGTATTTTGGGTTGATATTGATCGTACGGAATTGCAACAAAATGGCTCGACAGCTTCTATTATTAAATTAGCTGATAAGGCTTATCTTGTTGGTGCTGCAAAGTCAGAAGGTTATCGAGAATACAAACGTCAGGATGGGTATGAGAATAGTATAGTTTCTTGGGTGCTTGTTCCTTGTTAGTGTAAAAAATATTAAGCTGATGCTGTGGAAGATATGATAATTTAATGGTTTCATTGTGTTTTAAAAACATGACATTAACCCTAAGAAACATTGTATGAATTTAGAGTCGTTATTTTCTATTGATCCTTATCGTTGGAGCTCGATAGCTACCGCTATTTTTTGCGGTGTCATTGTTGGTTTAGAGCGTCAATTAAGGGGAAAGCCTGTAGGAATTAGAACCTCGGCGCTAATTGTATTGGGCACTTATGTGTTTATTGCCTCGTCGATGTTTATTGCTGCTGAGACGACAGATCCTTCTCGAATTATTGGGCAGGTGATTACTGGAATTGGTTTTCTTGGGGCTGGTGTTATGTTGTCTAAAGATGGTGCCGTTATTGGTGTGACCTCTGCTGCAACGATTTGGACACTTGCTGCAATTGGGGTATGCATTGCGATTATTGGCTCTTATGTGGCGATTAAATTGTCTTTTGTTGTTGTCGCTATTTTATATGGTGTAGATATTCTTGAAGGCTATTCGTCGAATTTTACTCGCGGAGTACATTCTAAATACAGTCGCTGGCGTAAACGAGACGTGAATAGAGAGGACTAGATGGTTTCAGGTTATCGAGTGAGTAGTGATAGTAATGAAATGGATGTTGACGTCATTTATAGTTACATATCGAGCTCTTATTGGGCAGCGGGCATACCTAAAGAAACGCTTAAAAAAGCGCTAGAAAACTCGCTGTGCTTTGGGGTGTTTTCGTCTGATGGGAAGCAAGTTGGCTTTGCTAGAATGATTACGGACCAAGCCACTTTTGCGTATTTGGCGGATGTTTTTATTGATGAAGAGCACCGAGGACAGGGGCTGTCAAAGTGGTTGATGCAGCGTGTTCATGAGCATCCATCACTACAGGGATTGCGAAGGATTTTATTGGCTACTCGAGACGCGCATAGTTTATATCAGCAGTTTGGTTATACCGCATTGGGTTCACCTGAGACTTTTATGCAAAAATGGCAGCCTGATGTCTACAAAGGGTAGTTTATTCAGACAGCTCGACACAGTTTCTTCCTCTGTCTTTCCCTCTGTAAAGTGCCTTATCGGCACGTTTAATCATATTAAGTGCGTTATCATTTTGTTTGTGTCGTTCTGCAAGGCCAAGCGTAATGGTTAATGGAAGACTAAAGTCGCTGAACTTGTCTTGAGCTATGATGTTTCTCAAATTGTCCGCTATTTTGGCGGCCTCATTTTGTGAGGTGTTCGGTAAAAGGATAATAAATTCTTCACCGCCAAATCGGGCGATTGTGTCTGTTTTTCTTATATTATTTGATAATACTGTTCCGACTTCTATTAAACAGATATCACCAATGTCATGCCCATACATATCATTTACTTTTTTGAATAAATCAATATCAATCAGTATTAAGCTTAGCGGTGTAGAAGACATTTCTGCAGTTTCTAGTGCAAGGCTAAAGTTACGGTTTAAGCCTCGTCGATTAAGTAAGCCTGTTAGAGGATCATGGATATTCTCGTCTTTTAGCTGATCAGTAAATTCAGTGTGTTTTTTTAAGAAAAATAGGCCGAACACACCGCTGAATACAATGGATATTGTTAGCCAAAAACCGCGAGCGATGGATTTTTCGTTTGAGTGTATTTCTCCTGTTAAGTCTGGAATTAGGCCATTGAAAATAGTGGTAATAATCACGCTTATGGATAAAAAAGCGGTGACAAGTAATGATTCTCGGAAACCACCAATCAGGGCTGCAAATATGGGATACAGGGGTAAAGCGAAAGCAACATGGCTGTTAACACCACCTGATAGATAAAAGGTTGGTGTAATTAGCACTATGGCTAGCAATAGAGAAAGTGTTATTTCCTGCTTTGTCGCAAGGTTCAGGCGAACGATAATATAAAAAATGGTAACCAGTGTTAGGTTGATTAAATCCAGCACAGTAAATATGGCTGGCAATGTCACAAAAAAGGGTCGAAAAAACACAGATGCAATTATGGCTGCAATGGTTAGTTTGATAACTTTAAGCGTTAAGTTATGAGTGAGTGCGTTTGGGGTATTGTTGCTGTTTTGCATGCCGCTACGAGAAGTGCCTTTTTAATTTTATATGAGAATGAGAGACTCTGGGTTGTATTAAGCGGTGCTCTAACGATCTCTTGAGTTCTGACATAGTACTTAGCTTAAAGGCTTTTTACGATATTTTTTCTGTGTACTATTGTTCGACTTTATTTATTGTAGAAGAAAAAAGATAAAATCGCGCAAGTACTGTTGAATTAGGCTTACACACGTAATTAAAACAGAATTCTATGTTAGATTTGTTTGAAATATTATGATGTTTAAGGATGTAGGATGAAGGTAAAACACGGATTTAGTGCAGTGGTGATGTTTGTTAGCTGCTTCACGGCACTCCCAGCCATGGCAGCGACTTTTGAAGTGCCCAGATCTTTTGAAATTATGTATGTTGACTTAGAAAGTTCTCGGCAGTTTGGCAACGACTTCAAAGTCAATGTAGATGAAGGGCCGCATCAAATCGTTGTTCGATTTAATAAAATACTACGTAGTGGCGGGGATACTCAAACTTTCCAGTCTGAGCCAATTGTGTTGGATTTACAGTTTCAAAGTGATACATACCTTAGCTTGAAAGCACCTTATATATCTACGGTTAGTCAAGCTGAAGACAATGTAAAAGAGCCTCAGTTCTCAATTGTTGATGAGGTAAGTGGCCAAGAAATCGACTACAAGCAGCAAATGCTCACTAAGAAGTCTGGGTTACAAAATACCCGTGATTTTGTCACAGAAGTTGAGCGTTTGACGGCAAAAAAATCAATTAATGCGAATGCCTCATCAGCTGGTCCTGATGTTGCGCCTGTTAGAATGTCTGATGATGTCGAGCTGCAAATGATGCAGTTTTGGTATAACCAATCAGACAAGGTGACTCGTAAGAATATTCGAGTTTGGATTGCGGATGATTTGTACAAACCAGAGGTCTCTAGCATTCAGTTTGAGATGTCGACATTTTGGTTTAATAAAGCTGACAAACAATCACAGCAAGCTTTTCAGCAGTGGTTGATTAAAGAGTAGCGCTCTATGAACGAACAAAAAAACGGCCAGCGTGGTTGATTACCGCGTTGTCCGTTTTTTGTTTGAAAATTGTATTATTTTAAAAGGCGGTTTGCGTCTTGTTCTGTTTTTGGTTGAATTTATCATTTACCCAAAGTGCCAGTAATATAATCCCGCCACCAATGCTTAAACGTAGAATATCTGCATCACGGTTCCAGAAAAGCACATTGACCAGTATGCCTGCAGGAATCAGTAGGTTATTCGCTACCGCCAATGTGCCTATATTGACTAAGGTCGCACCCTTGTTCCAAGCAAAGTAGCCAAGGCCCGAAGCAACAATTCCCAAGTAAGTCAAAATAGACCACTGAAGTGTTGTAGTAGGCAGCTTATCTGGGTTGCCAAGCGCAAGATAACAAGGGATGACGACAGCAAGAGCTCCTAGGAAGAACCAGCCAAATACAGTACGTTGAGGTAAGTCTGGGCGCTCTTTTGCAATGACTCGCTTGTAACCTACTTGCCCTGCAGCAAAACAAAGATTCGCACATTGTACAATCAAGAGTCCCTTCACGAAGCCTTCATCTATGCCTTGGTAGCGAATAGCAACAGCACCCAGAATGGCAAGCAATGCACTGATAGCAAAACCAATATTGATACGGCGATCTAACATGTCATTAATGAGCGTGACATAAAGAGGGGTCATAACGGTAAAAAGTAATACTTCTGGAACAGACAGGTACAAAAATGACTGATAGTAAAAGCCATACATGATGCCGAGCTGAAGTGCACCACAGATCATTAATTTGAAAGCTATTTTTGCTTCTATCTGGCGTAGTTTTAGAAAAGGTAGAAACACAACTGTCGCTAGTGCGACTCGCATTAATACAGAAAACCAAGCATCAACCTGACCAGCAAGGTAGACCCCAATTAAGCTAAAGGAAAACGCCCAAAGTAGCGTGACGGCAATAAGTATTGGCATATTATTCTTTATCCAGGTTAAATTTTTTGCAAATCTTACCGATTAATTGCACTGTGGTAAATCAGTTTACTTTTATATTTTTGCTGGTTTACTAGTGTTTCAATATCAACTTTTTGAAGTTGGCCTCTTTTTCTGCATATTTTAGTAAAAAGTGATTCTATTTTGGCAGTTCGCTTTTTGTTGACCTAATGGGTGTGTTCCCCTGGTTGTATCTTTCGGGCGAGCAAAACCTTGATCTAGATTAAAAAGTCGATTTTAGATCCTGTTACTTTTTTGTCACAGACATGTTGTTTGACCAAAAAAGGAATCGATTATGAAAGCTTTACTCCCTGTTGCTCTATTTTCTGTACTTTGTTCATCTGCTGCATTGGCTCATGATGCTGGTGATATCTTTGTGCGTGGCGGTCTAGCGGTTGTCATGCCAAACGAAAGCAGTGATGACGTTGCTAGTTCTGGTGAATTGGAACTGGATAATGATACTCAAATCGGGGTAACGCTTACCTATATGCTGACTGAGCAGTTTGGAGTTGAACTTTTGGCAGCCACCCCATTTACTCATAAAGTATCTACTGGCGGTTTAGGAGAGGTTGCTGAGGTTTCACATTTACCGCCTTCTATCATGGCACAATATTATTTTGGCCAAGCCAACAGCCAAATTCGCCCTTATGTTGGTGCCGGTTTGAATTACACTATTTTCTTTGATGAAGAAGGTAAGGGCGATTTGGCCAATACGGATGTTGACCTTGATAGCTCATTGGGTTTGGCTGCTCAAGTGGGTGTAGACGTGAAACTATCTGAACGTTGGTTCGCCAATGCGTCTCTTTGGTACATGGATATTAACACCGATGTTCATACATCAGTCGGCACTTTCAATGCGGACATTGACCCTATTACCTTTATGGCAAGTGTTGGCTACACCTTCTAATTCTTTAGCAGTTTAAAAAAGGGTCTTAATTCGAAATTAAGACCCTTTTTTGTTATTGCGCCCAAGGAGCTGGCTCCTGGTTTTGAAATGTCATTTGTTTTGATTTATGCGTTTGGTATAGGCTTACGGGTCTTTATGAAGAAACATTTCTAGGAAAATATAGTGTTGTTAACTTTTCTAATTGAGTTTGAACAGAAGAGCCGTGTTTTTTTGCAAACGCAAGAAGAAGCGGATGTTGCTCATGATATAAGCCATATTCTGCGAGTTGTAAAAACGGCGAAGCAGCTTGCTGAAGCAGAGAAGGCTGACTTAGCGGTGGTTGTGCCTGCGGCTTGGCTTCATGACTGTGTGTCGTTACCTAAAAACCACCCTAACAGACACTTGGCTTCGAGGATGGCTGCCGACAAGGCGATAGAGTTTCTTGTTTCAATCAATTATCCAAGCGAGTACTACAAAGCGATTCATCACGCGATTTGTTCCCATAGTTTTAGTGCCAATATTTCGACTGACACATTGGAAGCCAAAATAGTACAAGATGCGGACCGCTTGGATGCGTTAGGGGCGGTTGGTATTGCTCGCTGTATGCAGGTTAGTGGGGCGCTAAATCGAACTCTCTATTCTTTTTATGATCCGTTTTGCGAACAGCGTGAGCCAAATGATGCGTTATATTCCATTGATCATTTTTATAACAAACTGTTTCATATTGTAGATCGTTTGAATACGCCTTCAGCTCAACTGGAAGGACGAAGACGAGAGCGTGTTATGCGGACTTTCTTAGAGCAATTGGCCTATGAAATCTAGCAAGCGGTGGCTGGTGGCTTACTAAAAAATTAGGAGAGAACCGCTGTGGATTTGATTTGAGCAATGACGGATTTTCCTTGTACTAGTGAAAGGCGGTGGACCGATAAGGCCGTTAATTTGGCTAATATTGGGGTTTTGTCGCCTACCAATAATCGGACGATCATTGTATTTGGGTCTTTAGGATCATTTTCCATGTCGTCAATAATAGCGTTCAGGCGGTTTAAGATGCTTGAGTCATTTTCTTTGCTTAGGGACAAGCTGACATCTTTCGATTGAATTCTTAATCGCACGGTATCATTGAGCTTTTCATTGCCTTGCTTAAAAGCAATGGTCTGGTTATCGAAGCTGAGCCATGAAAGTCCCCATTTCGCTTCTTGTTTTGCTACTGTGCCGGAAATAACTACGCTGGCATCTTGGTATCGTGAAAATGAGGTGCCAAGTTTACCAAGCAAGGTATGAATTTCCCCTTCCTCTAAGACTCGCCCTTTATCTAATACCACCATATGGTCGGCTAACCTGATCACTTCATCTAGAGCGGCTAGGGGTTCATCCATAAGTAATAATTTTGGCTGAATAAGCAGTGCTCTGGCAATGGCGACTCGCTGACGCTCGCCACCCGATAATTGTGCCGGATATTGGGGCAAAATAGATTCGATATTCATTAGCTGAGTGATTTCATTATAAGAAATAACTGATTGATCTTTATCAGCACGTTTCATTGCAAAGCGCAGGTTACCTTCAGCTGTTAAATGCTCAAATAGGTTTGCATCTTGGAAGACAAAGCCTATGGGTCGTTTATGGGGGGGAGAGATGTTTGAGGAGTTTGCCACACAGTATTTTCTAGGCGAATATGGCTGTTATTACTTGCCTCCAAACCTGCTATATGACGCAATACCGTGGTTTTTCCTGAACCTGATGATCCAAATAATGCCGTAACACCAGTACTTGGGAGATGGAGGTTAATATCTAAAGAGAAGTTTGAGTGCCTGATTGATGGCTTAACAATTTGTATGTGCAATGATTTGTCATCGTCTAAAAGAGTCACAATACCACCCCAGAAACCGCTTTGCTTTTTTGATGTTTCTGCACACCGTATAAAAAGGCGAGTACAACAAATGCAAAAGCTACCATCAGCAGAGACAAAGTATGAGCTTGTCCGTATTCTAGAGCTTCAACATGGTCATATATCTGTATAGAAATAACTCTTGTTTCATTTGAGATGTTTCCGCCTATCATAAGAACCACACCTAATTCGCCCACCGTATGGGCAAATCCAAGAATAGCGGCACTGATATAACCAGGTCTTGCTAATGGAATAGCCACATGGAAGAAACGGTTTAAGGGCGAAGATCGTAAGGTGGCCGCTGCTTCTAAAGGCCCTTTTCCAATGGTTATAAAAGCATTTTGAATAGGCTGTACAACAAAAGGAAGTGAGTAAAGCATGGAAGCAATGACTAAGCCTGCAAAGCTAAAAGGTAACGGTGATAGCCCTATGTTATTGATTACAGAGCCCACAGCCCCTTGAGGGCTTAACAGAAGCAGTAAATAGAAACCAAGTACTGTCGGAGGTAATACTAGTGGCATTCTCATAGTCTTTCGCTAACTGCTGTATTGGCGAAATAAAATTAGAGGCTACAGCAAGGTGAAGTCCGTCTGTTGCGAATAATTTGGCCGAGAGTAGAAAGCATAAAGCCATAGTTAACAAGACGCTAAATTTGCTTAGTAAAAATAGCGTTTTGTTAACTAAAAATGCCTTATGAGCCATGTTTTTCCATTCTGTAATTTAATAAAAGAAGCTTTATGCAAAGAGTAGATAGCAGTTGCCTTGCTCAATGCCTACGGTGGCTTTTTTTAAGTGGCTGCCTTGGCAGGGTCCAGTTATGCATACCCCATCGATAGGAGAGAAAAGAGCACCGTGGTGGTGGCACTTCAAATAATCTCCATCGTCATCTAAGGTTGGATTAGAAGACCAAGTTAACTGTTTTTTCTGGTGAGGGCAAAGGTTCTCATAGGCTAAAATTTGACCTTTTTGCTTAGTCACCAAAAAGTTGTACTCTGCTACTTTTATGTTCAGCGCTTTGCCTTCAGGAAGGTTTTGCGCGTCAGGAATAAGATGCTTATTAAACACGTGATTACCGCACTTTTTATAATGGATTGCTTATTTAAGAGAATTGGCGCATTTCATGTTTATGCGAACTAGAATGATAGAGTTATCCATTTCAATCTAGTGCTGTTTTCTTTCAATTCTACGGCCGTTTAAGTGATTAAATATCAAGGAAATGTCAGTAAATTAAACATTCCGTGAGGAACGACTCTAAAGTGCTATGGCAAGTGAGTCAATATGCAATAATTTAGCTAGTTGTATTTTGATCGTTGCTTGCGTTTGGTAAGCTCCTTATACTTGCCGCTATGGCTAAAAAAACTCCGGCAAAACCCTCTCGTAAGTCTTCGTCTCAAACGAAAAAAATCCCTCGATCTTCTTTTTTGAAGAGGATGTTTCGTTTTCTTTTTAAGTGGGGCTTCATCCTTTCATTAGTAGCTAGTATCCCATTTTCCGCTTGGGTATGGTGGTTAAATGGACAAGTTGTTGAACGCTTTGAAGGCCAAAAATGGCAGGTGCCTTCTGAGGTGTATAGTGCTCCTATTATTTTATCGAGTGGCGCGCCTTGGAAAAAACAAGATCTCGAGAGCTTGCTGGAGGAAACGGGTTATCGTTTTGGCCGAAACAGTCAAAAGGTAGGCTGGGCAGCTCGTAGCCAAACGAAAGTAAGCGCGCATCTTCGCTCTTATGTCGATCATCTTGGTTTCCATGAAAGTGAAAGGCGCATCTTTTCATTTGAAAATGGTCGTTTGGTTATCCAAGCATTGAATGGTGATGAAATCAGTGAGGCAAGAATAGAGCCTCAACGAATCGGCTATTTATATGGTGGTAATACTGAAAGCCGTCAAATATTAACTTACAACGAAATACCTAAACCCCTTATTGATATCCTCGTGGCCGTTGAGGATCAGGAGTTTTATCATCACTGGGGGATTTCTTTAACAGGGATTGCGCGAGCTGTTGTTGTTAATTTTACCCAAGGCTCTAGGCGTCAGGGTGGCTCTACACTGACTCAGCAGTTGGTTAAAAACATGTATTTGAGTTCTGAGCGAACTTACACACGCAAATTAACCGAAGTTGTGATGAGTTTGTTGCTTGAATATCATTATTCAAAAGAAGCTATCATCACGGCGTATATGAATGAAGTCTATCTCGCACAGCTTGGTAGTAGCGCATTACATGGCTTTGCCGCTGCTAGCCAGCACTTCTTCGGCCGCCCTTTGAACGAGCTTAATATAGATGAGTTCGCACTCTTAGTTGGCATGGTAAAAGGTCCATCTTTATACAACCCTGAACGCTCGCCAAATAGAGCAAAAGCTCGACGGAATACTGTATTGGCAGTGTTGAAAGAACAAGGGCGCTTATCTGATAAAGATTACAATAGTCTAATAAAACAGCCCATTCGGCTTGCAAGTAAGCAGAAAGAGCGCTCGGTATATGGTGACTACCTAGATCTTGTTGCTATGCAGCTTTCGCGAGATTTTGATGAAGCGACTTTAGCAACAAAAAATCTACGCATTTATACTGGGGTTGATATTAGAGCTCAGCGTGCTGCAAGTGCGGCTATGCAGCGTCAAGTAGCCGCACTGGGAAGACGTGATGCGAAATTAAAGGGCCTACAAGGTGCGATGGTGGTTACCGACCGAATAACGGGGCAGGTGCGAGCTATCGTTGGTTCGAGTGACCAATATTACACAGGATTTAACCGAGCGTTAGGAGCCGTAAGACCTATTGGGTCATTAGTAAAACCACCGCTTTATATGTCTGCTTTGGCGACAGGGCGCTATACATGGTGGTCAAAAATTGAAGATAAGCGACTTCGGTTCAAAGTAGGTGGTCAGATCTGGGAGCCTGAAAACTATGATCGAAAGACTCATGGCGTGGTGCATCTTTATGAGGCGATGGCGAAATCCTATAATTTGGCGACAGTCTCATTGGCAGAGCAAATAGGCTTCGATAGAGTAGGGGATACGTTAAGACAATTAGGGGTTAAGCGCTCATTTACCATGCACCCCGCCATGGCGTTGGGTGCATTAGAGTTGTCTCCGTTTGAAGTGTCGCGTTTGTATCAGCCGATTGCGTCTCAGGGAAAAAGTAGTGAGCTTGGGGTTGTGCTAGCTGTTATGGATCAGAATGATCGATTAATGAAGCGTTTTGATCAGCAAAATGATGTGCCTTTTACTGATGCTCTGCTTGCTGTGACTTTGGATGGAATGACAAAAACACCTAAGATAGGTACTGCACGAGCTGCGCAAGCTGCGTTTCCAGACTTGAATTTTGCAGCTAAAACCGGAACAACAAATCAACAAAAAGACAGTTGGTTTGTTGGGATTACTGGAGATTATTCTTCAACTGTATGGTTAGGTGACGATAATAACGTGCCGCTCAGTATAACTGGAAGCAGCGGCGCTCAGAAAGTTTGGATAGACTTTACTAAAAACGTCAATCCTAGATCATTACCTACTAGTTTGCCCAATGGTGCGGCTCGTTATGATGTGCTGAATGAGGAGTTTGAAATAGCAGCCAGCCGTTGTAGCGATAAAACCTCACTGGCTTTTATTTTGGGAACTGAACCCAAAGACAGTAGCTCATGTTTTTGGCCTTTTTAAGTCAATTACGATTAGTAAAAGTAAGCGCCTTTTAAATAGTTAGGTTTTATATTATCCCTTAGGTTGTTGAAATTAAACAGATTGCTGTTTTTTTTCATCGAATCGTGATTATATTTACCGACGATACTATTTTTTAGCGCAAGAGTTCAGTTAAGTGGCATGTACTTATGTGTTTTTTCACTGTAACGTGGTCACCATAGTTGTAGGATACAAAGCGTCACTTGTAGTTTGAATTCGTCACTTGTAGTTTGAATTTTATTTGTTAAAGGGAGTGGCGTGATATGCGACTACTTACACACCTAGTTTGCTGTTTATTAATAGCGACTTTTTTTAAGAGTGCTATCGTTTTAGGTGAAGAAACTCTTCCTTTATCATCATGTACTCAGCTTACTGCATCAGGTAACTCAGAATACCCTCCTTTCTTGTGGCAAGAAAAACCAAACGCAAAAACTCTAGAAGGTGTTAACCGCCTTATTATTGATGAGTTAAGTCGACGTATAAATATTCCCATTAAGTTAGTCCATGTCGGCCCTTGGTCGCGAGCACAAACCGAAGTGAAAAATGGTCGTGTCGATTTAATGGCGGGCGCGTTTTATACCACTGAGCGAGCGGATTATATGGACTATTTTACCCCTGTAATGCTCCATACAACGAGCGTTGTATGGCAACGTAAAGACAAGCGCTTTGCTTTTAATAAGAAAGAAGATTTGATTGGTAAATGGGGGGTGACAGTTATAAATAATAGTTTTGGTCAAGAGTTTGATCAATTTGCTCAGCGCAAGCTAAATATTTTGTCTGTTGCTAGTTTATCTCAAGCTTTGCGAATGCTTGCTGCCGATCGTGTTGATTATGTTTTGTATGAGAGAAGCCCTGCTCTTGCTTACTCTGTGGTTTTGGGGTTGTCTGACACTATTTTTCCTCAACAGCCTTTTATAAGTAGTGAAGGTTTGTACCTTACTATGTCTAAAAAGTCGCCATGTAATGAAGATAGCCTGAAGTATCGTATTGCTGTTGCCTTGCAAGAAATGAGGCAAGAAGGTTTTACTGAGCAGGCATTAATTGATGGCGAAAAATTATGGAAGGAAAGTCTTCATGCTGGGTTATCTCTTGAATAAAAGCTAACTCGCTTTGTGAGTATCGACTTATTATTCGGTCAGTAGTGCTTTATATAGCGCTTCCCATTGGTGCGTAACTGCCTCCCAGCTGTAGTCATAGCCCATCGCATTCGTTTGTAATGCTTGCCAGTGTTCTTTATCGTGATGAAAACAAGCCATGCAACGTTCCATAGCTGCCTCTAAAGCCTTAGTGCTTGCTTCCTCAAAGACAAAGCCATTTGGCTTCTCTCCTTGCTCAAACACGCTGTCAGCTAATCCACCTGTCTGCCTTACGATTGGCAATGTTCCGTATTTTAAGGCGTAAAGTTGTGTTAAACCACATGGTTCAAATCGAGAAGGTATGAGTAAAGCATCAATCCCTGCCTGGATGCGATGAGAGTAGTCTTCAAAATATCCAATACGAACTGACACTTGTTCTGGGTAGTTATCTTGTAGTGCTAAATAGCCTGCTTCTAGGTACTTATCCCCAGAACCTAACACAACAAGTCGTGCGCCTTTATCTAATAATTTCGGCATGATTTCTAAAATAAGGTCTAGCCCTTTTTGCTCCGTTAATCGGCTAATCACACCGAAAATAGGCTGGTTGAGGTCTTCTGAAAGATTGTTCTCTTGCAGCAAGGCGAGCTTGTTTGTCTGCTTTTGTTCTAAGTTATCTGTGTTGTATTGTTTAGAAATGAGAGAGTCGATTTCTGGTGACCATTGCTCATAGTCTACGCCATTCAATATACCGACTAGCTTTTCGGGCATTGCTCTTAGTGTGCCATCAAGTCCATCACCGTATTCAGGAGTAAGGATTTCTTGTGCATAGGTTGGGCTAACCGTGGTGATAGCGTCTGCATAAACAAGGCCTGCTTTTAATCCAGAGAAGCGCCCATAAAACTCCATGCCATGCATGCTGAGCAATTCTGTTGATAGAAGCGTCTCAGAGAATTGATTCATATCAAAACTCCCGTTGTAGCGTAAATTATGTACTGTCGTCACAACCGGAAGATGTTTTACTTTCCAGCTTTCAAGATAGGCTGCTGCAAACCCAGTCTGCCAGTCATTCAAATGTAGGATATCTGCCTGCCAGTCAATCAGGCTTCCATGTAAGGCGAGTGTCGCTGTGGCCCATGATAAGGCGGCAAAGCGGATATGGTTGTCTTTGAAATCTATTCCATTTTTGTCAACGTAAGGGCCATCTGCACGCTCGTATAGAGCTTGGCATTGAAGCAAGTAAATTGGAGTGCCGTTTTCGGGAATATGGGTCTCTAGTAAAAGTAAATCCCCGGCTCCAAATGGATTTCCTAGGTTGATACTCTGTTGAATTGGCGCTACCTTTTCAAGTATGCCTTGGTATGCAGGCATGATAAGTTTGACATCAAGGCCTTTTTTTCGGAGGGCAACTGGAAGAGCACCTGCGACATCGGCCAATCCACCAGTTTTAATGAGAGGGTAAATTTCGGAAGCGGCAAAGAGTATTTTCATTGTTAGGCGTCTTATTGATTTGGAATAATGATACGAGTATACCTAAATGAAACTTCAAATTGAGTGTGTTGACAAAAAATTTAAGGGCATTACATGGATTTAAATACGGCGCGTATGAAAACTTTGTCCATTATTTTAGCCGGTGGGCGAGGCTCAAGATTAAAACAATTAACGGATAACCGCTCTAAGCCTGCCGTTCCTATTGCAGGTAAATACAAGATAATTGATTTTCCGCTTTCTAATTGTATGAATTCGGGAATGAGGCGAATCGCCGTTTTAACTCAATATCGGTCACATACTTTAAATCAACATGTGCAACGTGGCTGGAACTTCTTGCGTTCCGATTTTAATGAATTTATTGAACTCTGGCCTGCTCAGCAGCAGACTGGGGGGGACTGGTATCGTGGAACGGCTGACGCCGTCTATCAAAATTTAAGCATGATTAATGGCCTAGATAGCGAGTTTATTTTAATTCTCGCGGGTGACCATGTTTATAAACAAGATTATAGTGTTATGTTGCAAGAGCACATTGATAGCGGTGCAGATGTCACTGTGGCGTGTATTCAAGTTCCACTGGCTGAAGCTGACCAGTTTGGCATTATGCACGTTGATGAAAATGACAATATCATCGCGTTTGAAGAAAAACCTTCCAATCCACCTACTATGCCAGGCAAGCCCGATGTATCACTAGCAAGTATGGGAATATATATTTTCAACACCAAATTTTTGTCTGAGAACCTACGTTCGGATGCCAGCGATGATGCGTCGAGCCATGACTTTGGTAAAGACCTAATTCCTCTTTTTGTTGGTAGAAGTAAAATAAAAGCCCATCATTTTGCTAACAGTGTGATTGATAATAAAAGCTATCCAGATAAACCTTATTGGCGTGATGTAGGTACCTTGACGGCGTATTGGGAAGCCAATATGGATTTAACGCGTTTAGTTCCTGAGCTGGATCTATATGATGAAGATTGGCCTATTCGTACTACCCAATATCAGCGTCCTGCTGCTAAATTTAATTATAATTACGAAGAGCGTATTGGCACGGCATTAAACTCAGTTGTGTCCGCAGGCTGCATTGTTTCAGGCTCCACGGTAGAGCAGTCTATACTGTTCAATAATGTCCGAGTCAATTCTTACTCACAGGTAAATAAATGCGTCATTTTGCCTCGTTGTGATATAGGACGTAATTGTCGCTTGAACAAAGTGGTTGTGGATTCTGATTGTCATATTCCTGAAGGAACAGTAATTGGTGAAGATGCTGTTGCGGATGCTGAGCGTTTTTATCGTAGTTCTGATGGGATTGTCTTGGTGACTCAGGGCATGATTGACGCCTTATCTGAGCAGTAATGTTAATTGAATAGATTTTATGTAAAGACTGAAAAAAGCCGCTTGCGAAGCGGCTTTTTTGTAATTTTACCGAGTAATACTTAATGCTAACTTGAAAATGGATAAAATGGGCGCATTAGTAGGGTTTGGTTTTTATCTTTTTATGATGAGACTGTTATCCCCGTAACCTGTGGATAACCCTATTGGTGACACTGTGATAACTTGCGCAAAACCAGCTCTGATGCTGCTTTGAATAAAAGTGTTCATTTCTTCTTCAGTCACTCGGGTGGCCTGCGTTAAGTCCATCATACAGCACGTTTTTTCACCTATAAATGAGGATTATTTATGTTTACAGGTATTGTTCAAGGTACTGCAACGGTCCAGCTTGCGAGCCAGGTTGGGCGAAATAAGCGATTAGAAATTGTTTTCCCGGCGGGAGTTATGTTAGGTCAGCAGCTAGGAGCAAGTGTCGCGATTAACGGTGTGTGTCTGACCGTTGCCGAGATAGGGCATGACATTTTAACTTTTGATGTGATTGATACTACGTTAGCACTAACCAATATTGGCTTATTGCAAGCGGGTGACACGGTAAACTTTGAACGTGCAGCACGCATGGGTGATGAAATTGGCGGGCACGTTATGTCTGGTCATATCATGACGTCTGTTTGTGTCACGCGTATTGAAAAAATTGAAGAAAGTGTCCATATCCGCTTTACGACAGATCGCCAGTATGACGTCGATGCCCGACGTTATTTGTTTGATAAAGGTTATGTCGGTTTGAATGGCGCTAGCTTGACGATCAGTAATATCGGAAATGATTGGCTTGAGGTTTCTTTGATCCCTGAAACGTTGAGATTGACTACTTTTGGCATGTTAAGTGTGGGTGACAGAGTCAATCTTGAAATCGATTCTCATACTCAGGCGACAGTAGACACCGTCGAGCGAGTCTTAAAAGAAAAGGGGATTGTGCTGCCTTAGCTGTGTGCATTGTTCTAACTTGCTGGGTTCTATCTGGTTGCCTTCTGAAATAAATGGAGTCCACGCTCGATTTTCGGTAGAATGCTCGCCAATTTCTATCCTGAAAATGTGTTGATAGGCTTTTTCATAGTACAAGCATGGTAATGGGGCTCAATTTGAGTGCCGTTTTGATGAAAATGTGTGCATATGTGGCTTATTTATCAACAGGTAATCATTCAAATATCGCTTTTAAAGTGTGAGTAAATAGTGTCTTCCAATAATCTTAAGCACATACGCAATTTTAGTATCATCGCACATATCGACCACGGAAAATCGACCTTAGCCGATCGCTTCATCCAGACTTGTGAAGGCTTGAGCGAGCGTGAGATGTCGGCTCAGGTTCTCGACTCAATGGATATTGAGCGTGAACGAGGCATTACCATCAAGGCACAAAGTGTCACGTTGGACTACCATGCGAAAGATGGTCAGGTTTATCAATTGAACTTTATCGATACACCAGGACACGTGGATTTCTCTTATGAAGTATCACGTTCTCTTGCTGCCTGTGAAGGTGCATTGCTGGTGGTTGATGCAGCACAAGGTGTTGAAGCTCAATCTGTTGCTAACTGCTATACCGCTATCGAGCAAGGCCTCGAAGTAATGCCCGTTCTTAATAAAATTGACTTGCCTCAAGCTGAGCCTGAACGTGTATGTGCAGAAATTGAAGAGATCATTGGTATCGATGCAATGAATGCCGTGACTTGTTCTGCAAAAACCGGCATGGGCGTTGATGATGTTTTAGAACGGTTGGTTGCGACGATTCCGCCACCAGTGGGCGACGTAGATGCACCGCTTCAAGCGCTTATCATTGATTCTTGGTTTGATAATTATCTAGGCGTTGTTTCCCTTGTTCGTATCAAGCAAGGAACATTGCGCAAGAAAGACAAGATTTATATCAAATCGACTAAACACACTCACCCTGTAGATATGGCTGGTATTTTTACGCCTAAACGTAAAGAAACAGGTGTTCTTCGTGCTGGTGAAGTTGGCTATGTAGTTGCAGGTATCAAAGACATCCATGGTGCGCCAGTAGGTGACACTATTACACATTCGTCGACTCCTGATGTACCTCAGTTGGCTGGTTTCCAGAAAGTAAAGCCGCAAGTATACGCCGGTGTCTTCCCTGTAAGCTCTGATCAATATGAAGATTTTCGTGTTGCTTTGGATAAATTAACCCTAAATGATGCCTCCTTGTTCTTCGAACCTGAAAGCTCCGATGCATTGGGTTTTGGTTTCCGTTGTGGTTTCTTGGGTATGCTCCATATGGAAATTATTCAGGAACGTCTTGAACGTGAATACGATTTAGACCTAATTACGACCGCGCCAACCGTAGTATTTGAAGTTGAGTTAAATAATGGTGACGTTATCAATGTTGATAGCCCATCAAAAATGCCAGATCCCGGCACCATTAAAGAGATGCGTGAGCCTATCGTGGAAGCCAATATTTTGGTACCACAAGAATACTTGGGGAACGTGATTACTTTGTGTGTTGAAAAACGCGGCATCCAAAAAGACATGTTATATGTTGGTCGTCAGGTGCAACTGCGTTATGAATTACCAATGAACGAAGTGGTAATGGATTTCTTCGATAAACTGAAGTCTTGTAGTCGCGGTTTTGCCTCTTTGGATTACAATTTTTCTCACTTTAGTCCTGCTCCTTTGTGTCGTTTGGATATCCTAATCAATGGCGAGCGTGTTGATGCGTTAGCGTTAATTATGCACAAAGATAACGTTCAATTTAGAGGACGTGCTTTGTGTGAAAAAATGAAAGATCTGATTCCTCGTCAGATGTTTGATGTTGCCATTCAAGGTGCGGTTGGTGCGAAAATTATTTCGCGTACTACGGTCAAAGCGTTACGTAAAAACGTAATAGCCAAATGTTATGGTGGTGACGTGAGTCGTAAGAAGAAGCTGCTACAGAAACAGAAAGAAGGTAAAAAACGTATGAAGCAGGTGGGTAACGTTGAAGTACCACAGTCTGCTTTCCTTGCAGTTTTGCAGCTTGATAGCTAGCCAGAAAATCAACAGGTGTGCGAGAGCACATCTAGGTGGAGACATGAAGTATGAGTTTTGATTTCGAATTGATACTGGCGATTGCGTTTTTAGTAACCGGTGTTTTTTGGGTTTACGACCGCATTGTATACTTTCCAAAGCGCAAACGCGTACTGGCGAACATGGCGACAGAGGCGCGAAGTGCTTTAGGCAAAGAAGCACAGCAGCGCTTGGCTGAAACGCCTAAGTTTGTTGTAGAGGTTAAGTCTTACTTTGTCATTATTGCGATTATTTTTGGTCTGCGCTCTTTTGTTGTCGAACCTTTTCAAATTCCATCTGGTTCTATGTTGCCAACTTTGAAAATTGGCGACTTTATTCTAGTGAATAAATTTGACTATGGTTTGCGTTTACCGGTTTTGAATATCACTATTATTCCAACAACAGAGCCAAAGCGTGGTGATGTAGTGGTTTTTAAGTATCCGCTAAAACCTGATTTAAACTATATTAAACGTTTGGTCGGTCTTCCTGGGGATCAGGTGAGTTACCGTAATAAAATATTAACGGTAAATGGCCAACAAGTAAGCAAAGACCTTTTGGCAAAACTGTCAATATCGTTAAACCCAAATCAAGAGCCAGTGGAGCTGTTCTCTGAGAACTTGGGCGGTGTGGAGCATGAGGTTTATAACAGCTATCGATTTACACCTCATGAAGGGGAGTGGACGGTTCCTGAAGGTCATTACTTTGTAATGGGAGATAATCGAGATAATAGTGCAGACAGCCGATTCTGGGGCTTTGTTCCTGATGAAAACATGAAAGGCCGCGCTTTTTACGTGTGGCTGCATTGGGATGAGTTTTTCAGTATTCCAAGCTTTAAAAATAACGGTTTGATTGAATAAGTATTTTTTGGAGAAATTTTGAGTTCATTGTATCAGAAGCTGAGTCGGCGAATAGGTTACTTTTTTGCCGACCTTGGACTGCTTGAGCTGGCGCTAACGCATCGTAGTTTTGGTGGGAAAAATAATGAGCGCCTTGAATTTTTAGGTGACTCGATTCTTAACTATGTGATCGCTGAAGACCTATTTCATCGTTTTCCAAAAGCCAAGGAAGGTGAGTTGAGCCGCTTACGTGCTTCTTTAGTGAAAGGCGACACGCTAGCTGAACTCGCTCGCGAATTTCAACTAGGTGATTATTTAAAGCTGGGGGCTGGCGAATTAAAAAGTGGCGGCTTTAGACGTGACTCTATTTTGGCGGATACGGTAGAAGGTATTATTGGCGCCATGTATTTAGATGCGGGCATGGATGTTTGTCGAGAACATATTTTGTCATGGTACAAGGAGCGTTTAGACGCGACATCTTTGAAGATCGTTACTAAAGATGCAAAAACGCGCCTACAAGAGTATTTACAAGCTCGTAAGCACGCTTTGCCTCAGTATGATGTGGTAGACATTGTCGGTGAACCACATGACCAGACGTTTCATGTTCACTGTTATATAGAACTCTGTGAAGACGCTATTGAAGGGAAAGGCAATAGTCGCCGTATAGCGGAGCAAAATGCCGCTTCAAAAGCACTGAAACAATTGGAAAAGAAAGATGTCTGAGGTTGAAATTACACACTGTGGTTATATTGCTATTGTTGGTCGCCCTAATGTGGGTAAATCAACGTTACTTAACCATATCTTGGGTCAAAAATTGTCGATTACGTCTCGTAAGCCGCAAACGACACGTGACCAAATTCTTGGTGTAAAAACAGAAGGGCATGTTCAAGCTATCTATGTTGATACGCCTGGATTACATATCGGTGAAGCTAAAGCCATAAACCGAATTATGAATAAAACTGCTGCGGCCGCTTTGAAAGACGTCGATGTTGTGTTGTTTGTTATTGATGCTGACCGTTGGACCGAAGAAGATGAATCTGTTCTTCAGAAGGTGAAGCATGCACGTTGCCCGGTTATTTTAGTGGTAAATAAGGTTGATCAATTAGATCAAAAAGAAAGCCTATTGCCGCGTTTGGCGAATTTATCTGATCGAATGAATTTTGCGCAAATAGTGCCTATATCGGCGCTTCGTAATAATAACCTTGACCGTTTAGAGCGTTTGGTTGAGAGCTATATTCCAGAAGGTACACAATTTTACCCAGAAGATCAGATTACCAATCGTAGCTCACGCTTTTTAGCGGCAGAAATAGTGCGAGAGAAAATTACTCGTCAGCTCGGTCAAGAAGTGCCATACGAAGTTGCTGTGCAAATTGAAGAGTTTGTTTTTGAAGAGTCCGCTATTCATATTAGTGCGCTAATTTTGGTTGAGAGAAATGGTCAAAAACGCATTATTATCGGTGACCGTGGTGAAAAAATTAAGTTAATTGGCAAAGAAGCGCGTATTGATATGGAGAACCTGTTTCAACATAAAGTAATGTTGAATCTCTGGATCAAGATTCGTTCAGGCTGGTCTGATGATGAGCGTGCGTTAGCCAGTTTAGGCTATCAGGAAGAGTAATTCCGATGCGCGCATCAGCGTATGTTATCCACACCCGTCCTTTTCAAGACAATAAAATATTGCTCGATGTATTAACGCTTGAGCAAGGTTTGGTGAGAGGGGTTTGGCGATTACCTAAAAAAGAGGCTCGGGTCATACCTGGGCCTTTTTTGTGTTATGAAATGGAGTTTTCTGGTCGCAGCGATTTAAAAACAGTGAAAAGTTTAGAGTCTCTTACGTCTGCTTCTTCTCTTGAAGGTTTGCCTTTGTACGCAGCTCTATATATTCATGAATTGTTAGAAAAACTACTACCAATTAATCTTCCTTTGCCTGATGTGTATGAGCTTTATAAATGGCTTATTGAAAGTTTGTACACAGGGGCTCCTATAGCACCTTTGTTACGACGTTTTGAGGTAGGGTTGTTCTCTGAATTGGGGGTTGCTATCAATATGCTTTCTACAAGCCGTGGAGAATTGATAGACGCAAATCAGTTGTATCAGTTTCATTATAAGTTTGGCTTGCGCCCATACCATGGTGAGATACCAAAACTCATGCCAATGCTGTTTGTCGAAGGGCAAGTCGCGCTTAATTATCAAGCGGGTAAGTGGATGGATAAGCAGGTATTAAGTCTCGCTAAGGAATTGCACCGTGGTTGGTTGGATAGTTTGTTAAATGGTAAACCTGTCGTTGCGAGGCGTTTATTGCCAAAACAGCCCTTCCAAGGGGAGCGGCATTTAGGTGTGCCAATTTTTCGTGCGTTGAAAGTTTGAGTTGAGAGGTTGTCACTTGATTATTGGTGTTGGAACTGACCTGGTAGAAATTGCTCGTATTGCGAAGTCTATCGCGCGCTTGGGAGAGCGTTTTATTGATCGTATCCTGACCGAAGACGAGAAAAAATGCTGGCAAGGCATTGCCAATGAAGATAAGGCTATCGCATATGTTGCGAAACGTTTTGCTGCGAAAGAAGCTGCAGTGAAAGCGTTAGGGACGGGGATTGGTTCAGGGGTGAGCTTCCAGCACTTTAGTGTAATGAATTTGCCTACGGGACAGCCAATTCTCATCGTTGATGATGTCATTTCTTCCCGTTATGATTTTTCTGTTTCGTGGCATTTGAGCTTAACGGATGAAAAGGCTTATGCTCAGGCCTTTGTGGTGCTTGAATCTAAGGATTGAGTCCAAGGGATAAGCTGACGATGAGCTAGTAGTTCATCGATGGCTTCTACAAAGTCTTCGGTGACGCCCTCGGCGTCTTCCATTCCAAGTTCTTTCAAATGAGTTTCTAGAAAATTTGCATTGCGTGCAATATTAACTGTGCCAGTGTATTTTGAGGCGCCGTGTATTCTGTGAACCACTTCAATCAGTTTTTTGGTGTCTTTGTTTTCTAAGTGATGCTTAATCAGCTTCTTCTCCGCGCTGAGTGAGTCCGCCAACATATCAAACATCTCTTTTGCGATCTCTTCTTTGCCGTCCACAATGGACAGGGCTTTTTCTAAGTCAAAAATGCCAATCAGCTTAGCATTAACCTGATCTTGAAAAGAGTCTGTGTTGGCGCACCATTTTTCGATCGTACTAATCAGCACGTCTTCGTCAATAGGTTTGGTTAGGTAGGCATTCATGCCACTGCTGAGCATCTGTTGCTGCTCTGATCCCAGCGCATGTGCTGTTAGAGCAATAATAGGTGTATTTTTATAGGCATTTAGTTGCCTTAGGTGCTGGGTTGCTTCCATACCATCCATTTCTGGCATTTGAATGTCCATAAAAATTAGGTCGAAGTGTTTATTCATCGCCAGATCTATAGCCTGTTGTCCGCTGTAGGCCAAAGTGACCTCTAGGCCTATTGGTATCAGCCAATGGTTAAGTAATTGTAGATTGATCGGCGAGTCATCAACGGCGAGCACACTAAGGCCTTTAATTTTTTCTCGCTGTGCGCCGGTTTTCTGGGGCTGAGGAGTCGTGACCGGACTCATTCCTAAGTGCTGAAGAGCATGATAAAGACGATCATGGCTGATTGGCTTTAGCAGAACATCACTGCAAATGTCCTTCAGGTCTGGGTAATGTGTAATCTGTCCCGGTGGCTGGATCATTAGTATGCAAGGTATGGAGAATTGTTGTGTTGAATACATGATGAGCTCTCGAATTTCGCAAATACTTTGCTCGTTTGGTATAACGCTTAATAAAATAGCATCGATTTTGTCATGTTGTTTGTTTAATAAGGCAACGGTTTGTTCAACATCTGAACATGTACTGCAAGTCACCCCGATACTGTTTAGGTAGTTGTTCAAATAACTTTTATAGGTGGAGCTAGGTTCGAGTATAAGGGTATGAAGTTCGAGAGGGGTGGGGTCGCTTTTGATTTTGGTTGATTTCTTAAGTGTGATCGTGAAGCGGAAGGTCGAGCCAATACTTGGGTCACTGCTTATTTCAATTTTGCCGTTCATTTGTTCAACAAGTTTTTTGGTTATCACCAATCCCAACCCTGTTCCACCAAACTGCCTTGTAGTGCTGGTGTCGACTTGGGAAAAAGGTTTAAACAAACGATGAATCTTGTTTTCTGCGATGCCAATACCTGTATCGATAATTTGAAATGACAGACTGATATCTTGATCATTCTCAGTAGCGATAGCAACGCGGGTTCTTACGGAACCTTGATGCGTGAACTTAATTGCGTTGCCGATCAAGTTGGTTATAATTTGACGTACTCGAGTGTTGTCGCCAATAAACCATTCCGGTACATCCAGCCCAAACTCAGGGACTAGATCAATTTGTTTTTCCTTGCTGAGCAAGTTGATACTTAATGTCTGGTAAACATCGTCTATCAAGGTTTTAAGGTTAAAGTGATTACTTTCTAAGCTTAATTTCCCTGCTTCAATTTTAGAAAAGTCTAAAATATCACCAATAATGGCCAGTAGACTGTTGGTGGATTGCTCAATCGTGTCAACGTAGAGGCGGTGTTGGGGATCCGTAATGTCTTTTTGCAGTGTTTTTGTATACCCTAGAATAGCGTTTAGAGGGGTTCTTACCTCATGACTTATGTTGGCTAAAAATTGCGACTTTAAACGATTTGATTCCATAGCTTCGCGGTTTGCTATGTGCAGCTGTGCACTTTTTTCTTCCATGCTATCCAGGCTACGACGAATGTCTTCTGTTGACTGCTCTATACCTGAAACCAACTCTTCATTATGGTATTCCAGCCTTTCTGTTAAATCGAGCAAGTCTCTTTGGATCGAGGTATATTCTGCTGGCAGTTTCATCAACTTAGCGGTGGAGAATTGGCCTTTAACCAGTTTGCCTAATACAGAAGCCAGTTTGTTAATTGGTTGGGTCAGTGTTTTTGAAGTATGAAACGCGCATAAGATCATGGCGATGTTAAAAAGCAGAAAGGTGAAAATGACCAAGCTAGAGTATTGATACTTTTCTAATCGCAGAGAAGCTTTATTCGATTCAATTTTGACCCACCCAATTAAGCTTCGCTGATCTTGCGTATTGAAAGGGTCTGTTTGATTGTTAAAAATACCGTCGAGAGAGTTACTTGTATAGTGGATGGCGGTAATAGATTCGAGACGGTCATCATATTCTGTTATTTCATTCTTTTCTGGAAAAAAAGGTCTGTCCTGAGTTGATGCATTGCCTAATTCTGCAATGATTTTTTGTTCGCTGTTGAAGAGTTGTACGCTGCTTATGTTTGGATTGTTTAGCGCGTTTTGTAAGATCCGATACATCATATTTTGGTCGGAAAACACAATCGCGTAGGCGCTGGTTATTGAGACTTGTTCTGTAATGTGACGCGATTGCTCGTGTAGGTTCCGATTTAAATCACTAAAGCGTGTCGATAGTAAGAAGATGGCAACCAGCAAAGAGACAATGAATGCGGGAGTGAATAATACCCAAAATAACTTACTATTTAGGCTCAGTGAGGAGACGTTAACAAAAGGGGTTTTCATTGTGAGAGCCATCGCTATAGAAGATTAGTAGCATGCTAAGCTGCCTTG
Organism: Marinomonas foliarum; assembly: GCF_016906065.1. Taxonomy (NCBI): domain Bacteria; kingdom Pseudomonadati; phylum Pseudomonadota; class Gammaproteobacteria; order Oceanospirillales; family Oceanospirillaceae; genus Marinomonas; species Marinomonas foliarum. The sequence goes on along the minus strand of NZ_CP070273.1, from coordinate 1,017,417 downwards.
TTTTTTACGTGTGCCACATTCTTTTTCATAGTTTTCACATGTCTTTATATCATCACTGGACGCGGAGTCGAGGTAAGCACATGCGCGCCAAGCTTTACGCAGTTCTGCGTTGCTTAGCTCTGAAAAATCTTCTGCTGGCTTGTCACAACTGCTTATTATTAGCGATAAAAAAAGCATTGTGAAAAAGCGTGTAGAGCGCATATGGTTAGTCCAGACGGAGTGTAAGCACCAGATTTTACCTACCTAAAAAGGTAGAGTAACCTGTTTTATTTTTCAAAATGAGAAACTGACACTAAGTTTATAACGCTTTCTTATTGTACTGTTGGGCGTAAGTGGTCTTAAATAGGCCTAATGCGTTAAGTTTCATTCCCTAAGTCATCAATGTCAATGAAGTTTTTTATGATCCAATACCCTAGCATCGAGTCCTTAATTGGACAAACTCCTCTGGTTCGCTTACAGCGTATCAACCCAAACCCGAGTAATACCATTTTATTAAAGCTTGAAGGCCAAAACCCGGCAGGGTCAGTAAAAGATCGCCCTGCATTAAATATGATACTTCAAGCTGAACTTCGCGGTGACATCAAGCCCGGTGACAGTTTAATCGAGGCGACAAGTGGTAATACAGGGATTGCTTTGGCCATGGCTGCGGCAATCAAGGGCTATAAAATGCACCTGATCATGCCGGATAACATGAGCCAAGAACGAAAGTCTGCAATGACGGCTTATGGCGCCATATTGCATTTGGTGACAAAAGAGGAAGGCATGGAAAGGGCCCGCGACCTTGCCCAAGAGATGCAAGAACAAGGTGTTGGTGTCGTCTTGAACCAGTTTGCTAATCAAGACAACCCTAATGCGCACTACCTAACCACAGGGCCTGAAATTTGGCAGCAAACACAAGGAACGATAACGCACTTTGTTAGCTCGATGGGGACTACTGGTACCATTATGGGGGTATCGCATTATTTGAAAGAGCAGAATAAAGAAATTCAAATTGTTGGTCTTCAGCCCCAAGACGGTTCGAGTATCCCAGGGATTCGTCGTTGGCCAAAAGAGTATTTGCCTTCGATATTTGACGACAGCAGAGTGGATACTGTGATGGATGTGTCGCAAGACGCTGCGGAAACAACAATGCGCCGTTTAGCGAAAGAAGAAGGTATTTTTTGTGGTGTTTCTTCAGGTGGCTCTGTGGCAATGGCGATAGAATTGTCTAAACAGTTGAGTGATGCCGTTATCGTCGCGATTGTATGTGACCGTGGAGATCGCTACCTTTCAACGGGCGTGTTTGATGGCTGAGTGATCAATGGCTATTAAGGCTCGCTTTCGCGTACAGTTCTACTAATAGATGAGATAGAATGGGTGTGCGTTTATCCTATACTCAGGAACAAGAGAGCCTCCTTTGAGAAGAAGAACATCCCCTCGTCGAATAACCAAACCCCATGTGATGGGGCCTGTGCAGACCTATCATGTAGAAGGTATCACTCATGAAGCCAAAGGTGTTGCCCGTCTAGATGGCAAAGTTACCTTTATTGAAGGGGCTTTGCCTGGTGAATCAGTGACTGCACAAGTGATTAAAGCGGGGCGTCGTTTTGATGAAGCCGTTTTACATTCCATTATCGAGCCAAGCGACTACCGAGTTGATCCTGTCTGCCCACACTTTTCTATTTGTGGCGGTTGTAGCTTTCAGCATTTAACTGATGAGAAGCAATTAGCTGCAAAAACTGATTGGTTGCAAGGGCAGTTGCGTAAAGTCGTTACGACTCAAAACTTTGAACCTCTTTCGGATGTCTCTACAAAATATCGCCGCCGAGCCCGCATAGCCATTGATCAAAAAAAAGGTGTGGTGGCGATGGGCTTTCGTGGAAAGTCTTCAAGCGATATCGTTTCGATCGATCAATGTGTTGTTCTTACCCCCCCTTTGCAAAAAACCTTTCAGTCGCTAAAAAATGCCTTGTTGCAAAATGAACTAGCAGGTTTGCTTGGGCATATTGAGTTATTAGAAGATACAAAAGGTATATCAGTTTTGTTTCGATTGAACTTTGACGTGACTGACGCGCTCAAAGAAGCATGGGAAAGCTGGGCGCAAAAAGATCAAGTTACTCTATATTGGCAAGCACCAAAAGCGAGCAAGGCTGAGGTGTCATTAGAAAAAATGCGTCATTATGAGCTTGGCGGGTTGAAATTGAATTATCACCCTCAAGATTTTATCCAGGTAAATGCCGCGATGAATCAGAAAATGGTGACGCAAGCAATTGATTGGCTGGTGTTAAATAATCAAGATATTGTGTTGGATTTATTTTGTGGAGTGGGGAACTTTTCGTTGCCATTGGCTCAGCATGCGCAAAAAGTCATTGGCGTTGAAGTACAAGCTTCTATGGTAGAAGCTGCGCGTCAAAATGCGCAACGTAATGGACTGGATAATGTCGCATTTGTTGCTGCAGACTTGACTCAGCCAGTTGAAAATGGGCTTATTAACAAACAAATAACAAAAGTGCTGCTTGATCCTCCTCGTGCGGGAGCATTTGAATTCTTAGACAGCATAATAAAAATTGCACCAATACAAATATTGTATGTTTCTTGCAATGCTTCTACTTTAGCAAGGGATGCCGAATATCTAGTTGCAAAAGGATATCGTGTTTTGCGAGTTAGTTTGATGGATATGTTTCCGCAAACTTCCCATGTTGAGACGATGATGTTGTTGCAAAAAAAGAAGTAACTTGAAGGGCGGATAAATGGTAACGGTAAGAAAAGATCACCCTGTATTAGATGATGGTAGCGTGGACATTGATGGTTGGATGGGGCACTTTTCTCATTTAATCGATGACAGTGCTAGAGTGCCATTGCGAATGGCTTGTGAATTAGCCAGACAGGCAGAATTGCAAAGCGCAAGACCATCCTATTGGGGAGCGCAGGCGAGTACTTTTCGAGCCGGACTAGAAATGGTCGAAATTTTGTCCGGCTTTCGAGCGGATCAAGACTCTTTAGTGGCTGCAGCTGTATATCGCGCAGTAAGAGAAGACCAGCTTCCTATTTCCCGAGTCACGGATATGTTTGGCCGTAAGGTTGCTCTGATTGTCGAAGGTGTCATAAAAATGGGTGAGGTTTCTAAGAACCTCACGGCGGATACGGCAGCAGAAGTGCTTGGAAGTAGTGAGAATCAATTAGAATCCTTACGCAAAATGTTAGTCTCTATTATTGATGATGTTCGTGTTGTATTGATTAAGCTGGCTGAGCGCGCCTGTGCAATCAAAGAAGCGAAGCACCAAAGTGAAGAGCGACGTGTTGCCGTTGCTTTAGAGGTACAAAGTGTTTATGCCCCATTGGCTCATCGTTTAGGCATTGGCCATATCAAATGGGAGCTGGAAGATCTGTCATTTCGTTACCTATACCCTTCTGACTACAAACGTATTGCTACCTGGTTGGATGAAAAGCGCTTAGATCGTCAGCAATTCATTGACGATGTTATCTCTTTGCTAGATGAACGACTAAAAGCCATTAATATTCACGCCGATCTAATGGGACGTGCCAAGCACATCTACAGTATTTGGCGAAAAATGAAGCGTAAAAATATAGGCTTCGATGAAGTCTATGATGTGCGTGCCGTGCGTATCTTGGTGGATGAACCAATGGAGTGTTACGGTGTTCTTGGTGTTGTTCATAATTTATGGCGTCCTATTCCCCAAGAATTTGATGATTACATCAGTAACCCTAAATCTAACGGCTATCAGTCATTGCATACTGCGGTGGTCGGTCCTCAAGGGCGAGCCCTTGAGATCCAAATTCGTACACATAAGATGCATGAAGATGCGGAGCTTGGTGTGTGTGCGCATTGGAAATACAAAGGTACAGACTTAAGCTCTAACAGCACTAGCTATGAAGAGAAGTTGCAGTGGCTGCGTACTATTTTAGATTTCCATGAAGTTCAAGGTGATTTGGAGTCTTTGTCTGAACAAGTTCGTAGTGACATAGAGCAGGACCGTATTTACGTCTTTACGCCTGATGGTCATGTGGTTGATTTGCCGATTAACGCTACTCCCGTTGATTTTGCTTACCGTGTTCACACGGAAATTGGTCATCGCTGCCGAGGTGCGAAAGTAAACGGCAAGATTATCTCTTTGGTGACGCACCTCAAAACGGGCGATAAAGTCGAAATATTAACCACTAAAGAAGGGGGGCCAAGTCGCGATTGGCTTCACCCTACATTGGGTTATGTTCAAACTAACCGTGCCAGAGCCAAAATTCAGAATTGGTTTAGAAAAGAAGATCGAGAGAAAAACCTCGAAGCGGGTAAGCATCTATTAGATAAACAGCTAAAGCGTCTAGGGCTTGAAGATAATCGTATTGATTTACAGGCGATATCATCACGCTTTAACTTTTCTTATGCTGAAGAAGTGTACGTCGCATTAGGTGCTGGCGATATACAGTTAGCACGCGTCCTAAGAGTGATTGATGACTTCTACAATCTTAACGGTGAAACGGCCCCTACACGTCCAATTCGCCTTAAGAAGAGCCGCCATAAATCATCTGATAACGATGTTCATATATTGGGTGTTGGTAAATTACTCACCCAAATGGCCAAATGCTGCACGCCAATTCCTGGGGACGATATTGTTGGTTTTATTACCCAAGGACGTGGTGTGTCGGTACATAGGCAGGATTGTATTAATATCGTTCAGTTAGGGCTGGACGAGCCTGAACGAATCATTGATGTAAGCTGGGGTGAAGAGCTAGACAATCAGTATCCTGTGAACATTCAGGTCGAAGCTTATGATCGTACAGGTTTGCTTAATGATATTACGAGCTTACTTGCCAACGAGAAGGTCAATTTATTGTCAATGAATACTTTGTCTGCAAAGGAAAATCATACGGCGAGCATACGTTTTACTATCGAGGTGGGCGAGTTGAGTGTGTTAAGTAAGCTGCTTCATCGTATTAACCAGCTACCAAACGTCTTAAATGTATTTAGAGAGAGAGACTTTTGAGTAACGCCATTACCCAATTGCAATATCTAATGAAATGCTTGAGAGATGAGCAATTTGGCTGTGCCTGGGATAAAAAGCAAACCTACAAAAGCATTGCTCCTTACACTCTCGAAGAAGCTTATGAAGTGTTAGATGCCATTGAGCGAGAAGATTTTGAGCACTTAAAAGAAGAGCTTGGGGATTTACTGTTTCAAGTGATTTTTTATGCGCAAATGGCCGAAGAGGAACAGTATTTTTCCTTTGAAGATATTGCTGCTGGTATTGTTAAGAAAATGCTGCGACGTCATCCTCATGTCTTTCCAGACGCTGATATCACGCGTTTTGGCGAACCGACAGCTTTAACGGATCAAGAAATTGCAGAGCAATGGCAGCAAATTAAGGCGCAAGAAAAGGGCGATAAAAAAGAGAGTATGTTAGCGGATGTGCCAGTGTCCATGCCTGCCTTAATGCAAGCCGTTAAAATTCAGAAAAAAGTGTCGAAAGTGGGCTTTGATTGGCCAAATATTGAGCCTGTTTTTGACAAGATTCGAGAAGAGTTGGATGAGCTTGAAGAGGCGATCAAAGAGCAAAATCAGCTCCATATAGAAGAAGAAATGGGGGATGTCTTGTTTGCGATGACGAATTTGTCTCGTCATCTTGATGTGTCCCCTGATGTCGCTCTAAATAAAACTAATGTTAAATTCCGCAGACGGTTTGCTAGAATTGAAGCACTTGTATCGGAGCAAAATAAAAGGCTAATAGATTGTTCTTTAAGGGAACTGGATAATTATTGGGATCAAGCTAAACGTGAAGGTTTGTGAGTTTGATTTTTGATCGGATAATAAAAATACCTTTGAATAAATAGGTGTGATTAGCAAGATTAGGAGGGTGAAGTGAGTGATCGTCAGGCGTCATTACGTGAAAATGTTAGGTTGCTAGGAGATTGTCTTGGCGAAAGTATGAGCAATCATTTAGGAGAAGGTTTTCTTGAAAAAGTAGAAAATATTCGACTGCTTTCAAAGGATGGACGTCAATCAGGTGACTCTGCCGCTCTTATTCAAGCCTTAGAAGAGTTAGACGACAAAGAAATTGTTCCAGTAGCTAGGGCTTTTAACCAGTTCTTAAACCTGTCCAATATTGCAGAGCAGTATCACCGAGTTCATCGTAGACGCACAAACGAGAGTTTAGGTGTTTATCATAATCCTGTAGGGGATTTGTTGGCTCGTCTTGATAAGCAAAATTTTACTGCCGAGCAAATGATCGATTCTTTGCAATCACAATCTATTGAGCTGGTGCTAACTGCGCATCCTACTGAAGTAGTACGCCGTTCTTTGATTCGTAAATATGACAATATTTCCACTGAACTAGAGGCTCTGGATAAAGATAATATCTTGCCACTAGAGGAAACAAAACACGTAAGACGACTGAAAGAAATTATTACTCAAGCGTGGCATACCGATGAAATTCGTGAAGAACGACCAACTCCTGTTGATGAGGCTAAGTGGGGGTTTGCGGTTATAGAGCAGTCTTTATGGCAAGCGGTACCACGCTTTTTTCGCCAACTCGATGAGCAGTTTAGTGAGTTTTCAAAAGAAGACCGCCTGCCATTAGATCTGGCTCCGATTCGCTTTGCAACTTGGATGGGCGGCGACCGAGATGGTAATCCAAATGTGACCCATACGGTAACCAAAGAAGTTACATTATTGGCTCGCTGGATGGCGGCAGACCTTTATATTAAAGACTTGAATATATTACGTTCCGAATTCTCGATGACTCAGTGCAATGCAGCTCTGCGTGAACGAGTGGGGGATAGCGCTCAACCTTATCGTGAAGTGTTACGTCACCTAGAAAATAAGATGCTTGCTACCAAAAATTGGGCGAAAGCCAGTTTGGAAGGTAAGCCGACGACAGATGATGATATTTTTCTTGATATACAAGAACTCACCGATGATCTGATTCTTTGTTATCAGTCGTTGTTAGATTGCGGGATGAAGGTGATTGCCAATGGGTCATTACTTGACCTTATTCGTTGTGCGGCCACCTTTGGGGCAACGCTAGTGCGTTTGGATGTTCGTCAGGATGCTTCTCGCCATATCGACGCTTTATCAGCGATTACCCGCTTTTATGGGTTAGGAGATTATGCCGAGTGGGATGAAGCTTCTCGACAAGCCTTTCTATTGACAGAGTTAAACTCCAAGCGTCCACTTTTACCTATGGAGTGGACGCCAACGGCAGAAGTTAAAGAAGTCCTTGATACCTTTAAGATGATTTCAAATGGTCAGCAGAATTCATTTGGCTCTTATGTCATTTCAATGGCTAGCGCGCCTTCTGATGTATTGGCTGTTGCTTTAATGCTGAAAGAATCGGGTGTAACTTTTTCCATGCGAATTGTTCCATTGTTTGAAACCTTAGCGGATTTGGATAATGCAGAGCCTATTATCGAGCAATTATTTTCATTGCCTTGGTATAAATCCTATATCAACGGTCAACAGGAAGTGATGATTGGTTATTCTGACTCGGCCAAAGATGCAGGGCAAATTGCGGCAACATGGGGGCAGTACAGAGCGCAAGAAGCCTTGACTCGCTTGTGTAAAAAGCACGGAATTCATCTGACATTATTTCATGGGCGCGGTGGCACAGTTGGTCGCGGCGGTGGCCCTGCCCACGTGGCGATTTTGTCGCAGCCGCCTGGCTCTGTTAATGGGGCTATTCGAGTGACCGAACAAGGCGAGATGATTCGCTTCAAGTTTGGTATCCCTGATATTGCTGTACGCTCCTTAGAATTGTACTGCTCTGCTGTTATGGAGGCGTCTTTGATTCCTGCCGAGCTACCGAAAGAGGAATGGCGTGCCATCATGGATGAGATGGCAGAAGTGGGGATGAATCAGTATCGGTCTATTGTTCGTGGTCACGAGGACTTTGTTCCTTACTTTAGAGCAACTACACCTGAACAAGAGTTGGCTAAGTTGCCGTTGGGATCGCGTCCTGCTCGTCGCCGTTCTGATGGCGGAGTTGAAAGTTTGCGGGCCATTCCTTGGATTTTTGCTTGGATGCAAATTCGTCTCATGCTGCCTGCTTGGTTGGGTGCCGAGAGTGCATTACAGCAAGGAGTTGAGTCCGGTAATTTAGAAAAGTTGCGTGAAATGCATAAGAAATGGCCTTTCTTTGGTGCTTACTTAGACATGCTCGACATGGTATTGGCGAAGGCTGAGCCTGAAATTGCTGAATATTATGAAAAGCGGTTGGTTGGTGAAGAGCTTCAGGGGTTAGGACGCTTGTTACGAGGCAAGCTAAAGCAAGTAAGTGAGCTTGTGAAAATGCTGAAAAAACAAGAGCGCTTAATTGAAGATAATAAAACGATTCGTCAATCTATTGATGTTCGTAACCCTTATATTGATCCACTGCATTATTTACAGGCAGAGCTTTTGTATCGTAGTCGCAAAGACGAAGATAACGCCGAGGTTAATAAAGCTCTAATGATTACCATGGCTGGGATTGCCAGTGGTATGCAAAATACGGGCTAATAGTAAATATGGTTAATAAATGCTCAGTATGAGTAAGAAAAACATAAAAAAAGGCACGTAAATTTGCATAAAGTATGGCTGCTTGGGTATGCTTGGCGGCCATTCAATTTATTAGTATGCAAATGGTGTGATTTTTCATAGTGCTGCCGTGCTTTTTGCACGTTGATGGTGCGCTGTGTCAGTTAGCCTTGCTTATCAGTTAACGCTGTCTTTTGGAGACGTTTATGCGAGTAATATTATTAGGTGCGCCAGGCGCTGGTAAAGGCACTCAAGCTCAATTTATTACAGAAGAGTTTGGTATTCCACAAATCTCTACTGGAGACATGCTGCGTGCCGCCGTGAAAGCAGGAAGCGAAATGGGTTTAAAAGCCAAAGCGGTTATGGACGCAGGTCAGCTTGTTTCAGATGACATTATTATTGGTTTGGTAAAAGAACGTCTAACACAAGATGATTGCGTTAATGGTGCGCTGTTTGATGGTTTTCCTCGTACGATTCCTCAAGCGGATGCTTTAAAAGACGCTGGTGTTAAGATCGATTATGTTGTTGAAATCGATGTACCAGATGAAGAGATTGTTAAGCGCATGAGTGGACGTCGTGTCCATGAAGCGTCAGGTCGTACATACCACATTGTGTACAACCCGCCGAAAGTAGAAGGTAAAGACGATGTAACGGGCGATGACCTTGTGCAGCGTGCCGATGATACAGAAGAGACTGTTCGTCTTCGCTTAGGTGTGTACCATGATCAAACAGCGCCACTGATTGGTTATTACCAAGATTGGTTAAAATCAGATAGCTCAACGGCTCCTAAGTTCGTCAAGGTTAATGGTATTGGTGATTTGAATGAAATTAAGCAAAATCTTTTAGAATCACTAAAGGCTTAATTACTTCATGTCGGTGATTTTAGCTCTTGATACTTCAACGCCAGCTTGTTCTGTGGCGTTGAACATAAATGGCGTTGTGTTAGAAGATTTTCGCATGGCGCCACGTCTTCATAATGATTTGATTCTTCCTATGGTCGATCAAATTCTAGACCAAGCTGGTATTACCCTGTCAGATCTAGATGCTATTGCATTTGGAAGAGGGCCTGGCTCTTTTACTGGTCTGAGAATAAGTGCGGGTGTTGTTCAAGGGCTTGCCTTTGGTGCTGATTTGCCTGTTATTCCTGTATCGACATTGGCGGCACTATCTCTGGAAGGTTTTCAGAAAACGGGAAAAAATCGTTGGCTGGCTGCACTTGATGCCCGTATGGGTGAAATTTACATGGGTGGTTACACTGTTAATAAAGTGGAAGGCCGCTATGTAATAGAGTCATTGATTGATGAGTGTGTTGTGAAGCCCGAATCCCTAAAAGGTTTTACTGAACACTATAACGGCGTAGGTTCTGGCTGGTGTTATGAAGACATTCTTAGTTCATTAATGCCTGCTGCTCCAGAGCACATTTTAACGGACGCTGCTCCTCGAGCTGCCTGTATTGCTGAGCTTGCTCTGCTTAAGTTTCAGCAGGGTGAAACGGTTTCTTCTTATGAGGCAATACCGACTTACTTACGAGATGAAATTAGCTGGGAAAAGCAAGCTCCAAGGATAGGAAAGCGATAACAAACTATGTTGTGGTATCACATTGTTTTTTTGGCAGTAATACAGGGTCTTACTGAGTTTCTGCCAATTTCAAGCTCTGCTCATTTAATTCTCCCAGCTCAGTTGCTTCATTGGCCAGACCAAGGTTTGGCTTTTGATGTTGCTGTTCATGTTGGCACTTTAATGGCCATCCTTGGCTATTTTAGGAAAGATATTTTTGCCATTGTTGTTGCTTGGTTTGTGTCCCTAAAGACTAGACAGTCTACACCTGAAAGTCGTCTAGCTTGGTGGATCGTGTTAGCTACCTTACCGGCTTGCGCAGCAGGTTTGCTGTTTGATGACTTTATCAGTACACACTTACGTTCTTTAGAGGTTATTGCGTATACCACTATCGGCTTTGGTGTTTTGCTTTGGTTGTCTGATAAATACGGGACGTCTAATAAAACTGAGCAAGATTTCGGGGTAAAGAGTGTGCTTTATATCGGCTTTGCTCAAGTTCTCGCGCTAATTCCTGGAACATCTCGATCGGGTATCACCATGACAGCCGCACGTTTTCTGGGGTTTGGTCGTGAATCTGCGGCAAAGTTTTCATTTCTCTTGTCTATTCCTTTGATTCTAGCCGCTGGTGGATTAAAAACTGTTGAACTTGTGTCTTCAAATATAGCTGTGGATTGGGTTAGTATTCTTGCTGGGGTTGTTCTGTCGGCGATAAGTGCCTACTGCTGTATTTATCTGTTCCTAAAATGGCTAAACACGATTGGTTTTTTCCCCTTTTTCATATACCGCCTTGTTCTAGGTTTTATTCTTCTATTTATCGTTTATGTTTTATAAGCGTTTTCCTTTATCCTGTTGTAAAAGTGGCTAAATATATTGCTGGCGGTTTAGATAGCCTACTGCTGTTTTAAAAGTAGGCTGAGCCTATTTTGAGCCTGTCTTATGGTCTTTTTCGGAGAAAGTGCCTTTTGCTTAATTCTATTGCTGTAGCAACGATTGATAAGCTGTTAGAGGCTGAGTCTCGTTTATTGTCAAAGTCACTGGATCTTGACTTTCTGCCTTTGCGTGAACCCATTAAGTTTGTTTCTCAATATGATTATCTTCTGCTTAATACACAGGAAGGGCTTGCTGTTGCTAAAACAGGAAAAGGGGCGCCAAAACCTGTTTATGTTGATTTTACCTCTGGTGCAGTTGACCATCGTCGACGCTTTGGCGGTGGTAAAGGGCAGGACATAGCCAAAGCGGTTGGCTTGAATAAACGTGCTAACTTATCTGTGCTTGATGCGACTGCTGGGTTAGGGCGTGATGCGTTCGTTTTAGCGTGTCTTGGTTGCTCTGTTTCATTGTGTGAGCGTGTTGGTTTTGTCAGAGCTATGTTAAAAGATGGTTTATATCGAGCTTCATTCCATTTTGAAGTGGCCGAGATTACAGAGAAAATGCAGCTGCTGGAGACAGATATCACTGCTATAGATAGCAGTACGAAGTTTGATGTTGTGTATTTGGATCCTATGTATCCTCATACTGAAAAATCTTCTGCAGCGGCGAAAAAAGAAATGGCATTCTTTAGAGATTTGATTGGTAAAGATGAGGATGCTGATCGTTTATTGCCTTATGCAATAGCATTAGCTGATTATCGAGTAGTGGTTAAGCGCCCTAAAGGTGCACCTTATTTAAATGACGTCGAACCAACTTACCAATTGGAAGGGAAGTCGGGCCGATTCGACATTTATGTTTCAAAATCTCTTGATAGCTCAGAATAGCAGTCGCAATATTAATAGTGCGGCGGTCTATCTCCATCCTGAATGGGCTGTTGCTGTCGGTAGGATTCTAATTGATTTCCTAATAAAACGAGCTTTTCTTGCATCCGCAACATGTCTTTTTGTTGGCTGACCAAAGCTTGGTTTAAACTATCAATTGTGTCTTCTTGAAATTGTAGTTTGAATTCTAGTTCGTCGATGCGTTGATTGATTTGTGAGGTGTTCATAGATACCTTCTGTGTGTTAACCTTACGAAACTAAATTCGTATTTTATAAGCTATTCTATACAAATATATGATGTAGCTACTGATCATTTTATGTGTGGGGTGGCGTGAAAATTGCTCTAAAATGAAGGTAAGTATTTTACTACTATCTTCTTTCGCTTCACACAGTGATTTAAAAAGAGTTTAGTAATAATATTTATTTATTCACTATATGTACTAATACGGAGTCTATTTTTGTAAATAGACTCTGCTTCACAATAATATTCAATTTAATAAGAGATATATTTTTATGAATGATCATCAGGATAATGTTTCGCATAACAAAGGGTCTTCTGTTGGTTCAGGTTTGTTTTCCTTGCGCACGTTTATCGTTAGCCTTGTTATTGCTTTAATTGTACCTCTGCTTATTGCGGGCGTCTTGAAAGAAGAAATGGGTACAAACTTCTTAGTGTATTTCGCCTTTATTTTGGTGTCTGTTTATATTGGTGCTATGGTCAGCCAGGCCAGTTCTGCCGGTTTAGATTCTGAGTCTGATGAAGACGAAGATGATGATCGTGAACAGGGGACGGTTAAGTGGTTCAACTCTTCAAAAGGCTTTGGCTTCTTAACAATGGAAAATGGTGATGATGTTTTTGTTCATTACCGTGCTATTCGTGGTCGTGGTCGCCGTTTCTTGGTTGAAGGTCAACTAGTTCGCTTTTATGTCACTGAAGGTGAGAAAGGCAAACAAGCTGAAAATGTATCTATAATCCGCGGTTAATTTTTCATTCGATTTAAGAGGTATTTATGGCAACGGTAACATTAAAAGGTAATCCTTTTGAAACTGTAGGCTCTCTTCCTGCTTTGGGTTCTGTCGCTCCAGCGTTTGAGCTTGTTAAAACGGATTTGTCTGTCGCTACATTGGCAGACTACCAAGGCGCTAAATTGGTACTAAACATTTTTCCATCTGTTGATACACCGACTTGTGCCATGTCTATTCGTAAATTTAATGAATCTGCGGCAGCATTAAAAGGCGTGAATGTTATTTGCGTTTCTGCTGATCTGCCTTTTGCGGCAGCGCGCTTTTGTGGTGCAGAAGGTATTGATAATGTCGATACTGGTTCTACTTTCCGTTCAACGTTCGGCAAAGATTACGGTCTTGCTTTTGCAACTGGTCCGTTAACTGGTTTGTTGTCTCGTGCAGTTGTGGTGTTGGATGAAAAGGGTTCTGTGATTTATACAGAGCAAGTTGCTGAAACGGCTGATGAGCCTGATTATGAAGCGGCTTTGGCTGTATTGTCGTAATTGATAATGATAAAAAAGGCCGTTTCTGGGTTGATCAGAAGCGGCCTTTTTTTGTCTTTGTAAAAGAGTTTTGGCTCTTAAACCCAGAAAATTTGGTATTAGTCTTTTTGCATAGCAATAGTATTGGTTGTTCTTTCTACACTATTGTCTTTGTTTAGATAGACTAGTTTTGGTTTGAATTCATCGGCTTGTGCTTCGTTCATTTGGCCGTAAGCGGCAATGATAACTCGATCACCTACTTGTACTTTTCTTGCTGCAGCACCGTTCATTGAGATCGTACCAGACCCTGATTCAGCTAAAATTACGTAGGTGTGGAAGCGCTCGCCATTATCAACGTTATAGATGTCTATTTGTTCGAACTCTCTGAATCCTGCTAGCTCCACTAAGTCTTTGTCTATTGCACAAGAGCCGTCATACCACAGCTCAGCTTGCGTAACGCTGGCCATGTGAAGTTTGCCTTTTAGAAGTGTTATTTGCATGTGTAAAAGTCTCTAATGATATATTTCTGTTTTTGAGTGGCTCGTTAATTCCAAATGAAAGGGCCTTCTTCGTGGCTATTAATGCGCCACCATTGGTCTGGATCTTGGTTGCCTTCCTCTTCCCATCCTTGAAAGTTGCAACGTACTTCACAGTTGAGGGCTTCAAATGCTTGCTTGGCGCAAGCGATATCATCTTCCCAAGGGGTTTTATCTGAGTCAAACCAGATAGAGGTAAAACGTTTTCCTGCCGCTTGTTCTAAAATGGTGACTTCTATTTCATTGTTGTCTACGGCAATCGTTGCTTTGGTGCAGAGTGGCGATGGACTGCTTTTATCTATGAGGGTAAAAGTGCTTTCTAGCCAAGTTATGATTTTCTCTGTCGGGCAGGACAATACATATATTTCAATATCTTCTTGCATCGTTCTAATCCTTCTTATTGATCATGTGATAAATCCTGAGAACGCTCATGGACAAATAGCCAAATAATGTCCATAGCACGCCACAGCCAGCTAGAATTAAGCCAAATAGCGCCATAATCTCTTGGGCAAGAGATTCTACAATGACACGGTCAGCAACCATAAGCATTAGCACACCAAAAACAAACACAAGTCCACCTTGGATCATTTTGATAAGTGCTTGCCTTGGGTTATTTCCCAGTTTCATGGCTAATTTATGTATGGCGTTTTTCATATTGGGTTGAATGAGTGCTCTGCTGTAGGCTACTTATTGTCCGACTCACCTTTAGTAAAGAGGTTTTCAAGTATACGAGCGTAAATGGTTGAAAGGTGGTTTAAGCTTTCAGCGTCTATACACTCATTAATTTGATGGATTGTAGCGTTAATAGGACCAAGCTCTACAACTTGTGTTCCCATTTTTGCGATAAAACGGCCATCAGAAGTGCCGCCCGAAGTAGATAGTTCAGGGGTAATGTTGACGGTAGTTTGCACTGCTTCAACAATGGCATCAACCAATTCGCCGGGACGAGTTAAGAATGGTAAGCCATTATAGGTCCACTCGATGTCGTAGCGTAAGTTATGCTTATCTAGGATCTCAAGTACACGAAGTTTAAGTGCATCGAAGTCCAGCTCAGAAGAAAAACGGAAGTTAAACTGCGCATTCAGTTTGCCTGGGACAACATTGGTAGCGCCTGTGCCAGATTGAATGTTGGATATTTGAAAGCTGGTTGGTGGGAAAAAATCATTACCATTGTCCCAATGAGCATTTGCCATTTCATCAAGTGCTGGTGCAGCTAGATGAATAGGATTTTCTGCCAAATGAGGGTAAGCAACGTGGCCTTGCTTTCCGTATACAGTTAAGTCACCGCTGAATGAGCCGCGGCGACCATTTTTTATGATATCGCCAAGTGTTTTGGTGCTGGAAGGTTCGCCAACAATACACCAATCGACCTTTTCCTCTCGTGCGATGAGCGCATCAACAACACGGGTGGTGCCATCGACAAATGGTCCTTCTTCATCGCTAGTGATCAAAAAAGAAATTTGCCCCTGATGATCAGGATGTTTGGCTACAAAATCTTCTACCGCAGTAACCATAGCTGCAAGGCTACCTTTCATGTCAGCGGCGCCACGTCCAAACAGCATACCATCTACAATACACGGAGAAAACGGCGGTACTTTCCATTCGCTTTCTGGGCCTGTTGGAACAACATCAGTGTGACCTGCGAAGCAAAGGTTTGGTCCAGAGGTTCCGCGTTTAGCGTAGAAGTTTTTTACTTCTCCGAAGGGCATGTATTCAATTTCGAAACCGATTTTTTTTAATCGCTCTATCATTAGATCCTGACAGCCAGCGTCTTCTGGTGTCACTGAAGGACGAGAAATGAGGTCTATGGCAAGTTTTAGTGTAGGGGACAAGTCTGACATTCTTTACCTTTGTGTTGGTTTTCGCTACCTTATAGAAGATACTGTTACTATAACAGGAGATTCAGATAAAGGTGGTCTTATGAAGTTAGGTGTTGTTGTTTTTTTAGGGTTGATTTCTGCTGGTTGTAGTCTTTTTGCGCCGCCTGTTCATCAAGAGTCGTACTTTGTTCCTGTGATACGTTCTGATACTTCAACCTCTGGTTATGTACCAACCGTAGCTCCAGCAGTACAGAGAAAAGAAAGACCTAGAATTTATACGCCTGCTTTTAACTAAAGTAGTTTTTCTGCGTATTCTTCGCTTTTAAAACCGAGCAAATATTCTGACTCTTTTAGTCTCAATAAAGGTCGCTTAATAATAGATGGCTGAGCAAGCATTATGTTAACTGCTTTTTCATTGTCTATTGTGTTTTTTACTTCATCGTCTAGCTTTCGCCATGTAGTGCCGCGTTTGTTAATGACGTTTTCCCAGCCTAATAAATCTATCCATGCTTTGGCCATTGTTTCATCTATGCCGGCTTTTTTGTAGTCATGGAAGTGGTATTCAATATTATTTTCATCAAGCCAGCGAAAGGCTTTCTTCATGGTGTCGCAGTTTTTAATGCCAAATATAGTAATCATTGTATGTTCCGTTAAAGGCCATTTTGATGCAATCAAAATGGCCTTTTGGGTTTGGTTGTTAGTTATGTGCGTGCAGCGCTTCGTTTAGCTCTATAGCGGTCTTGTTCGTTTTGCATTCAATTGCGCCAGAAGCAGAGTTGCGACGGAATAAAAGGTCTGATTGGCCAGAAAGATCGCGCGCCTTCACGGTTGATACAACTTGGTTGTTTTCATCCAAAACAGCGACTTTCGATCCAGCAGTGATATAAAGACCGGATTCAACGATACAGCGATCGCCAAGACCAATACCAATTCCTGCATTCGCACCGATCAAGCATTTCTCGCCAACAGCGATGACGATATTACCGCCACCAGACAATGTGCCCATAGTAGAACAGCCGCCACCAAGGTCAGAGCCGTTTCCTACAACAACGCCAGCAGAAATACGCCCTTCAACCATGCTGTTGCCTAGTGTGCCTGCATTGAAGTTTACAAAGCCTTCATGCATGACTGTTGTGCCTTCTGCTAAATGAGCGCCTAAGCGAACGCGAGCAGCATCACCAACTCGAATCCCTGTAGGAACGATGAAATTCAACATTTTAGGGAACTTATCAACACTGAATACTTCGATGGTGCGTCCTTCCATGCGAGCGCTTAGCTGGCGATCAGCTAATTCGCGAACGTCGATAGGACCTTCGCTTGTCCATGCGGTATTGATTAATAGACCGAACATACCGTCTAGCACAGTGTTGTGAGGTGTAACTAAGCGATGCGAGATTAGTTGAAGCTTTAGGTAAACTTCAGCAGGGCTTGTTGGTGCTTCGTCACTGGCTAGAACACAAAGAATTACAGGCTTAGTAGAGGCTTTTAGGCGAGAGGCTAATTCTGCTTGCTCGATATTGCCGGCTTTTAGAAGGCTCATGTGTAAGCGGTTTAGATCGCTTTCATCTAATACCAGCGTGCAGTTACCGCCTTCGTAATTTGTGCTTTCTAAAATGGCGTCAAGCGTACTTTTTTCTACATTTACGCTTGGTGTTGGGTAGAAAACTTCTAGCCAGTTGCCTTCTTTATTTTGTGCTCCGATGCCAAGTCCGAATGCGAAAATTGTGTTACTCATGTCTATTCTCCAACTGAGTTGTTTAACTAAAGGGGGGTAAGGGTTATCGGCGACTGAGGAAGCTTCTGATTCTTTTTGCTGCCTCAACGCACTCAGATTCTTCAGCAACTAAGGCCATGCGTACATGGCGACTGCCAGGATTATGACCATTGTCTTCTCTGCCTAAATAGCTACCGGGCAAGACTAAAACGGACTCTTCTTGATATAGCGAGGTGCAAAACTCTTCATCTGTCATGTTTAATTCAGGCCAAAGGTAAAAACCGGCCTCGGGTTTAGATATCGGCATTACTGGCGATAATATTTCTAAAACGGAGTCAAATTTGCGAGTGTATATTTGGCGATTTTTGATCACATGCTCTTCATCATTCCAAGCGGCAATGGAGGCGTCTTGATGATGGATCGGCATGGCACACCCTTGATAGGTGCGATACAACAAAAATGGCTTAAGAATAGAGGCATCACCAGCGACAAAACCTGATCGAAGGCCGGGCAAATTAGAGCGCTTCGACAGAGACTGGAATATTAGGCAGTGCTTATAATCTGTGTGACCCAGTTTATCGCAGGCTTCTAGTAAGCCCAGAGGTGGTTGGTCACCAAAGTAGATCTCTGAATAGCATTCATCTGCCACAATGGTGAAATTAAAGGTTTTGGCTTTTTCTATTAGGTAAGCGTATTCCTCTAGTGTCGTAATGCTGCCACTTGGGTTGTTGGGCGAGCAGACAAACAGTACTTCACACTGTTGCCACACCTGATCACTAACTTCTTGGTAATTTACTCTGTAGTTTGTTTCTGCTCCACAGGGTAGGAAGTGTAGGTTTGCTCCAGCAAGTATCCCTGCACCTTCATAAATTTGATAAAACGGGTTTGGGCTGACGACAAGAGCGTTCTTTTTTTCACCAACCAGTGTTTGTGTGATAGCAAACAGTGCTTCACGGGTTCCTGTTACTGGCAGGATTTCAGTGTCCGGGTTAAGCGCTTTGAGGTTAAAGCGTTTAGTCGCCCAATTGCTAATTGCCTGTCTAAGAGGGAGCTCCCCCTTTGTACTTGGGTACTTGCTTACGCCAGCTAAGCTTTTAGCTAGGGTGTCTAAAACAATCGCAGGTGCTTCGTGTTGAGGCTCGCCAATGGTTAATTTAATCAATGGCTTTTCTGGATTTGGTGTTAACCCTTCTATTAGCTCTGCGAGCTTCTGAAATGGGTATGGGTGCAAAGAATGTATAAGAGGGTTCATTTGTCTTTAGTCCATTGCTTGAGAGAAACGATCTATTTTCTCTTTTAAAAGGTCGCAGATAGTATTCATGTCATCAGGGGCTGTAATTAGATCACCATTTTCATCCGTGATGTAAAAGGTGTCTTCTACTCGTTCGCCTAAAGTGGCGATTTTAGCCTTGTGTAACATGATGTTGTGGTTCATAAAAAACTGTCCAACTAACGCCAATAGCCCCGGTCTGTCTGGAGCGGTTATTTCGAGTGCCGACCATACTTCTTCTGGTTGGCTAACAAAATGAGCGGTTGAAGGAGAGTTAAATATTTTCAAAATTCTTGGTGTATGGCGTTGTACTACGCTTTCAAACATAGATGGGGTTTCTAATTGCTCCATCAAAGTTTTGCGAATTAGCGTGATGCGTTCTTTGTCTAAATGCAGGTTGGCGTCGTTGTCATTACTGTCCATCACGACGAAGCTATCTAAACTGTAGTTGTCGCTAGTATGGCTTATTTTTGCATCTAAAATGGTTAGGCCTAATTGCTCAAAGGTAGCGGCGGTTACGGCAAAGAGGTGTTTACTGATTGGGGTGTAGATAAATATTTTACTGGCGCCAGAGAAATTGCGTCCACCCAGAGGTGTGATGGCAATGAGAGGTTTGTCGCTAGGGCGATGGCGTATAATGGCTTCTGTGTTCCAGGCAATTTCGTCACCGTTTGAGCGAATGAAATATTCCTCTTCAATGGTTTCCCATATGTTTTCTGCTTCCACGATATCAACGTTGCGTTCAATGATGATCTCTAAAGCGCGTTGTTTGTGCTCATCGCTGATCATGTCTGCGTCGATTGGGAAATCTAGGCCGCGACGGAGAGCGCGTTTGGTTTCCAAATAAAGTTGGCGCATCAATGACGCGCGCCAGCTGTTCCACATCGTTGGGTTGGTCGCGTTGATGTCGGCAACGGTGAGGATAAATAAATAATCTAGATGTTCTTGGTCTTTGACGTAGCTAGCAAATTCCCAGATAACTTCTGGATCGGATATGTCTTTGCGTTGAGCTGTCACAGACATAAATAGGTGGTTTCGCACCAACCAGACAACCAATTCAGTATCTCTTTTGGATAGACCGTGGCGTTCGCAGAAAGCTTGAGCATCGACACAACCTAGTTCTGAATGATCACCACCGCGACCTTTTGCTATATCGTGATATAAACCCGCTATGTACAGTAACTCGACTTTTGCTATATGTCGAATCGCCTGGGCCGAAATCGGGAACTTTTGTTTAAATTCGGGTAGCCAAAGGCGGCGTAAGTTTTCAACAAGTTGTAGTGTGTGCGCATCAACCGTATAAATATGAAACAAATCGTGTTGCATCTGGCCTATGATGGCTCCGAACTCGGGTAAGTAGCGGCCCAGTAGTCCGAGGTGTTTCATTGATCTTAATATGCTTGTTAGTCTGTATCGACTGGCAATGATGTCGAGAAACAGGTCTGTATTAATTTTGTCGTTTCTAAAGTCGTCGTCAATCAAGTCTAAACTGTCGCGAAGTTGTCGCATGGTGTTGGCTCGAATGCCTTTTATGTTCTCATACTCTCCATATAAAACGTACAGTTCGAGCATGCTGGAGGGCGTGTCGTTGAATAGTGACGCTGAGCGTGCTTCAAGTTGTCCATTGGCAATTTGAAAGTGATCATTGATGATTTCTACCGTATTGACTGCATCGTTTGCTAAGAAAGATTCTTCGAAGTGCTGAAGTAGTAAATCATTTAGTTGTTGGATAGCGGCAACACTCTGATAATAGCCTTGCATGAAACGTTCAACGTTGCGCTTCAAGTCATCATCATCAAAACCAAATAATTTGGTTAGGGTGCGTTGGTGATCAAAAAGTAAGCGGTCTTCTTTGCGTCCTGCGACCATGTGAAGAGCCCAGCGGACTCGCCAGAGATGGCTAACAGCGCCTTTTATTTGTATATATTCATCTTCTGATAAAAACTCTTTTTCGATGAGGGCGCTAAGTCTATGAGTATGTAAGTGGCGTTTAGCAACCCAGTCGATTACTTGCATGTCTCTTAGTCCGCCAGGGCATTCTTTTAGGTTGGGTTCTAGGTTGTATGCGGTATTTTGGTATTTTGCGTGGCGCTGTTTTTGCTCAGCTAGTTTGGCCTGATAGAAAGAGTGGCCATCCCACATTTGTGAGATATCAACATGCAATTTAAGTGTCGCTAATAGATCATCTGGGCCAATCAGTGTGCGCGATTCGATTAGATTTGTGATAACTGTGATGTCTTTCGCGGCCATTTCTGTAGATTCATCAATGGTTCGGACGCTATGGCCGACATCTAAATTGATATCCCAGAGGAAGGTGATGAATGCCTCTATTTTATCTTTTGGAGCTAATGTTTCATTTTCGATTAAGATCAGCAAATCTATGTCTGATTTTGGATGCAGTTCTCCGCGACCGTATCCGCCAACAGCAACAAGACTGACATGGATTTCGTTGTTTAATCCCTTCGATATCCATGCGGCCTGCATGATTTCGTCATAGAAACAAGATAGACCTTTAACGAGTTTTTCAATGGGGTATAGAGAATGAAAAAGGTCATTATAGCTATTGGTTTTTTCTTCAATAATGGCTTTGTAGCGGGGAATCGAACAACCCGTTTTGGAAAGTTCGTTTTTTTCTTCCGTTGTCAGTAGTGGCGGAGCGTCTGGAAAAGCAGGGAAGTCCATACAAAAGCCTCGAAGAATGAATCGTTGTTATTGGTGTTTGTGAAGTAAACTGTTAATTAAGTAAGCGTGTGTTAACTCGCTTCTCTTATGAGAAGCGAGTCTCTTCTGGTCGACGTGTTAGCACTTCAACGCCATCAGCTGTAACGAGCAAAGTGTGTTCGTATTGTGCAGATAGTCGTCCGTCTTTGGTTTTTGCAATCCAATTGTCTGGGCCTGAATGTTTAACTTGTTTCTTGCCAGCGTTGATCATGGGTTCGATAGTCAGAGTCATACCTTCTTCCAGCATGACGCCTGTGCCTGGCGTACCGTAATGGGCAACTTGAGGTTCGCCGTGAAAAGTCGTTCCAACGCCGTGCCCGCAATACTCTTCAACTACAGAGTAGTGGTGTTTGTGCGCATAGGCTGAAATGGCTGCGCCAATGTCGCCTAAGCGAGCGCCTGGTTTGACCATATCAATGGCGATATAAAGCGCCTCTTGCGTGACTTTAGCAAGTCGTTCTGCGTGAGGAAGAGCTGGGCCTGCAAAAAACATTCTGCTGGTATCACCATAATAGCCATCTTTAATAATGGTGATATCAATATTGACTACATCGCCTTTCTTTAGCGCTTTATCGTTTGGGATTCCGTGACAGATGACATCATTAACAGAGGTGCAGCAAGACTTAGGGAAGCCATGGTAGTTTAAAGGTGCTGGAATGGCGCCTTGTTCTTTAATGATGTAATTGTGAGCAATAATATCTATCTGCTCAGTTGTCACACCTGGAACCACAAATTCTTCCAGCATAACTAAAACGTCAGCGGCTAATTTTCCTGCTGTACGCATGCCCTCTAGATCACTAACGTCTGTGAAACGTGTTGACGCTGGGCGCGGAGTCCAACTAGGCGCGTCAATGCGACCATCTTTGGTTAATGCTTCAACTTTTTGTAAGATTTCGTTGCTCATAATTCACGTGTCTTAATTTGGTTTATGTCTACATAGAAACTGGTTTGCGAGATATTCTACATGACTTAAGCAGTAGAATCGCCTCTCTAAATGAAAAAAACGTGTAGATGGTGAAGCGTAAAAAATATGTTTGGGTCTTTTGGTTTTTGGTTAAATGTGGTATAAAACGCCGGCTTATAGGGCTTGTGCTCAAAATAAGTGATAATTACTTAAATCAACGATCTTGCCGCTACTAAAGAAAGTGTCTTGGGTGTCTTAGGTTGCTTTAAACCTTATTTGACTGACGCTTTTAGCTGGTAAGCATAAACAACCCAAATTTAAAGGATAGTAAAATGCCTACAGTTTCTATGCGCGACCTATTATTGGTTGGTTCACACTTCGGTCACCAAACTCGTTACTGGAACCCAAAAATGAAGCCTTTCATTTTCGGTGCTCGTAACAAGATTCACATCATTAACCTTGAGCACACTGTTCCAGCTCTTAATAATGCTCTTGAGCTTGTTAAAAAAATGGCTGAAAACAAGAATAAGGTTTTGTTTGTTGGTACTAAGCGTGCTGCATCTAAAACGATTAAAGAGCAAGCTGCTCGCTCTGGTATGCCATACGTTAACCACCGTTGGTTAGGTGGTATGTTGACTAACTACAAAACTATTCGTGCATCTATCAAGCGTCTACGTGAGCTTGAAACACAAATGTCCGATGGTACTTTCGATAAGCTGACCAAAAAAGAAGCTTTGATGCGTACTCGTGAGCTTGATAAATTAGAGCTTTCTATGGGTGGTATCAAGGATATGGGCGGCCTTCCTGATGTAATGTTCGTAGTTGACGTTGATCATGAACGTATCGCAATCAAAGAAGCTAACAAATTAGGTATTCCTGTTATCGGTATCGTTGATACTAACAGTAATCCAGATGGTGTTGATTACATCATCCCGGCTAACGATGACGCGATTCGCGCTGTTCAGTTGTACGTTGGTGCATTTGCTGATGCTGTTCTAGAAGGTCGTAATGCGACTGCAGGAACTGCTGATGAATTCGTTGAAGTAAGCGAAGCTACTGAAGCGTAAGCAAACTTTCTAGTTTGTTCTGGTTTCTAAAGGGAGGTTTCTTGCCTCCTTTTTTAAATTTGAATTGGTATAAAGAGGATTTAACATGGCCGCAGTATCTGCAGCATTGGTAAAAGAGCTACGTGATCGTACTGGCCTAGGCATGATGGAGTGTAAAAAAGCACTCGTCGCTGCTAACGCTGACATCGAAGTGGCTATCGAAGAGCTACGTAAATCAAGTGGTATGAAGGCAGCTAAAAAAGCAGGTCGTACTGCAGCTGAAGGTACAATCATTATACGTGTAGCTGATGATTCATCTTATGGCGTCTTGGTTGAAATCAATTCTGAAACTGACTTTGCTTCTCGTGATGAAGGTTTCATTTCTTTCGCTAATAAAGTGGCTGATGTTGTTTTTGCAACAAAAGAAACTGACATGGCAAAAGTGATTTCAGGCGAAATGCTTGAAGCTCGTGAAGCTTTGGTTCAAAAAATTGGTGAAAACATTACACCTCGTCGTGCTGTTATCATTGAAGGTGGTTTGGTAGGTGGTTACCTTCACGGTAATGGTCAAATCGCTGTCTTGACTCAGTTAGAAGGCGGTGATGCGGAATTAGCTAAAGATGTGTCTATGCACGTTGCTGCTGTAGCTCCTCGCGTTGTTCGTGGTGAAGATATGCCTGCTGAAGCTCTTGAAAAAGAAGAAGAAATTGTTCGTGCACAGCCAGACATGGCTGGTAAACCAGCAGAAATCGTTGATAAAATGATTGTTGGTCGTATGAAGAAATTCTTGGCTGAAAACAGCTTGACTGAACAGCCTTTTGTTAAGAATCCAGAAATAAAAGTTGGTCAGCTTGTTAAAGATGCTGGCGCAACAGTGACTTCTTTCATTCGCCTTGAAGTGGGTGAGGGTATTGAGGTTGCTGAAGTAGATTTTGCAGCAGAAGTAGCAGCACAACTTAAAGGTTAATTCCTAGTTGTAATGTCTTGCAAAAAAAAAGGGGCAGCTTGACTGCCCCTTTTTATGAAAGACAACTGCATGAGTGTCGGCTACATTAGCCTCAATTACTCAAGATATGAAATCATTGCCGGAGGTTGATATGCCAAAAGAAAAGAGTCCAAAATACAAAAGAATTTTGCTTAAGTTGAGTGGCGAAGCCTTAATGGGCGATGAGTCCTTTGGTATTGACCCTAAAGTGTTAAATCGCATCGCGTTAGAGATAGGGCAATTGCGTGGCATTGGCGTTGAAGTAGGTATCGTTATTGGTGGCGGTAATTTATTCCGTGGTCAAGCCTTGAGTCAAGCTGGCATGGATCGTGTGACTGGCGACCATATGGGGATGCTGGCGACGGTTATGAATGCATTGGCAATGCGAGATGCATTAGAGCGTGCCAATATTGCAACACGTGTAATGTCGGCTATTACTATGACAGGAATAGTTGAACCTTATGACAGACGTCGTGCTATGCGACTAATGAAAGAGGGGGATGTGCTTATTTTCTCTGCTGGTACAGGGAATCCTTTCTTTACAACAGACTCTGCTGCTTGTTTGCGTGGCATTGAGATTGATGCTGATGTTGTATTGAAAGCAACGAAAGTGGATGGTGTTTATTCTGCTGATCCAATGAAAGATCCTGCTGCTGTGAAATATGATACATTGGGTTACGATGAAGTGCTTGAAAAGCAACTAGGTGTTATGGACTTAACTGCCATTTGCTTGACTCGTGACCATGCTATGCCAATACGCGTATTTAATATGAATAAGCCCGGAGCCTTGGTTAATATCATGGTTGGTGGCAGTGAAGGTACACTGATTAAGTGAGGAAATTATGATTAACGAAATTCTTAAAGACGCAGAAGACCGTATGGGTAAAGCAGTAGCTTCTGTTGAATCTGCGTTTAAAAAAATCCGTACAGGTCGTGCGCATCCAAGTATATTAGATTCAGTTAAAGTAAATTATTACGGCTCTGAAACACCATTAAGCCAAGTGGCCAACATTACGGTTGAAGATGCGCGTACATTGGGTATATCTCCTTGGGAAAATAACCTAGTACCAGAGATTGAAAAAGCCATTATGAAATCTGACCTTGGCTTAAATCCAGCGACAAACGGCAACCTTATTCGAATTCCTATGCCTGCTTTGACTGAAGAAACGCGTAAGAATTATTTTAAACAAGCGAAAAATGAAGCAGAAAATGGTCGTATTTCCATTCGTAATATTCGCCGTGATGCTAACAGCAATTTGAAAGACCTAGTGAAAGAAAAAGAGATTTCCGAAGACGATGATCGTCGTGGACAAGATCAAGTTCAAAAAATTACTGACAAGTATGTTGCTCTGGTTGAAGAGCGTCTTGCTGCAAAAGAAAAAGACTTGATGGAAATCTAACGGAAGAAGCGAGCTTTTGAGCTCGCTTTTTTTGTTGACTAAGGTAATGCTATGTCTGAAATAGATGGCGCTGATAGTGATTCAGTAGTCGTGCCTCATCATATTGCGATTATTATGGATGGCAATAATCGCTGGGCAAAGAAAAAACATCTTCCGAGCATTGCAGGTCATACTGCAGGCGCTTCCGCGGTTCGCCGTGTAGTCGAAGCCTCAGCTAGATCGGGTGTTAAAGTGCTAACGCTGTTTGCATTTTCAAGTGAGAATTGGAAGCGTCCAAAGATGGAAGTGGATGGTTTGATGAAGTTGTTTATGCGTTCTTTGAAAAAAGAGCTGAAGCGACTTAATGAACATAAAATCCGGCTTCGAGTGATTGGGGACTTGTCTGGCTTTAGCAAAGGTCTTCGAGAGCAGATTGAAAGTACGGAAGACGCTACAAAAGACAATAATCAGATGACGTTGGTTATTGCTGCTAATTATGGTGGTCGTTGGGATATTGCTGAAGCGGCTAAAAAAGTTGCTGAGCGAGTTGCTGCTGGTGAATTGTTGGCAGAAGAAGTTAATGAATCTTCTCTGGCGGAGCACATGCAATTGGCTGATTTACCCTCTCCGGATTTGTTGATTCGTACTTCAGGAGAAGAGCGGATTAGTAACTTCATGCTTTGGCAAACAGCGTATTCTGAGTTTGTCTTCCTTCCGGTATTGTGGCCGGATTTTGATCAACAACATTTTGATGAGGCAATTCAAACTTATCAAAACCGTCAACGTCGTTATGGTGGTCGATAACCATGTTACTCCCCCGAATTCTTAGTGCCATTGTTATGGCTGTTCTATTTATCTGCGCCGTTTTTGTTTTGGATGTTTCTAGCTTTGTTTTCGCAATGGCGGTAGTTGTTGTGTTGGCTGGTTGGGAGTGGGCTAGACTGTCAGGTGTACGAAGTCAATTAGGGCGTGTTGCCTTCGCAGTGATGATAGCCGCGATATGTGTCGTTGTTTTTAATAGAGATTGGCAGGATGCCGCACTTTCTGTGAGCCCAATTTTATGGGGCCTTGCTTTGTTTTGGGTGATTCGGTACCCGTCCCTTTTAGTGTGGAAGTTTAAACTAAGCCGCTTAGTATTTGGTGCTTTTGTGTTAGTGACGACTTGGTCTGCTTTGGCTGTATTGAGACAGTCTGCTGAGTTTGTTGTTTGGGTGTTGCTTCTTATGGGATTGATTTGGGGGGCTGATACGGGGGCCTATTTTGCCGGACGTGCTTTTGGTAAAAGGAAGCTGGCACGCTTTGTTAGTCCAGGTAAATCATGGGAAGGTGTAATTGGTGGTTTGCTGCTCACTCAAGTTGGTTTGGCTGTTTTTGCCGGATTAAGTGATTTCTCGTTTAATTATTGGTTGGTATTGGCTGTAATTGGCTTTGTTACGTCGTTTGTCTCTGTGTTGGGAGATTTGACTGAAAGTCTATTTAAGCGTCATGAGGAACTGAAAGATTCAAGTCATTTAATCCCCGGCCATGGTGGCGTTATGGATCGTGTGGATAGTCTAACAGCCGCCGCTCCTATTTATGTGTTGTTGCTTAGTTTGGTGGGATGGCTTTGATGCAAGGTATTTGTCTTTTGGGGGCGACAGGATCTATTGGTCAAAGTACCTTAGATATTATTGCTCAACACCCAGAGAAATTTTCTTTGGTAAGTGCGTCCGCTAATGAAAGTGTGGATAAAATGGCGGATATATGTCGTCGTTTTAATCCGCAGCGTGTTGTTATGGGGTCGCAAAAGGCGCGGGATGAATTGGCGAGAAAGTGCCAAGATTTGACTGTGTCTTTTGAGTGGGGAGAAGAAGCTTTGGATAGTATTGCTGCTGATTCTTCTGTCGATCAGGTAATGGCTGCCATTATGGGGTTTGCTGGATTGAAGCCTACATTAGCTGGTATTCGCGCTGGTAAGCGAACTTTGCTTGCTAACAAAGAGTCCTTGGTGACAGCCGGAAAGCTTTTTATGGATGAGGTGGCTCGTAATAACGTTGTTTTGTTGCCAATAGACAGTGAGCATAATGCTATTTATCAGAGTTTGCCTCAGACGGCCAATGGTGCACATAAAATAGATGTCGCAAATATTATTTTAACGGCCTCTGGTGGACCATTCAGATCTTGGTCTATTGAAGATATGGCGAGCGTTACACCAGAGCAAGCCTGTAAACATCCGAACTGGTCAATGGGGCAGAAAATATCCATCGACTCTGCAACGCTAATGAATAAAGGGTTAGAGCTCATAGAAGCGTGTTGGTTGTTTGATGTGACACCAAACGAGGTGGAGGTCGTTGTTCACCCAGAAAGTATTGTGCATTCTATGGTGTCTTATATTGATGGGTCTGTTATCGCACAGATGGGAAACCCTGATATGAAAATTCCTATCGCTTATGGCATGAGTTGGCCACAACGTATTGAAACGAATGTATCTCCTTTGAGCTTGGTGGGCGTGGGTCGTTTAAATTTTGAGTCTCCAGATTTAGAGCGTTTTCCTAATCTAAAATTGGCTGCAGATGCTTGGTTTATGGAAGGCACGGCGATGGCGGTATTGAATGCGGCGAACGAAGTGGCTGTTTCGGCTTTTTTAAACCGTAAAATTAGCTTTCTTGATATCGCTCGTTTGAATGAAAGGGTGCTAATGTCTGCTGATATCCATGCTGTTAATACGATAGATGATGTTTTTGAGGCGGATCTTTACTCTCGTCGTCTGGCATTGGACCTAATTTCTGGCGGTAGTTTTTCATGATATTGAATATTCTTTCTATTGTTGTTTCCCTTGGCCTTCTCATAACATTTCATGAGTTTGGGCATTACTTTGTTGCGCGCCGTTGCGGTGTGAAGGTACTGCGTTTTTCAGTCGGTTTTGGTAAGCCTATTTACCGTTATGTTGGTAAGACTGGTACCGAGTTTACTTTGGCGATGATTCCGCTTGGTGGTTATGTTCGCATGCTTGATGAGCGTGAAGGAGATGTTCCTGAGTCGTTGAAGAATCAAACATTCAATTGTAAGACTGTGTGGCAGCGCATTGCGATTGTTGCTGCAGGTCCAGTTGCTAATTTTATATTAGCGATTGCTATTTACGCCCTTGTTGCTTTGCTTGGTGTGCAGTCTATTGCTCCGAAAGTAGGTGATGTTGATCAGCAATCTCCCGCTTCTCAAACTCAAATTCAGTCTGGTGACGAGCTTATTTCTCTTGCCGGTGACTCTGTTACGTCATGGGATGATGTAAATTTAGTGTTAGCAGGCTTGATCGGTAAAACAGGAACCATTATCGTTCGTTATCAATCAGAGGGTGGCGGTTCTTTACATGAAGAAACGATAGATTTAAATCGCTGGTTGGTTGGTTATGAGCCAAATAATTTGATCAGAGCGTTTGGGTTTCAACCATGGCAACCCACTGTCATTCCTATTATTGCTCAGGTCGTTGATGATGGTGCTGGCTTTACAGCGGGATTTGAGCCTGGTGATGAAATTTTATCGATTGATGGCCAGTCAGTTGCGAGTTGGCAGCAGGTTGTTGCATCGGTACAAAGTAGCCCTAATCAAGCGCTGAGTATGAAAGTTCAGCGTAAACAAGATGTCATCAATTTGACATTGTTGCCAAAGTACATGGAAAGGGACGGCAAAGTGATAGGCTATGCTGGACTGGCCGTTGTTCCGCCTGTATGGGATGAAAGCCTTATTAGGGAGCGACGGTATGGTGTATTTGAGGCTTTATCTTATGGTGTTGAACAAACCCATAAAATGGTATCTTTGACCGTTTCCTCTATTGGGAAAATGTTACAAGGGTTGATTTCAGTGGATAATTTATCCGGGCCGATAACGATTGCTAAAGTAGCAAGCGCGTCGGCGGATTCCGGAGTGCAATCTTTTTTGAAATTTATGGCGTACCTCAGTGTGAGTTTGGGGGTGCTTAATTTATTGCCTATTCCGATGTTAGATGGTGGGCATTTGGTCTTTTTTGGCATTGAAGCGATTCGACGTAAGCCTGTATCTGAACGAGTTCAGGGATTGGCTTATCGCGTTGGCGCTTCGCTTTTATTTGCTTTAATGGCTGTTGCCATTTTTAATGATATTGCCCGCTTGTAGAGAGGTATATGTGAAAGTCGTTTCAGCTGTATTGTTGGCTTTAATAAGCGTGCAGAGTTTTGCAAAAACGGTAGAAGATGTTCGTATTGATGGGCTGGTTCAAATGCCCTCAGCAAGAGCCTTTGATGTTATTGGATTTAGTGAAACAGAGTCCTATGACTCTGCTAAAGTTTATCAAGCAATTACTGCTCTTTTTAACACGGGTTACTTTAGTGATATTGATGTTTATGAAGACAGTAATGTGTTGGTGTTTGATGTTGAAGAGCGTCCTTCAATAGGTAATTTAACCATTGAAGGAAACGAGCTAGTCAAGACAGAAGACTTGGAAAGAGGTCTTAAGTTATCCGGTTTAGAAATCGGTGAAATTTATAAACCAGAAACACTTAATCAAATTGTTCAAGAACTGCAACGTCAGTATTACGCACTGGGCCGCTATAGCGCCAAAGTGGATATCAAGGTTGATGAAATGCCTCGTAACCGTACGGGAATTATGATCAATATTGATGAAGGTGATACAGCCAAGATTGTCCATATTAATATCGTCGGGAATAAAGCGTTTGATCAGGAAACACTAACAAACGACTTTGAATCTAGTGAAACGGGGTCTTGGAATCCTTTCAGTTCCGCTGATGAATACGCAAAAGCGAAAATTGAAGGTGATATTAATACTCTTAAAAGCTTTTACTTAGATAAAGGTTATTTGGATTTTAATGTTGTTTCTAGCCAAGTCAGTCTATCTGCTGATAAGCGCGATGTTTATATCGTTATTAATGTTGATGAGGGTGAACCGTACACTATAAACAAGGTTTCGTTAAGTGGCAGCTTACCTATTTCAGAAGATCGAGTTTGGTCAAAAATCACTCAGAAAACAGGCGACGTGTTTTCACGTAGCGAGGTTACTTCGATAATTGAAGGAATTTCCACAGAGCTTGGGGATCATGGTTATTTATTTACCAATGTGAATGTTATTCCTGAAAAATTTGATGATCATACGGTAAATTTGAGTTACCAAATTGCACCAGGGCCAAAAGTGTACGTTCGTCGAATTACCTTTAGTGGCAACAGTGAAACACAAGATGAAGTATTGCGTCGTGAAATGACACAATTTGAAGGTGCGCTTGCTACTCATTCAAAAATACAATCCTCTAAACGCCGTATTGAACGTCTAGGTTTTTTTAGTAGTGTTGATTTAAGGACTCGCCCTGTTGCGGGTACTTCGGATCAAGTTGATCTGGATGTGGTTGTACAGGAGCAGGCTTCAGGAAGTATTCAAGCAAGCATCGGCTACTCTCAAGAAGATGGTACGGTACTTGGTTTTGGTATTTCTAAACGTAACTTTTTAGGTACAGGTAATAAGCTATCTTTTAACGCGCAACGTACCAATCAAACACAAGATTATTCGATTAGTTATGATAACCCGTACTTTACTGTAGATGGCGTGAGTCGTGGTTTCCAAGTCTTCTATAAAACCAGTGATCATGCCGATGATGATGTGGAAGATTACGACTTAGACGAAATTGGTGTAGGTGTTAACTATGGCTACCCTATTTCGGATACCCAGCGTTTATCCTTTGGTATGACGGTAAAAGAAAGTACGGTGAAATTGGGTTATGACCCATCCAATGAAACAAAAGACTATGTCGATACTCACGGTGATAACTACGATGATGTTATTGCAAGCTTAACTTGGAGTGACAGTGATTTAGTGGGTGGGGTATTGCCCACGGATGGTTATTCAACGAGAGCCACATTAGAGGTATCGCTTCCTGTAGGTGACCAACAATATACTAAGTTAGGATTAACTTCGCAGCGTTACTGGAACCTAACAGACTCTAGTTTGTGGTTGTTCCGTCTAAAAGGCCGTCTCGGATATGGCAAAGGATATGGCGATACAGACACGCTTCCTTTCTTTGAAAACTATTTTGCTGGTGGGTCATACTCTGTAAGAGGGTATGGATCTTCATCGTTAGGGCCTAAAAACTCTTATGATGCTGGGTCCACTAATAGTAGTTCCGCACTAGGTGGTAACATCTTAATGACAGGGACAGCGGAGCTGATTTTCCCATTACCAATGGTTGAGGATCACAAATCTGTAAGGACGGCTTTATTTTTGGATGGTGGTAACGTATTTACTGATACGTGCCTTGCTGGTAATGCTGAATGTAATGAAGGTATTGATCCTGCAGAATTACGTTACAGTGTTGGATTTAGCTGGACGTGGATTACACCAATAGCGCCTCTATCATTTAACTTTGCGCGACCTTTGAATTCAAAGAGTGGCGACAAAACAGATTTTTTCCAATTCCAATTGGGAACCACTTTTTAATTTAGAACGTATTATTTAATAGGATTTAAAATGAAAAAGCTCATAACTGTAATTTTTACTCTATGCTTTATGACTAGTGTACAGGCGACAGAAGTGGCTGTGTTAGACTTTAGGGCGGCACTTTTACAAAGTAATATCGGGCAAGAGGCGGCAAAAGAGCCTAAGCAAAAAGTTGCCGCTATGGATGCGCGCCTGAAGAGCGAACAAGAAAGTCTTGAGGCTGATGCAAATAATCTAAAACGTGATGAATTGACCTTGTCTGAGGAAGAATTTAAAAAGCGTCGAGCTCAGTTAGCAGAGAATCAGAATAAAATTCGCAATATGGCTGCGAATATGCAGCGTCAAGCGAAAGAGTTAGAGCAACAGCTTATTCAATCTTTGACTCCAAAAGGTGAGGCTGCACTGAAGTTGTTAATTGAAGAGCGGAAATTAGATTTGGTGTTAAATAGACAGTTAAGTTTGTATGCAAGCGGTGCATCGGATATCACTGATGAACTTGTAGAGAGAATTAATAAGGATAATTAATATATGAGCCATACGCTAGGGCAATTGGCTGCCAATGTGCAAGGTGTAGTGAAGGGTGATCCTAATCTTATTATTAAAAAGTTAGGGACGCTGCAAAACGCTTCACCAGAAGAATTAAGCTTTTTGGCAAACCCCAGGTACCAAAGTCAGCTTGAAACGACTTGTGCTGGAGCGGTTCTTGTTAAAACTGAGGAGCTTGCTCAGCTGGTTGAAAATGCCATAGTGGTTTCTAATCCATACCTAGCGTTTGCTCAATTATCTAATTTATTTGTTCCAGTAACTCAAACATGGTCTGGGGTTCACCCTAGCGCGGTTGTGTCATCGACAGCGAAATTAGCTAGCAATGTCGTTGTGGGTCCTAATGCAGTCATAGATGATGACGTTATTATTGCCCAAGGATGCATTATTGGTGCTGGGTGTGTTCTTGGTCGTGGTGTTCGCTTAGGTGAGAATAGTAAGCTGTATCCGAATGTTACTCTTTATCATGATGTGGTGCTGGGGGCTTCTTGTATTATCCATAGTGCGGCAGTTATAGGCGCTGATGGCTTTGGTTTTGCACCGCATGAGGGACGCTGGGAAAAAATACATCAACTCGGATCTGTGGTGCTTGGCGACGCTGTTGAGATAGGTGCCAGTACAACAATTGATCGTGGCGCGATAGAAAATACTCGAATAGGCAATGGCGTTAAAATTGATAATCAAGTTCAAATTGCTCATAACGTCATAATTGGCGATAATACAGCGATTGCAGCTAATACAGCGATTGCAGGTAGTACAAAAATTGGCTCCTGCTGTACGATTTCAGGTGGCGTTGGTATAGCTGGTCATTTGACCATTATTGATCATGTGCATATTACTGGTATGACTATGATTAGTAATTCTATTTCTGAGAGTGGCTCTTACTCATCTGGAATGGGCATGGAACCAACAAATAAATGGCGTCGAACTGTTGCTAGAGTCAGAAGAATTGATGACATGGCAAAGCAGTTTTCACAGTTGAAAAAACAGGTTAATAAGTTTTTAGAGAAGGTTGATAATAAATGATGGACGTAAATGAAATCCGCCAATACCTACCACATAGGTATCCGTTTTTATTGGTGGATCGTGTTGTAGAACTGAATTTAAATGAGTCCATTATTGCTTATAAAAATGTCACCATTAATGAGCCGTTTTTTAATGGGCACTTTCCAAATCACCCAGTTATGCCTGGTGTGTTGATTATTGAAGCAATGGCTCAAGCGGCAGGTATTCTTGGTTTTAAAACCATGGATAAAAAGCCAGAAGATGGATCTATTTATTACTTTGTTGGTTCTGACAAAGCACGTTTTAAACGCCCAGTTGTGCCTGGCGATCGTTTACAGCTTGAAGCTAAAATCGTGACCGAAAAGCGTGGAATTTGGAAATTTGAATGCAGAGCAACAGTTGACGGTGAGTTAGCGTGTTCTGCTTCTATTCTGTGTGCAGACAGGAAGATATAGTGGCAATACATCCAACTACTTTAATCGATTCGAAAGCAGAGATTGACTCCAGTGTGGATATCGGTCCTTTTTGTGTGATCGGACCGAATGTAAAAATTGGAGCTGGTAGTGTTATTAAATCGCACGTTGTGATTAATGGTCATACAACGATTGGTTCTAATAATGAAATTTACCAGTTTGCTTCTGTTGGAGAAGCAAACCAAGATAAAAAGTATAAGGGTGAGCCGACACAACTTATCGTGGGCGATAACAATGTGATTCGTGAAAATGCCACCATCCACCGTGGAACGGTCCAAGATAACGGTATCACAGTCATTGGAAGCCATAACTTGTTCATGGCAAGTACACATGTCGGTCATGATTGTGTTGTGGGCGATAACAACATTTTAGCGAATTTTGCTGCCTTAGCAGGGCATGTCACGGTAGGAGATAATGTCATTCTTGGCGGTTACACTGGCATTCACCAGTTTTGCCAAGTGAATTCCTACAGTATGTGTGGCATGGGTTCTATGGTGTCCAAAGATATACCAAGGTATGTCATGGTATCAGGTAGTCCGGCGAAAGCTCATGGAATGAACTTTGAAGGCATGCGTCGTCGTGGCGTAGCCCCAGAAACTATTCGAGCATTGCGTGCTGCCTATAAAATGGTGTATTTGAAAGGCTTAACCCTTGAAGTTGCATTATTAGAACTTGAGAAAGGGGAGTTGTCTCTGATTCCTGAAGTCACCGAGTTCATATTGTCAATTCGGAATTCAAAACGTGGAATAGTCCGATAGACGCCATGTATTAAAAGAAAACCCCGGACAGTTTCGGGGTTTTTTTATTGTTAGAGGTTGTGAAAATGCAAGTAACGTCTGCAACGCGTTATGTGTTGGTCGCTGGTGAAGCGTCTGGTGATATCTTAGGGGCAAATTTAATTGCTCATTTAAAACTATTACAGCCCAACGCTACTTTTGAGGGAATTGGTGGCCCCTTAATGGAGGCGGAAGGTTTTAAAAGTATGGTACCTATGGACCGATTATCCGTAATGGGGTTGGTTGAGGTATTAGGGCGCTTAAGAGAGCTGTTAGGAATTCGTAAGCGTTTGTATGAAGATTGCTTAGCGAATCCACCAACAGCCTTTATTGGTATAGACTCTCCTGATTTTAATATGCCGTTGGCTAAAAAGCTTAAACATGCGGGGATTTCAACCGTTCATTATGTTAGTCCATCAGTCTGGGCGTGGCGTCAAAAACGAATTTTTAATATCAAAAAATCTGTCGACCTTATGTTGGCACTTTTTCCGTTCGAATTGCCAATTTATCATGAGCACAATATTCCAGTGGTCTGTGTTGGTCATACACTAGCCGATGATATTCCATTAGAAAGTGATGCTTTAGATGCAAGGCGAACGCTTAATTTAGCGGAAGTTTCTGGCCCTGTGTTTGGCATTTTGCCAGGATCGCGAGAGGGTGAGGTTTCAAGATTAGCGCCGCTTTTTATAGAAACAATGAAGCAAATTAAACAGCACCAGCCTGAAGCAACTTTTTTAATACCCGCCGCCAACCAAGAGCGGCGCTTACAAATTGAAAAAATTCTTCATGAGGCAAACGCAGAGGCGATTCTTGTTGATGGCAAATCTCGTGTCGTGATGGCTGCGTCAGACGCTATTTTATTGGCATCTGGTACTGCGGCTCTGGAAGCTATGTTAGTCAAGCGCCCTATGGTTGTTTCATATCGAGTGAATAAATTGACCTTTGCTATTATGTCTAGAATGATAAAGGTGCCATATGTTTCCTTGCCTAATTTATTGGCCAATGAAACCTTAGTGCCTGAATTGTTACAAGACGAAGCAACACCAGATAACTTGGCAGTTCGTTTGGTGCAAACTTGGAAGTCTTTTATCACGGATCAGTCTATTCAAGATAAATACCTTCAGTTACATAAAATGTTGCGTAAAAATGCAGGTGAAAAAGCGGCAGAAGCTATTGTTGCGATGCTTGAGGGTAAAGGAAAGTAATGGAACCTTTTGTTAGTCAGGTATATTTTGGTGATTTGTTAGCTGGTACTGATGAGGCTGGGCGAGGTCCGTTAGCTGGTGAGGTTGTTGCGGCAGCAGTGATTCTAGACCCTACTTGTCCTATCCTTGGTCTTGCGGACTCTAAAAAGTTGACAGAGAAAAAGCGTGAAGCTCTGTATGCCGAAATAATAGACAAAGCTTTAGCTTACGGTATTGCCAGCGCATCAATAGAAGAAATAGATGAGATAAATATTTTACATGCCAGTATGTTGGCAATGTCTAGAGCGGTGTCGCTTCTTTCTGTTAAGCCCGAGCATGTATTAGTAGATGGTAATCGTATTCCGCCTAATTTACCGTACTCTGCTGAAGCCGTTGTTAAAGGTGATGCTCGTCAAGCGGCTATTTCAGCCGCCTCAATATTGGCGAAGGTGACCCGAGATCGAGATATTATAAAAGCTGCAGATACATATCCTGCATATGGCTTTGAGAAGCACAAAGGTTACCCAACAGCTCAACACCTTGAAGCAATCCGTTTGTATGGTATTACGCCAATACATAGACGCAGCTTTGGTCCAGTTAAAAAGATTTTAGAAGGATAATATTTTGTCCACATCGTTTATACATCTTCGAGTGCATACAGAGTTTTCATTAGTCGATGGACTGGTGAAAATCAAAGGGCTGCTTGGTACAACTGAATTCATGTCCATGCCTGCTGTCGCCATTACGGATGAGAATAATCTGTGTGGCTTCGTTCGTTTCTACAAAGGCGCAATGGAAAAAGGCATCAAACCAATTTGTGGTGCCGACGTCGTGGTTGATGAAGATGAGTATGTAGATTCTCGCTATCGATTTACCCTATTGGCCACGTCAAATAAAGGCTACAAAAATATCATAGCCATTATTTCGAAAGGCTATCAATTAGGGCAAGTAGAAGGTCGTCCTATTGTTCAGCGAGAATGGATAGAAGAACATAGCGAAGATGTTATTGCTCTGTCTGGTGCAGGTTTTGGCGATATCGGCTACTTGTTGCAAAAGGGGCGAAATGAACAAGCCAAAAAACGCCTAGCACATTGGATGTCAGTATTTCCTGATCGTTTTTATGTTGAGTTACAGAGAACTAGTCGTCCTGGTGAAGAGACCTACATACATACCGTCGTTCCTCTTGCTAGTGAGCTAGGTTGCCCTGTTGTGGCGACGAATGATGTTCGCTTTTTAAAGCGAGAGAACTTTGATGCTCATGAAGCTCGAGTTTGTATTCATGATGGCGTTACGATTGATGACCCACGTCGTAGGCGTCGTTACTCTGAAGAGCAGTATTTTAAAACGCCTGAAGAAATGGCGGAGTTGTTTCAAGATATTCCAGAGGCATTGGAAAATACCGTCGAGATTGCAAAACGTTGTAGCGTAGATGTATTACTTGGTGAGTATTTTTTGCCGGATTATCCTGTGCCTGAAGGCATGACGATGGAGGAGTTCTTTAGCAAGCTTTCTTATGATGGTTTGATAGAGCGTTTTAATTTCCTCACTAAAAAATACGGTGAACGTATTGAAAAACGTCGCCAAGAATATTGGGATCGTTTGGATTTCGAGTTAACTATTATCAACCAAATGGGCTTTCCTGGGTATTTCCTGATCGTAATGGACTTTATCCAGTGGGCCAAAGATAACGATATTCCAGTTGGCCCTGGGCGAGGTTCTGGTGCGGGCTCTTTAGTGGCTTATGCGTTGAAGATTACTGACCTTGATCCACTTGAATACGATCTACTTTTCGAACGATTCCTGAACCCAGAGCGGGTATCCATGCCTGACTTTGATATTGACTTCTGCATGGATAACCGTGACCGAGTGATTGATTACGTATCACGTACTTATGGGCGTGATGCGGTGTCTCAAATCATTACTTTTGGTGCCATGGCAGCGAAAGCCGTGGTTCGAGATGTCGCAAGGGTGCAAGGCAAACCTTATAGCTTGGGGGATAAATTATCTAAGCTGATTCCTTTTGAAATCGGCATGACCCTTAAAAAGGCTTTGGAAGAAGAGCCTGCATTGCCTGAGTTTATCTCGGGTGATGAAGACGCAGCTGAAGTCATGGAAATGGCAATCTCTCTAGAAGGTGTGGTGCGTAACTTTGGTAAGCACGCTGGTGGCGTGGTAATCGCACCAACTAAACTGATCGATTTTGCTCCGCTCTATTGTGAAGAAGATGGCTCAGGTCTGGTTACCCAGTACGATAAAAATGACGTTGAAGAAGCTGGCTTAGTAAAATTCGACTTCTTGGGTCTTAAAACCTTAACCGTTGTCGATTGGGCTGTTAAAAACATTGATACCATCAATGCGCTAGAGGGCAAGCCACCGCTCGATATATCTTTAATCGACCTAGAAGATAAATCAACATATGACTTACTGAAACGAGCTGAAACCACCGCGGTATTTCAGCTGGAATCTCGTGGTATGAAAGAGTTGATTAAAAAGCTTTTGCCATCGCGCTTTGAAGATATTATCGCCTTGGTGGCCTTGTACCGTCCGGGACCTTTGGGGTCTGGCATGGTGGATGATTTTATCAACCGTAAGCATGGTCGTGCTGAATTGGCTTTCCCTCACCCTGATTATCAGCATCAAGATTTGATTCCGGTATTGGAGCCAACCTACGGCATTATCTTGTATCAAGAGCAGGTAATGCAGATTGCTCAGGTGTTGGCTAAATTCTCACTTGGTGGTGCCGATTTGTTACGTCGTGCCATGGGTAAGAAAAAAGCCGAAGTTATGGCTGAGCAGCGTTTGATCTTTATGGAAGGCGCTCTTAAAAACAACGTTGATAAAGACTTGTCAGGTAACATCTTTGACCTGATGGAAAAGTTCGCAGGGTATGGTTTTAACAAATCTCACTCAGCGGCATATGCATTGGTTTCGTATCAAACCGCTTGGTTGAAGAATCATTATCCGGCCCCATTTATGGCGGCAGTATTGTCTGCAGATATGCAGAACACAGACAAGATAGTTATCTTCATCGAAGAATGCCGATCTATGTCATTGGCTTTAGAGCTGCCGAACGTGAATGAGTCGGTTTATAAATTTACCGTTAATCCGAAAGGCGCCATTGTATATGGTCTTGGGGCCATTAAAGGTGTAGGTGAAGGTCCGATTGAGGCGATTGTAGAAGCACGCAAAGAAGGACCGTTTGAGCATATTTTTGATTTCTGCCAGCGTGTTGGGAAGAGAGTGAATAAGCGTGTTATGGAAGCCTTGGTGCGTTCCGGTGCGTTTGACACTATCGGGCCGAATCGTGCAACCTTGTTTGCCTGTATTGATGAAGCGCTTAAGAGAGCGGTACAAGATGCAAAGAACCAAGACGCCGGCATGATGGATTTGTTTGGTATTGCGGTAGAAGAAAATACGGAGGACGCTTATAAGGAAATAGGTATTCAACATGAATGGCCACCGCGTCAGCGACTTGATGGTGAGAAAGATACGTTAGGGTTATATGTTACAGGTCACCCCATTGATGAGTATGAAAAAGAGATACGTCGCTTTGTTCGCTCTAAGATAGTCGACCTGCAACCTAAACGTGGCGATACTCAAGTGATGGCGGGTCTGATCGTAGACTTGCGGATTACCAAGAGTAAAAAAGGTGGTAACATCGCCTTTGTCACGTTAGATGACCGTTCTGCCCGTATTGAAGTGACTGTTTTTCCTGATAATTACGAATCGTTTAGAGATGTCATTGTAAAAGATGAAGTTGTCGTGGTTGAAGGTGAAATTACTGTTGATGAGTTCAGAGGAGGGCAAAAGGTTATTGCGCGTAACATCCTCGATATTGCTCAGGCTCGGGTTCGTTATGTTGAAGCATTGCGTATTACTTGGACGTCTGAGACGGTGACACCAACAGAAATACAAGCGTTAGCGAATTATATGGAGTCCTATCGTGGCGATGGCTGTGATGTAGTTATTGGGTTCGACACGCCACAAGCATGTGGCGATATTCGCTTGGGTTCTGGTTGGAAAGTTCGTCCAGATGACGAATTAATTCACCAACTTCAGAAACAATACGGTAAACAAAATGTTCAGTTAGTGTATACTTAGACTCATTTAATAGTTTTGTAATGGAATGTAGCGTCGCGACACGCTAATAGAGCTATAGGACAAAGGATTTTTATCTTTTTTCTTTGAATTTGATGGCAACCAAACAGTAGTGTAATTAAACATGAATTTAAATTATCTCCCTTTTGAGCAGCCGATTGCTGAGCTCGAACAAAAAATCGAAGAGTTACGTTTAGTCGGTAATGACAATGAACTCAATATAAGCGATGAAATTAGTCGTTTAGAAGATAAGAAAGTAGCGCTTACAAAAAGCCTGTTTAGTAATTTAGGGGCATGGGAAGTTTCTCAGCTTGCGCGTCACCCAAAGCGCCCATATACACTTGATTATATTAAGCACGCTTTTACCGACTTTGAAGAAATGCATGGTGACCGTCATTACGCTGACGACCGTGCCATTGTTGGTGGTATTGCTCGTTTAGATGGCCGTCCTGTGATGGTTATTGGTCATCAGAAAGGCCGTGAAGTCAAAGAAAAAGTATTACGTAACTTTGGTATGCCTCGTCCAGAAGGTTACCGTAAAGCACTGCGTCTTATGGAAACGGCTGAGCGCTTTAATATGCCAATTATTACTCTTATTGACACACCTGGGGCTTACCCTGGTATCGGCGCTGAAGAGCGTGGTCAAAGTGAAGCGATTGCTTTTAACTTGGCGGTTATGTCTCGTTTGAAAACACCGATTATTTCTACCGTTATTGGTGAAGGTGGTTCTGGTGGTGCATTGGCGATTGGCGTATGTGATGAGCTAATGATGCTGCAATACGGAACTTACTCAGTTATCTCTCCGGAAGGTTGTGCTTCTATTTTGTGGAAGAGTGCTGATCGAGCTTCTGATGCTGCTAAGGCAATGGGCATTACGGCTCCTCGCCTACAAGAACTTGGCTTTGTGGATACGATTATTCAAGAGCCTCTTGGCGGCGCACATATTTCTCATGAACAAATTGCGCAAAGTTTGAAGCAAAATGTTCTTGCGGCATTGGATCGTATGGAAGCATTGACGACAGATGAGCTATTGGCTCGTCGTTACAGCCGTTTGATGTCTTACGGTCTATAAGTTTTTCTTTTCTTAAAAAGCCTCCTATATTTAGGGGGCTTTTTTGTTTCTTGCGTTTAAGGTGCTTTGCTTTCGGGCTTTATAATGAAACGATCAATCTCTAAACCGCTGACTTCTCTATCTCCTCTCAGGTTTAATGCTGAGTGGATTGCCGCTGTATTCTCTAAGCAGGCAAAAGTGTGGGTTGGCTTTAGTGGTGGTGTCGATTCTCATGTTTTGCTTCATGCCTTGGTCAATCAAATCTCAGTGGAGCAAAAACGGCAACTTGTCGTGCTTCATGTTCATCATGGTTTAAGTGCTAATGCCGATAATTGGCTAAAGCATTGTGAGATGATTTGCACCAACCTTGATGTGTCTTTTGTTGCTGAGCGGGTGCAGTTAGAGGCTCAAGCATCCCTAGAAGATGCAGCTCGCAATGCTCGTTACCAAGCCTTTCATAAAGTAATGGGTAAGCAAGACGTTATTTTGCTTGCTCATCATGCTGGCGATCAGGTTGAAACTCTATTGTTCCGTTTGTTGCGCGGAACTGGTGGAAAGGGGTTAGCGGGCATTCCGCAAGAAAGATTAATAGGAAATAGCGGGGCTTGTTTAATTCGACCCTTTTTAAAGGTGTCGAAAAAGGATATTGAAACCTATGCATATCAGCATCAATTGACTCACATTAATGATGAATCGAATGGCGATGAGCGCTTTACACGTAACTTTCTTCGTCAAAGTGTTGTGCCGATTTTAAAAGAGCGTTTTCCAAAAATGGAATCTAGCATCGTCTCGAGTGCTGAGCGAATTGCCACGGATTACGAGATGCTTTCTCAGTTTGCTCATCAGCAGTTAGTCAGTTGGTGTAACGAGTTTGGCGGTCTGGATTTGTCATGTATTGCAGATAAGCCATTTGAAGAAAGGTTGTTTTGGTGGCGACATTTTTTACAGGATAATGATGTTTCATTGTCGCAATCTCAGCTGGAAAGTGTTGCCGCTATGTTTTCTAGTGCAGAGGACAAGCAACCAGAATTTGAGTTTTCTCGTGGTCGTATAATGCGTCATCAGAATACAGTATATCTATTGCCTCTGGATAAAGACGTTAAACTGGCTGCATTGTGTCCAGGGGAAAGCTTTAAGCGCGCTTTTGACTGCGTTTGCGTTACCGGAAGCGAGTCATGTGTATTGAAAGCACGACCACAAGGTGAAAGCTTACTAATGCCTAATGGCACAACTCGTAAATTAAAAAAATGGTTTAATGATCACGCTATTCCTAGTTGGTGGCGAGAGCATCTTCCTTATTTGTATGAGGGTGATACATTGGTTGCGATTGGCGATCTATGGCAGCACCCAGATTATACGCACCTCAAAGTGTGTTGGCTTCTAAATCAAAATTTACCTTTTCCTAAAGGTGTCTAGAAAAGTGCTTGCCGAAATAGTTGTGCTTTTATTTGGCTGTTAGGTGCACAATTTTTTGGTGTTATCTAGATATAATTCTATGCTTAATCAATGAACGGGCTTCCGATAACGTCGGTACATTGCCTAATATATTAACGTGACAGGATTTCTTAATGCTTCAAATTGCTGCTCTTGGTGGGTTGGAGTTTAGCCCTCTGGTTGTTTACTTTCCTATCGCTTTCTTGTTAGCGGCACTCACGCGCTTTGTTCTTCATCGTTTAGACTGGTACGACCGTATTTGGAAAGTTGCTTGGTTCGAAGTGTCTTTGTTTGTGTGCTATTTGGCTCTGACTGTTTATGTCCTAGGTGGAAGATAAATCAATGACAAAATATCTACGAATTTTTATTACTTTATTGGTTATTTTGGCTGCGCTGTTTGCCGGTCGGTGGGTGTGGAATGATTATATGCATTCACCATGGACTCGAGATGGGCGTATTCGCGCTGAAATCGTGACGGTTGCACCTGATGTTTCTGGTTGGGTGACAGACCTGAAAATCACCGATGATCAAATGGTCAAAGAAGGCGAATTACTTTTTAGTGTAGACCGACAGCGCTACCAAGCCGCGCTTAATCAAAGTAAAGCCAGTACAGAAAATGCTAGATACACTTGGCAGCTAGAGAAGCATAAAAATGAACGGCGTACAGCTTTGCGAAAACAAGAAGCTATTAGCGCAGAAGATCTAGAGTCGTCACGCATTAGTACTGAAATTGCCAAAGCTAATTACGATTTGGCCGTTGCGCAACAAGAAACCGCGCAGCTTAATTTGGATCGTACTAATGTTTATGCTCCAGTATCTGGTCATATTATTAATCTGAATTTGCGTAAAGGAAATTATGTTGGGCAGGGTTCTCCTGTTTTTGCGATTGTTCAATCTAATTCGTTTTATGTGACTGGCTACTTTGAGGAAACCAAAATACCGCTTGTTCATTTAAATCAGCCAGCCAAAATCACCTTGCTGAGTGGTGGTAAGCCATTGACAGGTCATGTAGTGAGTATTGGTAAAGCCATAGCGAACACCAATACCCAAAGTAATGGTCAGCTTTTGCCGCAGGTTCAACAAACCTTTAACTGGGTGCGCTTGTCGCAGCGTATTCCTGTTGATATTAAGCTTGATTCATTACCAGAAGGAACTCAACTTAGCGCTGGCATGACGGCCACTATTCATCTGGCTAAACAGTAAGGAGATCGCTTTGGGGATAGTGCTTCGCAATCTGTTTTTACCAGAAAAACAGGCAGTTATTTTTGCGCTGAAAGGCATTATCGCAATGGCGATGGCGCTCACTCTTGCCTTATCTCTAAATCTTGATCGTCCATACTGGGCATTGGTTTCCGCTGTTTTTTTGCAAATGCGCCCTGAAAGCGGTTTGGTGATTGAAAAGGCTATGTGCCAAATTATCGGGACGATTATTGGCGGCCTATTTGGTATTGTGTTGTTAGCGTATTTAATGCCTTACCCTTATTTGGCTTTAGGTGTTCTGGCGTTGTGGTTGGGGGTGAATTCCGCTTTATCTGCTATGGTTCGACAAGCTAACTTTGTCTATGCGTTC
The DNA here is from genome assembly GCF_016906065.1 of Marinomonas foliarum. Taxonomy (NCBI): domain Bacteria; kingdom Pseudomonadati; phylum Pseudomonadota; class Gammaproteobacteria; order Oceanospirillales; family Oceanospirillaceae; genus Marinomonas; species Marinomonas foliarum. The sequence continues at coordinate 973,159 of NZ_CP070273.1, read as the reverse complement.
GCCATGGCAGCAGTAACGTCGGAGATTATTGTATTAATGGTGATGGCTAGCCCATCCACTGCTGACAGCCAAGCGGTGTTTGATATTGCTCAAGCGAGAGTTAGCGAAATCATTATTGGCTCTATTTGCGCTGGCGTAGTCAGTCATATGTTCTGGCCTGTAAAGGTAAAAGACAGCCTGCAACGACAAGCAAGATCGGTTATTAATCAGACTTTACAGTATCTAGTGACGGAATTGGATAAGTCAGGAACTCATGAAAATCGCCATAAACAGATTGATGGCATTATGGCGACGTTAGGTATGGTTAGCGAAGACTCTAGCGCGGTGAGTTATGAAGGTCCAAAAGGACCAGGGCATACACGAGCGGCTAATCAATTGGCTCAAAAAGTTTTGTCTTTGTTGGCCTTGGTACAAATATTTGGTCGCTTACAGCGTCGCCATACAGAGCTGATGACTCCTACTTTAACTAAACTGCTCGATCGATTGAGAGACGCATTTGGACGGATTGCAGAATCAGAAGATTTTGATTATTGCTTAGAACAAGTCAAAACATTACGCAGTGACCTTGCTGACTATCGTTTGAATAATGACTCAGAGGTGCCTTTCGAATCTCATTTGCTGAATGTCGGTGCAGAGATCACATCGGAATTGACTGTTTTGTTGCGAGCTTTTCGTGCACTGGAAGAGCGCGATAGCACCTTGCTGAATGCACCTAGTATGCTGACTTATCGTGATCCACTAGCGGGACTCATCATTGGTATTCGTACTATGGTTGTATTTTTAATTGGTGCTTGTATTTGGGTTGGTACGGGTTCTTCAGCTGCGCTTATGATTATGATTTTACCAGTCATTTTTTCTATCATGTTGGCCCGATTGCCCTTGATGATTCTAAAAGTGGTTTTGAAACGGCTGCTAATTGGTGTCGTCGTGGCGGTACTGGTAGCGGTTTTATTTGCGCTAAACTTATTGGCTCAGAGTTCTGGCCAATTAGAAATTTTGTTACTTGTACTAGCTGTACCTTATTTTATCGGTTTGTTGCTTCTCTTTGATCGTCAGACTTTGCCATATGGTTTAGGGTTTTGTATTCCTTTTTCTATTCTTGTGAGTCCTAGTCGAGATATGAGTCGGGCTTTTTCTATTGATTTCACAATAAGCTCTGCCATGGCTATTTTTGCTGGCGTAAGTATTTTGTTTTGGGTATTCCACTTAATTACAGGGCCAAGTGTTCAGTTGTTGGTCCACAGGATATTTAAAACGACTTACCAAGATTTATTGGAAGTCAACCAACATGCTGCTCCTGCTGCTTGGTATAACCGTCGGATGGCTGATAGGTTATTGCGCTTAACAAATTACGATCAAGGTTCTAAGTCACGTGCTATTACAGATTTAGCATTAACTGCTTTGAATCTCGGACATGTGTCTGTTCGCCTGCGTTCCATTTGTGAAAACTTGGCTGGTAAGCAACTGCAATCATTAGAAAGGTGGCAGACAGCCTTGGCAGAAGCATTTTTATTAGCAAGTAAGGGGCGGTGTGATGATAGCTTTGAAAAAGCCAGTCAGTCTTTATATTACGAGCTACTTGCTTTGGAAGGCAATTCCAGCCAGGTTGAAGCGATTCAAGGTATGTTTTTGCGCATTAACCTGACTTTCGAGCGCAGTGCAGAAGCCATTGCAATGCAGAAAGTGTAGATAAAAAGTGGCTATATTTTTAATAGCCAATCTGCCTGATCTTTGTATGTTGCAACTAGTTCAGCGTTTAAGCCATCGCTTTGATTTATCCTGTTCATTGCTTGTGTATGGCTAAACCCCCAAGCCTGCATATGGCGATTTGCCAAGCGCTCGATTGCAACGTCAACAGGAATGTCTAAAAACCAATGTTCGTTGAATAAGGCTTGTGACTCTTGCCAGCCATCTTGTTGGTGTAACAGATATAACCCTTCTATTAATATGACTTTTGTTTCTTTTTTGATCGATGCGTCGTTTGCAATTGGGTCGCCAAGGGCATGGTCAAAGCTTGGCCACAATATATCTTCTTGCTGGTAACTTTGTTTAATTTTCTTCACCCGTTCGACAAAGGCCACGCTATCAAATGTCCAAGGCGCACCGCGCCTAGCAAAAGCATCTTCGGCATTGGGCAGGCGATGAAGCTGCTCTTTTGATAAATGGAAACCGTCCATTGAGAGACAAACCACTTGAGTGTCTTGTTGCTTGGTAAAGTGATCGAGTAAATAGTTCGCTAGAGTGCTCTTTCCGGAGCCTGGCCCACCAGTTAAACCTATCAAGCAGCGATTTGGCTGCTTAGTATAGGATTTAATTTTGTTTAGAGCAGTTTGGACATCGGTTGAATTTGCATAGCTGTCGTAAATATCAATAGCCATGATTTCTCCTGTTTTTTGTTTTTTTACTGGTAGTTAGCGCGAGCTTGTTAAGGTGATTCTCCACTTTATGTGAACTGATAATGCAATGAGGTACGTACTTAAGTAAAGCCATAAAGAAAGACTGTTATGTTGCTGAAAGAGCTTAAAAAAATTCTTCATGTTGATAAGGTCAAACTGCATTCTTTGGAGTCTAACCTTTACCAGCTATCAGTGGTGATTGATGGAGACGAGCAATACATCGAAACGGACAATGGACGTTTTATAACCAGCCATAACAAATTAGACCTACAGGCGTTGTTTAAAGGCAAGTCCGTTGGCGCTACGGTGCTTTGTCATCGCAGTGCTTATGACGAAATGATAGGGCAGCCGATTGGTGTTGGGAATATATTAGAGGTACCAATAGGGAATACCGATCTAGCTTAGCTCATTTGATGGAGGAGTTTCTTAGAGAGCTGAATTCACATTGTTTAGAACTTGCATCTTCTCACCGCTTTCTTCCATTTTGGAGAATGTTTTTGCGTAGCCGTGAGTAGCGTTTGCATGTTCCCGCATGATGGCTTCAGCACGACTCCCTTGGCCGTTAGTGATGGCATCAAAGACGGCGTGGTGTTGCATATGGGCAAAGTTAAAGCGTCGATATTCTTGAGCTAAGTTATTTTGATCAAATGCTAAAGCGCTAACGGAAGCAAAGGGAAGGTGTTCATTGCGGCTTAATGCTTCAGCGATGGCAGGGTTCAAGCTGGCTTCAATAATAATCTGATGAAAGCGCTGATTTATGTCGTGATAAAGGGCGAGGTCTTGTTCGTCTATGCTGCCTTTTACGAATAAGTCATCACCTTGCCTTAATAGTGTTAATAGTTCATGTTTTTGTTCGTTGGATAGCGAATTTTCAGCGGCTTGTCTTGCGGCTAACCCTTCGAGCACGCCGCGTACTTCGATAGAACCGCTGATTTCTGCTTGTGTCACTTGGCGGACAATATACCCCCGTCCGGACAGTTTCGTTAGTAGACCTTCTTGTTCTAAAGTCCTGAAGGCAATGCGTACCGGAGTTCGTGAAACACCAAGTTGCTCAGCGGTGGGGATCTCTGCAAGACGTTGTCCTGAGGCCAAATCGCCAGATAAAATCATTTGTCGTAATCGACTAATTACTTGTTGTCCAGGTTTGTTCATAGCTCTGGCCCCTACATTTTATGAAAAATTATCATAACGCATACGAAGACAAAAAAGGAATAATTGGATCCAATAAAGAAGTGTTTATTTATCAATAATTTAGTTTTTTTGGTGTTATTCATTTTACGCATATTGGATCCAATTAATATATATCTATATTGTTTTATGTTTTTTTTCATCTATATTGGATCCAATAAATAAAAATAAAAGCAGGAGAATTCCAATGAGTAAGCAAACTTATCCAAAAAATGCGTGGTATGTCGCTGCTATGTCTGAAGAGGTTATGGGCAGTAAACCTCTTGGTCGTAAGATCTGTGGTGAAAGCATCGCTTTTTACCGTTCCCTCGAAAATGAAATTGCTGCGGTATTGGATTTTTGCCCACATCGTGGTGCCGCTCTGTCTTTAGGTTATGTGGAAGACGGTCTTTTGGTTTGTGGTTACCATGGCTTAAAAATGGGCGCGGAGGGCAAAACCAAAGAAATGCCTTTGCAGCGAGTAAAAGGCTTTCCATGTATGAAATCCTACGCAGTTGAAGAGCGTTATGGTTTCATTTGGGTGTGGCCAGGTGACCAATCTCAAGCTGATAAATCATTGATCCCTCATCTAGAATGGGCTGTAAATCCTGAATGGGCTTATGGTGGAGGCTTGTATCATATCAATTGTGATTATCGCCTTATGGTGGATAACTTGATGGATTTGACCCATGAAACCTACGTTCATGCTAGTAGTATTGGTCAGAAGGAAATTGATGAATCACCAGTTTCTACGACAGTAGAAGGTGATAAAGTCATTACCAGTCGTTATATGGAAAACATCATGGCACCACCATTTTGGCAAGCTGCTTTGCGTGGTAATGGTTTGGCCGATGACGTTTTAGTAGATCGCTGGCAAATTTGTCGTTTCAGTCCGCCTTCTCATGTGATGATTGATGTTGGTGTTGCTCATGCTGGTAATGGCGGCTTTGAAGCGCCAGCAGACAAAAAGGCTAGCAGTACTGTAGTGGATTTCATTACTCCAGAAACAGAAACGTCTATTTGGTATTTTTGGGGAATGGCGCGTAATTTTAAACCGGAAGATAAAGCGCTAACCGATACTATTCGTGAAGGGCAAGGCAAAATTTTCGCAGAAGATTTAGAGGTGCTTGAGCGTCAACAACAAAACTTATTAGCATTTCCAGACTATGACTTATTGAAGCTAGACATTGATGCCGGTGGTGTTCAATCACGACGAATTATAGATCGTGTGATTGCGAATGAGCAGCTTGGAAAAGAGCAGGGCAATACTTCAAACACACAAACTACTGCACCTTTGCAGACAGTGTCATTTTAATTAAGTTGGTGCTTACCAGAGCGCTGCTTCTTTGGCTCTCTGGTTAATAAGAATAATAGATTAGGAGTGCCAAATGATTCCGGTCATTGTAAGAAATATGGTCACAGAAGCGCGAGGAATTGTTCGACTTGTGCTGGGCTCTGTAGATGGTTCGGCGCTACCTGCTTTTGAAGCAGGGGCGCATATTGATATTAAGTTGCCAAGTGGTTTAACCCGCCAATATTCATTGTGTCGTCTTCAAGAAGACGCGCAGTACTATGAAATTGCGGTTTTAAAAGACCCACAATCAAGAGGTGGATCCGCTGAAGTTCATAATTTGAGCATAGGTGATTCTATCTCAATAAGTGAACCGAAAAACCATTTTCCTTTGGTGGAAACAAAGCGTCATAGCGTTTTAGTAGCTGGTGGTATTGGAGTAACGCCAATGCTGCCAATGGCGCAGCATTTGCAAAAAATGGGACTGCCTTTTGAATTTCACTATTGTGCAAGATCTCCTGAGACGGCCGCCTTTTCTTCTGCGTTAGAGGCATCCTCTTTTGCAGATAAAATGCATTTCCATTATAGCCAGGTGGCGGGGTCTAGCCGCATGGATGTAGTGAATGTGTTGTCATGTCATTCGAATGACTCTGAACTGTATATTTGTGGTCCAGCGGATTTTATTAATGGCGTCTTGCAGCAGGCAAAAATGTTAGGTTGGCCTGAAGATCGTTTGCATAGAGAGTTTTTTGCAGCACCAGCGCTCGATGAAAATGTAAGTGAAAATACCGCGTTTAAAGTGAAAATTCATAGTACAGGTGAGGTTTTTGATGTTGAAGCTGACCAGAGTATTTTTGAAGTATTAGATACTAATGGTGTTTTCCTTGCCGTCTCTTGTGAATCGGGTGTTTGTGGCACTTGCCAAACAGGAGTTATAGACGGAACCCCAGATCATCGAGATGTCTTTTTGACGGATAAAGAACATGCCAAAGGTAAGCTTGTGATGCCTTGTTGTTCCCGCTCTAAAACGCCTGTCTTGGAGCTGGATTTATAGATCTGCTTTCACTGTCTTGATTTTTCTTGTAGTGAATCCTTCACTCAATGTAAAACAACTGTGTTTTACATTGAGTGAAGGGGCTTCGGATGTTATTATTTTCCCCCGTCCTGAAGGTACATTGTCATGTGCCTTCAAATCTCATTTTTTTATATTTGTAAGGCGGGTTAAACACTCATGGCGACACGATATATTTTCGTTACAGGCGGTGTAGTTTCATCTCTTGGTAAAGGTTTGGCAGCAGCATCTTTGGCCGCTATCCTTGAATCTCGTGGTCTAAAAGTCACCATGCTAAAGCTAGATCCATACATCAACGTGGATCCTGGCACCATGAGTCCTTTCCAGCACGGCGAAGTTTACGTTACAGAAGACGGTGCCGAAACGGATCTAGATCTAGGCCACTACGAGCGTTTTATTTCCACTAAAATGGGCAAACGCAATAACTTCACCAGTGGCCGTGTTTATCAACATGTTCTTAAAAAAGAACGTCGTGGTGAATACCTTGGTGGAACCGTTCAAGTTATTCCTCATATTACCGATGAAATTAAACGCCGCGTTATTTCTGGTGCTGAAGGCGCAGATGTTGCTTTGGTTGAAATCGGTGGTACGGTTGGTGATATCGAATCACAACCTTTCTTAGAAGCGGTACGTCAGCTTAAAGTTGAATTGGGTGCACGTCGTGCTTTGTTCATGCATTTGACTCTTGTCCCTTACATTCGTACTGCCGGTGAAACCAAAACCAAGCCTACCCAACACTCTGTGAAAGAACTTCGTTCTATCGGTATTCAGCCAGACATTCTTATTTGTCGTTCTGAAGTGTCTATCGAAGCGCCAGAGCGTAAGAAGATCGCCTTGTTTACCAGCGTTGAAGAACGCGCGGTTATTTCCCTTCCTGATGCCGATACTATTTACCGTATCCCTCAGATGTTGAACGACCAAGGCTTAGATAGCTTGATTGTTGAACACTTCAACTTAGATTGTAACATGCCAGATCTTGAAATCTGGAATAAAGTGACTCAAGCGAAATTGAACCCTGAAAAGCAAATCAATATCGCCATGGTTGGTAAATACATGGAGTTGTTGGACGCCTACAAGTCTTTGATTGAAGCGATGGATCATGCGGGTATTCATGCTCGTACTAAAGTGAAACTGCATTACATTGACTCTGAAAGTATCGAAGAAAAAGGTACTGATCAATTAAAAGGAATGGACGCTATTCTTGTTCCTGGTGGTTTCGGCGAACGTGGTGTTGAAGGTAAGATATTAACAGCTCAGTATGCTCGTGAAAACAAAGTGCCTTACTTAGGTATTTGTTTGGGTATGCAAGTAGCGGTTATCGAATTTGCTCGCAATGTGGCAAATTTAGCCGGTGCACACAGCACCGAGTTTAATTTAAAAGCAGAGAACCCAGTTGTTGGTCTGATTACAGAATGGACCAATGCAGAGGGTTCCAAAGAAATCCGGTCAGAGGAATCCGATCTAGGTGGAACGATGCGTCTTGGCGCGCAGAACTGTAACCTTACGGAAGGCACAAAAGCCTTTGAAGCTTATGGTGAAGCGGTCATAAAAGAGCGTCATCGTCATCGTTATGAAGTAAATAACTTTTATGTTGAAGATCTGATGAAAGCAGGTCTGACGATTTCAGGTCGTTCAGAAGACAATTCTTTGGTTGAGATGGTAGAGATTGCCGATCACCCTTGGTTTGTTGCTTGTCAGTTCCATCCGGAGTTCACTTCTACACCTAGATATGGACACGGCCTGTTTAGTGCCTTTGTACATGCGGCACTTAAATACGCAGGAAAAGAAAAATAATTTGAGCAAACAGGTAGTTTGTGATTTTTCATTTATTTTAAGAGGTTTGTTATGAGTCAAATCGTTGATATTAAGGCCAGAGAAGTATTAGATTCTCGTGGTAATCCTACTGTTGAAGCTGATGTTATTTTGGCAGACGGCTCCGTAGGTTCAGCGTGTGCACCGTCTGGTGCCTCTACCGGTTCTCGTGAAGCATTAGAATTACGTGATGGCGACAAAAGTCGTTATCTAGGCAAAGGTGTATTGAAAGCGGTTGCAGCGGTTAACGGTCCTATCCGTGACGCTTTGATCGGCAAAGATGCCCTTGCTCAAGCAGAATTAGATCAGATTATGATTGATCTAGACGGCACAGAAAACAAATCTACTTTTGGCGCTAACGCTATTTTGGCGGTTTCTTTGGCAGCGGCGAAAGCGGCAGCAATTTCTAAGAAAATCCCATTATACGCTCACATTGCTGACATCAACGGCACACCAGGCGTTTACTCAATGCCTGTGCCTATGATGAACATCATTAATGGTGGTGAGCATGCAGACAACAACGTTGATATTCAAGAATTCATGATTCAACCAGTTGGTGCGCCAAATTTTCGCGAAGCATTACGTTACGGTGCTGAAATCTTTCATGCGCTGAAAAAAGTATTGAGCGATCGTGGTTTAAGTACAGCAGTTGGTGATGAAGGTGGTTTTGCCCCTGATTTGTCATCCAATGCTGAAGCATTGGCTGTTATTAAAGAAGCCGTTGCAGCAGCAGGTTACGAGCTAGGTAAAGACATCACTTTGGCGATGGATTGTGCTGCCTCTGAGTTTTACGACAAAGAAGCAAACATCTACAACCTTAAAGGTGAAGGTAAGAAATTCACGTCTGAAGAGTTCAACGTCTTCTTACAAGACCTTACTAAGCAGTATCCGATTGTTTCTATCGAAGACGGTCTTGACGAGTCAGACTGGGATGGCTTCGCACATCAAACTAAATTAATGGGCGATAAAATCCAATTAGTGGGTGATGATCTTTTTGTTACCAACACTAAGATTTTGAAACGCGGTATTGATAACGGCATTGCGAACTCAATCTTAATCAAGTTTAACCAAATCGGTTCTTTAACTGAGACGTTAGCAGCTATTAAGATGGCAAAAGATGCTGGTTTTACTGTTGTTATTTCTCACCGTTCTGGTGAGACAGAAGACGCGACTATTGCAGACCTTGCAGTAGGTACAGCAGCTGGCCAAATTAAGACGGGTTCCCTATGTCGTTCTGACCGTGTTGCTAAATACAACCAATTGCTACGTATTGAAGAGCAATTAGGTGGTAAAGCTCCGTACAAAGGTCTTTCTGAGATTAAAGGTCAAGCTTAATATCGTCTTGACTTAAAAAAGGGAGAACTTGGTTCTCCCTTTTTTTATTTTTTTTTGATTCAATTCCTTTGATAATAAGGAATGTATTTTTAGGCTTCTGAGGGTGTTATGGCGCGTTTGTTAATTTTCTTCTTCGTCTGTGCCGTGGGTTATCAATCTTATCATTTGTACTTTGGTGAACAGGGCGTTAAGCGCCAAGAAGAGCTGGCAAAGCAAATTGCTTATCAGGAACGAATAAATTTACGCTTAAAACATCGAAATCAAGCACTTAGAGCGCAAGTACATGATCTTCGCCTTGGAGAAGAGGCGGTAGAAGAACACGTTCGTAGTGAGTTGCAATATATAAAAGATGGTGAAGTATTTTATCGTATGGTAAATAAAAAATGACACAGGCTTTCTGGGTTATTATCCCTGCTGCTGGTGTTGGTCAGCGTATGCAAGCAAGTTTTCCCAAGCAATATTTATCACTTGCTGGGGAAACCATTCTAGACCGAACCATAGCCTTGTTTATTTCGCATCCATTAATCGCTGGTGTGTTGGTTGGTGTTGGCCAAGAAGACGCTTATTGGCAGCATTCTAAGTGGTATAATCATGAGCTGGTAAAAGCCTTTGTTGGTGGTGAAGAGCGCAGCGACACAGTGCAAAAAGGATTACGCTATCTTTTAGGTATGCCTGATGTAAATGAACATCAAGTAGTGTTGGTTCATGATGCGGCGAGACCTTTATTGAGCCAAGACGCGCTTAATCGAATTATGAACCACCAATCTGAACACGGTGCTATTTTAGCGATGCCTGCTAAAGATACGGTAAAACTTCAGTTAGCAGAGCAGCCATTAGTGGATGCAACGCTGGACCGGAGTGCTATCTGGTTGGCTCAGACACCACAAAAATTTCCTCTTTTAGCCCTTTTGGATTCATTAGAAAGAGCGCAATTAGAAGGCGTTTCTATAACGGATGAATGCTCTGCGATGGAATTTATTGGTTGGCATCCGGACCTAGTTATTGGTGAGAGTAGCAACATTAAAATAACCTTACCTGAAGATTTGCTGATCGCAGAAGCGCTGTACTCTTACCTTTCAAAATTACACTAACAGTGCATTGTATCGCACAGGAGTAACTATCATGATGCCATTTCGTATCGGCCATGGTTTTGATGTACATAAATTTGGTGAAGGTGATCACATTGTTCTGGGCGGTGTATCAATTCCTTATTCTCAAGGGCTGATAGCTCACTCTGATGGCGATGTAGCTCTACATGCTTTAACAGACGCTTTGTTGGGCGCTGCAGCACTGGGTGATATAGGCAAGCATTTCCCTGATACCGACGACGCATTCGCTGGAGCTGATAGTCGAATCTTATTAAAACGTGCTTACCAAGAAATACAGGCACTGGGTTTTGGTGTGGCTAATGTTGATGTCACTATTATTGCTGAAGCGCCAAAAATGCGTCCTTATATTGATGCAATGCGAGCGAATATTGCCGAGGATTTAGCGGTTGATATCGGCACGGTTAATGTGAAAGCGACAACAACGGAAAAGTTGGGGTTTACAGGGCGTAAAGAGGGAATCGCAGTTGAAGCGGTTGCTCTCATTTTTAAACAGGATCAAATATGAATACCGAATGGCGATACGCTTGGTCTAAGCCGACGGTTACTGGGGATTTGAAAACCCATGTACAGGATTTTTATGTTGAAGAGCAATTAGGTTTTGAACCTGATGGTAAAGGGGAATTTTGCTTCGTATTTATTGAAAAGGAGGGAGTAAATACCGATTTTCTTGCTAAACGTTTGGCTCAGCTTGCTGGTATTGCACCTAATAAAGTGACTTACAGTGGTGTAAAAGATCGCCATGCTTGTACGCGCCAGTGGTTCTGTTTGCATGTTTTGAATCAAGAACCAGACTTGTCGACGATTCAAGAAGCGTTCAGGGAGCCTGAAAGTGTTCGAGTGGTTGCACAGTTACGTCATTCCAAAAAGCTTCGTACCGGAACGCATTTAGCGAATCGTTTTGTGATTCGAATGCGCGGTATTCATGGTGATCTGGATGAACTTGAAGCCCGCTTGAATCTGATAAAACTAAGTGGTGTGCCTAATTATTATGGTCCGCAGCGCTTTGGTATAAACGGTAATAATTTGCACTATGGGAAAGACTTTGTCTTAAAAGGGCGGCAAAGTCGCCGCAAGCTTTCTAAGACAGAGTCTTTCTGGTTATCTGCTATTCGATCTTGGTGTTTCAATGAAGCCTTAAGTGACCAAGTTGAAAATGGTATGTGGATGCGTTTGTGTGATGGTGATATCGCTCAGTTTCAGCACAAAGATGAGCAATTCCGCGTGAAGGAAGTTGGTGCTTTGATGCATTTAAGTGTGCAGCGCGGCAGTATAAGCCCTGTTTTACCTATGATTAGTGCAGGTTGGGAAGCGGGTACAGGCGCGCAGAGAGAGGCAGCAATTAAAAGCTCTTTGTCAGAGAGTATGGACTTAGTTGATTCACTCATTGCTTTTGATCTTTCTAGAGATAGTCGGTTAGCTCGTCTTGTTCCTATGAACATGGCGTGGGAATTGCTAAGAGAAAGCGAAGAGAATACGCAACTGATTGTGGAGTTTTCTTTACCAAAAGGGTGTTTTGCGACCAGTTTACTTCGCGAGATGATTGATTTTACGGATAAGTCAGCTGAGAAATATCATGAGAATATTGATCGCCAATGATGATGGTCTTGATGCAGTTGGCATACAAACGTTAGCACAACATTTACAGCAAGAATACGATGTTTTAGTGGTCGCCCCTGATCGAAATCGTAGCGGTGCGAGCAATTCTTTGACGTTAACTCGCCCACTGCAACCTACTGAAGTTCGCCCACATTTTTTTCGTGTCGATGGTACACCGACAGATTGTGTCAATTTGGCGCTGTCTGGGATGATTGATGGTGAGGTTGATTTGGTCGTATCTGGCATCAATCATGGCGCCAACTTGGGTGACGATGTTATTTATTCTGGTACCGTTGCTGCGGCGATGGAAGCGCGTCACCTAGGTCGTCCGGCATTGGCTATTTCTTTGGTTGGGAGTCAGCATTTTGAGACGGCTGCAAAGGTTGTTGTTCAACTACTAAAAGATGCTCCGACGCTTACTTTATCAGCGGGTATTTTACTGAATATCAATGTTCCAGATGTTCCATACGGCGAGTTAAAAGGTATTCAGGTTACGCGTTTAGGTTATCGTCATAAAGCTCAAGCCCCAATTTCTGCACAGCACCCGCGTGGTTTACCGAGCTACTGGATTGGCGCTTTGTCTGAGCCTCATGATATGTCTGAAGGGACAGATTTTTGTGCGATTGAAAATGGTTATGTTTCTATTACGCCAATTCACACCGATATGACCTGCTATGAAGCCCAGTCACCACTTGAAAGATGGACTGATACAATAACCCTATGAGTCTTCACGATCTTAATTGGTTAATAACACACTCTGAGTCTCGGTCCTCTAGGATGATTCATCAGCTTAGAGAGCATGGGATTAGTCATGAAGAGCTATTAGCTTTAATGGGGTCTGTTCCTCGTCATGATTTTGTTGAGCCCGCCTTTTCCCATCTTGCGTATTCGGCAACCCCACTTCCAATTGGTCGAAATCAGACGATTAGTCAGCCGCTGACGGTTGCTAGAATGACAGAATGGCTGCTGTCTCATTCTCGACTTGGGCGTGTGTTGGAAGTGGGAACTGGTTCTGGTTATCAAACTCGTATCTTGTCGCATTTTTTTAATAAAGTTCACACTGTCGAACGTCAAGAGTCGCTTTATCTACTGGCGAAACAGCGCTTGTCATCAATGGGGGTGAATAATGTTGAATATTTGTTTGGTGATGGTCAGGCTGGTTGGCCAAATAAAGTAGAGATGGATGCTGTTATTATTACCGCGATGGCGAGCAAAATTCCGTTGGCTTTAACAAATTGCTTAAAGCAGCAAGGGATTCTTATTATGCCAATTGATCATCCTAGCCCACAGATTGGTTGTTGGCGAAAAGAAGGTGATCGTTGGAAATGCTTAGGGACTGAATCTGCATATTTTGTCCCTTTATTGGAAGGAATGGAATATGCCTAAATGGCTTAAAGTGTACTTGAGTGGCGTATTGATGGGCGCGGCTGATGTTGTCCCAGGTGTTTCTGGTGGTACGATTGCGTTCATTTTAGGAGTTTATGAACGCCTTATTAATGCCTTGAGTGGCGTTAATAAAGATAGCTTATGTATGTTATTTAAAGGCAACGTCAAAGCTTTGTGGCAGCATTTTGATGGTGCTTTCTTATTATCATTGGGGGCTGGAATTGTGACCAGTATTTTCTTGCTGGCGGGTTTAATTACACATCTTTTATTAGAATACCCCAGCTATCTATGGAGCTTCTTTTTTGGCCTTATTTTAGCGTCTGCTTATTTTTTAATTAGTCAAATAGAAGGCTTTACCCATAGGCATTTTGCGGGCCTTATTGTTGGGATTGCGATAGGTTCTAGTTTGTCATTACTGGTTCCCACTCAACTGAACACATCCCTTATTATGGTGTTTTTCTCTGGGATGATTGCCATTTGTGCAATGATTTTGCCAGGGATTTCCGGGAGTTTTCTGTTGCTGATGATGGGGATGTATGGATTTATTCTGTCTGCAGTTAAGAGTGTCGATCTTGCCGTGATTGCCACTTTTGCAGCGGGAGCACTGATAGGGCTGTTGAGCTTTTCTAAAATTCTGCGTTATTTACTTAATCATGTAAGGTCCATGACTCTCTCTGTTTTAACAGGTGTTATGCTAGGTGCGCTAGTAAAGGTGTGGCCGTGGAAAGTGACAGATGAGTGGGCGCTAATTGGGGATAAGAAATACCCTATACAAGAGCATTTGATTTTGCCTTGGAATGGTATCAATTTTTATTGGCCAATGGATTTTTTGCTTCCCGTAGTCTTTGTTTTTATGGGGTTTTTGAGTGTGGTTCTCATTTCTTACATTTTTTTACGAAAAGACACAAATGTAAATAATGGGTTGTAAGTGGCAGTTAAGGTGATGAGCTATTTTTTGTAGTGTAGCGAATAGACAGAATATTTTATCGCTAACCCGCTTGATGGGTTGGCTAGGTTTTTTTTGTCTTTTTTTATCTGGTTGCTCTTATGAAGTGCTCCATTATTCGGCGAAAAATAACCGCACATATGCATCGAATAATGCCAGTGTTTCTTCTATTCCATCTTCCGGTATTCATCGTGTTCAAAGTGGTGAAACCTTGTTCTCTATTGCCTTTCGCTACGGATTAGACTATCGAGATTTAGCGAAAGCTAATCGTATTGATGCGCCTTATACCATTTATCCAAAGCAAAAAATTCGTCTGGTAAATAGTGGAGGATCTGTCGCATCAGTAAGTCCGAAATCATCATCGTCTTCAACTCCTTTAATAGTGCAGAGCGCGAAAAGTACACCAGTCAAAACAGTGACGCCGACAACGACTAAAACAGCTGTAACGTCACCTAAGAGCGACACTAAAGACAGTAAAATCACCAGTGATTGGTTCTGGCCAGTAGACGGTCAGGTCACTAGGGGCTTTTCAAATAGCGGCGTTAGTAGTAAAGGTATAGATATAAAAGCAGCAGAAGGAGCTTTGATAACAGCCGCAGCTGATGGAACGGTTGTATATGCAGGCAGTGGTCTAATTGGATATGGAAATCTTGTGATAGTGAAACACAATGATGTGTACCTTAGTGCTTATGCTTATAACGAAAGGATCTTGGTAAAAGAAAAACAAAATGTTCGTGCTGGCGACTCTCTTGCTGTTATTGGTGGTAAGGGAGAGGATAGACCACTTCTTCACTTTGAAGTACGTCGTGATGGTCAGCCGATCGATCCGCTAGATGTTTTACCCAAATAAATTAAGCGAATTGGCGTTTTAAGGAGGGGGCATGAAGTTGGCAAATATGGAAAAAGAAGCAACAAAAGTTTCGAATACGGAGGATTTTGATTTCGAGTCTGTGAGTGAGTATGACGAGAATGAGGATCTAGTAGACGAAGAATTTGAATCGGCAGTAAATGCTCGATATGCGGATGCTGATACTAGTCGCAATTTAGATGTTACTCAGTTGTATCTGAGTGAAATCGGTTTTTCACCACTGCTTAGTGCAGAGGAGGAAGTATACTTCGCTCGCCTTTCTCTTAAGGGTGACGAAAAAGCACGTAAACGCATGATAGAAAGTAATTTGCGTTTGGTTGTGAAAATATCACGACGTTACCTAAATAGAGGCTTATCTTTATTGGATCTTATTGAAGAAGGTAACCTAGGTTTAATTCGTGCCGTCGAGAAGTTTGATCCTGAGCGAGGTTTCCGTTTTTCCACTTATGCAACTTGGTGGATACGACAAACCATTGAGCGTGCGATTATGAATCAAACTCGAACTATTCGTTTGCCTATCCACGTTGTTAAAGAGCTCAATGTATATTTGCGGGCAGCTCGTGAGCTAACACAGAAACTAGATCATGAACCAAGAGCCGAAGAAATTGCAGAAATGCTCGACTGTCCTGTTGAAGACGTGCAGAAAATGCTTGGGCTTAATGAGAAGGTAAGCTCGATAGATGCAACTTTCGGTGGTGAGAATAACGATAAAAGCTTGGTTGAAATTTTAGCGGACACTCTTCACCAAGGGCCTGAAGCTGATCGCCAAGATGGTGATGTTATCCACAGTATTGAATTGTGGCTAAATGAACTGAGTGAGAAGCAGTGTGAGGTGATTACTCGTCGCTTTGGGCTACGAGGTCACGAGGCTAGTACACTTGAGCATGTCGGTGCTGAGATAGGTCTGACTCGTGAGCGAGTTCGCCAGATTCAAGTAGAGGCATTGCGCAAGCTGCGATTGATCATGGATAAGGAAGGGCTGGCTTTAGACGATGTTATCCGCCTCGATGATTGATTGCGTATTCGGTTAAAAAAACAGATATGAAGTGGCCCCCAATAGTTGGACAACCAACATTGGGGGTTCTTTTTTATCAAAGCAATACTAGGTTATTAGGTGTCTTGGTGTTGTTCTGGGTTGGTGATCTCTTCAACATACTGTTGAATTTGTTGTTTATACTTGTCAGAAAGTCCTTTTACTTCATACGCTAAAATTTCGTTGCCGTCATCCTCTATTATCTCTGGTAGCCCAGTAAAAACACGGTTTTGAATGTGAGATAAGGTGAAAATGTCATCGCTAATAACCAAGGTGTTCATGCTTTCTGAACGACTGAGTTGATGAATGTTGCTTAAGAGCGCTTCTATATCATCTGGTTCAAAGTGATTCTCTTTTACCATATTGGTTATGTAGGGGTTACCTTGATGTAGGCCTAAATGAAAGTTGAGTTTGGGGATGTTTGTGTACAAATCGTTTTCAAGTAATTTATCCATTAAGCCCAGAAAGAGCTGGGCAGTACAGACAGCATTAATATAGAGATTATCCTCACAATGACGCGCGCTGAAAAGAATGATCGCCGAATCATTTTTATACTGATGAACTTGACCTAAGTACATTTCACTTGCTTGGAACATAGCTCTATAAACAGGAGTTAACAGGTTAGCGACTTGCAATGGCGTCATGGTCTCATGCCATTCTTTTAGGTTAAGAATGTCGAAATACAACACGCAACTACGGTTTCTAGATTCTTCAAAAATAGCTTCGAAATTCATTTCGAATTGAGGCTTTGCTAACTCGGCTATTTTTTCTTCTTTCGCTTCGCTTGCTTTCTCTATGATCGCCTCTTGAGGTTTTATTGCCTGTACTATCGTAACAGCCTTCAGTAGCGCTCGTGCTTCTTTATAAGGAGGTACTGGTATGTCAGCAGGGCTTTTTCCTTTACTGTAAGCAATAAGCGCTGATGTTGCTTCATTCACCGGAGTGAGTAGCCATTTGGTGACGAGTATGATCACTAATAACGCTATGGTACAAGTAAAAATAGCAACACCGATTAAAAGGTTATTCAAATGCTGGAGTGTCGCTTGGGCGGGGGTTTTATCTAGAGTAATAAGAACATGACCAACAATTTCATCCCTAAACTTGATGCTTGAACTGTACACTCGACGTTTGTCGTTAGGACGAAAGTCTTGTTCAGACTGCATTCCAGAATGACCGCTGTCGGCTTCTGCAAGTAGTTCGTCTTTTTTGTTATAGACTCGAGCACTTAATATATTGTCGTCAACCACTAGTCGATTCAACAAAACATTAAGGCTTAATAAATCGTTGTTCAATATCGACTGTGTAGCATTAAAAGCTGCTTGGGTTGCTAAACTGCTACCTAATACTTCTGTTTGTTGTGATAAATAGTTTCCCAGGGCATGGGTCATCGTATACCAAAAAATACAGACGGTAAGAATCATTAATGAAATAAAAGTGGCAATGGTGACAACTGATGCGCTGAGCTTCTCTCGTATAAATGCACGAATTGCATGGGTTTTAGGCTGGATGTCCATTCATTTCCTTTGGTAACACGTAGAACAATGACTAAAGTATACACATCATAACGGCTATTTTCTGAATTCTTTAAAGTAGAACAGGTGCTTAGCGAAAAGAAAACGATTTGCTATAGTAGGCGTCTTATTAAATTAGGAGCGTTTATGTCTGCCAGTATTACTCTTATGGGGGCTTTGAGCCCTGAATATCTTGATAAATTTAACGCTTGGTTAGACGCGCGCAGTCTGCAAGGGGCAATTCGTTTGCTTACTGAAGCAGGTGATCCCATTGCGGTTGCACAAGTTATGTTGGCTAGTGAGGCGGCGAATAGTGCCGTTATTCGCACAGAGTTGCTAGCGTTATCTAATGAGACTGGAATAGACCATATTTATCAGTCGACTATGGTGGATATCCACAATGCAGGTGTTGCTGTCTTTGATATGGATTCAACGCTGATTAAGGCAGAGGTAATGGACGAGCTAGCAGTTGATGCTGGGATTGGAGAGCAGATTTCAGTGATCACAGCGAGCGCTATGCGTGGAGAAATAGACTTCGTTGAAAGCTTTGTTCAGCGCTTAGCCTTATTAAAGGGCCTTAGCAGTGATGTTATGGACAGTGTGTATCAACGTATCCAGCATATGGATGGCATTTCCACCTTAATGGCTGTGCTGCATCATTATGGTTGGCATACCGCTATCTTATCAGGTGGCTTTACGTATTTTGCTGATCGTGTCCAGGCGGATTACGGGATGTCTGAAGTGCATGCTAATGTTCTCGAAATTCAAGATGGCGCATTAACAGGTCGCCATCTAGGCGATATTGTTGATGGTGAACGTAAAAAACTATTATTAACAAATATTGTTGAAGCGAAAAAGTCGGATTGGAGTCAAACAATAGCGTGTGGTGATGGTGCGAATGATTTGTTGATGCTTAATCATGCTGCTCTTGGTGTTGCTTTGCATGCAAAACCTTTGGTAAGAGAAAAGGCCCCTTGTCCGATGAATAACCTTGGTCTAGACGGTATTTTGTATTTACTCGGTATGTCATCCGCTGAAATTCGAGATGTGACTAAATAACTATTACTTTGGGTTATGTGGTAAAGCACGATACCTCTATTTTTAGGTCTTCTTAGAGAGAGTACTATTGCACTTTCTAAAAGCTTGTTATGATTCTTGGTTATAATTATAACAAGCTTAGTTGGGGTGCTGTTTTGTCAGAGATTCGATTATCCGATGTGGATTTAAATTTGCTGTACGTTTTACAGGTCCTTATTGAGGAGCTGAATGTTACCAAAGCAGCAACACGCCTAAATGTATCTCAACCAGCTGTCAGTCGCTCACTGTCTCGATTGAGAGACCTATTTGATGATCCCTTGTTTACCCGAACCTCCCACGGCCTGTCTGCAACCGCTAAAACACAGAATTTAGCGCCACTATTATCCGATATGCTGAAAGGGCTTGAGAACATTATTCAGCCTAGTGAGTTTGATCCTCAAACAAGTAAGCGTCGCTTCGTGTTATCAACAACAGATTTTGGAACCTTGACTGTTCTACCTAAGATATTAGACCTTTTTCGGCAGCAAGCCCCTGATGCGATTCTTGATGTAAAGTCTTGGGATGAAGATAGAGTATTAGAGCTAGATCAAACCAATATTGATATTGCTGTCGCTGTATTATCAAAAGAACCGCCACCAAGCATACGTGCCATGCGTTTAAAGAGTGATCGTCTAGTTTGTTTAGCGCGTAAAGATCACCCGAATATTCAGCTGGAATTGACGTTAGATAGTTATTTAAAAGCTGATCATGTGCAAGTGGTGCTGGGGCGTCGAGAGTATTTTGCCGTTGATAGAGAGCTCGAAAAAATGGGACATAAGAGGCATGTTTCTGTCCATCTACCGAATTTCGTGCCAGCCGCTCGAGTTGTGATGGACAGTGATTTACTACTTACAGTCCCCAAGCTATTTGCTGAAGACATGGCGTCAACAGTATCTGAAATTGCTGTGTATGAGCTGCCATTTGGAACGCGCGAGTTCGATTATTCGATGATTTGGCATGAACGCTTTCAAAGAGATGCTGCCCACGTTTGGTTTCGTGGCTTATTGAGACAAGCGTTTCTAGATTCATCTATTTAGCTTTATCTTTGACCGTTTATCAGGGCGTGCTTGATAAGCGCGTTATCCATTCTTTGGTTAGTATTTCAACCAATCCATACCGTCTTAATGTCATTGCTTCTTCTAAATCGGCAAAATTCTCGTCTAAATAATCATGTAAAATCTTGTCTCTTAATGCTATTAGAGTACGTATCTGTTCAGCTTGTTCATACGTCACATCATTATGAGCAACTAATGCATTTAAAACTTCTCTACGTGAAACTACTTCCGCGTTGTAATGGTGTTCTAACACATATCGAGCAAGATCAAGCATAGAGGCAACCAGTAATTGAAATGAATGCTCGATCACCATGGTTTCATCTTTGTTGTACCCTGCTCCAGAAGGCCGCTTTCTATAGGCATCAAGACGCTTTATCATCTCATGCTGATGGTCATAAAGGGAGCTTTCCCATTCTGCATCTCTCATTTTGATTTCGCCTTTTCTATGAGGAAATAGCACGCAGGTTTTCTGCATGCTATTTAGTAGTTTAGGTGAGATAAGTGAAAAGGGGAAAAATTAGAAGCTAGAGAAAGGATAAAAAGAATAGGAGTGACCATATTCAATTTGAGTGTTTGCTTTTACATGCAAATACCCTTGGCTTTCACAAGCTGCAAGTAGGGCACCAGAGCTTTGTTGTGGATGGGCGTAAGCTAGCCCATCTTTACCAATTGATACTCGTAAAAACTCATCTCGTTGTATTACTTTATTGCGGTTAAAGCCCGCATCTACAGGATAAGACTTGGGAAGTTCCGCAACTTGACCCGCACAAATTGACAGCAAAAGACGAGCGAACCAATGATAGGTTACTAACGTTGAGCTTGGGTTTCCGGGTAAGCCAAGAAAAGGAATGCCTTGAAGCGTGGCGTGAACAAGTGGTTTGCCAGGCTTAATGGCTATTTTCCATAAATGCACTTTGCCCAGTTTTTCCAAGGCGTCTTTTACATGGTCTTCTTCGCCAACAGAAACACCGCCAGACGAAAGAATAACATCACAGGATTGCATCAAGGTTTTTAAGGCTGTTTTTGTGTCTTCGGGTGTATCAGCTGTATGTAAACAATGGCTCACGTTATGACCAGCTTGAGCTACAAGCGCGCTTAACATTGGGCCATTTGAATTATATATTTGGCCTTCTTTTAGTTTCTCACCAGTAGGAATCAGCTCATCACCTGTTGTGAGGATGCCGACATTCAACTGTTTGTAGACGATGACCTCTGTGATACCAAGGCTAGACAAAAGGCCAATGTGTATTGGCGTAATTTTCTCACCTACCTTAACAACCGTTTGACCGATCTGCATATCCTGCCCTAACGGTCGAATATTGTCGGAAGACGTCGGTTGTTTAGTAAAGATGACTTTGTCACCTTCTAGCTCGGTGTTTTCCTGCATAACAACGGTATCTGCACCGGAAGGAATATTTGCGCCAGTGAAAATACGAGCACAGGTACCTGGCATTAAAGGCTGAGGGTGCTGGCCAGCGGCAACACGCTGACTAACGGTAAAACGTTTGCCATCTTGCCAATCTTGGCAGGCAAGTGCGTAGCCATCCATTGCACTGTTGTCATAAGGTGGGACAGAAATTCTGGCAACCACGTTGTTTGCTAGAGTCCGTC
Organism: Marinomonas foliarum; assembly: GCF_016906065.1. Classification (NCBI taxonomy): domain Bacteria; kingdom Pseudomonadati; phylum Pseudomonadota; class Gammaproteobacteria; order Oceanospirillales; family Oceanospirillaceae; genus Marinomonas; species Marinomonas foliarum. The sequence continues at coordinate 951,894 of NZ_CP070273.1, read as the reverse complement.
CAACAGCGTTTATAAGCGGGATTGTTTGCTGCTCTACAAGGACACTGGCACTGCGTGTAATCTCTTCTAGAGCATCTTCAAAGGCAAGTAAAGTGGACATATTTGTTATGCCCCATGTTGGTTTTCAGCGTAAGGTCCAATCAGCATGCTGACAAAATTACATGGTCTGTGAGAGGCATTAAGTTGTTCTTCTAAAATGCCATTCCATGCGGTTTTACAAGCACCAGTAGAGCCTGGTAAACAAAAGACTAGGGTCTGATTGGCTAATCCTGCAATAGCACGTGATTGAATGGTTGATGTGCCAATTTCTGTATAGGAAATCTGCCTAAACAGTTCACCAAAACCTTCTATCGTTTTATCGAATAAGGGGGTCATTGCTTCTGGTGTGCTGTCGCGAGAATAGAATCCGGTGCCGCCTGTGATTAAAATAACATGAGTTTCAGACTCAGCAATCCAATTAGAAACAACAGCGCGCATTTGATAAACATCGTCTTTGACGAGTGTTCTCTCATTGAGTTTGTGGCCAGCTTTTGTCAGTAACTCAATAAGTGCATCACCAGATGTGTCTTCGGCAATTGAGCGAGTATCTGAAACGGTTAAAACGCTGATATTTAATGGACGGAAAGGTGCAGGTGTTTTAGCCATGGGGGTCCTTATTTAGCCTCCTGTCGCGCTCATGAAGCGAAGAATTTGTGGGGCTTCATCGAGGTTGAAATGATGTTTATGTGGTTTGAGGGCGAGAGCCTCAATGATAGCGTTTTCTAATGCTGTTGCATTATGCTCTTTTGAGTTGAGTGCCGTCGAGCAGTAAGAAGAGCTACGAAGGACGTTTTTCAAATCTTTTGAGTGCTCGTTACCTAGACATAGTAATAAGCGGCCTTCTGCCGTCAATCTGACTCGGTTACAGGTGTCACAGAAGTTATGGCTATGTGGTGAAATAACCCCGATCTTATGCTCGTAGCCTGCAACTTGATAATAACGTGTTGGGCCGCTGGTCGTAGTTAGGCTGGGTGTAAGTTCGTATCGGCTACCAAGCGTCTCTATGACATCGTCACTGGATAAATAAGTGGTAGCACGGTTATGGTCAGTAATAATGCCAAGAGGCATTTCTTCAATAAAGCTGATGTCCATTTTTCGGTCTAGGGCAAATTGAGCAAGATCAAACAGCTCATCATCATTATGGTTTTTCAGCATCACGCTATTAATTTTTAAGCGCTTGAAGGGAAGTTTACTGGCAATATCTATTCCATCAATAACCTGCTGGAATTTGTCTCTGCGAGTTAGTTTATGAAAGCGGTCCGCTTTGAGTGTATCGAGACTAATGTTTATGCGTGATACGCCAGCATCAAGTAGGCGTTGAGCCATTTTATAAAGCTGTGAACCATTAGTCGTAATCGTCAGTTCTTCTAACCCAGTGGTATTTGCTATTTGTTCGATGGCCCAAAGAATATTTTTACGTACTAAAGGCTCTCCGCCTGTAATACGGATGCGTTTCGTTCCCATGGATATGAAGGTTTTTGCTACGTGAACAATTTCTTCTAAAGACAAAATATGGTCTCTAGCTAAAAATGTAACATCTTCATCCATACAATAGGTACAGCGAAAGTCACATCTGTCAGTGACGGATATGCGTAAGTAGTCTATTTTCCGACCAAATGGATCGATTAAAGTGGACGTTGCCAAGAGAATTACCCCAATAGTTATACGCCCATAGAAGCAAAAAAATGCCTATTTAGCAAAGTGCTGAGACGCTTTAGGTATAATTTCTGACGTTATTCTTAATATATAAATATTTTGGGTTCAGCCATTGAATAAAAACGCGCCATAATAGAAGTCATTGCGCGAGGTAGAAAGTAGGAGGAGAAGGTGAGTCAAGTTGTTAATCATTTAATTGGATTGCTAAAGTTAGAGCGAATTTCAGAGACTAAATTTGTTGGACGCAGTCAGGATATTGGTTTTCCTAAGCTATTTGGTGGTCAAGTTATTGGTCAGGGGTTGAGTGCAGCAACGCAAACTGTTGAAGGTCGATTCCCTCACTCTTTGCATTGTTACTTTTTACGTCCTGGGGATTCTGCTCATCCCATTGAATATGATGTTGAGGTCGTGCGCGATGGTGGAAGCTTTAGTGTCAGACGGGTGATAGCTTCGCAGTTTGGTAAAAGTATTTTGGCGATGACAGTGTCTTTTCATATCACGGAAGAGGGGTTGGATCATCAGGAGGCGATGCCTAATGTGCCTGGACCAGATTCTTTTAAATCTGAGCTGTCTCTCTATCGTGCTCATGCCGATGAAATTCCGTCTAAAGTACGGGATTTATTCACGGCAGATCGCCCCATTGAGTATCGAATAGTCGAAAATCAAAACCCATTTCGTCCTCGTCCAGGGATTGCTAAACGCCATATGTGGATTCGTAGTGTGTCAGCTTTGCCTGATGATGCGTTAATCCATCAATCTATGCTGGCTTACACAACAGATTATGGTTTTATTGAAACTGCCTTGATGCCTCATGGCATTTCGATAGGCAGTCCTTATTTGACTGTGGCTAGCTTAGATCATGCTATTTGGTTTCATCGCCCATTTAGGTTGGACGAGTGGTTGCTGTATGTGGCGGATTCGCCTTCAGCGAGTTCAGCGAGGGGATTTGTTCGAGGACAAATTTTTAATCAGAAAGGGGAGCTTGTTGCATCGACTGCCCAAGAAGGTTTATTACGCTACTCGCACTAGGTTTCAAAGGTTGTGCTGTTTTAGTGCCCATATAATGTGCTCTTTCACTAATTCAGAAGAGTGAGAGAGTGCATTTTTGAGTGTTTGAATAGTGTCTGGGCTGGTGGGGGCATTGCCCAGTGCAACAGCGATGTTTCGGCGCCAATTTTCAAATCCTGTGCGACGAATAGGCGACCCTTCGGTGTTTTTTAAAAAGGTAGTTTCATCCCACTCAAATAATTCAACCAGATCCGCTGAATCCAGATTGTGTCTTGGTTGGAAATCATCTTCTTCGGTGTATTTGGCGAACTTGGTCCAAGGGCAAACCAGCTGACAATCATCGCAGCCAAAAATACGATTGCCCATTTTGCCGCGCAGCTCTTCTGGAATGGAGCCTTTATGTTCAATGGTTAGATAAGAAATGCATTTTCCTGCATCGAGTACCCAAGGTTCGACAAAGGCATCAGTTGGACACTGAGTTAGGCAGGCCGTGCAGCTACCGCAATGTCTGGCCTCGGTTGGCTTATCTACAGGAAGTGGCAGATTAGTAAATATCTCACCGAGCAAAAACCAGCTGCCCGCTTTTGGCGTTAGTAATAAGGTGTTTTTGCCAATCCAGCCCATACCGGCTTGTTCCGCAATTTGTCTTTCTAGGATAGGTGCACTATCGACAAAAGCTCTGTAGCCATGATCGCCAACTTGCTGCTCTATTTTTTTAGCCAGTTGAGTAAGGCGTTTGCGAATTAACTTATGGTAATCACGCCCCAATGCATAGCGTGCAATATAGGCTTTGTCTTTAGTTTGCAGTCTTTTAACGGTTTCGACGGATTGAGGGAGATAATGCATCCGAAGGGAGATAACACGACGCGTCCCAGGGTGTAGTTGCTCTGGATAAAAGCGTATGTCGCCATGGTTGGCAAGGTAATCCATACCGGCGTGATAGCCATTATCAAGCCATTTATTAAAGTCGTCTTTGTGTTGGGCTAAATCCGGCTCGACAATACGAGCGTCGGCAAAGCCAAATTCAGTCGCCCATGATTTAATATCATCAGCAAGCTGGTTTAATTCTTTTGGGCTGGATAAAAACGAAGGAAGCAAATGGGTACCGAAACATGGAGCGCTAGGCTAGAAAGCAGCCTAGCGTGAAAAACAAAAAAATTAGTAAAGCTGAGAGTCGCCTTTAACGACATCCATCAATAGTTTGATGAATTTTTTATCCGCTTCTGTGTGCTCTTCTTGGATTTTAATGGTGGTTTGGTTCGACACTTCTTCTGCAATGCGCTGGTAAGCATTTGGCTGGTTGATATTTTCTTTGGCAATACGGACTAATTCTCCAGCGAGCTCTGGATCCATAAGCATTTTACGAAAACAGCGTGAAAACTCATCAATAACTCGTTGTTGGTTAAGCTCATTAGCCATGGTAAAACTCCTAATCAATTTATGCCGCTATGACACCATGAAGCGTAGTTTAGAGCAAGTTTTTATACGCTTTGTGTTGACAAATCTGAGGCGCAAAGACAAAATAAAAAGCTATATAATTCGACGACACCCTGTCGATGACTCCTTTTCATGGGCCACTAGCTCATCTCGGTCAGATTCGTTCTGATAAGCACAAGTGTAGAATGACGCAATATTGTTATCCTATGCTTCTCCTCGCGAAAAGACGCGGGCAGTGTAAAAACTGCGATTTCTTGCGTTTGAGTGTTTCTTACTTTTAGATAAATGTTCCTTATTTATAAAAGTTACCTCAGTTAGTTTAGAAACTTCGTTCTATCAACTTTAATCTGTTTGTCTTATGCGGTTACAATAGCTGCACTAAAATTAAAAGACAGATAAATACTATAGAGGGTAACAAGGTGGAGTTATTATCCGGTGGTGAAATGATCGCCCGCTTCCTCAAAGATGAGGGAGTTGAATATATCTATGGTTATCCAGGTGGAGCCGCACTTCATATTTACGATGCCTTGCATCGTCAATCTGACGTAAAGCATATTCTGGTTAGGCATGAACAAGCTGCTACGCACATGGCTGATGGCTATGCGCGCGCCACAGGAAAGGCGGGGACGGTTCTCGTGACTTCAGGTCCAGGCGCGACCAATACTGTAACAGGTATTGCGACGGCTTATATGGACTCTATTCCTATGGTCATTATCTGTGGTCAGGTTATGAGCTACTTGATCGGTGAAGATGCGTTCCAAGAAACAGATATGATTGGCGTCTCTCGCCCGATTGTAAAGCACAGCTTCACAGTCAAGCATCCTTCTGAAATTCCTATGATCATGAAAAAGGCTTATCACATTGCTAGCACTGGTCGTCCAGGCCCTGTTGTGATTGATGTGCCAAAAGACATGACCATGCCAGGTGACAAGTACGAATACAAATACCCAGAGTCTGTTTCTATTCGCTCCTATACGCCACCGACTAAAGGTCACAGCGGTCAAATTAAAAAAGCCGTTGAGCTCCTTCTTGCTGCCAAGCGTCCAATCATCTATGCCGGTGGTGGCGTCATCATGGGCGGTGCATCTGATTTGCTAGTAAAACTGGCGAAATCCTTGAATGTTCCTGTTACTAACACGCTGATGGGCTTGGGCGGATACCCAGGAACAGATAAGCAGTCTGTTGGTATGTTGGGTATGCACGGTTCTTACGAAGCGAATATGACAATGCATCACAGCGATGTGATCCTAGCTGTTGGCGCTCGCTTTGATGACCGTGTAACGAATGACCCAGATAAATTCTGCCCTGGTGCGAAAATTATTCATATTGATATCGACCCTGCTGCTATCTCCAAAACTATCCGAGCTGATGTGCCAATTGTTGGTCCTGTTAATCAGGTTTTGGAAGAGATGTTGTCTTTGGTTGAAGGTCAAAGTTCCAATACTGAAGCGCTTGTTGGCTGGTGGAAGCAAATTAATGAATGGCGTTTAGTACACGGCGGTCGTTACGATACTAGTAGCGAAAAGATCAAGCCTCAAGCTGCAGTCGAAGCTTGCTGGCGTGCCACTAAAGGCGATGCTTTTGTTGCCTCTGACGTAGGTCAGCATCAAATGTTTGCTGCGCAGTACTATAAATTCGATAAACCTAACCGTTGGGTGAACTCTGGTGGTTTGGGAACGATGGGATTTGGTCTTCCTGCTGCGATGGGTGTGAAGATGAGTTTCCCTGAAGAGACTGTGGTATGTGTAACGGGTGAAGGCAGTATTCAAATGAATATTCAAGAGCTTTCTACCTGTTTGCAGTACGGTTTGCCAGTGAAAATCTTGTGTTTGAATAATGGCTACTTGGGCATGGTTCGTCAGTGGCAAGACATGAACTATGAAGGTCGTTACTCAAATTCTTACATGGATTCATTGCCAGACTTTAAAGTGTTGATGGATGCTTATCGCCACAAATACGTTGAAATTCGAACGAAAGATGAACTCGATGCCAAGATGGAAGAAGCGTTTGCGATGACAGATCAATTGGTCTTCATTAACTGTTACGTGGATCCAGAAGAGCATGTGTATCCAATGCAAGTGCCTCGTGGCGCGATGCGCGATATGTTCTTGAGCAAGACGGAGCGTACCTAATATGCGACATATTATTTCTGTATTGATGGAAAACGAGCCGGGTGCTTTGTCGCGAGTAGTTGGTTTGTTCTCACAGCGTAACTTTAACATCGAATCATTGAACGTAGCGGCAACGGATGATCCAACTTTGTCTCGTCTCACCTTGACGACGTTTGGTTCTGATCAAGTCGTGGAGCAAATCACTAAGCAACTGAATAAGTTGATTGATGTGGTGAAGCTGGTGGACTTGACCGAAGGTCAGCACATTGAGCGTGAGTTAATGCTGGTTAAGGTTCGTGCCACTGGTGCTCAGCGCGCTGAAGTGAAACGTACTGTTGATATCTTCCGTGGAAACATTGTAGATATGACACCTTCTATTTACACGGTTCAAATCGTGGGCGAGTCGGATAAGCTAGATGGATTCTTGCAAGCCTTGGGCGGTGCTCATTTGCTTGAAGTAGTTCGAACTGGTGTTTCTGGTATTGCTCGTGGTGAAAAGACACTGTCTTTGTAATCACCTTGTAGTTAGACTTAAAAGCCGCGATTATTCGCGGCTTTTTTATGGCCGTTTGATAGAGCGACACATTGGAGAGGAAATGGATAAGACGAATTGGAAGCTACTTAAACTGTTGGAAGGAAATGGTCGTTTAACCTACGCAGAACTTGGAAAGCTAGTTCATCTGACTGCACCTGCGGTCGCAGAACGCGTTAGAAAACTGGAAGAATCTGGTGTAATTACTGGCTACAGCGTCCAAGTCAATTTAGAAAAAGTAGGAATCCCTATTACTGCTTTGGTTGAGTGTCAGGTTTATCGAACCAAAGAGCGTGAGTTTAAAGCACTTGTTATGGATTTAGAGGAAGTGATTGAATGCTATAACGTCACAGGGCCTTATGCTTTTGTACTCAAAGTAGGGGTGAAGTCTATGTCTAAACTCGATGCATTATTAGAGCGGTTAATTGATTTGAGCGATACCAACACCATGATGATAATGACCACACCAGTCAAACGCATCATGCCATTAAATATCGCTCAAGAGGATTAGCTTACCGCAACTTCTGCTGTGATGGCTTTTCTTGGCCACTGACTAATAATCATCCCTGTCAGGATAAAACCACAACCAATCAAAGCGCGGGTTGAAAGAATTTCCTCCATAAATATCCAACCTCCTAATACGGCAAATACCGCTTCAGACGAGAGAATAAGGGCGCTTATACTCGGCGAAACATTTTTTTGTCCTAGCGTTTGTAATGTGAAGGCAATACCAGATGAAGCGACACCTGCATAAACCAAAGGCCACCAAGCCATTTTTATGCCTTCAAGCGTGGGTGTTTCTAATGTAAAAGCCGTTATAGTGGCTAATATTGTTGCTACGGAAAACTGCACAATCGAAAGCGGTAAAGCAGATACATATCGAGATAAATAACCTATCAGCAATACATGACCAGTCCAAAAAAAAGTGCCTAAAAGCTCTATCGCATCGCCTTTATTGATGGATAGGTTTGGCCCAACAGTCAGGCTGTAAAGGCCAATTAATGCCAATCCTACCCCGACCCAAGTATGTTTTTCTGTTTTATGGCCAAGCATAAGTCCTAATATCGGCACAAACACAATGTACATACTAGTAATAAAGCCTGCGTTACCTGCTGTAGTGTATTGCAAACCTATTTGTTGGCACGTAAAGCCCAAGAACAAACAGCTTCCTGCCGCTAGCCCCCCTAGCCAAAGCTTTCGAGTATTCTCGGTTTTTTTTGGTTTAAAAATAAACAATAAAGGTAAAAGCGATAAAGTGGCCAATAGAAATCGCATAGCATTAAAGCTGTGTGGCCCGAGGCTTTCCATGCCAACACTTTGGGCGACAAAGGCAAAACCCCAGATAGCGGCAGTAGCCCATAAAAAAATGTGTGCAATCGACATAGATAATCCCTGATTATTGGTAGTGGAATAGCTATTTTACGTAGCAGAACTGTTTTTCCACAGTTGGAATAAAAGGTTCTTTACGTGCTTGGCTTTGGATAAAAAAGTAAAAGTAAGATTTTTCTTTACTAATGTAGAGAACTAACTATTTGATTTCCAAGCATCTTAAAATATTCACTTTTGGGTGGCTGAAAAGGTTAAAAAATAGGCTGACATGAGTGTTTTTTAATTGTACAGTGGCGCCCAATTTCAAGGTCTAATTAGACTCTTTCACAACTTTATTAAGAGATTCCATTGTTATGACATTCAGTGTTTGGTTGGCAACCGCGCCGTTATTAATGTTGCTTTCTTTAGGACCTGGTCCAAATAATTTTACAGCAATGCATAATGGTATTCAGGTCGGAGCCACAAAAGCTGTTATTGCTGTGGTTGGTCGAAACTTTGCGTTTAGCCTTTTGATGTTGGTTTCTGCGCTAGGGTTGGGGGCAATCATTGTATCTTCTGCTTTCTGGTTTGGTGTCATCAAGTGGTTTGGTGTTGCTTATTTATTTTATGTCGGCATTAAAACGTGGCGAAGTGCCGCCGTCGTTCTTGAAGAGCATGAAAGTGAAGTCGGAACTAAGGCAAAACGCGGACATTTTGCGAGAATGCGCCAAGAGTTTTTAGTGGCGATTGGTAACCCTAAAGCGGTATTACTATTTACGGCTATTTTTCCTCAGCTGCTAGATCTTAGTCAGCCTGTTCCTATGCAATTTTTTTGGATGGGACTAACATTTTGTTGTACCGAATTTATTGCGGCTTATGTTTACGCCATGAGTGGCAAGCAAATCCGACGTTTGATTCGCAGTCATAATGGCATGAAAAACCTCAATCGTGGCATGGGGAGTGTGTTTGTTGCGGCGAGCGCCTTTTTAGCAACGGCGACACGTTCCTAAGATTTTTTGAGTTCAATAAAAAAGGTGGCATTTAGGCCACCTTTTTTTATTTTGTACTTAGTAAAGTGCTTAGCTGTGTTCTTTTAAGAACTCTTCGCTTAGATATAGCTCTTCATTGCTATTCACTTTTACGTCGCGGCTTAGGATCATTTTTGCAATTTCTTGGGCTTCTTCTAGAGAATGCATTTCATAAGTGCCGCACTGATATTCGTTAAGCTCTGGGATATCGGCTTTGGCTTTTACATGCAATACGTCTTCCATTGCCGCTTTCCACGAAGCAGCAACTGTTTCTTCTGAAGGTGTGCCGATTAAGCTCATATAGAAACCGGTACGGCAACCCATTGGTGAGATGTCAATAATCTCTACGCTGTCGCTGTTTAGGTGTTCACGCATGAAGCCGGCAAATAAATGCTCTAGTGTATGAATGCCTTTCTCTGAAAGGATTTCTTCATTTGGTACGCAGAAGCGCAAGTCAAATACTGTGATGTCATCACCCTTAGGTGTGGACATAGATTTAGCAACGCGAACTGCTGGCGCGTCCATACGAGTGTGATCGACACGAAAACTGTCTAATAATGGCATAAAAAACTCTCCTGCTTAACTCAACGAAATCATCGTTGCTGTATAAATGATGATATTAATTGCCACTATTGTACATGAAGTTTTGAATCTTTGATTGGGCTTTTTGGAGACTTCAAATATTCGTAGCTGAGAGCCAAGCAAAAAGCAATAACAGCGAATAACATACTTTGGCCAATGAAAAGCACCATGAAGCTACAGCTTATTAATGCAACAATGGCCAGCAGTTGAGTTACTCGATTAACCAGTTTGAATGCGGCAATGCAGGTGAGAGTGTAAATGAGCAAAAAGCTACCGTTTGTCATCTCAATGAACCATGACATTCTCCATCCAGATAGCTCAGAAAACATAATGGAGAATAACGTAATAAAGCCAACCAATAAAACTGCTCTTTCTGGCGCGCCGTTTTTATTAAGCTGAATAAAGGTTTTAGGCAGTGCACCTTGCTGTGCCATGGATTGCACCATGCGCGAGAAGCCTAAAATATAAATGGCCACGTTAGCGAATGCGATTACATAGGCGCCAACGGCAAAGAACCGGCTACTGGTTTCGCCCATAAGTTTACTCACCAAAAGTGCTAAGGACTGGCTATTGGTCACTTCGTCTCCATAAGTATGGTGCCAAGCGATCAGCAGTACCAAGCTTAAATAAGCAAGAATAACGATGGCGATTCCCCCCAATAAGGCGATTGGGAAATCTCTGGTTGGGTTTTTAAATTCGGCACCCATGTGCGCCATGACTTCAATGCCTAAAAAACACCAAAATATAACACCTGTGGCGTACAGTGTTTGCTGCCATTCTGAACTTGTTATCGGCGTCTCTATTACTTGGCGGCTATCAGCAATGTCGCCAATAAAACAAAGCCATATAATTGTGCCAATCATAACGATCACTACACCCGTTTGAAATCTAGCCGAAGTCTGCATGCCAACGATGGCAAAGAGAAGCATGCCTGCCAGAGTGAGTAGGCTAAAGGCAAGAATCCAGTCATCAGGAGCGTTAAATATAATAATTAAATAGGCCGCAGCGACTTTTATCGCGACAGCAGGCCCAACCAATAAGATGCTTAAAAACAACCAGCCTACGGCTTTTTCATAACGCGAGCCAAATGCTCGACCAATATAGTGTGATGCGCCTCCAGCGGAAGGGTATCTAGAGCCAAGCAAAGCGAAAATAAAAGCAATGGGAATAATCATGGCGGCTGTAATTAACCAAGCATAAAAAGCAAAGGACCCCGCCTGCGCGACAGACATAGCAGGTAAGATCATTAAGCCGGTTCCTATAAAAGTTGTCACCGTCATTGCAATGCCCTGAAGAGGGCCAAGAGTTTTTGGGTATTGAGTCATTTTTTTGCCTGTACTTGTGACATTCTGTGGCTGTTATTTATTGCTGCTAAGGATAAAATACTTACATTATCGATACGCTATACAAGTTGACCCCATTAAGGCGCATTTTGCCTGAATGACCGTCAAGTTGAATGACTATGTTGTGAAAGGGGGCTTGAGTGGCCGATCATTATGATCAAAAAATATTAGCTTTACTGGTAGATGATGCTCGGCTGTCTGTTTCCGATATTAGTCGCCAGGTGAATTTATCACGCTCGGCTGTAACCGAACGAATTCGTCGCATGGAAGATAATCGAACAATTACGGGGTATCACGCCCATACATCGGTATCAAAAGAGGATGGTGTTACAGCGTATCTAGCTCTAACTTTTAGGCCTTTGTCGTGCGAGCTTGTGCAGCCATTAATTGAAGCCATACCAGAAGTGAAGCTTGCTCATTCTATTAGTGGGGATTTAGATCTTTTGATTTTAGTTCAGGCAAACTCAATGGCTCGGTTACATGCTATTCGTAGTGAAATGGACCATTGGCCAAATTTGGATAAAGTGGTCACGCATATGTGTTTGGCGAATCGGTTAGATCGCTGGTAAGTAGTGCGCATCGGTTAATAGGGTATTGATTGAACGTATTCGAATAATGGAGAGGCATTCTGAAACGATTAAATTTAAGGAAGAGCTGGTCTGCTAAAGCTAAGTCTTATGATGACTTATTAGTTTTGTCGGCTCTTGGTGCTTTTTGCGGGTTGTTAAGTGGTCTTTTGATGGCATTTTTTTACGCTGTGATCTATCTGCCCGTTCGGTATTTAATTGGTTCTGATTTTGATTCGTTTGAGTTGCTATCGGTTGAATGGCGCATTGGGCTTTCTCTTTCTGCTTGTGTTGTTTTAGCGCTGGTATTTACCTTTGTGCCTCGCAGGTTACAAAAAGTCGGTGTCCCTTATGTTATTGAGCGTTTAAATTATCATCATGGAAACTTGCCTGTTTGGAATGCGGTTGTGCAGTTTTTCTCTGCAGCAATTGGCTTGATTGGCGGTCTTTCTATTGGTAAAGAGGGTCCGGCTGTGCATCTTGGGGCAACGCTCGGTGGCTATTTGGCAGAAAAGGCCAAGTTGCCTCAGTACGGTGTGGAAACGCTATTGGCTTGTGGCGTTGCTGGAGCTATTTCCGCAATATTCCAAACCCCTTTAGCAGGTGTTTTGTTTGCTTTTGAGGTTATATTTCTGGAATACCGACAGCGTTATGTTTTGCCTGTTTTGCTATCCTCTGTAATTGCTACCATAGTGAGCCATTATGCTATTGGGCCGCTGGATATTTTTAGTATTGAAAGTATCTCTTCAGTGCTGCTTTCAACGGATTTGTTTGTTGCTTGTTCTATTTTGGTCGTTGTTATTGTGTTGTTGTCTGCGTTATTTCTGCGTACCCAAAAGGCTCTTTGGCGTTTTAGTAGTGTGTCTATTTGGTGGCGTTTTTTGTTGGTCGCTATTGCCACGGTATTGGCGGCAATCTATCTGCCTGAATCATTAGGCAGTGGTTACCTTTCTCTTTCTCGTTTGTTATCGGGCGATTTGGTTCTTTACTCACTAATTCTGTTAATTGTGGTTAAAACAGTGCTGACTGCACTTACTATTGGTTTGGGGATTCCTGGTGGCATGATTGGGCCAACTTTTATTATTGGGGGGTTGGCTGGCGTTCAAGTTGCTTTGGTGTTTGATAGCAATGTAACGGATGTCGCTTTGTTTGCTCTCTTAGGTATGGCGGCTATGATGGCTGCTTGTTTTCAAGCGCCGTTAACAGCCTTGGTTGCCATTATAGAAATGACACATTCGTCTGCGGCTATTGTTCCTGCTTTGTTTGTTATCGTGTTGGCTTGCTTGCTGGTACGAGTGTTTTTTCATCAAGAATCCGTTTTTGTGGAGAGATTGAGCTTCATGGGAATGTCTTCGACAATATCGCCTTTCCAACGTTATCTTCGACACCATACGGTTAAGCCCGTTGCTGAAGATGTGTTGATGTTTCCAGAGGTTGTTTCTATTGAGCGGGTGAAGGATTTAGCGTCAAGTATGGTAGACTATATCGCTTTCGAGCATGGTGATGAGCTACGGTTGCTTAGACGAAAAGCGGTATTAGATGCATTGATAATGTTAGATCAAGGTCCGCAATTATGGCTGGTTTCGGATGAAGATAAGGTGAAGATGAATTTATCTTTGGCGTTAGATTCTGTACTTGTGCCAGTTATTGATGAGCCTTCATCGTTAGAGTCTATGTTGACTTGGTTTCAAGAAACAGGATTAGCAGAAGTGTTGGTATCGACATCAAGTTCCTCTTATAGCTTGGTTTCTCGCCACCGTCTCGATCAATTTTTACTGAAAAGTGACTAGTTGTACTTTTTTATTTATTTTTTTATGGGCTACCGCTTACTATTTTAAAGCTTGTCTGCCTTTTGTATTTTATTAGCTATGGGATTTGAAAATATGAGTCGTTCTGAAGATCTATACGCACGCGCCCAACACCGTATTCCTGGAGGTGTAAATTCTCCAGTTCGAGCTTTCAATGGTGTAGGAGGAACGCCTATTTTCTTTGAGCGTGGAGAAGGGGCTTATGTTTATGATGAAGATAAAAAATCTTACATAGATTATGTTGGATCATGGGGGCCGATGATTTTAGGTCATTCTCACCCAGATGTTTTAGATGCTGTTAGACAACAATTGGACTTCGGTTTGAGTTTTGGTGCTCCAACAGAAGTTGAGATCACCATGGCGGAAAAAGTGTGTGAACTTGTTCCGTCAATGGATATGGTTCGTATGGTTAACTCGGGTACTGAAGCAACTATGAGTGCAATTCGTTTGGCCCGTGGCTACACCGGACGCGATAAAATCGTTAAGTTTGAGGGCTGTTATCATGGACATTCAGATTCATTGCTGGTGAAGGCAGGTTCTGGTGCATTAACTCTTGGAGTACCTAACTCTCCTGGTGTGCCTGCTGATTTGGCGAAACATACAATCACATTGCAATACAATGATATCGAAGAGGTAACTCGCTGCTTTGCTGAAATTGGGGATCAAATCGCTTGTATTATTGTTGAACCTGTTGCCGGCAATATGAACTGTATTTTACCTGTTGAGGGTTTTCTTGAGACCTTGCGCAAAGTGTGTGATGAATCTGGCGCTGTGCTGATTTTTGATGAGGTTATGACTGGGTTTCGTGTTGCTCTTGGTGGTGCTCAGGACCATTTTGGCATTGTTCCTGACTTGACGACTTTGGGTAAGGTTATTGGTGCGGGTATGCCAGTTGGTGCTTTTGGTGGCAAGCGTGCGATTATGGAGTGTATTTCTCCATTAGGACCTGTCTATCAAGCGGGCACTTTGTCTGGTAATCCTGTTGCTATGGTTGCAGGCTTGGCTGTATTGAACAAAATCAGTGAAAAAGGCTTCCATCTGGCATTAGGCTACAAAGCTGAGCGCTTAGTAACTGGGTTGAAAAAAGCGGCAGACGCTGCTGGAGTGCCTTTTTGTGTTGTGAGTGTAGGTGGGATGTTTGGCTTCTTCTTTACCGAAGCCGAAGCAGTTAAGACATTTGCGGATGTGCAGAATTGCGATTTAGGTAAGTTTAAAGCGTTTTTCCATTATATGTTAGAAGAAGGGGTTTATTTTGCCCCTGCAGCGTTCGAAGCTGGGTTTATCTCTCAAGCTCATACTGAAGAAGACATCGATTATACAATCGAAGCAGCTAAGCGTTCTTTTGCTAAGCTAGTATAAATAGTTCTTAAAGAAGGAGGGTTTCTAGCATGTCTATAGAAGATGTGAAAAAAGCACCCGTTGATGAAATCGAAGACGTGGATTTAGGTGATGAAAAAAAGCAGCCGCATAAAGGGGTTTACTTACTACCTAATCTGTTTACTACAGCGGCGCTGTTTTCAGGCTTTTACTCCATTATTGCGGCAATGAACGAAAACTTTACTTATGCCGCAGTCGCCATTTTTATTTCTATGGTATTTGATGGGTTGGATGGTCGTGTTGCTCGTTTGACACATACTCAAAGTGCGTTTGGGGCTGAGTATGACTCTTTGGCTGATATGGTCTCATTTGGTATCGCACCTGCGCTTGTTGTATTTACTTGGTCTTTAGCGCCACTTGGTAAAATTGGTTGGATTGCCGCCTTTATTTACGCAGTTGGTGCCGCGCTGCGCTTAGCTCGCTTTAACACTATGCTTGGAGTGGAAGAGAAGCGATATTTTACCGGTCTACCTAGTCCTGCTGCAGCGGCTTTGGTTGCTGGTGTTATTTGGGCCGCTAACGACAAAGGTTTTTCAGGCGAAAGTATGGCTACGTTGATGGCATTGATCGTTCCTATAACTGGTTTGTTGATGGTCAGTAATGTGAAATACCGCAGCTTCAAAGATCTCAATTTAAAAGGTCGAGTTCCTTTTGTCGTACTTCTTATTGCTGTGTTGATTTTGGTACTGGTCGCTCTTCAGCCTGCTTTGGTATTGATGGGCGTGTTTTGCCTTTATGGATTGTGGGGACCGCTTGGGGTCGTATTTAAGCGATTTCGCTAGATGGTGTAACAAAAAAGCATTCTTCTTTTTAATGAATGCTTTTTTGAACTAGTTTCATAGCTCCTTGTCAATAACTCTAACGATAGAAGAGGACGTGCTATGTTAATTTTCAATAAGAAAGCGTCAGACTGTTCCGAATCAGAAGTGACAGATAAATCTGTTTATTTGAACCGTCGTCAATTTATGAAAACAACCGGTGGGATTGTTTTGGGTGCTGGCGCTATCGGCCAAGTATCTGCAGCTTTACAGGATGGTAACCCTCTATCCCCACCTATCTCCCTGAAGCCCAATTTTGCAAATATAGCTGAAACCTCCTTCGGTAAGGGCGATAAAATCTCTCCTTATGATGTTGCTACTTCCTACAACAATTTTTATGAATTTGGGTATGGTAAAAGCGATCCTAAGGAAAAGTCTTCCCAGCTTCAAACTACGCCATGGACAATTACGGTAGAAGGTGAGGCTGGGGAAACGGGAGTATTTGATCTAGAGGATATTATTAAGGAATCAATGCTAGAAGAGCGAATTTACCGTCTTCGCTGTGTCGAGGCTTGGTCAATGGTTATTCCTTGGGTTGGAGTCTCTCTCGCCACTGTTCTCAAGCGGTTTGAGCCAACGTCCAAAGCCAAATATGTTTACTTCGAAACCTTATATGACCCTAAGCAAATGCCGGGGCAGCGTGGTGGTGGGTTGGATTGGCCATATCGAGAAGGTTTGCGTATTGATGAAGCAATGAATCCTTTGGCGTTACTTGCAGTGGGAATGTATGGGAGCATATTACCGAATCAAAATGGTGCGCCAGTTAGGTTGGTTCTGCCTTGGAAATATGGTTTTAAAAGTATTAAGTCCATTGTGAAAATTCGTTTTGTTGAGGAAATGCCTAAAACAACATGGAGTATGCTAGCTCCTAATGAATATGGTTTTTATGCCAATGTGAATCCTAATGTGGATCATCCTCGCTGGTCGCAAAAGCAAGAGCGACGCTTACCTGGCGGTGTTCTTTTTCCTAATGTCATTGAAACAAAGATGTTTAATGGCTATGAAGAAGAGGTTGGGTCTTTGTATGCGGGTATGGATTTGAAAAGGTTTTATTAGCATGGCAGCGTTTTGGGATAGAAGGGAAAAACCATACATCTTGATTTTATTCACTTTACCATTTGCATGGATGTTTACCTCATTGTTGATGGGGCAGTACTTTCCCGATCCTGGTAAACTATTAATGAGGCTTAGTGGTATTTGGGCATCTGTCTTTGTTGTTGCAGTAATGGCAATGACATTGGTAGGTAGGTTTAAGCCGTTAAAAGCGATTAATCGTTATCG
>NZ_CP070273.1:0-932500 GCF_016906065.1 Marinomonas foliarum | reverse complement strand
GGAGATATCTTCTCCGATTAACCAAATACGATCTAGTTAGTAATGGGGCTATAGCTCAGCTGGGAGAGCGCCTGCTTTGCACGCAGGAGGTCTGCGGTTCGATCCCGCATAGCTCCACCATTTACTGATGATGATCACTCTGTGTAAAAGATTAGAAGAGAGTTCTAAGCAAGACGCTAAACATCTTTCACATTCGTGTGTTGGGTGATTTTTAGTCTCTGACTTAGTGCTTTGCACTAAACTTGCTCTTTAACAATTCGAATTTTGAAATAACGATGAATCAAGCGTTAAACCGGTGGAAGTTCACTTTAACCTAGTGACTTCTATTATCGTAAATCCAAAGAGACACAAAAGCTCTTTGGTATGTGGTCTGATTTATGTTTCTACTTTTCCTTTTGGAATCGTAAAAAACTATTTTGGGTTATATGGTCAAGTGACCAAGCGTGCACGGTGGATGCCTTGGCAGTCAGAGGCGATGAAGGACGTGGTAATCTGCGAAAAGGTTCGGGGAGTCGATAAACAGACTTTGATCCGAACATGTCCGAATGGGGAAACCCACTCTACTTGTAGAGTATCCCACAGTGAATACATAGCTGTGTGGAGGCGAACCCGGGGAACTGAAACATCTAAGTACCCGGAGGAAAAGAAATCAACCGAGATTCCCTAAGTAGCGGCGAGCGAAAGGGGATTAGCCCTTAAGTGGTTTTGGTGTTAGTAGAAGGCTCTGGAAAGTGCCGCGATAGAGGGTGATAGCCCCGTATACGAAAACACCTTAATCATGAAAACGAGTAGGACGGGACACGTGTTATCCTGTCTGAATATGGGGGGACCATCCTCCAAGGCTAAATACTCCTGACTGACCGATAGTGAACCAGTACCGTGAGGGAAAGGCGAAAAGAACCCCTGTGAGGGGAGTGAAATAGATCCTGAAACCGTGTACGTACAAGCAGTGGGAGCGGACTTGTTCCGTGACTGCGTACCTTTTGTATAATGGGTCAACGACTTATTTTCAGTAGCAAGGTTAAGCACATAGTGGAGCCGTAGGGAAACCGAGTCTTAATAGGGCGTTTAGTTGCTGGGAATAGACCCGAAACCGGGCGATCTATCCATGAGCAGGTTGAAGGTTGAGTAACATCAACTGGAGGACCGAACCCACATCCGTTGAAAAGGCTGGGGATGACTTGTGGATAGGAGTGAAAGGCTAATCAAGCTCGGAGATAGCTGGTTCTCCTCGAAAGCTATTTAGGTAGCGCCTCGTATCTCACCATTGGGGGTAGAGCACTGTTTGGGCTAGGGGGTCATCCCGACTTACCAACCCCATGCAAACTCCGAATACCAATGAGTGCAATTACGGGAGACACACGGCGGGTGCTAACGTCCGTCGTGGAAAGGGAAACAACCCAGACCGTCAGCTAAGGTCCCAAAGTTACAGTTAAGTGGGAAACGATGTGGGAAGGCTTAGACAGCTAGGAGGTTGGCTTAGAAGCAGCCATCCTTTAAAGAAAGCGTAATAGCTCACTAGTCGAGTCGGCCTGCGCGGAAGATATAACGGGGCTCAAACTGTACACCGAAGCTACGGATGCTTAGTTTACTAGGCATGGTAGAGGAGCGTTCTGTAAGCCGTTGAAGGTCAAGCTGTAAGGCAGGCTGGAGGTATCAGAAGTGCGAATGTTGACATGAGTAACGATAAGGGGAGTGAAAAACTCCCCCGCCGGAAGACCAAGGTTTCCTGTCCCATGTTAATCAGGGCAGGGTGAGTCGGCCCCTAAGGCGAGGCAGAAATGCGTAGTCGATGGGAAACAGGTTAATATTCCTGTACTCGTACATATTGCGATGGAGAGACGGAGAAGGCTAGGCCAGCACAGCGATGGTTGTCTGTGTTTAAGGCGGTAGGTTTGGGACTTAGGCAAATCCGGGTCCCTTTAAGACCGAGAACTGACGACGAGCCCTCTTTTGGGCGAAGTGGTTGATGCCATGCTTCCAGGAAAAACTTCTAAGCTTCAGATATGATCGAACCGTACCCCAAACCGACACAGGTGGTCAGGTAGAGAATACCAAGGCGCTTGAGAGAACTCGGGTGAAGGAACTAGGCAAAATGGTACCGTAACTTCGGGAGAAGGTACGCCGGCCGGTGTGAAGGACTTGCTCCGTAAGCACTAGTCGGTCGAAGATACCAGGTGGCTGCGACTGTTTATTAAAAACACAGCACTCTGCAAACACGAAAGTGGACGTATAGGGTGTGACGCCTGCCCGGTGCTTGAAGGTTAATTGATGGGGTTAGCGCAAGCGAAGCTCTTGATCGAAGCCCAAGTAAACGGCGGCCGTAACTATAACGGTCCTAAGGTAGCGAAATTCCTTGTCGGGTAAGTTCCGACCTGCACGAATGGCGTAACGATGGCCACACTGTCTCCACCCGAGACTCAGTGAAATTGAAATCGCAGTGAAGATGCTGTGTATCCGCGGCTAGACGGAAAGACCCCGTGAACCTTTACTATAGCTTCACAGTGAACTTTGAACCTACTTGTGTAGGATAGGTGGGAGGCTTTGAAGTGCAGACGCCAGTTTGCATGGAGCCACTCTTGAAATACCACCCTGGTATGTTTGAGGTTCTAACTCAGGTCCCTTATCGGGATCGAGGACACTGTGTGGTGGGTAGTTTGACTGGGGCGGTCTCCTCCCAAAGAGTAACGGAGGAGCACGAAGGTGTGCTCAGCATGGTCGGAAATCATGCATAGAGTGTAAAGGCAAAAGCACGCTTAACTGCGAGACAGACACGTCGAGCAGGTACGAAAGTAGGTCTTAGTGATCCGGTGGTTCTGTATGGAAGGGCCATCGCTCAACGGATAAAAGGTACTCCGGGGATAACAGGCTGATACCGCCCAAGAGTTCACATCGACGGCGGTGTTTGGCACCTCGATGTCGGCTCATCACATCCTGGGGCTGAAGCCGGTCCCAAGGGTATGGCTGTTCGCCATTTAAAGTGGTACGCGAGCTGGGTTTAGAACGTCGTGAGACAGTTCGGTCCCTATCTGCCGTGGACGTTTGAGATTTGAGAGGAGCTGCTCCTAGTACGAGAGGACCGGAGTGGACGAACCTCTGGTGTTCCGGTTGTCACGCCAGTGGCATTGCCGGGTAGCTATGTTCGGACGGGATAACCGCTGAAAGCATCTAAGCGGGAAGCCTCCCTTAAGATAAGATCTCACTGGGACATAAGTCCCCTAAAGAGCCGTTCGAGACTAGGACGTTGATAGGTTGGGTGTGTAAGTGCTGTGAGGCATTGAGCTAACCAATACTAATTGCTCGTGAGGCTTGACCATATAACACCAAAGTGGTTTTGGATGAGAAAAGTGAAAGCTCAATCTCATCAAAATGACAAAGACACAGATACGATAAAGCATCAGCAATGATGAGCATCGGTTTAATACTTGATCCACGTTATTTCAAAACAGAATTGTTAAAGATCCAAGCACGTATTCGCGTGTTTTGAGACAAGTCGAAAGACAATGCAATCAACGCATAGCTCAAAACAATACGCAAAACGAATTGCTTGACGATCATAGAGGCGTTGAACCACCTGATCCCATCCCGAACTCAGAAGTGAAAAGCGCCATCGCCGATGGTAGTGTGGGAGATCCCATGTGAGAGTAGGTCGTCGTCAAGCTTTATATTAAGAGAAACCCCGTCCTGCGTAGCAGGTCGGGGTTTTTTCGTTTAAGGACATCAAAACACTCTCTCCCACTAGTGGGGCTTTTTATCAAAGATACGCATGTTATAGTAGGCTATTATCAAGCTTTATATTAACAAGGCCCTGATAGCTATGCTGTCAGGGCTTTTTTTCGTCTAGGCTAAATGAGTTAGACAAAGTCGAAATTAAAAAGAAACTACGTTGTGTTATCTAAGTTTGTGCTACCTTGCATTTATAAGTTAATAAGGTTCTTAGCCTCTTTTTTTAACCAGCTCCTTAAAGACCTTATTGCTTCTTCATCTTTTCTGCTTTCTTTGTAAGCTATATAAAAATTGTCCCCCGTTTTAAATGCACTGCAGGGTAATTTGATTAGTGTAGTTTCATCGGCTCTTTCACTCATCATGTAGTCATTCACGAGTGCAATCCCTAGAGAGTGTTTTGCAGCCTCGTAAGCCAACATGAGATGGCTGAATCGATGAAATTGAATGTGCTCTGGAAGTGCGAGAGTTAAATTCGCAAACCAGCGTTTCCAATCTTCTGTATGGCGATCGTAGATGCTATATGACGTAATAAGTGGGAATTGGGCCAAAGAGTTTGGAGTTACACTTAATTTATCCGCTAACTCTTGGTAGGTTATTGTGCTCAATTTACTTTTAATCGTCTCTAGATAGCTTTGGCTGCAAACGGGAAATAGCTCTTCTTGATAGAGAGATTCAAATAGAAAACCTCGTTTTTCTTTTTCAGTAGTGATAAAAAAATCAGCTGTTCGATCTGAAAGATCCGGCGTGCCATGGCTCATTTCAATGCTAAGCTCTAAATTTGGATGCAAGTGCTTCAGTTCTGGAAGTCTTGGTATAAGCCAATAAACAGCAAATGAACTATATACAGCCAGTCTGATGTTGGTTTTCTGTTGTCCTTTAATATGGTTCGTCGCTTCTTCAATCTGCAGCAATGAGTTGCTGATTGAGTCTAAATAATGTTTCCCTTCTTTTGTTAGCTCTAGGTTTCTTCCTTGTCTATGGAAGAGGCTTTCTCCTAAGTAATTTTCTAGAATCCTTATCTGATGAGAAACTGCGCTTTGGCTTACATTGAGCTCGCTGGCGGCCTGAGAAAAGCTGTTTAATCTAGCGACGGCTTCGAAGACAGGAAGAGATTTTAGAGGTGGAAGCATGGTTTATTATCCAAATAACTAATACTAGTCGAAAATATATCATTTTATCTAATGTGTTGTACTGATTAAGCTGGTGCGAATAATCCGTGCTCTTAAGGAGATAAATTTTGTCTGGTCGTACAGTAAGTAGTGCTATTTTAATTCTTGTCCTAGGAAGCTTTTTTGCAACTTTGTGTGATGTCTTTATTAAGATGGCAGACGTTGATGTGACGATTTTTCAATTTACGTTTTTTCGTGCTGTTTTTATGTGCCTTTTTCTTTTTCCTATCGCAGTGCACAAGTATTTAAGTTCAGATAAATCAACCGCAACCTTGGGTTTAAAGCTGCACTTTATTCGAGGAAATATGTGGGTGTTGGCTGGGGTTTTGCTTACTATTTCGTTGGCGGAATTACCATTAGCGACAGCCAATGCAGTATTTTATACAGCGCCTATATTCATTATGCTGTTTGGTGCTTTTTTCTACAAAGAACGACTAAGTATAGATGTGCTACTTGCCGCTATTTTAGGCTTTATTGGAATTCTAGTGATTTTAAGGCCGACTGAAATTACCTTTTCAATGATAAGTGCGATCCTTTTCGCCATTGTTTTAGCAGTAAATAGTTTATTGATTAAGAAACTGCCCCAAGAGCAAAGCATGCTATATGGTTTGTTTGTGACGCAAATGTTTGCTTTGCCAATGGTGAGTATCTTGGCTTTTTGGGAGGGTGAAGTGTTTGATCTTGGGAATATAATGTTTGCTGCTTTGTCTTCGGTTTGTTCGATTTTATACAGCGTGTCCTGTCTGATTGGGTATCGGTATGTGGAATCGAGTAAAGTGACAAGTGCCGAGTACTCAGGGTTAATTTTCGCTTTTTTACTTGGTTGGTGGATCTTTGGTGAAACTCCAGATTTAGGAGTATTTATCGGTTCATTGTTCGTTATTTTGCCATTGCTATATTTAAGTCACCGAGATATTAGGCGATTACGTAAAGAGCAATTATTATCGAATACTCGGTCTAATTTAGGTGCTGGTTGAGCAGAGGTTTTTAATCATTTGCTCAACCATATCTGACAAATCTTCCTTGTCTAGGTAGATTCCATCTATAAACAGACGGGCTAGTCCGTGAAGGCTAGCCCAAGTTGTTTGTCCTATTCTGAGTGGCGTGTTGTTATTGGGAAGAATATTTTTCTCTTGTAACTCTTCCACCCAATCGATCCAAGCTTTAAAGGTTTGTTTTGATGCAGTTTTGAGTGAGTCGCTTGGGTTGCCTGCTTTCCACAATGTTCTGCCATACATAAGATCGTAGGTTTCGCTATATTGGAGTGCGTACTCTAAATATGCATGAACGTATTTTTTGAAGGTTTCAGTGGCTTGCTGTTTTTCGGATTTTAAAGAGTTAAGTATTCTTTCCTGCTCATGAAAACCTTGCTCTGCCAGTGCACAAAGTAGTGCGTTTTTATCTTTGAAATGATGATATGGCGCTGTTCTTGAAACACCAACGGTGTCTGCAAGTTTACGCATACTAAGACTCTCAACGCCTTGCTCTTTGATAATAATAGCGGCGGAATCAAGTAATGATTTAGTGAGATCACCGTGGTGATATTGTGTTTTTAATGTCGACATGGGCTGATTAAATACTTCTATCTTGACAATGTCAAAATGAAAACCTATCTTGACAGTGTCTAAATTGCTTGTGGGCAGCAGCAATCTAAAAAACAATAAACAAAGCGAGTCATGATTATGAGCCATTCAACTTATCCAAATTTATTTGAACCACTAGATCTAGGCTTTACTCAGTTAAAGAATCGAGTGCTGATGGGGTCTATGCATTTAGGCCTAGAGGAAATAAAAGGCGGAATTGAGCGAATGGCTGTTTTCTATGCAGAACGTGCTCGTGGTGGAGTTGGCCTGATTGTGACTGGCGGCATTGCGCCAAACTCTGAAGGCGCTGTTTACGCCGGTGCTGCAAAAATGGCGTCTGAAGAGGATGTTGAAAAGCATCGTATCATTACTGATGCCGTTCATGCCGAAGGTGGCAAGATATGCATGCAGATCTTACATACGGGTCGTTATGGATACAATCCTAAATTGGTTGCGCCGTCAGCGTTACAAGCGCCGATTAATCCTTTTAAGCCTGAGGCATTAACGCCAGAAGGTATTGAAAAGCAAATAGCTGATTTTATAAATGCGGCTGTTTTAGCTAAGAAAGCGGGCTATGACGGCGTTGAGGTGATGGGCTCAGAAGGTTATTTACTTAATCAATTTATTGCCGCTCGAACCAACCAACGTGGGGATGAGTGGGGCGGAGAATACGAGCATCGAATTAAGTTACCGACAGACATCGTAAGACGAATCAGAGCCGCCGTAGGCAGAGATTTTATTATTATCTACCGGTTGTCTATGTTGGACCTTGTCGAAGGAGGTAGTGACCTTGAAGAAGTGGTGAAACTTGGCCTTGCTATCGAAAAAGCAGGCGCAAGTATCATTAGTACAGGGATTGGTTGGCATGAAGCGAGAGTGCCGACGATTGCTACAAAAGTGCCACGAGCGGCCTTTACTTGGGTAACGGCAGAACTCCGTAAATCCTTGACTGTTCCTTTGGTCACTTCTAACCGAATTAATACGCCTGACGTGGCAGAGCAAGTGCTGGCTCGTGGTGATGCGGATATTGTCTCTATGGCGAGACCTTTCCTTGCCGATCCTGAATTTGTGGTAAAAGCAGAGCAAAATCGTGCAAACGAAATTAATACCTGTATTGCTTGTAACCAAGCCTGTTTAGATCATGTATTTGATCAAAAAATGACGTCTTGCTTGGTTAACCCAAGAGCGTGTCATGAGACAGAAATTGTTATTACACCAGTTGACACTCCTAAGCGTATTGCTGTGGTAGGAGCTGGTCCTGCTGGTTTAGCTTTTGCAACAACGTCAGCAAAGCGCGGTCATATTGTTACTTTATACGATGCAAGTAATGAAGTTGGTGGGCAATTTAATATTGCCAAACGAATCCCTGGTAAAGGTGAGTTCTATGAAACTTTGCGGTATTTTGCTCGTCAGGTTGAACTAACAGGCGTTAATCTTCAGCTGAATACCCGAGTGGACGGTGAACTTCTAAAAAAAGAGAGTTTTGATGAAGTGGTACTGGCAACGGGAATCTTGCCTAGAACACCTGAAATTGAAGGGGTAGAGCATCAAAAAGTACTGAGTTATTTAGATGTAATGAATGGCAAACCGGTTGGTAAGCGCGTGGCTGTTATTGGTGCAGGTGGCATTGGTTTCGATATCAGTGAGTATTTAATTCATTCAACAGCTCATAAAGAGCAAAAAATTTCCGACTTTATGTCTCAATGGGGCGTTGATATGAGTTTTTCTGCTCGTGGTGGCGTGGAAGGTGTTAAGCCTGTGTTTGCAAAATCAGAGCGAGAGATCTTTTTATTGCAACGTAAGAAAAGCAAGGTAGGTGCTAATTTAGGTAAGACAACAGGTTGGATTCATCGTACCGAATTGTCAAAAAAAGGCGTCGTCTTTTTGTCAGACTGTGATTATCAGCGTATTGATGATGAAGGGCTACATTTAACGGTAAATGGCGAAGCTCGTTGTCTTGATGTCGATACGATTGTTGTATGCGCGGGACAAGAGCCAAATCGATTGTTAGAAGCTGAAATTGGCCACTCTGTACATTTTATCGGCGGGGCTGATGTGGCTTCTGAGTTGGACGCTAAGCGAGCTATTAAGCAAGGAACCCTGCTGGCTTGTTCTTTATAGTAATGTGAAAATATTCAGAGAGTGATGGTTAAGAATATGGATCTGTCACTCTCTTCATCAAATATTATTACTGATATCTTGAGCTTTCTGTTAGCCGCCCCTGTAAGCCTTGTGTAAATATCTTTATCTTGTTGATTAATACTGTAACGTATCGAGTATAAGTTGCGTGATAAAGCTTGTCATTAATGTAGATAATCACGCTTTCAGTAAATTAGCTGAGTTGGAGTTTATGCCAGTTTTTGGAGCGCTGATCGAATGGGTTAGCTTCTATTGGGTAACCATTATCGTTGTTTTGCATATCGGGTTGTCTGTTATGACATCTCTACATGTATTGTTGTACAAAGAAAATGACCGGACTTCGCTTGCTTGGATCGGATTGGTTGTTTTCTCCCCTGTATTAGGCAGCTTGTTTTACTGGTTGTTTGGCATAAATCGTATTAAACGCTTGGCTCAAAGAGAGCATCCTCAAAAAATAAAGCAAGACTTTCGTTATGAAGAGGATTGTATTGATTTTCATGGACAGCCTAAGCATTGGCATTCGTCGATCATTGCTGGGTACACGATTCATCCAGTGAACTATGTTGATGCTAATAGTATAGAGTTGTTGGTTAATGGCGATAACGCTTACCCTGCAATGATTGAGTCTATTCGAGGCGCAAAACATCATATTGTGCTATCAAGTTATATATTTGATTACGATTCATTAGGACAGAAGTTTGTTACTGCACTGGCGCAAGCGAAAGACCGAGGTGTGGTTGTGTATGTATTGTTAGATGGAATAGGGGTGGGCTATAGCTGGCGAAAATCTGATAGAGCATTAAAGAAACGAGGTGTCAGAACAGCTCAGTTTTTGCCTGCTATTTCCTTGACTGGTATTCGCTTTATTAATCTAAGAAACCATAGAAAAATACTTTGCGTAGATGGCCAAGAAGCTTATATCGGCGGTATGAATATCAGTAAAGGGAACTTAGTTAAATCGGCTAAGCACCCAATTGATGATGTTCACTTTAAAGTGGCTGGTCCAGTAATAGATCAGATTAGTCAGGTCTTTATCGAGGATTGGTTTTTCGCAACGGGCGAGTTAATTAAATTCCCTTCTTATAATGCAGGTATCACTGAGCCAAAGAAGGCATCTGTTGTATCTCGAGTGATTCAAGATGGGCCTGATGAACATCACAATAGAATACGCTGGACACTAATTAACGCCCTTGTTTGTGCGCAAAAGAGTGTTAGGATCATTACTCCATATTTTATTCCTGACCAAACGTTAATGACGTCTCTTCATGCTGCGGCTTTGCGTGGTGTTTCTGTTGAAATTATTGTGCCCGAGCGAAGCAATATTCTTTTTGTGGATTGGGTGATGGAAGCTAACTATCTAAGAATTATCGAACATGGTATAGAAATTTATAAAAACAAACGACCTTTTGATCACAGTAAAATCGTGCTTATAGATGATGTATGGTCGTTTATAGGTTCTACGAATTGGGATGCGAGGAGCTTGGAATTTAATTTCGAAATTAACCTCGAATGCTTTGATGGCGATCTTAACTCTCAGCTTACAGCATTGTATGAATCTAAAAAGCTTAATTCTGAGCAAGTTTTAGAAGCAGATATGGCAAACCTGGCTATGTACAAGAAGATTCGTAATAACTTGTTTCGATTATTTTCGCCCTATTTGTAAGGCCATTTATTATGATGAAAAAACGTTTTAGCGCTGTTGAGTCATTAAAGGTCATGGGGAGTGCATCGAAACAGGTAATAGGACCAGATATTAACGTCCTGTTGTGGAACGTATTCAAATGCAAAAGAAAGGGCTGGCAAGGTGATTTCATTTCTCTTATTGAAGGTAAAGACTTAATTTTGCTTCAAGAGGCTATTTTGAACTCGCCCTTTGATAGTCTTTTTCATCATTCTTCACAACATCAATGGATTATGGCCAGTAGTTTTAAAAGCATAAAATCCAATGTTGAAACGGGTGTTAAAACAGGATCAAGAGCTGAAGCAAGCAGACACTTTTTTTCGGTCTCTGAACATAGTGAGCCTATTTCTAACACAAAAAAAATGGTGTTGGCGACCGAGTATCCGTTAGCGAGTGTGTCTGATTCTTTACTTGAGTCCTCTTTGCTGGTCATTAATACTCACATGATCAACTTTGTCTCTTTCGAGAAATTTAGGGCGCATTTGAACCAAGCTTTCCAAGCATTTGATCATCATCATGGACCTATATTATTGGCTGGCGACTTTAATACCTGGAATGGTAAACGAATGGCGTATTTTGATGCGATGGCTAGGTCCAGTCTATTAAAAGAAGTACCGATTACGCGTCAGCCCAAGTTGGGGCACTTACTACGTCATCTTGATCATATCTATTGTCGCGGCCTGGATGTGGTTGATGTGAATGTGCATACAGATGTTTACTCGTCCGACCACTATCCGATTAGTTTGTCGCTTCGCCTTACTGAGTAATGGTTTGCCTTGTGGCTTACGATTTTAGAGTTTTAGCCTTTTCTAATAGCTTAGTTAAGGTTTGCAGCCGACTAGAGACTTCTTTTTTATCCAAATCGACGAGTTGTTGCTGCTCTAGTCCGTGTTCGAGCATGAGCTTCTGGTGGTATACGAAAGACCAATGTGTTGAATGGTTCGCTTGTTCTGCAATACGGGTAACCCCTTCCAATTGACGTAATTGCACTGCCAAGCATGATTGAGAGTATTGGCGGATTTGGTTGAAGGCAATATTGGCCAAGTTTTCGAAAGATGTCGTCTTGTAAGTCACTCTCTCTATGTCATTATCATCATAGGTAGCGCCTTCGGGGAAGCTTTTTTGAGTTAAATCACAAACCGCAGCGGTGAGTTTATCAATACAGGCTATGGCTGAATATGGGTCGTTGATACCAGGAGAAAGGGCTCTTAAAGCAATTTCAACCAATTGATGAACCGCAAATTCAGGGTCTTGTATTGGTGTTCGTTTTGGCCCTAGAGTAAAGCACTCGTGCAATGTTTGTTTGTCTTCTTCCGAAAACCTTTCAATGTTACTTGTCATCACAACCATTCGGTTTACGATAAAGTCTCCTGGGTTCACCAAAATATCTAGATGTCCATCTAGCTTACTTATTACATTTGTTATGTCTGCGTAGTTGATAGCCTGAATATAGCCACAAGATTTGCTCTGGAATTGAAATTGCTCATGTTTTTTGTCAGCTTGTTTTGTCGTCTGAACTTGTTTTTTATCCGTTGAAGAGTCTGCTTCTTCCTCTTTTTGTTGTTTAAAAATTTGTTCGATACTAGATTGTAGCTCGCTGTAAACATTGTCGATGACGCTGTCAGATTGCAAATTGAGGGAAACATGGTGGATGAAATAAATGAGCAGAAGAATACCAAACAGTGTCATTGCTATCGCACCAGCAATAGTGAGCCCTGGTAGGAAAGCGCCATCAGCAAAGTCATCAGTCATACGAACCAATACTAGACAATAAACAAATAGAGAGATAAACACGCCAAGCACGATTTGAGTGCTTGAGTCTTCCATAAAGTTACGAATTAACCTTGGTCCAAATTGCGATGAGGCGTTAGTAAGCGCTACGATGGTAATAGAAAATGTGATACTGACTACAGTCATTACACTGCTCGCGACGGTAGTAAGAAGATCTCGGGTGATATCCGCGTTGGCGTGGTATAAAGAATTCAGCCAAGGTAATGAATCTAGGCCTGCGTACAAGTCAATGAGCAGCAAAGATATACAGCCCAAAATGGTCAGGGATAAAATAAGACAGGGGGTAAACCAAAAGCTGGTTTTAATCGCATCGTACGCTTTTAAAATGCTCGTATTTTTGATTGTTGATAATGGCAATTGATTTATCCCTGTTTATTAAGTGGCTTTGTTGGCTACTGACTTTTCTCATTTGGTTCGCCAGTTTTAAGTATCTTGAGCAGGTCTTCTCTTTCAATGCTGCCTTTTAGGGCTAGGTCTAGCTGGTATTGATATTCGTTATTCCAATCTGTGGTCCTTGGGCTCAACGCGGAAAGGTCTTTCATAGCAGACTTCATGACTTTTAGGTAGGCCTGAATGTTGCGTTCTTGGTCGATCAAAATGTTTTTCAAGGCTGTCGAACTGCTGTGTCTCAGGTAGAGTTTTAGTACTTCGCTTTGTTCTTCTATGGTTTTTATTTTGGAGCTTTGCTGGGCAAGTGTTCGTTCCATGGTGGCGATTAGATTACCCTGCTCAGTTATTGTGTCTGCAGCTTTTGCGTTTTCTGGTGATGGTTTAAGCATAATGTAAGCCACACCTGACGACGCTAAAACACTAAAAATAAAGCATAAGAAAAAAGCAGTAATTAGCATGACTGGCTTTTTCTTGGGAGTCTCTACTACGGTGCTATCGACCTGAGTTTTAGGTGGCATCTTATTCTCCTCTGTTTGCTTTAGTGCTGTTCTTCAAGGTTTGAAATACTACTTTGAGTCATCTAATCATCATTATGCTTATTGGCTTTCGCCGCAATCTTCTATTTGTATTTCTTCGTAACAGTGTCTGATTATAACCAGCATATCCTTGATATCCCTATTCGGCAGTTTAGTTTTTCCTTTAGTGCACGTAAAATACGCGCTTATTATTTTATAAGAGTAATAACCTACCAAAATAGTCAGGTAAATACTTGATCAAAACAGTAGGTTTTGTGTACTATTTGTTCTCACAGAATAATCTAAATTGGATGGCTTATGCGTCTGACAACAAAAGGTCGTTATGCGGTAACCGCCATGCTTGATTTGGCATTACACTCAGATAAAGGGCCTGTGTCCTTGTCTGATATTTCAAGCCGACAAGGGATATCGTTATCTTATCTTGAGCAATTGTTCTCCAAGCTCCGTAAGCGGTCACTAGTAAATAGTGTCAGGGGGCCTGGTGGAGGATATCGTTTGAGTCGTTCAAATAATGATATTTTTGTTGCGCAAATAGTGGATGCGGTAAATGAATCGGTTGACGCAACAGGTTGTAAGGGGCGAAGTGATTGCCAGAGTGGCAACACTTGTCTGACACATCATTTATGGTGTGATTTAAGCGATCAAATACATGATTTTTTAAATCAAATTAGCCTAGATCAATTGGTGCGCCGAAATGATGTCCGCCAAGTCGCAGAGCGGCAAGAACTTGAAAGCCGACAGCGTAGTTTTGAAAATGACAAAATTAGCGCGGCGATTGTTGATTAAATAGAGAATAAATTAGTAGAGCTTGATGCACTGATTGACAGTGCGTTGGTGGCTATAATTGAGTGAGTTTTTATATGACTGAGCAGATAGATAAGGCGCTGGCACGGGAATACGAAGCGGGCTTTGTGTCTGATGTAGAATCAGAAACATTCGAGCCAGGTTTGAATGAAGATGTTATTCGTCGTATTTCAGGAATGAAAGGCGAGCCTGAATGGATGCTCGAATGGCGTCTAGGCGCATTTCGTGAATGGCTAGAAATGGAAGAGCCAGAGTGGGCGTTAGTTGATTATCCAAAAATTGATTTCCAGTCCATTTCTTACTATTCGGCACCAAAGAGTATGAAGGATAAGCCTAAATCTTTGGATGAAGTTGACCCTGAATTACTGCGTACTTATGAGAAACTTGGTATTCCTCTAATTGAGCAGCAAATGTTAGCTGGTATCGCAGTTGACGCGGTATTTGATTCTGTTTCTGTTGTGACTACATTCCGTGAAAAACTAGAAGAAGCGGGCGTTATCTTTTGCCCAATTTCTGAAGCGGTTCATAAGTATCCAGACCTTGTTAAAAAATACATCGGCAGTGTTGTTCCTAAGAAAGACAACTACTATGCAGCCTTGAACTGCGCCGTCTTTACCGATGGTTCTTTTGTTTATATTCCTAAAGGCACCCGCTGCCCAATGGAGTTGTCTACTTATTTCCGTATCAATGAGCAAAATACGGGTCAGTTCGAGCGTACTTTGATTGTTGCTGATGAAGGCAGTCACGTCAGTTATCTGGAAGGCTGCACTGCACCACAACGTGATGAAAATCAGTTGCATGCAGCGGTTGTTGAATTGGTTGCGTTGGATAATGCCGAGATTAAATACTCAACTGTGCAGAACTGGTATCCAGGCGATGAAAACGGCAAAGGTGGCATTTATAACTTTGTAACGAAACGCGGTATTTGTCATACCAACGCTAAAATTTCTTGGACGCAAGTAGAGACCGGTTCTTCTGTTACTTGGAAGTATCCAAGCTGTATTTTGAAAGGTGATAACAGTGTTGGTGAGTTTTACTCGGTTGCTTTGACGCGTGGTCGTCAGCAAGCAGACACGGGGACCAAAATGATTCATCTTGGTAAAAACACCAAGTCTACCATTATCTCCAAAGGTATTTCGGCAGGCCGAAGTAACAATAGTTACCGTGGGCTTGTTCGTATGAACCCAGGCGCTGAGGGCGCACGTAACTTCACTCAGTGTGATTCTTTGCTGATCGGAGATCAGTGTGGTGCGCATACTTTCCCTTATGTGGAAAGCCGTAATCCGTCCGCTATTGTGGAGCACGAAGCAACGACGTCTAAAGTCAGCGACGAGCAGATGTTCTTATGTCGTCAGCGTGGTCTTGATCCTGAAAAAGCCGTATCCATGATTGTGAATGGCTTCTGTAAGGAAGTATTTAAAGAATTACCAATGGAATTTGCTGTTGAAGCTGGCAAGTTACTAGAAATAAGCCTTGAAGGCTCAGTAGGTTAAGGAATTATTAAAGATGTCGAACACGAACAGTTTGTTGACGATAAAAGATTTGCACGCCAGCGTTGAAGAAAAACAAATCATCAAAGGGTTAGATCTAGATATCAAACCGGGTGAAGTACACGCGATCATGGGCCCAAATGGTGCTGGTAAAAGTACCCTAGGCTATGTTTTGTCTGGCCGTGATGGTTACAGTGTCGAAAGCGGTAGTGTGACGCTTGGTGGTGAAGATTTGCTAGAAATGGAAACAGAAGACCGCGCTCGCGCGGGTTTATTCTTGGCATTCCAATACCCAGTCGAAATTCCTGGTGTAAGCAATTTAGAGTTTTTAAAAGCATCAGTTGATGCGCAACGAGAAGCGCGTGGTGAAGACGCTATTACGTCTGCTGACTTCTTAAAAGAAGCAAAAGCGGCTTGTAAACAAGTTAACTTACCTGTGGCTTTCTTAAAGCGTGGCGTTAACGAAGGCTTCTCTGGTGGTGAGAAAAAGCGTAATGAGCTAATGCAAATGTTATTGCTTAAGCCAAAGCTTTGCATCCTAGATGAAACCGATTCAGGTTTGGATATCGATGCCTTGCAAGTAGTTGCTGAAGGTGTAAACAGCCAGCGCTCTGCTGATCGTAGTTTTATTGTTGTAACGCATTACCAGCGTCTTTTGGATTACATTAAGCCTGACTTCGTGCATGTATTGTCTGACGGTAAAATCGTTAAAAGCGGCGATGCTTCCCTTGCTCTTGAGTTAGAAGCTCAAGGCTACGCTTGGCTGCAGAAAGAGCCGACTGAAGACGAACTTGAGGGGTAAGGCATGAGTGAATGGTTAGAAAGCGCCATTACTCGAGCGCAAGGTATTCATGATTGGTTGGCGCCAAAACGTGCTCATGCGCTGGATCTTTTAGCAAAAACTAAATGGCCAACGCGTAAAACGGAAGCGTGGCGTTACACGCCGCTTCGCCCAGTAGAGCGTACACCGGCTAAAATGATTAGTGACAAGGTTGATTTATCGCCTGTCGCTATTGCGGATTTATCTGCTATTGAATTGGTGTTTGTAAACGGTCAGTTTGATCCTGCTCAATTAGCCAATACCTTGCCTGAAGGTCTGTCTATTGCCTTAGGTGGTGATTTGGAGTCAGCACAACAAGCCGATGCACTAAATACGTTTTCGACGATTAAGCCAGAACGTCATATCTTTGGTTTAGTTAACGATGCACTAGCACAAGATGTTGTCGTTGTGTCTGTTGCGGAAGGTGTTGAAATTACTCAACCTATCCGAATTAGTTCTTTGTTGAGCCCAGGCGCGGAATCTCATACACGCGTTCAGGTTTCTTTGGCAGCGGGTTCGCGATTAACCGTCATTGAAGATGTTCAAGCGCAAGGCGATAGCTTTAATACGGCGTTTGTTGAATACAATGTAGGCACTAATGCGCGTCTAGAGCATTACCGTTTTGCCCTGCAAACAGGAAGTAATGTTGCTATTGGCGGTAGTCACTTTAATTTGCATGACCATGCGAAAATGAACAGTACAATCGTTGGTTTCGGTAGTGAGTTGTCTCGTTTGGATACAGACATTATTCATGCGGGTGAGTTTGCTGATGCTAAGTTAAATGCCATGTATTTGCTGGATGGTAAAGAGTTGTTTGATCTTCATGCAACGGTTGAGCACGCTATGCCAAATGGTAAAACAGAAGAAAACGTTCGTTGTATCGTCGCGGATCGTTCTCGTGCTGTATTTAATGGCCGTATTCATATATACCGTGATGCGCAGAAAACCTTGGCAGAGTTGAATAATCGCAATTTGCTGTTATCTGATAAGGCCGAGATTAACACCAAGCCCGAGTTAGAGATTTACGCAGATGATGTGAAATGTGCCCATGGTGCTACGGTTGCTCAGATTGATAAGCAGGCCTTGTATTACTTACAGACTCGCGGTGTAAGCCGTTCAAAAGCGCAAGTAATGCTTAACTTTGGCTTTATTAATGAGTTGATTGATTTGATGCCAAACGCCGCGTTAGCAGAGTGGATTCGTCCTATTATCCGTGAGCGCTTTGCGCAAATGGAAGTAAAGTAAGCGAGAATCGAATGAGTTTTGATGTAGCGGCTATCCGCGAGCAATTTCCGATTTTAAAGCGTGTCATTGATGGTAATCCACTTGTTTATCTCGATAATGCCGCGACAACGCAAAAGCCACAGTGTGTGATTGATGCTTTGGTTGATTATTACTCGACTTGCAATTCCAATGTGCATCGTGGTGCCCATCGTCTTGCGGACGAGGCAACTCGTCGTTTTGAAGATGCACGAGATATTGTTAAAAACTTTATCAATGCGCCGAAACGCGAAGAAGTGATTTGGACAACAGGCACCACCGAGGCGATTAATATAGTCGCCAATGGTTTGGGGTCTTTGTTGTCGCCGGGTGATGAAGTTATCGCGACTGGAATGGACCATCATGCCAATCTCGTTACTTGGCAGCAAGCCTGTAAAGCGTCAGGTGCTACTTTAAGAACGATTCCCGTTACAGATGCTGGTGAATTAGATCAAGCGGCTTATGATGCCATGCTGAACGAGCATACTAAATTTGTGGCTTTTCCGCATGTTTCCAATGCGTTGGGGACCGTAAATCCCATTAAAGAAATGACGGCTAAAGCGAAAAAAGTCGGAGCTTGGGTACTGGTAGATGGTGCTCAAGGTGCTGCTCATGGCTATGCTGATGTGCAAGACATCGGCTGTGACTTTTATGCCTTTTCAGGACATAAAATCTACGGACCAATGGGCGTCGGAGTGTTGTGGGGTAAAGAATCAGTATTGTCGACTTGGCCAGTATGGCGCACTGGCGGCGAGATGATTTCCACCGTAACTTTGCAGGATGCTACTTGGAACGTATTGCCTTATCGTTTTGAGGCAGGTACGCCCAATGTGGGGGATGCGATTGCTATGGGTGAGGCAATTCGTTGGTTTAGCGCTTTGGATCAAGATGCGGTAGCAGCCCACGAAAAGGCGCTACTAGATCGTGCGACTGAACTAGCAGAAGAGTTTGAAGGCCTAACCATTATTGGTAATGCCAAAGAAAAAATTGGCGTATTGAGTTTTGTTATGGACCAAGGTCATCCTGCGGATATCGGTTTTTTATTGGATCGTCAGGGGGTTGCGGTTCGTACTGGTGATCATTGTGCGCAGCCTTTGATGGCACGTTTTAATGTTCCTGGCACCGCGCGAGCATCGTTCGCGATTTATAATACATTAGAAGAAGTTGACGCTTTGTTTGTGGCACTGAAAAAAGTGCGAACAATGCTGGCTTAGGAGGTTTCAATGACAGTAACAACGTTTGATCCTGTCTCTAGCGTGTCTTTAACCGCTTCTGCACAGAAATATTTTGCCTCTAAATTGGTGAAACAGCCAAGTAAGTTGATTCGATTGAGTACCAAGGAAAGTGGGTGTACCGGTTTTTCCTATGTATTAGATATCGTTGATGCTGCATTGGAAAATGATACCGTTTTAGAGTTTGGTGATGTTGTTCTTGCGGTAGATTCACAATCTGCTTCCATGCTTCAAGGAACGGAAATTGACTTGGTACGCGAAGGCGTTAACGAAGTTGTGAAGTTTAAAAACCCTAACGTTGTAGCAGAATGTGGCTGTGGCGAAAGCTTTAGTGTGAGTTAACTTCATGCAAAAAATGGTAGTTACAAACCGTGCTTGTCCTGCGCGACGAGTGCCAAGCGGTGAGCCAGTTAGTATTCCTGAAGGTCAGTTTATAACGATTAATCAGAGTTTGGGGGGGAATTACACTGTCACTTGGCAAGGTAATATGCTTCGTATAGATGGAACCGACGCTGAAGCAATTGGTCAGCAGCCTGAAGTTCTAGATTTTGAAGATCTCGGTACTGGCGAAGTAAGTGAAGAACAGGTTTGGCAAGCTCTAGATACAATCTATGACCCAGAGATTCCGATTAGTTTAGTGTCTTTAGGCTTGGTTTATAAAGTAACAGTAGATCAAGACAGCAAGTCTGTTTTAATCGATATGACACTGACGGCACCGGGTTGCGGAATGGGACCAGTGTTAGTGGGTGATGTTAAGTATCGAGTGGCGAAAGTGCCTAATGTCGAAACGGTGAAAGTGGAGTTGGTATTTGATCCGCCATGGTCACGAGAAATGATGAGTGAAGAGGCGCAACTAGAGGCAGGCCTTTTCTTCTAATGTCTTTCTGGGATGGCTTCGGTCATTCATTAAAATCGAATACAATATGAAACGGCCTTGGCACTTTGCTAATGCCGTTTTTGTTTTAATAGGCTTGATGTAAAAAAGAGGGTAGTCATGGCTTTGCCTAGTACAGAAGACATCGTAGATGATCTGTCGTTTTTTGACGACTGGGAAGATAAGTACAAGTACATCATTGATTTGGGTAAATCCTTACCTGCATTTGATGATGCATGGCGCACTTCAGAGCGTTTGGTAAAGGGCTGTCAGAGCAGTGTTTGGATTCAGCCGGATAGTGAGCAAGATGCGACAAAAGGTGAGGTTCTGACATTTGCCGTAGACAGTGATGCCATTATAGTGCGTGGTTTACTGGGATTGGTTTTGGCTGCATTGGATCATAAAACACCACAAGAAATTTTAGATTTTGATATAACGGCTTATTTTGAAGAGCTGGATCTTGAGAGGCATTTGAGTCCAACTCGTGGCAATGGTTTGCGCTCTATTGTAGGGCGCATAAAAGGCATTGCACAGGCAGCAGCTTAATTGATATTGGAGAGCGTTAAATGAACACCCCTGTTTACCTAGATAATTCTGCTACCACGCCAGTCGACCCAAGAGTGGCTGAAAAAATGATGGCGTGTTTAACGCAGGACGGTAATTTTGGTAATCCTGCTTCTCGCTCGCATCTATTTGGTTGGCGTGCTGAAGAAGCGGTAGAGGAAGCTAGGTTGCAAGTTGCGAGTTTGATTAAGGCCGATTCTCGTGAAATTGTTTGGACGTCGGGCGCGACGGAAGCCAATAACTTGGCTCTTAAGGGTGTTGCTCATGCTTATCGTCAGAAAGGCCGACATATTATTACGTCGATGATTGAGCATAAGGCGGTTTTGGATCCTTGTAAGCAGCTTGAAAAAGATGGCTTTGAAGTAACGTATTTACAGCCAGATATTCATGGTGTGATTTCACCAAGTCAGGTTGCAGAAGTGTTGCGTGAAGACACTATTTTAGTGTCTTTGATGCATGGGAATAACGAGCTTGGTGTCTTGACAGACATTACGGCTATTGGTGAGTTAACGCGATCCCATGGAGTATTCTTTCATGTGGATGCAGCTCAAACCTCAGGCAAAATTGAAATTGACGTTAATGCTATGAAAGTGGATTTAATGTCTCTTACAGCTCATAAGACTTATGGACCAAAAGGGATTGGTGCTTTATATGTAAGACGTTCGCCAAAAGTGAAGCTAGAGGCGCAAATTCACGGTGGTGGCCATGAACGCGGTATGCGCTCTGGTACCTTGGCGACTCATCAAATCGTCGGTATGGGGGAAGCGTTTCGTTTGGCTGGTGAAGATATGGAACAGGATTGTACTCGCATCAAAGTCTTGCGTGAGCGTTTATGGGTTTCTTTGACTGAGCTATCTGGAGTGCATCTCAATGGTGATTCAGATAACCGCGTTGCCGGCGTGTTGAATGTTGGTTTCTCTGATGTTGATGGCGAAGTTTTGTTGATGTCTTTGAGTGAT
This sequence comes from Marinomonas foliarum, assembly GCF_016906065.1. Classification (NCBI taxonomy): domain Bacteria; kingdom Pseudomonadati; phylum Pseudomonadota; class Gammaproteobacteria; order Oceanospirillales; family Oceanospirillaceae; genus Marinomonas; species Marinomonas foliarum. The sequence goes on along the minus strand of NZ_CP070273.1, from coordinate 911,482 downwards.
ATTGCTGTTTCATCTGGTTCGGCTTGTACTTCAGCAAGCTTGGAGCCTTCTTATGTTTTACGAGCGATTGGTTTAGCTGATGATCTAGCGCACAGTTCCTTGCGTCTTTCTGTAGGGCGTTTTAGTACAGAGGAAGAGGTGGATTTTGCTGCTGAGACGATTAAAACCGCAGTGAGTCGCCTTAGGTCTGTAGCTTAGTTGTAAGAATTTGTACTTTTATTCTGGTTTGAATAAATAATGTTCGTTTGATCATACAATTTTAATAAATTGCTGCGTATAATACGCGCGCTGAACTTTTAAGTCCCGGGCCATGCAAAAGGCATCGCCCTTTAAATTTTATTTGGAGTTATACCATGGCGTTAGAACGCACTCTATCAATCATCAAGCCAGATGCTGTTGCTAAAAACGTAATCGGCGAAATCTACACTCGTTTCGAGCGTGCTGGTTTTAAAATCGTTGAAGCTAAAATGATTCAACTAGACGACGAATTGGCTGGCGGTTTTTACGCAGAGCACAAAGAGCGTCCTTTCTACAAAGATTTGGTTGCTTTCATGACTTCTGGTCCTGTTGTTGTTTCTGTTCTTGAAGGTGAAGGCGCAGTTCTTCGTCACCGTGAGCTTATGGGGGCAACTAACCCTAAAGAGGCAACTGCTGGTACTTTGCGTGCAGATTACGCAACGTCTATCGATGCAAATGCTGTTCACGGTTCTGATTCTGTTGAATCTGCAGCACGTGAAATTGCTTACTTCTTCGGTAAGTAATTGACAGCTAGGACCTTTATGTCCGATCTGTTTTGAAAGGGCGGGCGTCAGCCCGCTTTTTTACAGAGGCTTCTGAAAAGACTTTTCTTTTCAGAGGCTTTTTTCGTTTACACTTAATGCTAACCATAGCAAGCGACATTGAATTATGACTGACACCAAAAAAGTAAACCTGTTGGGTTTATCCCCTGAGAAATTGATCGAGTTTTTTGAATCCATTGGCGAGAAGAAATTCCGTGCCACTCAGGTGATTAAATGGATCCATCAAAAGGGAGCGGAAAGCTTCGATGAAATGACGGATGTCAGCAAGGCTTTGCGTGCTAAATTAGAGCAAATTTGTGAGATTCGTGGGCCGGAAGTGGTGTCGCAAAATATCTCAACTGACGGTACACGTAAATGGATTATCCGAACTGAAGGCGGCAAGAACGATTGTGTTGAAACCGTACTGATTCCTGATGGTGATCGCGCGACCTTGTGTGTGTCATCTCAAGTGGGTTGTTCTTTGGATTGCAGCTTTTGTTCAACAGGTAAGCAAGGTTTTAACCGTAATTTAACGCCCGCTGAAATTATTGGGCAAGTGTGGATTGCGATTAAGTCTTTTGGCCCTATGGACCCGAATGGTCCTCGTCGCGTTACCAATGTTGTGATGATGGGTATGGGTGAGCCATTGATGAATTTTGAGCCTGTAGTTGATGCTATGATTCTAATGATGCATGACCATGCTTATGGATTGTCTAAGCGCCGTGTCACATTGAGTACTTCAGGTGTTGTGCCTAAGATTTATGAGTTGGTAAAACGTACTGATGTGTCTTTGGCTATTTCATTGCATGCGCCAAATGACGCTTTGCGTAATGAGCTTGTTCCTATTAATAAAAAATACCCGATTGCTGAGTTAATCGAATCTTGCCAGCACTACTTGGCAAATTTACCAGATAAGCGCCATATTACGATTGAATACACCTTGATGTCTGGTGTGAATGACAACGAAGAGCAGGCCCATGAATTGGCTGAGCTTCTTAAAGTATTGGAATGTAAAATCAACTTGATTCCATTTAATCCGTTCCCTCATTCGGGTTATGAAAAACCATCTAATAACCGTACTCGTCGATTCCAGAAAATCCTAGCTGATGCAGGTTATACAGTGACAGTTCGAACGACTCGTGGTGATGATATCGACGCTGCTTGTGGTCAATTAGTGGGGGATTTTCATGACAAAACTCGCCGTAGTCAGAAGTATATTGAGTTGCGAGAAGTAAAAAACTAACTTATTGTTCAAAAAAATTGTATATGACAAGGATGTCTGTATGCGCTTATGGTTACTGCCTTTTTTATTGTGTTGCTTGTTGATTTCCTCTTGTGCTTATCAAGCTGTTTCCCCTCAGCGACCTCCTATATCTGACTCAAAGCGCCTCTCAATGATACAAGCGCATCTTTTACTGGGTCAGTGGCCATTGGCAAAGAGGCAGCTAGATCAGGTGGGTTCCTCGGAGCAATTTAGGGAGTATTGGCGTTTGCTTGGGTTATATTGGTTGAGTGTTGAAGAGTACAGTGAAGCTATAGCGGTTCACGAAAGGGCACTAAGTGAATACCCAAATGACGGTTTTTTGTTGAATAACTATGGCGTGCTGTTAGGGGTGGAGGAGCGTTGGGAGCTTGCTTGTAAGGCATTTGAAAATGCAGATAAAAATAGCCCTAATAGGCGCCAGACAGTGCAAATTAACCTATCCAGATGTGCAATACGTCAGAATCAAGTAAATTTAGCTGGAATCTATCTAAAACAGGCAAAAGAAATTGCTGATTTACCTCTGATTGGTTTGATGACGGAGCTCAATCTTGTTTTAATACAAGGTAGTAATGACAAAGCTCGCTTAATTTTTAATAATATCCAGGCTAATAAACAAATTGCCCGAGGATCGGTGCATTTTGATGAGTACAACTGTCTGTCGCGGCATCTAATTGCACGCGAGACTGACCCTACACTGTCCTCATCTGCGAGTAATTTTACATGCCTGAATGGCTCAAGGTATTGACATGACAACTGAATTTCAAACTGATGCTCCTGTAAGTAAAACGAATATAGATACGATTAATATTGGTAAGCGACTTAAAGCGAAGAGACTTGAGCTAGAGTTTGATGAAAGATATGTTGCTACAGAGTTAAAAATCCCCATTGACCAAGTACGAGCACTTGAAGCGAATAATTTTAAATATTTTCGTTCTAGTACCTTTGCTCGTGGCTTTCTTAAAAGTTATTGCCGATTATTGAGCATAGAAACATCAGAAATGTTGAACGCATTTGATGCAGAGCGTGCTGATGCCGAGTCGACAATCAAGCCTGTTGATAAAGTGAATAGACAGAGTCATTTGGGTGACCCTATCGTTATGTTTATATCGGTAGTTATTGTCGCCGTTTTAGTGTTTTTAGTTTTTTGGTGGCCGGCGCAATCTGCAGATGATGTGAGCATTGTAGAAGAAAGCGCTCAGAGCTCCGAGCAGGCCGCTGTCGAAGAAACACCTAGTGAGCCAGAGGTGGATGTTAATAACGCCACAGAGGAGTCTCAAGATTTATCAGAAAGCACTCCTGAAATGACGGCAGCTGAAGATGTCGCAGATGATGGCGATGTAGTAACTGGTTTGTCTGCTGAAACAATGGCTATTCTAGAAGAGGCTGGTGTTAATCCTGACGAGGTAGTAAGAGCAACCTCTGAAGTACCTACTGAAGTGTCCCCTGAGCCAGTATTGCCTACTTATTCTGATGAAGTTGTGATTGCTTTTGATGCTGACTGCTGGACTGAAGTGAGAGATGCGACTGGAAAAATTTTGTTTTCAGGCGTTAAGTCTGCTGGCAGTGAGTTATCCTTAACAGGTAAGGCACCTTACCGTGTGGTCTTGGGATATGCCAAAGGCGTGTCATCTTTGACCTACAAAGGCAACGACTTCGATTTTTCTTCTTTTACACGTAAAGATTTGGCTCGTTTTGAGCTCAAGTAGAGACCCTTATGCATTTTGAATCACCTATTAAACGACGTCACTCTCGACAGATTATGGTTGGGAATGTTCCCGTTGGCGGAGGTGCGCCAATTAGTGTCCAAAGTATGACAAATACTGAAACGTGCGATGTTGATGCAACGGTTGCGCAAATCCGTGCGATAGCCGACGCTGGTGCAGATATCGTTCGTGTTTCTATTCCATCCATGGATGCCGCTGAAGCATTTAAGAAAATACGGGCCGAAGTATCAATTCCACTTGTAGCTGATATTCATTTTGACTATAAAATTGCGTTAAAAGTCGCTGAATACGGAGTGGATTGTTTACGTATTAACCCCGGCAATATAGGTAATAAAGACCGTGTTCGCGCTGTTGTTGATTGTGCAAGAGACAAAAATATCCCTATTCGTATTGGCGTGAATGCTGGTTCCTTAGAAAAGGACCTTCAGAAAAAGTACGGTGAGCCAACGCCAGATGCGCTGGTTGAATCGGCTTTTCGCCAAATTCAGTACTTCGATGAATTAGACTTTCACGAATACAAATTAAGCCTGAAAGCGTCTGATATTTTTATGACGGTTGAGGCATATCGAAAAATTGCTAGCCAGATCGATAACCCTTTACACCTTGGCATTACAGAAGCTGGGGGCTTGCGTTCAGGTACTGTGAAATCCTCTATTGGGCTTGGTTTGCTTTTGATGGATGGCATTGGTGATACCATTCGCGTGTCTCTTGCAGCTGATCCAGTGCAAGAAATTAAAGTCGGTTGGGATATGTTGCGTAGCTTAAAGTTGCGTAATCGCGGCATTAACTTCATTGCTTGTCCAAGCTGCTCACGTCAGAACTTCGATGTTATTAAAACAATGAATGAGCTAGAAGAGCGATTAGAAGACATTACTATTCCGATGGACGTTGCTGTCATTGGTTGTGTGGTTAATGGACCTGGTGAAGCAAAAGAAGCCGATATCGGTTTGGCTGGTGGATCGCCAAATAATTTGATCTATCAAGACGGTAAGCCAAGTAGCAAAACGAAAAACGCAACACTTGTTGATGACTTGGAAGAAATGATTCGAAAAAAGGCGGTTCTAAAAGAACGTGAAATCGCCAATATTATTGTAAAAAATTAAGGATCCATTGTGGCTCGTAAAATTCAAGCAATCAGGGGAATGAACGATATTTTGCCTGATCAGTCTTCTGTTTGGTTATATCTAGAAAAAACAGTAGCGAGTGTTGTTAAATCCTATGGGTATCAACAAATCCGTTTCCCAATTGTTGAAAATACGGATTTGTTTAAACGCGGTGTCGGTGAAACAACAGATATCGTTGAAAAAGAAATGTACACGTTTGATGATCGTAATGGTGAGTCTCTTACTTTACGACCAGAGGGCACCGCAAGTTGTGTGCGAGCTGCTGACCAGGCTGGCTTGTTGTTTAATCAAGTTCAGCGTTTATGGTACACCGGGCCAATGTTCCGTTACGAGCGACCGCAGAAAGGGCGTTATCGTCAGTTTCATCAGATCGGTGTGGAGTCGTTCGGAATGGGAACGGCTGATATTGATGCAGAGTTGATTATTTTGTCGGCTCGGTTATGGAAAGAACTTGGGCTGCTTGAGCACGTTGAGTTGCAGTTAAACACCATAGGCTTGGCCTCTGAGCGTGAAGCTTATAAAGCGGCTTTGGTTGAGTATTTGACACAATATAAAGGTCAGCTAGACGAAGATAGTCAACGCCGTTTAGATACTAATCCATTAAGAATATTAGATTCTAAAGATGAGCCAACTCAGGCTGTGTTGAAAGATGCGCCGAACTTAGAAGATTTTATTGGTGAAGAGTCACAAGCTCACTTTGACCTTCTGCAGGCTATCTTGAAAGCTAATGGTATCTCGTATGTCATTAACCGTCGTTTGGTACGTGGTTTAGATTATTACGGAAAAACAGTTTTTGAGTGGGTAACAACGCATTTAGGTTCACAGGCAACAGTGTGCGCTGGCGGTCGTTATGATGGTTTGGTGGAACAGTTGGGTGGAAAGTCTACTCCAGCCGTTGGTTTTGCAATGGGGATCGAACGTTTGGTGCTTTTACTTGAAACGTTAGATTTGATACCGGCAGGCGCTAAATTCTCGACAGACGTTTTTGTTATAAGCATGGGGGAGGCAGCGGAAGTCGCTTCTTTTGTATTGGCGGAGAGTTTACGCGAGGGGAACGCCAACTTAGTCGTGTTACGTCATTGTGGCGGTGGAAGTTTCAAAAATCAGATGAAGAAAGCTGATAAGTCCGAAGCTCGCTTTACGATTATTTTAGGCCAAGATGAGATTGAGCAAGGTATTTGTCAGGTTAAAGACATGTTAACGGGTGAGCAGCAAGCTTACTCTCTTGACGGTGTTTCTGCATATATTAATGCCAAGTTGTAATTTGATTGAATAGTGTGCGCCTACCAAAAATTGGTTGTATACCTTGCATGAGGAAGAGAAAGTGTCTGAATTAAAGACTGAAGAAGAACAAATTGAAGCGTTTAAGACATGGTGGAAAAAGAATGGTCTAGTATTGGTCATTGTTGTCGCAGCTTCTGTAGGTGGGTATTTTGGTTGGCAAGCTTGGAAAAACAATCAAGCTAACTATATTAGTGAGGCATCTGCTCTGTACCAAAATTTGGTTCAAGCTTCTGCAGATTTAAGTGATGAAAATAATCAAAAGACGGTAACTTTTATCGCTAAGCAACTTTCAGACGATTATGGTGATACTGGTTATGCCATGTTTGGTCAGTTGTTTTTGGCTCGAGTAGATGCTGAAAATGGTAACTACGATGAGGCGATTGCAGCTTTAGAGAATGCTATTTCTAAAACAAGTGATGCTTCTTTTGTTGCCATTGCTGATTTGCGAGTCGCGCAACTATTGCTTCAGAAAGAAGACTTTTCTGCCGCAATGACGCGCGCTGACAAAGTGTCTGATGAAGAGTTTGAAGCGCAGAAGCAAGAGTTGATTGGTGATATTTTTATGCAGCAAGGAAAGCGTGACGAGGCTCGTCTTGCTTACCAAAAAGCAAGTGAAGCCATTGGTACGGGTGTAAATCATCCGCTACTAGAAATAAAACTGAAGGATTTGGTGAAAGGTTAACTATGCGTAAGTCTACTATATTCATCACATTACTTGCGGCACTTGTGCTTCAAGGTTGTTCTAATTCACGTCCAGCTTTAGCTGATCTTCCTCCCCTTAAGAATAAAGTGGATTTAGGGACAGATTGGCGCTCTGGTGTCGATGGTAATTTTGGTGAGTCTAGTGAACGATTTAACCTTGTCCTAGATGACGCTTCTTTGTTCTTTGTCACTGATAAGGGCACACTTTACGAGCTTGGGCAGAATCGCGGAAAAGAGAAGCGTATTTTTCCGACAGAGTATAAAGCCAGTTCAGGTGTAACTCGTCACGAAGATGTTTTGTATTTCGGTACCTATGACGCTCAGCTTGTTGCTGCTTCGTTGGCAACTAAGACTGTGTTATGGGAGAAAACACTAAGCTCAGAGGTGTTGTCTGAGGCTGCTTATGCTGCTGGAAAGTTAGCAATTCAAACCGCGGATGGTTGGATTAGTGTGCTGGATGCAAGTACTGGGGAAACTCAGTGGCGAGCAAAAGAAGATTTGCCATCGTTAACAGTACGTGGTACAAGCGCGCCTGTTATTGAAAATGGCAAAGTAATCGTTGGTTTTGCAAACGGTAAGTTGAAAGCTTACGAATTACAGACTGGTAGCTTAGCTTGGTCGTATGATGTCGGTAAGCCAGAAGGTCGTTACGAGATTGAACGTTTAAGTGATATCAATGGCCGTTTAGTTGTAGATAATGGCGTTGTTTATGCTGTTGCCTATAATGGGACGCTTGTCGCGCTTTCTATTGAGAGCGGTCGACCTTTATGGCAGCGTAACATATCCAGTTCGGTTGGTGTCGCGGTGAAAGGTGAGCTGCTTGTTGCTGTTGATATGAAGAGTAATGTTATTGCTCTAAATGCTAAAAACGGTACTGAGGTGTGGAAGAACTCTGATCTTGAGGAGCGTGACTTAATCACTCCTGAGTTTTTTCGCGATTACGTCGCTGTGATGGATCGTGGTGGATATGTTCATTTACTTGACCTGGTAACTGGTGAGGTTGCTGCACAAAGATTAGCCGATGGTAAGGTTCCGCCTGGTAGTCGAATGGTCTCAAATGACAAGAAAATGTTTATTTTAACGCCGAACTCTAATGTGACGGCATTGAGCTATTAAAATCAGTTTTGATTTTGTGTTAGCGAATTTTTAAAGCGGCTGCCATCTCATTCATAGAGGTGGTGGCCACTTTGTATTTTTATAGGTAAAAAAATGATTCCAGTTATTGCATTGGTAGGTAGACCCAATGTTGGCAAATCAACTCTCTTCAATCAGTTGACGAGATCACGTGATGCTTTGGTTGCCGATTACCCCGGCCTAACTCGTGACCGTAAATACGGTGATGGTAAGCTTGGTGAGCATGAATTTATTGTTATTGATACTGGTGGTATCAGTGGCGATGAACAAGGTATTGATGAAAGAATGGCTAGACAGTCGCTATTAGCGATAGAAGAAGCCGATACTGTTTTATTTATTGTCGATGGTCGTCATGGTTTGAATCCTGCCGATGAAATGATAGCGAATCATTTGCGTCGATCGAATAAGCCAATCACTCTTGTTGTCAATAAAACCGATGGTATTAATGAAGATATTGCTTTGGCAGACTTCTATTCCCTAGGTATGGGTGAGTTACATCCTATTGCTGCTTCTCATGGTAAAGGTGTTCATGTCCTTATTGATAAGGTTATGTTGCCGTATGCAGAACGTGTGGAAGAAGCGAAGAACCAAATTAATCTAGCGTCACGTGGTATTCGCATCGGTGTAGTTGGCCGTCCAAATGTGGGTAAATCTACATTGGTAAACCGAATGCTAGGCGAGGATCGTGTTGTTGTTTATGACATGCCCGGTACTACCCGCGACAGCGTTTACATTCCTTATGTACGTCATGATAAAGAATATACTCTTATTGATACTGCAGGGGTGCGCCGTCGTAAGCATGTGAAGGAAGCAGTAGAAAAATTTTCTATTGTTAAGACTTTACAGGCTATCCAAGACGCTAACGTAGTTATTGTTGTCATTGATTCCCATGAAGACTTGGTTGAACAAGATCTTCACATGATCGGTTATGTATTAGATGCAGGTCGTGGTGTGGTGCTGGCTATAAATAAATGGGATGGACTAAAGAAAGACGATAGAGAGCATATTAAAAGCGAAGTTGAACGCCGCTTGGGTTTTGTGCCATATGCGAAAGTTCATTATATATCAGCTTTGCATGGTACTGGCGTTGGCGATTTGTACGATACGATTGAAAGCACTTACGAGTCTTGTTATGCCAAGTGGTCAACAAACCGATTGACTCGTATTCTTGAAGATTCTATCGCCGAGCACCAGCCTCCAATGGTGAATAGTCGCCGTATCAAGCTGCGCTATGCCCACCAAGGGGGGTCAAATCCTCCGCGTATTGTCGTGCATGGTAACCAGACGGATTCTTTACCTGGAAGCTATAAACGTTACCTTGAGAACAAATTCAGAACCGTGTTGAATATTACAGGTACGCCTATTATTTTCGAATTCAAATCCTCCGAAAATCCGTACGCACCGAAAAAATAAGTATTATTCTTTATCGCTAACAAGAGTCTCCGATCGCTTTTAGATTTTAAAGGTGATCGGAGATTTTTTTTAGGTAAAATGAATAAAATAGCTTCCTAAATGTAAGGTTATTCACTATTCTCGCGCCATTGGCATTAACCTTTTAAGCATCATCTGCTTTCTTTTTTGTTCAAAGGACATCTATGAAAATTGCAATTCTCTCTCGTAACCCTCGACTTTATTCTACCCGTAGATTAGTTGAGGCTGGTGAAAAGCTTGGTCATGAAGTGGATGTCATTGATACGATGCATTGTTATATGGACATAACAAGTAGTAATCCTTCTGTGCGCTACGATGGTAAGCCATTACCTAAATACGACGCAGTTATTCCGAGAATTGGTGCTTCAGTGACCTTCTATGGAACCGCTGTTGTTAGGCAGTTTGAGATGATGGGAACTTACAGTATTAATGAATCTGTTGCGATTAGCCGCTCACGGGATAAATTAAGATCTCTACAACTTATGTCTCGTAAAGGTCTGGGGTTACCAAAAACTGGTTTTGCGCATCATCCAGATAAAATTGGTGATCTCCTAAAAAATGTTGGCGGTGCACCTGTTGTTATTAAACTTTTAGAGGGAACTCAGGGGATTGGTGTTGTTTTGGCTGAGTCAAATAAGACCGCCGAATCTATTATTGAAGCTTTCATGGGATTGAAAGCCAACATTTTAGTGCAAGAGTATATTAAAGAAGCGGGTGGAGCTGATATCCGTTGTTTGGTTGTTGGTGGAAAAGTTATTGCCGCAATGAAGCGCCAAGGTGCGGAAGGTGAGTTCCGCTCAAACCTTCACCGTGGTGGTACTGCTTCTTTAATTAGATTGTCACCAGAAGAAAGACGTACGGCGGTAGAAGCTGCAAAGGTAATGGGTTTGAATATGTGTGGTGTGGATATTCTGCGCTCCAATAATGGCCCACTTATTATGGAAGTGAACTCTTCGCCTGGCTTGGAGGGCATTGAATCTGCGACAGGTAAAGACGTGGCTGCGATGATCATTCAGCACATTGAAAAAACAGCGTTCTTAAGTAATACAAAAACAAAAGGGAAAGGTTAATGGGGAAAACAGCTTTAACAATTGGCGGTGTTGATATTCCATTGGGTGGTACAGCTCGAATAAAACTGCCGATGGTAAAGTTGTACACTGACACAAATATGTCGATGCCTGTGTTTGTTAAACGTGGTAAACGCTCAGGGCCGACGTTGTTTCTGAGTGCCGCAATTCATGGTGATGAGCTTAACGGTATTGAGATTATTAGCCGAATTATTCAAAGCAAATATCTTGAAAACCTAAAAGGCACCTTGATCGCGGTGCCGATTGTTAATGGTTATGGTGTATTGAACCAAAGCCGCTATTTACCCGACCGGCGAGATTTAAATCGTTCTTTCCCAGGTTCTAAACGCGGCTCTCTAGCGGGTCGTGTTGCAGATCGATTTTTAAACGAAATAGTCTCTAAAGCCGACTACGGCATTGATCTCCATACTGGTAGCTTGCACCGTACAAATCTTCCTCAGGTAAGGGCAAATTTGGATGATCCTGAAACATTATCTATTGCTAAAGCCTTTGGCGTGCCTGTTTTAATGAATTCAAACCTTCGTGATGGATCGCTACGAGAGTGCGCTAATGATGTTGGTGCAAAGGTAATATTGTATGAAGCGGGTGAAGCATTACGTTTTGATGAGCTGTCTATACGTGCAGGTGTTAAAGGCATAGTTGGTGTAATGCGGCACTTAAGTATGTTGCCAAAATCCCGTAGCAAAAAATCGCTTTCTGAACCGAGAATTGCCCGAAGCAGTAGCTGGATAAGAGCCACAGATAGTGGTTTTACGACTCACATAAAAGAGCTAGGTGATCTTGTTGAAGCTGGTGATGTATTGGCTGAGATTAAAGATCCTTATGGCGATGTTTTAGATAAGGTGCTGTGTAAAAATGGCGGGATCATTATAGGTAAGCAAAACATTCCTTTGGTTCAAGAGGGTGACGCTATGTATCATATTGCCCATTTTTCATCCCCAGATGAAGTGGCAGGGCATGTGGAAAGTATGCAGGATGAGCTGATGGACAGTGAGGCTTCTCTAAACCTTATTGATTACAAATCATCTTAGAGTCTTCATTAATGACATTTGCATTGCAAATGTCATTACATAAGCAAAAAGTGAGTAATGATAGTGTCATCTCATTGTGCTATGTCGTTATTTCATCTTTTTTTCACTAAAATCTCGATTCCAAAAATTGAGGTTTTTTCATGTTTATTCTTCGTGGTTTTATTTACCTTTTTGCTGTAGCCGGAGTTGCGCAACTTATTTCTTTGGAAGGATACCAATTTCAGACTGCTGCTGAATACAGCGAGCAAACTCTAACAGAGCATATGCAGGATTTTATGTCTTTCTTTAGTTGTATATTGTTTTTGTATGCAGCGCGATTGGATAAAAAATTAAATATAGCGGCAACATTATTAGGTGCTTTGTCAGCTATGATGTTTGTTCGTGAGTCAGACTCTTTGCTCGATAGTTATGTATTTGATGGCGCTTGGCAGACAATTGTAAGTGTGATTTTTGTTTGTGTAGTTATTTACCTATGGGGGCGTTTTTCTTCTATTTATGCTTCATTAAAGGAATACTCACAACAGCCTAGTTTTGGCACATTTCTCGCTGGCTTTGTCACTATTATGGCATTTTCTCGCTTAATGGGACGTGGTTCTTTTTGGCAGGCTGTTATGGGGGATTCCTATATGCGACTGGTTAAAAATATCGTCGAAGAGGGAATTGAGACGTTAGGTTATACTTTGATCTTAATATCGGCCATTGAGTTGGTTCTTGCTTGCCGAAGAAGACAGACGCTGGCAAAGACAGAGCATAGTTAGTATTTATTCAAATAAAAAAAGCGCCAAGTTATTAACTTAGCGCTTTTTTATATCTGTTATTTCACTTTTATTGTTGGCGCGATTTTACTTTTGTCTTGCGGCGTTTTGTTGGCGTCGCCCCCCCAGTGTTAGTGCGGTGATTAGTCGGTTTCGGAGTACTTTTATTACGAGCCTTTTCTGCTGCTACGTTTTTCTCTATGGTTGGTCTATTTGACGTATGTGACGCGCCAGTCGCTTGCCCTGGTTTGGCTTTCTGAGGACGTCGATGGATTTGCTTATCTTTTTCTGCCGCTGGCACTAATTTGTTATCGCCATGGCCAATTAGATCTGGGCGGCCCATTTTTATTAGGCTATTGCGTAGATCCTGCCAGTTGCTAGGATCATGGTAGCGTAAGAAGCCTTTTTGTACTGTTCGCTGCTTGGCGTCTTTTGGCGTGTAAACGTCTTCACTCTTATAGGTAACCGGTTTTAGTGGGTTCTTGCCAGAGTGGTACATGGCTGTTGCTAATGACATGGGCGAAGGATAAAAGGTTTGTACTTGGTCTGGTTTGAAATCGTTGGTTTTCAACCATACAGCAAGGTTAAGCATGTCTTCATCTGAGCTGCCTGGATGTGCGGCAATAAAGTAAGGAATCAAATGCTGTTTCTTGCCCGCTTCTTTAGAGTATTTATCAAACATGCGCTTGAAGCGATCGTAAGTTCCCATACCTGGTTTCATCATTTTCGACAAAGTATCTTTCTCTGAATGCTCAGGCGCGATTTTTAGTAAGCCACCCACGTGATGGGTAACAAGCTCACGAACGTACTCTGGATCTTCTACGGCAAGGTCATAGCGTAAACCAGAAGCTATCGATACAGTATGAATACCTTCAACTGCTCGAGTTTTTCTATATAGCTGAGTTGTAGGGCTGTGATCTGTATTCAAATTAGAGCAGATGGTCGGGTAAACGCAGGAAAGTTTGCGGCACGACGCTTGTACTTCATCATCGTTACAGTTCAGCGTGTACATGTTAGAAGTCGGCCCGCCAAGGTCTGAAATATGCCCAGTGAAGCCCGGGACTTTGGCTTTAATATCTTCAATTTCATTCAAAATCGATTCGTGTGAGCGGGATTGAATGACACGTCCTTCATGCTCAGTGATAGAGCAAAAAGTACAGCCACCAAAACAACCACGCATGATATTGATTGATGTCTTGATCATGTCATAAGCCGGAATTCGGGCTTTTTTGTATTTTGGGTGGGGCACTCGTGCATAAGGTAAATCAAACACGCCATCCATTTCTGGTGTTTCCAACGGAATTGGCGGTGGGTTTACCCAGATCTCTTTCTTGCCATGCTTTTGAATTAGAGCACGTGCGTTGTGTGGGTTGGATTCAAGGTGCAAAATACGTGATGTATGGGCGTATAGAACAGGATCTTTCGAGACTTTCTCAAAAGACGGTAAACGGATATAGGTGTTTTCCGGATCAAGCTTTTCGCCACGGCGAAGTGGGGCGGGAATCACACGAATAGGCATGACGTCGGACTCTTCTTCGTCTTTAGTTTGGCACTTGCCTTCCGGGATGTATTCGTAAGGGCTGTAAATCTGGTCGACTTTGCCAGGCCAATCTACACGGGTTGAATCGATTTCAGTGTAGCCACCAGGTGGTGTGTTACGGACAATCGTTGTGCCACGAATATCTGTAAGTTCATCAAGTGTTTTACCCATAGCCATTTGATGGGTCACTTCAATCATGGCGCGCTCAGCATTACCATAAAGCAGGATATCTGCGGTAGAGTCGATTAACACCGAGCGGCGAACTTCATCACTCCAATAATCGTATTGAGCAATTCGACGCAGACTGGCTTCAATGCCACCAATCATTACTGGAATATCATGGAAAGCTTCTTTACAGCGCTGAGAGTAAACGATAACCGCACGGTCCGGACGTTTTCCACCAACGCCGTAAGGCGTATAGGCATCGTCATTACGTACTTTTAAGTCAGCTGTGTAGCGGTTGATCAGGGAGTCCATATTGCCAGCGGTCACACCAAAGTATAAGTTGGGGCGACCAAGGCGCATGAAGTCTTCTGTGTTACGCCAATCTGGTTGATCGATAATACCGACACGGTAACCTTGAGCTTCTAATAAGCGACCCAATACCGCCATACCAAAGCTGGGGTGATCCACATAAGCATCGCCCGAAACAATGATGACATCGCAGCTATCCCAGCCAAGAGCGTCCATTTCTTCCCTAGTAGTTGGTAGGAAGGGGGAGACGCCATAACACTCTGCCCAATATAATGGGTAAGAGAAAAGTTGTTTGGCGGTTTTATGTCGTTTGATCATTGTCTACTCTTGGTATCGGTGAAAATAGTGAATGACTATTCTTTGCTATTACGAGGATACATGGATTGTCTGTGGAAAACTCTGCAGTATTATCCCAGAAAATCTCTAGGGTAGACAGCCAAATCTAAGTCTATTCCGTCATATCCTCTTTAAGGCTGAATTCGCCAAACACTTTCGTCAAATGTACTGTGTCCTTGTTCTTTATACTGCAGGTTGGTTTGAGCTAGATTCTCTGAGGCAATTTTTTGAATATGGTTTCCCCAAAGCAAAGGGACGCTATCTTCTTCGATTGAGAATGGTGGGCCCTGAGTATCACCATCGTATTGTAATGAGATTAATAGCACACAGGCAGACGGGGACAAGCGCTTTAGTGTGTGAGCAACATACTCTGCACGCTTTGAATCTGGCATGGCAACCATAGCGGCACGATCGTAACAGGCATCAAAGTTATCTTCGCTGAATTGGAAGTAGTCACCTTCAATAATACGTAGTGATAATCCTCCATTTACCGTATGTATTTTTAAATCGCCTTCTTGGTGTGTGTCATACGTTAAATCGTTGTCTCCTAAAAATTGAATGACAGCAAGTGAAGAAAGCTCAACACCAGTGACTTCATAGCCTTGTTCTGCAAGCCACATCATATCGTTCGATTTACCACATAAAGGCACAAGCACACGACTGTTTTTCGGTAAGGCTGGCCAAAACTCTACGAGCTTAGGGTTAATGCCTTCTTGATGAAAACCAATGCGTCCAGTCTTCCAACGATCCAACCAAAATTCATTTGTAATCACGATAACCTCGTTCAATGTGGCGTATTTATATTTTAGTGTATGAAATGTTTCTCTATTGAATAATTTTTAGCTGTAAGCGCCATTATAGACAGCAAAAAAGATTTATCATTGTCTCTTTACGTATTCTGCATTTAAATTAGATCAACTTTAACAGGGAGCCCTATATGTCTTTAGAACTTGCGCCAGACCACGTGAAACTGGCTGTAGATCTTATTGAGTTACTAGAAAGTAATGACATTGAGCCACAAGTGGTAGTAGATGCGTTGACCATTGTATTAAGAGACTTCAATGGAAAGATCTCACCAAATGATGAAAACCAAAAAGTTTCTAAAGTAGTAGATCAAGAGAATCTAAAATAGTTTCTTGATGTTTTACTCAGATAGCTATTCTGCCAACAAAATATAAAAATAAGAGGTTGTATTTATGATGTTATTTTCAGTGGTTGCCACGACGTTGGTCGCTCTTTTACATTTGTATATTATGTATATCGAGATGTTTCTTTGGGATAAGCCTCAAGGTATGAAGGTTTTTGGTCTAAAGCCAGATTTCGCAAAAGCGACGAAAGTGATGGCGGCGAACCAAGGACTTTATAATGGCTTTTTGGCTGCAGGGTTGTTGTGGGGGTTATGGCTTGGTGTCGAGGGTTTTCAGGTGACTGTCTTCTTCTTGTTATGTGTGATTGTGGCTGGGGTTTATGGCGCAGTTAGTGCCAATAAGAAGATTTTGTTTGTGCAGGGAGTTCCTAGTTTAATTGCTTTAATTTCTGTGCTACTTGCCGCTTAATGGATTATGAATCATGGAGCTATCATGTCAGTAAAAGACAATATGCAGCTGATGGCATCTTATAATCAATGGATGAATCAGGCTGTTTATAAGGCTGTTGGTGAATTGAATCATAGCGACTTGGTCGAAGACAAAGGCGCCTTTTTTGGTTCAGTTATTGGTACCTTAAACCATAACCTTGTAGCGGATATTATTTGGTTGAAGCGTTTCGCTGATCATTTTTCTGAGTTCTCCAGTCTCGATCCTGTTCGAACGATACAGCGACCAGCGGCGCTAGATACTCTGTTGTTTGATAATTTGAGTTTATTGCAGAGCCAGCGTTTTGACTTAGATAAGTTAATTATTGCGATGATGGCTGAGGCAACAGATGAAATGCTTAACTCGGCGCTTGTGTATAAAAATATGAAAGGGGTCGAGCACTCACAAAAATTTGGTTTTACGCTACAACATTTTTTTAATCATCAGACACATCATCGAGGCCAAATAACGACCTTGCTTTCCCAAATGGGAGTGGATGTTGGTGTAACTGACTTGATAACCACCATTCCTCGTATGTAATTAGTTATAATGCATGTAAATTTTATGTAGAAAGAGTTCTAGTTTGCACACACTTGACCAACTTAATCGCGGGGAGTTGAAGGGCGTTGTTCGTCTACAACTCTCTGAGAATTTAACTCGTTTTCCTAACGCTATTTTTGATCTAGCGGATAGCCTAGAAGTTCTTGATTTGTCTAATAACAATCTAAGTGATCTGCCAGAGGATTTATTACGTCTAAAAAAACTCCGTATACTTTTCTGTTCGAATAATCAGTTTACTCATCTACCCGACGTCTTAGGGCAATGCGAGACGTTGGAAATGATTGGCTTTAAAAGCAATCAAATTTCTACTGTGTCGTCTGAATCGTTACCGACACAAACGCGTTGGCTCATTCTCACGGACAATAAAATAACCTCTCTCCCAGATGATTTTGGACGATTGACCCGAGTGCAAAAACTGGCTTTGGCTGGTAACCGTTTAAGGGCTCTGCCTGACTCTATCATGGGCTGTCGTCATTTAGAGCTGGTTCGTCTGTCGGCTAATCAGTTGGAGGCTTTTCCTGATGCGTTACTGGAGTTGCCACGTCTAGCCTGGTTGGCATTCTCTGGCAACCCATTTTGCGCGGAACGTGACTCCCATGACGAATTTAAAACCGTAAACTTTCGCGATCTAGAGCTACATCAAGTATTGGGGCAAGGCGCATCTGGGGTTATTTCTGTTGCAACGTGGCAAAAAAATCCCTTTGGCTTTTCTGAATCAGTAGCGGTTAAAGTTTTCAAAGGTGAGGTGACTAGTGATGGTTATCCTGAGGATGAGTTAGATGCGTGTTTGGCGGTTGGTAACCATGACAACTTGGTTCGCCCTCTAGCGAAAGTAGCTGAGGCTGATTGTTCTGCTTTGGTGATGGAATTAATTCCTGCTCATTACACGAATTTAGGCTTGCCACCGAGTTTGGTGTCTTGCACCCGAGATACATTTCCAGTGGAACAAGTGTTTCCGATAGAAAAAATCGCCAAGATTGTTGAGCAATTAGAGCGTCTGGTTACTCATTTTTGTGAAAAAAGAGTCAGCCATGGTGACCTTTATGCTCACAATACTTTGATTAGTGAGGATGGACATGTCTTGTTTGGTGACTTTGGTGCGGCATCAAAATATACCAATTTATCGCTGCAACAGCAGCAGGGCATTGAGCAAATAGAGCGAAGGGCGTTGGGCTTTTTTGTGGATGATATGCTGGGCTTGTGTACCGAAAGGGATAAAAGTACTGCTGTTTATCAATCGCTTCGAAGTAAGGCCTTTACTTGAATTGCAATGCTTAATATTTGGACGAAAAAAATGCCTCGCTTTGAGAAGCGGGGCATTTTTTGTAAACCTAGCGCGTTTTATATGTCACGTCTGGTTTTTTGGCTTATAGCATTTGCTTCGCTTTTTCTGTTAAGCGCATGGTTTGATCGCAAGCATTCGCAAGCTCAATACCTTTCTTAACAAAATGACGGCTGAAATATTCTTTATGCTCATCGTGCTCATGGAAATTATGAGGTGTTAGTACCGCCGTAAGAACGGGGACCTCCGTTTCCAGTTGTACTTGCATTAACGCGTTGCAAATCGCTTGAGCGACAAAGTCGTGACGGTATATGCCTCCATCTACAACCAATGCTGTTCCAGCTATAGCTGAGTATTGTCCACTTTTCGCCAGTAGTTTTGCTTGTAATGGGATTTCATAGCCGCCAGGAACTGGGATGATGTCAATCAAAGAAGCATCATAGCCGCGAGAGACGAGTTCTTTTTTAAAGCCTTCAACGCAATTCATAACGATATCTTCGTGCCAAGAGGCATGAAGAATAGCAATACGTTTGTTGGCTGGAGTAAATTCAATGTTATTCGTTGAGCTCTGATTCATTTGTTAATCCTAAAAAAATATAAGGTGAATCAGGGCGAACGGGCAGGCAAATATACCATGGTAAAAATGGCATACCTGAGGCGTCGCAAAATACGACACCACTAAAGGTCTTGTCTGACGCGCTCTCTATCATCCGGACTATAACCGTCGGCTCTGGAATTACACCAGATCTGCTGACCCTAGAATAAAAATCTACTAGGCGCTCGCGGGCTTAGAAATAGATTCTTTACCGCCGGTGGGGAATTACACCCCGCCCCGAGAACGAAGTCGGATAAATCCGACGAAATAAATACTACTTGTTTTCATTGTAGGCTGTCAAAGAGTGTTCTACGGAAAATGTGGCGATTTTGTGATAATTCTCTGAGTAACAAAAAGTAACCAATAATCATGGCACTATGAGTAGAGCTTTATACCCAGACCGATATAAAATATAGTGATAAATCGATTTATTGTTTTGTTGCAATAGCGGCTATTTTTAAAAGCTAGTTTGGAATATTGATTTTGAATGGAGTCATGCATTGTGGATATAAAAAAATCACGCTTACAAAAAATCTTCGTCTGTGCGTCTTTGCTCTCTTTGACTGCGTGTAGTTCGATTACTAAAGACTCCTCATCGACTAACGAGGTTGATGAAATGGGGGATATTTCACAGACTAACTCAGCTACTTATCTATGCAATGCTTCACCTTTACATGTTTTCTTTCATGCTGAAGATGCGCAACTTACTTGGAATGATAAAGAGTACATGTTGACTCAAGCTGTTAGCGCATCTGGCTCATTTTATCTTGGGGAAGGCCTTTCTTTCTGGATTCATGGAGAAACAGCCGAGTTAGAAGTAGGAACTATGGCGACAAAATGTCGTCTTGTTAAAGTCGAGTCGTAGCTTTAACTCATCACCTGAGTTGTCTTCACTTTAAACCGTGGGGTTTTCATCCCGTCAAATTAGCAATACGTGTACAATGGTTTCATTCGCGCCCTATGGCGCTTGATTTCATTGTAGAGAACGTATGAACAAGCTATTTGTAATGGGCATGGGCCCTGGTGATTTAGGGTTGGTTGCACCCAAAGCAACGCAAGCATTGGCCGCTTGTAGCGATTGGGTGGCTTATGGTTATTATTTGGATTTATTGGGTGAGCTTAGTGACGGTAAAACCTTTCATAACCTGCCTTTAGGTGAAGAAATAGGTCGTGCGCGCTTAGCCCTTGATTTGGCCGCACAAGGCAAAACTACCGCATTAATTTCCAGTGGTGACATTGGCATATATGCCATGGCGACGTTAGTGTTTGAATTGCTGGATATGCAACTGCAAGGCAAAGAAAATCACCCTGAATGGCTAGATGTGGATATTGAAGTTATCCCCGGTATTTCAGCCATGCAAGCCGGCGCTAGCCGAGTGGGTGCCATGCTGGGCCACGATTTCTGTACTATTTCACTTTCCGATTTATTAACCCCTTGGGAAACCATCGATAAACGCTTGCACGCTTGTGGTGCGGGTGATTTTGTCGTGTCGTTTTATAACCCTGTTTCAAAGAAAAGAGATTGGCAGCTTAACCACGCTCGAGATGTCCTATTACAATATCGTCCCGCCAGCACACCTGTGATGATTGGGCGTCAATTAACTCGCCCTGAAGAAGAGATTACCTTTACGACACTGGGTGAATTAGACGCAAAAGACGTGGATATGTTCACCATGGTTAGCGTTGGGAACTCTGACACCAAACACATTGTTAATGGTGAGAAAAAATGGATTTATACGCCGCGCGGCTATTCTAAAAAGCTTTAGCTCTTTATAAAAGGTAAGTGAAAAAATGACAGTGTATTTTATTGGCGCCGGCCCTGGTGATCCTGATTTGATGACAGTGAAAGCGGTCAAAACCATGGAGCGCTGCCCGATTGTTCTTTATGCTGGTTCCTTGATTCCACCACAGGTGATCGATAGTGTCCGTGGTACTGCCGAAGCGATTTACGATACGGCCGAAATGAATCTAGATGAAACCACAGCAGTCATCGAAAAAGCGGCTCAAGAAGGCAAAGACGTTGCTCGTTTACAGTCTGGTGACCCTGCTTTATATGGTGCGATTGGCGAGCAAATTCGTCGTTTAGAAGAATTAGATATTGATTATGAAGTCATTCCTGGTGTTAGTGCTGTGGCGGCATCGGCTGCGTTACTACGCAAAGAATTGACCTTATCAGGTGTCTCTCAAACCGTTATTATGACGCGCTATGAAGGCAAAACACCTTTCCCAGAACGAGAGCGTTTGCCTGCTTTAGCACAAAGTGGTGCGACGTTAGCTATTCATCTTGGAATTACTCGTATCCATAAAATCGTCGAAGAACTGATTCCTCATTATGGTGAAGATTGCCCCGTTGCTGTGTGTTATCGCACTAGTTGGCCAGATCAAGACTATGTGGTGGGAACTTTAGCGGATATTGTTGCCAAAGTAAGAGAGAAAAAATTCACTCGCACCAGTTTGATATTGGTCGGGAAGGTATTAGACACAGAAGATTTTGCAGACTCCTATTTATACGACAAAGGACAGGCACACATCTTTCGTAAGATACATAAGTCTAAGAAAACATAATTTTAAAATATTATCCCTTAAAGTAAGAAGGATGAATCATGCAGTTGAATAAAATTCCAACAACAATTGTGACTGGCTTTTTGGGCAGTGGTAAAACAACCTTATTATCCAATGTGCTAAAGCAAGCGGCAGGCAAACGTATCGCCGTGATCGTTAACGAATTTGGCGAGCTAGACATAGATTCCGATCTATTGCGCTCTTGTCCACTTGATTGCCCAGAAGGGGTGGAAGAGGGAAACCAGCGCAGTGACGACGGCTTTTACGAATTGGCGAACGGCTGTATTTGCTGCACGGTAGAAGAAGAGTTTTTACCTGTCATGCAGCAGCTTGTTGCTCGCCGTGATGATATAGATCATATCCTGATTGAAACCAGCGGTTTGGCGTTGCCAAAACCTTTGGTGCAAGCCTTCAACTGGCCGGGCATCAAAGAGCATTGCACGGTCGATGCGGTGATTACCGTGGTTGATGGTGCGGCGGTGGCTGCAGGCCGTTTTGCTCATGATGAAGGTAAGGTACAAGCCCAGCGCCTAGCTGATGAAAGTCTGGATCACGATCCTAGCTTGCAGGAATTATTAGATGATCAGCTAAGTGCGGCAGACTTGGTGGTGGTTAGTAAAAACGACTTACTCAATGACGAAGAACGTGCTCGCGTGCAGGCGATTATTGCTCACGAAGTGCCAAGCACAGTCAAAACCGTTTATATCGAAAATGGTGAAGCGGCTCTGGATGTTTTGTTGGGCATCGACGCAGCAACGGAAAGTCGAATCGATGAAGTTCACAACCATCACGATCATCATCACGCCCATGGCGAGCATCATGATCATGCGCATGATCATTTTGATTCTTTTGTGGTTACTTTGGGCGAAG
This sequence comes from Marinomonas foliarum, assembly GCF_016906065.1. Lineage (NCBI taxonomy): Bacteria > Pseudomonadati > Pseudomonadota > Gammaproteobacteria > Oceanospirillales > Oceanospirillaceae > Marinomonas > Marinomonas foliarum. Next base: position 889,372 of record NZ_CP070273.1, on the reverse strand, counting down.
TGCAATCTGATCTTTTACAAGACACTTTAACTCAGTTGGTTGAAGAGCATAATATCTTTCGTGTAAAAGGCTTTGCAGCGGTTCATGGCAAACCTATGCGCCAAGTGTTTCAAGTGGTTGGAACGCGTTTGGATCGTTATTTTGACCGATTATGGCAACCAGAAGAAGTGCGTAAAACTCAGTTGGTGTTTATTGGTAAAGGCATTAGTAAAGAGCAGGTTGAGAATGTATTACATGATGCTTTGAGTGCTTGATCACGGCTACTGCGCTTGCCAATACTTTGTTAAAAATAGACTCGAATTGCTCATTTATAACTATAAACTCCGCTTTCTCGTCTATTTTCGCCTCGTCTTGGCTTCGCTCGTAACACCGTGAATAAGTGTCGAATAACCTAATAACTAGATTGATTTAGTAAAAGAACGTAATTGGAGAAACCGTGCACTTATTAGCAGCCAAACCGGGTGGCTTTGTTGACGACGAAGGGATTGTCGATCTTGGACAAACCCCAGCAGACTTAGTGATTTTGGCGGCGGCGGATAGTGTACTCGGTGCACTTGGCAGTGCACTTGATCAAGTCGCTTCTCTCAATCGTCCCCATGATGGATTGAACGACGTCCGATTACCGAGTGTTCGCCTTGCCAATTGGATGCAGTTGGTCAAACCGGCTGCTTACGATTTGTACGAGCACAAGGTGCTTGATCATGCCAAGGTCGTTATTGTCTCACTATTGGGTGGCGAGCATTATTGGGAATATGGTTTCCAGCGACTACAAGAGTGGGCGAGAGCCAAAGCTGGCCGAACACTGATTGTGGTGCCTGGGGACGATTCACAAGATCCTTCGTTAACAAGAGTCTCTACCGCAAAGCCAGAAGACTGCCATCGAGTGTGGCGTTATCTACGTGAAAGTGGCCAAGCAAACTCTCAGCAATTGTTCTATTTCCTCACGGATCACTACTTCGGCACGCCTTGCCACTGGCAAGAGCCAGCCCCTTTGCCAAGTGCGCTTATTTATCATGCTAGTCATTCCTCTAGTTTTGCCCAGTGGCAAAACCATTATTCCGATGAATTAGCGCAAGGCTCGCCTGTTGCTATCTTGGCGTTTTATCGTTCCCATCTACAAAGCGGTAACACTGCGATGTTTGATGGTCTTATCGAGATATTAAAGCAAGAAGGTCTAGTGCCGCTTGCTGTAGCAGTGAGCTCCCTCAAAGACGATGTATCGGTGGGCTTGATCGAGTCGTTAGTGGAACGCACACAAGCCAAGGTGATTTTAAATACCACGGGTTTCGCTGCCAATCGCGTGGGAAGTCCTGATCTAGCTTCTGAGCCAACGGATTTTCAATCAGCCTTTGCTTCGCCCATTCCTGTTTTACAGTTGATTCTTTCTGGTAGTACCGAAGAAGATTGGCAAGCGCAAACTCAAGGCTTGCGCAGCCGTGATGTCGCTATGCAAATCGTCCTACCAGAGATGGACGGGCGTATTATCACGCGAGCTGTGAGCTTCAAGGCTTTGAGTCATTACAATGACATTGCTCAAGTGGATTTGGTGCGTTACGAATTACAGGAAGAGCGTGCGCGTTTTGTCGCTCAGCTTGCCAAGCGTTTTGCCAATTTAGCCAGTAAGCCAAATCATGAAAAACGCATCGCCTTTGTGTTAGCAAACTACCCAACCAAAGATGGTCGTATTGGTAACGGCGTTGGTTTGGATACGCCAGCCTCGGCAGTGAATCTACTAAAAGCCTTAGAAGCCGCAGGTTATCCTATCGACAACATTCCCGATCATGGCAACGCCTTGATTGAAGAATTGCTCGGCGCTGTGACCAATAATCCCAACACCTTGCATGAGCGCGGTTGCTGGCAAAGCCTCGTTTTAGAAGACTACTTACATTATTTCTATCAGTTGCCGTTGGAATGCCAGAACGCGGTTTGGGATCGCTGGGGGCCGCCAGAAGACGATGATAAATGCCGCGAGCAAAATGGCCAGAGACGCATCATGTTGGCAGGCATTCGCTTAGGGGAAACCTTTGTTGGTATTCAGCCGGCCCGTGGTTTTAATTTAGATTTGGCAGCGAATTATCATGACCCAGATTTGATTCCGCCTCACAGCTATTTGGCTTTTTACTTTTGGTTGCGTCACGTCTACAAAGTCGATGCCTTTGTTCATGTGGGGAAACATGGCAACCTTGAATGGTTACCGGGCAAAGGCACTGCTTTGTCAGCTTCTTGCTGGCCTGATATTGCTCTTGGGCCAATGCCACACTTTTATCCCTTTATCGTCAATGATCCGGGGGAAGGAGCGCAAGCCAAACGCCGCACGCAAGCAGTGATTATCGATCATCTGATGCCGCCCATGACCCGTGCTGAAACCTATGGCGACATGGCCGAGCTAGAAAATTTAGTCGATGAATATTACCAAGCCATGGGCATGGATGTACGCCGTGAAACCTGGCTACGTGAGCAGATTCTTGAAAAGGTCCAAACCACGCATCTGCTTGAAGAGCTGGCAGGAGTGCAAGCGGACAATGATGACTCTGTACTGGAAGGGTTAGATACCTATTTATGTGAGATAAAAGAAGCGCAAATCCGCCATGGTTTGCATCGTCTAGGAGAATTGCCCGAAGACGATAAACTTGCCGATACGCTAGTAGCTTTGTTGCGTTTGCCTCGCGGTAGTGAGGTTTCCAGTCAAGGCATTCTACACGTCTTGGTTAAAGACTTGTCGCTGGAACAAGACGATTTTGATCCGATGAAAAGTGAGCGAACACCTTGGTTCGGCAATAAACCTGAGTTTTTACAATCAGTAAGCGAACTAACGTGGCGGACTCATGCTGACACCAAGGAACGCTTGGAACTATTTGCCAAAGAGCTGGTTTTGAGCCATTTGATTGGAGAAGGCTTCACTGATGAGTTGGCAACAAAACTCCCTCAAACCGCCGTGTTATTGGCGCACAGTAAAAAACGCTTATTGGTTGCTTTGCAACAAAGTGCTCATGATGAAATTCAGGCGTTAATAACAGGATTGACTGGTGGCTTTATTCCCCCAGGCCCAAGTGGTGCACCGACACGTGGCCGACTCGATACCTTGCCTACTGGCCGAAACTTTTTCTCTGTGGATAATCGTGCTATTCCTTCGCCTGCAGCCTGGGCAATAGGTCAGCAGTCAGCCGAAGCGCTTATTCAGCGCCACTTGCAAGAGCATGGTGATTATCCGAAAGATTTAGGTTTGTCCGTATGGGGAACGGCCACTATGCGAACTGGCGGCGATGATATTGCCCAAGCGTTTGCTTTGATGGGGGTTCGTCCTATTTGGGCGCCGGGATCAAACCGTGTGACTGATTTTGAAATCCTTTCTTGCATGCAATTAGGTCGTCCACGAGTGGATGTTACCCTGCGTGTTTCTGGCTTCTTTCGTGATGCTTTCGCCAACGTTATGCGACTCTATGATGCGGCAGTGCAGGCTATTGCAGATTATCAAGAGCCTGGCACAGGCAATGTGATTCGCGCCAATGTGGAAGCGCGCAAAAGTAAATTGCTTGCTCAAGGTATGAGTGAAACTGAGTCAAATCGTCAAGCCACTTATCGTGTTTTTGGTAGCAAACCTGGCGCTTATGGCGCTGGTTTACAGGGCTTGATTGATGAGCGTTGTTGGGACACCAAAGCGGATTTGGCGGAAGCTTATGTGAACTGGGGCGGTTATGCCTATGATGGTAATAATTACAATGGTAAACAAGACGGAGTAGAGGCTAAGTCCGCCTTTGTTGAGCGTTTGTCTCAATTAGATGCCGTCGTGCAAAACCAAGATAACCGTGAGCACGATATTCTTGACTCGGACGATTATTATCAATTCCAAGGTGGCATGACCAATGCGGTAACAGAGTTTAGCGGCCAAGCGCCGAGTGTTTATCATAGCGATCATTCCAATCCGAGTTCGCCAAAAATTCGTACCTTAAAAGAAGAGCTGAATCGTGTGGTGCGTTCGCGGGTGCTGAACCCCAAATGGATCGACGCTATGCAAACTCACGGTTATAAAGGTGCGTTTGAAATGACGGCGACCGTAGATTATTTGTTTGCCTACGATGCGACGACAGATCTGGTGGCGGATTATCAATATGAGCAAGTAACTGATCGGTTATTGCTGGATCCAGACAACCAAGCCTTTATGCGCGATAATAACCCTCACGCGCTAGAAGAAATGGGTGAGCGCTTATTAGAAGCCATCCAGCGAGGCATGTGGCAGAACGCCGATGCACACCGTGAAAAAATACAATCCTTGTTGCTTGATTTAGATCAGCAACAAGAACAACGTCAGTGATCTTGGGCAGAAGATCGCTTGTAACCTTGCTAGTTGTATTTAGACTAATGACTAGCTGAGATGAATAAAGTAGAGAGAAATGATGAGTAATAGAGAACAGGCCAAAAAGGGCATTATGATTTGTGGTCACGGCAGCCGTGATAAAGATGCTGAACGTGAATTTGGCCTAGTGGCGAAAGGACTTAAAGCGCGCTATCCCGATCTTCCGGTGGAGTACGGCTTTCTAGAGTTTTCTGCTCCAAACATTCATATGGGTTTAAACAGCTTGGTTGACCAAGGTGTTGAAGAAATCTATGCCGTGCCGGGAATGCTCTTTGCTGCGACGCATGCAAAGAATGATATTCCTTCTGTATTAACCACTTACGAAGAAAAACATCCAGGTTTAAAGATCACTTATGGGCGTGAATTAGGCCTGCAAGATGACATGATTGACGCCTTTCAAGCGCGCATTTATGAATCCCTTGGCTTAGATCCAGAAAATCCACCAGAAAACCTTTATGACACCATGTTGGTGGTGGTTGGTCGTGGTACATCTGATACCTCTGCCAATGCCGAAGCGGCGAAGCTAACACGTATTGTTAATGAGAACATGGGCTTTGGTTGGGCGGACACTGTGTATTCTGGCGTGACTTATCCGTCTGTTGGTGTCGGTCTTGAAAAGTTAATGAAGCTTGGCTTTAAACGCATTGTTGTTGCTCCGTACTTTTTGTTTACGGGTCGATTGATCAAGCGTATTCAGGGCTATGTTGATAAGGTTGCTCAAGAGAACCAAGCGATTGAGTTTATTCAAACGCCTTACTTGAATGATCACCCTCGTGTTATTGATGCTTTCCAGAACCGTGTAGAAGAAATCATGCAGGGTGAATTACAAACTGGCGAAGAAAGCTTGATGAATTCCTTCAAGCGTCGTCTTGCTGCAGGCGAAGTGGATGTTCATCATCACCATGCCGAATTTGTTGACCCTCAAGACGATACGCAAGGATTGTCGGAATCCGATGCTAAGCACTTCACGAGTGTGATCCAGTCGGCAGATCATGGGCATTCATCAGTATTGAATCCAAATGGTCATTCCCATGGACATGATCACAGTCACGGGCATCCCCATGGTCATAGCCACTCTCATGATCATTCCCATGGGCATAGCCATGGCGTTTATAAACACATTGGTCATCCAATGGGGCCGCGTACCATGATTGGAGAAGGGGTTTGTTGCTGCTTTATGGGGCAGTTTACTGATGAAATTTTGGAAGAAGAGAAAGACAAAATCGACGGAGATTGCACGAAGACAGCATTTGCTCATAGATAATGGATCTTGTTTTAAACACAAAAAAACCAGAGCTCATGCTCTGGTTTTTTTATATTGATCACTAAATTTAATCAATTATTAAAACGTGAAAGGGTGGTCGCCCGTTTCGTCTTTAATGCGAGTCGGCAAGCCCATTTCGTTTAATAAACCTAAGAAAGGTCTTGGGTCAAGTTGCTCTACGTTGCGCATTTCTTTTGCATCCCAAGTGCCATTGGCAACTAGGATGGCTGCAGCAACTGGTGGAACGCCAGCGGTGTAAGAGATACCTTGGCTGCCCACTTCATTGTAAGCGTCTTTGTGGTCCGCTACGTTGTAGATAAATACTTCTCTTTCTTTGCCGTCTTTGATGCCTTTAACAACATCACCGATACAAGTCTTACCGGTGTATTCAGGAGCAAGAGAGGATGGATCAGGAAGCACTGCTTTAACGACTTTAAGCGGCACAACTTCTAAGCCTTCTGCCGTTTTAACAGGCTGCTCAGACAGCAGGCCTAGGCTTTGTAATACGGTGAATACGTTGATGTAATGTTCACCAAAACCCATCCAAAAACGTACGTTAGGCACATCTAAGTTTTGAGAAATAGAGTGTACTTCGTCATGCCCACTCATGTAGGAGGTTTGTTTTCCTACTATTGGTAGATCATCTGTACGACTTACTTCAAACATCTTGTTGACGTTCCATTCGCGATTCTGCCAAGAATACACAACACCGGTAAATTCACGGAAGTTGATCTCTGGGTCGAAGTTAGTCGCGAAATATTTACCATGGCTACCCGCGTTAATATCAATGATATCGATATCTGTTACGCTGTCGAAGTAATGGTTGTACGCAAGTGCTGCGTAGGCATTTACAACACCTGGATCAAAACCAACACCTAGAATGGCGGTGATACCTTTTTCTTTACAGGCGTCACGACGCTTCCATTCGTAGTTTGCGTACCAAGGTGGTGTTTCACAGATTTTTGCTGGATCTTCGTGGATTGCTGTATCTAAGTAAGCTGCCCCCGTTTCCATGCAAGCTTCAAGCACAGACATATTGATAAACGCTGAACCAACGTTAATAACAATCTGGGATTCCGTTTCTTGAATCAGTTTAACGGTTGCTGGCACGTCAAGAGCGTTTAGGGCGAATGCTTGAATGCGGCCCTCTACTTTCATGCTGCCTTTGTCGAGGACACTGGATACAATATCGTCGCATTTCGAAACGCTGCGTGAAGCAATTGCGATATTGCCCAGTGTGTCATTGTGTTGGGCGCATTTGTGTGCCACAACTTGTGCCACGCCTCCGCCGCCAATAATGAGAACATTTTTTTTCATGGTAGTGCTTTCTCCAAAGTAGTAATCGAAGCAGAATTAAGACAAGTTCTGCTCAAAATCGTGGTAACCGAATTCCCTAACAAGTTCGATGCTGCCATCCAATTGGCGTATGGCAATAGACGGCATCTTAACACCGTTAAACCAGTTCTTCTTCACCATGGTATAACCTGCTGCGTCTTGGAAAGACAGGCGGTCACCCACTTGCAGTGTTTTATCAAATTTGAATTCACCGAAAATATCACCAGCTAAGCAGGATTTTCCGCAAATCATGTATTCATGTTCGCCATCACAAGGTGTCATTTTAGCATTTTCACGATAGATCAGCAGATCCAGCATGTGAGCTTCGATAGAGCTATCAACGACCGCTAAATTTTTACCGTTGAATAATGTGTCTAGTACGGTCACTTCTAATGTGGTGCTTTTGGTGATACTGGCTTCACCTGGTTCTAAATAGACCTGAATGTCGTATTTTTCGGCAAACGTTTTTAAACGCTGGCAGAATTTATCAATTGGGTAGTCATCACCAGTAAAGTGAATGCCGCCACCAAGGCTGACCCATTTTACCTGCTGAATCAGGTGGCCAAAACGCTCTTCGATTAGGTTTAACATCTCGTCAAAGCGTTCAAAACTGTTGTTCTCACAATTATTGTGGAACATAAAACCAGAGATATCGTTAATCACCGTGGCGATTTTTTCAGGATCCCATTCGCCAAGACGACTAAAAGGTCTGGCGGGATCGGCGATCAAAAATTCAGAGGTGCTGACTTGTGGGTTAACGCGTAAACCACGAGTCTTGTCTTTACTGGCTTCTTTAAAACGATTGAATTGGCCAATGGAGTTGAAAATGATTTTGTCTGAGTGATCCAGCACTTCAGCAATTTCATCGTCAGAATAGGCGACGCTGTAAGCATGTGTTTCACCTTTAAATTTGGTTTTTCCCAGCTTGACTTCGTACAAGGAAGAGGACGTGGTGCCATCCATGTAGTCTTGCATTAAGTCAAATACAGACCACGTCGCAAAGCATTTAAGAGCTAATAAAGACTTGGCTCCGGACTCTTGGCGCACATAAGCGATCTTCTCTAGGTTCTTAAGAAGAGCAGCTTTATCAATGAGGTAATAAGGTGTCTTGATCATGGCAACCTGCCGTTAGTCAAAACGGTGTATTCTAGTGCAAAGGAGGGGGCTTTTTCTAGCTCAATAAAGGTATTTTACAGGGCTTTTTATGACATTTTAACGACTTCTATTGGTTTTTGTCCTATGCCCATCTAATGACCGTGGGGGGTTGTGAAATAAACGAAGAAAGAATTAAGGCTATTTCGTGATTCGTTAGTAGTTTGTAATGAATTATAGGCCTCCTGCTTATTTCCCTCTATAATCCTGCGCTATAAATTTAACGTGGTGCTTAGATTTCAAGAATAGCCGAGCCGCGATAGTTGGAAGATTTTTAAAGTGTATGAGGAACATCCTAGTATGTTGATTTTAGTTGTTGGGTTAGTCATTTTCTTTGTGTTGCATTCCATTCGCTTGGTTGCACCTCAATGGCGTGAGACAAGTATGGCAAGGCATGGCGCAATGCGCTGGAAGATGCGTTTTGGCATGGTGACCTTGATTGCCACTGCTTTTATTGTAATGGGTTATATGCAAGTTCGCCTTGAGCCTGTGTGGTTGTGGTTTCCTCCTGTTTGGTCTCGTCATTTAGCTGGCTTATTGGTACTGGTTGCACTTTTCTTCGTTGGTTCTGCGTTAGTGCCGAATACAACGATGAAAAATAAAGTGGGCTACCCAATGTTAATTGCGGTGAAGCTATGGGCTTTCGCGCATTTAATCAGTAACGGCACTTTAGCGGATCTGATTATCTTCGGAAGCTTCTTGGTTTGGTCTATTGTGAGTTTTGCCGTATATCGTCGTCGAGATCGTAAGGCTGGCGTTGTTTATAAAACCTCGGAAGAATCCACTGTGCCAACGAACTTGATTGCCTTTGTTTTTGCTATGGTATCGTGGTTTGCTATCGTTTTTTATCTTCATCAAGCGATTATTGGCGTTTCACCACTAGTGTAACCTGTTGCGAAAGCATAATAGTTAGAGAAATAAAAACGGCCTATCAGGTACATCTGATAGGCCGTTTTTATTGATATCCGGTTATTATGTTCTGAAGTGATTGATGTTTTTGATCAAGTCATCCGCTAGCACTTTTAACTCTTCGGCACGAGCTGCACTTTCTGCTGCAATTGCCACAAGCTCTGTCGAGCCTTGTTGTATGTCAGCTGTGTTCTGATTCACTTCTGCAGTAACACTAGTTTGCTCTTCAGTTGCTGTTGCTATTTGTGCTGCCCGGTCGTTAATGGTGGTGACAGACTGTTGAATCTTATCTAGGCTCTCTCTGGCCTGATTAACGTCTTCAACGCTACTATTTGCTCTGGTATGGCTTAATTGAATTTTATTCACCGCATCCTTGGTGATTTTCTGTAGAGATTCAATCATTTTTTGAATTTCTTCAATTGAGCTATAAGTACGTTGTGACAACACTCGAACTTCATCAGCCACTACGGCAAAGCCTCGTCCTTGCTCGCCAGCACGTGCCGCTTCGATTGCTGCATTTAGGGCTAATAAGTTAGTTTGCTCAGCAATACCTGAGATCGTCGTTAAGATAGTATTAATACCATCGGCGTTTTTACTAAGGTCATTAATGACACCAGCAACACCTTGGATATCTTCTGCGAGAGTTCTAATGCTTTCTTGGCTTTTCAGTACTTGTGATTGACCAATGTTGCTGGCTGCAACTGTCTCATCAGCATTGATTGCAGTGTTGGTCGCGTTGCTAGCGATTTCTTGTGTCGCCTGTGCCATTTGATGAATGGCCGTCGCTACCATTGAAATATTGTGTTGCTGCTCTTCTAGTTTCAGAGAGCTGTTTCTAGAGGATGTGTGTGACGCACTGGCTTGGCCTGATAATTCATGGCCAATTTTTTTGAGATGTGACACGGTGCCATGTAGCAGGGCGACGAACTTGTTAAAGTTGTCTACCAATACCGCGATTTCATCTTTAGAACTGGCGGTTAGACGTTGTGTTAGATCTCCGTCACCTTGGGCAATTTGCGCCATGCTGTCAGAAACGCGACGTAAATCTTTTAATAGGAATCGTGTCACTTGAACAACGACCAATATGGCAATCGAAAGCAAAATAAAGACGGCGATAATAATGTTTGTTCCCAAGCTAACAAGTGGGGCATTCAGAACGTCTTTGTTCATCATTAACCCTAACACCCAAGGGCTGCCTTTGATGTTGCTTGCATACATATCAATATCTTTGTCATCTATATTTAGCTCGGTAAATTTAGCTTTAGAGCCAACACCTTTGAAAAAGTCGTTGTTTAATATCGGGGATAAGTCCGTAGCATCCTTCAAAATACGATCTGTGTTGGGGTGAGCAATGATTTTACCGTCGCCATCGAATAATACGCTATAGCCGTTACCAGCGACTTTCATCGCTAGAATACTGTCTAGTATGCTATCTAAAAATACCAGACCACCAATGGCACCTATAAACTTCCCGTTAACGGTAATGGGCTCTACAAATGTCATTGAAAGCTTTTTAGTAGAGGCTGAGATATAAGGTGCAGTGACATAAGCGTTATTTTTCTGTTTGGCATCAATGTACCAGCTGCGTTTACGCGGGTCGTAATCAGCACTGTTGAGTGATGGATCATGGCGGTACATTGCGCCATTTTCCATCCCTAAAAAAGTCATACCAAACCCGAGACTGGCTTGAGCTTGTTGGAGGATATTAAGAATGTCTTTTTCGTTTAGATCAGGATTGTCTTGTAAAGAAGCTTCTATTTTTTGTTTGATGGCTTGCATGGTGCTGCTGCGATCATCAGACCAGCTGTTGATATAAGTTGAAATAGCATTGGCTTGAGAGCTTGCTTCTGATTTTATGCGAGCATCACTGTCTGTTTTGAAGGCATAGAAGGAAACACCGCCAACACCGATAGCAATAATCACAGCCACAATAATGGACTGAAGGGTTATTTTAGTCTGTAACGAAAGATACATTTAATATCTCCTGAGCTTAGTGGTAAATGCAATTATAAATATAGGGCATATTCTATATTATTCACTGTTATTTCATTGCAGCTTTTTGTGTGTCTCATAAATGTTTTCTTGGTGTTATCGATGGCTTTGATACTTTTGGATCTTTCTGCTATCGTCCGCGGCCCTTTCCTATTAGCGATAACAGGTAATTTTAGATGATTTGTGGATTTGATTACGGAACATCAAATTGTGCATTAGGCATAGTTCAGGATTCTGCTGTGCGTTTGGTCGCTTTAGAAGGAGAGCATGCATTTTTACCCTCTACTTTATACGCTTTAGATAGAGATTTAATTACTGAAGCGGTCGGAAGAGGGCTGCCAGATATTCAGTCAAGGCAAGCGTTTGCAGAATTGCGAATGAACGCGTTAACAAGAGCAAAACGAGCTCGTTATGAAGAAGATATTGCGGATGAAGATCAAACGTTATTTTTTGGCCGTGCGGCATTTGACGAATATTTCCAATGGCCTGAAGAAGGTTACTTCGTAAAATCACCTAAGTCATTTCTAGGCGGTGCAGGACTGCGCTCCGAGCATATACATTTTTTTGAAGATGTAGTCACTGTGATGATGCAGAACATCAAACAGCGTGCTGAAAAAAGCTTGGGCGCTGACATTACTCACACTGTTATTGGCCGTCCTGTTAACTTCCAAGGCCTTGATGCAGAAGTCAGTAACCGCCAAGCGCTAGAGATTTTAACAACAGCAGGCAAGCGAGCTGGGTTTAAAGAAATCGAGTTTCTTTATGAGCCAATTGCGGCTGGTTTGGATTTTGAAGTTAAGCTTACCGAAAATAAAACGGTATTGGTTGTGGATATCGGTGGCGGCACTACGGACTGTGCCATGGTTCGTATGGGCCCTGATTATCTTCAAAAAGAAGATCGTCGTGGTGATTTTTTAGCGCATACCGGTGAGCGGATTGGCGGTAATGATTTAGATATACAGATTGCAGGTAAGCATTTAATGCCGCTTTTTGGTATGGAGTCATTGTTAAAAACAGGCTTGCCAATGCCGACGCAGCTTTATTGGAATGCCATTACAACCAATGATGTTTCAGCCATTGCGACCTTCAATAGTATGGAAACGAAGAACCAAATGCATCAGCTACGAGTGGATGCGGCAGAACCAAAATTGATTGAGCGTTTCTTGCGAATGCGTGAAGAAAAGCATAACTATCATATTGTTCGCAGTGCGGAAGAGGCGAAGATTGCGTTGTCCGACGCCCAGAACTATTTTGCTTCACTGGACTATATTGAAGCCGCTTTAGGTGCTGATGTTACCCGCGAACAATTGGCGAAATCGATTGCTTCTCCATTAGAGAAAATGCTGAATTTAATGAAAGCAGCCATTGAACAGGCGGGTGAGAAACCAGACCTCATTTATATGACGGGTGGCTCGGCTAAATCGCCAGTTATTCGCGATGCAATTCAAGCGAATATCGGTGACATTCCTGTATTGGATGGTGACCACTTTGGTAGTGTGGCGGCAGGTTTGACGGTTTGGTCTGATAAAATTTTTAAATAGATTTTACAAGACTTTTTAAGCTCATGAAAAAGGGAACAAGCCATTGGCTGTTCCCTTTTTTGCAAACAAACTAAGTGTTTCAGGGCTGAAGTTACAGAGAGAATCTATTTACTGAAATCTTCAATTTTTCTAATACCTCAGAAAGAGTCTGGGTTGTTGCCATCATTTCTTTTACGCCATCAGCAGTTTCATTTGATACGTGGCGAATGTTCGATATGTTTTCATTAACACTGACAGCCACGGCAGATTGTTCTGTAATTGAGCTGGCGATGTTAATAGACATAGAGTTTATTAAGCTAACAGACTCTGTAACCTTCATTAATCCTTTGCTTGCTTCAATCGCTTTTTCCGCATTTCCTGCTGCCTGGTCACGACCACTGATAACTTCAATAGAAGCTGTTTTAGACAGTTTTTGCAGTTGGTCGATCATACCTTCAATTTCAGATGTCGCATCTTGAGTTCTAGTTGCCAGCGTTCTTACTTCGTCAGCAACAACGGCAAAACCTCGGCCTTGTTCACCTGCGCGAGCGGCCTCAATGGCAGCATTAAGGGCGAGCAGATTGGTTTGCTCCGCAATGCTGCGAATAACATCAAGTACGGAACCAATGTTTACACTTTCTTTTTCAACTTCTTGCATAACGGAAGAGGCATGGCCAATGACCTTAGCTAGCGCTTGCATATCGGTAGCAACATTATTAACTACCTGAGTACCTGCTCGAGTTTCTTCGTCGGCTTTATGAGTTTCATTCGTTGTCTCTGTGATATTTTTTGACACATCTTCAACGGCAATAACCATCTGGTTCATGGCGGTAGCAACCAAGTCTGTTTCAACTTGCTGTTTGGTCATACCTTTTGAAGCCTGTGAGGCGGTTTTTTGTACTTTCTGGCTGGAGCTGGCAAGTAATTCCATGCTGCTTCTTACTTCCATTTGCATGGAGCGTAATTGTTTGATGGTATTTCGTCCGTGTTCGAACAGAATAGCTATTTCATTGCGACTATGAATCTGGTTATTGTGCCCATTTTCAAAAAGATGTGTTGAAAGGTTTCCATTACCTAGCTCTTGCAAGTCTTGACCAACACGTTTTAAAGGGGAAAGAATGCGCTGAGTAATAAAGGCAATCAGAGCTACAAGAATGGTCGCACAAATGAGTGAGATGATGATTAAGCTATTACGAACAGAGTTAGCGACCACTGTGAATTCATTTACCGGACCTCCTGTTAATAGCGCCCAATTCCAGTTTTCGGCATGACGAAATGACATGATGTTTTCTTTAGTGGCACCATTGACGGTTTGTTGGGTGAAAAATGTGCCAGTACCTTGTTTTTTCATTAACTCTAAGTGTTTTTCTGCATTGGCTAGGCCTATTTCACTAAATAGCTTACCTTTATTCTTGGAATCAATAACGACTCTGCCGAAGTCTTTGCCTTCTTTTAAACTGATAACAGTGGCTTTGCCTGTTTCTCCAAAGGATAGGGTATTGATTTCTTGTTCTAAGCTTTTTAGCCCTTCAGTGTAATCAAAACCAATATAAAGAATACCAGCTACTTTACCTGCGGCATCTTTAAAGGGAACGTACTTTGTCATGTAGTTGCGGCCAAATAGTGCTGCCGGACCAGAGTATGTTTTACCTTGGATAAGTGTTTGATAACCAGGGTGACCTTTGCCTAATAAAGTGCCGAAAGCACGGTCACCATTTTCTTTTTTCAAGGATGTGCTGACGCGAAGAAAGTCATCACCGTAGCGAATGAAAACCGTCGCTGTGCCGCCTGTCATTTTTGTAAACTGGTCTGGCTTATCAAAGTTTAAATTAATGGTTTCGCCTGAGTTGGTTGCCAAAGGGCTGTCGTATTCGCCAATTTTTACCGTTTCTGAATCACTTACTGTGATTCCATTGGGGAAAAGTGTGAAAAATATATCGGCTAATCTGTCTGTATTGCTTTCTAGATTTTCATAATAAAAATCAAGCAACATACTGCCTTGGTTAGCGCTAGTTTGTAGTTCGTGGTCGATGCTGGTCATAAAACCGTCGTAGGATTTATTAGATGCTAACCAGCTCAATGCACTAAAACAGAGAATAGAAACCGTGAACACAGCAACACCTAGTTGATGTGTGATAGGCATGGATTTTATACGCTTAATCATGAAGTTGTTCCTTCTATTAAAGTATGCTTCTAATCAGATGGGTACAGCATTTGATAAAGCTTTTATTATTATAGTTGTCTTTATTTTTGTTGCTCCACAATGACTGAGAACGAGCTTTTAAAATTCGAACACTCCGAAAAGTAGTGTGAACTTGTTCGATTGATCGGAACATTTTCTAGAAAAGGCAACAAGACATGATTTGTCTTGTTGCCTTTACATTTTGTCACCGACTGTACGTTTATGTTAACGACTAGAGGTTCGGGTGTGTGTTTTCTACATGGTGCTTTTCTTTTACTGGACGGACCATTAAGTTCGCGAAGAAGCCAACGACCAACAATCCAGCCATAACATACATAGTTGTGTTGTAGAGGCTAGACGTTGGGTCGATAGTCCCGGCTGGAGCGATTTCCATCAATTTGGCGACGGTCACTGACTTAGCTGCGATTAGCTCATTTAGCTGGGAAACGGACGCGTTAAATTTTTGTTCGAACGCGGCCGGGTCTATTTTGTTAACCAAGTCGGTAATCGCATTTTCAACCGAAAGATTTCTTAGGTAGGTGATAACGAAAGGCCCTAGAACACCAGCTGTTGCCCATGCAGTTAGCAATCGGCCATGTATGCCACCAACGTGTAGCGTGCCAAAAATATCCGCTAAGTAAGCAGGTATAGTGGCAAAGCCACCGCCGTACATAGTGAAGATAATCATGGTTGCTGCGTAGAACATCACTAACCAAGTTACAGAAGGGTCCGCGCTTACCGCAGAAGCTGCATAAGGAATGGAAAGGTATAAAAGCGTGCCAAGGACAAAGAAGCAGTGATAGGTATTTTTGCGTCCAATGAAGTCGGAAGTAGATGCCCAAAAGAATCGACCACACATATTAAACACAGAAATCATCAATACGTATGTGCCAGCAAATGTTGCAGTAGCGACAGTGGGAAGAGTAGAACCAAATATCTCCGTCATCATGGTTTTTGCAATACCGATTACACCGATACCAGCGGTTACGTTAAAACACAATACGACCCATAACAGCCAAAATTGAGGCGTTTTTAAGGCCTGATCAATGTGTACATTATTGCGGCTGATCATGGTGTTTGCTACATCTTTTTCTGGTGGTGTCCAACCTTCCGGTTTCCAATCTTTAGGTGGAACACGATAAGCGAAGGCAGCAATGATCATGATAATAAAGTAGACAATTCCCAGTGTTAAAAATACGCTGGAAGCACCAGTGTCACCTGTACCAACAACATAAACACCCGCTTCACCAGGAGTCGGCAGCTTTGCCGCTTCAGAAGCGCTGGCAATAACAACCTCTAATTTGCCACTGGCCATTTCTGCAAAGCGCTTTCCGCCTTCAGTAATTAGATTTACAGCTGATTCAGGTCCAAGGTAAGTTGGTGCAATCGCGAATTTTTCTAATAAAAAAGACTTCAAAGGGGCGCCAATCATAGCGCCACCACCAAAACCCATTATCGCCATACCTGTTGCCATACCGCGCTTATCAGGAAACCAGCGCAGTAGAGTCGAAACAGGGGATACATAACCAAGGCCTAAGCCACAACCCCCCAAAACGCCATAGCCCAAATACACCAGCCATAATTGGTGTGTTGATATCCCTACGCTACCGATAATGAAACCGCCGCCCCAAAGAAATGCTGCTGTTACACCAACACAACGAGGGCCTACTTCCTCAAGCCATTTACCTGCAATTGCTGCAGATAGACCAAGAAATACAATGGCCACAGAGAAGATCCACACCACACTGCTTAGGCTCCAGTCTTCTGCTGCGCTAGTAACAACACCAAATTCAGTTGTTAGTGCTGGATTGAAAATACTCCATGCATACACGGAGCCTATACATAAATGAATAGCAATGGAGGCAGGGGGAACTAACCAGCGGTTAAAGTTTGGGGATGCAATGATTTTGTCCTTCATGAGAAAGGATAAAAGAGTCCGTATCAGGTTCATAATCTGTGTCCTTGTAGAAATTGTTGTATTTTGGTGGTCAGTTACAAAACATTACATAGAGATTATATTTTTTTATAGCAGAAAGGAATATGTATATTTTTAAAAATCCTCTAGAAAGGTCGCTTTTATTGTCTTAGGCAAGATTATTAAATTGAGTGTGTTTTTCTTCCGTTGAAGATTTACAAAAATGATATACTGTTTTAATACTAAACATTTTTAGCGGAGTATTTTCTTGTTCAACGTATTATTAACTCAATTAAAAGGCCTTTTTGCATGGAGTGATGTCAAGCGCCCCTGGCATCTGGCTGTCCTTGCTGCTGTTTGTGTTGGTATTCCTGCCTTGATTGGTGCAGCAACAGATCAATTCGCCTTGGCAACCCTGTCTAGTTTAGGTGCGATGGTTATTTTATATTTGCCCAAAACTCGAACGGCGCATCGCATGGTGACGCTCGCTATGTGTTCTTTTGGTTTTATGATCTGCTTTACTATTGGTTCTCTGTCCAGCTTTAACCCTTACGTTGCGGCGCTTGCTCTTGGGTTGTTGTCTTTCGGAGCGATTGTGATTACTCGATATTATTGCCTACCGCCTCCAGGTAGCTTTTTCTTTATTCTCGTTTCTGCATTGGCGATTTATTTGCCGTTTGATTTGGGGAAATGGTCGTCCAATATTGGCATGGTTGCCTTGGGTGGAATGCTATCGTGTGGTTTGGCGTTTATTTATAGCCTGATGACTGGCGCAAATGATTTACCTGCGACAAAAATTGAAACGGATACTCAGGTGAATGCGATTATTTTAGAGGGCGCATTAGTGGCTTTCTTTATCGCTTTCTCTTATTTATTGGCGGTGTTGTTAGCCTTGCCTAATGCGCTTTGGGTACCTATTTCCTGTGCTGCTATTTTACAAGGTGCTACTTATCGAATGATCTGGCACCGAAATATTCATCGAATTGTAGGAACTGCACTGGGTATGGGCGTGGCATACTTACTGTTTTCGTTTCACCCTAACTATTGGGTGTTGGCATTAAGCATGATTTTTTTTCAATTCGTTGTGGAAATATTAATCGTTAAAAACTACGGTGCGGCGGTGATATTTATCACGCCTTTAACGGTTATTATGGCTGAGATCACCAGTGCGAATATGAGTACTATGGTCTTGCTGGAGCATCGGCTGGTCGACATTTCTATTGGTAGTGCGATTGGGATTATTGGCGGTACTATTTTTCATCGTACTTCTCTTTTAAAGAACATCGAGTCTAGAATGAATGCTCGTAGTTCTTTATCGGGTCGTAAGTCTTCCTAAGTGCGCTTTGCAATTCGTTAGTTGCTTTAAATATTTTATAAACGTACGCTGCAAATCTCTGTGAATTGATTTAAGAATCAATTTCGCAGTTCTTGTGAAGGTGCCCTAATGGGTGAAACGGGAAACAGGTGAGTTTTTCAAAAAGCAAAGCCTGTACTGCCCCCGCAACGGTAAATAAGTGGTGTATTTCTTCTTACTTCCACTGTCTTTTAGACGGGAAGGAATAAGAGACTTAGAAATACAGATCGACCAAACACTTATCAGTCCGGAGACCGGCCTTCATTGATCAGGGCTTTTTCTATGGGCAAATTGTGCCATGTAAAAGTCCGCTAATTTGAATCATACGGGTGAGTATGAAGCATATTTTGGAGGCACATAGTGCATATTGAACCTGGCGTCGTTGACGGCGCAAAAATCGTTTTGAGTTACGCTACCGCGTTGGCCGCCTTTGGCTTTTCTGCAAAAGCGTCTATCGATATGATCAAGAAAGACGGTCTAATGTCTTTAATCAGTCGTAGTGTGTTAACCACACTTTTTGTCTTTGCCTTTTTTGAACTCTTGCCTCATCACGCTGTTGGTGTGTCCGAGGTTCATCTTATATTAGGCTCCACGCTGTTTTTAATCTTTGGCCCGGCGGCCGCGTCTATTGGCTTGATATTAGGTCTATTAGCGCAAGGGATATTATTTGCTCCATTTGACTTACCTCAATATGGCATGAACGTCACCACCTTGTTGTTGCCTCTGTTTGCTATGTCTGTCGTTGCTCGTCGTACGATTGCCGATAATACCGCTTATGTAGATATCAGCTACAAGCAAGCGCTGAAACTGTCCTTAACTTACCAAGGTGGCATTGTCGCTTGGGTCGCTTTTTGGGCGTTTTATGGGCAAGGCTTCGGCGCTGAAAACTTAGCCTCTGTGGCGACGTTTGGTATGGCGTATATGAGCGTTGTATTGTTAGAACCAGTACTTGATCTTGCCGTATTAGCCGGTGCGAAAAGCTTGCATCGCTTTAAGAGCTCATCTTTGTTTGAAGCACGCTTATTCTACTAAATCGCTTTGAATGTTGCTAAATGCCTGTCCTGCCTTCGTGTGGGGCGGGCATTTTTATTGGTTCAGCGTTTATATTGTCCGTGTTCACTGACAAACTCTAAAAAAGCGCGGTTGGCTTTCGATAGATAGCTGTCTTTGCGCCACGCAATACCGAGATCTAGCCAGATTGGCGGATCAAAAGAGCGAGTAATTAAGTCGTCGTCTTCTTCAATCACCATGGCAAGTAGGGTGGATATGCCGAAGCCTTGCTGAGTGATGGATTTGATTAGTGGAATCAAGTTGGTCTCAAAACCAATTTTAGGCGTCTTTTTGCATTGTTTCGCTAGCTTGTCGACAATACGGCGGTGAAAGTAGCCTTCTTTGAACATGACTAACTCTTCATCGAAAAACGCTTCTGGTGAGATGCGCTCTAATTGGCTAAAAGGATGATCCGTCGCAATGGTTACCAGCATTTCTTCTCGAATCAGCGCTTGCGTTTCTAAGCTATCTGGAAGCGTTTCCGCGACGATGACACTAAGATCTAATTCACCATTTTCGAGCATCTTTTGCAACTGCCAAGTTCCTCCCTCAATGACTTTTAAGGTAATGCTGGGGTACTTATGGCGAAATGCCATTAGAATAGGCGGGAAGTAATAGGAGCCGAGCATGCTTGGAATACCTACACGCACTTCGCCTTGGCTCAATCCTTTTAGCTCACTCATTTCCAATAGGGCATCATCGGTGGCTTGGATGATTTTTTCAGCATGGGGCAGCAGCTTTTTGCCTTCGTCTGTGAGTCCGATATTGCGATCTGCTCGATGGATTAAGGTCAAACCCAAATCCGCCTCTAGTTTCTTGATCGCCATACTGACCGCTGGTTGTGCAACGCCAAGCTGTTGCGCGGCTCTGGTGAAGCTCTCGGTTTTTGCAATGGCAATGAAGTAGCGCAGCGGTTTAATGTCCATCAATAATCCTTATGGATTGAATAAGATGGATATATTTTATTGATTATTTTCCTAAGCGTATAGTGTCACGATAATTTATTGTTTTATTCGGGCGTCATTCCCGTTTGATGCTGCTGCGATAGTAGGAGAATGTTTGTGATAGAAGTGGGTAGTTCTGTTTTTTGGCGAGGCACAGTGGCACTCATCATTGGCTCTTTTATGATTTTTGCCAACGTTTATGTGACTCAGCCGCTGCTGCCAATGATTGCCAACGAATTTTCCATTACGCCACTGCAAGCCAGCGGTAGTTTTACTATTACAACTTTGACATTGGGCATCTCTTTACTTTTTTACGGTCCAATTTCAGACGCATTAGGTCGTAAAGGGATTATGGTGATGACCATGGTCGGCATTACCTTAACCACTTTTTGCTTATCATTAGTACAAAGTTATGAAGCCTTGTTAGTGCTGCGCGGCCTACAAGGGTTTTTCTTGGCGGGGTTGCCGGCGATTGCTGTTGCGTATTTGGGGGATGAATACACGCCTGAAGCCTTGATGGTGGCGGTTGGTTTGTACATCAGCGGAAACACCCTAGGTGGCATCGGCGGCCGTCTTATCGGTGGATTTGTGGGGGAGTGGCTGGGTCGATCAGCGACCTTTGGTGTGATGAGTGCGATTAGCCTGATTTGTTTATTGGCCTTTTTCTTCCTACTGCCAAAATCACAGCACTTTGAAGCAAAACCTTTGCATGTTGGTCATATCCTGACGAACATGAAAAGTCATTTGCAGAACCGTCGTTTATTAACCAGTTACTTCATTGGTGGCTTTAGCTTCTTTATTTTTATTAACCAATACAGCTACGTGACCTTCGTGTTAGAAGCCGAGCCATACAATCTCACCGCGAAATACGTGGGACTGCTCTTCTTAACTTATCTGTCAGGTACCTTGGGTTCGGCGATTTCTGGTAAGCTTGCCAAACGTTGGAGCCAGCCCAATATTATGGTGCTCGGCACTTGTATTTTTATGTTTGGCTCGTTAGTCACCCTCGGCGACTCTTTATTGGCTATCATTGTGGGATTATTAATAAACAGTTTTGGCTTTTTCTTATGTCATTCAACAGCCAGCGGTTTTGTCAGCCGAAATGCTAAGCACGCTAAAGCCAGTGCCTCTTCCTTATACCTAGTGTTTTATTATCTTGGTGCTAGTCTAGGCGGGTTTTACCTTGACCCATTCTGGCAAGCGGATGGCTGGACAGGAGTCATCATAGGATCGTGGTTAGTATTGGGAATAGTTGTATTGGCTGAAGTGAGCTTGATTCGAAGCCATAACAAGCAAGCTACACAGAGTCGCTATTCATAAACCGATAAAGTGTATCTGAATTAGCTTTTAATTTAGCGGCTCTATCATATTCCCTTGTTTATCAATATAGCCCCAGACACCGCCAGTTAATCCAGTGTGCTCTTCATTAACTTGAGTAACGACACAACCGCGACACACTCTGGCTACTCCATCTTGGAATGGCCAAGCCCAATCAAAATCAGTTTCCAAAACTAAATCAAAGTCATGATTGTAGAAGGCTATTTTGCCGTTTAATAAAGACCTAGTTAGACCCTCTTGAAAGTAATCCGCTCCATTGTCGTAAGTGATAACAGGCAGGTAGCTTCTATCGGGTTTAAGATAAAAATACTGGCCTTGAGTAAATAGAGTCGTTAGTTGGTTTTCGTTGAAGTTTAACTTACGCCAGTGTTTATCCGTTATTTCTAGATGTTTGTTTTGATAAGAGGCACAGTGATGAAATACCTCAATTTCAGGGTAGGGGTTTTGTTCTGTTTGCTTTGGCGTGAATGCGCATGGTTGTAAGTTCGCAGCACTGACATAGCCTGAAAGAGCGATAAGGAGAACAGGTATAATTGGCTTCATAAAAATATCATATGTTTGGTTATTATTAAGTTGTTGTAGCGGATTTATGTCATATCTAATGACGAGCTAAGTCTACGGTATTCTGCCAATGCCACTTTATCAGCCTCAACTTCTAGAGGATTAGAATCAAGAAAATACCAAGTCACTTCGTCTGCCTCTAGAGACAATATTTTACCTTCCCAACGATTGACGACGTAATAGTGAATGAGTTGAAGCTCACCTGTTGGATGATAAAGAGAGCACAAGTGGACATAAGACGTCGGGACGATATCTAGCTCTTCTTTTAGCTCTCGTAACAAAGCCTGTTCCTTTGTTTCTCCTAGCTCTATGTGACCGCCAGGAATCGCAATCAGACTTGGATCATATTCTTTGTCCTTGGCGCGTTTTTCTAACAATACCTGATTGTCCTTTAGCAATATAAAAGAGACACATTCGTGAACTTGCATTTAGATAACTCCTATTATTTGTGAAGAACCCAGCGAAAAGCTGTCATAAATGGTCCATTAAAATTACCATACTCGCTATTGCATAATTGAATGCCTCAAACAGAGTAAAATATGAACACCAAAATATACAAAGAAGTACTGTATCTAGCCAAAGAGCTCATGACTTGCGCCAACAAAAAAGACCAAGCGGGTTTTGATGCCTATTATGCGGAATTGAAAGCCATTTGTGATGACAACGACGGCACAGACAAAGACCACCCAGTACAATGGGAAACCCTAGGCGACTTTACCGACGACCTAGAACAGGCGATTGTTATCTATGACAAAGCCTTAGAAAAAGCCGCCGCTATAAACTCCAAAGATTACCTTTCCTCCATCGGCTTCGCGGCCGCTCAACTGAAACTAGAACTTGGCGACAACGCCGCTGCTATTGAGTATCTAGAACAAGCTAAAATACACAGCAATAAAATCATCGATAAAGAGCTAAAAGCAGAAATTCACGACGTATTGTTTGATCTGAAAAAAGCTTAAAGAAACAAGAGAAACAGAATGGAACGTCCTACCAAGGAGCAGATTAGCCAATTACCCTTGTATATTGGCCTTGGTCTTCGTGACATCATCATCGTTGAAAACGAACTTGATGCCGCACAAGCCATAACAGCACTCAAAAACGAAACGTCTATTGGATTCGACACCGAAAGCAAACCGATTTTCCAAAAAGGCCAAGTCAGCCCAGGTCCATCGCTCATTCAGCTTGCCACCGAGTCAAAAGCGTTTCTGTTTCCTGTTCGATTTCTTAGTGCTGTGGCGGCAGCGAAGGAAATACTAGAAAACCCAAAAATCAAAAAAATTGGCTTTGGTATTAAAGACGACAACAAAGAACTGCGTAATAAGCTCAACATCGAGATCACCAACACCCAAGACTTGTCTGTCACCTTAAAGCAACTCGCCGGAGAGAAAAACAGCATCGGCGCCCGCGCTGCCGTCGCCATGGTACTGGGAAAACGCCTTGGCAAAGGCGCCCAAAAATCCAACTGGGGCGCGTATCCTCTTAAAGAAAACCAGATACTTTATGCGGCGAATGACGCGCATTCTGCTATATGTGTGGAGAGGGCGTTGGTTTCATTAAGGTCTTAGTTTCTTCTCCTTTTCTTAAGGGAAAAGATTGTTCGAATGTTTCTTAGGCTTGGTATAAGCGACGTTCAAGAAGTGATTGCATATCACGACGACCATCCGCTATTAACATTACATAAACAGACTGCGAACTGATTCGATAAATAATACGATAGGGCTTGAAATAGATTTCTCGATACTCCCGTAGGCCGATAGCTAGCAACTCATTTGGGTAAGTCCCACGCTCGGGATTATCAGCAAGACTTAAAAATGCCTCTTCAATGTTGTCTAGAACGTAATCTGCGTTTTCTAGAGCATCATGAGTTTCGATATACTCGTATAGAGCCTCAATATCATAAGCGGCATCATCAGTGAGAAATACCTGATAGCTCATTAGCGACTTTTACTCCGATTACGAAGCTTGGCGACAACGTCACCAGCGGGCTGAACTTTACCTTCTTCTATTTGGCGCTGACCTAAAGCTAACATTTTAAGTAACGCCATAGTTTCTTGGGTTTGCTCATAGCTTTTGATGTCTTGTATAACCGCTTTAGCCTCACCGTTTTGAGTGATCACCATCGGTTGCATGTTTGTAGACAGGTTACGCACGACTTCAGCAGCGTGTGATTTCAAATAGCTAATCGGTTTGATTTGATCTGATAGTTTCATAAATACCTCTGCATTATGACCAAATATAGTCCTTAAACAGGTCGTCGGTCAATGAATGGCCTTGATGTAAGCTTGACTCAGAAGTTTAATTTTTATCTGCCTATAATTGTTCCTAGCTTAATTGTTCTTTAGGGATGTGATGGAGTTGATGCGCATTGCTGCACCTGTGGCTATTTGCTACAGTTCTTATATGACACTTAGGAGGTTTTATTATGTCTACTGCAAGTATTCGACTTGATCAAGAACTGGTTGATAAAGCGGCCATCATGGCGAAAGCCTTAAACAGAACAACGCCCAAGCAAATTGAGCATTGGGCGAAAATCGGTGAAATGATGGAAGATAACCCTGATTTACCTTATGAGTTCGTAAAACAAGCCATCATTGCCAAGGCTGAAAAAGAAGCCGGAAAACTTGAGGCCTATAGCTTTGGCTAACATTACTCAGGTTCTTCAAACAACCACCTTTAAAAAAGCGGTCAAAAAACTGCATAAAAACCAAAAAGTTGATCTAGATAATGCAATCAGAGAATTGATTGAAGATCCGCTTCTAGGGCTGCAGAAGAAAGGTGATTTATCCTTCCTCCGTGTCTATAAATTTAACATGGTGAAACAGCTTACATTGCTTGGTTACAGCTATGAAGGTGGCACCGTTACACTCGAACTCATGGCGTTAGGTAGTCATGAAAACTTTTACCGTGATGTGAAAAATATCGTTTGAGTAGATATGAAGTGACGGCATAGACTGCTTTTGATGTAGTGGGGAGGAGAGATTGGTATTGAAGCCCCATAGTTTGGCGCAATCAGCTCACCAACATAAAACGCGTTGAACAGACTGTATTGAATGGGGAACAAAAACGTAGGGAGTCATGAGCGAAGCGTGATGCGCCGTTGGGTATTATGGTTAGACAAATATGGTTAATTTTCATCTGATCATAATTGGTATTTATCGGCTACTTTTTTAGCAATGATATCGACTCGAGATAATGGTAATGGCGGCATCGTCCTAACGTAGAGGGCATCAGTGTGACGCGTAAGGTTATATACCGGACTTAGCCTTTTGAATCAAAGTGGCCAAGTCATGATTAATAGGCATTTTTTTAAAAGGGCTAACATTTGCGCCACCGGTATTACCTTGCGGCACTAAGCCAAAAGCGGTTTTAGTCGCAGCGCCAACAATACGAAATAGCTGACCCAGTGCTTCCCGGGTTGAGCCATTGCGGATAGCCCATGCCAACATCAGCACATGGACCCTAACGTGCCAATACGTTGACTCTTGCCCAAGCACATGCGCCCGTTCCAAATGACTAAATTCTTGCTTAGCATTACCTGCTGACCTTGCCTCCCTAGCACTTGATAACTCCGCCTCGACATAGGAGGCTACTCGCTTGGTAAATGTATGTTGCATAAGACCCTCCTTGTAGGGATATAACGCCGCGTTAATTAGTGAGCAACGCCAACACCGAACTTAAACATTGTGCCGTAAACACTAAAGCTGAATCAAACTGAAAATACCGAACGTTGTGAATCTGTCTTAAACGCTTTGTTATGTTGTTATTGCCAACCATAGGTTTTGAATTGTTTCGATATCCAGCTTTATCAAAGTAAGAGCTATAGCTGTAGAGCCTAGAAAGTAAGGCCCCCAAAGATCAAGGTTTTCTCTATATTTCAATAATGCTTCCAAACGGTACCTCAATTCATAAGAATAAAGCATGAAAAAGTCCCATCGAGTCCATTTTTCATTGTATCTGTTTAATGAGACGTCCTCGCCTAACAGCTCGCTACCATCTTTGTTACGATATTTCTTTTGGTAGACGATTTTACGTCTCAAAAAACCGTCAGTTTCGTACTTGGCGTCTTGTAATCCTGGTTCATCACCACCAAAAAGACCAATTCCGTCTCCAAGCAAACCTGATATGTTTTCAGTGTGGCGGTTAAATCTAAATATTTTATAGTTAGACATCATTCTTTCAGCCATGAGTTTGAATAGCTCTTGATGATACTCATGTGCATAGCTGTAATAACGAACCATCAAAATGACGACAGCTAAGAGCAAAAATACACTTAGCCCGCTTTGATTGATGAACTCAATTTTAAAGATAAATGTATTAGCTTCTTTAAAGACAGCACCAGTAAATTGTATCGCAAGAAGTAACAATGACAGTGTAACCAGTATTCTACGTTTGGAAACTAATCCAGTATTACTATCTAGTCTTTCTCGAAAGTCTAGTAATGATTCATTATTCATCGTTTTCTCTATACTTCATTTAACGCCCGCCATCACCGGTGACAAAACCGCAGCGAAGCGGAGGTTTTGACATCCGGTGCATGGCTTGGTTATACGATGTTCCAGCTTTGGGTACTAGATTCCCACGAGTAATCATAGGATCGCTTCACGCTTTTGCCTAAAGACCGGACACTATACCCAACTCGCAGCTTATATTTCTCGAGATTCTGGACCACAGCAAGTGGAATGCCATTGTCTATGAGGTACCTCTCCGTAGGAAAATCTCTAACTCTGGAGTCGCCAATCTGGAGATCGATTGCTTCATTGAACAGCCTGGGAATCTCTAGCGTCTCATTACTCCCCACCAACTGGGCGAACAGAGAGAAATTTTCCGCCTCAACACCACCAATATTCCGATAACAGATCCGAGTTTGGTGCACATTTTGTCCTATTGGAATTAGAGTGACTTGGGCATTTTCAACGAAAACCAATAGCTTAGGTTTATTTGCTTCTGCGAAAGCCCGAACATTCAACAGATATCCATAGACCACGAAAGTCGCAGAGATCAGTGCGCCAGCGCTAGCCCAGGCACTAATAGCCAAACTGAAAAATTCTTTTTCATCTAAACCAAGTTGATTCATCCTATGGGTGAGAATGGAAACGACGATGACTATCAGTACTGATATAAATCCAGGGATGAACATCAACTTTCCTTACGTATAACATTTTGTTAATGCGCATGCGCGTTTACACATTTCAGAAACTTCCTTATTATCACTATAAGTCACTGACTCTAAAGCCATTAATAGAGATACTAACAAAATTTAAAACTGGAAAAGCGAGCGTGCGTGTTATTTCATTTATCCACAGCGCGTTATTTCTGCTCTGTGAATCCTTATTCATTGATATTAGAAGACTTTTTTACTTTCTACTAGTACAAACGTGCATAATTGGTTTATTTAAAATGGCTAAACGCGCAAAAATGCGTCTACTTCAAAAATAAACTGTATATCTACCCATAAATTGTGTTTTGATTTTTGGTTCAAAAAAGAGCAGTTGAGTAAGGCACTTGAATCGAGTCTGAGCAAGAGATTAACCCCATCCTCCGCCTTCCCCTTGGAAGACAAAAGGGGAAGGGACTTGGTGCTTAGTAAACTTAACCTTTTGCGTTTGAATGCAACACGAATTCCGCGTCGGGCTAAAGCCGAGATCCTAGACCATAAGAGCTTGATTCCCGCCTTGGCGGGCGCTTGTCCACTTGTGGGAAGTGACGTGTCTACGTAGGGGCTTTTAGTGGAAACAATGAAAGCTTCGCTTTCAGCGGCACATTACGCTGCGCTCATGATGCCCTACGAAAATCTAGCCTCTATGATGAAGTCCGTTCGACGCGACGAAGAAGTTGCGCGACCTATGGAGTTTTAGGGTCATTGTTTGACAAGCCATTTTCCACTGAGTAATTAATCTATGCCTTTCGACAAAAATCGTCTTGCCAAACTTATAATAAACAAAGTGAATGAGACGTTTGGGCGATAGCCCGACAAAGCGAATTTTTGGTTACTTTTTGGGCGCTAGCAAAAAGTTACCCGCTCAGCAGGGCGGAATAAAAGGTTGGGAATGCAAGGCGTTTGAATGGAACGTCAATTCCGCGTCGGGCTGAAGCCGCGACCTACTTCACAATGAAAGCTTCGCTTTCAGCGGCACATTACGCTTCGCTAATGATGCCCTACGGTCTTTGGTTTCCATTATTGAATTTCCGGATGAAGTCCAAAAAAAAGCCCCGCAAAGCGGGGTTATAAAACTAGGGAGTGACTACGATAAGGTCACGCGCTGCTTTGACACAGCATTCTGATTTGGCGCTGCATTAAAAAATACATCACCAAACGCAGACTGTTTTCCCGTTACGCCATGTCTAGTATTACTGCGAGGTAACGGGAATATTTCTTTAAATGGCTTTGTTGTTCAATTCGGTATTTTTCAATACTTCATCAAGGTGTAGCCAAGTTTCGATCACGGTGTCTGGGTTAAGAGACATGCTTTCGATGCCTTGGGCGACGAGCCAGTCGGCGAAGTCAGCGTGGTCGGATGGGCCTTGGCCACAGATGCCGACGTATTTGCCTTTTTCGCGACAAGCGGTGATTGCCATTTTTAGCAGTTTTTTGACTGCTGGGTTACGTTCGTCGAATTTGTCGGCGATCAATCCTGAGTCGCGGTCTAGTCCGAGTGTTAGCTGGGTTAAATCGTTTGAACCGATTGAGAAGCCGTCGAAGTATTGTAGGAACTCGTCAGCCAGTAGGGCGTTGGACGGTAGTTCGCACATCATGATGACTTTCAGGCCGTTTTCGCCACGGGCCAAGCCTTGTTCTGCAAGCAGTTCGGTGACTTGTTGTGCTTCTTCCAAGGTACGAACAAATGGGATCATAATTTGTACGTTGGTTAAGCCCATGTCGTTACGAACGCGGCGGATGGCTTCACATTCTAGGGCGAAGCAATCGCGGAACGAGTCGTCGATGTAGCGCGCTGCGCCACGGAAGCCAAGCATTGGGTTTTCTTCATCTGGTTCAAACAATGGACCACCAACAAGGTTGTGGTATTCGTTTGATTTGAAGTCAGATAATCGCACGATGACTGGTTTTTGAGAGAAAGAGCACGCCAATGTTGCGACGCCTTCGACCAGTTTGTCGACGTAGAATTCCACTGGGCTGTTGTAGCCGGCGATGCGGTGGTTGATCTCTTCTTGCAACGCGGGCGTCATGTCTGCGTAGTTCAGCAAGGCTTTCGGGTGGATGCCGATCATGCGGTTGATGATGAATTCTAAGCGAGCCAAGCCAATGCCGGCGTTTGGTAGCATAGCAAAGTCGAAAGCGCGGTTTGGGTTACCCACGTTCATCATGATTTTTACTGGCAGTTCAGGCATGTTGCCGACTTCAGAGGTGATGATGTCGAATGGCAATTCGCCTTGGTAAACAAAGCCCATGTCGCCTTGTGCGCAAGATACGGTGACGATTTGACCATCTTGCAATACGTCGGTTGCGTCGCCACAACCAACGACCGCTGGAATGCCCAGCTCACGAGCAATAATCGCCGCGTGACAAGTACGACCGCCACGGTTGGTGACAATCGCAGAAGCACGCTTCATGATAGGTTCCCAATCCGGATCGGTAATGTCGGTAACCAGAACGTCGCCTGGTTGGATGCGGTCCATCTCGGTAATAGAAGACAAGACTTTTACAGCGCCTGTGCCGATTTTGTGACCAATGGCGCGGCCAGTGATCATCACCTGAGAGGTTTTCTTCAGGTTGTAACGTTCCATGCTTTGGGCATTGGCTTGGCTACGAACGGTTTCTGGACGCGCTTGAACAATGTAGATTTTGCCGTCGATGCCGTCTTTCGCCCACTCAATGTCCATTGGACGTTGGTAATGTTTTTCAATGATGCAGGCTTGGCGAGCAAGGTCTTGAACCTCGTCGTTTGTCAGTGCAAAACGGTTTTGGTCATCCAAAGCCACTGGGACGATTTTGACGAATTCGTCATCGCTCTCTGCTTCGGCGTATTCCATTTTTTGTGCTTTGCTGCCTAGGCTTTTGCGAACCACTGCTGGACGGTTCGCTGCCAGTGTTGGCTTGTGAACATAGTATTCGTCTGGGTTAACGGTACCTTGTACGACCATTTCACCAAGGCCGTAAGCGGCGGTGATGAAAACCACTTCGTCAAAGCCTGATTCCGTGTCTAGGGTGAACAAAACGCCAGAAGCACCAATGTCACTGCGTACCATTTTTTGAATACCTGCGGATAATGACACGCCTTGGTGTTCAAAACCTTGGTGAACGCGGTAAGAAATCGCACGATCGTTAAAGAGAGAAGCAAACACGCGTTTAATTGATGCCTTGATGTCTGCTAAGCCTTTCACGTTTAAGAAAGTTTCTTGCTGGCCTGCGAAAGAGGCATCTGGTAAATCTTCTGCCGTGGCAGAAGAGCGAACGGCAAAAGAGGTTTCCTCTGAGTTGTCGTCGCAAAGTGTTGCGAAGGCGGCTTCGATTTCACGGTCAAACTCAGCAGAGAAAGAAGCGTCTTCAATCCATTGGCGAATTTTAACGCCTGTTTCAGCAAGGGCGTGAACATCGTCTACATCCAATGCGTCTAGTGCTTGATGGATTTTTTCGTCTAGGCCGCTTTCAGTAATGAAGCTTTGATAAGCATAGGAAGTGGTTGCGAAACCGTTTGGCACTTGAATGCCAAGGTCTGTCAGGTTAGAAATCATTTCACCTAAAGAGGCGTTTTTACCGCCAACTTCGCCGACATCTTCCATATGAAGATCTTTAAACCACTTAATAAACTTGCTCACAAGAGACTCCAGTTTTTATATAAATTAATGGTAGGAATAGTTCTTAGCCAGTTTTTCCTAGTATGTCAGGCACTTGTCAAAGCACTTGATCTGGGTTCATTGTATGTAGGTGAGTCGCTTTGAATAAAATCGATTATTCGATGTAGTTTTATTTCAATCGAAAAAACGAATGTCGTTAGATAACAACAAAATAGGTAAATATTGAATGAAAGTGTATTTTGTCTCTGATGGAACAGCGATTACCGCTGAGGTGTTTGGATCGGCCATGTTGTCGTTTTTTGATGTGGCGGTAGAGACAAAAAGTGTGCCTTTTTTGACTACCAAAGATCAGGCAGAAGGGTTGAAGCAGCAAATTAATTTGGAGCTGAACAGCGGTGTTGCTTTGCTGGTTTTTTATACGATTTCTGATGCGTCTATTCGTGACATTATTGAGTCATGCGATTGCCATTGTTACAACTTGTTCGGTGATTTATTGTCACCCATTGAGCAAGCTTTAGGCGTGAAAGCGCAGCCAACGGCACAGAAAGCCCACGGCATGAAAGAGGGTGTTTATGATGGACGGATAGACGCCATAAACTATGCGTTGGCGAACGATGACGGGGCATCGGTGAAGAATTTTGCTGAGGCGGATATTATCTTGTTGGGTGTGTCTCGCTCCGGTAAAACACCAACCAGTTTATATTTAGCCATGCAGTACGGTATCAAGGCAGCAAACTACCCAATTACCGAAGATGATTTTTCCTCTCCGGGCTTGCCTAAAGTATTAAAAGACCACAAGAAAAAGCTCTTTGGATTAACTATAGATGCCATGCGGTTGCACGAAATTCGTACTGGCAGAATGGCCGCAAGTAAGTATGCTTCTGCTCGCCAATGCCGCTACGAATTGGAGGAAGTCGAGTCCTTATATCGCCAAGAACGCATTCCATATTTGAATTCGACAAAACTGTCTGTGGAAGAAATTTCCACCAAAGTGATGGCGGAAATGAATTTGGTGCGTCACCGACAGTAAAAACGACCCATTAAGTGATCGAATAATTCGATGGGTTCACTGTTTTTGCACGAAAAACAGACAAAAAAAGCATAAAAATATTTCCCTTAGGCCAAAATAGCATTACAAATGTTGAATAATTGATCTGAAATACCCTGCATTTTCGTTTGTTTGTTGTGTTATTACAAAAAACACTGCAATAGACTGTGAAGATAATGTTAAGAGCGTCGCTAACTGGGAGAGTATTTAGTGAATATGCTCTATAATGACGATTAATTGAGCGCATTCGTGATTTAAACTGTGTGACAAACGAGCTCCGAGCGCTCTGAATACTGAGATGTTCATATTTCTATCTTATAAAAGGGATATCTTATTAAAAAAACCAAGGATAAAAATACATTGAGTAATAAAAAAGTTAACGATCCCCACAAGCAGCGAGAAGCGTCTAAGTACGATAACCCCGTACCAAGCCGTGAATTCATTTTAGAGTTTCTTGCCACCCAGAATAAAAGCATGGGTCATCTAGAGTTATGCAAAGAATTTTCGCTGACTGGCGAAGATGAAATTGAAGCCCTCCGTCGCCGTCTCATCGCTATGTGCCGAGACAATCAAATGACCAGCAATCAAAATGACGAATACTCGCCGATTTTAGAGAGTGACCTGATTGAAGGTTATGTCCAAGGCAATAAAGAAGGTCATGGTTTCTTGTTGCGTCAAAGCGATGACGATATTTTCCTATCTGCCCGTCAAATGCAGAACGTGATGGATGGCGACAAGGTAAAAGCACGTCTTTCTGGACGTAGTGTTAAAGGTCGCTTAGATGGTGTCGTGGTTGAAGTGCTAGAGCGTAAGCACACGCAACTTGTAGGCCGATATTATGAAGAAAGTCGCACGGCTTTCGTGACACCAGAAAACCCGCGTATCGCACAAGATATCTTGATCACTACAGAATCGGGTTTAACGCCGGCTCATGGTCAATATGTGTTGGCGGAAATTGTTAGCTACGCTGAGCGCGGTAAACCAGCTCAGGGTTTAGTGAAGAAAATTCTTGGCGACTTTATGGCGCCGGGCGTTGAAATAGAAGTGGCGATGCACCGTTATGAAATTCCTAACGAGTGGCCTGCAGCGGTTGAAAAACAAGTTAAAAACTTCAGCACAGAAGTGGCAGAAGAAGATAAAGCGCATCGTGTTGATTTGCGTGACACTCCGTTTGTTACTATTGATGGCGAAGATGCGCGTGATTTTGATGACGCCGTATATTGTGAAAAAACACCGGGTGGCTGGAAGCTGTTTGTTGCCATTGCCGATGTTTCTCATTATGTGAAAAAAGACACGGCGTTAGATGAAGAAGCCATTGTTCGTGGTAACTCGGTTTATTTCCCTGGTCGCGTTATTCCTATGTTGCCAGAAGTACTGTCGAACGGCTTGTGTTCATTGAACCCAGATGTTGACCGTTTGGCTATGGTTGCTGAGATCTCTTTGACATCCAAAGGCAAGATGCGTGGCTTTAAGTTTTATGAAGGCATTATCCGCTCTCATGCGCGCTTAACTTACAGCAAAGTCGCGAAAATGATCGCGGATGAGCCGGAAGAGCAAGGTATTGAGTTGCGTGAGCGTTACGCGTCTATCGTGTCACACATTGATGATTTAAACGGTTTGTATCACGTCCTTAAAGGTGCTCGTGATGAGCGCGGTGCGATGGAATTCGATACTATCGAAACTCGCATGGTGTTCGACGAAAATTCTAAGATTGAGCACATTGTTCCTGTAGAACGTAATGATGCCCATAAGCTAATCGAAGAATGTATGTTGTGTGCCAACGTCGCCGCGGCAGAGCTATTGATTAAGGCGGATTTGCCGGCTTTGTTCCGTGTTCACGAAGGGCCAAAAGACGACCGTTTGTTAACCTTGCGTACCTATCTTGGTTTGTTAGGTTTAGAACTGACGGGCGGCACTAAACCAACGCCGACGGATTACGCGGCACTTTCTGAAGCGATTAAAGACCGAGCGGATGCTCGTAGTATTCAGACTATGATGCTGCGTTCTATGTCTCAGGCGGTATATCAAGCGGATAATATGGGCCATTTCGGTTTGAATTATGACGCTTATACGCACTTCACGTCGCCAATTCGTCGTTACCCAGATTTGTTAGTTCATCGTGCGATTCGTTATTTGATTCGTGGCGAAGGTCGTCCGACTGTGCGTCAGGCGCATCGTGTGGCAGGTAGCCCAGAGCTGAAAGAACGCAAAATCTACGGTTACAACCACGCCGATATGGATGGTTTAGGGGATTCTTGTTCCGTGACCGAACGTCGTGCAGACGAAGCTACGCGTGATGTTGAAGCTTGGTTGAAATGCCAATACGTTGAGCAGCATTTGGGCGAACCCTTTGACGGTGTTGTGACCGCTGTGACCTCGTTTGGTTTGTTCGTTGAGCTACAAGGTTTATTCGTTGATGGCTTGGTACACATTTCTGGTCTTGGGCAGGATTACTTTGTTCATGATATGGAACATCAAGCGATTGTTGGTGAGCGCACAGGTCGTGTGTTCCGCCTTGGCGATACGTTAAAAGTTCGCGTGTCTAATGTGAACTTGGAGCAACGTAAGATTGATTTGAGCTTGGATCAAAGCAGTGCTCGTCCAGCACGCAAAAAAGTCGAACGTACCGACCAAACCGAGCTAGAAATGCAATTGGCTCAGTTGCCACCGGTTGAATTGGGTGGTCGCTCTAAACCCAAGTCAGCTGCCAAAGTAGAAGGTGATAAGTCGAAAGACGCTAAGTCATCGAAAGATGGCAAAGAGTCGGATGGTAAGGCGAAGAAAAAGCGTCGGTCACCTGCCTCTAAAGGCAAACGTATCAGACAGAAAAAGTCGGGTACTGTGTCGGCAAATGGTAAGCCAACTACGGCGGCTACCAAAAAACCGAAAAAGCCTAAGAAACCGAAAAAGAGCAATGCTAAGCCAAAAGCAAAAGATTGATCTGAAGCTCTGATTCGAGCTTTTTAGATGAATAACTTTCTAGATAAATTACTTTCTAGATGAATGAAAATGGGGGCCTAGGCCCCCAAATTAATAGAGTAGATAATGTCAGATTTAGAATGGATATACGGCATTCATGCCGTGGAAAACGCATTGACTCAACAGCCAGAACGCGTCAAAGAAGTGCGCTTTCAAGAAGGCCGTGACGACAAGAAAAACCAGCGACTAGTACAGCTTTGTAAAGCCAACAAAGTGCGCTACAGCGTGGTACCACGTAAAGAGTTGGATCAGCTTTTTACCAAGAACAAAGAGCGTGCAGTTCACCAAGGCGTTGTGGCTTATACCACAATGAACAAAGCAGGCAGTGAAGCTGACTTGCATACTTTGGTAGCGGGTTTAGATGAAACTCCATTGATTATTATTTTAGACGGTGTGACTGATCCGCATAATTTAGGCGCGTGCTTGCGTAGTGCCGATGCCGCTGGTGCTCATGCTGTTGTTATGCCGAAAGACAATTCAGCCCCCTTAAATGCAACGGTTAGCAAAGTGGCGTGCGGCGCAGCGGAAAGCATTCCTGTTTACGCGGTGACTAACCTAGCTCGCACCATGAAAAAGCTGCAAGACCAAGGTGTGTGGATTTTTGGTACAGCGGGTGAAGCAACGCAAACCATTTACGAGCAAGATTTATCTATTCCAACGGCGATTGTAATGGGGGCAGAAGGCGATGGCATGCGCCGTTTGACTCGTGAACAGTGTGATTACCTAGTGAAACTGCCTATGGCTGGTGTGGTTTCTAGTTTGAATGTGTCTGTAGCGACAGGTGTTTGTCTCTACGAAGCGGTGCGTCAACGCGCGGTGAAGGCCAAAGGTTAAAGGGGCAAAAAAGCCTTGTTTAAGCAATTTAGTATTCAGGCTCCATCGGCTGAAATCTCAGCCGAATTACAACAGAAAATCGACACGAAAACGAAACCGTTAGGCGCGTTAGGTGAGTTGGAAAATATTGCTTTTCAACTTGGCAAAATTCAGCAGTCGTTGTCGCCAGATGTGTCCAAACCCAAAATGATTATCTTTGCCGCCGACCATGGTGTGGTGGCACAAGGTATTAGTTTGTTCCCACAAGAAGTGACGCCACAAATGGTGATGAATTTCTTGATGGGCGGCGCAGCGGTCAGTGTTTTCTGTGATCAGCATAAGGTGCCATTGCGAATTGTGGATGTGGGCGTCAACGCAAAGTTAGAAGCGCATCCGCTATTAGGTGATCGTAAAGTGGCGTTTGCTTCTAAGGACTTCAGCCAGCAAGCAGCAATGACATCTGAGCAGTTAGATAAAGCGATTCAAGCGGGTGTCGATGAGGCTAACCTTGCCATTGATGATGGCGTGAACCTGTTGATGTTTGGCGAAATGGGTATTGGCAATACTTGTGTGTCCTCTTGCATGATGACAGCGTTAATGGGTGTGAATGCTAACGACAGTGCTGGACGTGGTACGGGGTTGGATGTTGCTGGTGTATCCCACAAAGCAAAAATTATTGAGCTATCTTTAAAGCGTGCTGAACAAGAAACTGGCCAGATAATTTCTGACTGGAGTGCTCAAACACTTGCAGAGCAAATTGGCGGTTTTGAAATTCTCGCCATGGCGGGCGCTATGCTGCAATCGGCTCAGCGGCAAACGGCGTTTGTAGTGGATGGTTTTATCTGCTCTGTGGCTTTGTTATTTGCCCAGAAAGTCGCGCCTGATGTGCGTGAATATGCCATTTTTGCCCATCAGTCGAATGAAAAGGCCCATAAAATATTACTCGATCATTTGAATGCCGAGCCTATTTTGTCTTTGGATCTGCGTTTGGGTGAGGGGTCCGGTGCGATATTGGCTTACCCTTTGATTCAAAGTGCCTGTGTATTTTTGAAAAAAATGGCGAGTTTTGAAAGCGCTGGTGTAAGCGATTCTAAGTAGTCTTCTCTAAACTCTTTATTAGGTAATAATGAATATGAAAGGCGTGGTGATTGCTCCTTATTGGCAAGGCTTTAAACGCAGCTTGGTGACCTACACTCGGATCCCATTAAAAGTGGATTGGAGCGATGACGTAAAGCACACCCCGGCGGTGTGCTTTTTACCATGGATTGGTCTAGTGGTTGGTTTGTTGAGTGCTTGGTCTTTGTGGTTTGACTGGTCGTCTTCCTTGCAAGCCTTGTTGATGTTGTTAACTGCAGTATTAATTACGGGTGGTTTTCATGAAGATGGTTTGATGGACAGTTGTGATGGCTTAGTGGGAGGTTGGGATAAAGAGCAACGTCTAACTATTATGAAGGACTCGCGTATTGGTAGTTATGCTGCCTTGTCTATTTGGTTTTCTATGTCGCTAAAATGGCTACTGCTGAATGAACTTCTACAAGCTATTCCCGATTCGTTTTTAGGCTTTATTTATACGCTAAGTGCTTGGTGTGTAGTGCATGTGATTGCACGCTTTATCCCTTTGCTATTAATGCATACGCTCAAGTATGTGAGCCTTGGGCAAAGTAAGGCTTCTAATATGATTGCTAAGCTGGGCCCAATTGAATGGTGTATTGCGTTGGTACCTTGTTTATTGATTGGCGTATTGGCTTTCAACTTATTGTATTTGGTTTTTACCCTTGTTTTGTCGGTTATTTTGGTCTTTTTGATTCGCCATTATTTACGCAAAAAAATTGATGGTTTTAATGGTGATACGTTAGGAGCAAGCGAGCAACTGGGTGAGATTTTGGTTATTTTTTGTCTGCTGGTTTCTTATTCGTGAAGCTGTATTTGATTCGTCATCCAAGGCCTGAGGTTGAGAAAGGCCTTTGCTATGGTGATATGGATGTGCCACTTGCCGATGGATGGGAAAAGGGGGCAAAGGCGCTGAAAAATGCTTTATCAATTGATTTCGATGGTGAAGCCAACGTATGTTTTCACAGCCCATTAACTCGCGCTGCCCAATTGGCTGAGCATATTTCTGATGGGCGCTCTCATGTTGCTTCTGCTTTGAAGGAGCTGGATTTTGGTGATTGGGAAGGACGCCGCTGGCAGGATATTCCAAAGCAAGAAATAGACTTGTGGGCTGAGGATATTGTCCATGCCTCACCTTATCGTGGTGAGTCATTGCAGGTTGTCGCAGATCGTGTGTGGCAATGGTGGCTTTCTGTGAAAGATGCGCCGATGGAAAATTGTGTGTTGGTTGCTCATTCTGGTGTTATCAAGGTGTTTGTCAGCATGCTTTGCCAATGGCCCTTGGATCAATGCCACCGAATTGATGTCGGCTTTAGCAGTGTGACAGAGCTCTCTGTACAGGGAGATTTTGTCATGTTGAAGCGATTGGGTGCGGGTGATTGGGTTTCTGCTTAGGCTTATCGAGTAAATAAATAATGTTGCTATATTTTTTGGGGATGTTTGGTATTGCTGCGTTTGCAGTAACAGGGGTTATTTCATCCGGTAAAAAAGACATGGATCTGTTTAGTGTCGTGTTTCTTGGTATGGTGACTTCCTTAGGTGGTGGCACGATTAGAGATACAGTTTTATCTGTTGAAACGGTTTACTGGGTCGAGGATACATCTTATTTATGGGTGGCATTTTTGTCATCGGCATTGGCTTTTTTTACGGTTAGGTTTATTGAAGATAGGCAGACAGTGTTTCATTATGCTGATTCTTTTGGTCTGGCCTTGTTTACTGTTGTGGCAACAGAAAAAGTTTTAGATTTAGGTTTCTCGCCCACCATCGCGATTACTATGGGAATTATTACGGGTGTAGCTGGTGGCATTATTCGTGATGTATTAAGTCATCGCCCTCCTTTAGTGTTGGGGCGAGAGTTTTATGCGACACCTGCGTTTTTGGGCGCTTTGTTATTGGTGCTACTTGAAAAAAACGTGCCGACCCATGAGTTTAACTCGATTTACGCGGTGTCTTTAGTCTTTATACTAAGGGTGTTCGCGATACATAAAGATTTGTATTACCCAAGTTGGCTGTTGTACAAAAAAAGGTAGTACGGAACAAAATAGCGTGAAAAAAACAGTATAAAAAAAGAGATAAATTATGACGGATCTTTCCCTAGGTAAAAAAAGCCAACAAAAAGACGAACTGGCCGAGAAGAATGAAGCTCGCTTATTGAAGAAAAAGGCAGTGGTCGATCAGCGCATCGCAGCGGCAACGGAAGAGCGTGGTGTGACCATTTTGCTAACGGGTAATGGTAAAGGCAAAAGTTCTAGTGCGTTTGGTACCATGGCGCGTGCTTTAGGGCATGGCCAAAAAAGTGCGGTTATTCAGTTTATAAAAGGCCGTAAAGCAACGGGTGAGCAGCTGTTCTTTGGCTCCCATCCTTTGGTTGATTTTCATGTAATGGGTCATGGTTTTACATGGGAAACACGTAACCCTGAGTTGGAAAAAGAAGCCGCAGAGCAAGCATGGGAACTGGCTAAAAGTGTGTTGGCTGATTCTAGCGTGCATTTTGTTTTGCTAGATGAAATTACTTATATGTATAAGTATGGCTATTTAAACGAAGACGATTTGATCGCTGCTTTGGCTGCTCGTCCAGCTCACCAAAATGTGATGATGACAGGCCGAACTGCGCCAAGAGTATTGTTAGATAGCGTTGATACACACAGTAAAATTGGCAACGAGCGGCATGCTTTTGCGAATGGTGTTAAAGCTCAAATAGGTATCGAATGGTAGCTCGCATTGCGAGCTGCTTTTTTCTTTTTCCATCTTCCTTCCGTTTCCTTCAGTGCTTTATTTTATTCTCAGGTATTAGTTTTAAAAAATAAATGAGATTAATTCTCAATATAGCTGGATTTATTCTACTTCTTTTACGATAATGATTCTCATTAGATTTTAATATGTATCATAACAAATCGTGGAGAAGACAATGCAGGATTGGGAGCGTTTAACTAGACAGGCAAATCGAGCGTATTCAAACAATGCTTTTACTGATGCTGTCGATCTGAATCGGCAAGCTTTGTGCGAAGCAGAGCGTTCGTTTGATGAAGACTTTTTTCGGGATGCTGAGTCTGCCGTGGCTGCGGCGGCTGTTAGCTTTCTTAATATTGCCGAGTCATACACTGCGCTGGGTGATTTTATTTCGGCAAATACGCAATTTGAACGCGCTGTCCATTTTTTACAAACTGTTATATCTCGTCCAGATATGAACAATGAGCAACGCAGCTTGATCATGCGCACTGCTACTCATATTCGCTTTGAATGGGATCTTTTTACGCAGTCTTATCAAAAAGATGTGTCGGCGCAAAGCAAGACGTTGATGCAGGCTTTATCCAGCGCGATTACAGCGCCAAATGCTTACGTATGCCATTAGCTATTAAACTGCAATTATTAGCGGGCATGATGCTGAGTTCCTATTTGCAGGCAAGTTCAGGTCAAGTCGATTCTGCATGGGGAGTTAACGGGCTACTTCACCTTCTTGCGGTTGGTTCTGGTCTTTTTGCTATTGTTGGAAGCCTTGTTTATAAGCAGTGGATTCGTCATCGAAAAACACGACAGCAAGAGGAGGGCGAACATCATGATGCATAATCTGATGAAGATCTTGGATAAAGTGATATCTTTTAAAGTCGCAAAAGCGTCTTGTGAACAATTAAATAGCGAATAGCATTATATAGGTGTGATTATGTTCCACTTAATAAAAGTGCAGGGGGAAAGTATGGCCCCGCATTTACACGATGGCGATTTTGTTTGCATCAGCCGATGGTATCGCAAGTTGAGTGCTGGTCATATTGTGGTTGTGGACCATGCTTTCTATGGTTTGATTATTAAAAAAATCCTGCATATTGCACCCGATGGTCAGCTCTGGCTTGGTGGTGAAGCAAACAAAAGCCTGCAATCCGAACGCATTGGTTGGGTATCACCTAGGCGCGTCATTGGAAAAGTTATCAGTCAGATATGTGCATCATAAAAGGTGTACAGAAATCTAGACGGTTTCCTAAAAGCTGATAAAACGGTTTACGAGTCTGATGTTGGTCTAGAGCATTTTTTTCTCTAGAATCCACGCATATCAACCTTAATCATTTATTCAGTGAGAAAACCATGTCAACTGCCGAGCTACCAACAGTGAAAAAACACACACGCCTTGAAGATGTCCAAGCTGTGATTCTTGGTACCTTAATTATTGCGTTAGGTGTGAACCTTTATACTCATGCTGGCCTGTTAACCGGAGGGTCTGCTGGGTTGGCTTTTCTAATGAAGTATGCAACGCCTTTGACTTTTGGTCAGGCATTTTTCTTAATCAACCTGCCATTTTATGTTTTAGCGATTATACATTTTGGTTGGGAATTCACTATTAAGACTTTTCTTTCTGTATTTTGCTTGTCGGTCTTTGCTGATGTGACTCCGATGTTAGTCAACTTCAATGAAGTTAATCCGTTGTATGCCAGTATTGCTGGTGGTTTTTTGATGGGCGTGGGTTTTTTAATGTTAT
Organism: Marinomonas foliarum; assembly: GCF_016906065.1. Lineage (NCBI taxonomy): Bacteria > Pseudomonadati > Pseudomonadota > Gammaproteobacteria > Oceanospirillales > Oceanospirillaceae > Marinomonas > Marinomonas foliarum. The sequence goes on along the minus strand of NZ_CP070273.1, from coordinate 848,330 downwards.
TTCGTCATAACGCTAGTCTGGGCGGACTTAATATTCTGGCACGCTATTTGGCTGAAAAATATGGAATCTCCATGGGGAAATTCCAGATGGCAGTTGATTGTATGATTGTACTACTGTCTGTGTTTGTTGTTGATTACACGTTAATTCTTATCTCGGTTGTTGGTGCTGTTGCATTAAATATGATTATTGCAGTAAACCATAAGCCTGGCCGCTACATGGGTAATGTGTAGTTATAGCTAACCGCACGCGAGAAAAAATATTAAAAAGGCGACTTAGGTCGTCTTTTTTTCTGTCTTGATGTTGAACTCGTAGGTAGGCGTTTCCTAACAGAGCTACGCTCAGGTATTATTACCTCAACCAAAAGTGCGAGGAAAAGCGTTTGGAATTACTTAAAGTAGACAACCTTAATCCCTATCTGGATGATCTAATTGAGCTCTTGTGTGATGCGGTGGATTCAGGTGCGCCAATTGGTTTTTTACCACCAATGAGCGAATCCGAAGCAAAAGCGTATTGGCAGATCGTAAACGATGATCTGCAGGCCAATGCTCGACAAGTTTTGTTGGTTCGTGAAGACGACAAAGTTGTTGGAAGTGTGCAGATCGCTATGTCTCCAAAAGCGAACGCGTTGCATCGTTGTGATGTCGAAAAGCTGATGGTTCATACGCAAGCACGAGAGCACGGTTTAGGAAGTACCCTAATGCAAGGGGTAGAGCGTGTCGCCGCAGCGATGCAAAGGCAACTGTTGATACTGGAAGTGAGAAGCGATGATATTGCTCACGACATGTATGTCAATATGGGCTATATTCCGTTTGGTGAAGTTCCTGGTTACACGCGCAGTGCAAGCGGTATGCTGCACAATGCCACATTTTTCTACAAAGAAATTGAAACCACTCACGAAGTATTCTCTTAATTTAAACAAAGCCATAGGCGACTCCCTTGAGACTTGATTTTTATATATCCCATGTGACTGAATTGGCACGTAAAGCAGCAAAAATAGCGGCATCTAAAGGCCGTGTTACGGTTAATGGAGAGGTGGTTAAGAAAGCCAACTACACCGTGCAGGAAGGGGATAAGGTTTGCCTAGATGACACCCTTTTAGCGTGGCCATCTGAAGGGTATTATTTGATGTATAAACCTGCAGGCTACGTCTGCGCAACTCAAGACCCTGATCATCCTACCGTATTGGATTTACTGCCTTCACATTTAGGGCAAGAGCTAAAAATTGTGGGCCGCTTGGATAAAGACACCACAGGTTTATTGCTATTAACCACTGATGGACAATGGCTGCATCGTATTACGTCACCACGTAATGCTTGTAATAAACGCTACCGTATGATGTTGGCAGACCCTATTAACGATAGTGATTTAAAGCAGTTGGAGGAAGGGGTTATGTTGAATGGCGAGGCACAACCAACCTTACCCGCTACTGCTGAGCGAATTAGCGAGTGTGATATTTATTTAACGATTCAAGAAGGTAAATATCACCAAGTAAAAAGAATGTTAGCGGCAGTTGGCAATAAAGTAGAAGAACTTCACCGCGATCAAATAGGCCCACTTTCGTTGGATGCCGACCTAGAGGCAGGTGAATTCCGTCAATTGACTGATGCAGAAGTAGCTTACTTTTAATAAGAGATTGAAGAATGAAAGAATTATCGATGGAAGAACGCGTTCAGTTGTTAATCGCCCCAGATAGCGAGCGTTTGGCGTATTTTATTGAACAAGCAAAAGCGACGGAATTGGTTTGGAGCCTAAGCAACGAAGAAGGCTTCGTCATGGTTGAAACTGACGATGGTGATTGCGTAATGGTTTGGCCTGATGCGGAATTTGCCAGCCAGTGGGCGATTGAAGATTGGGATGACTGTGAACCTGTTTCAGTTTCCCTAGAGACGTTTAAGGGTGAGTGGTTACCAAGCCTTGCATTAGACAATATTACCGTTGCCGTTTTTCCAAACATTGAAGACGAAGGTAAGTTATCGACAGCGCAAGAGTTAACGGATTTACTTGCTTAATATAAAAAATAACCCCTCCCTAATCCTCCCCTTCAAAGACACAAGGTGAGGTAAGGAAATTAGCTTGCTTCTCTCCCTCCCAAGGGGGAGGTTGGGAGAGTTTATGTCTTGCTTCAGTGCTGTTCGCAAAAAATACAATTAAGGACTCAACTCCCCCATGAGCAAACGTCAAAATCACCGTGAAGAAGTCTTTGTCAAAATCTTAGAAGCCGCTGAAATGGAGTTCGGGCTTAAAGGTTACAGCGGCGCTAGCTTGCAGCACATTGCTGAGCGGGCAGGCTTGCCTAAACCCAATATCATTTATTATTTTCAGTCTAAAGCCAATTTGTACAAGCAAGTACTTGATCAAACATTGATGGGGTGGAACGACCTATTTGATCGTGCCACTTTGGACGATGATCCTGCTGTGGTACTGGACAGTTTTATACGAGTAAAACTAAAACAAAGCTTTGATAACCCTGGCACGTCGCGACTATTTGCGATGGAAGTTATTGGTGGTGCATTGCATATCGGTGACTATCTTAAAGAAGAGCTTAGACCTTGGTTTAAATCGCGTACTGAACTGCTACAAGGTTGGATGGATGCGGGCAAAATGCGCCAATGTGATCCTGCTAGTGTTATCTACATGATTTGGTCAACGACGCAGCATTATGCCGACTTTGAGGCGCAGGTTTTGGCGCTGAGTGGCATAGAATCATTGGGAGATGAAGATCTACACCGCATTGGTGATACCGTTAGCGGTATTATTCTAGCTGGTTGTGGTCTAACTTTACCGACTGCAAGCTAAGCGCTATTACTTCTCATCTTCTCTTAGTTGATGAATGTGTTGTACCAAAGCCCGTAATTTTGCGGGCTTTGCTGGTTTTGCCATGTAGGTAATATTGTGTTGTTTACATTGTTCAACCAGTTCCGGATCGCGCAGAGCGGTAATCAAAACCGCAGGTATGGTTTTTCCTGCTCGGTTTCTGAGTTCTTTGATTAGGGACAAACCATCTTTATTATCATCAAGGTGATAATCTACTAACAGCAATTCTGCTTCACCTTCAGCTTCTAGCGCATCTTGGAAACGATTAAAGGTCCTACAATCACACTGCCAATGGGTGAGGAGGGTGTTCATTGCCGTTAGATTGTTCTTTTCATCGTCGATACACCAAACATAACAATGTGCCAGCTTTTCTGGCTCCGTACTTGCTGTTTGTGGTCTTGCGAGGTCGACAATATCATTACTTTTAGCTAAAGGAATACCAATGCTGAAGCAGCTTCCGCGTCCCGGAGTGGAATGTATTTTCGTCGCCAAGCCCAATTGCTTTTGCATACGACGTACCAGTCCAAGCCCTAATCCCATACCCGGTTCTTGGGTGTTTTCCCAACGGTAGAAATCATCAAATATCTTCTTTTGCTCGGAAGCGGGAATGCCGACGCCAGTGTCCCAGACTTGTAGATATACTGCACTGCCTTTGGGGCGAACACTTAAGAGTACTCGGCCGTGTTGTGTGTATTTTACGGCGTTAGAGACAAAGTTTTGGATAATACGACGTAAATAGATTGGGTCTGTATGAACTCTGAATGGGCGCAAATGTGTGGTTAGTTTTAGGTTTTTACTTTCGGCAATTACACCGAATTCGGCGATGATAGGCGCTAAAATATCCTGTAAACAACAGTCGATTAACTTGGGTTGAATAGCGCCTTGGTCCAGTCGAGCGATTTCCAATAGGGTTGAAATCAAGGCTTCTGTGGACTCTAAGGAGTCGGATAATTTACCAATGACTTGGTTGGTATCATTTGGTAGCTGGGTGGACTGTAAAATCCCCATGTAAAGCTTGGCCGCGTTTAATGGCTGTAGGATATCGTGGCTAGCAAGTGCAAGAAACTCGGTTTTTGAGGCGTTGGCTTTTTCGGCTTCGGCTTTGGCACTAATTAGTGCTTTTTCAGCTTGATTACGGCGCTCAATTTCTTGCATTAACTCATTGTTGACGCCTTGAACTTCTTCTGTACGAGCTTCAACGCGTTTTTCTAAATCTATGTTGGCTTCTTTGAGCGCTTGCTGACTTTCAATATGCTCGGTGACGTCGGTAAAACTGGTGACAAAGCCACCGTCAGGGAGTGGATTGCCCACCATTTCGATAACGCGACCACTGCCACGACGACGTAAAAAGCGGTGCGTTGTGCCTTTCCTTAGATGTTCTAATCGCTTATTAACGAGCTCTTCTATCTCGCCAACGCCACACTCTCCACGTTCGGCATTAAAGCGAATCAATTCTTCAACAGGCAATCCGACGGTCAGCATGCCTTCTGGGTATGGGTAGAGCGATAGATAAGTCTTGTTCCAAGCGACTATTCGTAGTTCTTTATCGACGACGCTGATGCCTTGGTCTAAATTGTCCATGGAAACAAATAAGAGGTTTTGGCTGAACTGAATGGCTTGGGTTGTTTCATCCAGGTAGGTTACCATTTCTTCTACTTTGATTTGTTTATCAACTAGGATGGAATTGATAATGGTGCGTGCCGAAGAGCCTCCTAAGACACCACCTAAAATACGTTCACAGTAATCAACAAAAAGTCGATTTGGTGATGCATTATTTTGCAGTGTTTGGCTGTAATCTTGTTCAAAACTGGATAGGACTTGTTGGCATTTTTGCTTTCCTAAAAAAGTTTCTAACAAAACAAAAAAATCACTGTTAGTCGCTTTGCTTTTAGGTTTAAAGAAGCCTTTTTCTAGTTCGGTTGTTGGGCTGACAAAAGCTGTTGCTTGAATGCGGTCAATTAGGCGCTCTGTGGATAATAAAGAACCGGTGATATAGCCAAAAATATTAGCGAGTAGGCTGATAAAAGCCCCGTAGCTGATAAGTTCAGAGCGTGATTGCGCACTGTAGAGAGTCCAATCCATGTTGCCTGTTAGTGGCAGCATCATTAGTAACATCCAGGATAGAAATCCCAATGTTAGGCCCGCATAAACGCCATGGGCGTGAGCGCGTTTCCAATATAGACCGCCAAGCACCGCGGGCATAAGTTGTAAAACTAGCGAAAAGGCCAGTATACCAGTGCTCGCTAATGACTCTGCATTGGCCATGTTCTGATAATACAAAAAAGATAGCGCTAAAATTCCTATCATCGCCAAGCGACGGATCATTAATATACGGCGCCGATAAAGTGGTAGCGCTTGTTGCTGAGCGCTGGCACGCGCCAGCATTAGAGGCAAAATTACATCATTACTGATCATTATACTTAGAGCGAAGGTGGCAATAATGATCATCGCGGTGGTGGCTGACATTCCGCCCAGAAATATCAACATCTGCAGCGGTAAGTTGTCTGAGACTAGTGCAAACTGAATAACGTAAGTGTCTGGATTAATGTCGGCAGAAAAAAGGCTTTGTCCGGCAATGGCGATGGGGGGAATAATAGCGGCAAAAATTAATAGATAAAGAGGAAAGAGCCAGCGTGCTGTATTGGATTGTTTATCATTTTGATGATCAACCACGGTGACATGGAATTGGCGCGGTAAACAGATAACGGCAGCAGCAGACATGAAGGTTTGCATTAGAAACGGAAACGACAAAAATTGCTCTGGGTGCCACACAGTAAAGTCGACATTCTGACTCATTTCATCGAGTGAAAGTTCTTGTGTCATTAATATGGCGACTAAACCAACCGCAACAATGGCAATGAGCTTGAATAATGATTCTGTTCCTATGGCGAGCATCATACCTGAACGATATTCCGTCACTTCAACTTTACGTGTACCAAATAACATCGCAAAGATACCAATTAATATCGTCGCGAACAAAACGACAAATCCCGTAGAGGATTCGTCTTGGTTAACAAATAGAGCAAAATTTGAACCGATGGCTTTTAGTTGCAAGGCAATATAAGGAATTACAGCAAGCATACTGATTAATATGACTAAAGGGGCCGTCATTGGGCGTTTGCCATATCGAGAAGAGATAAAATCTGCGATTGAAGTAATGTTTTGCTTGCGGCTTACAGTGATCATTTTTCGCAGCATCGGGAAAGCAAGCAAATATAAGAGAATTGGTCCTAGCAAAATGGGCAGGTAACTCCAGCCAGAGCGAGAGGCCTCACCAATCGATCCATAGAATGTCCATGCCGTACAATAAATAGCTAGAGAAAGGCTGTAGACCAAGGGGTGGCGAGTCAGCTTTTTGGCCGTTGGACTTTCTTTATCGCCCCAAATAGCGATCCAGAACAGACCTAAAACATAAAGGATAGCTAACAGAACCCAGAAAACAGTCATTTAATTCGATACCTGAATATAGGCTGAGAGATTATTGTTGTATGAATTAAATGTAACACAGCTTCTTAAAGAATCCTCTACGACTAAGGTAGCGTAATGTATGGGAGCATTGTTTCTGATCTAGAAATACTGCTTTTACTACAACAAGCTCTTTTGAAATGCTGACTAATGCTAGAATCAATATCAAGAAATTAACGATATATACCTACAAGGTTTGGAGTAAAAATGAGCACACTTCCTTCATATAAGAACATCAAGGCGTTTCATGCTCACCTTTATTACAATGATGAAGCGGGCGTTGAAATCGCTAAACAGGTAGCAGAGCAAGCAGACGAATTATTTGAAATTCGTATTGGACGTTTTCATCTGAAACCGGTCGGCCCACATCCTGTATGGAGTTGTCAGCTTTCATTCACAGCTGAGACTTTTGGTAAGATAATTCCATGGTTAATGCTTAATCGCCAATCACTGGATGTTTTTGTGCACCCTATTACTGGGGATGAGTATGTGGATCATACGCAGGGTATTAGCTGGCTAGGAAACGCTTATGAGCTTGATATCTCTCAATTTACTTCCTCTAGACAGTAGTGTTTTTAAAATAGTTAATGAGTGGGTGGGGGCTGGAAAGTATGAAAATTCGAAAGGCTCAGTTACAAGATGCTAAGGCGATAGCCGATATCGCTTCGGCTTTGGGTTATCAAAGTAGCAGTTCAGAAACCTTAGCCGTAAAACGTCTTAATCGATTGATAAACTCCTGTAATGACCAAGTTTGGGTGGCGGAGTTGAATGGCCAGTTGATTGGCTGGCTCCATGCCCAGCACGCTTTTCGAGCGGCTTCGACAGATTTTATTGAAATTCTTGGTTTGTCTGTATCTGATCAAGCACGGCTAAAAGGTGTAGGGCGCTCTTTGGTAGAAATGGCGAAAGAGTGGGCGACAGATGAGCAGGTTTGTTTACGAGTTCGCACTAATGATATCCGTGAAGGTGCAAAAACTTTTTATTCTGCATTAGGTTTCTCTAGCGCAAAAACGCAATCAGTTTTTCAAATCGAGCACTTTGTATAATCACTCAACTAGCTTTGCATACCTGAAAAAGAGCTCAAATATTGTTTTAAAATTGATCAATATGAAATTTTTTTGATTTTTTTTCTAATTATTGGGTAAACATCCCTTTAAAAATCGTCGAACGTACCAAACTTCTACGCTTATACGGTAGTTATTGCGTTTATGGGACGTTATCATAATGTCAGCAACTATTGTTTGGGTTCGTGTTGTGGCGGTGTAACGCTTATTGTTGAAATGTAAGGTTTGCTTGTATCAAGCTCTCGTTCCCTCATTATTAATTATTTACTCATTAGGAGAATACAATGCAAATCACAGAAAACGCCGTTGTTAGCATGCACTACACATTAACTGATGAACAAGGCCAAGAGCTTGATTCTTCTGTAGGTCAAGACCCTTTAGTATTTCTAAGTGGCGCGCAAAATATCATTGATGGTCTAGACAAAGCCCTTCAAGGTAAAGCAGCTGGTGATAAACTTGCTGTGTCTGTTGCACCTGAAGATGGTTACGGTGCAGTTCATCAAGAGTTGATCCAAAAAGTACCAACTGAAAATTTCCAAGGCGTTGATGAAATCCAAGTTGGCATGCAATTCATGGCTCAGACTCCTGGTGGTCAACAGCCAGTAACTGTTATCGCAGTTGAAGAAGATGGCGTTATGCTAGATGGTAACCATCCTTTAGCAGGCAAAACATTGAGCTTTGATGTAGAGATCATCGATGTACGTGCTGCTTCTGAAGAAGAGCTAGAGCACGGACATGTCCACGGTGAAGGCGGTCATCAGCACTAAGCCTATTTCTTAGAAATAGCAGAATATAAAGTAAGCGGCTTCTGACTGTTATAATGACAAGCAGAAGCCGCTTTTTTATGTGTTAGAAATGGTAGGGAAGGCTTTATTATCATATAAATTCTTCCTTACCCCTATTAAAGTAATCCGTTTGATTGATGTGCTCGTACAGGATAAATATAAAATTAATTTATATTACGTGACTTAAGGAGTGGGATCGCAAATGAAGAAGGCTAAGTTTCCTATAGTAGTATTGTTTAGTTTTCTTTTGAGCGCCTGTTCATCATCTTTTGTGTACAACAATATTGATTGGCTGCTTTATTGGTATGTCGACGACTATATAGATTTATCGGCGGATCAAGAGTCTGCGTTGGACGAGCGCATTGCTTCATGGCAAAGCTGGCATCGTTCTACAGAACTTGAAAGGTATCAAATTCAGCTCAAAAGCCTGAGAGCTAAGTTAAATTCTGGGATTCTCACTGGAGAGCAATGGCTGAGTGAATTCGATGAAGCACAGCAACACCTGAATCGCTTTCGAACGAAAATTGCACCAGAGCTGGCAGATATTGCGCAAAAATTATCTACAGAGCAGGTAGAAGGCTTACTAACTTCATGGCATAAGAAAATACAAGAACGCCAGTCTGAATTTGAAAAGCGAACAGAGAAGGAGCGGTTAACTCGTCGAGAGAAGCGTTTAACTGAGTTCGTTGAAGATAATGTAGGTAAGCTAAGCCAGCAACAGAATAATGTTATCAAGCAGTATGCACCGACATTTATCTCAATATCTAGTGAGCAAACGGCCTATCAAACTCGCTTACAAGATGTGGTAAGAGACATTTTTGCGAATCCAGATAGTCTAGAGTTTAAGCAGCAACTTACCCAAGTTATTCGCAACCCAGACCAGTTCAAAACCTCTTCATATCAAGAAAAGTTAGATCATAACGTACGTTTGTATGCTCACATGTTGGCAGAGCTCAACCGCACTTTTACCCAAAAACAAAAATTAAAGCTCGATGCTAAGCTTGAAGAGTGGATTAATTTAACTGAGGATTTGATTTCAGATTAATTATATAACGGATAAATAACAATGGCAGATGCCTTTATCAAATTGAAGCAGGACATTCTTGGCTGTCAGTACTGTGCCGATGTTTTGCCTTATCCCCCGAAGCCTATTCTGCAAATTCACCCAAACGCTAAGCTATTAATTGCCGGGCAAGCGCCAGGTCAAAAGACCCATGATATTGGTCGTCCCTTTGATGATTTAAGTGGAGACCGCTTGCGTGATTGGCTTGGATTGTCAGTAGATGAATTTTACGATGAGCAGCAAGTGGCTATTGTTCCCATGGGTTTTTGCTTTCCTGGGAATAGCTTTCATAAAAATGGACCATCAGCTGGGAGAAAGTCCGGTGATTTACCACCACTCCCTGAATGCGCTATTAAATGGCGAGAGGCTGTACTTAGTCAGCTGAAGCATATTGAATTAACTATTGTACTGGGAGCTTATGCGCAAACGTATCATTTAGGTAAGTCAGGAAACGTGACGGAGCAGGTGAGGCAGTGGCAGTATTGGATGGAGCAAGGTAAATTAGTATTACCTCACCCAAGCCCAAGGAATAACCGCTGGCTCAAGCAAAACCCTTGGTTTGAAGCAGAAGTTTTGCCTGAGCTAAAATCGCGGGTTAACTGTTTACGTCAGTCATCCTCGTCATGAGGTAATGTTCTATGCCATCTTCCATATAGGGATCGGACACAGTAATAAAACCGTGGGATTGGTAGAAGCGCTCAAGGTGAGACTGCGCCCCAATTTTAATCGGGCTGTCTGGCCAAAGTTTCAGAGTGGCTTTAATCGCATTTGTCATTAGTACGTGGCCAATTTTATCTTTACGGCTTTCTTGTGCGACAACGACTCGTCCTATGCTGGTGTAGCCAGAGTAAGAAACGTCTTTTGCTAGCAGTCGAGCATATGCGACGATTTGATTGTCTTTTAGGGCGTAAATATGTCGGGTATCTGGCAGGGTATCGACATCATCCAAATCCGGAAAAACACAATTTTGTTCGACAACAAAGACGTCACTACGAAGCTTGAGAATAGCGTATAAGGTGTGAGTGGTTAGCTCATTAAACGCTTGGCAATGCCAGATCATATTGTTTCCTATGTTTTATTAATGGAAAAATTCAATTGGCTTATGTACTAAGCAAAGCGCTTTTCAAGGTATCGAATGATCTCAGATGATTCGTACAGCCATTCGACTTTGCCTTCTTCTTCTATGCGTAGGCAGGGAACTTTTACCTTTCCTCCACCTTGCAATAAGGCTTCACGATGCGGTGATCCTTCTTGGGCATTGCGTTTTTCAATAGGAAGGTTCAGCTTGTAGATAGCTCGACGTGTTTTAATGCAGAATGGACAAGCAAAAAACTGATAAAGCGCTAAATTAGCAGCCTGAACATTTACTTGCTGCTGTTCTTCTAGTGATCGCTTGAGCTTTGTTCCTCGTGTTAAAACATCCAGTGTTGCAATGATAAGGCCCAGTAAATTACGAATAAGTTTGATAAATAGTTTCATGCTGCTTCTTGCCCTGTTGAAAATCGCAATATTCTAACGCTAAAGTGCATAATGTTTAAGCGATAGTCGAATGAGAAGCAAATTGTCTTAATCAAATAGCATTTCGGCATACTAGTGTGAGGAAGTAAAAGGAAAGTGTTTATTCAAGAAGAAAAGGAGATATAAAGAGAGGTGTGAGCAGGGGAAGCGCTTAATGTTTTTATTCTAGCGCCATTTCCTGTTCAAAAAGTCTGTTGGAGTAAGCCAAAGTATCTACTTATGAAAGTGGATGCTTCTCCAAAATAGTTCGACTCTTTGTTTTATTAAGCGTGCTGAGCAGAAGATGAAACGAATGTCGTTTTCAATTTTAGTACTGCTTTTTTAACCGCTTGAACTGCAGATGAAAAACCAGCAACGATGTATTCAGCGCGTTCAGCACGAGCAATAGCTTCGTATTTTTCAGCGTCAGTTAAATAAGAAGTGTTAACGTTTTGTAGAAGGTCTGCAATAGTTTGAGTGTTTTTCATGATGTAATCCTTATCAGTTCGTTGTTTAAATTAGGGCCAAAACAAACTTCGTTTTGATGCTTATATAGTAGAAACTCTGTGTAAATAAGACAAACGATAAAAAATACAGCCATAGGTGAAAAAAACTAATCAATGAGTGTTGTGCTTTCTGTCAGCCTATTCACAGAGGCAGTTAGGGCTGCTATGTTGGTTAGCTATACCTTTGACTAAGATAATGTGTGATTAATAAAGACAGTGAATAGCTTTTAATATGGAGATAAAGTGATGGCACCTAGATTAGATTTAGCGTTTGCTCGCTCCCAATTCCCAGCTTTTAACGAACCTTCTTTAGCGGGTCAGGCCTTTTTTGATAATGCTGGTGGGTCTTATGCTTGTCAGGCGGTGATTGATCATTTAGATCAATATTATCGAGAGACGAAACTACAACCTTATCATCTTCATCCTGCGGCACAAAAAGCGGGAGCTCAGATGGACCTAACGTATGAACGCTTAGCGTCTTATTTGAATGTAGATACTAGTGAAGTGCACCTTGGTCCTTCGACGTCTCAGAATACTTATGTTTTGGCACAAGCCTTCGGCAAGATCTTAGAAGCTGGTGATGAAATCATAGTGACCAATCAAGACCATGAAGCAAATATTGGTGTTTGGCGTGCGCTGGAATCGCGTGGGGTCGTGATTAAAGAATGGCAAGTGAATGCAAAGACAGGGTCGTTAGATATAAAAGATTTAGAAACGCTTTTTACTGAGCGAACCAAGCTTTTAGCCTTTACTCATTGCTCAAATATTGTGGCAGAAATTAATCCAGTAGCGGATATTTGCGCACGAGCGAAAGCAGCGGGTGTGGCAACTTTGGTGGATGGTGTGTCCTTTGCGGGCCATGGCTTGCCAGATGTGGGTTCTCTTGGCGCTGACATTTACTTGTTCTCGCTTTATAAAGCCTACGGAACACATCTTGGTGTCATGGTTATTCGCGATGCTATGGCGGATGAATTGGGCAATCAAGCGCATTATTTTAACAAAGCTTATCGTCAAAAATGGTTTGTGCCAGCTGGGCCTGATCATGCTCAAGTGGCAGCGAGCCGTGGAGTATTGGATTATTTTGATGCCTTGCACGATCATCACTTTGATGCGACGGATTCTGTTACCGAAAAAGCCCAACGTGTGCGAAATTTGTTGCATGATGCCGAGCAAGTCTTATTGGCTAGGTTACTTAATTTTGTTGACCAACATCCCAAATTGACCTTACTTGGAACGGCCGATCCTGCCAATAAAGCGGCAACGGTATCTATTATTCCTAAAGGACAAACGCCTCAAGAGCTGGCGCAGAAGTTGGTGGATCAAGGCATTATTTGTGGCGCAGGGCACTTTTACGCCGTACGTTTGTTAGAAGCCATGGGAGTGGATGTAAATACGGGCGTAGTTCGTTTGTCATTTGTACATTATACCAATGACGAAGAAATGGATCAGTTGATCGAGGCTTTAGATAAAGCGCTCTCATAGAGCGAGTGCGAGGGCAGGTTTAGTCTCTGCTCTCGCTGGTTTTTTAGAGTGAATTATTCTTTAGTTGGCTCCGGCCAGGAATCATAATGGATTGCAGAACTAGCATCTCGTCTTGGTAACCAGCCAGCTCTTTCAAGATCTGGTGTGTCATGAAATTCTTCGACATAACCCACGCATAAATAGGCAATGATATCGATGGATTCAGGAATGTTGAGCGTATCGCGTATTACCTTGTCATGAACAATACTGACCCAGCCAACGCCGAGGTTTTCTGCTCTTGCGGCTAGCCATAGGTTTTGTACCGCGCAAACAGAGCTGAATAAATCCATTTCTGGTTTGGCTGTGCGTCCTAGTACGACGGAACCTGTTCGACTGCGATCACAAGTCACGCAAATACCCAATGGTGCTTCTTCAATGCCTTCTAGTTTGAAGCTTTTGTATTGCTCCTTGCGTTCGCCTTCAAATAGCTCGGCGGCTTCTGCGTGTGCTTTTAGAAAACCTTGTTTAATTTGTGTTTTGGATTCTGGCTTAGAGACAAGAATGAAGTCCCAAGGCTGCATAAAACCGACACTCGGTGCATGGTGTGCAGCCAGTAAAACGCGTTCTAAAACATCATTTGGAATTGGATCTGGTTTGAATTCTCGTCGCACATCTCGGCGGGAAAATATGGTTTTGTAAACCGCGTCGCGTTCTGCTGGAGTGATGTTCATAATATCGACTTTCGCTATTGGGTAAATCGATATTATGAGGCGTTATAGTGTTTTATGCTAATGAGGAAAATTTAGGTTAAAGAGACTTTTTTAGACTTGATCACTGCAAACCGCTTTTAGTAATAAGTCATCGTTTTCAAGCGGATACCACGTTGAAGAGGATTGTTTTTTCGAGCTTGATGAAGCGCTAAATGATTGAGTAAAGTCGGTTCTGGCGCCTTGCACACAATCGACTATTTGTGGGACACGCTTCGCCATGCTGCGACGTTCGAAAAAGTATAAGTCAACGAGAACAAGATTCGGGTCTATTTTATTTTTTGCAGAGTTGGCTACGTCGGCAGCGATAAAACGAAGCGTTTGTGGAAATACGTAGCTCCAAGGACGCCATGGGGCTTCTTCTTGGACGGTTTTTACAACGACAACACCCTCTGGTAACAAGCTAGTTTGATGGTCGTACCAATCGTATTCTCCTTGGATTTGAAAGCCAAGCATGGCAACACCGGCAAATACAGGAACCAGCCATTTCGGAGCGATTTGCTTGGTTATCTTTCTTAACAACAGTGCAATACCTGCGCCGCCAATACCGGCAAAAACGGTAGCTATGAGTTCCCAAAACATAAGTGCTCTCTTTTTTGATTTTGTATGGAATCTTATTATAGGGAAAGTGGGCCTCACAAAGAAGTGAGGCCCACTTGATAGCAAGTGCTTTGTTAAACCTTAGTGGTCAACTGCACCGCCAGCACCTTGAGGGTAACGAACGCTTTCAACAAGGTCTTGGATTTCTTTTGGTGGTGGTGCTGTCATTGAAGACACAGTGAATGCAACCACAAAGTTAATCACCGCGCCAATGGCACCGAATGACAATGGTGAGATCCCGAACAACCAATTGTCTGGCGTATTTGCTAAAGAAGCTGTGCCTGGAATAAAGAACCAACCAAGGAATAAGAAGATGTAAACCAAGGTTGAGATTAACCCAGCCAACATGCCAGCAACCGCGCCTGTGCTGTTCACGCGCTTAGAGAAGATACCCATCATGAGTGCAGGGAAGATAGATGCTGCCGCAATACCAAAGGCCAATGCTACTACCTGCGCGGCGAATCCGGGTGGATTCATACCGAGATAGGTGGCAACAATAATCGCAACGAACATGGATATCCTTGCAACGGTTAGTTCTCCTTTGTCACTAATATTAGGGTTTATCGACCCTTTTATTAAGTCATGACTTATTGCAGATGAGATTGCTAAGAGCAGACCGGCTGCGGTTGATAGTGCAGCGGCAAGACCACCAGCAGCAATCAGACCAATAACCCAACCTGGAAGGTTTGCAATTTCTGGGTTTGCCAAGACTAGAATGTCTCGGTTAACGACTAACTCATTACCTTCCCAACCACGTGCTGTTGCTTCTTCTTGGAATGCAGGCACATCGTTGTAGAATTGAACTCGACCGTCACCGTTTTTATCTTCAAACTTGATTAAACCTGTTGTTTCCCAAGTTTGTACCCAATCAGGACGCTCAGCGTACTCAATAGGCGCTTCTGTTGGACCTGAAGGATAGATAGTGGTCATTAGATTTAAACGAGCCATAGACGCAACAGCAGGCGCTGTTAGATATAGCAAAGCGATAAAAACTAATGCCCAACCAGCAGACCAACGTGCATCCGCTACTTTAGGAACGGTGAAGAAGCGAATGATAACGTGTGGTAGACCTGCTGTACCTATCATCAATGACAGTGTGAACAGAACCATGTTTAGTTTGTTATCTACGTCCGCGGTGTAATCTTGGAAGCCCAGTTCTCGTACTACTTCATCCAGTTTTTGCAACAATGGCATACCAGATTCGGTGTGAGTTGAGAAAAGACCTATAGCCGGTATGAAGGTATCCGTTAATTGCAACGAGATGAAAATAGCAGGGATAGTATATGCAATGATCAATACAACGTACTGTGCAACTTGCGTATAAGTGATGCCTTTCATACCACCCAATACCGCATAGAAGAATACAACAACCGCAGCAATCATTAGGCCAGTATTGCTTTCTACTTCTAAGAAGCGGGAGAAGGCAACGCCAGCACCTGTCATTTGACCGATAACGTAAGTAACAGACGCAATGATCAAACATGCTACTGCAACTAATCGAGCCGTTTTGCTATAAAAGCGGTCACCGATAAAGTCAGGCACAGTGAACTTACCGAACTTACGTAGATAAGGTGCGAGAAGCATTGCAAGCAATACGTAACCACCAGTCCAACCCATTAAGAAGGTAGAGTTAGCGTAACCGCCTGCTGCGATCAAACCCGCCATAGAAATGAAGGATGCCGCTGACATCCAGTCTGCTGCTGTTGCCATCCCGTTTAATACTGGGTGAACACCACCACCTGCGACATAAAACTCTTTCGTTGATCCAGCGCGTGCCCAGAAGGCAATACCGAAGTAAAGCGCGAAAGAACCGCCGACGAAAAGTAAATTGATAGTAAACTGATCCATACGACTTACTCCTGAAGGCCAAATTCTTCATCAAGCTTGTTCATTTTCCACGCGTAGTGGAAAGTCAAAGCGATGAATACGAGAATGGAACCTTGCTGAGCAAACCAGAACCCTAAATCTGTTCCTCCGATATGGATGCCTGAGAGCATAGGACGAAGTAGGATGGCACAACCGTAAGACGCCAATGCCCAAACCACCAAGCTGCCTAGTATCAGCCTGAGGTTTGCTTGCCAGTATTTTTCTGCATTAATGTTATGATCTGACATGGTAGATCTCCTTATAATTATTTTTATACGCCCTGTTAATTTAGCAGGCAGTCGATAGATAAGAAGTCAGACTTTAGTCGCATAGCCTGCTTTTTAATCGATATATGCTTGTGCGGGATTCTTGCACGATTGTTTACCAAAAGAGATGAAGAAACGTGAATGCCAATATCAAACAAAAGATTCTTTCGGTTTGTTCCGAGAAAATAAAACAAAAAGGCGATGGTGTGCAGGTGTCCTTTTATGCGTTCTTTGCGAATAAAAACGATGACCCTGTTACCTTGATGACCGTTGCGCGCTGGTGGATAGAAGAACACCAACTTAATCACTTCGAAAAAGCGACTAAGATTTACGCTATGGTGGCTTCATTAGACGATACTTCAGCTTACCCGAATTCGACAGCAGCACAGCATAATGGCTTTAACCATCTGACCTTGAGTGTGTCTAATCTTGACGCATCACTTGAATTCTATGGTGGCCTGCTGGGCTTTCAAGGCGAAGTGCGTTGGAATACTGGCGCCTATTTGTCATACGGAAACTGCTGGCTTTGTTTATCTTTAGGTAAAGCAAAACCCAGTCAGGATTACACGCATTTCGCGTTTACTTATGATTTAGACGCTATGACTCAGATTCAACAAAAAACGGCTTTTAAGGCTGCGAGACAGTGGCAACTTAACAGCAGTGAAGGCGATTCCTTGTACATTGAAGACCCAGACGGTCATAAATTAGAATTGCATTCCGGTTCTCTTGCTTCGCGTCTGGATTCATTAAAAGTCAAACCCTATGGCGGATTGGAGTGGCTCAATTAAATTTGTAGTGCATAGCCTAATTCAAGAAGAGTAACCTTCTTAATAACCGATCTTTTGGGGAAGGTTTTTAATCATTGGTATGTCATAATCGACCAATGGCAGACTTGTCTTAGGAGACAATGGGTGATTCAAGCAATTTTCGTATCGAAAAAGTCCAAACAATCACAGATAGGGATTGATGCCGTCAAAGTGGATGCCGGTAAAGGCATAGTAGGTGACCGATACTACGGTAAGAAAGGCACAGATGGTCCAAATATTACTTTTGTCGAAAGTGAAGAGATAGCCGCCTTTAATGCTAACTTCGCACAAAATATTGGCCTTTCAGCGACCAGAAGAAACATAGTGACCCAAGGAGTACGATTGAACCAGTTGGTTGGGCAAGAATTCTCTATTGGCGATGTTCGCTTTTATGGTGTCGAATTGTGTGAGCCCTGTGGCTCGTTAGGAAAGTCTCTTACCAACGATTCTATATCATCACCGCAAGTGGTAAGAGCCTGGCTGCATCGTGGTGGTTTAAGAGCCAATGTTTTAAGTACTGGAATATTAAGAACAGGCATGCAATTTAATTTGATCCAGAAAAGCACTAAATAGGAAAATTCTAAATAGTCCTTTATCTGGATCTTTTTATATCTATGTCTAGTCCGTACTAGTTAGACAAAATCCTCAGCTAATACAAAGCGTTTAATATCACTAAACTCTTTATCAAAAGGTTGTGGTTGCGCGGTGTATTTTCCAGCCATGCAGTCTTTGACTATCTCTTTTGCTTTCGTTAAATAAGTATCTCTATCTTCAGTTGAACTTGTGCTGTGTTCTGCTGTTGGTTGTTGCACTTTTGTTTGCGAGAACAATAGCTCGTTAAGCGACTTAGGCGTGTTGGATTGTCCTTGGAAGCGCCATAAATCCGTAGTTTGATCATAAGCGTAGTAAGGCAACAGTGTGGTGCCGTGTTTGGCGACAAAATCGATAGCGTCTAGAATGAATGTCGCTTCAGCATCGTCTAAGAAATAATTCAAATTGAAGCGAACCCAACCCGGTTTTACAAGTTTTTCACCTTGTTTCAATGCTAATTGAATGCGCTCAGATTCGGTTTTGTCTATGCCTAAAAGCTGGTGACCATATGGGCCAGCACAGGAGCAACCGCCGCGAACTTGAATACCAAATATGTCATTTAATAGGGCTGTGACAAAGCCATGATGTAAATAACCCAATTCGGTTTTGATACGAAACGCAGTGATCGATAAGCGTTCTGCTTCAGCGTGACCAAGACGTTCTATACTTGGATGCTGGTGCCAATGTTTATCGATCAGTTGCACGAGTTCGTGCTCACGTGCTTCGATGGTTTTTTCGCCAACCGCTTGTTTGAGTTGGAAAACTAATCCAGCGCGAATCGATTCAATGATACTTGGCGTACCGCCTTCTTCTCTGCGCTCGCCAACGGGCAAAAATGTATGATCGTCCGGTGTCACAAAAGACACGGTTCCACCGCCCACGATGCTTGGTGTTTGGTTGTCGATGATGGCTTTTTTGACGACTAGAATTCCAGGTGTACCAGGGCCACCGATGAATTTATGAGTAGAGAAAAATATCGCATCTTTGGCTCGTGCTGGGTCTGAACTTGGGTTCATATCCAATTTGACGTAAGGCGCAGCGGCCGCAAAATCCCAAAAAGCCAGCGCGCTATAACGATGCAACAAGGTTGTGATGGCATCTTGATCGCATAAAATACCAGTGACGTTAGAAGCAGCACTGAAGCTACCAATCAGACGTTTATCTTGATTCGCCTGTAATTGATTTTCTAGGGTGACTAAGCATACGCCGCCGTCTTTTGATTCAGGAATTCTAATCACTTCAATACCTAATTCGCGCCAAGGCAGTTCATTGGAGTGATGTTCATAAGGTCCAATGAAGACCGTCGCTTGGGCTTTTTCTTCGGTACTAAGTTGGCGTAAGCCTAATTGGCTAATTAAGGTGTTAATCGCACTGGTGGCACCGCTGCCGCAGAATATCACCAAGTCGTCTACCGATGCGTTAACCGCCTCTCGAATTTGCTGACGAGCTTGTTCACGAAAAGTGGTGGTCTGCTGGCCGGTAGCGTTGGCTTCTGTATGCGTGTTGGCGTAAAGCGGCAACACATGATTGCGAATGGCGTCTTCGATAAAATCGAGACTGCGACCCGATGCCGTGTAGTCGGCGTAAGTGAGTGTTCTTTTGCCAAATGGCGTGTCTATTTGCGTGTCTTTACCTATGATGCCGTCGCGAATATGGGCAAGTAGGGCCTCTGCATCAGTTTGTTCTTTAGTCTTTGGTATTACGCTTTTTTCCGCGGCAGCAATGGACATAACTCTTTCCTCATTTGGCTGGTCGCATCAATACACTTTTTCGTTCACCGCTTACTCTTTTGGGTTAGGCAAGGGCAACTGAGTTGTCCACTTGATCTGCTCCATGGCGAAGTTTGAGGTGACGTCGGTTAATGCGGTGGCACTAATTAATCGTTTATAAAATTTGTCATACGCTGGAATGTCTTTGACCAGCACTCGTAATAAGTAATCGTACTCTCCCGCCATGCGGTAAAACTCAACCACCTCAGGAAATTCTGCCACGACGCGGGCAAATTCTTCTGCCCAACTTGCATCGTGTTGGTTGGTTTTCACTTGTACAAAAACGGATACGCCAAGCCCAAGTTTGTCTGCGTCTAACAGCGCGACACGGCGTTTGATAAAACCAGCGTTTTCTAGCTTTTGAACGCGTCGCCAGCAAGGGGTTTTGGATAAGCCAACTTGCTGAGCCATAGACTCTGTGGAAATACTATCATCACTTTGAATTAAGGCAAGCAGTTGCAAATCTATATCATCTAAGTGCATTTTGTTCTCTTTTTTGTTTTGTTTTTAGAAAAATATTTCTTATTGTCGTGTTTTTTCTTGTCATCTGCAATCTCATCCTTTCGCCATGCTAGATAGCGGAATCTCATTTTTTATTTGGTGCGAAAAAATATCGTATTAATTTGAATTATTTAAGGAGAAAGTAAATTAAGGCGGTGTTAAGTGCAAAAAATTAGCAATGAAAGGCTTGGATTGAATGTTCTTTGGGCTTTGTGGTCTCAACGCTGCGTTAAAAATGTATTAGGGATTTTCTATTTAAGGATATTTATGAAAGCGATTAATGTTGTTCGCGGTATCGGTTTAACTTTAGTTTCAGGTGTTGTCTTTGCTGCGTATCAAGGTGCTGTGCCAGATGACGTTATTTTGAAGCAGCGCCAAGCACTACAAGAAAGCGCAATAGGACGAGATGTTGGGCCACAATCTCCAAGGGATATAGATAAGCTCTTCGGACGCAACCCTCAAACCTTCGCGCAAGCATCAGCATCGAACAAGATGAATCTATGTAATATTCATTTTCACAAAAATGCTGAACACAAGGGCGGAGACTTTACTCAGTATGCTGGGAATGGTGACGGGCAAGGGTTTCAAACGGGTTATGTTTATTCTGGTCAGCTTACTCAGGAAGAGCTGAAGCCAGTTAAGGGCAGTACTATCTGCAAAGGCAAACATAGTGAGCTTTTTCCCGGTGATACTCTTGAGGTGCACTATGTGTATTCCAGCGCTGAGGTTCAACCTGGGCCGACTTTAGCTGCTTGTGTCGTCAAGGGGGAAGCTGTGCCTAAGTTGCGAGTAGAAGCTCAAGTGTATGTTGTGGTCAATGATGATCAGGCACTGAAATTTAATGCTTTGACAGCCCACGATGTTCGAAATAGTTTGTATCAAGCAACGGGAGTTCCTAATAATACTGGTGACCCTGTCACTTATGCAGGGTCAACGACAGGTCCTAGTTACAGTACAAAAGCCTCACCCTTTCAAGTTACATGGAATGTTCGTCCTAAAATCGCGAAGGTTGATATTCAATCTGTAGGTGATTGGTGCGACAGTGAAAATGTCTACAAAGAAGATCACGCACACGGTGTGAGAAATTTAATAACCAACCCTGATTTACTTTCAAATACCGCTGATTGAACGGCTTATTATCTATTCCTGTGTATCGCTCTGACCCTCTATGTAAGCCCTCTAATAGAGGACTGTTTTAAGTCTATTTCTTAGTTCATTATTTTATTGTGAATGTTCCATTAAAAAGGCATCTATCTCAATCTATTGAGATGTTATATCATAACATTTCAATAGATTCTTGTGGGAGAGATTCATGACAGCTATACAAAGCAAATTGCCGGTGACGGTGTTATCTGGTTTTTTAGGTGCAGGAAAGACGACGGTATTAAGTCACATATTAAATAATCGCGATGGTTTGAGAGTCGCGGTGATTGTGAATGATATGAGTGAAATCAATATCGATGCAGCGACAATTAAACAAGAAGTATCGTTAAACCGCAGTGAAGAAAAATTAGTAGAAATGAGCAACGGCTGCATCTGCTGCACGCTAAGAGAAGACTTATTAATAGAGGTTCGAAAGCTTGCCGAGGCGAATAGCTTTGATTATTTAGTTATTGAATCAACCGGTATTTCTGAACCTTTACCTGTGGCAGAAACCTTTACTTTTGCGGATGAGGATGGCGTGAGCTTATCGGATATTGCTCGCCTAGATACCATGGTTACCGTCGTGGACGCGGTGAATTTCATGAAGGATTATGAAGCGGCTATTTCCTTGCAGAAAACAGGTGAATCGCTTGGCGAGGAAGATGAGCGTAGTGTGGCGGATTTGCTGATTGATCAAGTCGAGTTCGCTGACATGATTTTGATCAGTAAAACCGATTTGGTAAGCGAAGCAGAATTGCGACAATTAGAATCCATCCTCCGTAGTTTCAATACAGAAGCGGAAATTATCCCCATTGATCAAGGCAAAATAGAGCCTAAGCGCTTGTTAGGCACGGGTAAATTTAGCTTTGAAAAAGCACAGCAAGCAGCTGGCTGGCTAAAAGAAATGCGTGGTGAGCATGTGCCCGAAACAGAAGAGTATGGCATTGGCAGTTTTTCCTACTTGGCTCGACGACCTTTTCATCCCCAGCGATTTTTTGACTTTCTTCATGGAACAGAAGCTTATGGAAAGCTGTTGCGTTCGAAAGGATTCTTTTGGTTAGCAACTCGTCCCGAGTTTGCTGGGCAATGGAGTCAGGCGGGTGGTATTGCGCATTATGGTTTTGCTGGCATGTTTTGGAAGGCGGTTCCCAAAGACAAATGGCCACAAGATCCAGAATACCTTGAATCGATAGCCAATCAATGGGTCGAGCCTTTCGGTGACATGCGTCAGGAGCTGGTGTTTATTGGTCAGAATCTGAATAAAGAAGCTGTGATAGAAGCGCTGGATGCGTGTTTGTTAAGCGAACAAGAGCTTCTCGCAGGTAAGGCAGTATGGGCTACATTACCTGACCCTTTTCCTGAGTGGGATGAAGTTGCTTAGGATCATATTTCATTAAATAAACGTAAAGACTCCCTGTCTTATTAAGATAGGGAGTCTTTTTTTACTATTCTTAGTTTTCTCTAATCGGCTCTAACACTTCTACAGCCTTATTTTTTAGTCGATAAATGAGCAGATGAATATCTTCTTTGATCATCAATAAAACAGGGATCAAAATCAGTGTAATGACAGTGGCAAACATGATGCCGTAAGCGAGAGAAACTGCGGCAGGAATCAGCATCTGTGCTTGCCTTGAGGTTTCCCACAGAATGGGAATCAAGCCCGCAAAAGTGGTAAAAGATGTCAGCAATACTGCGCGCAAGCGGCTTCGACAGGCAAGGCTAATGGCTTTTTTAACGTGACTCGTTTCGTAGCGTAGGTCGTTGAATCGCGACACTAATAATAGACTATCATTTACCACAACACCGCTTAGCGCAAGTATGCCATTCAGAGAAAAAATTCCCAGAGCTAAGTTGTTCATCCAGTGGCCTAACAAGGCACCAATTATCCCAAATGGAATCGCCATCATAATGATAAGTGGCTGCGAGTAAGATTTTAATGGTATCGCCAATAGCCCATATATAATTAAAAGTGCGATAAGGAACATTTCAGACATAGATGATTGTGTTTTTTCTCTTTGCTCTGCTTCACCAGAGAAAAAGATAGAAACACCGGCAAATTGACGCTTCATCTGTGGCACCACGGCACTTCGCAAGTACTCAACTACTTCAGTTGATGACATGGTGTCTTTATCGACTTCGGCAGATAAATACAAAGAGCGTTTACCATCAATGCGAATAATACGTGTTTCAGCATCTTGTTGAGACAATGTGGCGACAGCAGAAAGAGGAACCCGCGTACCGTCATCCAAAACAATCTTGGTATTCATGACCGCAGCGGGGGATTCTTTTTGGTCGTTGGGATAACCAAGGCGAACCTCTACCTCTGAGTTATCTCGCTGGTATTTTTGTACGACTTGACCATCAAAATTCCGTGCGACTTGAGTGGCGAGGCCACTGGTGGATAAACCTAATAAGCGCCCTTGATCTGTCAGATTTAAAATTAGCCTAGATTCGGTAGGGGTGTTATTTTGCTCAATTCCAGTGACGGCAGGAAGAGCGGCTAGCTGCTTTAATAATTCTTCCATAGCGCCATCTAGGACACTGGTATCATTGCCACGCAGCTCAATTTTCAATGCATCGACGGTTTCACGAGCGCTGCGAATACGGAGGTTTTTTACGCCTTCAGGCATGCCTGCAAACTGCTGCCATTTGCTGGCGAATTGCGCTGAGGTATAGGGCCTATTTTCGTCGAGCTCTATGCGAATGTTACCGGACTGATCATCGCTTGCGGTGACTTGGATGTTCTTGATAGCAACATCGCCCTTGGTTTTTTGGGCTTCTTTGCTTATTTCTGAGTTGCTTGGTTTTGTGTTTTTTGGCGTACTGCGTAAGGCAATGTCTGCTTGATAGGCTTTTTGCTCTAGTTCGAATAAGGTTTTGTTAGTCTGCCCATAGCTGACATCGTTGTACATGGTCAATGTACCGCGAACTGTATCTCCTGGAATTTGAGGGAAGAAGCTCATACGAATCGCGCCAGTAAATGGCATAGAAATGACCAATATAAAGACAGCTATAAAAAGCAGGCACACCGCGTATCTATAATTGAGCGCTAGTTCTATGGTTGGGCTATAAATGCGATTACTGAACCACTGTAAGCCGGAATCTGCTCCATGTTGAACCATGGCCCATGCTCTAGATAGTGGATTGGTTTTAGTCGATTTTTGGGTGTTTATGTGGGCAAGGTGAGCAGGCAAAATAAGCTTGGATTCAATGACTGATAGGATTAAACAAATAGCCACCACGGTTGCGAACTGAGCATAGAGTTGGCCTAAACGACCTTCGATATTGGACAACGCCCAAAAAGCAGCAACGGTGGTAAAAACCCCAAAAAGTGTGGGCACCGCTACCATCATGGTGCCTTTAATCGTGTTGCCTATAGTGTCGCCTTCTTTGGAGCGAACGGTATACACGCTTTCCCCCACGACAACAGCATCATCGACGACTATGCCCAATGCCATAATAAAACCGAACGTGGTGAACATGTTTAACGTTAGGCCGACATTCTCTGTTCCCATGAAAAATAGAGTACCGAAGAAAATAAAAGGCAGCCCCATAGCAACCCAAAATGCCACGGTAACATTTAGAAAAATTGCTAATAAAATGAATACTAGCAATACGCCGGTGACGGCGTTTCCTATCATTAAGTCAAGACGTTGATTAATGGATTTACTGCGATCATACCAAGTGCCAAGCGTTACATTGGCCGGTAATCGTCCGCTGTCTTCCCAATCCTGAATAACCGCCTTGGCACCGATAACCGAATTGGATATGTCGTTTTTTCCCGTGGTTAAAACCTGAATGCCTAAGCTGTTTTGACGGTTAAAACGCGATAGTACGTATTCATCTTCATCGAAAGCATCGCGTATAGTGGCAATATCTCCTAATAATAGCTTCCCACCCGAGCTATTATATTGCACTGGAATACGAGCAAATTCGCTTTTCATATAGGCTTGCTCGGAAGCGCTAATGGTGAGGTAGATTTCTTCATCACGTAGTGTGGCTACTTGGGCTGGTGATGATTCTGCATTGATGGCTGTCGCTATATCAGACAAAGTAAGCCCATAGGCTTCTAAGGCGTTCTTGTCGAGATCAATCATGATGGTTGGGTCTAACCAACCAGAAATAGACGTTGAGCTAATGTTCTCGTTCGCCAATAAATCCGATTCCAGCTCGTCAATCAGTTTTTGGAGCGTGCGACGATCCGCGTCACCATATAGTTGAATCCAAATAGCGTGCTCTTCTCGAGTCGCCTTACTGACAACAGCTGGATCCGCTTCATCAGGGAAGGATGAAATTTGGGCGACTTTGTCTTTTACATCGTCAAACAGTGTGTCGATGTCATAGCCATCTAGCATTTCTACAGTGGTGCTGGTGGCGCTGGCGGTGGAAGATGTGGTGATGTTTTTAATGCCAGATACACCTTGCAAGGCTGTTTCTAAGGGAATGGCGATGCCTTCTTCGTTTTCTTTTGCTGAGCCACTGTCGTTACTCACCGAAATAGCAATTCTGTTTGGCGTTAAGCTGGGAAAGGCCTCTTTATTGATGGAGCCCATGTTTAGAACGCCTAGGCTAATGACTAAAATGAGTAGTAAATTGGCAGCAACAGGGTTATTGGCAAACCATGGAATAATCCCTTTGGGTTGATCAATAGGAGTCATTGTTTCGCGCCTTTATTTACTGGTACGGTCAATGACTTGACGAGGGTGCCTTTTAAATAGCTGTTGTAGGGCTGAACAATCACTTGGTAAGCGTTGCTAAGCATATTGGTCGGAACTTGGATATAAACGTATTTTGAATCGACAAAACGTGGCGTGGTTTCAAAAGCGGCAAGGCGACTGTTTTCGTCGATATACCAGATTTCACTTTTTTGGCTAAGTGCGGTGTTGGGTAATTTCCACAGGTTATCGAGTTGTTTTCCTTGAATAGAAACTTCAACAAACGCCCCTGGCAGTAAAATAGGTGTTTGGCTCAAAGGGTTATCAAGACTAACTAATAGGCTTCGCATCCGAGTGGTTTCATCAATATGTTGATTGACACTAAGAATCCTGCCTTGCCAAGAGTCTTGTTTATCCATACTTGAAATTTGTACGGGCCAGTTATTGTTTAACAGAGTTTGCATGTCGGGGAGTTTCATCCAATCGTTATTGGATAAGTCGATTTTTATGTCTGCTCGGTCGGTGCTGTAAAGCGTACCTATTTCACTGCCAGAACTAATGAATGAGCCAAGTGAAACTTCGCGAGCTACGACTAAGGCATTAAAGGGAGCAGTCAGTTTTGTGTGTTGCAGTTTAGATTTTGCATTGTTTAATTCGGCTTTTGCTGCATCAAGCTCAGTTTCTGCTGCAGCAAGTTGTGGCATTCTTAAAACGAGGTCAGAATCGGGGTCACCATTAAAGCCAGCGGCTTCCCATTCAGCTCTGGCTTGCTCGCCTTGACGCATTTCTTCTTTCAACGCCAGATTCGCGGCCGCTAGCGAATTTTCTGCGCTGGCAACATTGCTGTTTAGTTCCGTGTTTTGCAGTTGAGCTAACACATGGCCTTTACTAATGACTTGCCCTGCTTCAAATTGATTTGATAAGCGGGTGATTTCGCCGCTGACTTGACTGGTCATCATCAACGCATATCTTGGTTTTACGATGCCTGAAGCCTTAATAGTGGCAGCGTAGCTGTCTGCTTTGGCCGTGAGGGTGGTGATCTCAAGGGCTTGCTCTGGTGTGGCAGGTCTCGGTGTTTGTACTCTATTTTTTTGTGCATCCATGGCGCTGGTGACATACAGATACACGCCAGCAATCGCAGCGCCAGCTAATAATAACGTGATCCACTGTGAAAGATGTTTCATTAAGGTTTTACTCCAAGCCCGAGTGCGAGCCCTAAATCGACTCTATTTGATAGTTGCTGATAAATTAAGTTGTCTAACTGCGCTTCTAAATTAAATGCTGTGGTTTGGGCATTGATTAAATCACTTAGTTCAACTAAGCCTGAGCGGTATTTTTTTTCATACTGAGTTAAGTTCTTTTTGCCACTACTCAGGGCATCTTTTATGTGCAGTACTTGTTGCGCTAACACGCGTTCTTGCCCTAGGGTATTTTCAATTTCATTGACTGCGGTAAGCAGTGTTTCGCGGTAATCTTGATAAGCTTGAGCTGTTTCCAACTTAGCAATTTCTGCCGCGGCTTTAAGTTGACCCCCCTGATAGAGTGGTTGGGTAATTTGAGCGAGTAAAGACCAAATGGGAGAGCCAAATAAAGCGGCACTGGGTGATGATGCTGTGTCACTTAATGTCGCGCTCAAGCTGATGCTAGGAAGCATGTCTTTATACGCTACCGAAGTGTTTAAATCAGCGGCTTCAATGGCCAGGTAGGCGGCTTTCAAGTCTGGACGACGCTGCAAATTCTGCTGTGGGAGTTCGCTTAGGCTCATTATAACGTTGAGATATTGTGAATTGGCTACAAAGCTTGGAAGGCTGCTTTCTCCCAAATACAGCTGCAAATTACGCTTTTCAATTGCAAGGTCTTCTTTGTATTCGGCTAAATCTGCTTTGGATTGAGAAGTAGAAGTGCGGGATTCATCCATTTCTTCTAGCGTGCCTAAACCATTTCGAAAGCGTTTTAAAATCAGTTTTTCATTTGACTCCAATAAGGCCAAGCGTTTTTGTTCGATATCTATTGCATGCTGTTTGGCGGTAATTGAGAGCCAAGACTTAATAACATTCGCCACTAATGTATCGCGGCTGGCTTGATAGAGTGCTTCATCACTGGCGAGAGATTTTTCAGCAGCTTGCTCTGACTGAGCGAGCTTTTGCCATAAATCTACTTCCCAACTTATCCCTATGTTGGCTTTATATGAGGTGTCACTGCCTTCAGCTCTGTTGCCTGAAAAACCAGCTTCGACGCTAGGAAGTGAATTGCCTTGCTGGCTTTTTATACTCCATAAGCTGGCTTGTAAAGTGAGTTGGGTTTTCTGCAAACTTGGATTTGCCTCTAGTGCTTTGTTTATTAGCTCGTCGAGTTGTGTATCGGTTATCAAATCGGTCAAATAACTGGTTGGAGCGACGTTGTCCATTGATTGCCATTGAGAGCTTGTCGATTTGCTCACTGAGTCTAGTTCTTGCTGCGCTCTGTCAGCATAATCTTCACGTTGCTGTGAACTGCTACAGGCTGCTAATACCAAGCTGAGGCTTAGTATTGTGATGTTTAAGAAAGACCGTTTGAGCATTAAAGTTATCCTAGTGAAAAGGGACTAGTTGGTGTTGTATTTATACGCTAGTTTGATATATCCAGTGAATGCGTTTTAGGATTATGTCGTCTTTAAATTAATGCCTTAAGAGTATTTGCGTTTCTTTACATTGGATCTTATGTCAAAACAGAGATCTCTGATTCACTGCGTTTTATCCTACTGTCGAAACTACGCAAAATAGCCGCTAATGCCTTGATTGCCCATTCTCTTTTTTCCTGATTTTGCTCGCTGAAATTCAACCTAAAGCAGTTTCGATATTTGCCAGTTGCTGAAAATAACGGCCCTGGGGCAAAGCCCACACCTTCTTCGCGACAACGTTCGACTAATTTCATCGTATCGATACTTGGATGGAGTTCAACCCACAAAATAAAACTACCAACAGGGAAGCTGACTCTGGTGTCATTGGGGAGATGTATTTTGATTGCATTGAGCAAGTGGTCACGTTGTTGCTCGTAGTTATGTCTCATTTGACGTATGTGTTTGGCATAGCCACCTAAGCGGATAAATTTTGCGATCGCTAGTTGCGGAAGTACAGGACACATAGAACTGCTGACGTATTTTATATGGGTGACTTTATCCCGATAGCGTCCAGGTGCAATCCAGCCGACGCGCATGCCTGGGGCAATACTTTTGGAAAAGGATGAACACAGTAAAACACGCCCGTCAGTATCAAAGGATTTGATCGTTTTTGGGCGAGGGAACTGATAAGAAATGTCGCCATAAATATCGTCTTCAATGATGGCAATATCGTAGCTTTGGGCTAGCCTATAGAGCTGTTCTTTTTTGTCTTCTGGCATTGTGTAACCCATTGGATTATTACAAGTTGGAGTTACAAAAATTGCCTTAATGGGCCATTGATCGAGTGCCAACTCTAGGGCTTCTAAACTAATGCCTGTTTCTGGGTGTGTTGGGATCTCCATCGCTTTAAGATTTGCCGCTTTGATCGCCTGCATGGAGCCGTAAAAGCTTGGTGATTCTATGGCAATAATATCGCCAGGTTGTGTGACAGCTCGTAGACAGACAGACAGCGCCTCTTGGCAGCCAGATGTGACAACAATATCGTCTGGGTGAAGTTGGCAGCCAGAGGCTACAGCAAGGCGGCAAAGTTGTACGCGCAGTTCCTCTGATCCTCGAACGTCCGCATAACCTAACCCCAGTTCTGGTTTCTGTTTTGTTAAGTCAGATAATGTTTTTAGCAAAGGTTTTAAGGTCGAGGCTTTCATATCTGGCATGGCGTGCTGCAGTTGTACGCCTTTGTTGCCGCTACGATTCATTAACATGTTGAGTACTTCTTCCCATTGGGAGACTTCCAAAGGGCGCTGAGGTGGTCGAGAAATACTGGGTAAATTGTCCTTTTTGGGCACGCAGACAAAGTAGCCAGACTTTGGACGTGCTTCCACTAGCTGTTCTTGCTCAAGCTGTCGATACGCTTCTTGTACGGTAGAAATGCTGACGCCATGTTCTTGCGCCAATTGTCGTACCGAAGGTAATTTATCGCCAGACTTATAAAAGTCATGCTGTATGTGTTCGCGTAAGCGGGTCGCAAGCTTTTGATACAGGGTCATTGTCTTTCCTTTGAGGCTCTTTTTTGTCTTTTTAGCTGTGTCTGTATGGATTATATAAGGATAAATAGCCGTAGATTACCATACAGATTTGAGTTTATTTTGCCATACAGGTGGATTGAATGGAGATCTGTATGTTTATTAAAGTGGTTTTCTGAGGCTGTATTGGTTTTCTCCCTTCTCTTAAAGTAGTTATTCATACACACAGCACTCATGAAACAAATCATGGTGCGATTTAGAAGGAGAAGGTTATGTTAATCGTTAGCTTATTTGTTTGTATTCAGCAAAGTGTCGAACGCTTTCAAACACGTAAAACACTTGCAAAACTCACTGCAGAGCAACTGAATGACATTGGCATGACCAAAGAACGTCAACAAGTAGAAGTGTCTCAGGCAACCGTTCTAAAGCTACTACGTGATATTGTTTTGTTGATGAAAAGCAACAGGAGGGCCCAATGATTGATTCCTCTTTTTTCTTGGCGCTTGCCATGTTTGCGTTTGTTACTTCTGTTACGCCAGGGCCTAATAACATAATGTTGCTGGCGTCTGGCGCGAACTTCGGTTTTCGTCGAACGCTCCCGCATATGTTTGGTATTGTATTGGGTGTAGCCTGCTTATTGCTTTCTACATTGTTGGGGTTAGGGGCATTGTTTACCTTATATCCTCCGCTTTACGGTGTGCTCAAATGGGTCGGCTGTGCGTATCTGTTGTGGTTGTCATGGAAAATAGGCAGTGCGCCGGTTGGGAGCCTAGAAAGTAAGCAAGAAGATAAAAAGCCTAAAGCGATACCAATGCGCTGGTGGCAAGCTTTGTTGTTCCAATATGTGAACCCTAAGGCTTGGATGATGGCAATTGGCTGTGTAAGCACCTTTGCCATAGCAGGTGATTTGTATGCTTTGTCCGGCTTTTGGATTATTGTTCTGTTTGCAGCAGTAGGTTTTCCGGCTATTTCTGTGTGGGCTTGGGCAGGTATAAAAATTCGCCAATGGCTGACAGATGGAAAACGGCAGCGATTATTTAATCTGACGATGGGCATAGCGACAGCATCAACACTGTTTTTAATTGTGGGTTATTAAGTGCTGAAAAGGTATTAAGGTGATAGAAAATCAAGAGCAGAAAGCGTCTTTGAGAGAATCTCAATGGAGTCTTTATATGATAAAGACTCGTTTAAACACGCTTTATACTGGTATCAGTACCGATGTGGAGCGTCGCTTTAAAGAGCATTCTGGCAGCAGTAAACGTGCTGCTCGGTATCTTAGAGGAAAGGGGCCGCTAGAACTAGTTTGGTCCCAGTCCGTAGGTTCTAAGAGCGAGGCATTGATTCTAGAATGTCGAGTCAAAAAGCTGAATCGCCGGCAAAAATTAAGTCTAATTGATGGTGGTATCGAGCTTGCTGCTTTACAGCCCAAAACAGATGAATAAAGCGTGTTTTCTTAGCTTGTTTTTCTAAGGGATCATTCGTAGCATGTTATGTCATTTGTAGTGCTTTCATAGGGAGGCAAGGGACTATGATTAGTCACATTGACCACATAGTATTAACCGTTGCAGATATAGATAGAGCGGTCGCTTTTTACGAATCCGTGCTTAAGCTTGAGTCATTCACCTTCGCCAATGGCAGAAAGGCTGTGCGTTTTGGTCAGCAAAAAATTAATTTTCAAGTGCTCGGTCAAGAGCTAAGAAATCATGCAATGGAAGGTGCTGGTGATGTGTGCCTTATAACAAGCTGGACGTTGGAAGAGGTGGTTGCTCATCTAAAAGCCAATAAGGTCATGATTCTTGAAGGCCCTGTGTCTAAATCCGGTGCACAAGGGCCAATCCAGTCTGTTTATTTTAACGATCTAGATAACAACCTGATTGAAGTTAGTGTCTATGAAGAGCCACTTAGCGATGATCAAGAAGCTGAGTAACCGCCTCTAGAACCGATGAATAACTCCTTTCCTCATAAATGCCAAATCCACTTAGTTGGCGAGCTTTCATCTTAGTAAAAATAGGTTGTGTTAATCCTGTTAGAAAACGAGTGATTAACACAGCAGTAATCTGTGTCGTTGGACTTTTGCTACTAAGTTGTTGGGCAAATTCTCTGGCGTATTCTGCGATATCACTTTGCCAAGCGGTTGAGTCTTGCTCATCCGTTGGTTGTGCAAACACCAGAACCTTTCCTCTGCAAACCGAACAATGGCCGCAGTGCTCGGGTGAATGCTGATCACCAAAGTATCGAGCCAAATTGTTATTCAAACAGCGATCTAGTTGGAAAAAGCGAATCATGGTGGCGATTCGCTCTACTTCCGTGTTTTGTTTTTCATCAACATATTGATGCAACTGGTTAGCCAAAGTCTGGTGATGAAAATGCTCTGTATGCACTTCATAGACGTCGGTTAAGCCTTTACTTTCTAGAGTAAGGACGTTGTTATCTGCCGCAAATTCTAATATTTCTAGTACATCGTCTCGAGATAATCCCGCTTCGTTAAATAGCTTGTCAAAATCAGGTGTGCCCCAGATTTTTTTATATTGAACCCCTTTCAATAATGCTTGGTAGGCGGCTTGCCATTCATCGGGAATACGGTTAGCAAACGCGGTTCGATCGCCTTCCCATTTTAGTCGGACGTCAGAGTAATAGGTGTATTTTGCAGTAAGGACATTGAGCAGCTCTAGCTGTACCAATAGTGTTTTTAATGGCAAAGCTCTGATGTTGGTCTGCATAGATAAACTATAAGACTGAGTTTCCCATAGTGAGTTCACATCATTGTATGAAGACGTGGGTTGGGTGGTCTGTTCTGTAATACTGCTGAGGAGTTTGTCTATGTCTTGTGGTTCTGGTGTATCTCCATAGACAAAGTTTTCGAGTGTACTTAGGCCTTCAAGACTGGCGAGTAGTGCGCAGCGGCTAGGCTGGCGATCTCGACCAGCACGGCCAATTTCTTGGCTGTAGTTTTCAATGGATTTTGGTAAATCAAAATGCACAACGAGCCGGATATCCGCTTTGTCTATGCCCATACCAAACGCGATGGTTGCGACAATGATGCGAGTTCTGTCAGCCATAAAATCGGCTTGAATAATGCGTCGCGTATCACTGTCTAACCCTGCATGATAAGCCGTGGCAGAGTAACCGCTGGCTTGTAAATGGCGAGCTACATCTTCTGCCGTTTTCTGTTGGGTCACATAAACTATCCCTGCGCCTTGGGTATCGTCGATTAGGTTTTTTAAGGTATCAAGCTTATTGCTTCTTTGGATAGGAATTAGATCGATATCTAAATTTGGACGGTAGAACCCCGTTTGCACTATGTGTTCCGGTCGGATGGCAAATTTTTGTGCCATATCTCGTTGAACTCGACGTGTTGCGGTTGCGGTCAATAAAAGCACCAGAGGAATCGCTAGCTCTTGTTGGTAAGAGGGCAGCTTTAGATAATCCGGTCTAAAGTTATGACCCCATTCAGAAATACAGTGTGCTTCATCAACAACCAACATAGAAATAGGGATATGTTTAATAAAGCGGCGAAAACGCTCATTCTTAAAGCGTTCCACAGAGATCATTAAAATTTTAATCGATCCGTCTTGAACGCCGGACATGACAGCCTGGCTTTCGTCTTTGTTTTGGCTGGAATCTAAACAGGCAGCATTGATACCTTTTGATGTTAGAAAAGCCAATTGATCATGCATTAGGGCAATTAATGGTGAGATAACCAAGGTTAAGTTAGGTAGTTGTGTCGCTGTAAATTGGTAGCATAAGGATTTACCTGATCCTGTCGGAAAAACCGCCAGAGAAGAGTGCCCAGATAGGAGCTGCTCTATTGTTTGCTGTTGTCCCTCACGGAACTCACCAAAGCCAAAAAGTGAATGTAGGTTTTGTTCTAGAGAGATCATCGAGAAATTTGCCCCCATTCTAATTCGCAACTTTTTAATTCGTTTAAATGATTTATCCAATACTCTTCAGAACCAAACCATGAAAACGCTTTGACGAATGCCGGATCATGCCAGCGGCTCTGTAGCCAGGCAGCATAGCTGATTACACGTACACTTTTAAAGACATCAATCAAATCCAATTCGCGCGTTTCAAAAGGTAGATAAGATTCATAACCTTCAATTATTTCGCTTAACTGCTGTCTGGGGTTTTCAGTTTGCGTGATGTGTAGCCAGAGGTCTTGTACTGCAACGCCATTTTGGCAATCATCAAAATCCAATAGGTGAAATTGTCCTTCATGAAGCATGAGGTTGCTGCGGTGGCTGTCGCCATGTATTGGCCTAAGCTGAGTTGGCCAATATGTTTGGATTCTGGCCTCGCTTAATTCTCTTAGTTTGGCTATTTGTTTTATATACAGGGGCTTAAGCTTTTCAGGTAACTGCAGCGCTTTTGGTAAAGGGGCTTTGAGAAGCGTGTTGCCTGTTAAAATTTGATTGGTTGCTGCATCCATTTGAGATAGAGGAGAAACGTTTATTCGCTCTAGAAATGGCCTTGTTGATAGCGTTTGATGTAGTTGTCCAATCAGTTCGCCAAGTTGGTATAGCTGATCTAGATTGTCTGCTTCAGGGTGTTGTCCAACCAATCTTGGGTATAAGCAAAAATGCATGTCATTATGTTGAAATAAGCTGGCACCATTAAACTCTAGTGGCGCCACTACTGGAACACCGGCCGCTTTCAGTTTGAGTAGGGTTTGGTGTTCTTCCTGAATTTGTGCTTCGTTCCATCGTTCAGGCCGATAAAATTTTGCAATGACGGGGGAGCTATCTTCGATACCAATTTGGTAGACGCGGTTCTCGTAACTATTTAGTGGGTAAATGCGCGAATCACTCCACAAGCCAGTGGATTCCACTGCATCTAAAATGGCATCCGGAACAAGAGTCGAGAAAGAATGGGTTGCCGTCATAAAGGAGTACTCTAATGCTAAAAAAAGAAATGTCGATGACCATAACGATGTGTTCGAATTATAGCAAGCCGAGGCGTTTTTTTAGCGTGTGTTTTTGTGCATTTGAAAGCGCTGAGGCTTGTCCAGATTTAATTAGGCGGTTCCATTGCTTCCAAGATTTGATGGCTTCACCTGTATGATCTCGAGTTAAATATTGCTGTATTTCGATACGGAATGAGTTTGATAAGGCGGATGGGTTGGTTTTCCCGAATGATCGAAGGCGAATCAGAGCGCGTTTAAATTTGTCTGCATATTTTGAATTATCGGCACCGCTCGACATAAGATTCGTTAGGCATTTTAAATATTCGTAATAATGTTCTACTTTCTCGTAGCTTGTGTCGCGAGTGAGTCGAATAACACGAGAATAAGCTTGTTCAGCGGTTCCCCAGTCATTTAGTTGCATACTGATTTGTGCAAGTCGAACGGCGCGATCCGTAGATCGGGGAGACACTTCTAATACTTTACTCATTACTAATTGAGCATCATTTAGGTTTCCCAGCTCTTCGTGAGCGTCTGTGAGTAGGTCATAAGCGGATAAGAAGTGTCGACTTAAATCAATTGTTTGTTCTAGCTTAGTTATTGCTGCAGTGATTGCTCCTATTTTTAACTCACATAAAGCAATACCATAATGTGCCCAAGCCAGCTTTTTGTTTTTCTGTACGATAAGCATGTAGTGACTTTTAGCGTCTTTGTAACGACCTTTTGCGTAGAGTGACTCTCCAATGATTTTTAAACATTGGCTCGCAAGGTTTGGGGACTGTTGCATGATGGCTTTGGCTTGTAACTCCATACCATCGAAGTCTTTATTTTTTCGTGCAGCATTTATACCTTCAAACACTTCCTTTTGCTTTTGAACTCGTTCAAAACGTCGGAAAAAAGCGGCAGGAGGAAAGGGTTTTACTAGGTAGCTGTCAGGTTGATATTCCAAAACATTAACAACACTTTCATAGGCTGTGTCAGCAGTGATCATGATGAAAATAGTTGAATGGTCTTGGGAGTGATTTTTACGGGAGGTTTCTAGGATCTGTTGTCCATCAATACTGCCACCTAAATTGTAGTCAGATAACACAACATCATAGTGCTTTTCTAAAATACGCTTTATAGCCGATTGCCCAGAAGGTTCTACATCAATATTGTTAAATCCTAAAGAAGTCATGTAAGACTTCAGCATAAGCCTCATTTCACCAAGATCTTCTATGATCAATACGCGTTTATGAGACTTATCGATCCGATCATGGGGAATGGCATTTGTATTTTTGGAATCTAAGGTTGCTACATCTGACAACACGACATCCTTACGCTATATAGTGAATAGTCACTTAACCTGTCTTCAGTTATAGCATGAAGGATTTCTGAGTAGTAAGTCTTATTTTTTGTATCAAATTTAACCAGTTTAGAAAAATGCTAATATTCCCCTTACTTATCAAATAGATGTAAAGAGTTAGCTAGTAGAGGATAATTAATCGTCTTTTAGAATGCATTAGAAAAACACTGACTTTATAGAGCAAAAAAGCCAGTGTTTGGAGGGCTATTAAAAAAGAAGTACTGTCTAATGAACTAGGTTTGCCGTTAGGACGAAGATATCCATATACCCCAATTCGCCATTAATTGGTTGAATAGCTTGCGCGCTATGGAAGAATTTACGGTCGTTCAGGACTACAAATTCGCCATGATCAAAGCTATGACTTATCAATGCTGGGCTGTTTTTCTTTAGGTGAACATTGATGTTTCCACCTTTAATGTTGTGGCGCTGCATGACGTAAATACCAATTCTGTCAAAGCCATCTTGGTGGATACCTTCAGGGGCAACTTCTGCGCTTTTATGGTCGGCAAAAATACGTAACTGGTGAACCTCAATTGGCGTACTATCGGAAACACTGGCCATTTTCTGAAAATAGTGAAACAACTCAATAAATGCAGGATCGACTACGGTCTTGTCGTCTATCTCTTCATATTGACGCACAACATTGCCCTGAAAGTGATTAATACTTTCATCTTGGACAAACGCTTGTGCAGGAAGGCGCTGTAGAGAACCTTTTTCAACGGTAAAGCGTGAATAACGACGTAGGCGAAACTCGCCATCTGCGTATGGATTGGGTGGTAACCGTTCAAAAGAAGGAGTGAGGTGGTTAACGCTATCAGGGCTAAGCTGCCCAAGCTCAAGATAGAAAGGCTCAGTAATGAATTTATTAGTCATCATAGTGTTGTCCTCATTACAGTCGTTGGCAGATCGTGCGCAACGTTATTATTGTAAGACCGCTTTGTGGGCGACTTTTTAAGTTTAGCTCTAACGTGCGAAAAGGGTAGCTATTTATGCTGAATTTTAGGCTACGACTTTAGTCTTATGATCCTTGTTTTGTGTTGACCTTAATTTGCTGCCGTTAAACACTAGATAATATAAAAATTAGAATAAGGGAAGATAATGATTTATTTCCAATTTGGCGGAGCATTGGGGCTTTTGGTTCTGTTTGTTTTCGGCTATTCACAAGGCTCTATACCGCAAGACTTAGCTCTAGTTGGAATTATTTTATCCATTTTTGTGTTTGTCCCGAATCTTGTGCGTGGTCGTAAAATGTCTAATCGTCATGCTAATGAATCGGGCGAAGAGGTAAATACATCTGAGGTAGTATTTTCAGATATGAGCCAAAAAGTAACTCATGCCACCTCTAAAATGGCGATGGGAGCCGCTGAAGTTTCTTACTTTGTTGATACTTTAAGTAAAGACATCCATCTTACTAGCGATGACAGCGAACAGATCACACAAGCCGTAGTCACTCTTTCAGAAACCGGATTAACCTTAT
Organism: Marinomonas foliarum; assembly: GCF_016906065.1. Classification (NCBI taxonomy): domain Bacteria; kingdom Pseudomonadati; phylum Pseudomonadota; class Gammaproteobacteria; order Oceanospirillales; family Oceanospirillaceae; genus Marinomonas; species Marinomonas foliarum. The sequence continues at coordinate 810,867 of NZ_CP070273.1, read as the reverse complement.
CAACCAATCTGGGGCAGCTGGCTGTCACCATGACTGAAACCGCTAAATCCAGCCATATAGCCCAAAATGCCTTGTCGCAAAGTGCCGAACAGATTCATGAGCTTACTGAAAAAGTACAAACAGCCAGTGAGCAGCTGGCTCTTTTAACTAAAAGCGCCGATGACATAGACAGTATTACAGCTGTTATAAAAGCGGTTTCAGAGCAAACCAATTTGTTGGCGCTTAACGCCGCAATTGAAGCAGCTCGGGCAGGCGAGCAAGGTCGAGGTTTCGCTGTTGTGGCAGATGAAGTACGAGCATTGGCGGGTAAAAGTGCCGATGCTTCAGAGCAAATATCACGATTATTGAGCGATGTTCGTCAAAATAGCCAATTAACAAACAATGAAATGTCTTCATTAAAAGAACTGACTGAATCATTATCTACAACGCTCTTAGGGGAAACTCAGCGCTTTATTTCGTTAACAGAAGAAGTACAGCATGCCTCTTTAGTGCTATCTGAAGTGGAAAGTGCAGGTGAAGAGTTGGGAGCGACCAGTACGCAAATTAATGGATCTATTTCCCGTATTAGTGCCTCCTTGCATGATATTTCAGAACGCAGTGATCGATTATCTAAAGAAGCTTCAAGTTTAAGTAATGGCGCAGAAGTGGTTTTTCGGGAATTAGATAAAGTGGATCAATCTTTGTTTTTTTCCACATTGCTTAATGAAGCCAAAGCAGCAGCGCAAGCCATTGGCCGTCTATTTGAAGAGGCGATTGAAAAAGGTGAATTGACTCAGCAAGCCGTGTTTTCCAGAGATTATCAACCTATTAGTAATACGAACCCACAAAAGTACAGTACACCTTATGATGCATTTAGTGATCAGTTTTTCCCTACGGTGCAAGAGGCCTTATTAGAAAAATATCAGCACGTTATGTTTGCAGGAGCGGTGGATGTGAATGGCTATTTTCCAACTCATAATCAAAAGTTCAATCAGCCATTAACCGGTGATTATGAAAAAGATTTAGTGAACAACCGTTCTAAGCGTATTTTTAATGATGCGACTGGCAGTCGATGCGGCGCTCATACAGACAGCTTCTTACTGCAAACCTATAAACGCGATACCGGTGAAATCCTCCACGACCTCTCTGTGCCTATTTTTGTAAATGGAAAACACTGGGGTGGTTTTAGAATGGGATTTAAGCCTGAGCCTTGAGGCTTATAGGCTCTTTAAAATCGGCCGATAAATACACCGCGATAGGCGCAATGAAGTTCATTGCTCGCGATGGATAACCCCGGTGTCTGATAAAGCACTTTTAGGTCGCTGTTTGCGTCTGGGAATGGCACGCTAAGCGGTGAATCATCATTATAGAATACGATCCAGAATGTATTTGAGTGATCAGAAGGTGTCAGTGTGAGCGCAATAAAGCGACGCTGATCGTCAGCCCAGTTTTCGATCGACATTGCTTCGCTGTGTTCGTTGAGCCAGTGAATCTTGTCTGCTGATGTATGCTGATAAAGTGGGTCGTCTTCTAAGCGTATTTCCGCCAAGATTGGGTAGGTTTTGCGCAAGGTCATTAAGGTTGATATGGTGTCTTGAATCACTTTTCTAGCATCCGTTATTTCGCTGTTAGCGTCCTGCCAATGTTGCCAAGTGATCTCGTTATCTTGGCAATAAGCGTTGTTATTGCCTTGCTGCGTATGAGATAACTCGTCACCACCCAAAATATGCGGAGTGCCTTGGCTCAACAATAATGTTGCCATATAGCAAAGCTGCTGATTTAGGCGTTTTTCTTGAATCTCTTTATCATCTGTTTCGCCTTCCGCGCCAAAGTTCTGGCTAATATTATCGCCATGACCATCACGGTTTTCTTCCATATTGGCGAGGTTGCGACGGTGATGATAAGACACTAAATCTTTCATTGTATAGCCGTCATGGTAGGTGATGTAATTGACCGAATTAAGCGCGCTTTTTTGGCCTTTATGAAAGTAGTCTCTTGATCCCATTAGGCGAGTAGCGAATTCAGGAACGGAGCCACGGTCACCACGCCAAAAACGGCGAACAGAATCCCGATATTGATCGTTACATTCCAGAAAACCTCGTGGAAATTGCCCTACTTGATAGCCATTTGGACCAATATCCCAAGGTTCCATTACCAAGCAGGTTTCGCTTAAAACAGGGTCTTGCAGAATGGCTTGTAGCAAGGGGGATTTTGCTGAAAATTCATGGTCAGTTCGGCCCAGGTCAACGCCTAGATCAAAGCGGAAACCATCCACACCCATTATCTCAACCCAATAACGCATACTGTCGCAAATCAAACGGATGCTTGTGGGGCTATAAGTATCAACACAATTGCCACAGCCGGTGTAATTCAGATATTGCCCGTCTTTATGTCGATAATACCGAGCATTGTCTAAACCGCGATAGCATACGCTAGATTGGTCAAGTTCGCTTTCCGCTGTGTGGTTGTAAACCACGTCTAAAATCACTTCAAAACCCGCTTGTCTAAGTCCGTCTATCATTTGTTGGAATTCAGTAATAGGGTCTTTTATTGCGTAACTGGGCTCCACTGCAAAAAAACTAATCGGGTTATATCCCCAATAATTGTTGAGCCCTAATTGCTGAAGGTGACGCTCTGTCATAAAGCTAAAGCACGGCATCAGCTGGATGGTGGTGATATTTAGCTTTTTTAAATGCTCAATACCAGCCGAGGAGATAACGCCTAAATAAGTCCCTTGTAGTTCGCTTTCAATCGGCAGGTTTTTGCTGAATCCTTTGACATGCAATTCATACAAGGCGCGGCTAGAAGGGGTGACATTGACGCGAGCAGGGCGCTCCGACAGAGGTTTGATATCTCGTACAATGGATTTAGGTACGCAATGGGCGGAATCGCTTTGGTGTACTTGGCCCTCTTTGGTGATCGCGGCTTGGTCTTCGTGCCAGATGAGCTTTGCGCTAAGCTCTTTTGCATAAGGATCAATCAGTAGCTTTTGTTCATTGTATAGCAGCTGCTGTTCTGGTTTGAAGTCACCTTTGGCTCTTAGCCCATACTGTTGACCTTCCTTTAAACCAAGTACTTCCATGTGCCAAATGCCTTTGTGCTTATTGATAAATGGTAGTGGTTCTTGTTCTTTGCCGTCTGGGGCAAATAAGCATAGATACAGTTGATGAGCATCTTCAGACACAACAGCGAAATTAATGCCATGCTCAGTGACCGTTGCACCTAAAGGAAAAGAAGAGCCATTGGAAACTTGGTACGCTTGGTTCATGAAGACCTCTAGATGCTATTCGGGTTACGGTTGCTTAGTGTTGCTTTTAAGATTCGCCCAGCCATTTTAACAGTACACCAGAAAGTGGTGGTACTTGCAGCTCAATGCTTTGATTACGACCGTGGCTAACAGAAAACTCGGTGCTGTACTCTTTAATTTGAGCATAACCACTGCCAGTGTAGTGCGTATCATCAGTATCCATAATAACTTGATAGCGACCGGCTCTAGGAACGCCAATACGGTAGTTACCATGCGGGGTCGGGGTAAAGTTAATGATAGCAACAGTGTGCTCTTCACTGTCTTTTGCTTTACGAGCAAAGGCTAAAATACTGTTGGCACTGTCGTCGTAGCTGATCCACTCGAAACCATAGTGAGAGTGATCGTACTGTAGGCTTGGCTCATTTTGGTACAGGTGGTTCAAGTCTTTCGACAAGGATTGTTGGGCTTTATGAAAATCAATATCCAACAAGTGCCAATCCAAAGAGCGTTCATGGCTCCATTCTTGGCCTTGAGCGAATTCATTCCCCATAAAATTGAGCTTTTTGCCTGGGTGAAAATACATATAAGCCGAGAAAGCGCGCAAGTTGGCGAATTTTTGCCAAGCATCGCCGGGCATTTTTGCAATCATTGAACCTTTGCCATGGACGACTTCATCGTGAGAAATAGGCAAAACAAATTGTTCATCGTAGGCATAAACCATACTAAAGCTGAGTTCGCCTTGATGGTGTTGACGATAAATTGGATCTCTTTTTATATAGGTAAGAGAGTCGTTCATCCAGCCCATATTCCATTTAAAGCCAAAACCTAGGCCATTCATGTAAGTAGGCTTAGAGACACCCGGAAACGCTGTGGATTCTTCAGCTACTGTAAAGCAGCGAGGATGATTTAAATACACGGTTTCATTTAAACGGCGTAAAAAATCAATGGCTTCGTAATTGTGGTTACCACCGTCTTTGTTTGGAATCCATTCGCCGTCTTCACGGGAATAGTCGAGATAGAGCATGGACGCAACGGCATCGACACGTAAGCCATCAATATGGAATTCCTCAAGCCAATACACAGCATTACTGATGAGATAATTTACTACATGGTCTTTGCCAAAATCGTAAATTAAAGAGTTCCATTCAGGGTGCCAGCCTTTTTTAGGGTCTGGGTATTCGTATTGTTTAGAGCCATCAAAATTCGCTAAACCGTGGCTATCGGCAGGAAAATGAGCGGGAACCCAGTCCATAATCACACCGATATTGGCTTGGTGCAGCGCATCGACTAGGGCTTTAAAGTCTTCAGGTGTACCAAATCGAGAGGTAACCGCGTACAAACCGACGGGCTGATAGCCCCATGAACCATCGAATGGGTATTCAGTAATCGGTAAAAGCTCAACATGGGTGTAGCCCATTTCTTTAACATAAGGTACCAGCTGGTCTTTGATTTCAAGATACGTCAGTGGCTGATTGTCGCCACTGCGACGCCATGAACCAATGTGCAGCTCATAGATACTCATGGGTTTTTCGTAAATGTCTTCAATTTTACGGTTTACCCAAGCTTGATCTTGCCAAACGTGTTTATCATCAAAGCAAGTGACGCTGGCAAACGATGGGAACTGTTCGATGCGATGTGCATAAGGGTCACTACGATGTGGAAGAACGTCACCGTTTTTGGAGCGAATTTCGAATTTGTAGCGAGCGCCATGGTTCACATCAGGAATAAATAAGCGCCACACACCATCGCCATTACTCGACATTGGATGAGTGCGACCATCCCAAGCATTAAAGTCCCCCACCACAGAGACTGAACGCGCTGCAGGAGCATAAACGGCAAAACGTGTTCCTTGGATAGTAATTTGGTCATTCACTTTAGCACCAGCACGGATAGCACCTTGGCTTTTGTATAAGCTGGCTTGATGGTGTTCTGGGTCTACAAAGGTGGTGTTAGGAAATTGATAAGGATCAACGAGGGTGTATACGCTGCCATCTTTGTAGGTAATTTCGAGACGATAATGAAAGCGTGTGGTGGTTTTTGGCCATTCAGCCAGAAAGAGGCCTTGATTATCGGTCTCGCTCATTTTGGTAAGCTCTTTGTCTGAATCGATAGCCAATACTCGTATAGAGGCGGCTTCTGGCTGCCAGACGATTAAAGATAAACCTTTCTTAGAAGGGGATTCTTGTAGTCCCAAACAGCCAAATGGATCTGAACATTGTGTGTTCAGCACATCATTTGTGAGGGCGTTTTTGATTAGATCCATTCACTTCTCCAGCAAGAGTGAGCCTATTAACTCGATGAGTGTTGGTGCTGATGACTGTGAAGTTTGCTCACTGCCCAACGCAAATATTGGTTTACTTTATTCGGTGTTATTTGTGCGAACTCATCTAGAGCCGCCTCGGCCCAGCTTTCTTCTGGATGCTCTGCTTGGTGTTGCTTAGCATGATCCAACGCGGCTTGGGATACGAGAACCGGTAAGTTTATTTCTTGCTCAAATTTACAATTTTTGTGTTGCTGGCAGAACCGTATGAAGGCATACAATCCTTCAAAAATAAGACTTTTATACCAGCTCGGATGAATATCTGATGTTAGTGTTTCTATCAGGAGGGCGAAGGTATCTTCACCAGGTGTCATCGAACTTAGGGCGCGCTTACAGTCTAATGCAGTGTTACTTTGCACATCACCAAAGACGATCGTATTAGCGTTACTTAGGCTTTCCCAGAGTTGCAACAACATAGATTCTGGTAATTTGGTAATCATACCTTGCTCTGAGCGCCAATCGAACCAATCCACATCTTTCATTTTACTCTGCGCATCGGTCGTATTGTGATAACGCATGGTATTTGCAACGTGTGCGAATTCGTCGTGCTTTTGTTGTAACACTTGTTTGAGTGCTTCGTAAAGCTCACTTGGGGAAACCTTTGATAAAGTGTCAAAAACAGGTGCATCATCTTCAGGGGCAAATTGTCGAGCGCAAAGCATCGCCAAGTTGTGAATACGAATTGTGCGCACCCCAGAGAAAAACTCAGGATGAACTTTAATCAAGGTACCTGCGATCGCCACCAATTCATGACAAATAACCAAGCCAATCGGGGATGATGAGACGCTTTTTAACATATCCAAAATAACGTCTTGATGCAGCGGTGAACTGATGTCCAGCTCGGTTTCAGGCGTTTCTCCGATGACCAGTAAACGCTGTCGAACGGTAATATCCGCAATATACGTGGCCAAGTCAGTAGAGGGCTTTAGCACCAAAGAATACAAGCGTCGAGCTGAGTGCCAGTCTTCTGCAAGGAGCGCTTGGAAATAGACACTATTTAATACCTTATAGGCGGTAGCTGCAGGGTTTGAATTTGGTATCGTATTCATTAAGGCCCTGCGAGCACCTAACTCCATAAGACAATCGATCGCTTCTGCCATGCTTGGAGTGTCGATAAATCTGGCCAGCAGATTATCTGTTTCAGCTGTTTTTATCTCTGCAACATCGTAAGGTTTAGGTTTGTCTGATAATGGCCAAGGTGCACCATGAACCGGCAATTTTGCAGATAAGGATTGCTGGTTAGTGGCATTAATAATAATGGATCGACGGTTACCTGACTTAAACGCATTTTTAGCCGATTGTGGAATAACCCGGAACTCTTCATGCTCTCGCTTTTGTAACAAACGGATAAATTCAAACAGTTCATCGCTGCCTTGCATGTCACTCATGGCTTCGTCTATGAGTATGCTAAAAACCGCATTGGCTTGGTAATACCAGTGTTCGGCAATTATCTTAAGCTCGTTACGAATATGCGCTTGAAAAAGAGCTGGGTCCACTTTTCGGTAGTCTTTGTCTTCGTTCTGAATCCAAGACAAGCATAAATAGCTTTCGCCATCGATATTAAATGCCTGAGACGTGGCTAAGCTGTTTAATGCGCGATTTGGGCGACCTGTTAAGCCTAGCGCTTCAGAATCACCAAGGTGTTGGTAGGTTTCAACTAACTGATCTGCACTGATGGCCTTAAGCGGTGCAATATCATCCAGTGTTTGGCATAAACAACCCGCGTCCAGTAGCTTTTGTTTTACTTTGTCGTTTTGTGCCAATATCACCATGGAAGTGGTGACTTTGTTTGGTCTGTGCTGAACACGATGTAAGCCAAGTGGATCGAGGTCGTCAGTAGTGATGAGCTCTTCATCGAGCATTTTACCCACTAAAAATAAGCTTTGCGCCCAAACCAAAGGCAAGTTGTCGTTTGGCACGCGTTTTTGTGAGCCTGGTTTTTCTTTCTCCGCTAAAATATTTTCTTGCGGCACATAATACAGTTCAGGAAGCAGCATTTGGCCATCTTTCTCGACCATGAGAGACTCAAGTTTATGACGATAGAAGTTGGCGCTTTCCCAATCTCTGGCAAACAAACGATCAATATAAAGGTAAGTAAAGAATAGTGGCCATTCTGATTCGATGTGCTCGAAGTTAATCAGCTCATCGTATTCGTAGTAAATACGGCTTTGGTCCTCAAGCTCGGATTGGTGACCGTCTAACAAAAAACGCTTACAGCCATATTCGCCACCTAATTTATTGATGATTTCTTTACGTGTGCGGCGAGTTAGTTTTTCATCGTTTACCGCAAAGGCAGGGAAGCCAATGATACTAAGAATGGCGCTGTCGACTTCTTTTGAGCGAGACTCTTTCGGTAACAAGGATTGTAATACAGAGCCTGCACGAGCAACGGCGTCTGCAAAGGAATGGACTACCGCCCATTCCGGACCTTCTTCACCAAATAAATTTAGTCCATCCATTGCTTCCATGGCGGCTTTTGCCATACCAACCGAGCTAGCGTTTATTTCAGCTTTGCCATTGTTTACCTTATTTCCTCGTTCCCAGATACCGTAATCTGGAGTTCGATAAGTACGAGAAATATAATAAATGAGGTTTTGAATAAAGTTGAATTCATCTCGCGAAAATATGAGTTTGCTGCCAGCTGCGGTCATTTGCGCCAGCATTAGCAAATAAAAGCTGGTGGCATCAATTTGTAAATGCCCCCAAGCGTCATCTGCTACGGCTTCTAAACCTGTTTTTGTATCATACTTGGCATGTAAAGCATCTTTGGGATCAAGGCTGTGTTTGAATGCCTCTACTTTATGGGATTGACGCATCATAGCGAACAACAGGCCACGCATCATCTTTACGCAGGCAAATTCAAGCTCGTGCGCGCGCTTCTGAGGATTGGATGCGCGTTTATAGGCTAGGTGTAAAGCCCATACAGCCTGAATGCTGTAAACGTTATCTCGCACCCAAGCATCGGTATAGTTACCGTGATTATTAATACTGGTACTGGCTGGAAAAAGCCCTGTGACAGGATGCTGGCGGGACAAGATCACCGCTTGAATATGTTGATAAAGAGAATCTAGCTTATCTTGATTATCAGACGCCATGTTCGATCCTTTAAAAAACGTACCGTTAAAGACCTGTTGCCCAATCCAAACGTGATGAATGGAGTAGGTTTAAATCACTATACCCAAACTTAATAGGACTCACCAATAAGTTAAAGTAGTAAAGAGACTTCTTTCTTACATAACGTATAAAAAAGTCGCGATTTTAACGAAATCCTATTTCTATGCACGATATAAGAGCAAGAAGTGATGGCAATGTTTCATTTTAGGTACTGAACTGGTGAACAAGTTGGCGCAGCTGACTGGCACATTGTTGCAGGTTATTAACAGAAGATTGGATATCTTTTGAGTTATGGTTGGTTTCTTCACAAATGCTGGCGATACTTTCGAGTGTTTGATACACGGTTTGTGAAGACTCAAATTGACGTTCAGCTGCTTGGCTTATATCGCCATTGAGTTTAGATATAGATAACACGCCATTGGCTATTTCAGAAAATGCTTGCCCTGCCTGAGAGGTTTGCTCAGCACCTTGGTTTGCCGTATTGCGAGCAGATCCCATGACTTTGACGGTATCTAGTGTTTGTTGTGTAAGCTGCTCTATAAGCCCACCAATTTCAGTTGCAGCTAATTGTGAGCGCTGTGCAAGTTGACGAACTTCGTCTGCCACTACGGCAAACCCTCGGCCTTGCTCGCCGGCGCGAGCTGCTTCAATGGCTGCGTTAAGGGCCAGTAAATTTGTTTGATCAGCCACTTCGCTAATAATGCCTAATCGATCGCTAATATGAGTGACATCTTCTCGCAATTTTTGGATTTGCAATGCAGCTTCGCCAACTTCCACAGACAGTTGCTGTATGTCTTGGTTAGCCTTGTCCATAACGCCAAGGCCTTGCTTAGAATGTTTGCCAAGTTCTTGGGTGGTCGTATTGGCACGTTCAGCAATGGACAGTGTGTCTTCTACTGAGGTCATGACACTTTGCATTAAGTCCGTTGCTTGGCCTGTATTTGATAGCTGCTTGGTAACGCCTTGGGCTGTTTTTGTCGTAGATTTATTGGTTTGATCGACAATACTGTCTAAGGTTTCACTGGAATGGCTAACGTTACGTACAATAGATTGGAAATCGTTCATCATGCTATTAAAAGCACGGGCCATTTCTCCCATTTCATCCTTGCCTGTAAATTCCACTCGCTGTGTCAAATCGCCTGAATGCTGTACTGACGTCATAGTTTTACATAGAGACGTTACTCGACTAGTCACTAGGTGAATAATGTAAAGAGCAGAGCCGCCGACCAGTACCGTTAACACACCGACAAGAATGGCATAATCCACCAGAGCAACAAGAAAGAAATCTATGACTGCGTTTAGTGACGCAGTGGCAATAATAGTCATTTTCCACGGCGTAAAAGTAGACGCTGTAGCAATCATTTTATGTGTAATATTGTCGTTGCCCTGGTACTCAAATTCTATTGGTTGATAGTTATTAGTGGTGGTGGAAGTTGGTGTTTTTAACACACTTTTTAAACTGGTTGGCAGTGTTGTGTTTTTATAGGACGTAGGTGAACTCAGTAGTGACTGGCTGCCTTGATCAATTATCCAGAGGCTTTGTTGGTCTCCATATTTGAACGATGACAATAGCGCCATGGCGTGTTGTTTGGCCTGAGTTTCGGTTAGTTCACCAGATTTTTGCTTTTCGTAAAATGGCGTCAACGTAGTATTGACGATATTTAAAATATCTTGAGTTCGATCTTTACGGGCGTCTACGTGACTATTAAACAAAGAAGTGAGAGAAACAAGAATTAACGCTGCCGTTCCCATGGACATCAAGGCAATAATTGCCCATAGCTTGTAACGAATTTTGATATCATTAACGCGTTCTAGCATGCCTGCTCCGAATAGATGAAATATTTTAGAGTAGTTTTAGTAAACCGAACGTGAGCTCAGAATATAGTTTCTGCTCATTAAGGAATGAATTGAATAGATAAATGTGTAAAAGCATTTTCCACAGAGTAATCGTTTTTATGCTAATTGCCTAGTTGATAAAATTGAGCTGGATCAAGGTTTTGTTATTTATAAATTATTATTTCAATAAGAGAATGGGTTGGCAATATTGTGTGGAGTTACCTATCTGTATTTCTAGTATCCTTTTTTTCAGCAACGATTTTGCCTATGGGATCAGAAGGAATACTACTTTATTATGCTAGCGATGCTTCATTATCGATATTTTTATTATGGAGCTTGGCCAGTTTAGGTAATACCTTAGGTGGCTTAACTAACTGGCTACTAGGGCGTTATTTAATTCGTTTTGAAGGTGCTAAGTGGTTCCCAATAAGCGCAACTTCTCGCCAGAAAGCCGAGCATTTTTTCAATCGATATGGCATGGTTAGTCTGTTATTCACTTGGCTTCCTATTGTTGGTGATGGGATTGCTTTAGTATCAGGTGTGTTACGAACACCTATTTGGTATTTTTTACCCTTGGTTTTGATTGGCAAAGCGGCCCGTTATGCCTTAATTTTGTGGGGGCATCACTTACTATTTACCTGACAGCTCATAATTTGATAGCTCAGATGAAAGTAAGCGAATAGCCTAAATGATGTACACGGAGAATATAATGATGGAAACATCCCAGAAATTACTTGTTGTTGCTATTGCAGGCTTATCACTTGCCGCTTGCTCATCAGTGGATGAAAAGAACACTTTCATGACCTATAACGATTTGCAGGACAAAGTGCGTGCTCACGATGAACAGTGGCAGGCAATTCAACCTAAATTAGAACGCCTTGATGCTTTAGAAGCTGAACTTGCCGCATTGAAACAAGAAGATACAGGCAATATGACTGAAGTTTCAGCAGAAGAAAACCTGATTACTGGTGAGAGCATGGCAGCCGTTGATGTGGCTCCAGCAGTCACGCCTGCTTCGGATATGGACGATTCAGGCATGAGTACAAGTATCGCCATGGAAAGTGCTGCTGCGCCAGTTGTTGCCGCTCCCGTAGCATCAGCACCTGTAGCGACGTCAAAATCAGATTATGGTGTTCAGGTTGCCGCTTATCTAAAAAGGGAAGACGCTATTATTGGCTGGCAAGCTATGCAAAAAAAATCCCCTACGTCATTTGAAGGTTTAACTCCTCTTATCAATGAAAAAGAGGTAAATGGTCGAATTATGTATCAAGTGAAAGTGGGACCATTTAATAGTAAGTCGTTTAGCTCTGACTTTTGCAAGATGCTAAAAGAAAAGGGCGGAGACTGCTTACTGACTCAATACAATGGACAAGCTTTCAGCGTATATTGATTTAGAGCCAAGTTAAGTTCGGGTAGATAAACCATGAGACTACCCCTAGCAAATGTTTTATAGCTTACTTTAAAGTTGCCACTATATGATTTTTGAAGAATATTCTCAGATAGTTAAGGACTTTGTGCATGAAGCAGGGTTGTCATTAACGGATAGTTTTGATGATGTTTGCAGGGCGCAGGATGCGTTAATTGCGGAGATTGTTGGCCGCGGCGCGACAATAGCTGGCTGGAAGGTCGTTAACAAAGATGGTGTGATTATCCTTTCTCCCATTTTTGATTTCCAAGTGTTTTCTTGCATGGGAGAGAAAATTTCTCAGCAAGCTATTCGTGGCACTGAGCTGGAAGTATGTTTTCAGCTAGCGGTGCCAAGTTCTGTTGATGCGGTCGAAGGCGTCGTTGCAGCGTTAGCTCCCTTAGCTGCGGTGGAGCTAATTCGTGCAGGGATCCATCCCTCGAATCATTTGTCCTGTGATTTTTATTTTAACTACGGTGCGTTTGTTTCCTCGAAAAGTATTGCTGGAACCTTGAGCTTTGAAGGTGGTGGTAATGACTACACTTTCTCAGCAAACATTGATGAACTGGTTGCTGAGAAAAAAGACATAGTAGCGCAGGGGATACTTCAGTGTATTCATCGTGGTTATGGTAATAAAGACTACTTTTTTATTACTGGGACCTTGAATGGTCTAGCGGATGTTACGGATTCTTTAGGTGAAAATACTGTTATAAATCAGGGCGAGAAGCTTATTTGTTTTGATGTGATTTAATCTATATTGATATCAAAATACTCAACGGGAATGCAGCGAAATCTGCATTCCCGTTTTCGTTTTACACTGAAGCTTTCGTGTTAATACTCAAGGCCATGGCTTCGGCGATTTTGATACCATCAATAGCGGCTGACATAATACCGCCTGCGTAGCCTGCACCTTCACCCGCTGGGAATAAGCCTTTAGTATTGATGCTTTCTAGGCTGTCATTATCGCGCTTGATATTGATCGGCGCAGAGGTGCGAGTTTCGACACCAGTCAATAAAGCGTCGTCGAAGGCAAAACCACGAATCTTCTTATTGAAGGCTGGAATCGCTTCACGGATTGCTTCAATACAAAAATCAGGTAAGGCATCGGCTAGGTTAGTCAGTTTAATACCCGGTTTGAAAGACGGCTCGACTGTACCTAGTGACTTCGGTGTTTCGTTACGTAAAAACGCACCCACTGTTTGTGCCGGCGCATCGTAGTTACTACCGCCCAGTTCATACGCAAGACTTTCGAGTTTTCGTTGGAATTCAATTCCAGCGAGCGGGCCGCCGGGATAATCAGAAGGATCAATACCCACAACAATTGCACTGTTAGCATTGCGTTCGTTACGAGAATATTGGCTCATGCCGTTGGTTACAACACGATTTTCTTCCGATGTAGCGGCAACCACAGTACCACCTGGGCACATGCAGAAGCTGTAAACCGAACGACCATTTTTACAGTGGTGAACCAGTTTGTAATCCGCCGCGCCAAGAATTTCGTTGCCTGCGTTTGGACCAAAGCGCGCTTTGTCGATAGAGGATTGTTCGTGTTCAATACGAAAGCCAACAGAGAAGGGCTTGGCTTCGATGTATACGCCTTTTTCATGCAGCATTTCGAAAGTGTCACGTGCGCTATGTCCAATGGCGATGGCAATATGTTTAGAGTGCAGTTGTTCGCCATCAGCAAGCGTAACGCCAGTGACTTGGCCGTCTTCGATATGTAAATCATCGACACGACAGCTGAAACGAATCTCACCACCTAATTGAATAATCTGTGCACGCATTTTCTCGACCATGGCAACCAGCTTAAAGGTACCAATGTGAGGCTTGCTGACGTAAAGGATTTCGTCCGGTGCGCCCGCAGCTACAAATTCGTTGAGTACTTTGCGGCTGTATTGTTTTGGGTCTTTTACTTGACTGTAAAGTTTACCGTCTGAAAAAGTGCCTGCACCGCCCTCACCAAACTGTACGTTAGACTCAGTGTTCAGAATTTTCTTACGCCAAAAACCGAACGTGTCTTTAGTTCGTTCACGTACTTCTTTACCGCGCTCCAGCACAATTGGCTTGTAACCCATTTGCGCCAACACCAAAGCGGCTAACAAACCACAAGGGCCAAAACCAATCACGATAGGACGTTCGGTCAAGGTTACAGGAGCGTGTGCCACTGGATGATAGTCTAAATCTGGTGTCACTTTGACTTGTTGATGATCTGCGAATTGGCTAAGTAAGTCATCATTGCACGTCGTTTCAACATCCAAGGTGTAGATCAGCATGATGTTGGTTTTCTTGCGTGCATCGTAGCCGCGACGAAAAACGTTAAAACTAACGAGTTTCTCCGCTGGAATATCAAGCATGGATAAAATCGCGTTTTCTACTGCGCTAGCGTCGTGATCAAGAGGAAGTTGGATATTGGAAAGTCGTATCATAGGAATCAATAATTAGAATGCTGGGTAAATGGCTAATAGCGGGGATAATACGACATTTTCGCGTAAAAAGCTGTTATCAAATGGAATCACCTTGGGCTTTTTCTTGCTTAAAACATTCCCAGAATATGCCACCAAAGGAAGTTCAGTGGCAGTAATACAAGACTTGTTAGCACAAAGGTTGCCAAGCATACTTTTGTGACAGCGCTGATCGATAAATTACCGAGTGCAATAGCCGTGATAAGCGGTGGTGCTTGGTAAGGCAATAAAACATTGGAAAAGGCCAATACTTGTGTCATGAGTACCGTATTAGTTGATAGGCCTGTAATGTCAGATAGATGACTGGCCATAGGCGTCATGATGGCAGGTACGCCCGATAAGTTCATGACAACGGCGACGCAGGTCGAAATAAAAGTGAGCAAGCTCAAATTTGTGAGTGGAGAATCGGGCGAGAAATGGACTAAGGTTGTGAGATAGTTTACTAAAACATCACCTAGGCCTGAATAAGCAATGATAGCGCCAAGGCCAATTACGCCGGCAGTAAAAAACAGCGTGCCGTACTGAAGGTCTTTATCTAAACAGTGCTTACTCGTTACGCCAAGCTTGGGCCAGAGGCAAATGGTAGCAGCGACTAAACCTACCCAGCCAGCAGATATATGATGAATAGAATCAGTAAACCAGAAAGCAAAACAAACACACAGTATGAGCAATAAGCGTTTCTCTACTGTACTAATAGTAGTTTTCTCGATTGATGTTTGTATAGCTGAATTAGGGTCTCTATCAGGAAATAGCCAGAGAATCACACTGACTGTAATAATAAGCTTACCGAATCCCAAGACAGGGAAGTGGAGAAGCAAATAATCCCAATAGGAAAATGGTGTGTTGTATAGCGCTTCAACCATACCAGATAAAAGCATATTGGGGGCGTTAGCGGGCAAAATAGAGAAAGCAGGTGAAAACGTACCAAATGCCGCCGCCAGTAACATACCCTTTCGACCATTAGAGTTCTCATCATAGCCAAAGTGATTGGCTAGATAAGCAATAATAGGAATGATTAACACAACTCGGCCAACGCCGGACGGTATAAGAAAAGCCAACCCCATCCCGAAGAGAGCAATTTTTATAATTGTTCCCTGATAACTGTTGCCTAAAATCACCATAAGCACACGGGTTGCTCTAACGTTGAGACCCGTGTGATTGATGGCTGCCCCAAATACCATACCACTGAACAAAAGCCAGAAAGTAGAAGATGTAAAACCCGCAAAAACCACTTGGTTAGGTGCTAGTCCTGCAGAGGTAGAGACAGCAAATAAGCCAAGTGCAGGTAAATAAGCAGGAATAAGAGAGGTTGCCCAAAAGGCGATACAAATAAACAACAGCGCTGCGACCAGGGTTTGGTTCAACGTAAGAAATGGGTAGCAAAGTGCTCCAACAGCAATTGTCAGCGCAAACACTAAATACAGCTGCCAATTAGGTTTGCTGGGGGATTGGCGGGCTATCGCTGAAGCGTTGTTTTTATTATGCATTAAAGTGCTCAAATTGAATAAAATGAGATCTTCGTTAAAGTAAATATAACGAAGATCTCATGTTTTTATTAGCGAAGGTTAACGGCGATGTCCTCGTCAAAACCTAGCATGATGTTAAGGTTTTGTACGGCAGCGCCAGAGGCCCCTTTTCCAAGGTTATCTAGTTTGGCGACAAGTATGCCGGATTTATTGCCGGGCTCACTTAGAACAGATAATTCGATTTGATTGGTATCTTCAAGCCCATGAGGTGTCAAAAATGGCGCTGCACTGTCCGCAATGGCATTAAGCTCATTAACTGTCACAAAAGTATCGTTAGCATACACTTCAGCCAGTTTCGCTTGTAGTTGCGCCATGGTAACGGTGTCTTTGAGCTGGATAGGCAAAAATGTCAGCATACCTTGGCGGAAATTACCCACACTTGGAACGAAAATCGGTGCGTTATCCAAGCCTGACCACTTTTTCATTTCGGCTAAATGTTTGTGGTTGAAAGCCAAACCGTAGGCGCCAAACACAGGAACCTCGTTACCACTTTCAAAACGATCAATTAATGCATTACCACCGCCACTATAGCCAGATACAGCGTTGATAGAATAATCATAAGACGCAGGCAGTAATCCAGCCTCAACCAAAGGCTTCAATAACAAAATCGCGCCTGTTGGGTAGCAACCAGGGTTAGACACAAACTGCGCGTTTTTGATTTTTTCACGCTGGGTAGTATCAAGTTCAGGTAAACCGTAAACCCAACCATCTGCAACACGGTGAACAGAGCTGGCGTCTAAAATACGACAGCCTTCTTCTTTGGCTAAAACAACGCTGTCTTTGGCCGCATCATCTGGTAGGCAAAGTACAGTCACATCCGCTTCTTTCATCAGACGACGTTTTTCTTCTACATCACGTTTTTTATCTGGATCGATACTGATGATTTCAATATACGGGTGTTTTACAAGGCGATCTTTTACTTGAAGACCGGTAGTGCCTGTCTCGCCATCAATAAATACTTTTTTCACAGCGTAATTCCTTACTGGGTGTCTTATCTCAATGCAAAAGCAGGGCGTTTTGACGCATATCTGCTTTTCTATCGACTAGTTAAGAGGGGGTTCTATCGTTACAAATAGTGTAATGCATCAAGGTGCGACTGAATAGTTGATAAAAACGCTTAATTTTTAAAAAGTTTGTTTATCTTGACCCGATGTTTTGTTCTGTCTCTCTTAGGTTATTGAGTTAGTCGCCTTGGTTGAGTCTTCACGAGAGGTTACACTTCCTGCTTGTTCATCTTTACTCTGTATTTTTATGAAGAAGTCTGACAAGAAAATCGATAATGCACTAAGAAGTGCGCTGACCAATGTATGTGAAGCGGCGCTTGGAAAGGTTGACGGTTTTGTTTGGTTAACGCATGTCGTTAATTACAATGCATTCCCAAATTCGTTAAAGATCATTTGCGTGTTTGAAACAGATGAAGCTCTTGCCAACGCCATTGGCGCTAAGCAGGATGACTTTTTTTATTTGCTTATTAACCGTGAGTTAAGCGCTGTAAATATTCAATTGAATAAGCTTCGTCAGCAGGTGGGCTTTGATACAGAAGAAGCCTGCGAGCGTTCCCACGGTGGGAAATGGAATGAACGACTCGCTAAGCTACAACCGAGTATGAAACTACATTAATCTGTTTGATCTTGAATGTCTTTCATGGCTTTCTGGAGTTGTGGATTCTTCTCTTCCAAATATTTTCTAAGCCGAGCAATAAAGACTTTATTTTCGTGGGATGGTACGCCGATCTGATGGGCATCGGCAACTTCTACCATGGATACTTTGTCATGTTGGCTGAATACATCGATCATCTGCTCTGCTTTGTTATGAGAGATTCCTAGTGCCTCAAAGGCTGATCGGCCCATGCGCAAACTACTGTCGAAGTTTTCACGGATAATGTCTCGACAGCCAGACGCCCATAAGTCGTAGACGTGATTATTGTCGAAAGCCCTCGCAATGATGTGTACATCAGGGTGGCTTTCTCTAACGTATTTGACGAGCTTGGTGATTTGCTCTGGATTATCAATAGCAATGATCAATAAGGATGCCTCGTCTATGCCGGCAGCTTGTAGTAAGTCAGGTCGAGTCGCATCACCAAAGTAGTTTTTAACACCAAAGTTTTGCAGTGCTCTTAGTCTTTTCACACTGAAATCAATCACCGTTGAGTGATAACCGGCCAATCGCAGCAGATTGTCTATTGTGCTGCCCATTCGTCCTGAGCCAGCAATGATGATTTTATTATCATCAGGCATATCTTCGTCGTGCGAGCCCGCTGTTTGGTCTGTGGCATAGCGTGGTGCGATGATGCGATCATAAATAATGAATAATATGGGGGTGAGCAACATAGAAAGTGCCACTACCAGCAGTAAAACATCGGCCACATCTTGTGGGATTACGGCATTGCTGACAGTAAAAGACAGCAATACAAAGCCAAACTCACCTGCTTGGGCAAGGCCAAGAGCAAACAGCCATTTATTCGAGCCACGAATGTGAAAAAGTCGACCTAAGATCAGCAGAGTGACGCCTTTTAATAAAATAAGACCGATGGTTAGTCCAAAAATAGAGGCAAAATCACTAAACAATAGAGAAAAATTGATACCCGCACCAACGGTCATGAAGAAGAGACCCAGCAACAAACCTTTAAATGGCGCGATATCGCTTTCTAACTCATGCCGATAAGGCGAGTTAGCCAACACCACACCCGCTAGAAAGGTGCCAAGAGCTGGAGACAAGCCAACCAAAGACATAAGCAGTGTGGTGCCAATCACGAACATCAATGCGGTTGCGGTAAACAGCTCTCTTAATTGAGCTACTGCGATAAAGCGAAAAATAGGTGTTGCTAAAAAGCTACCGCCCAATACCACAACGCCAATAGCGCCTATCGTGATTAAAGCAGTTTGCCATGCTTCTAAGCCATCTACCAAAGAGACAGAGTGGCTTTCCCCCTGAGACGCGGCTGCTGCATTGCTTAAAGAAGCGATTAATTCTGGTGTAGCGAGCAAAGGAATAAAAGCTAATATAGGAATGACTACTATATCTTGAGCGAGCAAAACCGCAAAAGAAGATTGACCGCCATCAGACTTCATTAAGCCTTTTTCGGTCAAGGTTTGAATAACAATGGCAGTAGAAGAAAGTGCGAGAACCAAACCTATGGCCAAGCTGGTGCGCCACTCTTGATTTAAAAACATCCCAATCCCCGTAATAAAAAGGGCAGTTAGTGTAACTTGTCCGCCCCCTAAACCGAGTAATTTGGATTTTAATTCCCATAATTTCTTGGGATTCAGCTCAAGACCAACAATAAATAGCATTAAGACGACGCCTAGTTCGGCAAAGTGCTGAATGGAGACGATATCTACTTCGAGCAGCGTCAATAGAGGGCTGATGATAATGCCAGCTAATAAATAGCCTAAAACAGAGCCTAGGCCGAGCCGCGATGCGATTGGGACAGAAATGACTCCCGCAACCAAAAAAATAAAGGTTAACAGCAAGGCATCAGTCATTATGTCGTTTCCTTATCATGTTCTTAAGAAGAGAGTGTTCTCATCTATATCAGGCGTTTTCGCTATTGGGTTGGCTGCATATCGCAAACCGCTTGAGCAAACTGCTCAACACTATTCCAGTTAGTAAACTCCATATTGGTGGAGGGATCAGTTGGTCCTTTAGTCATCCACATAATAAAGCGAATCATATTGCGGTCGATGAAACCGTATTTTTGATAGTTTAATTTACCTGCAAATACGCCCTGGACAGTTGGCTGCCAATCTAGTTGCGCTAAAAGTTTAATGATGTACGGGTTGGTCGCAGGTTGGCATTTTTCAGGTTTACGAGCCACTAGGTTAACGGTGAAAAACGCGCTGAGTTTGCTTTCAAGCAGCGCTTTATTTTGCTCAATAAAATCAATAACGATTTTTTGGTGTTTGCCATAACGAATGCTAGCACCGATTACTATTTTGTCATGGTTTGTTAGAGTGTCAGTTGTGACTTCTTCGACAGGTAAAAGCGTAACCGAGTGATCTTGACTCTCGATGATAGCTTGCATTTTTTTGCTGATCTTTGTGGTGTGGCCGTCTGTGGTAGAGTAAATCAATAGAGTATTAGACATGAAGATTCAGAAAAGCTGCCTCAGTTGGAGTGGGAGAAAACGTATCGAGGCCTTGTTATAAACACTCAATGGCTTGCTGTAAAGGGAAGAGGCATTGCTGGTGGCTTTTAATTGTAGAAAACATAAAAAAAGCGGACTGTGTTTAGCAGTCCGCTTTCTGTTTGTCTGTTGGAATATGTGCTCAATATTACTCGGCAGAACTGTGCTTTCTGGCGCGAATGTCAGATTGCGCACTGCGATAGAACTTTTCTTGTGGCTTGGATTTAGTCACTTGATCGTCATCACCGTCTTCGTTGCGAAGTAATAAGAAATCTGCAACGCGCTGTTCGTCAATTTGGTTCGCTTTGACCGCCGCTTTAATGGCGCAGCCTGGCTCACCTTCGTGGCGGCAGTCAGTGAAACGACATTGCTTCTCAAGAGCAATCATATCTGCAAAGTTGGCAATCGTGCTGCTATCAAATTCAGCCAGTTGTAATTCACGCATGCCAGCTGTATCTAATAAGATAGCGCCGGATGGCATGATCTTTAAGGCACCAGAATCGCCAATGTTCCTTTTAGCTTTGCCTTCAGCTGTGGTCTGCATCAAGGTGTTGATCAGTGCGGATTTACCAGAGCCAACCGCGCCTAATAAAGCAATAGTTTTGCCTTTCTTAAGCAAAGGCGATAGGCAGCGTAGGCTGTCAGCATCCAAAGCATTAACAGTTTCTACGATGAGCAGTGGATCAAGCTTTTCTACTTGGGCACGTTTTTCTGCAGCGTCTTCGCAGGTATCTGCTTTCGTTAGAATCACAACAGCGTCAGCTTGAGCGTTATGGGTCAGTTCCAAATAACGTTTGATCAAGGTGAGATTGAAATCTTGATTTAATGCGCAGATTAAAAACACAGTATCTATATTTGAAGCGATATTTTCAAATGTAGAGCTAGATTCTAAAAGGCGTAAAAAGTTGTTATCTGTATCGGCAACAACCCAGTCACCGATTGCCATATCTGGCATATCTAAGTGGTCTTCTAAAGTGAAAAAGCCAGATTCAGTAACAAGCTCGTAGTTACTGCCTGTTTTAGAGCAGATACGTGCAATACGGTTAGATTCTAAATCATCCAATGATAACTGTTGTTGAAAGTAAGCTTGCCAGCCTAGATCCAATAAAGTAAACGTGGAATCCATTAATATTACCCCAAGCGAAATACGCCATCGTAAATTAGAAGCAATACGCTTCAATTAGTACAACCGAACATTAACTATTATGTTGATGTTCTAGCCAAAAAATATACAAAACACCAATGCGTTATGAAGCATTTTTAAAAGGCGTTACTCTGCCACATTAGCACAGTGGGAGTAAGCTACAAACAGAAATATTACCCTTATAACCAAGGCGGATTTTGGTCTCTTTTATGTCAGTGTCCAAGCAAAAAGATGTCGCTAAGAGATAATCAATTAAAATGTATTAAAGGCTGCTACGTCGCTTTAATCACGCACTTCTTAGGAACCTGTTGGGTAATGCAATGAATGTTTCCGCCACCTAACAATATGTTGCGCGCGTAAACGCCTATTAGTTTATGATCGGGAAACGCTGTTTGCAGAATTTGTTGTGCTTGTTTGTCTGTGCTAATGCCAAAGATAGGAAAGACAATATGATCATTGGTTATTAAAAAATTGGCATAAGAAGCTGCTAGGCGTTCTCCTGCTTGACGATTCATCGAATCACTCTCTATTAGGTTTTTGGCTTCGTCTTCTGAAACAAATAGTGGTCCTGGTAGTGGGAGTTTAATAATCTCTAGTGCTCGACCTTTTGCATCATGGCATTGGCTGAGTACTTTTAGTGCCGCTTTACTAATTGCGTACTGCGGGTCACTTGGATCTTCACAATCTGTTAACGCAACCACGCCTGGGCGAATGACGTGCATGATGTTATCGACGTGGCCATTTGTTTCATCGTTATAAAGGCCGCTTTTAAGCCAAATGATTTTTTCAACATTCAAATAGGACTTTAGTAGGTCTTCAATGTCTTCTTTGCTTAAATTCGGATTACGACTTGGGTGGAGTAAACATTCTTCAGTGGTATAAAGTGTGCCTTCGCCATCCACATGAATAGAGCCTCCCTCTAGAATAAGAGGGACAAAATAGACGTCGTCATTGGTAACCTCAGCCATTTTTTCAGCAACAGCATTATCTTGTTCCCAAGAATCGTATAAACCGTCTAGCTCGCCACCCCATGCATTAAACTCCCAGTTATTCGCTCGGCGTTCACCCTTGTCGTTAACAACGTAAGTAGCGCCTATATCACGCATCCAGCAATCATCCGATGGAATCTCAATGACTCGGATATGGCTTAGTAGTGCACGGCGAGCCTCATCAAAATATTTTGCGTCGACAATAAAGGTCACATCGGTTGCTTGAGCAATAGCTGTGGCCACCGCAACAAATTCAGCCTGAGCTGGTCTACCGTTATCTCGCCAATTATCCTCGCGGGTTGGCCAAGCCATCCATACTTGCTCTTGCGGTTCGTGTTCCGCAGGCATACGAAAACCATCTAATTTTGGGGAGGTAGAAAGCGACTGGCTCATAGGGGATCCTTCGTTAAGCTTGAAAACCTTTTTAGGATAAAGGTTTTCGCCAATTCTATGGGAGAGGCACAAACATTCAAGTGGATTTTTATCTATTTTGCTGTAAATGAGTTGTTAGGGTCACATTTCTTCCGTCTTTACAATTGCTCGACGGAAAGGCTTACCGAGGATTTTTGTAAAAAATACTGGATAGAGGCTAGCTAAGTCAGCTTATTTTATAATGAATTTATAATATTTCTTTATTTATCAATTGGTTATGGATTAACTTAAAAACTGGCATGGCCTTCGCAATAGTCTTAGGGAATCAACAGCAAAGGCCGAATGTATGGTGCTTAGCTGATTGAGTTAATTAGTGAGGCGACAGGCAATAGTGCTGAACGTCCTCAATATTTTAGAAGTTAAATGGAGGTTACCATTATGAATATTAAACGCACTCTACTAAATACTGCTTTGGTTCTTGTTACTGCTGGTACATTGGCTGCATGTGATCAGAGCTCTGATGACAACAAAGTAGAAGACGCAATGTCCAATGCTGGTGATGCTGTTGAGCAAACTATGGATGATGCTGGTGATGCGCTAAACAACGCTGGCAATTCAATTGAAGACACCATGACCGATACAGGTAACGCCATCGAAGATAAGTGTGAAGAAGCAAAAGAAGGCATGAACGCCAAAGACACTGATTGCTAAAATGAGCAGAAAAAAGGCCGAGTGATCGGCCTTTTTTCTAACATTTTTTAAATGTGGCTTTTATTGCTTTATAAAATGTGGCTTTTATTGCTTTATAAAAAGTCAGTCTGGTCGTATTTATCGAGCTTGTTATAGAGCGTTTTGATACTGATACCAAGTTGATTAGCTGTATCCGTCCTGTTGCCTTCGTTATTTTTGAGGGTTTTTAAGATGGCAATTTTTTCGATGTTATCAAGACGCATTCCAAAAGGAATGCCAGACGTTTTATTGGTTTCAGCTTGGCTATTAAGTGCATTGGTAATTAGGTGTTCTGGGAGAATGGTTTGATCCGCCAAAATATAGGCACGCTCAATAGCGTGTTTTAGTTCACGGACATTACCAGGCCAAGAGTATTGGCCAATTTTCTCTAGGCTTGAGGCTGATAGTTGCTTTTGTTGACCATCTTGCGCGTTTCGGTAAGCCAAAAAGTGTTGTGCCAGACCGCATGCGTCGCCTTGTCTGTCTCTTAATGGCGGCGACATAATAGGGAATTGCGCTAGACGAAAATAAAGATCTTCACGGAAGATATCGTCACGAATAGCGTCACTTAGTACACGATTAGTCGCGGCAACAATTCGAACATTGGTTTTTTTGACTTGCTGAGCGCCAACGGGTTTGTATTCACCGCTTTCAAGTACTCGTAGTAGTTTTACTTGATACTCAAAAGGCATTTCAGTGACTTCATCCAAAAATAATGTTCCGCCTTCTGCTTGCTCGAAAACGCCTTGGTGATCTTTATGTGCGCCAGTGAAAGCACCTTTAACGTGACCAAACAGTTCGCTATCAATCAGCTCTGGGCTTAGTGCGCCGCAGTTGATTGCAACAAATGGACCTTCTGCTCGCGGACTAACCACGTGAAGAGTGTTGGCAATGAGTTCTTTACCTGTGCCACTTTCTCCAATGATGAAGGCGTTGGTGTTGGTGCTGGCTACTTTGCGGATGGTTCGATAAAGCGAATGCATAGCGCAAGAAGAGCCGACTAGTAAACCAAATTGGTCTAGGTAGCTTGCTTGCGGATTATTGTATTGCATTGGCACACTTAGCTCGTTGAAGACTTCATTAAGTGAAGATTCAACCGACTTAACGTTGAATGGAGCACGATAGTGAAATCCAGCGCCTTTTTGAATAAGGCGATCCAACATTGGGTCTGGTTCGCCCTTACTGAAAAAAAGAAACTCGGTTTGAGAAAGTAGTGGGTGATCAACGAGTCCTTGCAGTGAATCGCCATCGGCAGGGTTCACTTCAATAATGGCGACATCACATTGGCTAATAGCAAGTTGTTGCAGCCAGCTTTCTTCTTGATAGCTGACGTTCAATTCATATTGTTGAACGCCTTTTAGCGCTAGCAAGTCTGAAGCCAATAATGGATCTTGAACATGCAAAAAGAGCTTTGGTAAAGACATCATCGTTTTCCCTGAATGAATAGAGTGCAAATTTGTAGGGCCATAAAATCATAGGCCTACAGGTGATCAAAGGGGTAAGCCCATGACTTTTCATGAAACACGGTATTAATCATCCGTATTTGCACAAAGCTCACCCTTTTTTGAAAGGAGCCAGTGGTGATAAATGATAGAGGTTTAGCGACAAGGTCACTGTCAAATAAAGACACGGGGTTGATTTATGACATGATCTCTATGTGTTTTGATGGTTTTTTTGCCAATGTGAACTTGTCTGAACAGGTTGACAACACGCTTGATAAACATGGCTTTAAGAAGCTGTCTAATTTGTTTCGCCGCTTGGCCGATCGGCTACTCTCTTTTGTTGGTAATGTGCTGGAAGACTCAAAGCTGATGACCCAAGATGCAGGTCGTATTACTAGTGAATATTTGGCGGCGCTTAGTGCCAATACAGGTCAGGATCTCGTGAATCGTGTAATGCTGGTAAATGAGCAGGGTTTAAAAAGAATAGAGGCGTTGCTACGACAGCTAGGTGACAAGGTCTTTGCCAATATCATCGCAGATTATTTGGTCTTTTTACGAAGAGGATTGGATAACGTGAAGCAATGGCGTAGTAACGCCAAGGTCATTCAACGCTAGAGTGGTAGTCGTAGGAATTGTATAACCCACGAAACTGGCCTAATTGTTGTGACAGTTAGGCCATATGCCTAGATGGGGTTATTCGTCATCCACGACTCTAAAGTCTAACCTACCAACAATAGAACCTTTATTGTCATGGGTAGCAACCGTAAAGTCAGCATCATTTTTCTCTCTATTAGGATTGATTGTCGCAATAACCTTGTTATTCACAATCAACTGATAGGTTTCAGAAAAAGTAATGTTCAAATCTTCTGACTTTGGGTCTTCAAACAGAATATTATCTTTTAATCGAATTGCTCTACTTTCCCCACGGATCCATTGGCCAACCAAAGGTTGTGCTTTAAAGGTTTGGTTGCCATGGGTAATGGTCGTTTCAGACAAGAAAATCCGAATCAAATCTCCGTTTAATGCCACTTTCTGGCGATCATCAACACGCGCATTCAAAGAGGCCAATGTAGAGTTTGTTTTGCTCACATAAGATCGAAGCTGCTGAGTTGCATCATTTATCTGGTTAGAAGATAAGTTGTTAACGTTGGAAATGCTTGGTAACTGAGGCGCTTTCCCTGTACGGTTTGTGAGTTCTGTATAGTTTGCTTTAGCCAATGCTTGTTGAGCTCTAAGCTGTTTGGTCAAACTATCAACCGAGCTAACATTGTTAAGCGGATTCGATGTGCTTTCGTTTGATGTATTGTCGTTAGTAGAAGTAGTCGGTGCGACAACTGTTGATTTTGTAGATTCTACCGGCGTGTTGTTTGACACGTTTTGATCGACACTGTCTGTTTTAGACGTTGATAAGTCTTGAAAAATTGGCATCGAGCAGGCGCTAATGAAGAGCGTTGCAAGTAAAAGGCCAGAACGAAGTATAAGCATTAACTAATCCTGAGATTAAAGGCGAAAAAATAGACCACTAAGTATGAGGTATGGCGGGTGCTATGTCGAGAAAAGCGTTAGAGACAAGCAAAATACTTGCCTCTAACGTTAGTTTATTGTTGAGATTGATTCCACAGGATGCATTCGTCCAGTGTTACGCCTTGTCCGCCAAAAATATCTAAAGCGCTACCTATGGTCAGATCGACTTTCCCAGAGGACAATTCGCTGACACGTTTAAGGTCAGATAAAGAGCGAGCACCTCCAGCATAGGTCACAGCAACCGGACAACCTTGGCCTAGCAACTGGACCAATTCTTCATCAATGCCCGCTTGCAAGCCTTCAACATCAGCTGCATGGATCAAAAATTCATCGCAATGGTTTGCCAATTCAATGAGATTTTCTTGGTTAACTTGTGTCGAAGTAATAGTTTGCCAGCGATCTGTGGCAATGTACCAGCCATCTTTTGTACGGCGGCAACTTAAGTCTAAAACCAGTCTCTCAGTGCCTGTTTCACGTTTGATTTTATCTAATCTGTCCCAGGAAAACTCGCCATTTTCAAACAAATAAGAGGTCACAATGACGTGAGAAGCACCAGCATTTAAATAACTTGCCGCGTTATTGCTGTTAACACCTCCGCCAAACTGTAGGCCGTTCGGGTAGGCGCGCAATGCACTAAGCGCTTCTTCTTGGTTACCCTTACCTAAGGCAATGACATGCCCACCAAGTAAGTTATGTTCTTGGTACATGTGGGCATAATGTTCTGCGTTAAATTCGCTGATAAAGTTTTCAGTGGCGCCTTTGTCATTCAGGCTGCCCCCTATAATTTGCTTAACCTTGCCTTGGTGTAGATCGATACAAGGGCGGAACTGGGTCACAAAAAACTCCTATTAGGTCTCAAATATTTCGGCGATTGTAACTGATAATGTACAGAGAAACGATGCGCCAAAGCAAACACTTCTTAAGCCTGTTACAATGGCCAATTAAAATAGATACCTAGACAGAATAAAGCAATCTTATGCTGCAAATTACTCTCGCCGTGGCGATCCCAGACCACGAAATAGAACTAACCGCTATTCGAGCACAAGGTGCAGGCGGCCAAAACGTCAATAAAGTCTCTTCTGCTATCCACCTAAGATTTAATGTGGCTGCTTCGTCGCTCCCTGAATTTTATAAAGAGCGTTTGTTGGCACTAAATGACTCTCGATTAACGAAAGAGGGTGATATTGTGCTTAAGGCACAACAACATCGCACACAGGAGTTAAATCGAGAAGACGCATTAGCAAGACTGAAAGAGCTGATTCTTGAAGCAACTCGGGTCCAAAAAGCACGTCGACCAACCAAACCAACACGTTCTTCACAGAAAAAACGCGTTGATCAGAAAAAGCAAAAAGGGCAAATTAAAAACTTACGCCGGAGCAATTGGGATTAATCAACTCACTTCATCGTAAGGCTAGTGGAGATAGGATAGTGCTAAGAAAAATGCGCCAAGAAGAATTTCTCAGCTATCGTGATTATTTTATCGCCGATTACAGTCAAGAAATTTCATTAAATTATAGTCGTACCATGGCGGATTCTGTCTCGATAGCGGAACAAGATTTGCTGCGCAGTTTTCCTGATGGTGTTGAAAGCAAGGGGCAGGAGTTAGTCTGTATTGAAGCTAAGGTTGCTGGCCAGATTATTGTGGTTGGGTATCTTTGGTACACCATAAACATAGAAGACCAAACGGCGTTTATTTGCGATTTTTATATTACCGAGCCTCATCGCAGTAAACAATTTGGTAGACATGCCATGAGTGAGCTTGAAGAACAGCTTAAAAATAACGGTATTCATCAGATAAAGCTCAGAGTGGCTTATTATAATAAACGCGCCTTTGCCTTATACGAAAAAATAGGTTTTGTGGTGACCGGTTATAATATGTCTAAGAACATTGTCTAAAAGTAGTGGTCTGCAAATTATGTCAGAAACGCATAAAACCGATCCCAATATAAAAAGCCCTTGTATTCGTCAGTGCTGCCTTGATGACGACGAGATTTGTGTGGGGTGCTATCGAACCATGAAGGAAATCATGGCTTGGCAACAATCAAATCAAAGTGAAAAATCAGCTATTTTGGCTAATTGCTCAGCACGTAAACAGAAACACGACTCCCTTTATCATTAATATTCTCTCCAGCAATTTTCAATATTTACGTCCTCGCCATTACCTTATTTAGCGTACTCAGTTCTTCTTTAAATTCATTTTTCAAATTTCTTTGTAAGAAAGTGATATCTGCCCACGTCTAATCTTCAGAAACAGAATATGAGCGCTTGGACCTTTCCAAGTTTTTAGATGATATAGGTAGGTAACTTACCTTGATTGCAGAATTACAAGTATGGCTAACATCGGGAACAGCGTCGCTCACCTTGTTGTGCGTTGGTATTGTGCTCTTGTCTTATTTACTCGAAGACCTTGCCATCGCAACAGCGGCGACCTTGTCTGCCCATGGGGACTTGCCTTCATCACTTGCCTTAATGTCGATTTTTATCGGCATCGCGACAGGGGACTTGGGCTTGTATGTCTTGGGACGTTACGCTCGAAAAGTCAGATGGTTACGCTATCGAGCCTTAACCAATTCTTCGTTTAAAGTCGTGAGACAAAAGCTGATTCAACGTGCTTTTTTAAACCTTTTCTTAATTCGTTTTATCCCCGGCTTAAGAACCATTGGTTTTACCTTAAGTGGTTTTCTCGTCATTCCATTACCTGTCTTTTTTAGCGCTGTTCTGCTTGCTACTTCAATTTGGACGCTGGTGGTGTTCACACTGATTTATCAAATAGGCAGCAGTGTTTTTATGCAGGTGTCAGAACTGAAATGGCTGCTTATTCCTGTGGCATTTGGCCTGTTGTTTTTAATGAATCGTTTTCTTAATAAATCGTTTACGCGAGGTATGTCATGAGTGCCATGGTTGAGGGGCAGTTCATTGCGCCAAATAAAATTAATGCTGGAATGCCGCTACTCCAAGTTGAAGAAGAAGCGAGTATTTCGCCCTATGAATTCATGCCAAGTTGGTTTTTTTACGCCCCAGTTGTCGTGCAGAGTTTGTTTCTTGGGCTGCGTCACGGTGATGTTTGTTTACCTTTAATCGCTAACCCAAGCATCAAGTTGAGCGGCATGGTGGGCGAATCCAAAACAGACATATTAAATTTGGCTGGTCCGGTAGCCAAGAAATGGATCGAACCTTTTATTACCCTGACAAAAAACCAAGAAAGCGTTGCTGTGCAATTCGAAAACGCACAGCAAGCAATGGACGTTGCTCAGTTGTCATTTCCCATTGTGGCTAAGCCTGATTTAGGTTGTCGTGGTGTTGGCGTCAAGCTACTGAAATCCGCAGCGCAACTTCATGAATATATTGAAACGTTTCCTATCTCCGCTCAGTTTCTACTGCAACGTAAAGCGCCATATCAAGCGGAAGCAGGCGTCTTCTATGTGCGTTATCCAGGGCAAGAACAGGGCGAGATTATTTCCATTACCTTGAAATACACCCCCAGTGTCGTTGGTGACGGCACGCACAGTTTGAGACAGCTGATTGAGCGTTGCCCACGAGCCGGTCAGTTAGCGCATTTGTATTTCCCACGTCATACACAAAAGCTGGATTGGATTCCCGCAGACGGTGAGGAATATCCTCTCGCGTTTGCTGGCAGTCACAGCCGTGGCTCGATTTTTCGTAATGGCAATCAATACATCACGCAAGCATTAACGCGAAAATTGGATGAGATCTTAAAAGACGTTGATGGCTACTACTACGGCCGTTTAGACATCAAGTTTGCCGACATTGAGTCTTTCATGGCAGGCGAAAACTTTTCTATTTTAGAAATGAATGGTGCCAGCAGCGAAGCGACCCATATTTGGGACCGCAATACCAAGTTATCCGACATTTTTAGCACCTTGCTAAAGCAGTATCGAATTTTATTCGAGATAGGTGCCTTGCAGAAAAAGCGTGGTTTTAAATCACCGACCATTCGAACTTTGTTAAAAGCGTGGCGAGAAGAAAAAGCACTTATTCAGCATTATCCGGCTACTGATTAAATTAAGAGACGTTCTTGTAAGGAAAACCTATGCAATCGGTATTGAAAAAAAGACAAGTCAGAGACTTCCCAGCAGCGACCTATGCGCCAACGGTGCAAGGTTGTCTTGAGGTGTTTGCTCAGGCGTCTCGTTGCTTACAGATGCTCGACGATGACGCTTATCAAGCGTCGATGAAGCCTGTGGTGAGCAGTTCTATTGGTGAGCATTTTCGTCATTGGTTAGATGCCTTTAATGCCGTTTATCAAGCGGGAATAGTGATTGATTATAACCAACGTCGTCGTGGTCATAGGGTGGAAACATCGCGCTCTGTTGCCTTAGTTGAAATCGACGAGCTGACAAACTGGCTTACTGGCTTATCGGAAAAAGAGCTTAAGAAAAACGTGAATGTTTTGACCGAAGTCTCTGTTTTGCATACGCAAGCCTGTCTCATGTCTTCGACCTTGGAACGCGAAATTACTTTTGCGGCACAGCACGCCAATCACCATTTTGCCATGGTAAAAATCGCGGCGAATCTAATGAATAAGCCAATTGATGACGACTTTGGTATTGCGCCAGCCACCGCAACGTTTTTAAGAGGGCAATAATTATGTGTTCGGTTTCTTGGTGGATTGATGAATCAGGTTATCAATTATTCTTCAATCGTGATGAGCAAAAAGCACGAGCTCCCGCCTTGTCGCCTCAGTCTTTTGCTCTGCAAGGCATCCAAGTTCTCATGCCGATTGATCCTGTGGGCAAGGGTAGTTGGATTAGCTTAAACGAGGCCGGTGTGTCTTTGTGTTTGCTAAATAACTATCAAGGCAAAACGCCGTCAGGCCAACTGACGAGCCGTGGGCAATTGGTCAAGCAATTATCCAGTGCCACAGGGCTTGCCCAAATTGAATGGCAGTTTGCTCAGCTGGACCTGCAACAGTTTGCCCCTTTTACCTTGCTGGCTTTTGAGCTGGGTAATAGCAAGGTTAGAGAGTTTCAATGGGATGGTGAAAACGCATCGATTCTTTATGCCCAATCACCGCATTTTTCGTCTGCAGTGGAGCTAGAAGGAGTCACGGCCTATCGACAATCCGTCTATGAGGAACTCGCTGTCGAAAGCGCTGACGATTTGCTGTTGTTTCATTCTCAGCACCATCCAGAGCAGTCTCATTTCTCGGTTTGTATGCACAGAGAAGATGCTCAAACCGTTAGCTTTACTCGCATTCAGGTCGCAAAAGACAATTTTCAAATGAGCTATGTGGCCGGATCGCCTTGCTCGAATTTAACGCCACAAGCGTTGGCGTCTCAGAGCTATTACTTTCAAGGCAATGGTTTTCAAAGCAATCGTTCTCAAGACACGTGTTTTCACGAAAAGGTTTCCCTCGTTAGTGGTTCTTATTAATCAAAATTTAGGAGTTGTTATGACGCGTTTAATGATGCTTTTAGCCTTGTTTATGAGCAGTCTGGCGTTTGCGCAAGATGAAATTTACACCGGCTATTTTAGTAATAAAGCACTTAGCGGCTATGACACGGTTGCTTACTTTACGGACCAAAAACCGGTCGAAGGCAGTTCCAAGTTCGTCACTGAATATAAAGGCGCTGATTGGTATTTTGCCTCGCAACAGCATCTCGATATGTTCAAAGCTGAACCGGAAAAATACGCTCCGCAATATGGTGGATATTGCGCTTGGGCTGTGTCTGCCAAGAACGACTTCGCCTCTTCTGATCCAAAAGATTGGGCCGTGGTCGATGGCAAGCTGTATCTGAATTATGACGACAACATTAAACGCAAGTGGGATCAAGATCCTGCGTTGCACATCAAACAAGCGGATGCCAATTGGCCAAGCCTGATCGGTAAAAAATAATACTTATAAATAAGGTCAATAAAATGAATAAGCAAATTGTGAAATATGTACCAACGGTGTTTATCGCCTTTGTGTTTGTGCAGTCGCTGTTTTTTAAATTCACTGGTTCCTACGAAACCGACCATATCTTCGG
Source organism: Marinomonas foliarum (assembly GCF_016906065.1). Classification (NCBI taxonomy): domain Bacteria; kingdom Pseudomonadati; phylum Pseudomonadota; class Gammaproteobacteria; order Oceanospirillales; family Oceanospirillaceae; genus Marinomonas; species Marinomonas foliarum. Next base: position 778,662 of record NZ_CP070273.1, on the reverse strand, counting down.
CGTGTTGGGTGCTTGGTCTGGTTTGGAATTCTTCGGTCATTACGGTGGTTACATTATTGGGGGGGCCGAACTGATTGCTGCGGTTTTGCTCTTTACTCGTTGGCATGGTTTGGGGGCTTTGATGGCGGTGGGAATAATGTCTGGTGCGATTATTTTTCACCTTTTTACTCCGCTTGGCGTGGTAATGCCTGAGTTTAATGCAGCCGGTGAAGTCGTCGGCAATGACGGTGGTTTGCTGTTTATTATGGCGTGTTTGGTTTGGTTATGTGCTGCGTTTTTATCGCTTCGGGATCTAAAAAATCCACAAGGCATCCTAAACAAAATTATCAATAGCGGAGTCTGATTATGTTAGCCAGTCCTTTTCGTCTAAAAAGAGTCACACCATTTGGCGTTGGCGAATCCGTTCTTGAATGGGCGACAGGACTCGCTAAATTAGACCGCTTGTATCAGCAACGGCCCAGCAGCCAGACCAGCTTTGAATTTATGCGTTACACCCTTGAGGCGTTGAACATTGATTATTCCATTGCCAAAGGTGCCGCTGAGGATATTCCCCAAAATGGGCCTGTGGTCATTGTTGCCAACCATCCTCTTGGCGCGATTGAAGGTGTGGTCTTGGCGGACCTAGTTGGACGCGTTCGCAGTGATGTAAAAGTACTGGCCAATGAGTTACTTAAGCGTTTACCAGAAATCAGTGACTTATTTATTGGCGTGGATGTTTTTGGCGGTAAATCGGCGCAACGTACCAATGGCAAGGCGATTCGAGATGCTCATCGCCATTTGGCTGAGGGCGGTGTGTTAATTGTTTTTCCTGCAGGGGAAGTGTCCACTTATCCGAAAAAATCTAATGATCAGTCAGCAGAAAAGTCGATAGAAAAGCAGGCGTTAGCCGACATCGAATGGAGTCAGTCGGTCGCTAATTTCTTAAAGCGCAGCGAAGCGACGACGGTGCCGATTTTTATTAATGGCAAAAATAGTGAGTTGTTTTATCAAGCCGGTCGCATCCATCCTTTGCTACGAACCGCTATGTTGGGCCGAGAACTGCTTAATAAAAAATCCTCAGTCATTGAGATTTCTATCGGCAGTGCCATACCGTTTGCGGAAGTGAGCCAGTTTGAAAGCAATCAAGACCTTGTTAGCTACTTACGTTTGAATACCTATTTAATGAGCCCTCAACATGCTCAGGAATCGGTTGTCCAAGATGACAACAAAGATTTGCCCATCATCGAGCCGATTGATCCGAGTCTTTTAGAGAGTGAAATTGCTAATCTGCCAGGCGATATGCTGTTGGTGGAGCAAGGCGAGTTCAGTGTTTATTGCGCTCCGACGCAATCTATCCCCTTGCTGATGCAAGACATTGGCCGTATCCGCGAAGAAAACTTCCGCGCGGTGGGCGAGGGTAGTGGTTTGGCCTGTGACGTGGATGAATACGACCTTTACTACCATCAATTGTTTGTTTGGCATCATGGTAATAAAGAAGTCGTTGGGGCCTATCGAATGGGGCTGGTGGATAAACTTATTGAAGCGCATGGCTTAAAAGGTTTGTATTCGCGCAGCTTGTTTAACTATGACCAAGCATTTATTGATAGCCTGGATCACAGCATTGAAATGGGTCGATCGGTTGTCGCGGCTAAGTATCAAAAGAATTTAAATTCGCTGCTCTTGCTATGGAAGGGGATTGCTACCTTTGCTTCTCGCAACCCAAAATATACGCATTTATTTGGCCCTGTCAGCATCAGTAATGAATACAGCCATACGGCACGTCAATTGATCGCCGCAACCTTGTCGATTCATTATTACGATAAAGAAAAAGCCAGCTTGGTGATGCCATCGACGCCACTGCGCAACAGCGGGTCGGTATTTTGGCAGCCTAATTTGTTGTCTTCCTTGGCGAGTGTCACCTTGCTTTCTAAAGTCTTATCGCGAATGGAACAGGGCAAAGGTTTGCCCGTATTGATTCGTCAGTACTTAAAAATGAACGGTAAGCTGGTGTGCTTTAATGTCGACCCAGCTTTTAATAATTCATTGGATGGCCTGATCGTGGTGAATTTAAAAGAAGTGCCTCTGTCTATTTTGGCAAAATACATGGGACAAGACGACGCTAAGGTATATTTAGAAACAGTCTTGAAAAAATAGCCAAAGAGATAGCCAAATAAATAGCAATCATGGAGGCTGAACGAAATGCGTCACAGCCTCCATGATCATGTTTGGTTTTTTATCTTCATGTTTTAGAACCCTTTCATTACCTCTTTAAAACAACCTTTTTTACTACTTATTCCTTTCACTCTCTTTATCTTGATCTAACGCAATGTTTTGGATCGCTTCTGCACTCATAATCTGGACTTATAGTAAGCCTTGAAATGTTTTGAGGCTTCGGTGGGCGTTGGATAACAAGAACACTCAATCAAATAAGTGTCTACGATCGTCTTTTTTCTCAATCAAATGAATGGGTTGAAGTTATATGATTAACGAAGCTGTAGTGGAATTATCGCGATTTCAGTTTGCTTTCACTGCTCTGTACCACTATTTGTTTGTCCCTTTAACACTGGGGATGGCTTTCTTACTGGCAATCATGGAGTCTGTCTATGTCATTACGGGTAAGCAAGTCTACAAAGACATGGTTAAGTTCTGGGGTAAACTTTTTGGTATTAACTTTGCGCTAGGTGTAACAACGGGTTTGACAATGGAGTTCCAGTTCGGGACTAACTGGTCTTACTACTCTCATTACGTCGGCGATATTTTTGGTGCCCCTTTGGCCATTGAAGGCTTAATGGCTTTCTTCCTTGAGTCGACATTGGTTGGTTTATTTTTCTTTGGCTGGGATCGCCTCAGTAAAGTGAAACATTTAATGGTGACTTGGGGCGTAGCGCTAGGTTCTAACTTGTCAGCTTTGTGGATCTTGATCGCCAATGGTTGGATGCAAAACCCAGTAGGATCAGAGTTCAACTACGAAACCATGCGTATGGAGCTCGTCGACTTTGGTGCTTTGATATTAAACCCAGTGGCGCAGGTGAAATTTGTTCACACCGTATCAGCAGGCTACACAACAGGGGCGATGTTTGTTCTGGTTATTTCAAGCTACTACTTATTGAAAGGCCGTGACCTTGCATTTGCTCGCCGTTCTTTCGCTATCGCTTCAGCGTTTGGTTTAGCGTCTATCTTGAGCGTTATCCTTCTAGGTGACGAATCTGGTTACGAGCTAGGCGAAGTGCAAAAAGTGAAATTAGCAGCGGTTGAAGCGGAGTGGGAAACACAAGAAGCACCAGCAGACTTCACCTTAATCGGCTTTCCAAACCAAGAGCTTGAAGAAACCGAGTTTGCTATCAAAATTCCTGGTCTAATGGGCTTGATCGCAACACGCTCTCTAGACAAAGAAGTAACAGGCATCAAAGAGCTGAAAGAGCATAACCGCCAACGAATTATCAATGGTATTTATGCCAACCAGTTGCTTGAGAAGTTACGCAGCGGTTCAACGGATCCGCTAGTAAAAGAAAACTTCGAGAAAGTAAAAGACGATCTTGGTTACGGATTGTTGGTAACAGCATTCAATGAAGACATGAACAAAGTGACATCTGAAGAGATCGATCAAGCGGTTGAATACTCTATTCCGCAAGTTGCGCCATTGTTCTTTGCCTTCCGCATCATGGTCGGCTGTGGTTTCCTAATGTTGTTTGTCTTCGCTGCTGCTTTTTACCAAAACGCGCGTCGTCGCATTGGTCAAAGTCCTTTGTTCCTGAAATTTATCGTAATTTGTTTGCCGCTTCCTTGGATTGCCAATGAAGCAGGTTGGTTTGTTGCGGAATACGGTCGTCAGCCTTGGGCTATTGGTGAAATATTACCGGTTCATGTTGCGGTCTCTAGCTTAACAGCCACAGAAATCTGGATCAGCCTTGCAGGCTTCGGGCTTCTTTATACAGCGTTCCTAATTGCTGAGATGTACTTGATGATTCGCTTTGCGAAACAAGGCCCTTCTAGCTTGCATACTGGACGTTACGCACTTGAACAAGAAACGGCTCAGCTAAAACAAGGGGTGTAAGATGGATTACGAATTATTAAAAGTGATTTGGTGGGTGTTGATCGGTGTTCTACTGATTGGCTTCTCCGTGACAGACGGTTTTGACATGGGCGTAGGCAGTCTGCTTAAAGTGATCGGTGGAACAGACTCTGAACGCCGAATCATGATCAACTCGATTGCGCCTCACTGGGACGGCAACCAAGTTTGGTTTATTACAGCTGGCGGTGCGTTATTTGCCGCTTGGCCTGTGGTGTACGCGACAGCGTTCTCTGGCTTTTACTTTGCAATGTTGTTGGTATTGGCCGCGTTGTTCTTCCGTCCAATCGGCTTTGACTACCGTTCTAAACTCGAAAATACTAAATGGCGAACAAGCTGGGACTGGGGAATCACTTTTGGGTCAGCCGTTCCGCCAATCATTTTCGGTGTGGCGTTTGGTAACTTGCTGCAAGGCGTGCCGTTCGAATTTGATCAATACATGCGTGCAACTTACACCGGTTCTTTCTTTGCTCTGCTAAACCCATTTGCGATTCTTTGTGGTTTGGTCAGCTTGTTAATGCTAATGACGCAAGGCGGTGCTTGGTTACAAATGAAGACAGATGATGCGCTACTTGAAAAAGCCAGTCGTATCACGGCAATCACAGGTGCCTTGGCTGCTGTGTTGTTCATCTTGGCGGGTGTGTGGTTGGCTTACGGTATCGATGGTTATGTTTTGACCAGCGCTATCGATGGCAATGCAGTGGTAACACCTTTGATGAAAACAGCCGAAGTTCAAGCTGGTGCTTGGTTGGCTAACTATGACAAAGTGCCTGCACTTATGTTGGCTCCGCTTATCGGTATTGCAGGCATGTTGTTCGCAGCACTGACTGCCGTGCTGAGAAAAGGCGCCTTGTCTTTCTTGAGTTCCTCTTTGGGTATTGCCGGCATTATTGTTACAGCGGGTGGGTCAATGTTCCCATTCTTGATGCCGTCTTCAAGTTTTCCAAACATGAGTTTGACTATGTGGGATGCGACATCTAGTGAAAACACCATGATGATTATGTTTGTGGTGGCTTGTATCTTCGTACCGATTGTTCTGGCTTACACGTTATGGAACTACTTTGTGATGTATGGTCGTCTGACTAAGAAACACATCGAAGAAAACAATCATTCACTTTACTAGTCATTGATATAGAAGATAGAGCGCTTTGGGCTCTGTCTTCTAGCAATAAGAGGAATAAGTTATGTGGTATTTTGCTTGGGTTCTAGGCGTATTGTTAGCCTGTTCGTTCGGTATTGTTAATGCCGTATGGTTAGAATTTAGCGGCTACGAAGGTGAAGAGGAGCAGAAGTAAATCCAATGAAACAGCACAAGGAAACAAAAAAGGCGCGTCGAGCTGGCCGAGTGAAAACATCTGAAGGTGTATTTTTAGATGAACTAGCCAGTCAGCAATCATCAAAGTATCGAATTGCTCAAGGCTTTGGTGTGTTGTTTGCAGTGTCTTTGGTGTTGCAAGCTTGGGCGTTAGCGGATGTGTTTTCAGACATGGCGCTACACCAGTCTTTTTCCTTGTCTCTTTTAGTCTTGGGGTTATTTGCTCTATTACTACGTGCCTTGGCGAACTTTGGCCGAGAACGTATTTGCACTAGCGCAAGCCGCGATATTCGTTACGGCTTGCGACGTAAATTGGTGTCGCATCTGACAAACCTTGGGCCAGCGCGCTTAAGGATCGAAGAAGATGCGGCGCTTTCTACTCGTGTTTACGAACAAGTAGATGCGTTAGACGATTTCTTTAGTCGCTATAAACCGCAAGTGTTTATGGTGACCCTAATTCCTTGTGTGATCCTACTGTCTGTTGTTTCTATTTCTTGGATCGCCTTCTTTGTTTTCATGATGACCGCGCCTTTGGTCATTATCTTCATGATCTTTGTGGGTCATAAAGCCGCGCAAGCCAACCGTCGTCAATTTAATGTCTTGGCCATGTTATCCAATCAGTTCATGGACTTAAGCCAAGGCTTATCAGAACTCAAACGCCTTAACAGAACTGGCGAAGCACGCGCGCGTTTGTCCGACAGTGCTACTTCATACCAAAAGACAACCATGGGGGTTTTGGTATTAGCGTTTTTATCAACGGCTACGTTAGAACTTTTCGCGTCATTGTCTATCGCCATGATTGCCTTGTATTTAGGGCTTGGCTTATTAGAAATCTTACCATGGCAAGTGGGCAGCTCCCCCGTTACCTTGACGCAAGCTATGTTTCTTTTACTGCTTGCGCCAGAATTTTATTTACCGCTACGTCAGCTTGGTAATGACTACCATGCGAAACAAAAAGCCGAAGCCGCCGCGACGGATTTGTTAGATATCCTACAAACACCAGTGCATGCATCCACTTCACACCAAGAGAACACTGGATTAGCTGTTTTAAATACGTTGAAATCTATTCAATTCAAAGACTTGAGCTGGCAGGAAGAGGGGCGTTATCGACTCGCGCCAATTACGGCCAATATTGCCCAGGGCGAACGGGTTTGGCTGAGTGGTGAATCGGGTGTGGGTAAATCCAGTCTATTGCATTTGTTACTAGGTTTTGAAGAAGGCTTTGATGGACAGTGCTTGATCAATGGTCAGCCATTCTCAGAATTAAACTTGGCTTCTTGGCGAGCCAAACTGGCTTGGTTGCCACAAACGCCAGAATGGGTAAACGGCAGCATTCGTCGTAATTTACTCTTAGGGCTGGGTGGCAAAGAGGGCGCAGGGCTACCAAATGAAGAAGAGATACAAACAGCGCTCATAAAAAGCCAGTGCGACGAATTTATACAGCTGCTTCCCGACGGGTTAGATACCAAACTAACCGAATTAGGAGCAGGGCTTTCTGGCGGGCAAATGCAGCGTCTTTCTATTGCCAGAGCCTTATTATCAAAAGCCGATTTATGGTTACTCGACGAGCCTTGCTCTGGCTTGGATAACGACACAGCGCAAGCGGTACTCGACACACTTAAAACCGCATCTCAAGGTAAAACCTTATTGATCGTCAGCCACGATACACATCCGATTGCATGGGCTGACAAACATTGGGCACTAACAAAAGGAGGTTTGCATGAGCAGTCACGCAAAGAAAACCGCCAAGCTCTCGCTTAAACAACTTTTATTAGCAAACCCTTGGGGCTTTGTTATTCCAATGTTGACTGGCGTGGCTGCGACTTTAGCGGGCGTTGGCTTGTTGGGGCTTTCTGGTTGGTTCATCTCCGCGGCAGGCTTGGCAACAGCGTTGGGCGGTGCATTGGTGTTTAACTACTTAACACCCGGCGCCATTGTTCGAGGGCTTGCGATCCTCAGAACCGCAGGCCGCTATGGCGAACAAGTCACAGCGCATAATCACCTGTTGGGGTTACTGCGCACTTTGCGCCTTTGGGTGTGGGATCAGCGCGTTGCCAAAGATGCTGCGAACCTTCATCAACAAAGCCGTGGCGACTTGCTACAGCGCCTAGTCAGCGACTTGGATCAAATTATTCGCTGGCCCTTGGTGGTGTTTTTACCTTGGGTGTATGCTGTATTAGCTTATGTTGGCGTGGCGATTTTGGCCTATTTCATTCTGCCTGCCTTGTTGTGGCCGTTATTGATTGCCGCAGTGTTACATGTCTTGGTGGTGCCTTATATTTGTGGGCACTTCGCCAGCCATGCCGTACACGTTGGGCAAATACTTGGCGTACATCGCCGTAGCCGGTTTGTTAGCTTTTTTTCGGCACTCATTACCTTAACCATTCGTGGTCATTGGGAAGACTATGCACAACGCCTTGGCGAATTGGATGAACGCCAAAGAAAAACAGAAATTCGCATTCAGCAGGCTGTGAGCCTTGGGCGTTTGTTGTCATATGGTGTGACCATCTTGCTCATCGCCAGCAGCTTCTATCTACTCAGTGCCTTTACCCCAGAAACCCAACACTGGACCTTAATAGACGGCGTGCAGGGAACTTGGGTCGTGGGATTTGTTTTATCTTTATTGGCAGTGAATGAACTGGTATTGCCTTTGGTGCAATCCTTTGTCGCCCAAGGCCAGTCGCAAGTTGGCCTACGTCGACTCAACCAGCTTCACCAAGATGCTGAGCCAATGTTCGAAAAGACGATCCCACAGATCGAGCAACTCTTGTTTAAACAATGGCGCGGCTATCATGCGCCAAGTGGCATGGGAAGCCAGACTTGTGACCTTCGCGTGAACCATGGGGAATTTATTTGGATCCGAGGCGCAAGTGGCTCAGGCAAATCCACCTTACTCGCCTCCATTGCCGGTGACTGTTTATCCTCTGGCGACGCCTTTATTAATGACGAGAAATACTCTGTATACAACAACCCAACGTATCAAGCACAACTAAGCTACTTGCCACAATCGCCGTATGTTTTCCAACAGAGCATCGCTGCCAACTTACTGCTTGGTAAAACCAACGCCAGCGACGACGAACTCTGGTCTGTATTAGAAGCCGTCGCCCTAGCCGAATGGGCACGCAACCTACCCAATGGCCTAGAAACCTTACTCAGCTCCCAAGGGCGTAACCTGTCCGGCGGACAACGTAAACGCCTCGCCTTAGCACGCCTACTATTAAGACAGTCTCCCGTCTTACTACTAGACGAACCATTCGACGGACTCGACAAAGCCACCATAGAAACCATTTGTCACTCGCTACAGAACGACTACAAACCTGACATCTTAATCCTCGTCAGTCATGTTGGGAGTCGCCTCGGCGACAACGCGAGAGTCATAGAACTGTAGCTCTTTTTCCCTCCCCTTATGTCTTCCAAGGGGAGGGTTAGGGTGGGGTTGTTCTTTGGCTCTTCAAATGAATTTGTTTCCTCTAAATTGCTTTTAGCTGCAGGTTTATTCCGCTCTGCTGAGCGGGTAACTTTTGCCAATCGATGCAAAAGTAACCAAAAAATCTTTTATCGGGCTATCGCCCAAACGTCTCATTTACTTTGTTTAAGGTAGCGTTTAGCAACACGATTTTTATCGTAAGGCATAGATTGTTTTTGCTGATGCTAGGAAGGGAATTTTTAACGGACTCTGAAACTCCATAAAGTCGCGCAACTTCGTCGCGTCGAACTGACTTATTAGTAGCTAATCGTCTGCAAATTCATACCCAATACCGTAATGTCAGTCGTAGGGCGGATGAGGGAGGCACGACCGTGATCCGCCGCTTTCATCGAGCCTTATGTAAGTCCTTCCCCACAAGGCGAGAAGTGCCCGCGAAGGCGGAAATCAATTTTTTTTGGTATAGGAAGATACTATTTGAGCTGGAATCGATTTCATTTTTGGATGAAAGTTAAAGCGTAATTTATGGGGGCATATACAGTTTATTTTTTAAAGTGAACTTTAATTGCGCGTTTAGCCATTTTAAATAAACCAGTTGTGCGCGTTTTGTACTGGTAGAAATTAAGAAAGTCTTTTAGTATCAATGAATAAGAATATCCGCAACAGAAATAACGCGATGTGGATAAAAGGAATAATACGCATGCTCGTTTTTCCTGATTTAGCTTTTGTTGATATCTATATTTATGCTATTAGAATCAATTATTTATAGTGATATTAAGAAGGTTCTAAATCTGTGTAAACGCGCATGCGCATTATTAAAATGTTAGGTGAATACAAGGAGATAAGAAATGTCAGACGAAAGACAGTATTATGGTTATTCGGGTGCCAAACAAAACCCTAATGGTACATGGGTGTGTGGTAGCGCTTATTCAGGTGCCAAGCAAAATCCAGACGGTACTTGGGTATGTGGTGGCGCATATTCAGGTGCTAAACAAAACCCCAATGGTACTTGGGTTTGCGGCGGCGGTTATTCAGGCGCCAAACAAAACCCTAATGGTACTTGGGTCTGCGGCGGTAATTACTCAGGTGCCAAACAAAACCCTGACGGCACATGGGTATGTGGTGGCGCTTATTCAGGTGCTAAACAAAACCCAGATGGCACTTGGGTGTGTGGTTAAATCACCTAACAAGTCAAAGCAGCAACGCCACTTCGTGGCTGGACGCGCTAACGCGCGCCGCTGTTTGAGGCGTTAGGCTCTCAAGGTAACCACGGAAAGTATTCAGTCCAATATGACTAAAAGAATAAAGCAACATCAATTGGAAGATTTATCTAGGCACAAGTTTGGTCTTGCTATTCCTCAAAAGTGGGTCTATCGGGATAAAGATAAAGACTACGGTATTGATGGAGAGGTGGAGATATTTAACTCAAAAGAAAGGGCAACAGGCTTGGTCTTTTGGGTTCAGCTAAAAGCTACTGCTTCAAAACAACAAAGGACAATAAAAGGCATAGACCTAAGCCTAGAAACTATTAAGTACTATAAGCGCCTAGACCTACCAGTACTAATTGCTAGATATTCTGAAGTAGAGGATAAATTTTATGTGAAATGGGCAACACAAATAGACCCTTTTTACGCAAAAGATGGCGCAAAGACTATGCGAGTTTCCTTTTCAGATTCGGATATTCTAGACGAAGGAAAGGTTATTGGAATTGAGAGGTATTTACAGCAGCTTAGAGCTATAAGGTCAGGAGCTATAACGCTCCCGATAAATGTTAGTTTATCGTTTGGTAGTAAAAGTATATGTGGTATTACTCCAAGCTTACTACTTCCAAAAATTAGATCTCAAATCCCCGAATTTAAAGACATCATCCGGCTGGAGTCAGGCGACAAGGGTATATTAGCAGAAGTACACATAGATGAAACCACTCTAAAAGTGGGCTTCTTAGATATTGCAGGCTGCACTTTTCATAGTGTTGACCTTATGGATAAGTCAACACTTCCAATCGACCTAATGAAAGACATATGCCTTTCATTATCAATGGCGCTATCTCAGTTAGGCTATAGTGACTTGGCTGCCAGAATAGTATTCTCAGGTGATCTTAGAAATAGACTTAAAATTAAACATGAATTACTTAAGCACTTGATGCCAAGTTTATTGAAAACTAGATATTTTAGCGAAACACTCGAATTGGTTAGTGATGTCTGCGATAACGAAGACAATAATTACTTAGAGGCAATTACTAATTTATCACTTTTGTTTTTGAGAAGCTCAGGAAATACAGAAAAATTAGATGCAGTAGAAGATTTCCTTAAAAGAAATATTGATAGATACGAAAAAACGGCGCCAAGCTTATATGGAATTTCACATTATAATCTAGCGAACTTCTATAGAAGTGCTGACCGATTAAAGGAATCCGTTAAGTGTTTTTTAGTGGCGAGAAGATACGAGCCAAAATACTATAATCAAGGATATTTCTATGGGGAATTAGCGGGCTCGCTCTTTGAGCTGGGTAGATTCTTTTATTCGGCGAAATTCTACAAAAAAGCAATGGAAATAGATGGCCAAAAGGGTTATCTCCCCCTGTATGCAGACGCTCTTATGTTTTCTGGTAAATACCAACAATCACTTGAGGTATTTAATGATTTTATAGATGGCGAATGTAGCCCTTCTGCGGAATGGCAACTAAAGTCTATATGCTTATCCTCTCTAATTGAAAAATACAATATTAAAATCCAGAATCGTGGCGTAAAAGCTGCTTTAGCGCTTTCAGATGTATGCTCTGTTGGTGATGAAGATGTAGAGCAATACTTAGAAAAGGCCTTACAACAAGATATGCTTTGCGGGCTGGCTTGGTTTAATTTAGGAATCCACAGAAGCAGCATTGGTGAGATTGAAGGAGCCGCTTTTTGTTTTACTATGTGTGCTCTGGCGCAGCGATGGGATATTGAAGCCTGGGTTAATGCTACTGCATGCAGTTTTAATAACGTGGTTCCACTAGAAATATTTGTGCTTCTAATTCGTGCAGCCTATTTCTGTAATGGGGACAAGTATCTTGAGTCTTTGTATGAGCTTTTTGAAAGCCAGCTCGGGGAGGAAGCACTCTCACAAGTTGCACAAGTCATTGAGCAAGTTATATCTGAGGTGAAAAAAACGGAAAGTGCTCCTGCACTAAGAATGCTTAATGAAGATGGTAAATTTGAAGATATATTTTCCAGTCAAAAAGCCTAACAAGCGCATGTTGCCGGACTGGTTTTCCGCTGCGCTCCAAACCAGCCGCAAATGCGGGCGTTATATGCAACACCCAAGGAGAGTCAGTTGTACCAGTTATATTATTATCCACTAAATGCCAGTATGGCACCGCATTTCGTTCTTGAAGCATTGAAAGTTGATTTTGAGTTAATATTGGTTGATAGAAAAAGTAATGCTCAAAAATCTGATGAATACTTAGCGTTAAACCCTTCAGGAAGAATTCCAACTTTAATCGATGGTGAGTTAGTGCTCTTTGAAAGCCCCGCTATTTGTATTCATCTTGCGGAGTCAAATCCATCATCAAATTTCATCCCAAACATTGGCTCTAAGAACAGGCCAAAGTTTTTTCAGTGGATGATGTATTTAACAAATACGGTTCAAGCTGAATTGATGGTTTATTCTTATCCGGAAAAACATACAAGTCATTCAGATGCCGTTTCTGATATTGCAGAGACACAAGAACGAAGAATAACAGATATGTTTGAAATCCTAGATGATGAATTAGAAAATAGAGAATTTTTAGTCGGTAACACGATTACAGTTTGTGACTTTTTCTTGTTTATGTTGGCTATATGGGCAGATGAATTTAAAAAGCCGCCTTTAGCATTCGATAATCTATCGAAGTATCTTTGTAATTTAGCAAAACATGACGCAGTTATTTCTGTTTGTAAAAAAGAAAAACTGAGCTTGTTGGAGTATCAGTAAGTTGCATTAACGAACTAGGAACAGTTGGCTTTTGAGGTGTTGGCGGTTGTCGTGGATTTGAGTATTAATAAGATAAATCATTTAACGTGGGTGTCTTAGTAAGCTCGACAGAACAATTAGGGTCAGATGAAAATTAAATTTTATTTTCATCTGACCCTAATATCTAGGTAGCGAAAAAATAGCTAGTAAGAATAGAAGAGGGTGTTTTAATTTTACTCTGACCCCTTTTAAACACTCTTTTAAACAAATAATTACCCAGAGATGCTTTCGTGCCAAATGGCGACACGATTGCGGCCTGCATTTTTAGCTTGATACATAGCCAGATCGGCGTTATGCAGTAGCTCATCAAACGTTTCAGCGTGTTTCAAAGACTCTAAGCCGACGCTAATCGTTGAGAAGTGCAAAGCGTTTTCGGCACATTGGATTGACTCTTTCTCGACACACTCCCTAAGCTGTTCGGCCACTAAGTACGCCTCTTCTTGGTCAATCATTGGGAGGAGAATTACAAACTCTTCACCACCAAAACGGCCGATATGCCCGATGTTCTTGGCACTCAATATGTCACGGCAGACATTTACAACAGCCCTGATCACTCTATCCCCAATCTCATGTCCGTATTGATCGTTAACTTGTTTAAAATTATCAATATCAATCATCAATACGCTAAAGGGCAATCCTTCATCCAGGCATTTTTGATAATCGATTTGTGCCATTTCCAAAATAGCACGGCGATTATAAGTGCCCGTTAAAGCATCGGTTGTGGCGAGTTTTTTAAGCTCTTTCTCTATCTTTTTTTGCTCTTCAATACGTTGCGTTAGCCGTTGCATTTTAAGTCTGGCTCTTTTCCGCAATGCCCAACTAAATAGAACCAATAGAATAGCTACCAAGCCGACTAAAGCGGCGATAAAGAGATAGTCCTTTGTGGAAGAGCGATTATTAGATGCATCTAAATTAATCCAATATCGATATATATCTCGCTTCTGCTGTGCGGTAATGCTGTCTAAACCTTTTTGCATGATGGACAACAGCGGCGCCCAGTCATCTCGAACTGCAAAACGTAAACTCCATTCAAAACCGGATTCTCCCACAACTTTAAGATTGGTCAGTCCATTTTTTTCAATGTAGTAGATTGCTGCTGCGTTGGAAGCGACGATCGCATCCGCCGCTCCATAAGAGACCATGCGCAGCCCTGTTTCGATATCAGGGACGGCTAACGTATCCAGTTGTGGGTATTTTTCTTGTAAATGTTCATAAGATGCATAATTTTGGATGCCGACGACTTTCTTGCCTTCGAGTGCTTCGATGCCTTCTCCAACAAACTCACTGCGGACAATAATTACGGCCGGCAGGCGTATATAAGGCCTAGTAAACTGCATATATTCGCTGCGTTCTGCGGTTTTCTCAGCGGCACCCCACATATCAACTCTACGTGCGCGTCCTTCAGCTACCACAGTTGTCCAGTCAGGAAACTGCACAATTTCTAGCTTTAACCCCAAGTCAAATTGCTGATCTATTATTTGAATAAAATCAGCTGTAATACCTTGGTATTCATTGTTTTCATTGAAAAATTCAACTGGAGGATAATTGGGTGCGGGAGCAAAACGAATAACAGGCTGATCTGCCAACCACTGCCGTTCTTCGGGCGTTAATATATCTTGTCCATACAGCATCCCAGCCACACTGAATAGAAGCAGATATAAACCGCCGAACAAGCTTCTAGTCAAAAATGGACTTCTCTTCATAACATCCTTATGAATAAGGCATCTACGGGCCAAGATACGAGTATTGAATTACTGTTTCTTATACTAATTCAATGATCCCTCATTGACCATCCCAGAAATGCTAATTTAAAAGTGGACAGTTTAATCCAATGGAAATTCATCGAAGAATTAGGGTCAGAGTCAAATTAAATACTTATAAGGTGTAGCCTTGTAGTCTGACAGCGCTACCACCGTCTAAATTCCCCACAAACCCAGATAGGGTAAGCCTTAAGAGCACGAAAAGCTCTATTAACAGACGTAGAGCTTTTTCCTGATTCTCTCTATTAACTAACTCCCATTTCTCACAATTACATTGACTTTCTTTTGTTCTTTATATAGAACGTTCTATATAAAGAACAATTTGAGATGCACTATGAATAAACCCATTCTCGGCTCGTTGGGTCGAAATATACAAAAATTGCGTATGGCGAAGGGGCTGTCTTTGTCTCAGCTTGCTTTGGATGCGGGGCTGGCGAAGTCGAATTTGTCGCGTATTGAGCAGGGTGAGGGCAATCCAACGATAGAAACCATTTGGCGTTTGGCGGTACAGCTGGATACGCCTTTTGGGGATCTTATTGCCAGTTTGGAATCCACTGTGGGTGAAAACGGGATTCAGGTTCGGTTAATTGACCAAGGTCTGAATAATCCGCGAGTGGATGTGTATTGGATGTCTTGTGCACCACACACGATTAAGCAATCAGAGCCGCATATTGCTGGGACGACGGAAACCATTACTTTAATCAGTGGTGAGTTGTTGGCGGGGGAAAGTAATGACTTGCGGCAGTTAGAGATCGGCAAGGTGCATACGTTTGCGGCCGACGTTGAACACAGTTATCAAACGGGCGATGAATGGGCGACAGTAATGATGGTGATTACCTATGCAAAACAGGGCAGCGCAAAGCACGAGGTTGAATCATGAGTACGACAACCCAAACCCTTGCAGGAACGCATTGGAAACAAGGTGTAAAAGACGCGATTCCACTGCTAGGCGGTTACATTCCTGTGGCGATTTCGTTTGGTCTGATTTCCGTACAGTCTGGCTTTAGTGTGTTAGAGACGATTCTGATTTCGGCCTTTATTTATGCTGGCGCATCACAGTTTCTCTTTGTCGCTATGGCGGCTTCTGGCGCGCCGTTATGGTTTGTGGTCATCATGACACTGCTAATCAACGCTCGACATGTTGTTTATGGTCCAAATCTCTCACCTTACTTAAACCAAGATAAGAAGTGGCTGCCATTAATGCATGGTTTGACGGATCAGATTTTTGCGCTGGCTCACGCACGTTTGCCGCAGCTTCCAGATCATGCTCGGATAGGTTGGTACACAGGTGCGGCGGTATTAGCTTGGTTGAGCTGGATTGCTGGAACCGCACTGGGCGCCATTGCTGGTGGAGAATTGACGCAACGTTGGCCATTAATCAATGAGGTTTTGCCATTTGCTCTGCCGGCTCTGTTTTTCGTTTTAATTGTGCCGCGCTGTAATAATCGCTTGTGGACATTAACGATCGCTTTATCTGCTGTTAGCGCTGTTATTTTGAAAGTGTTAGGTTACCCAAATATCGCTATTCCGTTAGCGGCGTTGTGTGGCGCAGCTTTGTTTTATGCATTGAAAAATCAGCGCGGTATGGGAGAGCGATAAGTATGGATATGTCTATGTGGCTGGCGCTCGTCAGCATTGCCATTGGCACCTATTTAATTCGTCTTTTACCGTATATTTGGATGAAGCGAAGCTTGGCGAAAAGGCAAACAGAGGACGGCATCGGATCCATGCCGACTTGGTTAACGATACTAGGCCCAACCATGATCGCTGCAATGTTTGGCACTTCTTTAGTACCGACACATTCTGATACCTTGTCTTGGTTAGCGACTGGCGTCGGGATACTGATTACTTACGGTGTGTGGACGCGAACTCGTTCAATGGGGTTGCCTATTTTATTTGGGGTCATGGCATTTGGAATGGTAACGCTTGTGTTTTAGTAAGGTGGATTATGAAGGCACCCCGACACTTACTTGTAACATCTCTCGATTAAGATATCTGTATTCTTAATCAAATATGAGGGACGGTGATGTCTTTTAAAACGCTTTTAGCCAGTGCTTGTGTTGTTAGTACTGTTGCTCTGCCAGTTTATGCCAATGATGTTCATCAAGGGGATGTGGTTGCGGTAACTTTGAGTGAGTTACACCCAACCCAACCTGCGGTTGGTTATGATCAGATAATGTATAAGTTAGGCCGTTTCCAGTTTGATCGTGAAAAGCTTTTTGATGAAATATGTGAGGCGAATGGGCAAAAAGGCGTCACTTCTTTTTCTGAAAATGCTCATCCCAATGTACCAAGTACGTTTCAGTGTGACGAAAAAATCGGTGCTAATAAAAAGGATATGAAGACCATTGTTGTAGCGCCGAATGGCGAGTATTACTTAACGGATGGTCATCATACTTTTAATGCTTTTTACCAAATGGCTGAGGGCGGAGCGGATTTTCGTGTCAATGTTGTAGTAGATAAAGATTACAGTGATTTAAAAGATATGTCGCAGTTTTGGCAAGCGATGGAGAAAGACGGCAATGTCTGGTTGTATGGTGCAAAAGGTGAAGCCATTGTTACCGATCAGTTACCTAAACAACTTGGTATCCATAACTTTGCCAACGACCGTTATCGTGGGCTGATGTATTTCTCTCGTGACGTCGGTTGGAATAAGCCAAAGCAGCCAGTGCCTTTTTTAGAGTTTTACTGGACGAGAGAGTTACGTAAAAAAGTGGATTTAGATGATTTCGATTTGAATTCTATGGACGGTTATGCCGAGGCAATTAAAGCGACCAGTAAGGCAATTCTGTCGATGAATACATCGAATGTTGGTGAGTCTAATCTCTCGGTAAAAGAGATGGGGCAGTTTAGTGAATTCAAGCAAAAAGGCTTGGATAAATTGCTGAAAAAAGGCGGTAAGGTCGATTATATGCTGCGCTATAAAACCAGTGCTTCTGGGAATGGCTTGAGCTATGACTTGTCTGTGAAACATGCGCCAACTTTAAAAATGCTTGATACAACGACCCTTGCGGCAAATATGAGTTATAACGATTACCCAGCGGTCAGCCAAGACGGTGACATTAATGCCATTGTGGAGATTCCAGCAGGTACATCGGCGAAATGGGAGTTGAGCAAAGAGCACGATAACCAAATTATTTGGGAATACAAAAAGAATAAGCCTCGTATCGTTAATTATCTTGGCTATCCGGCAAACTACGGATCTATCCCTCGTACGGCTTTACCTAAAGAGTTTGGTGGTGACGGCGATCCACTTGATGTGATTATCTTGGGTCAGTCTGTACCGCGTGGAGAAGTGGTTCCAGTACGTTTGATTGCGGTAATGAAGATGATTGATGATGGTGAGCAGGACGATAAATTGATCGGTGTGCTAACGAACGAATCGCCATTTTCTGGTGTGACTAGCTTGCAGCAGTTAAATGCTGATTACCCAAATGTCACGGATTTATTAGCGACTTGGTTCTCTAGCTATAAAGGCGCTGATGGCGGTATTGAGATCAGTGGTTGGGGCGATGAAAAAGCCGCTCAAGCTATTTTGAAAGCAGCACAAGAACATTTCTAATCGGTCTAAGCTGAGTGTTGATCTTTCAACACTCAGCTCTTTTTAAGACCCATACCAATGGTTTAGCTGTATAAATTGCCAAAGCTCATTGCGTTCGTTTGTTGACGCTTGTATCAATATATTTGCTAAATTCATTTCCTCCTATGCATAGCATCTTACTTCTACACCCTGTACATTGGTTGTTCGATCTGTTCATTTTTTAAGGTTTTTTATTGGCTAATTAAAACGCCTATCAGTGTTATTCCCTGCAATATGGCGTTCAAATAGGAGTGCTAGATGCAAGTTACGTTTTCCGTTCAAATCGATTCCTTTAAGAAAATTAGCAAGATTCCAAACGCGTGGTCTGACGAAGATTATCGTGCTCTTTTGAGCATTATGGATTTCGAGGATGACGTAGAGAAGATGGATGCGGCAGAGCTGCGCGAGATGTGCATGATGTCGTTAAATGATCTTGGTCCTGCAGATGCCGCCAAAGCTGTAATGACGCATTTATTTCCAGAGTTGGCAGAAGGCAAAATAGACCAAGTCAGCCACGATATGGTGGATGATCGTTCATGGGAAGAGTATGCCGACTGTCTGCTACATGAGCGTTTCTTTAATGCGTATGGTTTATTGCGTGAAGCTTTTAATGGCATATTTGCGAATCCTACCGGCGTTGAGCTTGCGCTGACAGTAACCGCGGGTCATGCGGAAGATATGGCGATATTTGATGAATCGTTGCATTCATCCATTGTGCGTTTATTGGCGAATGGGCAAGGCGATGATGCGCTGATTAATCGTTTATACGAAGACCAAATTAAAGGCACTCATTTCCCTGAAGCGCCGGGTCTTGTTTGGCAGCTTAAGCAAGTGGCAGACGAAGGCACAACCCGCCAGTTTAGCTTGGTGAGTTCCTATTTTTGGATGGAGAACTTCGAGCAGATGGAAAGCTTTGAGGCTGAATCCCATGCGGATGAAGAAAGTTAATCTCTTGGCGTGAGTTGAATTAAGCGAGCTAAGATGACAAAAAAGCGGATCAAATGATTCGCTTTTTTATTTTCAAGGTTGGCAATCCTTCGGTATTTCGATTTAATCGGGTTCTATTAATAAAAGTACTTGATCACGAGGTTACAATGACCAGTTCACCAATCCAAATTGTTTGTCAAAGCTGCAGAACAAAGAACCGTGTGCCGAAAGACAAGCTGGGCAATAAGCCTCTTTGTGGCAAGTGTAAAAAGCCTGTTCTTTCAACACAACCCATAATGGGCGGTGATAATAATTTTAGACGCTACATCAATGATAATGACCTTCCTGTTGTGGTGGATTTTTGGGCGTCTTGGTGCGGACCATGTCAGCAATTCGCGCCTATTTTTGAACAGTTAGCCAGTGAAATGTCGACAAAAGCCTGTTTTGTAAAATTAGACACTGAAGAGAATCAAACCACAGCGGGTAGCTTTAATATTCGTTCCATTCCGACTTTGATGATCTTCCATCATGGCAAAGAAGTCGCTCGCTTGTCAGGCGCATTACCGAAAGCACAATTCCAGCAATGGTTAGCGCAGAACTTGCCAGCGGCTTAAGATGTTTTGGATATTGGCAGGACGTTAAACGCTGGTATCAAAATGCATCTCAACAAACTTTTCATATAGCGCTTCTTCTGTTTCGCGTCTGTCTGGGTCGGGTTTAACACAGTCGATAGGGCAGACGGCGACACAGGTGGGTTGGTCGTAGTGACCAACACATTCTGTGCATTTATCTGGATCGATAACATAAATCTTCGCGCCCATGGTGATGGCGTCGTTCGGGCATTCGGGTTCGCACATGTCGCAGTTTATGCATCGATCGTTAATGAGTAATGCCATAACTTTGCCTCTATACCGTCGCGCTGGCGTGAGGTTGGCGAGTGTTCTGTCCTTCCGGTAGGTTTCTCATGAGGATGCCCATGGAGGCATCGATGCCTTGCGGGCAAGGGATAGACACCACATGGCCACTGCCTTTTGCCACGTCGATAGGGCGACCTTGTTTGTCGTTCAGTTCGCCCAATGCAAAAGTGACATTGCCTTTTGGCGTCATTAATTCCAACGAGTCTCCCACACTGAAGCGGTTCTTCACTTCAATAGTGAGTGAGTCTTCGTTGGTAGCAATGACTTCACCGACAAACTGCTGTTTGTCACTGATGGAGTTGCCTGTCTCATAGTTTTGTAAATCCACATGGCGATGGCGCTGTAAGAAGCCATCTGTGTAACCACGGTTTGCTAGGTTATCTAAGCTGCTCATGAGACTGGAATCAAATGGGCGACCCGCGACGGCGTCATCAATGGCTTTGCGATAGATTTGTGCGGTTCTGGCGCAGTAATAAAAAGATTTGGTACGGCCTTCGATTTTCAGAGAATGCACACCCATTTTTACGAGTCGCTCAACGTGTTGAATGGCACGTAAATCTTTTGAGTTCATGATGTAAGTACCATGTTCGTCTTCAAACGCTGGCATGTATTCGTCTGGGCGGCCGTGTTCTTGTAGCAAAAACAGTTGATCGCTTGGCTCCTGAATTTGCACGGCAGAGCTTGGTGCTGTGCTGCTGGCAATGATTTGACCTGTCTCGTCTTGTGTCGCTTCGTGGGCGTTGTATTCCCAACGGCATGCGTTGGTGCAAGCGCCTTGGTTCGGGTCGCGTTTGTTCATGTAGCCAGACAATAAACAACGTCCAGAATACGCCATGCATAATGCCCCATGAACAAAGACTTCCAGCTCCATATCGGGCACTTTAAGGCGAATTTCTTCGATCTCATCCAGTGATAGTTCACGGGATAAAATAACGCGGGAAATGCCTTGTTGCTGCCAGAATTTCACGGTTGCCCAATTGACCGCGTTGGCTTGTACCGATAGGTGAATCTGTTGATCGGGAAAGGCTTCGCGAACCATCATGATTAAGCCCGGATCGGACATGATCAGCGCGTCTGGCTTGAGATCAATTACCGGCGCCAAGTCTTGCAAGTAGGTTTTCAATTTCGCGTTATGCGGTGCGATATTGCTGACCACGTAGAGCTTTTTGCCCAGCTCATGGGCTTCATTAATACCGATGCCCAGCTTTTCCAAATCGAACTCGTTATTGCGTACTCGTAAAGAGTAGCGCGGCTGGCCCGCGTAAACGGCATCGGCTCCGTAGGCGAAGGCATAACGTAGGTTTTTTAACGAACCTGCTGGAGAGAGTAATTCTGGCATGAAGGCTTTTTCTTGAGACATGAGGTTCACCGATCGATCAAAACGGGCGGAGTTTACCTGCGTGTTAATTGAACTCAAGCTCTTAGGGCGGGATTAATCGTCTAATTAAGACCTGCTTGATCTAGGTCAAAATGCCTATCTGGAATGAGGTGTTTTACGGGTAGTCAAACGAGCAAAACCCCCTCCCAGCCTCCCCCTTAGCAGGGGGAGGAGCTAAACGACTTCCGTCGATTTGTAGGTCAGATGAACCGAGGAACGAAGGTGTGATCTGACGGTTAACGGTATACATAACGCTTGAAAACGTACGTGATGCATACCAATACCCTCACAGCATTGCCTTTGAAAAAGAGTCGATTAGCTAATGATTCCATATAAAGAAACTATACAAATCAACTGATTGAAGGCGGAATGAATTGAGGGTGAAGAAGTAATCTGTCACACGCCTGATCACGGTCGTACCTCCCTCATCAGGCCTACAAAACCCGCTCCAATCTTCGCTGACTACCTTTAGCGACCCTCCTTCTCGGAAATGACAGCAGTTAAAATGTTATTGTTTTTTACTCAGTTAAAAATCGTACGTGGCAGAAAGGTAAACGCGACGACGTTCGCCGACGAATGAACCAATTTTTTCGGTAAAGCCGCTGACAGCGTATTCTTTATCAAGCAAGTTTTTGATGTTTAGCTGGAATCGCCAATCTTGCCATTGTGTCTGCCATGACATGTCGTAGACGGTGTAAGGTTTTACGGTTTGGCCCTGTCGGTTTATCTGGTCGCTCACGAAATCGGCCCCAAAGGCAATAGAGGAGTCTATGCTAGGGAAGTCGTATCGTGTCCACAAACCGAGCTGGTGATAAGGCGCGTTAGCAAAACGATCTCCGTCGGCGTATTGAATACCGTCGTTGGCTTCTTTTACGATGGTGTCATTGTAAGCGTAACTTAGATTGGCTACCCAGCGAGGAGTGATGTCAGCCATGACATCTAGTTCAACCCCTTGACTGCGAACTTTACCAAAGGCAACCAGCAAGTTACTGTCATTTGGGTCTTCTTGCAGGATGTTTTCACGGGTGATGTGGTAAGCCGCTAGGTTTACGTTTAAGCGGTTGTTAAACCAATAGCTGCGTACACCGGCTTCAAATTGTTGGCTTTCTTCTGGATCGAACAGGCTGCCATTGGCCGACTTCTGTTGGTCTGCAGCGTCTTGTGGTACAAAGCCGGTCGAAAAAGACACATAAGGTTTCCAGTTGTCATTGATTTTATAAGTAGCACCAACTCGGCTGGAATAACCTGTGTCGTTGTAGTCTGCTTTTGTAGTTCCCGTTTTTATCTTATAACCATCGTATTTTTCTTCAATCCGATCAATACGAGCGCCAGCGAGCAAGTCTAGTTGATTGGTTACTTTCCATTGATCTTGAACATACAAACCAATTTGATCCGTTGTTGTCGTTTCATCGGTTTTTAAGTTCATTGTGTAGGTATTAACATCATCTTGGCCGTAGATAGGGTTAGTTAGGCTAAGATTGGAAACGCCATCGGCTTTGTTTGCATAGCTGTATAGAAAGCTATTTTTCTGGTGGAAATAGTCGCTTCCGACTAGCAGGGTATGGTCGCCTAATTCGGCGATTAAATTACCTGCAAGCGTAATGCCTTTGCGGGTACGGACTTGGTCACGATATTGTCTTTGCGTGGTATCTGCAGTGCCATCGCTACTGCTATCTATCAGTTTGTTTATTTCATGATATTTCTGGGTTTCGGTGTTTTCGAAGTAACGAACCGAGACATTGCTGTCCAGCCATGAGTTGATGCTGTGGTCTAGGCGAGTCTGAAAGACTTGCGCGTCAAGCTCTTGGTAATCGGATTTTTCGTTATTGTTCCATGAGGTATCGGCTAAGAAGTTGCCATCGTCATCGGTTGGAATGCCGCGTAAACGGGCACCAGAAATGTATTGGTGAATGTCCGTGTATTGAACGGTAAGAGTGTTGTTTTCATCGATGTCCCAGGCATAACCAAGGTCAATAATCTGGTTTTCTTCTTCGACATTGTTTCGGTAGGAATCTTGACCGTCGGAGTAAATACCAACACGGTAGCGTTGCGAGGCGTCTTCATTAGCTGGGCCAGAGGATTCGATGCTACCACTTAAAAAGTCTTTATTACCCGCGCTGACTTTGAGGGTGTTTTTCTGTTCATACGTCGGTTTTTTCGTCACATAGTTTACGACACCGCCAGGTTCCCCTGCACCGTAGATTGCGCCAGATGGGCCTTTGAGGACTTGTATTTGCTCAATGGTAAACAGTTGAGGAATAGAGAAGTCACCAAATGGGTCGCCTTTAAGGCCGTTGTACAAGACTTCATCTTGGCTAAAGCCTCGTAACGTCACTGTCGATACGTTGTTTTGTGACATGCCAGATATTGAGCGATACAAATCGGTGATTTGTCGTGCGGCTTGGTCTTCAATCAAGGCTTCTGTCACCACTTGAACAGACTGAGGCGTTTTATCAATCGGCGTGGAGGTACGAGTAGCAAGTGCTGCTTCATCTTCCTTGTAGTAAGACAGAGCGCGGCCTTTTACCTGAAGTGTCTGAAGCTCTATGTTGGATCCATCCTTAACGTTGTTATCTCCATCATTGAGGTAACTGTCTTGTGTGATGTCATTTGCGGTATTTTCAGCAAAAATCACAGTAGAAAAAACAAGCGCACCACAGGCTTGCATCATCATTAAGGTGGTTCTTAATGTCATAGGTAAACCAAGAGTAAATGAGTAAGTTGCGTATGTTAATGTTTATGATATTCATTTACAAATGAGAATAAATTTACAAAAGTTTCAAAATACAAATGATGTGCTTTTTTATATCAAGACAGTATTCATTTCTCATACGATAGTGCGAGATGGTGCTGAAAGCGTGTGCTGTGAAGGAAGGTAAGAGGCAGAACAGCAAATAATAGAAGCCATTCTGCCAGAGGATTAGCTAGGCTTTTTCAGCCGCTAGTCTGGTGGCTTTTATATAGCCCTGAAGCGTATCTTTTAGCTGAAGTCGCTGCTTCTTCAGCTGTTCTTCTTCTGTAGTGCTCGCAGGAATGATTTCTTGCTCCATTTTTTCGACAGATTTGGTGAGATGGTTATATTCGTCGTAGAGTTTCCTGAAATGCGCATCATCCATTTTTAGTTGATGGATATCCTCTTTGAATTCAGGGAATTCGTTTACCAGAGCATGATCTTCAATCGGCATAACTGTCTCCTTTAAGTATTTACTTTAAGTTTAGGTTAGCCTACTTAAGCAGTTGTGCACTTGATGCTTGTCAGACTTTCCTTAAATAGTTATGGCTTGTTATTGGTGAATTTCAATGATGACGCATTCAGTTTATGGAAGAGTCCATAGTTTGCTGGGGGATTTGCTTTTTTTTGACAAAAAAACCGCAGTGGCTCGCGCCACTGCGGTTGTGTTTTGGGAGAAGTGTTAGAAGTTTAACTCTACTCTTGGCTTGCTGCTTCGAGAAAGGTCAACTTCAGGTGTGCATAGGTAGACACGAGAAGATGCGATACCTTCGTTGACCAAATAGTCTTTTAGGTTATCTGCGCGTTTTTGCGCTAAGTTGATAGCCTCATCTCTGGTGTCTTGGTCGATGGACACGGGTGGTTTCTCAAGACCTAAATCAAGGTAGCTTGTTATAGCACATGCTTTTAGCTGACTGTCTTTTTTGTCTTTCATTAGCGCTACCAGTTGTTCAAGGAAGGCGTCTTGAGCGTCATTTAACTGTTCGTCCTCAGCTTCAAATATTAACGGTTCGACACGAATTTTTAGTAGCTGATCACCTGCAAACTGCGCGATGCTAATGACATTGGCGTAAGGAATGAAGGTTTGCATCAAATAGGTGCTAGAGGCGGCATAAAGCGCCTTTTTAACTGGTAAGAATAAGAAATCTGTCCAGCCAAACTCAGGGTTTTCTATGTCACCAGAAAGCGGGATATTCAAATCAATATTGTTGTCTCTGTCTTTCAATACACTAACGGCAATATTCAGAGGTACGGCACCGGCTTTCATTACTGAGTTGCTTTCTTGGCGGCCACCTAAATCAAACTCCCTTAGTACTATGTTTGAGCTGCCATTTAAAACGCCGTCTTTTGCATTGAGTTTGAGATCTAAATCCAATTGCCCAGAATCAATTTGATAACCTAGGACATTGGCGATGTAAGAAGAGAAGGGCGGTAATTCTGCCTCGTTCACCACAACTTCAGTGTTTAACGTTAGCTTGTCGGCAAGTGGCCAAATAGTCGCATCGGCTTGTAATGTTGTATATTTGCCGTTGCGAGCTTTAAAAGCAAAGACAGTTGCTTGGTCTTTTTTCGTGGTATTTAGGTCTCGCAGAGACAATGTTTCTATGTCTAGTGCGCGTTTTAGCATGGGAGAAATGCTTTTATCTTGGAAGTAAAAGCGAGATTTTCCTGTTGTATCGTATGCGTCGAGAATGACGTAGTAAGGTGCTTTAAAGGCCGTGTCTTGTTCGTTTTCAAGTGTGCTTTTAGCGTCTTCGACTCTTGGTACTTGTGATTTTTGAGTGTTTTCTGTAGGGACTTTTTGCTCTTCCGCTTCAGTAAACACCAGGTTTTCAATATTCTGTTGAGCATCCAGCATTAAGTTAATATCAAGCGCGTCTGCGGTGATTTTTTTGATATCTGCACCATCTTGGTTGGCTTTTAATCGCTCTACTTTAAGGCTGTTTAGATGGCCTAGCGCGGGTAAAACTGTTTTATCATTTTGTGCGCTGATAAGTTCTGAGAAAGTGAAATCCATAATGCTTAATTGTGATAAGGAAGCCTCAAAGTCGCTGTCTTGTTGGGTAAATGAAAGGCTGTTGATATCCGCGTTTTTCCATGAAGCAATGCGCTTATTATTGGTTAACTTGCTGTCTAGAGATTCACTGCTGAAGTTAAGGTTAATACCTTCTACACGTGGTGCTTCTTGACCTGCTTGATCGACATTGAGCTGATCTGCTGTCAGGATTGCAGCACCAAGGGAAACATGTTTCTCGTCACTTTGGGTGGCATTTAATCCTTTAATATCGATCGACAGTTTAGAGTTTTGTGCCGACAGGCTGTCGCTGTCTTTTTGTAATGCTAGCGTATTAGATAGATTGAATACGTCGTAGTTGGCGGTATTTCCCGCTTGCTGAACAGTTAGTTCATTGCTTTGTACGTCAGCAATCAAAGAGGCTGTCATAGCTTCTGTTGAATCCATTGAAAAAGCTACTTCGTTCAAGGCTATTCGCAATTGTTTGTTCTGGACGGCAAGACTGTCTAGTGACAGAGCAAGCTCATTTAAGCCCAGCTCGGTAGAGGCAAGGTTAGCCGTCAGACCAGTTTCTTCATCCTGTTTGACATCAAAAGGTGCTTTCAGTGTTAGGTCGTTAAATTCTACTTGTTGTTGCGCTTGGGTAATAAGTGATTTGCCTAGCTGCACATCAAGATCGCCTGTTGCGGTTAAGCCTAGTTCATTTTGTTTTACATCAAAGGGTGTGCTTAGTTTTACGCTATTAAGTTTTGCGTTAAGGTCTGCTTGCGCAAAAGCTGGCATGTCCAGTTGCATATCTAGCTTACCTTTTGCGGTTAAGTCCGCATTATTTCGCGAAACATCAAAGGGAACGTTTAGGGCCAGTTTCTCAAGTTGTGCTTGCAACTCCCCTTGGGCAAAGGATGACTGGCTGGATTGGAGGTCCAAAGTACCTATCGCCGTTAATTGCTCAGCAGAAACAAAATGGATATTGGCTTTTGAAAGTGCCAGTGATGTGGACTTTGTGGTGGCTTTGTCTTGCTCGTTTAATGGCAAATCAAGGTTGTTGATTTGAGCATTCAGCGAAAGATTTTTAATATCAAAAACAGGTGAGTTATTAACGAGTTGTTGTGAAAATTGTAGGCTAGCTTCTAACTCCAACTGTCCTTTTCCTTCATGGTACGGCGCAGGTAGAAAGTGACGAAAGCTCTCTATCAGAATACGTGTATTTTGGATAGAAAGGTCGGCGCTGGCTTGTTCTGGTGAGTAGTCAAATTGGCTGTCTAATGACAATGCTGTGTCATTCAATAAGGCTGATAGTGCAATGTCACCTTCCCATGTCAGTTCCTGACCAGATAAACCTTCGATGGATAAATTGCTGATGGTAAGCGTATCAGCTTGTGCTGGAACGTTTAAATCTGGTTGACGAGACAGTTTGACTTGGCTGTCAGTGAAGGTGAAAGTAGGTAGTTTTATAGACCAAGGCGTACTGGTGCTTTCTTCAGTTTGTTCTGTGTCAGTGACTTCTTGATCTGGCTCTTGTTGATCTTCTGGTGTGGCGAATTGCGACGTATTAATACCGGCCACTATCCAGTCTTTTTCTTGTTGAGTGACTAGCAAGTTTAATCCGTCGATCTTAGCTTGTGATATATGGACAGTTTTAGTGAAGAGTGGCCATATTTCAACTTCAACAATGGCACGCTTTAATGTGAGTGTGTCTTGGCTCTTGTTATTAATGACGATGTCTTTTAAGTCTATTTTGGGCGGAAAAAAATCAACAGATAGTTTGCCGACGGTGAGATCTTCACTTTGTTCTTGGAAGTAATTTTTTAGGTAATATTCCGCAATAAATGGCGTGACTAACCAAGTGAGGGTGATTAAACCTGTCAAAGCGGCAAAAGGATAAAAGACAAAGTGTCGAAAATGTCGGCGTGTCATAGAATAAAGTGCCTTTTAAAAAATAAGTAATAGGTGAATAGTTTAAGCTTCTTCGTCTTTTTCTTCGGCAATATTTTTACTTTCAGACCGTAAAGGTAAGCGTAATAAATACGTTGTCACACACAGACCAATAAAGACAAGTCCAATCGTCGCCCAAATACGCGAAACAATAAAGATCGAAATGGCCATTCCTGCCCACATAAAAATGATGGCTCTGTTTCTGGCTTTTTTGGGGATACCATCGGAAGATTGCCAATCATTGATTATTGGTCCAAAAAACTTATGCTCAATGAGCCAAGTGTGGAAACGTACGGAGGATTTTGAAAAGCACCACGCCGCCAATAGCACCAATGGTGTAGTGGGGAGTAAGGGGAGAAAAATACCAATAATGCCAGTGATGAGAGAAAACCACCCTAGCATTAAATATAAAATTCGCTTTCCTTGCATAAGCTTGCCCACATAATGGTCAGAGAAAACGGGCATGAATGAATCAGCCCGTTTTTATTATGGCGCTATTTTCCTGAATGGAAAATAGCTTCCATACTATTTTCTGCTTCGTTTTCAACCAGTGGCCAGCCGCCAAGGCGTTTTAAACGGTTTACCATTTCACAGAATAGCTCTGCGGTTTTTTCGGTATCGTATTTGGCAGAGTGTGCTTCTGCGTTGCTAAACGGAATAGACGCTGCTTCACAGGCTTTTGCTAATACTGTTTGTCCAAACACCAAACCGGCTAAACTGGCGGTGTCAAAGCTAGAAAAAGGATGGAATGGATTGCGTTTTATATCCACTCGCTCAATGGCGGCGTTTAAAAAACCGTGGTCAAATGCGGCATTATGACCAACAAGAATGGCACGTTTACAGCCAACAGACTTTAGCTCTTTTCGAACTTTGCTAAACATTTGGCCAAGTGCTTCACTTTCTGGCATGTCTTGTCTATCGGGTGCAAAAGGGTCTATGCCTGTAAAGTCTAGCGCTGCTTTTTCAAGGTTTGCGCCTTCAAACGGCTTAATCAAAAACTCTAATGTTTCATGGATATATAAGTCGCCATTTTCATCCATTCTTAGGATACTGGCTGCCATTTCTAACAAAGCATCTGTTTTTTGATTAAAGCCTGCGGTCTCTACGTCGATAACAACAGGTAGGAAGCCGCGGAATCTATCTTTGATTTCATGGTTTGACAAAAGAAGGTCCTTAATTCTGCCGCTTGATCAACAGTAACGGTATACAATAGGATCGGATCATAACACATTTGATAATGCTTGAACGAGATGTCTAAATGGGAATTCCCCAACAACTTCTAATTCGCACCACTTTTTTATTGCTGGCTTGTGCTCCCTTTGCACAAGCCAATGCCATAACCCATTACCAATCCGGAATTACGAATTCTGAATGGTTGCTTACGGGGGATATTTTTTCGTGCAGTTTAACGCACCCAGTCCCTAATTATGGTGAAGGCCACTTTATCAAAGAAGCAGGCGAGCCGATGAAGTTTATTCTTCAGCCACGAAATGAAAAATTAGGCCCAGGTCAGGTGTATATCCTGTCGCAAGCGCCAGATTGGTCTCCGGGCACTAAACCAGAAACCTTAGATATTCTTCCTTATCCTGGATACGGGTTAACTGTTGAAGTTGGTGGTAAGGTAGCTGAGCGTATGCTTAGCAGCTTGGACCGAGGCCGTCATCCCGTGGTTGCAGGTACCGCATGGGAAAATAACCGCGAAACCGTGGAAGTAGGGTTGTCTAATATTAACTTTGCGCCAGCCTATAATGAATTTAGACGTTGTTTAGCTAGCTTGTTACCCGTTAACTACGATCAGATCGCTAGAACAGCGGCTTTGTTTCCGACGAATGGCGTAAATCTGACAGATCGTATTCGCGCACGTCTGGATCTGGTGGCTTTGTACGTATCGTCGGATCCTACGGTGGAATACATTTATATTGATGGTCACACCGACATTATCGGTTCTCGTCGAGACAACCGTGAGCTTTCCAAAGTTCGTGCGGAAAAAGTTACGGCTTATTTGTTAGAAAAAGGCGTGCCTGCGGCAAAAATCATTTCGCGATATCATGGCGAGCGTTATCCATCTGCTAGCAATAATAGCAGCCAAGGTCGAGAGCGTAACCGACGTGTGACAATTCGTTTGGAAAAAAATGACGCAAGTTGATTCATAAGTTTTCCGTTCGTCTTTAATTTCTTAAAAAGCCCCGTTTTAGCGGAATTATCTGCGTGAAACGGGGCTTTTTACTTGCTAAGCAAGAATCGAAATCTTACACTTACAGCCCCTTTTTTAAATTATTTGCGCCGCCATGTACTGGTTTGAAGGCATTGGCGTGGGAGCGCGAGCTCGTTGAGGAGAATAGAGATAATGTCTGACGTGAAGAAGGTAGTGCTTGCCTATTCGGGCGGCCTAGACACTTCGGTAATCGTGAAGTGGCTTCAAGAAGAGTATAACTGTGAAGTGGTTACCTTTACCGCTGATTTGGGTCAGGGTGAGGAAGTTGAACCAGCTCGCGCTAAAGCTCAAGCGTTGGGTATTAAGGAAATCTACATTGAAGATTTGCGCGAAGAATTTGTTCGTGACTTCGTTTTCCCTATGTTCCGTGCTAACACTATTTACGAAGGCGAATACCTTTTAGGTACGTCTATTGCGCGTCCTTTGATCGCTAAACGCTTGATTGAGATTGCCAATGAGACAGGCGCTGATGCGATTTCTCACGGCGCAACAGGTAAAGGTAACGACCAAGTACGTTTTGAGCTTGGTGCTTATGCATTGAAACCTGGTGTTAAAGTGATTGCCCCTTGGCGTGAATGGGACTTAACGTCTCGTGAAACTCTAATGGCGTACTGCGAGAAGCACAATATTCCAGTTGATTTTTCAACTAAGAAGAAAAAATCTCCTTACTCTATGGACGCCAACCTACTGCACATCTCTTTTGAGGGTGATCAGCTGGAAGACCCGTGGACAGAGCCAGAAGATGATATGTGGCGTTGGTCTGTATCTCCTGAAGATGCGCCAAATGAAGCAACTTACATCGAAATCGGTTACGAAAAAGGCGACCCAGTTTCTATTAATGGCGAAGCGATGTCTCCTGCAACCATCTTGGAAACATTGAACAAGGTTGGTGGCGCGAACGGTATTGGCCGTGTAGACATTGTTGAAAACCGTTTTGTTGGTATGAAAGCACGTGGTTGTTATGAAACCCCTGGTGGCACCATCATGATGCGTGCACACCGTGCTATTGAGTCTATTACGCTAGACCGTGAAGCGATGCACTTGAAAGACGAAATGATGCCTCGTTACGCAAAAATCATTTACAACGGTTTCTGGTGGTCTGAAGAGCGTCGCATGATGCAAGCGATGATCGATGCGTCTCAGAAATATGTTAACGGTACGGTTCGTCTTAAATTGTACAAAGGCAACGTTACAGTTGTTGGTCGTCAATCTGAAAACAGCTTGTTCGATAGCTCTATCGCAACATTTGAAGACGATGCTGGTGCTTACGATCAGAAAGACGCAGCAGGCTTTATTAAGCTGAATGCGCTTCGTATGCGTATTGCAGCTCAAAAAGGCCGTGGCTTTCTAGATAACGACAAGTAATTCTTGGTCGTTTTAGAAAATTAAGCTTTTAAAAAACGCTCCGTTCTTGCAGAATTGGAGCGTTTTTTATTTTTGTACACTTGGTCAATGTTTATTCGTCGATCAACTGAGTTTATCGCTTAATATGTTTGTTAGGCTTGTATACCGAGAAGCATGTTCGCACTGAAGGAAGGGAATAATGGCAATATATAACGTAGGCTCGATTAACCTCGACCATCTTTATCAGCTTGATCACTTTGTTCGACCTGGCGAGACAATGGCATCAGACAGCTACCAGTGTTTATTGGGGGGAAAGGGCGCGAATCAATCAGTGGCGTTAGCAAAAGCGGGCGCGGATGTGAAACATGTCGGCGCGCTTCATCACAGTGACCAAGCGGTTATTGATCAGCTTGAATCCCTTGGTGTCAATACAGACTTGATTAAGCGGGTAGATGTGCCAACCGGTCATGCGATTATTCAGCTAACTAAAGAGGCAGAAAACTCGATTATTTTGTACCAAGGCGCTAATCATGCGCTGACAGAAGAACAAATTGATAATGTGCTTTCTAATGCGAGTGAAGGTGACTGGGTGTTGTTGCAAAATGAAACAAACCTGATCGAATATACCATGCGCAAAGCGCAAGAGAACAAAGTTAAGGTCGCATTTAATCCAGCGCCTATGGATGCAGAATTAACGCGCAACGTGCTGGATTTAGTCGACTTGCTGATTGTTAATGAAGTAGAGGCAATGGATCTGATTGGTACTGCGGATATAGACAGCACCATTGACGCGTTTCCAAAAGTTTACCCAGAACTTGCTGTGTTGATGACCCTTGGCAAAGCGGGTGTTTGCTATTTTGATGGGGAAGAGCATTTATCTGTAAAAGCTTTCTCCGTTGAAGCGGTTGATACCACTGCAGCGGGCGATACCTTTATTGGCTTTTGCTTGTCCTCTCTAATGAATGGTGAAGATATGGTGCGGGCTATTACTCGTGCCTGTGCAGCATCCGCTATTTGCGTAACTCGCTTAGGAGCGGCTTCTTCCATTCCAACACAAGATGAAGTGACGGCCTTTCTTGCCAAGAACAGTTAGCCAAAATACACAGCCAACAACGAATAGTTAAAAGAGGAATTTAAACATGGCTCGTAAGATTATTATTGATACAGATCCTGGTATAGACGATGCAATGGCGATCTTTTTTGCCTTTCAAGCACCACAGCTTGAGGTGTTGGGTCTAACGACGACATTCGGTAATGTGTCAGTGGATTTGGCAACGCAAAATGCCATTACATTGACTGAAATTGCGAAAGTAAATGTGCCTGTTGCTAAAGGCGTTGCCGTACCAAGTAAGATAGCGCCGCGTCCGCATCCTGACTTTGTGCATGGTGCTGATGGTTTTGGTAATATCAATTGGCCAGCGCCGCAAGGCAAGGCAATTGAAAAAAGCGCTGCGCAATTTATTGTTGATACTGTTCGAGAGTTCCCAGGTGAAGTGACTATTATCGCGCTTGGTCCGCTAGGTAACTTGGCAAAAGCGCTTGAGCTTGACCCAGAAGTAGCCAACTTGGTTGATGAAGTTGTTCTAATGGGCGGCACTGCTATTGAATATGGTAACGTATCGCCAGTGGCAGAAGCGAACATCATGAATGACCCGCATGCGGCAGATATGGTGTTCACTGCAGCTTGGCAGGTGACTATGATTGGTCTAGATGTTACGCATCAAGTATTACTTGATAACAGTGTTTTGGATCGAATCAAGCAAGCGAATCCTGCAGAAGGTGGTTTCTTGTATGACTGCGCTCAGCATTACATCAATTTCTACAGCAGTCGTTTTGATATGGATGGTTGTTACTTCCATGATGCATCGACGATTGCTTATGTAATGGATCCAAGTATTTTTGGTGTCGAGCTTGGCGCGGTGCGTGTTGCTTGTGAAGGCATTGGTATTGGACAAACTATTTTTGCACCACAAGGAATGAGCTTCCCTGAACCACATTGGACAGATGTACCAATGACGCAGGTTTGTATGGAAGTAGACAGCAAAAAATTATTAACCTTGTTTGAGACAACCTTGTCTTAAACCGTTAGAATGGCGCAATCAAACTTGAAGGCATGGAGCATAACGTCCGTGCCTTTTTTATTTATAAAGAGAAATATATGAAATTATTAGTAAGAAACCTTGCCCGTAACACGACAGAAGAAGAGCTAAGAAGCTTGTTTGCCGTTCATGGAACGTTGCAGTCTTGTACTATCGTTATGGACAAAGAAACGGGTGAATCTAAAGGCTTTGCCTTTGTTGAAATGCCAAAAGTTGGTGAAGCGAAAGTTGCGATCAAAACGTTAAACGGCATGGATGTTGATGGTTCTAAAATCCGCGTTAAGAAAGCCGAAGAGACAGCGAAAAAAGCGGACAGTGACGACGCAGAATAAAACTCACGCCTAGTTATCCGCTATCCTAGCTTGTCTACTGCTGTGAGCTAGGAATGAGCGTCAGCGAACTCTTTGATAAAGTTCACGTCTTTATCTGAAATAGTATGGTAAGACAGTTTTATATAGTGCTTATTATGCTCGTTAAAGACATCCAGTTGCGGGTCACATAATACTTTTAGCGTGGCTATTTTCCCCTCATGAATTGCTTTCAACTCTAGCTTCACCATTTTAGACCCTTGTAAACCTTCAGGTGCTTCCACTTCTATCATTTGTGTTGATATGTGTGTGCAATGAATAGACATGGTTTTGCCATTGGTTAAATACAATGTGCCTGTCCAAAAGCAGCGAACGTAAGGCGAATGTGAAATAGACATTGTTCTATCCTTTACTGGGTGAAGATCCAAGGGCGTTGATGACTTTTCTAGGATAGCCATTATAGTGCAAGATGCTAGACAAGTGATAGCTAGATAAAACTGATATGAATCAAGATGTTGCTGTGAACTTATCGGCAACACCTTGATTAGAGTGTATTACTAAGGCTGGTAGCGTCTGTTAGTTTTGTTGCTTAATTGTCTCGCCCAGAGCATTGATTAGGCTGTCGATTTCGGATTGCTCTGTTGTAAATGGCGGTGCTAATTGAATAGTATCAGCACCGTAGCGAACATAGTAACCTTTGTCCCACATAGCCATAGCGATTTGGAACGGACGTTTCGCTGGCTCGCCATCGATTGGCGCAATAGTAATACCTGCGGCAAATCCATAGTTACGAATGTCTGTGATCATAGGGCTGGCCTCTTTCAGCTGGTGGACGCTGTTTTCCCAGCTTGAACTCATGCTGTTAACACGTTCAATCAAACCTTGTTTCTTGATTTCATCAAGTGATGCTAGCGCCGCAGCACAAGCAATAGGATGAGCCGAATAGGTGTAACCATGAGGGATTTCCAGCATGTAGTCAGGGCCGCCGTTATCCATGAAGGTATCGTAGATCTCTTGTTTGAAGGCCACAGCGCCCATTGGTATAACGCCATTGGTTACTTGTTTTGCCATGGTAATCACGTCAGGCGTTACACCAAAGGCTTCAGCACCAGTTTTGGCACCCATACGACCAAAAGCCGTAATGACTTCATCAAAAATTAACAAGATATTGTGCTGATCACAGATTTCGCGCAAACGTTGTAAATAGCCTTTCGGTGGCACAATCACACCAGCAGAACCTGACATAGGTTCAACAATCACCGCGGCAATGTTAGACGCATCGTGCATCATGATTAGATTTAGCAGATCATCCGCGCGCTCTTTGCCTTGCTCTGCCATGCCCTTGGAAAACTCGCTGCCTGGAACTTGTGTATGAGGTAAGTGATAAGATTCTAAACCTTGGCCGTAAAGCGTACGGTTCGCCGGAATGCCACCAACACTGAAGCCTGAAATCCCCGCACCATGATAACCTTTGGCACGACCGATGAATTTGGTCTTGGTGCCCATGCCTTTCTTACGCCAATAGGCGCGAGCTACTTTCAATGCCGTATCGACAGACTCAGAACCAGAGCCGGTAAAGAAAATACGGTTTAGGCCCTTAGGCATAAACTCGGTAATTCGCTCTGCTAACAAGAAAGACTTCTCGTGGCCGAATTGAAAAGCAGGGGAGTAATCGAGGGTTTTAACTTGTTGAGCCACTGCTTCATTAATCGCGGGGTTGCTATGTCCCAAACCACACGTCCACAAGCCAGACAGACCGTCAAAAATCTTTCTGCCATCACTGTCGGTGTAATAATTGCCCGCAGCAGAGGTGATAATGCGAGGATCTTTTTTGAATTGACGATTGCCTGTGTAGGCCATCCAATGGGCATCAAGCTGGGCTTGGGTTAAACGATGACTCATGGCATTCTCCCTCTAAAAAAGTGAAATCTAATAGAGTAAGAATGCCGAGCTGGAAAGGTTTAATAAATGTGATGTTATTTAATTTTAGGTTAGTCTTTGCTTAACTAAAAATAGAAGCTTAATTGAATAACCAATACAGGTGTTTAAGTAGAGGTCTTTTCTTTAAATTCGCACAAATCTTCAATGATACAGGCATCGCATTTAGGTTTGCGGGCCACGCAGATGTAGCGACCATGCAAAATCATCCAGTGGTGAGCGTCCAAAAGAAATTCCTTTGGCACAAATTTCAGTAGCTTCATTTCCACTTCTAAGACGTTCTTTCCCGGTGCTACCTTGGTGCGATTACCAAAACGAAAGATATGTGTATCCACCGCCATGGCCACTTGTCGAAATGCTGTGTTTAGAACCACGTTAGCCGTTTTGCGGCCAACGCCGGGTAGGGCTTCCAGTTCTTCACGAGTTTCAGGTACAACACTGTTGTGCTTTTCGATCAGAATCTGGCAAGTTTTGATGGCGTTTTCGGCTTTGGCGTTAAATAAGCCAATGGTTTTGATATAGCTTTTTAAGCCATCTACGCCAAGGGCGAGCATGGTTTCTGGCGTGTTGGCCACAGGGAAAAGCTTGCGCGTGGCTTTGTTTACACTGACATCAGTGGCTTGGGCGGAGAATAAAACCGCAATCAAAAGCTCAAAAGGCGAGTTGTATTCCAGCTCAGTTACGGGATTTGGGTTTTCAGCTCGTAAGCGAGAAAAAATCTCGTAGCGCTTGTCTTTGTTCACAGTAAATAGCCTTTGTTTATTTTTTTAACCCCCTCCCAGCCTCCCCCTTGGCAGGGGGAGGGGCTTAGAGCTTTTTATTCCTTCCCCTTATCTTCAAGGGGAAGGCTAGGATGGGGTTGTTAATTTTTTAACCCCCTCCCAACCTCCCCCTTGGCAGGGGGAGGGGCTTAGAGCTTTTTATTCCTTCCCCTTATCTTCAAGGGGAAGGCTAGGATGGGGTTGTCTTGATCTTGGTGTAAAGTGTTAACTTACTTGCCCGGTCACACGAACACGTTTCGATGCACTTGGGCCATCTTTGGCTTTTTGTGCGGCAATACGTTTTTTCTCGCGTTCGTCTAGGTAGTTTTTACCGGCAATCAGCAATCCTAGGCCAATAAATGCTCCAGGCGGTAATACGGCAAATAATACGTTTGGATAGTTATCAAAAACAACGATTTTCCAGTGAATTGCCATGTCGCCGAATAGAAGTTGCATATCGGAAAACAGTGTACCTTGTCCGATTAGCTCACGCATTGCGCCCAAGGTGACAAGGATAAACATGAAGCCCAAGCCCATCATAAAACCGTCAAGCGCAGAAGGTAGCACAGGGTTGCGGCTGGCAAAGGCGTCAGCACGTCCAAGAATCGCACAGTTGGTCACGATAAGCGGGATAAAAATCCCCAGAATTTGATAAAGCTCGTAAGTATAAGCCTGCATGATTAATTCGATACAGGTGGTAAACGACGCGATAATCATCACAAAAGCTGGTAGGCGAACCGCATCCGCAACGTAGTTACGAATGATGGAAACCGCAATGTTGGAACCGACCAATACAACCATGGTCGCCAACCCAAGTCCTAAAGCGTTAACCACTGTACTGGTTACCGCCAACATAGGGCACAAGCCAAGCAATTGAACTAAGGCCGGGTTGTTTTTCCAAATGCCGTTATAAATGATTTCAGCGTAATTCGCGCTTGGCTTGCTCGCTTCTTGAGTAGCCTCACTTTCGGCCGCTTCTGAGTTCGTTGTCATGGGGCTATCCTAATACGCTAACAGCGTATCTTTGTGTTGATCAAAGTAAATAAGCGTGTTCTTTACAGCGCGAACGACGGCGCGAGGAGTGATGGTCGCACCGGTAAATTGGTCAAAATCGCCACCGTCTTTTTTCACACCCCAAGCCTTTAAACTCGGGTTTTCTAACGACTTGTTGGCAAAGCTTAAAATCCATTTGGACTTTTTAAGGTCAACTTTGTCGCCAAGCCCTGGTGTTTCTTTATGACTAATTACACGGCTACCTGTGACGACACCGTTTTTATCAATGGCAACGAGCATATCTAAATTGCCATTATAGCCGCGTGGTGCAATGGTTTCGAAGATGATGCCAGAGACTTCGCCATTTTTACGAGCGATGTGAATTTTTATGCCTTCTTCGCTGCCAAGTAATGGATCAGCAGGTAGTGTCGCTGTGTCTTTGGTTAAATCATTGTCGTATAAATCAGCTGGCAAGATTTCATTGAAAGCTGAAATTTGCGCATCCAAAATATTATTCTTGATGGTGTGATCTGTCAGCTGATGAGTAGTGGCGATAAGGCCAGCAGTCAGCACAGCGAAAATAGCTAAACCTAAACTATTGCGACGAATAGAGGCGAACAATTCCATTAGTTATCCTCCCCAACTTTTAAGCCGGTTTTGGCTTTTTTATGCCCATATGTTCTTGGTTGCGTGTAGTAATCAATTAATGGTGCTGCGAAATTCATTAGCAAGACGCCAAATGCAACGCCGTCAGGGTAACCACCCCAAG
Source organism: Marinomonas foliarum (assembly GCF_016906065.1). Classification (NCBI taxonomy): domain Bacteria; kingdom Pseudomonadati; phylum Pseudomonadota; class Gammaproteobacteria; order Oceanospirillales; family Oceanospirillaceae; genus Marinomonas; species Marinomonas foliarum. The sequence continues at coordinate 740,213 of NZ_CP070273.1, read as the reverse complement.
AGCGAATAATGTAAATCAAGATTCCAATGCCAGCGCCATAAATCAGCTTGCCGCGATTACTGGTACAAGACGACACAGGGTCAGTAGCAATAAAGAAGGCACCGAACATGGCTGCGCCAGTGGTTAGCTGAAAGAAAGGCGTTGCCGTATTGCTTGGGTCAAACAGATGGAATACGCCAGCCATTACCAGTAAAGCACCCAATAGTGCCGCTGGCGTGTGCCAGGTGATAATGCGCAACCATATCAGCCCAAGGCCACCGACAAGATACGCTGCGTTTACCCAAAGCCAGCTGTTTAAGCTGGGCCCTTGAAGAGCAGCAATGCTGCTAAAAGCGGCTTGCGAATCTAATAGGTCTTTGTGTTTGAAGCCATCTAAAGGCGTCGCCATGGTGTAGCTATCTATCACGGGTAAGTGATGGAAAATAGCTTGCAAGCTTTGCATGAAAGACAGTGTTTCACCAGCAGGGATCATGCTTTGCACGCCAAGCCATTGGCTCATAGGAACAGGAAAAGACACCAATACAATGGCATAACCGACCATGGCCGGGTTGAACGGGTTGTTGCCCAAGCCGCCATAAAGTTGCTTGGCAAAGATAATCGCAAACGCCACCGCTGTCACCGTGACCCACCAAGGCACAACGGGAGGCAAGGCAACGCCTAACAGCACTGCGGTTAATAGGGCGCTGTAATCTTTCAAGAAGAAACCGACAGCACGACGACGAACCGCCAAAATAGCCGCTTCACTTAATAATGCAGTGATGCAGGCAATCATTAGGTTAATTAGCGTGCCCCAGCCAAATAACCAAGTCTGCACGACTATGCCAGGAATGGTCGCTAAAATGACCATCTGCATCACCCAAGAGGTGCGACGTCCTGCACGTTGTGTGTGGGGGGAGGTGATCCTCAATAATGCCATTTAACGATTCTCTTGCATGTTAGTTTGCGAATGAATAAGTTTTTCTAACAAAGTTTCGGCGCTCTGCAGACGTTGTTCAGTGGCTACCATTTCTTGTTTAATGGTGTCCGCTTCTTCTGGTGAGCTTTCTAAACGCTTATTCAATTTGTTGATTTGAGCTTTAGCTAAAGCTACGGCGATTTTTTCTTTTTTAATCTGCGTCGCTAGATCCATTTCAGGCTCGACTTTGGCTTCACTGTTAGCCGCTGTATCTGCTGTTTTCTCTACAGGCGTAGAAACGGAAGTAGCTGATGTGCTTTCTTCTGCTTCAAGCGCGGCGAGCTTTTGTTGTGCCTCAATGAGCTTTTTAGGCCACTCCGATGCTTCTATCTCGCTTTCGTCTTTGCCTTGGTCTTTTAAAAGCTGAATGTTTTTCTCGGCTTTCTTAATGCCGGCCTTAGCAATAGCTAGGTCGATCTTGCGTTTTTTAGCGGCATCCGCATCGATGTTAGCGGTGGCAATTGGTGCACTTGTGTCTGTTGCGACAGAGGGTGCTGTTGCCTCAGATGCCTGTTCCTTCTCAAGTCCGGCGAGTTTATCCTGTGCCTCTTTTAATTTGCTCGGCCATTCCGACGCATTGATTTCAGCCTCGTCCTTGCCTTGCTCTTTCAGGAGATGAATGTTTTTCTCGGCCTTTTTAATGCCAGCCTTGGCAATGGCTAGATCTATTTTGCGCTTCTTAGCTGCGTCGGCATCGACGTTGGTTTCAGGTTCTGCTTTTACTGGAGCCGCTTTGGGTGCTGCAGCTTCTGGGTTAGCTAAGGTTTTTTCCAGTTCATCTGCTCGCTGCTGGGCTTCTTGTAATTGCTGACGAATCGCTTCGATTTCAGGCGCGTTTATTTCTTCTGCCTTTTTCAAGGCTTTTTCGACTTTCTTCACCGCCGCTTTGGCAATGGCGGCATCGATTTTTAGCTTTTTCAATTCATCACTAATCGCGGCTTTTGGTTCGGCTGCGGCGGTGTTTGTGCTTTCACTTAGCTTGCTTACTGTGTCTTGTGCGGCTTTTAGATCGGTTTCAAAAGCGCTGACCTTGTCTTTCAGCTCTTGATCGTCTGGTGTCTCAACAAGTTGCTTTTGTAGTTTCTTCAGTTTCACGCCAATCAAGGCCACATCGACTTTGGCTTTTTTCAGCTCGTCGCTCACAGGCGCAGGGCTTGCTTTGGCGGTATTTGTCACTGGAGCGTCAGGCGCTGCGCTTGTCATTTGCGCAAGCTGTTCTTCCAGTGATGCAATGGCTTTTTCTTGATCAGTGACTTGCAGTTGCAAGTTGTTGATCTCTTCCACGTGTTCGTTTTCTTGCGCTTCAAGCAGTTGTTTCTGTAGCTTCTTCAGTTTGGATTTGCCAATGGCGATATCGACTTTGAGCTTTTTCGATTCGTCAGTTGTTGCAGGCGCAGCGGCGGCTGTTGGAGCGGCTTTTTCTGGTGCTGCTTTCTTTTTGTCCGTGGCTTTGTTGGATGACGCTTTTTGGCGAGCTAGGCGTTTGGCTTCTTTCTCTGCTGCTTCTGCGTCTTGGCGAGCTTTACGGGCTTCAAAGCGTTGCTTCGCCAAGTCTGATTTGACATTGGCTTCACGAGCTTCACGGATGCTGCTTTTGGAATGGCGGTAATATTGCACTAGCGGAATGCTGCTTGGGCAAACATAAGAGCAAGCGCCACATTCAATACAATCGAATAGGTTATGGTGTTCGGCTTTTTCGAATTCTTGGCTTTTACTGAACCACAATAACTGCTGAGGCAATAAGCTGGCAGGACAGGCTTGTTCGCACATACCGCAACGGATGCAAGCTTGTTCTGGTGCCGGCGCCGGCAGTTCTTTTTTGCTGGCGGCTAAAATACAGTTACTGGTTTTCACAATCGGCACAGCGGCTGAATCTAAGGTGTAGCCCATCATTGGACCGCCCATGATCAAGCGGCTGAGTTTTTTCGGCTCAAAATCGGCGTATTCCAATAAATGCGCTACTGGCGTACCGAACAGTACTTCGACGTTTTGTGGAGCTTTCAGCGCATCACCCGTTAAGGTGGTAAAACGTGAAATAAGTGGTTTGCCGAGCGTAATTGCATCGTGAACTGCCACACAGGTGCCGACGTTTTGACATAAAACGCCGATGTCTGCCGGGTATTGTCCACTTGGGACTTCTTTGCCCGTTAATAGCTGGATTAATTGCTTTTCGCCGCCAGAAGGGTATTTAGTTGGCACAACCGCAATTTGAATTTGGCTGTTGCGTTCACTCAAGATGGCTTTTAATGCCGCAATGGCGGTGGGCTTATTATCTTCAATACCAATGACAATGTTATCTGCCTCAACAAGGTGTTGAAGTATCTCGATGCCTAACACTAATTCTAAGGTTTTTTCACGAATCAACATGTCATCAGCGGTGATGTAAGGTTCACATTCTGCCGCGTTAATAATGAAATGCGTCAGTGGATTCTTGTGGGCACCTTGAAGTTTTACCTGCGTTGGGAAGCCTGCGCCGCCCATGCCGATGATGCCCATTTCGGACAAGTACGCCAACACATCGGTTTTGCTGATGTCTTGCCAATTGTCCAGTGGCTCAAGGGGGGTCCATGTCTCATTGCCATCTGGCGCGAGGATAATACAAAGATCGCTTAAGCCTGATGGATGAGCAATAAGACGCTCTTCAATAGCGGCAATCGTGCCAGAAGTCGGCGCATGTAAAAAGCTGCTCAAAAAGCCATTGTTAATGGCGATGGTTTCGCCTTTTAATACCTTGTCACCCACTTTGACTAACGGGCGAGAGCTCTGGCCAATGTGTTGGCCAAGCGGCAAAATAAGCTCGTTAGGTAGGCTAGGTTTACCCAAAGGTAATTGCAGAGATTGCGTTTTGTTTTCCGGTGGATGAATGCCGCCATGAAAAGAAAAAACCTGTGCTGTTGGTAGTTTTGCTACTTGCATCAGTGTGTCACCTCCGCTTGGCGGTCGGTGGCAATAACGTTTAATGACGTTGCCGCGATACCTTGCGGCTTATCCCAAGACCAAGTTTTCGCTGTCACGCCTACTTCTACCATATCAATACAATCTACAGGGCAAGGCTCGACACAAAGGTCACAGCCTGTGCATTCATCCGCTATGACGGTGTGCATTTGTTTGGCCGCACCTAAAATCGCGTCCACAGGGCATGCTTGAATGCACTTAGTGCAGCCGATGCATTCGTCTTCACGAATTACCGCGACACGCTTCGCGCTTTCGGTGCCGTGGTCGCCATCTAATGGAACAGCTTCCACATCTAATAAATCGGCTAAGGCTTGAATGGTGGCTTGACCGCCTGGAGGGCAATGGTTAATGGCTTCGCCGTTGGCAATGGCTTCAGCATAAGGGCGGCAGCCAGGATGACCACATTGGCCACACTGTGTTTGTGGTAGAAGAGCATCAATTTGATCAACGATTGGATCGCCTTCTACATGGAAACGCACATTGGCGTAACCCAAAATAGCGCCAAAAATAAGCGAAAGGAGTACTAAAATTCCGATTGCGAGTAAAACAGTCAACATGGTCGGCTCCTAAATCTGTACAAGGGCGGTGAAGCCCATGAAAGCAAGAGCCATAAGACCAGCGGTAATCATGCCGATGGCAGAGCCTTTAAAGACAGTCGGAACATCAGCAACGTTAATACGTTCACGCATGGCAGAGAACAAAATCAACACGAATGAGAAACCAACCGCGGCACCAAAACCATAAAGAATGGATTCAACAAAGCCATTTTGTTTGCTGATGTTTTGTAATGCCACACCCAATACGGCGCAGTTAGTCGTGATAAGGGGTAAGAAAATTCCTAATACTCGATAAAGTAATGGACTGGTTTTATGAACCACCATTTCAGTGAACTGCACAACAACAGCGATCACTAAGATAAAAGAGATGGTTTGTAGGTATTCAAGACCAAATGGCTGAAGTATGTAGGTGTAAGTTAGATAACTGCACAGGCTCGACAAGGTTAAAACAAAGGTCGTCGCCATTGCCATGCCAATCGAGGTTTCTAGTTTCCCAGACACGCCCATGAAAGGGCATAGGCCCAAAAACTGAACCAGTACAAAGTTGTTAACTAGAATGGTACTGACCAGTATCAGGAGATATTCAGTCATTTCACGTCCAAAATATGTGGTGAATATAGTGTGATATCAGACACTTTTGGATAAAAGCATCTGTGAGCGTAACTATACCAATCTGCTTATAACTAACAAAGCTAAAAATCTCACATTTTTAGTCCGATTAAGTATATAGATAATAGGTTACGCTTATATAATTTCGATTTATGATTCTCTATTAATGCCAATGCCCACCTTATTAATAATCTTTCTTATTTACTAAGGTGAGCACTGGTTTGTATCGCGTTTATTGGCTGTTTAGGCCGATGCCCTGCGGCTTACATCACGCGTTGACCAGGTTTTGCGCCAGCGTGAGGTTCTAGTAGGTAAATTTCTTCACCGCCAGGGCCTGCCGCCAATACCATGCCTTCTGACATACCAAACTTCATTTTGCGAGGTGCAAGGTTGGCCACCATGACAGTGTGTTTGCCTTCTAGGTCTTCTGGCTTATAAGCAGACTTGATACCAGAGAATACAGTGCGCGTTTCGCCACCAATGTCTAAGGTCAATTTTAGTAGCTTATTGGCTTTTTCGACGTGCTCGGCTTTCACTATCAAGGCGATGCGCAAGTCCACTTTCGCAAAGTCATCGAAATTGATTTCTGCTTCGATTGGCTCTTTGCTTAGTTCTGTTTCCGCTTGAGCCGGTTGCGCCGCTTCTTTTGCTGCGGCTTCAGCCGCTGCTTCAATCTTGCCTTCTTCGATGATGGCATCGATTTGTGCTTGCTCAATACGACCCATTAGTGGCTTGAATTTGTTCACCGTGTTGCCAAACAACAACACGCTGCGGTTATCCCATGTTAGTTCTTTGCCTAAGAAAGCTTCTGCGTCAGCCACCATATTTGGCATGACTGGTTTCAAATAAGTTGCCAATATGCTGAACAAGTTCAAGGCAACGGTACAAACGTCCTGAACCTTCGGCAAAGTCGCTTCGTCTTTTGCCAACACCCAAGGTGCTTGCTCGGCTATGTATTCGTTCGCAACGTCAGCAAGACGCATGATTTCACGAATGGCTTTGCCGTATTCGCGGCTTTCAAAGTGCTCGGCAATCACATCGCCAGCGTCAACGAAAGATTGAATCATCTCCGCTTCGCTCACTTCATTGGCTAATTGACCGTCGAATTTCTTATTAATGAAGCTGGCGGTACGGCTAGCAATGTTAACCACTTTACCCACGACGTCTGAGTTCACACGCTGCAAGAAATCACTTAGGCTAAGATCGATATCATCAACACGAGAGTTCAGTTTAGCTGCGTAGTAGTAACGCAAGTATTGCGGGTCCAAATGTTTCAAGTAAGTGCGAGCTTTAATAAAGGTGCCGCGTGACTTAGACATTTTTTCGCCGTCAACGGTGACATAACCGTGTGCATTGACTGCTGTTGGTGTGCGGTAGCCAGCACAATCCAACATAGCAGGCCAGAACAAAGCATGGAAATTGATGATGTCTTTGCCGATGAAGTGGTAAAGCTCGGCGTCGGAATCTTTCGCCCAGTAATCATCAAACTCCAAACCTTCGGTGCGATCACACAGATTTTTGAAGCTCGCCATGTAACCAATTGGTGCGTCTAGCCAAACGTAAAAATATTTACCCGGTGCGTCTGGGATTTCAAAACCAAAGTAAGGCGCATCACGGCTGATGTCCCATTCTTTCAAACCAGAATCTAACCATTCAGATAGCTTGTTTGCCACTTGGTCTTGCAAGGTGCCGCTACGTGTCCATTTCGCTAAGAAATCTTGGAAGTCTGGCAATTTAAAGAAATAGTGTTCTGAGTCTTTCTCAATCGGGGTCGCACCAGAATAAACAGAGCGCGGATTGATCATTTCCATTGGCGTGTAAGTCGCAGAACAGACTTCACAGTTGTCACCGTATTGATCTTCTGCTTTACATTTAGGGCAAGTACCCTTGATGAAACGATCTGCAAGGAACATTTCTTTCTCTGGATCGTACGCTTGCACGATAGAGCGTACCGCGATTTTTCCATTGTCACGAAGGGCTTTGTAAATGCTGTTTGAGAACTCACGGTTTTCGTCAGAATGCGTTGAGTGGTAATTATCGTAACCAATTAGGAAGTCGTTAAAGTCAGCCATGTGTTCTTGGCGAACACCGTCGATCAACTCTTCTGATGTAATACCTTGTTGCGCGGCTTTGATCATAATCGCCGTGCCATGTGCGTCATCCGCACACACTGCTGTACAAAGATGGCCGCGCATTTTTTGAAAACGCACCCAGATATCGGTTTGGATGTGTTCCAGCATATGCCCCAAATGGATAGAACCATTTGCATAAGGAAGGGCGCTGGTGACTAAAATTTTGCGTTGCGTTTGTGCCATTTTTGATAAGCCTGCTGGATTAAAAAAGGTCGGGTATTCTATCAATAATTAGGCGTAGATGACGAATGAATAAAGCGCTTTAAAGATAGATTATCTAAGAAAAGCGACATTATAAGTCTCAATCCCGCGTGTGCAAGCGCTAGTCTTCTTTCTAAGTCTTGCTTTTCTGCAATTTGCCCCCACACTTGGCTCAACGTTATAAAATAAACACTCTTTAAATTACGCCTTACTAGGAGCCCCCATGCTAACTGATGCCCAACTACAGGCGACTTTAGAAACCCTAATCGATGACAACAGCGGCCAACCTTATGGTGCTGTTTGGAATGTGGTTGCAGACGACAGCCGAGTTCATGTCACTTTAACGCTTGGCTACCCAGCGCAAAAACAACAAGCTCAACTGGAAGCCAAGATCAAAGAACTCTTGGGTGATTCTCGCCTCTTGGTACTAGACATTGACTTTCAAGTTAAAAGCCAAGCCACACAAGGCAGCATTCCTGGGATGAAAGGTGTAAAGAACATCATCGCTGTGGCGTCTGGCAAAGGCGGCGTGGGGAAATCCACCACCACGGTTAACCTTGCTCTTGCTATGGCAAAAGAGGGCGCTCGTGTTGGTATCTTGGATGCGGACATCTACGGTCCAAGCCAAGGCATGCTGCTAGGGTTTGAAGAGGGTACTCGCCCACAAGTCCGTGACGAGAAATTCTTCATCCCACCAACGGCATTTGGTGTACAAGTGATGTCCATGGCATTTCTAACCACCAAAGACACGCCAGTTGCATGGCGTGGTCCTATGGTGACTGGTGCTCTGATGCAGATTTTAACGCAAACCGATTGGGATGATCTTGATTACCTATTTATCGACATGCCACCGGGTACAGGCGATATTCAACTGACCCTCGCGCAAAAAGTCCCTGTTGCCGGTTCTGTTGTGGTTACCACACCGCAAGACATCGCTTTATTAGATGCTCGCCGTGGTATTGAAATGTTCAACAAGGTAAACATTCCAGTGTTGGGCGTGGTGGAAAATATGTCGACACACATCTGTTCTAACTGCGGTCATCACGAAGCCATTTTTGGTGACGAAGGTGGTGCTAGCCTAGCAAAAGAATACGATGTTAATGTATTGGGCAAACTGCCACTGAGTCTAGCGATCCGCGAACAGAGTGATGCAGGCCGACCAATCGTGGTAAATGCCCCAGAAAGTGATACGGCAGGCATTTATCAGTCGATTGCACGCAAGCTTGGTGCTACCCTTGCATCCCAACAAAATGAACAAATAGCGATGCCTATTATTGGCATGAGCGACGATTGAGGAAAAGTAATGCGTTTGTGTGACCGAGATATTATAAAAGCCCTAGACGAAGGTTCTATTGTTATCGAACCACGCCCAGATAACAGCGTGATCAGCGGTGTCTCTGTTGATTTACGATTGGGCAACTCGTTTCGCGTCTTTCAAGGTCACCCGGCGCCTTATCTTGATCTAAGCAGCTCGAAAGCTGACTTAAGCAAAGTCATCGAATCCGTCATGAGCGAGGAAATCCTTGTCGAAGATGGCAAACCTTTCTTCATCCATCCGGGCGAACTCGTACTTGGCGTCACCAAAGAATCCGTCACCGTACCTGACAACCTAGTTGGCTGGCTCGACGGACGTTCTTCCTTGGCACGCCTTGGCTTAATGGTTCACGTAACCGCACACCGCATCGACCCAGGTTGGAGCGGCGGCATCGTGTTGGAATTCCTCAACGGCGGCAAACTGCCCATCGCCTTAAGCCCAGGCATGACCATAGGCGCCATCAACTTCGAAACCATGTCGGGTTCTGCGGATCGTCCTTATAACAAGCGGGATAACGCTAAGTATAAAGACCAGACTTCTGCTGTAGGCAGCCGGATCTCAGGTGATAAATCTTAGGTCTTTTTTAAGATCGACTAGAAAGAGGCCTCGGCCTCTTTTTTTGTTTTTATAAGGTCAAATAGTTACTTCTCAGCGATTCCTAGTTTGCAAGCTTGGTTCCGCTCTGCTGAGCGGGCTAGTTCCTTCCCCTTTCTTCAAGGGGAAGGTTAGGATGGGGTTATTTCTTTGGGTTTTAAAGGATATTTGTTACTTCTCAATAGCTCCGAGCTGCAGGCTTTATTCCGCTTTTTAATTCAGGAAAAAGCTGAGCGGGTAACTTTTGTCCAGATCCACAAAAGTAACCAAAAGGTCTCTTTCTCGGGCTATCGCCCAAACGTCTCATTCAGGTTGTTTAATTCTGGATTAGCAACACGATTTTTATCGTAAGGCATAGATTGATTATCTAGTGGGAGTTGGCTCGTCAAACAATGACCCTGAAACTCCATAGGGTCGCGCAACTTCGTTGCGTCGAACTGACTTTTTCGTAGCTAATTGTCTGCAAATTTATACCCGATACCGTAATGCTAATCGTAGGGCGCGATGAGGGAGGTACGACCGTGATCCGCCGGAGAAAGTGAAGCTTTCATTGTCTGAAACCGACTTTATTTTTGGATGAAATTTAAAACACAATTTATGGGTGGATATACAGTCTATTTTTGAGATGAAGGTATTTTTGCTCGTTTAACCATTTTAAATAAACCGGTTGTGCGCGTTTTGTGCTGGAGGTAAGTAAGAAAGTCTTTTAGTATCAAGGAATAAGGATTTACAGAGCAGAAATAACGCGCTGTGGATAAAAAGAATAACGCGCACGCTCGTTTTTCCAGTTTTCACTTTTGTGAATAGCTTTATAAAACTTTTATTATTCAATTGTTTATAAAGTTTTTTGGACAGTTTTGAAATTGTCTAAACGAGCATGCGCTCTATTAAAATGTTAGGCCATCGAGACGGAGTTCTATGACTACTTTTATTAAAAGCGTAGATGAGCTAGAGACTCATTTGTCAAAATATAAGAGCGGGTATTTATTTCGCGGACAAGTAAAGCACTATGTAGATTCTAAAGGGGATACAAGTATTCCTACATCTTTCAGCAGGCATGGCTGTATTCCTGATGTTATGTTCAAATGGACGCATTACGCTAAAGCTATGATTCGTGGGTTCTCTGGTGCCGACTACTTTGATATAGATTTAGAATTGTCTCAAGCAATACTGCAACACTACGGCTGGAGATCATTTTATGTGGATTTAACTAAGTCTACTTCTATAGCGTGTTGGTTTGTATCAAACACATACGAAGAGTCTAAGTCTATTCACATGAGTGAAGATATACATGAGAGCCCTGTATGGCTGGTTCACAAAGACGCAAAATATAGTCAGCCTGAAGGGAACGGTCATATCTATATTATAGATTCCTTAGCATTGGAGACCCTTGATATAAAGGTTCATGACCTCACTTCAATGCAAGGCGATGAAGGCAGGCTTAGATTTCACACTCAACAAGCATGTCTAGTGGGAAGTTTGAGCGACAGGTTGCCTCCTCAAGTTATTACTTCACACATCGAAGTTCCGAACAGTGTGTTGAAAGATTTCTGTAAGAAGAATTTAATAAATGACGTTTCAGATGTTTTCCCAACAAGCAACGAAGACTTTGTTTTAAATACACTTTTAAGTTTGCCGTGGGAAAAAATGAATATAGACAGCCCAATACCTACGTTTCGAAGAGGCTTGGACATTCCGGATTATGAAGACAACTTTATAAAGCATCTCCCTCCCCATGTGACTCTATATGAAAATTTCTGGATTTCTGACAATAGAAGTGATCCGGATAATCCATTTAAGGATCTCGTCTTTTACAAGCTTCCACAATTTTCATATTACGCTAACACCGATAAACCTTTTGACATGACCCTTGTTAGTGAGGCGCTGGAAAGGCATGGTGATTTTGTTGTTGAGTTAGATGGCTTGGTAAAAATAGTGGAGGAGCAAGAGGAGTATATTTATGAAAAAGGAATACATGTTTCAGTTAATGAGGAAGGATATATTACGGTGGCTGGGTTAGTCGTCTCTCATCCAAGTAATGTTGTTGATGGTGTCGGCACCAATGTTGGTTGGATTTACAATGAAAATCATAGTGTATGGGAACGAGTCAACCACAAAGACGAATGTCCTTGCAATAATGCACTTAGACATCAGTTGCAATTTTCATTACTCAGAATGCTGAATGAAGCAATTAAGGATGAAGATTTTATTACAGAGAATGTCTATTCTTACAGGCATAAAAACGTCCAACCAGCCTAACAAGTCAAGGCTGTCGGACGCTTCGCGCCGCAGCTTGAAGCGTTATATTCACGGAGGATTAGGTGTACTTTCCAGTATTAGAAACAAATCGGCTAATATTATCTGAGTTACTCGATCAAGACGCTGAAAGTGTTTTTGACCTGTTTTCAGATGACACGGTAGTTGAGTATTACGACCTTGAAGCATTCAGCGAGTTATCACAGGCACAAAGCCTTATTAATTTCTTCCGCAATCGTTTTGAAGAAAAATCAGGTATCCGTTGGGCTATTCGCTTAAAAGAAACTAATAAGCTGATTGGAACATGTGGTTTCAACAGTTGGAACCCTAAAATGAAAAATGCGGTACTTGGATATGATTTACTTCCGAGGTATTGGGGAATGGGGTATACAACAGAAGCAGTGCATCGAATAGTGACAGCAGCTTTCGATGGAGAGTTACCCTGTGGTGAACTTCACCGTATTCAAGGTGACACCGTACCTGGTAATAAAGCTTCCGAATCGGTACTCGAAAAAGTAGGCTTCAAAGAAGAAGGGCTTAGGCGACATAGCGGGTACTGGAAAAATAAATTTCATGATCTGAAGTGTTTTGGTTTAATAAGAACCGAGTATAGTGAAATATAACAATCTGTTTAATCAGGACAAATTTCACTATGTTGCTTTTTGCTTTCCTGCTTCACAGGCAAAAATCAACCCAGCAAAATTTGCCCATTAACAGGGCGTTATATGCCCTCGAAGGATCTGAGTTGAATGGAAACGAATAGTGTAATAAAGAATAGAGAGGCAGAGCTTCCAATACCATCTAAATGGCGAAGCACTATTGCTAAAATAGTCGACGCTTTGGTTGCTAAAGATTACGTTTTACGTTCTGTTGTTCCAAATTCAGAGCTAAGAAGCCCAGATGTAGCAAGTCAGATGAGATCATATATAGAAGATTATGGCGAAAAACTTATATCATTATCTGAAAAGTGTTGGGATTCATCAGTATATATTTGGCAAGGCAAAGACTGGCTGGCATTAGTTGATTTGTCGACAGATAAAGAAGAAGTTAGCGACTTGGTAATGCAGCTATCTATTTCCGAGCTTGAAGCTGATTTTAAATTTACTGTCGAGATGGTGTATGTGCCGTAATGGGCATATAACAAAAAGTTTAAAAGCGGACAAAATTCAGTTGGCTGGTTTCGCTCCGCTTCACATTATAGCCAACCAAATTTTGCCTTTTAACTGAGGCGTTATATTTTACATGGAGTAAAATGAAAGAATTACGTATTAAGCACTTTAATCAATGGCCTTTAACCCAAGAATTTAGTGCAGAGATTCAATTTAAAGAAAGAGTATCGTCACTTGGAATAGAAGAACTATTTTTTCCTTATCAATTACCTAACTCTAATGACAAAGACTTGCACATATGTGTGTCCTACCTACTAGATGCTGTTGATAGTTTGCCCTTAAGACCTGATCATGCCTTTGATTGGATGTGGCGTGGATTTGAGTATGTAACTAGTAAAGCTCCAGGAGGACAGGGGAACATTACTAATGCACTTAGGACGCTAGTTTGTCCAACAGTTATGAACTACTTTTCATCAAATAATCAAGTGAAAAATGCTTTTTTTGAATTGACAAAAAACATCCCTTTTCAGACTTGTGAGTATTTGCTCAAAAGGATAAGTCAATCTAAACCATTCAAGCCAACTGCTGAAGAGCCTAATTTGTCTAGTTATGCTAAAAGAGTTTTATATTCCAATGGCAATCCTCCGGTTGTGAGCAGTAATTTAGAAGAAGTCCTACATTTGTTATCTACTTTTTTTGATTACAAAGATAAAAAAGAACGAAGAAATGGGGCGTCGCGTCTACGAAAACTCATAAGGTTAGAAAAAGTAAAAATTGAAGAAGTTGAAGTTCAACTTTCAGAAGATGACGTACTATTTTTTTTAGTCAGCGGCCTTGGTTACGCTTTTCGTAATGACAGAGCTCACGCAAAGTCAATTGCGCCATTTAGAAGTAGTTATGCTTCAGTAAAAACATATGCACACTGTTGGTTTATGTTTATTCTCTTCTATGAAGTTACTTTAATATTTCTACATACGAATAAATCTCCTGTTTTATTAACTGGTAACTTAGATGAGAATCTAAGTAAAAATAATGTGGCTTACAGGAAATTATTTGGTGATCATATTAACAAGTAAAATCTAACAAGTTGCTTAAACGGACAAAAAACAGCTGGCTTTTGCTCGTTCCTCGCTAGTTTTAGCCAGCTATTTTATTGCCGCTTAGCAAAGCGTTATACAACAATGGAAAGTTATGTTCATAAATAAGGTAATTAGCTTTAATTCCGCTTGGAATATCCTTCTACATAAGGATAAAGCGTACGACGATATTTGTACCGCTATAAGTAAAATAGATAGTGAGTCACTGTCTGACCCAGAGATAAGCTCTCCACCACACAGAAACGAACAACGCGAGAGAATTGAAATCAACCCATACAGTTTTAGTAGATGCTGGGAGCATATGGTTGAGAACCTTGGATGGTCAAGCTATCGAATGAGGTCTGAAATCCCAGGGGGTATAAACCTTTACATCAGGCATTTTAAAGATGGTGTTGCAACAAAAATGATGGCTTCCGATAGAATGCTTGCATTCCCAAATTGGGTGCTTGTTGAAACTCCTAGAATAGTCACTTCTGAATTTTGTGACCTGTCAGTACTTATAGTTCCAATGGAATCTTCTAAGTCAATGTATGAGGACCCACGAAGAATGGCCCCTCATTTTTACTTTGAACGTGCTCAGGCACAATTAAGCGACCTTCTACCATTAAACCAAAAGACACCGTTTATAGTGATAGGGGTATCGCAAGAGCAAGAGGAACTGGAAGTTATAGAGTTGAGTTCAGAAACAACTGAGAACTCAATCGAGAGAGTTTTAGAATTCCCCACTGAACACTATCAAGCAGGTGTGGGTATCCTTTCTTACTTCGGTGAAATTATTAAGCAGAAATATCCGGATATTGAAGCCAAAGTTCGCATTGAACAAGACGGTAATGTCGTCCGTATGATTGTTGATTCACCTTGCGGCGCAAAAGAAATTATTGAAAAAACTCTGGATGATTATGCTTTGGTCGTCACAAAGAAATCTGAACCAGAATCTTTATTGGAAGATCAGCTACAAATTCAACGATTGACTAATAAATTAGACATGGCTGAGTTAGAAATAAAGCAAACTACTAGCCTGTTACTTATATCTGAAAAATATGCAGACAAAAAAATCAAATCACTAGAAGACGATGTCGATTTTCTTAGAACGCAAATTGGCTCGCAAATGCACCACATGAACGCAAGTCAAAATATCTTGCTGCATCAGTCAAAAAAGGAAGAAAAGCTTTTGTTGACTCAGCTAGACCATAACAAGCGAACTCTTGAAGAGCTCATTGAAGACTCCAGAACAAGAACAGAGCTTCATCTTGCTCTAAAGAAAATCAGTGAAATAGTTGAAAAAGGGGCGACTGAAGATAATGAAGCTGAAACAAAGCATGCGCTTGAGTTGGTCAGAGATACTTCGATAGATACTTTCGATGACTTGTCTGAAGCATTGAAGAACACTATGTACGGAGTGAGTGGGAATATTGTATTCCAGTGGCTCCAACATGTAGCGTCAATAATTGTATAATAAACAGCTGCAACCTGACTTCGCAAACTGTCACGCTTTTTGTTCCAAAAAGCCCGCCAGCTTGCTACGCAGTTGAGCTGGGCGTTACCCCTTTGACGCAATCCCGATTGCGCGACTCTATGGAGTTTCAGGGTCATTAACGGGAAGATTCTCTCCAGCAGCATAACCAATCTATGCCTTACGATAAAAGTCGTTTTGCTAGACATGATGTTAAGCAAAGTGAATGAGACGTTTGGGCGATAGCCTGATAAAAGAACAACCCCATCCTCCGCCTTCCCCTTGGAAGACAAAAGGGGAAGGGACTAAGCCCTCGCTCAGCAGAGCGGAAATAAAGCTTAGGAATCCAAAGCGTTTGAATGGAATCTAAATTCCGTGTCGGGCTAAAGCCGCGACCTACAAAAGGTCGCAAGAGCTTGATTCCCGCCTTCGCGGGCACTTGTCCCCTTGTGGGAAATGACGTGTCTTCGGCCTATCTTATACTCTAGCAGTCAGTTCGACGCGACGAAGTTGCGCGACTCTATGGAGTTTCAGGGTCATTAACGGAAAGCCTCTTTCGAACCACAAGACCAATCTATGCCTTACGATAAAAGTCGTGTTGCTAGATGTGATGTTAAACAATGTGAATGAGATGTTTGGGCTGAAAGCCCGATAAAGGGACCTTTTGGTTACTTTTGTACTTTTCTGAATTAAACAGAGGACAAAAGTTACCCGCTTAGCAGAGCGGAATAAACTTGTAGCTCAAAGTCATAGATAAGTAACAAATATACTTGAAGATCCAAAGAACAACCCTATCCTCCGCTTTCTCCTTGGAAGACAAAAGGGGAAGGGGCTAAGCCCTCGCTCAGCAGTACGGAATAAGGGGCTGGAGTCCAAAATGTTTGAGTTGAATCTGCTTTCAGAGGTGCCCCCTTCCACTCAAAGAGTGTATATTCTAACGTACAGTTTTTAGGTGTTAGGGGGGGCTTTTTCCTTTAACAATGTTTAAAGGGGATTTTGGTGACACCATTTATTATTTCTCAAGTTTTGGTCGCTGTAGCTATTGGCTTTGATCTGATGTCTTTCCAGTTCAAGGACAGGAGAAAGATTGTAGCTTGTCTTTTTTGCGCGGGGACTTTGATTTCTAGTCATTTTATCCTGCTTGAGCAGTGGACCGCGGCAAGTTTGATGATTATTGCTACTGTTCGATATTTTGTAAGTATATTTTCCACTTCTTTAATACTCAAATATATATTCTGTGGCGCATCGGTAATCTCGGCTGTTGTTACTTATGCCGGGTTAGCAAGTATTGTTAGTTGCTTCGCTTCAATTTTTCAGACTGTTGCTGCGTTTAATAAAGATGACCGTCGTTTACGAGAGTTAATGATCATAGGCACGGCTTTATGGTTAATACATAATTATATCGTGGGGTCTCCAACCGCTGTCTTGATGGAAGCACTCTTTATTATGAGTAATTTAGTTGGCTACTATCGTTACTATTTCAAAAAGCCAGTGGTGTTATAAAACTAATTAAAAGGGTTTTGTCCCTTTTTAGATGAAGTGTCTCTATCTTATGCGTTTACTAAAATCCTCTATCCACCCAAGTATCGAGTCAGTCGATCAATCCTCTTTTTTACGTCTTGCTGCCCGTGGGATAATTTTAAAAGACGAGGATATTTTGATGCTGTACACCCAGCGTTACGATGATTATACCTTGCCGGGTGGTGGGATTGATGAAGGCGAGAATCAGGTGGAAGGTTTGATCCGTGAGTTAACGGAAGAGACGGGGGCGCGGAATATTCGTAATGTCGAAGCGTTTGGTTTGTATGAAGAGTTTCGGCCTTGGAATAGGGATGGTTTTGAGATCATGCAGATGAAGTCTTACTGTTATACCTGTGAGATTGATGAGCAGTTAGGTGAGACGAGTCTGGAAGATTACGAAGTCAAAAATGGTATGAAGCCAGTGTGGATTAATGTCCACGATGCCATTAAGCATAATTTGGATACCATTAAAAACAGTGATAAAAAAGGTATGTCGATTGAGCGGGAAACCTTTTTATTATCTATGATTCGAAATGAGTTGTTGGTTGTTGCAAGCTGTTAGCCTCTGGCCACAGCTATTAGGATTGAGCGTGTTCACTAGAAAGCTTTTCTATTTACTGGTGTTTCTTTTATTGCAGGGGTGCTCGAGTATTATGCCAAATATAGGTGTTACCAATGGGAAGTTGGCAGATTGTCCTAGTTCGCCAAACTGTGTGAGTAGTCAGGCCCAAACCAATGATAAGCATTTTATTGAGCCGATAGTGGTTAAGGGCTCCAGTCTGGATGCACATGAAAAAGTGTTAGCTGTGCTGGAGTCTTCGAAGCGCACCAAGGTTGTGGTGAATGAAGCGGAGTACATACATGCTGAGTTTACGTCCATGGTGTTTCGTTTTGTGGACGATGTGGAGTTTTTGTTTTCGCAAGAGCGAGATGGAGTAGTTAATATCGATATTCGCTCGGCATCGCGAGTTGGGCATTCCGACTTTGGCGTGAATCGAAAACGTATGGAAGCTATTCGTAGTAAGCTCAAGGAGTAGCGCTCTGGATTTTTCCTAGAGCGCCTTCTTAGAGGGTGTTGCGTTTCGAAGTGATCGCTTTGTGCGGTTTAAGGCGCCTGTATATAGCTGACTTCGTATTCGATGTTTTGGCGTAGATCGCTTGGCAAGTGCAATGCATCTCCTAGGCGATCTAGGTAGCGGCGTTCTTCTTCGGTGTCGATGTCAATGGCGAGCATGGAGACGAGGTAAATCTCTGTGGCTTGTTCTTCACTTTCTGATAGGCGTGCGATGGTGATTGGGTCGCTGGCTGCTCGTAGTTGTTCTATTAGGAATCTTTGTTCTTCTGCATTGATGCCAAGGTCGCTGATCTGTTGTTCGATTCGAGTGCGTTCGATGGTGTCTATGTGACCATCTGCTTTGGCGGCGCTGATCATGGCTCGAATTAAGATTAGGCGCATGTTTTCGATTTGTTGCGTTGGCTTTTCTTCTGCTAGGTCAAAGATGCTGCCTTCCGGAACGGCTGGTGTGGTGGGTGAGCCAAAACTCTGGTTTGGCGCAATGTTAGATAGCTGAGTCATGCTTTGGCTTTCTTTGTGATTACGCCACGCTTTGTAAGCCATTCCACCCACAGCCGCCATACCGCCATATTTGATGGCTTTGCCCCCCATTTTACGGGCTTTTTTGTTGGTCAATAACATGGCGGCTAATCCGCCAGCGGCAGCGCCACCCATGAATCCGCCAGGAATAGAGCTTGATTTGGCTTTGGTGGTTGCCTTGTTAATTCCAGTGTCTACTGTGCCCATTATGTTGTTTAAGAGTGAGTTAATGTTCATGATGAGAGCCTCCACTTACTTCGTTGATTAATAGTTAAGACCTTGGAGGTGTTGGAGAGTTCATCTGTGGCTATTTTGTTCCCTTTCTTTTACTCGTTAATTACGTTGCTAAGAAAGGGGGATCTGATATTTAGTTCGTTAAGCTAAGAGAGTTGAAATGATTTACGTGTTTTCTTTTTATGGCTTTCTGAGTCTGGTTACTTTTTGCTTCTACGGCGTTGATAAGTCGGCTGCTAAGCGCGGCAAGCAAAGAGTGCCTGAGTCGACGTTGCATTTATTGTCTCTGTTTGGTGGCTGGCTTGGTGCTATGTTGGGTCAGAAGGTGTTTCGGCATAAAACAAAGAAACGGCGCTTTTTGGTGGTGTTTTGGCTAACGTTTTTAATAAATATCTCTGTGACTGGTTACGGCCTATATTATTTCTCATTGTCCTGATTTGGACTTATCTCGTTACGTTATGTAATTACCATAGATTTTCTATGCAAACTCCATAGATAATCAGCATTTATATGGTAGGGCAGCGTTGTTCGCCTTTTACCCTTTCACAATGACACTGTTGTGTTTTCAGGTGTGCGGCTTTATGAATAACAAAGAACTCAATATTGACCTTGCTGATGTAATGGAGCTGATGCTAGATGCGGTTTGTATTGTCGATCGTGAAGGGTATTTTGTCTTTGTTAGTGCGGCGTTTGAAGACATGTTTGGGTATTCACCAGAGGAAGTTATTGGAACACCTATGGTGCGTATGGTTTACCCAGAAGATAAGGTAAAAACTCTCGATACGGTCAATACTATTATTTCGGGTCAGACTCAGCCTCGTTTTGAAAACCGTTGGGTTCGTAAAAATGGTGAAGTGGTCAATGTACTTTGGTCTGCTAGGTGGTCTGAAGAGCACCAAGTTCGTATCGCGGTTGCTCACGATATTACTGAGCGTAAAAAGATGGAAGCGCAGTTGTTATACGCAGCAGGTCATGATGATCTAACTTGTCTGCCTAATAGAACCTTACTGTTAGACCGTTTGCAGTCGTCGTTGTCTCTTGCTGAGAGAGAGAAGGTTGGCTTGTCTGTGTTGTTTATCGATATAGATGGTTTTAAAGGTGTTAACGATGCTCGCGGGCACGCTGTTGGCGATTTATTACTGCAGCAAATTGCCAAAAGGCTAGGCGACTGTGTGCGTAAATCTGATACGGTGGGTCGTTTGGGAGGCGATGAGTTTTTGATTATTTTAAACAAGGTTAATAACGCTGACGGTATGTTGTCTGTTGCAGAAAAAGTTCGTGCTGAACTGGCGAACGAGTTTGTGATTGATGGTATGTCGGTGAAGGTGTCGGCTAGTATTGGTGTTGCTCGTTTCCCTGAAAACGGTAAAGAGCCGTTGGAGTTGGTGCAATACGCAGATAACGCTATGTATATTGCGAAAAATGATGGCGGTAATCGTACAGTATTATCCATTTCTGAATGATGTATCCCTCTATCTCTTCTTTAAATTAGCAAATATACTGGAAATATACCTTTCGTTTGATTTGAGTTTGACGATTTACTTTCTTCAGGCTGATTTCCGTTTTACTATTTACAGATTGGTTAAAAAATAAATTCTTGGCTTTGATGGTACCGCTTGTGATGATCGGTATCGTAATCATTTAACGACATAGGAAACAATAATGGCGGCTTTTGGTAGCGTGTTCATGCCTAAGATGGCATTGGCAACATTCGAAAATGGTAAATGGAACGAAGAAAGTGTTGTGACATCGGACAGCATTCAGTTGCATCCAGGTGCTCACGTCTTACATTACTCAAGCACGTGTTTTGAAGGGTTAAAAGCGTTTCGCCATGAAGATGGAAGTGTGCATGTGTTTCGAATGGATCAAAACATTAAGCGCCTAGCGCAAAGTAGCCGCCTTTTGTCTTTGCCAACTATTAATGAAGAGCAAGTCGCTAAAATGATTGTCGATGTGGTTGCTGAATACGGCAGTGATGTTCCTGAGCCACCTGGGTCTATGTATATTCGTCCAACTCATATTGGAACAGAAGCAGCGGTGGGTAAAGCTACTGCGCCAACGGCAACTTCTATGTTGTATGTGTTGTTGTCTCCAGTGGGTGATTATTTCACTGGTGGTGCGAAAGCACTTCGTCTTTTGTTAGATGAAACTGGTATGCGTTGCGCGCCTCATATGGGCATGATCAAGAGTGGCGGTAACTACGCAAGTTCGTTGGGCCCTATCTCTAAAGCAAAAGAAGAAGTGCAAGCAGACCAAATCTTGTTCTGTCCAAATGGCGATGTACAAGAAACGGGCGCGGCTAACTTCTTGCTAATCGATGGCAATGAGATCATCACGAAAGGCTTGGATTCTTCTTTCCTACACGGCGTAACTCGTTCTTCTATTCTGACTCTTGCTGCTGATTTGGGCATGACAGTTACTGAGCGTGATTTGACAGTAGCTGAATTGTTAGAGCGCTCAGCTAAGCCAGAAGTGGAAGCAGTATTGTCTGGTACGGCGGCGGTATTAACCTCTGTGGGGACTTTTATCCATAATGATAAAGAGTATCAAGTTGGTACTGGTGAACCAGGTCCTATTGCTCAGAAGCTCCGCCAAGCATTGAATGATATTCAATGGGGTAAAGCAGAAGATAAGCATAACTGGTTAACGAAAGTTTGCTAATCTGATAGAAAGTTATAGATAGAAAAAAGGGCTGAAGTTTTTAACTCCAGCCCTTTTTTATGATCGACAGTCGGTGATATAACTTTAGAAGCTCAATCGTGCTGTTGCAGAAAGAATATTGTAATCGTCTGCTGTCTGATAGTTTCCTGCTAATGAGAAGTTTCGAGTGAAATAGTAGCCTAGGGACAATTTGGTGTTGTCCAAAGAGTCCATATCCGAGTACATGGTGTGTGAAAGTCTTAGCTCTAGACGATCTGCTAGCGAGCTATTGAAACCAACTCTAAAGCTAAAATCTGAATCTTCATCATCGTAGTCGTTGTAGTGAACGAGTCCATATATCTGGCTAACACGGCCAATACCAGCAGAAGCGCCTATACCGAATTTCAAGATATCAGCATCGTTAAAATCGATAGATTCTACTGAAATGAGTGGAATAATGAGTGTATCGATAGATACAGTAAATGCAGAATAATCACCGTCATCTGCACCGTTATCATAATCAATGTTGCCCATTGTATAATCAATATACGTCATTGGAGACGCGTTTGCGTTCATAGACAAGGATATTGCTGTCGCTGCAATTCCTGTTGCAATAATATTTTTCATATTTTTCTCCGCAAATTCTAAAAATGGGAATCGGTATCATGTGCTAACTTGATTCTTACTCCCTCATAATCGGTTGGGTTCAGGCAAACTTTAATCAAATATTGTAAAGTTTTTTACTTGTTATCCTAATTTTTCGTCCAACGTGATGATATAAAAGGTGTTCTATATAGAAGAAAATTTTTGGTGAGTGTGTTAAAACTCCTCTAATTAGTGAAGAAGGCATTATGAAAAAGGCAATGAGACAACTTTGTGCACCATTATTGGCTATGTTTGAGTCAGGGGTTGGTGAGTATGAATACAAAAAATCGCACCGCATAATATTGATTGTATTGGGGGCGCTTTGTTTTGTTATTGCGTCAGCTTCTTTGGTTGTGACTATGATGACGGGTGAAGCAGCGGGTATTATTCCTATTTTATTGTTCTCGTTAACAGGTTTGGTCTGTGAGGTTGTCGGTTTACTCGGTAGTGACCGAGCTGTAGCAAGGATCTGGAAGCGAAACTAAGAGTATGCTTAGTTGAAAACAAAACGGCCAACTGGCCGTTTTGTTGTTGAAGACCGATTATTTTCTATCTTTGCCTTTGTGACGAGCCATGTCGTTACAATCTTCCATGTGTTCTTTCTGTAGTTCGACGAACTTGGCTTTCTGATCGGGCGTTAAGATGCTTAGCATTTTGTGTTGTTTACTTAGCATGTCAACTTGACGCTCTACCTGCTTGTTAACAAACGCTTGAGCAAGGGCCGTTGCTTTTGCCGGGTCAAATGTATCAGCTAGTAATACGTCATTCATTTTTTGGGTTCGTTCTGCTCTCATTTCTGCTTTTGGTTTGTTCTCGCTGAAACGCTTTTTAATTTCATCTTTATTGGCCTGACGAAGGGTTTTAAGTTGGTCTTTTTGAGTGTCTGTTAAATCTAAGTCTTTCATAATGCCACGATCAAAGCCAAACCCTGGGCGGCATTCTTCATGAGGTCCTTTGTGGTTTTTTCCGCCAAAGGCAAATGCACTAGTGCTTATGATTAGAGGTAAAACAACAGAGGCTAAAATAAGTTTCTTAGATATTTTCATAGGACTTTTCCTTCCATACTAGGTAGTTGCTAGAGTAAATAAATACTGCGTTCTGAACGCATGGAAGTAGAATAGAGGTTGCTAGGTAAACTGACGTCTGTGCAAGGTAAAGTATCGTAAAGGTGGCTCTATGGTGTGTTTTTCGACGTAAAATAGGCTTATTGATTCGATGTGTATGTACCGTTTTAGGAATTTTTCATGCCTCATATTTTGATTATTGATGACGATGTTGAATTGAGCGATTTGCTCAAGGAAGTTTTGTCTTTTGAAAGCTGCGTCGTTTCGACCGCTTATGATGGCGTTGAAGGTTTGGCTTCCATGGATGATAGTGTCGATTTGGTGTTGCTTGATGTGATGATGCCTAAATTGAATGGTTTTGAGACGCTTAAGCAATTACGCGAGAAATGGGATGTACCTGTATTGATGCTGACGGCCAAAGGTGAAGAAATTGACCGTGTGATTGGCCTTGAATTGGGTGCAGATGATTATTTACCTAAGCCTTTTAGTGAGCGCGAGCTTCTAGCAAGAATTAGGGCGATCTTGAGACGCACCCAAGCCAGTAAAGGGCAGACCCAAAACGATGCGGTTGTGTATCGGGACGTTAAATTGTATCCGGGGCGTTTAGAAGCTTTTTGCAATGGTGATTTATTGGATTTGACCAGTACGGAATTTGCGTTGCTGCATTACTTTGTACTGCATCCGGGCAAGGTGTTAACAAAAGAAGAGCTAAGCTTGGATGTCCTAGGCAAAAGGTTGGCGGCGTTTGATCGTGCTGTCGATATGCATGTGTCTAATTTGCGCAAAAAATTACCAGACTGGCCTAATGCAAAGCCACGCATTAAAACCCTGCGTGGGCGTGGTTATTTGCTGGTGGAGGGAGAGTAATGAGGCTTCCAAAAATCACCAGTTTATATGGCCGTATCTTTGCTATTTTCTGGTTTACCATGTGTTTAGTTATTTTGGCCGTATTAGCATTACCTCACTTTGATCCGCGTAAACCTCGTGATATTCCACCCCCATATTATGATCGTATGGTGGAAATTAGGGACAGAGCCGAGCGTGCTTTTGCTGCTGAGCAGAGCATAGAGCCGGTGCTGCATCAATTGGAAGGTTGGTCTCATCGAGGTGGTGATAATCGGTTGCGGCTTTTTATTACGGATCTTGATGGCAATGTGATTACTACAGATCGCCGCCCAGACTTTAGTTATAAAGCGCTGCGCAACTTTGTGACGACAATTGATAACCCTCAGAGCCCTCAACAAAGGCTGTATGGCCGCACTATGATTTCGGGCCCGCTTCCTGTTCGTTTGGCTAGGGGCAATTACTTTTTGTATGTCGGAACGCGTTGGAGTGAGCCACCACACTTTTTAATCCAATTATTTGATCATCCGTTCCGCTTGTTATTAGCGGTTATGTTTGTCAGTACTCCTTTGTTACTTTGGTTGGCGTGGGCTTTAAGTCAGCCAGCGCGACGGCTAGAAAAGGCGGCACAACGTGTGGCGCATGGGGTATTTGAAATCGATCCTGAACTTGAAAAAGGCACCTCTGAATTTCGCCAAGCAGGAGCCAGCTTTAACCAAATGGTAGAAGCTGTAAATATGATGATTTCTCGTCAACAACGTTTGCTGTCTGATATTTCTCATGAGCTACGATCGCCTTTAACTCGATTGAGAATGGCGCAAGCATTGGCAAAACGAAAGCTGGGAGACAGCCCTGATTTGACCCGAATTGACACCGAAGCACAGCGGCTAGAGCAAATGATAGGTAAGCTACTGGAACTATCTAGTATGCAGGTGGACAGCCATTTGAAGCGAGAAGCTCAACCGCTTTCTAGTCTTTGTGATGGGTTGTTAGGAGACAGTCAATTTGAAGCCGAACAGATGGGCAAGGTGCTGAGTGTTTCTAATGTTCCAGAGTGTTTGATTGTTTGCCACCCTGAGTTATTAATGAGCGCATTAGAAAATGTCATTCGTAATGCGATCCATTATGGGAAGCATCAGATTCAAGTTTCTTTAGAAGCCAAGGCTGATACCTTGTTTATTAAAGTGGAGGATGATGGTGAAGGGGTTCCTGATGATGAACTGGATTCTATTTTTCGACCTTTTTATCGTGTCTCAACCGCCCGAGATAGGAGCAGTGGCGGCACAGGCCTAGGTTTGGCGATTACTGAAAATGCCATTCGTCAGCATCAGGGAGCGGTTCGTGCAGCCCGTAGTTCACTGGGGGGATTGTTGGTTGAGATAACATTACCTTTGCAAGTGACCTTATAAATTTCAATTAAGGGAAAGCATTTGTAGACAAAGCGATTAATCCGGCCCATATTAGAAGCAAGCTCGGGTGGCGTTAATTGTTTTTACTTTACGTCGCTTTGTCGCTTTCCCAAAAATTATAGGAAATACATGATAAATACTGCAAAAGAGTTCCTTTTACAGCGCATTAGCATTTTTGCCAGTCAATCCTTTGACCCTAATTCTGATTCGCAAGTCGTTGGATTACTAAAAAGTAAATTCAATATCCGTTTACCACAAAGACGCTCTATCAATGAGTCCTTGTCTTCTACCGTTAGCGATCATGAAATTATTAGTTTGATTTTGAAATACCGTTCGATGAACTAATCGTTCTTCAGGTCAATTCGCGTTTTCTTTTTTGATACACACAAAAATAGCGTTTCCAGAAAGCTGATCCCAAGCCGCGATTTTGTCGTGCTCGTGTTCAAATACATGAACATCAAAATACGGCGCCAAGATGTTTTGCAGTTCTGTGAAACTTAACGCCACCATTGGGTGTTCATCGGTCCATTGTTGGGTTTGATCGAGCGTTGTTTTATCAATACTAAGCTTGAGAGTTTGTTTTTCGCCTTCACCTCGGTAAAACCAAGAAGACCCAAATGAAAAGACACTGTTTTCATAGTCGACGCTGTGTTTTGTCGATAGGTTATTGTCTATATGGTTCTTATCGACTGAGTTGAAACAAAATACCCCACCAGTTTTGAGCGCTTTATGAGTGCTTTCGATACAGTTTTTTAGACTTTTTAAGTCTCCGCTGTAATGAATAGAATACAGAAAACAGGTAATTAAGTCGTAAGGTTCGGCCGTGGTGTAATCGCACATATTTCCTAGCGTGAAGAGCCCATCTGGGCAACGCTGCAGAGCTAAATCCAACATTGGCTGATTAATGTCTAAGCCACTGCATTCATAGCCTTCATACTGAAAGTGCTGGATATGTGGTCCTGTTCCACAGGCTAAATCCAAATGTCGCTTTCCACCATTGCCAAAAATTTGATGAAACCTGTGAGCGCTATTGCTTTGTGCCTGATAGTTAATATCCGCACACATTAAATCGTAGTAGCCGGATAGGTCCGTGTAGAGCGCGTTGTCAGACATGTGTTGTTCACTTGAAGAGGGAAAATCGAAGGCGCATCATATAGTAGTTTGTGAGTTTTGCGAAGCCGAAAAAAAACAGGAGCAAAGGCGGACCTTGCTCCTGTTTTTTTATGCGGCTTTCGTTATCTTGTTTAGACGAAGATAAAGAATTTGGCGATAAACAAAGCCGCTAACAGATAAACTGCAACACCAACTTGTTTGCCTTGGCCTGATAGTAGTTTGATTACTGCGTAGCTAATAAAAGACAGCGCAATACCATCTGCGATTGAGTAGGTTAATGGCATGGTAAAAGCGGCAATTAACACTGGAGCAGCTTCGGTGATGTCATCCCAATCAACGTGAGCAAGACTGCTTGTCATAAGTACTGCTACGTACATCAGAGCGCCTGCCGTAGCGTAAGCAGGAATAGATCCAGCTAATGGCGCGAAGAACAAGCTAAGGATGAACAACAAGGCAACAACCACTGCGGTTAAACCGGTACGACCACCAGCAGCAACGCCTGATGCACTTTCAATGTAACTTGTAGTAGAAGAAGTACCTAGTGCTGCGCCCACTACGGTTGCGCCAGAGTCAGCCAATAAGGCTTTTTTCAAACGCGGTAGTTTGCCGTCTTTGTCTAATAAACCGCCTCGTTGGCCAACACCAATTAGGGTGCCTGATGTATCAAATAAATCAACGAAGAAGAAAGCGAAAATGACGCTTAACATGCTGATTTGGAAAGCACCTTCTATGTCCATTGCAAGGAATGTTGGTGCAATGGAAGGTGGTGCAGAAACCAAGCCGCCGAATTCATTTTGACCAAATAGCATAGACAAGATAGTCACGAACAGAATGCCGATCATTACTGCACCAGTCACGTTCAAGTACGCCAAAGCACAGATAACAAAAAAGCCTAATAGGCCATAGATGGCAGAAGGAGAAGATAGATCGCCCAATGACACCATGGTTGCAGGGTTTTTCACAATGATGCCGGAATTTTGCAGAGCAATCATAGCTAGGAAAAGACCGATACCCGCAGCAATACCCAGTTTTAGCGAAGACGGAATGGCATTAATAACCCATTCGCGTAGTCGAAAAATACTGATAAAGATAAAAAGTATACCAGATAGGAAAACCGCACCTAGAGCTTGTTCCCACGTGTAGCCCATGCCTAATACTACGCCGTAAGTGAAAAAAGCATTCAGTCCCATTCCTGGAGCTAGAGCGATTGGGTAGTTTGCGTATAAGCCCATGATCAAGCAACCAACGGCGGCAGCAAGACAGGTCGCAACAAATACTGCGCCCTGATCCATGCCAGCCTGGGCAAGAATAGAAGGGTTAACAAAGATAATGTAGGCCATTGTTAGGAAGGTAGTGATACCGCCAACAACTTCATTGCGTACCGTGGTGTTGTGCGCTTTTAGTTGAAAATAACGTTCGAGCATGAGGGGACCTTAATATTCACCGAGGGAAGTGTATTAACTGATCATTTGGTCAGTCTCTTATTTCGGCCGCAAGTATAAAAAAAATAGGCTGGATTTGGGAGCTAAATCGAAACAAATAATCACTTTTATACTGAATATAAGCGAAAAAAAAGCCATTCACTGACTTTTTCGTATTCCCTTGGTGTGCTTTGAACTACTTATCTTGATTAAATTATAATCGTGTAACTTGGTAACCATTGGCTGTGAGTTTTTTTAGTAGGCTGTCTGGACCGGCAAGGTGCATGGCGCCCACCATTATAAATTCGATGTTATCGTCATGTAGCATGTTTTCAATCTGTGGTATCCAAAGATTGTTTCGTTGTACCAATAATGAATGATAAATATCTGGATAGTCTGTTTGGAAATCTTCTAACTCTATTCTTGCCATGGTTTCTACATCGCCTTTGCGCCAGCTTTCACGTAAGTCCGTCATGGTTTTTGACATGTCTTTGATGTCGTCAAGGGCGTAGTTAACCACTGCGTCATTGTCTTGTTCCTGTAGGTCGCTGAGCACATCGATTTGAGTTTCTGGTTCTTCTAGCCAGCCTTGTGCTTTTTGGTCTTGCTGAGCTTTTTGTGCATAAAACTGATCAACTCCTTCACTGGTAAATCCGAGGTATCTTAGCTCTATTAGGCTAAGGGAAATGGCCAGCGCGCTGGGCTTGAGGTTTTGTACTGCTGTGAAGGGAATCTGTCGACTCTCTAGATACGCTCTAAGTGCGCTAAACGTATCTGCCGAGAGTATTTCGTCAATGGTTGTGCCATCTGAATAGGACAACGCTTCCTGCATTTTTCGTTTAAACCCTGGTTGGCTGATAGTGTCCATGTTGGTTTCAAACACTACTTTATTAGCTGCTTGGTAGGCCTGTTCGTATTCTTTAGGAAGAGGGTAGTCTTGGGGTGTGAGCAGGTGAATGGTGCCGCCAATATAAAGTGTATTTGTGCCAGATGTAACTTTCCATACGGAAGCAGCTTGGGTTTGAAAGGTGGCGGCCGCCAGTAAAGTAAGACCAAATTTTTTGAGAAGTTTCATGTTTTTCCCTGATTAAGGTAAATAGAAAGCCCAGATGTCAGTGTTCGGTTATGTCATTTATTCAGGCCGTTGTTGTGATGAAAAGTGCTATTATGCTGGATATCTATCAATACTAATGTAGTAAATCTTCGATGAAAAAAGAGTTCGTGTCTATAGGGCTAACCAATCCTAAAAGTATTTCCAACGTTGGCTCTGTTATGAGGGCTGCGGGTTGTTATCAGGTTGACCAAGTTCTGTATTCAGGTCAACGCTATGATCGAGCGGCTAAAATGTCTACTGATACAAAAAAAGCAACGTCCTCGATTCCGTTAATAAATATTGAATCACTTGGTGTGATAACGCTTTCGGAGGCGGTAGCAGAAGGGACCAAAATTGTGTGTGTCGATTTGATTCAAGGTGCTACGCCACTGCCACGCTTTCAGCATCCAGAAAAGGCCTTGTATATCTTTGGGCCAGAAGACGGGACTATTGATCAGAGAGTCGTCGATCGAGCTGACTTTGTGGTCTTTGTTCCTACGGTAGGTTGTATGAATTTGGCTGCCTCGGTCAATGTATTGCTCTATGATCGCCTGGCTAAATCTGACCGTGCAGAGGCTGGAGATGATCTTATCCGCCAAAGCAAAGACGTTAACAACAATGTGAAGGTTCGCAATAACATTTGAATGTGTTGTGTAAGTATGTCTGTTTGGTCATTATTTTATCCAATATTTTTCATATAGTTAGCAGTAAGTTGACTGTGATGGTTTGTTATCAATGCAAAAATGTCTGTTGAGTCTAATGGCGTTATTTGGAAGGAAGGTGAAAGCCTATTTAATCAGTTAAAACCTTCAGTAAAATTTCTTTGTCGCCAAGATATAATTTGTTTGATGAGATAGAAGGAACACATCCAGATGAAGCCTTTAAGAACTGTAGTGCTTGCTTTTGGGGCTTACTTCGCAACATTAAGCTATGCTGAGGAGCCACCTGCACCGCTAGAGCCTTTAAGTCTCGAGCTAGAATTAGGGCTTATTTCTATTACCGGTAATACGGAAAGTTCTGCATTGAGAACTAAAGCAACGATAAAACAAGACTTCAAAGAGTGGAAGGCAAAATACCAAGGAGACTTTTTATATAAACGTAGTAAAAATGAAGGCGAATCTGAAACCAAAACCACAGCTCACAAGACGTTTTTGTCAGCCCAAAGTGACTACAAATTGAGCGAAGAGAACAGTTCTGTGTTTGTTTATGGCTCTTATACTGATGACCGATTTAGTGGCTATGAATATCAGAACTCTATCTCTGTTGGTTACTCAGGACGAATATTTGAGGATGAATCTTCTTTCTTAGATTATAGCGCAGGACCAGGTTACTCTTTTAGTCAAACGGATGAGGGAGAAGAGGATAAAATAGCGATTGTTCATGTGGAACTTCAATATAAATATGAAATTAACCCTAATGTGACATTTCAGCAGGGAATAAGTACTGATGCGGCATTAGAGAGTAATAAAAACTCTACTTCGAAATCTGAAACTTCTGTTAGAGTAAAGCTTATAGGTAATCTGCACATGAAAGCAGCTTATAGTCTTACTCATAATAGCATCGCATTAGAAGATAAAAAGAAGACTGATGGCACCGCCAGTGTCATTTTCTCTTATACTTTCTAGCGTACACCTACTGTACTACGAGACTTCCGAAAACATGCGCTATCAGGGAATAAAAGTCACATTGGTGACGGGGTTTTTAGGCGCTGGTAAGACGACGTTAATTCGTCATTTACTAGAGCAATCCCCGGCCAATGAGAGATGGGCTGTGCTGGTAAATGAATTTGGTGATATTGGCCTAGATGGTGCGTTTTACTCTGATTTAGGTGTTGCTATTGCTGAGGTGGCTGGTGGTTGTGTTTGTTGCACCACGTCAGCTGCGTTTCAGCAGGGTTTGAATCAATTGATTCGTAAATATAACCCAGATCGCATTTTTATTGAGCCATCTGGTCTTGGTCATCCGAAGCAAATTATTCAACAACTGCGCGGTCATATATACAGTGATGTGTTGTTGCTTAGTGGCGTTTTTTGCGTCCTAGATGCTCGTACTCTTCACGATGAACGTTATACCAATCACGTTATTTTTAAAGATCAAGTCGAATCTGCTCACGGCATTGTATTAAGCCATGTTGATCGTTATCAGTCGCAAGACTTTGATGCTGTAGATCAGTATTTAAGCCAGTGTTTTATGCCATCATCGCCCCCTGTTGTTTTTAAATCGGATCCGATGAAATTGGACGCTACGGCGTTAGATATTGGCTTAACGGAAATCTTTGTTTCTTCTCGTTTTACTAATCATTCTTATATACGAGGTACTGGCCTTCATGAAAGTTATTTACCTGTCTCTGATTTAAGAAAAGACATAAAAAGAGAGTTGAGCGATCACGGGCGTTATTATTACCAAAAGCAGCAAGATTCTATGCAGGTTTTGGGATGGTATTGGGCCGTCGGTGAATACGTCGACAGTGACAAACTGCTATCGATGATTCGTCTAATTGCATTGCAAGAGGGCGTTTATCGAGTCAAAGGCGTTTTTGCTCTTAATCCTAGTGAGGCCGTTTTTGTCAATTTTGCGCGTGGAGAAGTTCGCTCGACTGTTGCCCCATGGAAGGAAGTAAGTAGGATGGAGGTAATTGGTAGTATTGATGGAAAATGGCCTGATAAAGTGAAAGTAGGCTGTGAGGCGTTAATTTAGCTGCATGATATTGTGAGTTTAGACTAACCTTGTTTGCTTTCTTTGCTTATTAATTCCCTAGTTTGAAACAAAGATATACGGTCTTGGTCTATTTTGTCATTAACTTTGGCACCTTTTGTTATTGAGAGAATGTCTCTGATAGAGGAACCTTTCTAACATAAGAGGTTCCAATTGGAACAGATGGATAAAAACAATAAGAGGTCATAGGCCATGCCTGAATATAAAGCTCCGTTACGCGATATCAAATTCGTCACCGAAGAAGTTCTCGACTTTCATGGGCACTACGCTAAGTTAGCAGGTGCCGAAGAAGCGACGCCGGATATGGTGGCAGCCATTCTAGAAGAGGGTGCTAAATTTGCCGAGCGAGTGCTTTCTCCTCTAAACCGTGTTGGTGATCAACAAGGTTGTCAGTTCAAAGATGGTGTTGTGACAACACCAGAAGGTTTTAAAGAAGCCTATCAGCAATATGTTGAAGGCGGCTGGCCTTCATTGTCGCATCCTGAAGCAGTGGGTGGACAAGGCTTACCAGATTCCCTTGGTATGATGGTGACGGAAATGATCGCCACATCAAACTGGTCATGGGGTATGTACCCAGGCTTAAGCCATGGCGCGATGAACACTATCGAGCTACACGGCACAGATGAACAAAAACAAACTTATCTAACAAAACTCGTTTCTGGCGAGTGGACAGGCACCATGTGTCTGACTGAGCCTCATTGTGGTACTGACCTTGGAATGTTGAAAACCAAAGCCGAGCCACAAGATGATGGCAGCTACGCCATTACTGGTACTAAAATCTTTATCTCCGCAGGTGAGCATGATATGGCAGATAACATCGTCCATATTGTATTGGCTCGTTTACCTGATGCTCCTGCTGGTACCAAAGGCATCTCTTTATTTATCGTACCAAAACACAATGTCGATGACGCAGGTGAAATGGCGGATCGTAACCAGGTGTCTTGTGGTTCTATCGAACACAAAATGGGCATTCATGGTAATGCGACTTGCGTAATGAATTTTGACGGTGCGAAAGGTTTCTTAATCGGTGAAGCCAACCGTGGTTTGAATTGCATGTTTACCTTCATGAATACCGCTCGTCTTGGTACTGCTTTACAAGGCTTGGCGCATGCCGAATGGGCATTGCAAAACTCCGTTGCCTACGCGAAAGATCGACTACAAATGCGTGCGTTATCTGGTCCAAAAGCACCAGAAAAAGCCGCTGACCCTATCATTGTTCACCCAGACGTTCGTCGAATGCTGCTTACTCAGAAAGCCTTTGCAGAAGGTGGTCGAGCATTGATTCATTACTGTTCTAAGCTAGTAGACATCACTAAGAAGGGCTCTAAAGAAGAGAAAGAAGAGGCAGATGAATTGATGTCTTTACTGACTCCGATTGCTAAAGCCTTTCTAACTGAAACTGGTTTTGAATCTGCCAATCATGGTCTACAAGTATTTGGTGGTCATGGTTTTATTGCTGAATGGGGTATGGAGCAGAACGTTCGTGATTGCCGTATTTCGATGTTGTACGAAGGTACAACAGGCATTCAGGCCTTGGATCTATTAGGTCGAAAAGTACTAATGACTCAAGGTGCAACATTGCGTCGTTTCACTAAAATTATCCATAAGTTCTGTAAAGAGCACAAAGGTGATAAGCGTGTTAAATCTTACATCACCGCTCTGGATAAACTGAATAGTGAATGGGGCGATGTGACGATGAAAGTCGGCATGAAAGCCATGCGCAACAAAGATGAAGTGGGCGCAGCGTCTGTCGATTATTTGATGTTCTCCGGCTATGTTGTATTGGCTTACTTCTGGGCTCGCATGGCTGTCACTGCACAGACTAAATTAGACGAAGGCACAGATGAAGTTGGCTTTTACACTGCCAAACTGCAAACAGCAACTTTCTACTATGATCGTTTGTTGCCACGTACTCGCGCTCACGTAGAGGCTATGTTGTCTGGTGCTGATAACTTGTT
This sequence comes from Marinomonas foliarum, assembly GCF_016906065.1. Classification (NCBI taxonomy): domain Bacteria; kingdom Pseudomonadati; phylum Pseudomonadota; class Gammaproteobacteria; order Oceanospirillales; family Oceanospirillaceae; genus Marinomonas; species Marinomonas foliarum. The sequence continues at coordinate 706,730 of NZ_CP070273.1, read as the reverse complement.
GGCGATGGATGAAGATAATTTCTTATTTCTTAACGCCTAGTCAGTAGCTAGATTGACGATAGTTTTATCAAACAAACATTAATGACATATTACTAGATTACAAAGAGGTCAAAATTATGAGTGAAGCAAAAGCAGTTTTTGAATCCATGCTAGGGCGCTTTGATGCGGATGAAGCGGACGATATGGAAGCGGTGTTTCAATTTGACTTAGACGATGCAGACAGCTATCACTTAAGTATCGAGGACGGTAAATGCTCGATGGGAGAAGGGGAGCATGACGACCCAACGGTGACCTTAAGCATGGATTTAGCCACACTGAAAGAAGTTATGAGTGGGGAATTAGATGGCATGGCAGCATTTATGCAGGGCAAAATTCGTGCTGATGGTGACATTATGCTGGCGACTAAGTTGACTCAAATCTTCCCACAATAGGAAAATTTAGTTTAGCTAACGTTTTAAAGCTCAACTGCCATTGGTGCGGTTGGGCTTTTGTTACTTCCCAACTCCTAAATAAAAAAAACAAATGGAGCTTTTTATGACAATGGATACTTCTTCTAATAGCAATGTAAATATTGGAAAAGCGCCAGGCAGCTACTTACCCGGATCGCTTAACCCCAATGGTTATAAATCTTTACCTGATGTATTGGCATTGGCGTCGAAAAAATATGCTGATCTGCCTGCATTTACCAGCGTAGGACGAACCATTACCTACCGTGAGTTGAATGAAAAGTCCGATCAATTTGCGGCTTATCTTCAACATGAAACCGATTTGGTCCCAGGTGATCGTATCGCGGTTCAGCTTCCTAATGTTATTCAATATCCTGTTGTACTGTTTGGTGCAATGAAAGCTGGTTTGATAGTTGTTAATACCAACCCGCTATATACACCAAAAGAGCTGGAACATCAGTTTAATGATGCAGGTGTAAAGGCATTGGTGGTGTTTGCGAATATGGCACACAATGTCGGAAAAATATTAGCTAAAACGACTATCAAGCATGTCATTATCACTGAAATCGCAGACTTCCATTCCCCTGTAAAGCGTTTACTCGTTAACTCAATCGTTAAGTATGTGAAGAAAATGGTACCTGATTACCATATTCCTAATGCACTTATGTTGAATGATGTGCTTGCTAAAGGAAAAGGCAAGGCGGTTTCTAAAGTACCAATGTCATTGGAGCAGATTGCTGTCCTGCAATACACAGGTGGAACAACGGGCGTGGCGAAAGGTGCAATGCTGACCCATGCAAATCTAATTTCCAATATGAATCAGCTGGGCTCAAGACTGAATTCGATTGTGGCCGAGCGAACTGAGCTCTATATCGCTCCACTTCCTCTGTACCATATTTATGCCTTTCTAATTCACGGTTTGACGTTATTAGAAAAAGGCGCGCACAGCGTATTAATTCCAAACCCAAGAGATTTACCAGGCTTTGTGAAAGAACTTAAAAAGTGGCGTTTTACTGGTTTTGTGGGATTAAACACATTGTTCGTTGGCCTATGTAACAATACCGATTTTAAAGAACTTGATTTCTCCAGCCTTAAACTAACTTGTTCGGGCGGTATGCCGTTAACGCATGCCGCTGCTGATGAGTGGCAAAAAGTAACGGGCTGCCAAGTGGTAGAAGGTTATGGTTTGACAGAAACTTCGCCTGTTGTGTCTTTTAACCCGATTGGCAAAGAGCGTATTGGCACCATTGGTATTGCTGTTGCACAAACAGATATCAAGATTCAAAACACAGAGGGCGAAGCTCTACCTCAAGGTGAGGCTGGCATGTTATGCGTGCGAGGACCTCAAGTAATGAAAGGTTATTGGAACCGTGAAGAAGCGACTCGTGAAGTGATGACTGAAGATGGTTTTTTAATCACGGGTGATATCGCGATGCAGCACCCTGATGGCTACTTGCAGATAGTGGATCGTGCGAAAGACATGATTATTGTGTCTGGCTTTAACGTTTATCCAACTGAAGTGGAAGATTGCTTGTCTTCTTTCCCTGATATTTTGGAATCTGCAGCCATTGGTGTACCGGATGATAAAACGGGAGAAGCAGTTAAGGCCTTTGTGGTTCTAAGAGCCAATGTTGAGACGCTGGATACCAAAGAGCTACGTCTTTACTGCAAAGAGAATTTAGCTGCCTATAAAGTGCCTAAGTTCTTTGAAGTGCGAAAAGAACTACCCAAAACCAATGTGGGTAAAGTGCTACGTCGTGCCTTACGTGAAGAACAAGCCTAACCTCTGGTTAGGTGGATCATCAAAGTAGGAGCACAGCATGTCGCAGGTTAAGCGTAAGTTAATGCATCGCCGCGTTATCGAGTCCTATGGTTATCTACGAGAAGATGGTTTCTGGGACATTGAAGCGACGATGCAAGATATCAAGCCTTATGACGTTAACCGTGAATTTGATGGGGAGGTGGTGCCAGAAGGTAGTCCTTTCCACGATATTACGGTTTGTTTAACATTAGACGACACCTTTTTAATTAAAGAGGTGTCTGTTTCAATGGATTCTTTTCCCTTTCCCAATTGTGGTGGTGCCGCACCTAGCTTCGAAATATTGAAAGGAACTCGTATTGAGGCTGGATGGAGTCGTTGGATAAAGCAGACTTTTAGTGGGAAAGTCGGTTGCACCCATGTATTAGAATTATTGCCGGTAGTAGCAACCACTGCTTTCCAAACCATGTGGCAGCCTTTGGGGAAAAAATACCCTCAGCATGTCCCCGCAGCACTCATTAAGTTAGTCAACAGTTGTCATGGTTGGTCAGAAGATGGCCCTATGGTTCGTAAATTAGTTGAAGAGCAAGTGTTGCATTTACCTTTAAAGGAGAGTCAGTAATGAGTGATTTTGTTACTGAAAGTATTGAGTCTGGTGTGCAAATTTTGTGCTTGGACCGAGTTGAAAAGAAAAACGCGATTACATTAGATATGTATCAGGCATTAACGAATGCATTACGTCGAGCAGAGCTTAATTCCGACATAAAGGTGACCTTGATTCATGGCGCTGGAAGTGATTTCTCTTCGGGTAATGACATTAATGAATTTGTGCAGATTGCTCAAACGCCAGAGAAAATGGAAGCCATTATGGCTTTTTTACAAGTGCTGAGCAGTTATAAAAAGCCACTTATAGCAGGAGTGGAAGGGAGAGCTGTTGGTGTTGGTGCGACTATGTTGTTGCATTGTGATTTGGTACTTGCCTCTCGTGAAGCACGATTGCAGTTTCCTTTTGTGCAATTAGGACTGGTACCCGAAGCAGCGTCTAGCCATTTATTACCTCAGTTAGTGGGCCATCAAAAAGCCTTTGAGATACTTGTCCTAGGTGAGGTTGTAGACGGTACACAGGCTTATGAGTTAGGGCTTATTAACCACATATGTGAAGAAGGTGAAGCCTACAAAGTAGCATTGCGTTATGCGGAAAAAACAGCAGCGCTCCCCGTTGAAGCGGTAGCATTAAGTAAAGATCTATTAAAGTATCGAGCGCAGGATGACGTACAAATGGCTTTAATGCGAGAAGGCAGAATTTTCAAAGATCGGTTGCGTTCAACGGAAGCACATCAAGCCTTCATGGCATTTTTATCCCGTAATAAATAGTATTCCCCTTTGCTCTCTTAGGAGAAATATATAAAGAACAAAAGGTGATCTTGCCACTAGGGAGGGTCATTTTTATTTCTTAACCTTTCTTACATAGTATCTTTTTGCCTTCTAATTACTGTTCCTCTTTTTTGTCCCTTTTTACGTCCAATCTTTTTCTTCAATTCGTACTAAACTCAAGAAGCATTATGTCTGTTATTGTTTGTTTCTTGAGACTGTTTTGCTTTAACGGATTAATGTGTGATTATTTTTGTCAGTTAACTGGCGCTTTTTTGTTATTGATGAAAATCATTCCCAAACTACTATAGAGGTTAAGTAAAGAGTTCTATTGATAAGGAATATCTGCATGATCTCGACCAAAAAAATATCCTTGGTTGAATGCATCAAACAGGATTGAAAAATAAATACGAGGGGCTTATGAAAATCTTAGTATCTGTAAAGCGAGTCATCGACTACAACGTCAAAGTTCGCGTCAAATCCGACCAATCAGCGGTCGATCTTACCAATGTCAAAATGTCCATGAACCCTTTCTGTGAAATTGCCGTGGAAGAAGCTATACGCCTAAAAGAAAAAGGCGTCGCTTCTGAAGTTGTTGCGGTCTCCGTTGGTTCAAAATCTTGTCAAGAAACACTACGTACTGCTATGGCACTTGGTGCTGATCGCGCGATTCAGGTGGAAGCCGAAGATGGCTTGGATTCTTTATCGGTTGCAAAACTAATCGCAAAGGTGGCACAAGAAGAAGCCGCTGATTTGGTGATTATGGGTAAGCAAGCGATCGATTCTGATAATAATCAGACAGGTCAAATGGTTGCTGCGCTATTGGATTACCCTCAAGCAACTTTTGCGTCAGAAATTGTGATCGAAAACGGTGAAGCACAAGTTACTCGTGAGATTGATGGTGGTTTGCAAACTTTGGCGATTACCTTGCCAGCGGTTGTTACTACAGATCTTCGTCTCAACGAGCCTCGTTTTGCTTCTCTGCCAAATATTATGAAAGCGAAGAAAAAGCCATTGGATGTAAAAACATCTGCCGACCTAGGTGTGGAAGTTGGGTCTAATGTCAGCATCGTTTCCGTTACACCACCGCCGCAGCGTGCTGGTGGTATTAAAGTTGGCTCTGTTGCTGAGTTAGTCGACAAACTTAAAAATGAAGCGAAGGTGGTGTCATGAGCGTTTTAATCATTGCAGAACACGATAATAAATCTCTAAAGCCTGCGACGTTAAATACAGTTACCGCAGCCACACAAATTGACGCTGATGTTCATGTACTGGTTGTCGGCTTTGAGTGCCAAACCGTTGTTGAACAAGCATCACAAGTAGCTGGTGTTAGCAAAGTATTGGTGGCTGATAACGCTGCTTATGAACATCAGCTGGCTGAAAATGTGTCTAAATTGGTGGTGGAAATCGCCGGAAACTATGGTCACATTTTAGCACCTGCAACGACTACTGGTAAAAATACTCTACCGCGTGTGGCCGCATTATTGAATGTGGCGCAGCTATCTGATGTGATCAAAGTGGAATCAGCAGATACGTTTGTTCGTCCTATCTACGCAGGTAACGCTATTGCGACGGTAAAAACAACGGATCCAGTAAAAGTATTGACCGTTCGTGCTACAGGTTTTGATGCCGCTGCGAGTACGGGAGGCAGCGCAGAACGCCAGGTACTTTCTCAAGTAATTGCATCTGATCGTAGTCGTTTTGTGAAAGAGCAATTAGCTGAATCTGATCGTCCTGAATTGACTGCTGCTAATGTGATCATCTCTGGCGGACGAGGTATGGGCAATGGCGATAATTTCAAATTGTTGGAAGGTATTGCTGACAAACTGGGTGCAGCCATTGGTGCTTCACGTGCTGCTGTTGATGCGGGCTTTGTACCAAACGATTTACAAGTAGGGCAAACAGGTAAAACGGTTGCTCCAGATCTGTACATCGCGGTTGGTATTTCTGGTGCGATTCAGCATTTGGCGGGGATGAAAGATTCAAAAGTGATTGTTGCCATCAACAAAGATGAAGATGCGCCTATCTTCCAAGTGGCAGATTATGGCTTGGTCGCAGACTTATTTGATGCCGTACCTGAGCTAGAAAAAAGCCTATAACTGTTCGTAGAAACTATGTTGTTAGTGTTTCTTGAAAGAGAGGTGCAAACAGCGTTTAAGTATCAGATGACGGTGAAAAAATCCCACCGTCATCATAATAAAAATAATTGGAGACCAGCATGATTTTCGAAGGACAAGCAATCAAGGTTGCAGTCGATGATGCCAGCGTGGCAACTGTCACTCTGGACTTGGTCGGCGAGTCGGTTAATAAATTCAACAGTGTAACCTTGAATGAATTGGCCGAAGCCGTTAATGCCCTTAAACACATTGACGATTTGCAAGGGGTTATTTTTGCAAGTGCGAAAGACGTATTTGTGGTTGGTGCTGACATAACTGAGTTCACCTCTTGGTTCAAACTTGAAGAAGAGGATTTAAGCGATAAGCTCCGTCATGCTCATAACATCTTCAACGACATTTCTAATTTATGTTGCCCAACAGTTGCTGCTATTAATGGCATTGCGCTTGGTGGCGGTATGGAATTGGCTTTGGCGTGTGATTATCGTGTTATGGCCACGACAGCAAAAATTGGTTTGCCGGAAACTCAGCTGGGCATTTACCCAGGTTGGGGTGGTACCGTTCGTCTTCCTCGTCTGATCGGTGCGGACAATGCCTGTGAATGGATTTGTGGTGGTGCTCAGAAACGCAGTGAAGACGCTTTTAAAGATGGTGCAGTTGATGCGGTTGTTCCTGCTGCGAAAGTGAACGAGTCCGCACGCCATCTTATTCAACAAGTGTTGGATGGTAAGCTAGATTATCATGCTCGTCGTGATGAATTACGCGCACCAATGATATTTACTCCTATTGAAAAAATGATGGTCTTCGAATCAGTCCGCGGTGTCGTTGGTGCCAAAGCGGGTAAGCATTATCCTGCGCCAATGGCGGCGATTAAAACCATTGAAAAAGGCATTAGCCAAGAGATGGAAAAAGCCCTTGATACAGAAATCAAAGGTTTTATCAAACTTGCCAAAGGCCCCGTGGCGAAATCTTTGGTTAACTTGTTTTTAAGCGATCAACAAATTAAGAAAACTGCAAGCAAATACGCGAAAAATGCGACGCCTGTGAAACAAGCCGCTGTATTAGGGGCTGGCATCATGGGTGGTGGTGTTGCCTATCAATCCGCATCAAAAGGCACACCGATCATCATGAAAGATATCCGCCCTGAAGCCCTAGAATTAGGCTTGAGTGAGGCGAATAAACTGTTCAATGGCCAAGTAGAGCGTGGACGCTTAACGACTGAAAAAGCGTTTAAAGCGATGAACGCAATTGTTCCAGCTTTGAGCTATGGCGAATTTGATCACGTTGACCTTGTGGTTGAAGCCGTTGTTGAAAACGTCAAAATCAAAAAATCAGTATTGGCTGAAGTAGAAAGTAAAATTGCCGATGACGCTATTTTGACCTCTAACACGTCAACCATCTCTATTACTGAATTGGCAAAAGATCTGAAACGCCCAGAAAATTTCTGTGGTATGCATTTCTTTAACCCAGTCCATCGTATGCCTTTAGTTGAAGTTATTCGCGGTGAAAAAACCAGCGATGCGGCTATCGCTAAAACCGTTGCTTATGCCCAAGCGATGGGTAAAACACCGGTTGTGGTAAATGACTGCCCTGGATTCTTGGTAAACCGCGTATTGTTCCCTTATTTCGCTGGTTTTTCTTTGATGATGCAAGAAGGCGCGGATTTCCAAGTGGTTGATAAAACCATGGAGAAATTTGGCTGGCCGATGGGGCCTGCGTATTTGCTTGACGTAGTAGGTGTGGATACCGCATTCCATGCAGACCAAGTAATGGCTGAAGGCTTCCCAGATCGCATGAAGCATGAAGGCAAAAATGCCATAGATCGTTTGTTCGAACTAGAACGTTTTGGTCAGAAAAATGGCAAAGGTTTTTATACCTATGAGCCAGATCGTAAGGGCAAGCCGAAGAAAATTTTCAATGCTGAAATTAATGATTTGTTAGCGCCAGTCATTACGTCTAATTCTGAGTTAACAGAAGACGATATTGTCGCTCGAATGATGATTCCACTTTGTATTGAAACAGTTCGCTGTTTAGAGGAAAACATTGTTTCTTCTGCTGCAGAAGCGGATATGGGACTTATTTATGGTATTGGTTTCCCTCCATACCTTGGCGGTGCTTTGCACTACTTAGACCAAATGGGACTGCAGGCATTTTGTGATCTTGCAGACAAATACAGCCACTTAGGTAAGTTGTACGAGCCAACCGCAAAAATGCGTGACATGGCGAAGAACAACGAAACTTACTACGGCGCATAACTTCCCATAGGCTAGAGGAGAATTTCCATGAAACTGAATCCAAATGATGTCGTCATTATCGACGCTGTTCGCTCACCAATGGGTAAAACGAAAAATGGCGTGTTCCGAAATGTACGTGCAGAAAATTTATCGGCGGCACTAGTAAAAGAATTATTCAAACGTAACCCAAATGTGGATCAGAAAGACGTAGAAGACTTGATTTGGGGTTGTGTAAACCAAACCCTTGAGCAAGGTTTTAATATGGCGCGCGCAGTGTCTTTATTGGCTGGCTTGCCAATTACCACGGCGGCGCAAACTGTGAACCGCCTATGTGGCTCATCTATGTCAGCGATCCATACAGCGGCTCAAGCTATTATGACAGGCCAAGGTGATGTGTTTGTTGTTGGTGGTGTCGAGCACATGGGGCACGTCAATATGATGCACGGCGTAGATGTTAACCCTGCATTGTCTAAACATATGGCGAAAGCGTCCATGATGATGGGTGTTACAGCTGAAATGTTAGGCAAAATGCATGGCGTGAGCCGTGAAGACCAAGACGCTTTTGCTGTGCGTTCTCATCGCCTTGCGCATGAAGCGACGTTACAAGGCCGTTTCGATAATGAACTCGTTTCTATTGAAGGTCATGATGCCGACGGTAATAAGATCCTAGTGGAAGTGGACGAAGTGATTCGCCCAGAAACCTCTATGGAATCTTTGGCTGGGCTGAAGCCTGTGTTTATGCCAAAAGTCGGTACGGTAACAGCGGGAACATCTTCAGCTTTGTCTGATGGTGCATCAGCTATGTTGATGATGTCTGCGAAAAAAGCTGAAGAACTTGGCTTAACGCCTATTGCCAAAGTACGTAGCATGGCGGTGGCGGGTTGTGATCCTGCGATTATGGGCTACGGACCTGTGCCTGCGACTAAGAAAGCGCTTAAACGTGCTGGTTTGACTATTGCAGATATCGAGATTGTAGAGTTAAATGAAGCCTTTGCAGCTCAGTCTATTCCAGTGCTGAAAGATCTTGGCTTGCTTGATCAGGTTGACGATAAAGTGAACTTGAATGGTGGTGCGATTGCTCTTGGTCATCCGCTTGGCTGTTCAGGTACGCGGATTTCAACGACCTTGCTAAATGTGATGCGTGAAAAAGACGCAACCGTTGGCCTTGCTACTATGTGTATTGGCATGGGGCAGGGGATTGCGACTGTCTTTGAACGCGTGTAGATAGCGTTCAAGTACGCTCGTGACATCGTTTAAGGGCTTTAATTAGTCTGAAATTATAATCTCTGTCTTTAGCCTCGCCATGTGCGGGGCTTTTTTTGCTCTGGTGTTTTTTATAATCTTGCCTGATGATAAGAACTATTAAATGGCGATAACTAAATAAGGATTGCTTTGTGAAAATAGCTGTATTGGATGATTATCAAAATAGCGTTAAAGACTTGGCGTGCTTTGATGTATTAAAGGGCCATGATGCACATGTTTTTAATGAAACCTTTCTTAGTGTTGAAGATTTGGTGGTCAATTTAAAAGATTTTGAGGCGTTGGTTTTGATACGCGAACGTACGGTTATTTCTGAAGACTTGCTCGCTAATTTGCCCAATTTAAAGCTGATTAGCCAAACAGGGAAAATCAGTAATCATATTGATGCCAAGCTTTGCCATAAATACGGTGTGGCTGTGGCAGAAGGTATTGGTTCACCGGTTGCTCCGTCCGAGTTGTGTTGGGGCTTGATTATGTCGGCAAGTCGACATATTCCCGAATATGTTTCTCAATTTTCACAAGGTCATTGGCAACAATCTGGAGCCCTAGGACTTGGCCGTGTATTAAGTGGATCGGTTTTGGGGATTTGGGGATACGGTAAAATCGGCCAACGTATCGCGCAATATGCGAAAGCCTTTGGTATGAAGGTGCAGGTTTGGGGTAGTGAAAGCTCCAGAGCGTTAGCGCAGGAGCATGGCTTTTCTGCAGCTGAATCTAAGGAGGATTTTTTTCAAACCGTGGATATTATTACTTTGCATTTGCGACTCAATGACGCAACTAAAGCCATTGTGACGCAAGCGGATTTGGCCTTGATGAAAGCGGATTCTTTGTTGGTAAATACTAGCCGTGCTGAGCTTATCGAAAGTGGTGCCCTGTATGCAGAAATGCTGGCTAACCCGAGTAAACGAGCGGCTGTTGATGTATTTGAAAGCGAGCCTGCTACAGTTGAGAATGAGCCTTTGTTGTCTTTGCCAAATGTGCTCTGCACACCGCATATTGGGTACGTTGAAAAAGCCAGTTATGAGATTTACTTCAAAATTGCTTTCGAAAATGTTGTGGCTTTTGCTGATGGTAAAGCGGAAAATTTGGTAGTAATTTCATAAATTTAAGCTCGATTAATGCTATCATTTCATTTGTTATTGGCCTGTTTGTTTAGGTACATTTTTAATCAACTGAAGTAATGAGTCATCATTACTTCAATGGATATTTTAAATCACATAGGATGTTTCATATGAAGATTTTCTCATCTGCACTGCTTGTTGCTGTGCCTGCCGTACTTTTTTCTAACCTGCTCGTTGCTCAAGAAACTTCTGAAGCACCTGTATGCGATGTAAAAGATATAACGTCTTTTTCTTACATGGAAAACCTTCCACCTAATAGTGATGTAGATGTTGGGGCGATATATAAAGCAAAAACAGACGAGCTTATTGCTTTTGGTAAAGAAAATAATTTAGAAGGCTTTCAAGTCATTAGCCAAGATGCTTCTTTTAGCCCTAACTGCTGTGGTAATTATGGATCACAAGTAAACATGAATTATACTGTGAGCTATAAGCCTAGCTATGATGCTTTTAACGCTTTCCGCAAGTTTGCTGGGGTGGGTGCTGTTTCGACTTACCGCGTAGGTATGGAAAGCTGTCCAACAGAGAAATAGATTTACCATCTTGCTCTTGCTCTTGCTCTTTAATCGTTTTCGTTTTCCTTTTCGTTAAAGAGCAAGAGGCTATTTGAGCCTTAATTACCTTTCAATATCTCATCTTCTGTAGTCCTAGACCTTAAAGTTCCCCACTTCATTATTAAGTGTTTTATACAAGTCCGTGATCTGTGTGGACTGTTCATTTATTAGAATAGAGACATCTTTAACGCCATCCGTTTGTTCTTTTAGTTGGACAAGGCTTTGGTTGATTCCATCAGATAGTGCCGCTTGCTCTAGAGTCGCTTGCGCAGTTTTCGAGGCCATTTTTTGTACTTTTTCGAATGAGGTATTGAGCGAGTCAAATATGGTGATTACTGTTTCAAAATTTGACGCTGTGTTATCAGCATTGCTACGGCTATTTTGAGTAGAAATCGAGGACTCTTTTACATTCATTTTAAGTTGCTCAATGATGGTTTCTATTTCATCTGTACTCTTCTGGGTTCGAGTGGCTAAGGTTCTTACTTCATCGGCAACGACGGCGAATCCGCGACCTTGTTCGCCAGCGCGGGCGGCTTCAATGGCGGCATTTAACGCAAGTAAGTTGGTCTGCTCGGCAATGTTCCTAATCACTTCAAGAACAGATGATATATTCTCTGAGCTTTTTTCGAGCTGATCGGCTCGTTTTAATGACTCTTCAATATCACTGATAAGACTAGATATGGCTTTATGAGAAGTATTTACAGCTTGAATCCCTTGTGCCGTTAATTGGCTAGAAGTAGTGGCTTCTGTTTCGGTGTCTTTTGCTACTTCTGCCATTTGTTGATTCGATAGGTTCATTTCTTGCCCTGCACTAATCATGGATGTTGAGGCATTAACCAGCGCATGAGTAATATTGTTGGTCGTGTCGGAGGCGTTTTTTAACTCTGTTGTCATGCTGCCAAGGGCGGAGGACTGTTTATGTATATTGCTAATGATTGACCTAAGTTGCTCTACAAAACCATCAAACTCTTTGGCTAGGTCTCCGAGTTCATCTTTGGAAGTAGAGTCAATTCGTTGCGTTAAATCTCCATCACCTTCAGCGATTTCTTTAATACGGCGCCCCATATTTTCGACATTTTTGGTAATTTTCAGTGGGATGAAGTAACCAAGTAGTAAAGCAATCACAAAAGCAATAGAGGTCACTATCATGGCAAATTTTTGGTTACGGGCAATATTGTTTGCGTTGTTGCTCTCTATCTCTCTTGAATGATTTCTTACTGCTTCACCAGCTTTGTCTAACAGGCTTCGAATCGCTTCAAATTTTGCGTCTGCATTAATTATTTCTTGAGGGAGTTTGTTAGAAATTTGAGCTTCAGGAGAATTTAAATGAACTAGGCTTTCTTCAAACCATTCATCAAAAAGCACATCAAATTTACTATAAGGTTGTGTTAGCTCCGGTTCATCAATTAGATGGCCACGGTATGCTCTAAACCTTTCTAATGCCTGGGCTGCATTTATATTAAATTCTTCCTTGTTTTCTTCACTACTTCCTACATGATTAATTATTTTTTGTTGGGCCAAGCGTGCTTGATATAAGTCTCTGTCTGCATTTAATACTTCTGTTATGGCCTCTACGTAATTATTAAGCTCTTCGGCGGAGCCTATTTGATCTTTGGAGTTATGGATGTGTGTTCGTAGTAGTTCTCCTGCTTCATCGAGCATATTTCGAATAACGAGAAATTTATTATCTAAACTGATCATTTTCTCTGAAAACTGAGTGCTTCCTTTAGATGTGGAGATGAGTCTTTCACTTGAAGTAAGCCACTCATTGTAGAGCGTGTTAAAGGACTCAAAGGGGGTTAAGAGGTCTTTTGGCTCATCTTCAAGGTACTGTCTATAAAGCTGAAAACGGTCGAATACTTGTTGAGCATTATCTCTAAAATCTTCTTCGTCTGCCTCTTTAGGGCCTTCACCATCGAGCATTTTTTCCTGTGCTAATCTGGCTTGGTAAATATCTCTGTCTGCGTTTAATACTTCTGAAATTGCTTCAAAATAGTGTTCAGCCTGCAGCTTCATACTATTTTTTTGCATGTTGCTCATTAGCATCATGAAAACAAAAAGGGATATTAGAATTATTGAGAGAAAGACGATTGGTAGCATCATCTTGATGCGAATAGAGTGGATGCGCATTTGTAATCCTTTATCATTCTTTAAGATAATTAAAGTCTAGGAAAGGATGTTTATTAGCGCAAAAAAATATTGGTTACTTTTTGATCTAAATGGATTTATTTCTTCATTATGGCATTGTTTTGACTTCAAACGTTCGAAAGAGTCGAAATAGGTGGCGTATGAAGATACTTACCACCTATTTTTACGTGATTGCTTTTCGCTAATTGTTTACGTACTTATTCAGTAACCCAAGGTTGAGTGATTAGTTGAGAGGGTTTGCGCTCCATAATAATATTGCCATGGCGAACGGAAAGTAATACTTCACCCTGACGGCGCAGTACGCTGTAGTCATCATGACCTTCCAATAAGATAAAGTTCGCTGTATTGCCTACTTCAATGCCATAACCTTGTAAGCACATAGTTTTCGCGCTGTTGTCTGTGATCATATCCAGAGCGCGGGCGTAGTCCTGATATCCCATCATTTGGCAGATGTGCATGGCGTAGTCCAACGTACGAAGCAGCTTGCCATTACCGAGTGAATACCAAGGATCGAAGATCGAATCTTGTCCGAGACAGACGTTAATGTCGGCTTCGCGCAACTCTTTGACTCTCGTTACGCCGCGACGTTTCGGGTAGCTATCAAAACGACCTTGTAAGTGAATGCTTTCGGTTGGGCAGGAGATAAAGTTAATACCGGAGTTCTTCAATAATCGAAATAGCTTCGAACAGTATGCGTTGTCGTATGAATGCATTGCTGTGGTATGACTTGCAGTGACTTTAGAGCCCATATCGTGAAATAAGGCTTCGCAGGCAAGAAACTCTAAAAATCGAGAGTTTGGATCATCGATTTCATCACAATGTACGTCAATCAAGCGATCGTATTTCTTGGCAAGTTCAATGATGAGTTTGACTGATTTCTCACCCAATTCACGAGTGTATTCAAAATGTGGAATCCCGCCGACCACATCGGCACCTATTTCTAAGGCTTCTTCCATCAGCTTTAAGCCATTTGGGTAAGACAGCATGCCATCTTGTGGGAAGGCCACCACTTGTAAGTCGATTTTGTCTTCTAGCTCATCACGAAGCGCACAAAGAGTGCGAACGCCTATTAGTGTTGGGTCTGTGGTATCAGCATGAGTTCGAATGGCTTGTACACCGTTTTGTACTAATAATTCTATTGTTGATAGCGCGCGGCGTCGGATATCGGCTTCATTCAACATTGGCTTTCGTTGGCTCCAGCGCTCAATACCTTCGAATAAAGTACCGCTTTGATTCCATTCCGGTTCGCCTGCCGTTAACGCAGCATCAAGATGAATATGTGGCTCAACAAAAGGCGCACAAACTAGGTTTCCATTGGCGTCAATGGTGTCTTCTGATGCAGCTAAGGTGTCTTGTTGAATTTCAATCTTACTGAACTGGCCTTGGTCAATATAAATAGAAAACAGTTCTGGACGTTGGCGTAAACGGGCGTTAATGATATGCATAAAAACCTCAGTCATGTTGCAGATCAGGCATGTCTGCCTTTTCTTCGATGTTGTGATGATGGAACAATACTTGTTCAATAAGTAGTGCGTTTTGTAAATTGAGTCGTAAAAAAGAGTCTTGTAAAGAATAACCTAGGCGCAGCTCTATTTTATTAAGGCGGTAACTTAGAGTATTCCTGTGAAGTCCCATTGTGTCGGCCGTTTGTTGTAAATGACCAAAATGATTAAAGTAATGGTTCAGCGTGTTTTTCATTTCGAGGGTGGTTTCGTCTCGAGCAAAACATAACTCGCCAAGGTGTTGTTTACAGAATTCCGCAAGTAAACCACGATTAGGAATAGCAGCATACAAACGGGCAATGCCTAGTTGTTCGTAGAAGAAAATGCGTTGATGATGGTGTTTGACAGCGAACTGCAAGGCTTGTCTGGCTTGTTCCGTGGCATCCGATAACTTATCTAATCCTGTTTTTCGTTCGCTTACTCCAATATATATAACATGCTCCGGAAAGCGTTTTTGTAGTAAGCCTAGGATTTGTTCTAATTCCTTATAGAGTTCTGATGTGCCATTTTCACTCAAAGGCCAAATAACCAATAAGTCTTTGTCATAATTAAGGACAGGCCACTCAATTCCTCTACGTTTCAGAATGCCACCTAAATGCAGCTCTAGTTCATGGTTAACTTGCATTAACTGATAATTTTCAGTGTCTGTATTGGGATGTAGATAATTAATTCTTAATGCCAATGTGGTGAAAGGGTGGTTATCGCTAATCCCTAAATCACCAGCGCGCAAATGTATTAATTCCGGAGCCTGATCAAAACCATTGATTAACTTAGTTAAAAACAGGCGAACCGATTTTCCTAATAGGTTGTCTTGAACGATAGCGTTACTGATAACTTCAGTGACGAATACCATTTTTAGGCTATAAGGTTGTTCTAAAATAGGCAGTTGGTATTGATTGGCAAGCTCTAACACACTGTTAGGGATTTGCTGGATATACTCTTGACCAGTTAAAATAACCAATCCAGCAACATTGCTAGCGATTGCTTCTTTTACTAATTGGCAGAGGTTTCTCTCGTTACGACGGTGGTTAATTCCCGTGACAAAAACCAGCTCACCGCCACTGACCCAAGGCTGAATTGAATCGTTTTCTGCAACATAAGGCCAACGAACAATTCGTTGGCCTCCAGTTAAACCAGCCCGAAAGATGATGCTTTCCAGGCCTGGTAGGTGAGGGATGTCTGCGCAACAAATACTCATTAATTTCCTAGAACGGTGGCAGTCTGACGACGAGATAGCAAAGATAATACGCCATAACTTAATACAGCGACAAAGACGCCAACGATTGGAGGCATCACAGGCGTTGTATAAGCAGCAGCGGATGCGATGGCATAAGAGCCAAGACCAATCCAATTAAATGCGGGCAATTGAGTATCGGCTAATAATGGGTATTGGCCTTTATGACGTAACCAAAAATCTGCCATGATGACACCACCAATTGGCGGAATAAAAGTCCCTAATAGAACGAGAAAAGGAATTAAGAAGTTATACATTCCAAATACAGCCATGACGGTACCAATAGCAGCACCAGCGACAGTGATAACACGACGTTTATCGGTTCGCAGCAGGTTACATCCAGCAACGGCAAAGTTGTAAATAGTGTTGTCCTGAGTTGTCCAAATATTGAGAAACAGCATCAGCACTGCAAGCACCATAAAACCCTGTGCCAGCATCACGTCTACAATATCGGCTTGTTGATAAATTAACGTACCAAGCGCACCAGTTAACACCATTAGGCCATTGCCTAAAAAGAAAGCTCCCATAGTGGCCCAGATGGCAACTTTTCCGCTATTAGCAAATCGGCTCCAGTTTGTGGCTTGAGTAGCACCACTAACAAAGGTGCCAATGACAATCGTGATAGCGGCCGTGAAACTTAAACTTTGTGTTGGTTCAATATTCAATAAAGCCGATACACCACCAACATCGACCAAGCCTGTGTAAAGACTAATTAAGATGAAAATAAGCATGGCTGGTACGGCTATTCTGGACAAGATGTCCATACCGCGGAAGCCAATCATGGCGGTAATACAAAAAGCCATGCCGAACAAAATCATTAAAGGCGTTTGCCATGCTTCTGGGATGGCCGTTATTTTAACCAGAACAATCGCCAGTGTTGCTGTGCCCCATGCATACCAACCAATTTGCGTAAAACCAAGAATGAAATCGGCTAACTTACTGCCTATTTCACCAAAGCAAAATCGCCCCATCAATACGCTGTTTAAGCCACTTTTGTAAGCAATGAACGCTAAACAAGAAGCGTAAAGGCCAAGAAGAAAATTCCCGACTAAAATAACCAAGAGTAATTCTGAAAATGAAAACGCGGTTCCTAATGTGCCGCCAGCCCACATGGTAGCGGTAAAAAAAGTGAACCCCAGCAGGATGACTGCCATTGGCAGCAATCCTCTGCGTTTATTTTGAGGTACTTCAATTAATGGATAATCTGATTGCGTCATAGTCGTTTCCCGTAATGATTGAGATTTGTTCCTTGGCTTTTACAAGCAACTTGCGAACCAGTTCTGGGTTAATGCTATTTCTTAAATTAGTTTATGGCGAGATAACTAAGAATGCTGCCAAAAGGTTGGGCGGTTTACACAATGGCTAGTTTTAATAACCTCTAGATGCTTATTTTATACCCTTAGAGTGCACCAGTTGGTAGCAAGGAAAAGAAGAGGATGAACTAGACTATTATCTTCTTAGTTTTTATTTATTAGTTACTCACTCTTTTAAAGTTTATAACTATAGTTAATCAAGCGTTACTGAAAATAAAATGTTCTAAGCAGCAAGCAGGAGAGAGCGTTATGTCTAACGAAGGTAAATGTCCTTTTAATCACGGTGCCGCAAGTGCAAACCAATCATCTGGCCGTGGTACATCCAATAAAGACTGGTGGCCGAATCAGTTGAATTTAAATATTTTGCACCAGCATTCACTAAAATCTAACCCAATGGGCGAAGATTTTGATTACGCCACAGAATTTAATAGTTTGGATCTTGAAGCGCTTCGCCAAGATTTGTTTGCCCTGATGACAGACTCTCAAGATTGGTGGCCTGCCGATTACGGTCACTATGGTCCATTTTTCATTCGTATGGCTTGGCACAGCGCGGGTACTTATCGTACGGCCGATGGTCGTGGCGGCGCGACGTCAGGTACTCAGCGTTTTGCACCATTAAACAGCTGGCCGGATAACGTTAACTTAGACAAAGCGCGTCGTTTACTTTGGCCTATTAAACAAAAGTACGGCCGCAAGATCTCTTGGGCAGACTTGATGATCTTAGCTGGTAACTGTGCATTAGAATCCATGGGCTTCAAAACGTTCGGTTTTGCTGGTGGTCGCGTTGATGTATGGCAACCAGAAGAAGATATTTACTGGGGAACCGAGAAAACATGGCTAGATGACGAACGTTACACTGGCGATCGTGAGCTTGAAGATCCGTTAGCTGCCGTTCAAATGGGTCTCATTTATGTCAACCCAGAAGGACCCGATGGCAAACCAGATACCCTAGCTTCTGCTCGTGATATCCGTGACACTTTTGCTCGTATGGCGATGAACGACGAAGAAACGGTTGCCTTGATTGCTGGTGGTCACACTTTCGGTAAAGCTCACGGTGCAGGTGATGCGGCTCAAGTTGGCGCTGATCCAGAAGCGGCGGGTATTACTGAGCAAGGTTTTGGCTGGAACAACAGTATGGGTACGGGTAAAGGTGCTGATACGATTTCTAGTGGTCTTGAAGGTGCGTGGACGAAGAGCCCAATTGCTTGGGACAACGGTTACTTCGAAAACTTATTTGAATACGATTGGGAATTGACTAAGAGCCCAGCAGGCGCTTGGCAGTGGACTCCAAAAGGCGGCGCAGCGGCAGGTTCTGTTCCAGATGCTCACGATTCATCTAAACGTCATGCGCCAATTATGTTTACATCCGATTTGGCATTGCGTGATGATCCAATTTACGCCCCAATTTCTAAACGTTTTTATGAAAATCCAGACCAACTTGCCGATGCGTTTGCTCGTGCTTGGTACAAATTGACTCACCGTGATATGGGGCCAGTGGCTCGATACCTTGGGCCTTTGGTGCCACAAGAAGAGTTGGTGTGGCAGGATCCGATTCCAGCGGTAACATATGTATCAGTTAATGATCAAGATATCGCCGATCTAAAAGCACAAATCCAAGCGTCTGGTTTGAGTGTTGCTCAATTAGTATCGACGGCTTGGGCCTCTGCATCGACTTACCGTGGTTCAGATATGCGTGGCGGCGCCAATGGTGCTCGTATTCGTTTGGCGCCACAAAAAGATTGGGCGGTAAATCAGCCAGAACAACTTGCTAAAGTATTGTCTGTTTTAGAAGGTATTCAAACCCAGTTCAATAGCCAAAGTTCCACTAAGCAAGTTTCTATTGCTGACTTGATTGTCTTGGGTGGATCGGTTGGTGTTGAACAAGCAGCAAAAGCAGCGGGTCATAATGTGACTGTGCCATTTACGCCAGGTCGTGCGGATGCCTCTCAAGAGCAAACCGATGTGGAATCCTTTGCTTTCCTTGAGCCTGCTGCAGATGGCTTCCGTAATTACTTAAAAGGTAAATACACTGTGTCTGCTGAAGAAATGTTAGTAGACCGAGCGCAGCTGTTAACTCTTTCAGCACCAGAAATGACCGTGTTGTTAGGTGGTTTACGTGTGCTAAATGCCAATGTAGGTCAATCTCAGCATGGTGTGTTGACGAAGCAACCAGAAGCACTAAGCAATGATTTCTTTGTGAATTTATTGGATATGGGAGTCAAGTGGTTTGCTACTTCTGAAGAAGAGGAGGAGTTCCAAGGTCGTGACCGTACAACGGGTAAGATCTTATGGACTGCAACACGTTCGGATCTCGTGTTTGGTTCCAACTCTCAGCTTCGTGCTATTGCCGAGGTATATGCATGCTCTGATTCACAAGAACGTTTTGTGAAAGACTTTATTGCAGCATGGAGCAAAGTAATGGAGTTGGATCGTTTCGATCTAGCTTAATCTCTTAGTTTCGTTTATTGGTGTTACCAACACCCAACCCCGCTTCTGAAAGGAATGCGGGGTTTTTTAATGGGGCTCATTACATTGTTAAAAAAACACACCAAAAAAGTATCGTTTTATAGCCAATTAATATATTTTTACCGAAGATTACAAAAAATAGATATGATACTGACCGTATGGTGTTGATTTTTTTATCCAAATACTAAATTTAACTCCTTAATTAAGGCTGTGGTATATGAAGGTATCTCATAAGGTTGTTTTGAGTGCATCTGTCGTGGTTGTTTTGGCATTCTCACTGTATTCGTGGTTGCAATACAGTAGTCTAAGAAGTGCGCTATTGGAAAAAACGACTACTAGTACTCAAGAGAGCAGTAAAGCATTGGCTTTGCAGGTAGATAATTGGCTACAAAACAAAATAAATTTGATTGAAGTTATTGCTCAAACGGTAAACGCAGACTTTAGCCAAGAGACGATTCAAAAAGCATTTGATGCGCCTATTAATAAGCAAGAATTTTTATTATTGTTTGGTGGTTTGGATACGAATGGTAGTCGGATCACCAATGATCCTAATTGGAATCCACCTGGCTGGGATGCGCGTAAACGCCCTTGGTATAGTACTGCTCAACAGCATAAGCAAACGATTTTAACTGAGCCGTATCCTGATTCAGTAACAGGCGAAATCTTGATATCAGCCGCTGCTACTTTTCGTGATCAAGGCACTTTTAAAGGGGCGTTTGGTGGTGATATCAGCCTTAAAACAGTCTCTGCGTCAGTAAATGCACTTAACTTTAATAATACTGGCTATGCATTTTTATTGAGTAAAGATGGAAAAATCATTAGTCATCCTAATGCAAGTTTAAACGGTAAGTCGGTTTCTAGTTTACTTCAGGACGGTGTGCCAACATTAAGCACAGACTTGATAGAGAAACGGCTGGCCGACAATACTCCTGTTTATGTTTCTTTCAGTCCATTACCTAATTTGTACGGCTCAGATTGGTATGTCGGTGTAGTATTGGATGAAGATAAATTGTTCGCTAGTGTGCGAGAATTTGGTTGGATCGCTTTTTGGGGGACATTAATCGCAGCCTTACTTGTTTCTATCGTGCTGTATTTTGTTGTTACTCGTTTATTGCAGCCACTTCGCGCTTTGCATGAATCGTTAGAAGAAATTAATGGTGGGCAAGGTGATTTAACTAAGCGTCTGGCGATTACCAGTGATGATGAATTTGGTCATGTATCGGGTGAATTTAATAAATTTATTGATTATTTGCAGCGCTTAATTGGTGAAGTAAAAAATCAATCTCATCATATTCGCGAGAATACTGATAAGACTGCTGAATCTTCTGTGGAATCTTCTAAACAACTTTATACTCAGCTTAATGAACTAGATCAACTTGCGACAGCAATGCATGAAATGTCTGCCACTGCGCATGATGTTGCTGATAACGCGCAAACAGCAGCAAGTCGAGCAAATCAAGCCGACGTGGCTGCGAAAGAAGGTGAAGTCATTGTTGATCGAACGACTACTTCGATTGCTGAGCTGACTCATCAAATGGGCGATGTAGTAACAACGATTAATGAGCTAGTGGGTTACAGCGACAACATAGAGTCAATCTTAACCGTTATTACTGATATCGCTGATCAGACTAACTTGCTGGCTCTGAATGCTGCCATTGAAGCGGCCCGCGCAGGTGAGCAAGGCCGAGGCTTTGCTGTCGTTGCTGATGAAGTTCGAACTTTAGCGTCTAAAACTCAAGAGTCTACCGAACAGATTAAGAAAATGATTCAACAGTTACAAGCGGGTGTAAGAGGCGCCGAAAAAGCGATTCTGGAGAGTCGTAAAAATGCGAATAATACTCAGCAGGTTGCAGACCAAGCTAAGGTATCTTTGGAGGCAATTCGCAAGAGCATTATTGAAATCAATGAAATGACTATTCAAATTGCTGCCGCCGCTGAAGAGCAAAGTGCAACATCCAATGAGATTAACCGTAATACTACGAATATTCGTGATATTAGCCAATCTGTTTCTGATGCTGCACAAGGTCAATCTGTCCTGTGTGAAACCATGGTTGAGATTACTGTAGAACAAGCGAGATCTTTAGATAAATTTAAAGTGTAGCCGTTTCTAAGCTCTATTAAGGCGAGCCAGACATTTAGTCTTGCTCGCCTTTTTTATGCAAATTACTGCTTTTCTACAAGCACGGGTAACAAAGAAGGAAACAATATCGCGATCACTTTTTTGTCATCCAACTCTAGTATGATGATTCTTTTATCAAAAAGTCGAACCTATGAAGTTTGAAGGCTTAAAAGCAATTGCGGTTGTTGATGGAGTAAAAGGTCTACTGGCCTTATGTTTAGCCTTAAGTGTCAATGTTATCGCTAAGCAAGACCTACACCAGCTCGCGGCTCAGATAATGCAAAACTGGCCCATCTCTCCAAACAACTATTATGTTAATTTGCTGTTAACCTTCGTTGAAAAAATCATTCAGCAAGATCATGTATTAGTGATAATTATCTCTCTAATGTATGCCTGTTTTCGCTTTGTTATCGCCTATGGCTTATGGCATAAATTACGTTGGACGGAGTGGTTCGCTTTCATCAGTGGCTCACTTTATATTCCCTTTGAGCTTTATGCTATTTATCAAAATCCTAGCCATGTTAACGTTGCAGTATTGCTGTTTAATTTAATCGTTGTGGCTTACTTGTATTGGGTCCTAAAGCGAGGTGAGAAGGCATTATCGATCATGACTAAATAGAAGGTCTTTGAATGTTATGAATATTCGCCCATATGAAGAAAAAGACAGAAAAGTAGTGATTGCTCTATGGAATCAATGTGGTTTAGTGGCTCCTCAGAACGATCCTAATAAAGATATTGATCGCAAGTTGAAGGTAGATGCCGATTTGTTTCTCGTTGGAGTCGTAAACAATAGCGTGGTTGCGACGGTAATGGGGGGTTATGAAGGACATCGTGGCTGGATTAACTATTTAGCTGTTAGCCCAGACCATCAAAGAAAAGGCTACGGACAGGCGATTATGAAAGAGGTTGAATTATCAATCACAGCCAAAGGCTGTCCCAAAATAAATCTGCAAGTCCGTAATACAAATCAAACCGTCATCGAATTTTACAAAGCAATTGGTTATGGCAATGATGACGTTGTCGGCTTAGGAAAGCGCTTCGAACACGATAGCTAGTCACTCTTTGGTTTAAGCCCTTCAAACTTGTTATCGAATGCTTCTATAAAAGCGTTTTTCAATGCTTCTAAAACCGCGTCGAAGGCACTGATTTCTGGGTCATTTAGTGAGCCATTGATCTCTATTATCGTCGCGGCTTTGTCCGTATCGCTGTTGGTAAATAAACCTGTTAGTCCGCCACTTAACCCTTCCCAAGAAAGTTGGAATAGCCCATCACCATCTTCTACGGCATCTTGTTGCCAATCTAGAATATCGACTTTTTTGAATAAGGGTTTTACGTAGCCTGTTAACTCTCCATTTTCTGCTTTTAGTTCGCTGATCACTTCGCCTGTGCCTGCTCGAAAGTCAAACCCGGCATAGGCTCGGGCAAAATCATTGAGCAAAGGCAGTGAGACGGATTCTGTTTTTAAGGCGATGTTAAAATTGTCAGAGACAAAAGGATCGAACTCTGCGTTCATTTCCAAAGAGGCTGAATTAAGTAACTTTGCGTCTAGGTTTAAGCTCGCCACACGTTTACCGTCTTGTCCGCTGATATTGGTTAGGTTGGAAACGTCAGCGTGAAGATCGGTAAGTTGAATATTAACTGGAGGTTCTGATTCGAAATTGCGAAAGGCAATGTTGCCATTGTTTAAGCTGATTTTACTGATGGTAATAGGTATAAGCCCTTCGACGACGCCTTGCCAGTCGCCACCTTTGCCTGATTGGGTGTTATCTTCTTTTTCACTGTCGACAAAGTTGACCTGTGGTGAATCTAGGGAGATATCAGTAAGAATTTCGCCTTTAAACAATGCGTGCCAGCTTAATCCAATATCTATGTTGTCAGCACGAACAAAGGGCACTTTGTGTGTGCCTTTTACTTTTGAAACAGACAGCTCGTGCAGCTGATACGCACCTCGATAAAGATCTATGTCGACGTTTTCTATGTGTCCCGAATAATCGCCCATATCAGACAATTTTTGATTCACTGTATAAAGCGCCCAATAAGGTAAGTACAGCCTCAATATGATCAGAATACTTAAGATCATTACGAGAAACGTAATAGTGTTTTTCAGTCGTTCTGCTTTCATGCTAATGTCTCCTTGTTAGCATTTAGCTTAAGTGGCAGAGCGAATTTCCTCAATGAAAATCAAGGCTTTCCCATAATCCATACGCGACCTTTGCACTTATTTCGCACATTGTTTTACAAAAATCAGTCCGGCTTTATGGCTACTTTAAAGATGCAATAGATTGCTCGACTTTTTGTCTGATGTCATCGGGAAAAGGGATGGCAGATTTAGCTGCTTTGGAGAAACAAACATAGGTCACATCTGCATCAACCACAACCTCATTGGCTGGAAGCTTTATGATGGTCTGTTTCATGGTTATGCTGCGATTACCTATCTTGGTATAGTGGGTCTGTACCTCGAGAAGGTCACCAAAATTGGCTTCCGACTTGAAATTAATATTGATGTTAACAACTGGCCAAACAAAATCTTCTTTCATCCAGTCATCTCGTTCGAAAAATTCATCAAAGAAAGCCCAGCGTCCTTCTTCTATAAACTCTAAATATCGCGCGTTGTTTACATGTTGGAAAAGGTCTAGGTGATAGCCGCGTACTTTGATTTGTGTTTTGTTGAGCATGGTCACTCCCTATAAAAAAGCTCGAACGAAAAAGGTTACGATGCTTCAATCGAGAAGAAAATAACAAAATCGCTCGACTTTACTAACAGAGAAAAGGGGCGATGTGGTTAGCTTGGTCGAACCGAATGTCTCCAAACGGGTGGTGCATGGAAGGTTAAATGTTGCTTGTTACGCGCTTTGTCAGAGGCGTTTTCCAAGAGTTCTGAAATGGCATCGACCATAGCACCCAATGGTTGTGAAAAAGTGGTGAGCTGATAGCCAAGCCAACTTGCCTGTTCAATATCATCAAATCCGACAATGCAGATGTCTTCTGGAATTCGTAAACCAAACTCATTTTTAGCAACATCTATAAAACCACAGGCGATCAAATCAGTAACGCAAAAGACACCGTCAGGTCTCTCGCGTGAGGCTAATAAACGTCGTGCTGCTTCGACACCAGTTTGATAGCTAGTGGGCCCAGCTCGCAACAAGCTACATGCTTGTTTAGCATTATCGGCGGCTTGAATAAACAGTTTTTCACGAGTCAGTAAACTGGGTGATTGAATGGTTGACGAGACAACAGCAAGATTTGTGCAACCAGCTCGTAGCAACATGTGATGAGCGTCTGCCATGGCGGATTGATAGTCGATACTGATGTGATCAGTGCCTTCAAACTGTCCAGCACGGTTCACAAGGATGACTTGCTGGCCGCTCTTTACACAGGTTTCAATCAAGGTGGTTTGTGGAGTGCCGGATAACACAATAGTCGCCGATGCGCGATAATTTAACGTTTGTCTTAATGCTGCATCAGCACTGGCTTCACCACCAGAAGTATTTATTACCATCACCGCCCGGCCAGCTAATTGCAAACGCTGGGTGAGGGCATCAAGTAAGCTAGCTTGATAGGGTGCATTCAGGTTAGCACCAAGAATACAAACGGGGCGGCTTTTCTCGTTAGATAAGCCACGGGCAAGATGATTGACGTGGTAATTTAGCTCTGCAGCAGCAGCCAGTACACGTTCACGAGTGTCTTTGGAGACGCTCGCACCTTGGGTAAAGGTGCGAGAAACAGCAGACCGAGAAACGCCAGCGAGTTTGGCTACCTCTGCGGCGCTGGCGATATTTTTCGGTTGCTGGTTTTTCATGCTTTTCTCATATCCTGACCAAAGCCCGCGTCGCGCAGTACCTTTTCCATGCTGGCGGCACGTTCTGCTAGGTGAATTAAGGCGGGTTTTGGGGTTTCATACCATTCATCTGGGTGAAGCTCTCGTTTTTCCCGAATATGTGCAATGGCAGAATCCAGTGTCGGGTAACGATCTGGATATTCTAAATGCAAAAATAGGGCAACTATAGTGACGGAACGACTTCGTCCACCACGACAATTCACCAAAATATTGCCTTTTTCACGAACTTTATAGGAGGCTTTTTCAGGCAGCACCTGATCTAGAGCTGAACGCATTAAGTGATACCCCGCCAATATCATGGATTCAGGGTTTCCAGGGCCATCGATCATGCCAATTTTGTAATAACGCACAGGCGCCCAACCATGCTTTAGCAGGTGCTCCGGTGGGTTAGGCCCTTGCGAGTTTACAAGGTCAATATCTAGATTTATCGCGCAGTTAAGCACCACTTTAATATTATGTTTTTCAAGTAGTTCTGCGTCTGCCACACCAGTCGAGCCGCCAATGTAGATATCTACACCCCAGCCAGGAATATTGCTCTCAATTAGGCTCATTGGTGGGCGAGGGTAGCGCTTTTTTACTTTTTCGGTGGTCATAATTGTCTCTTTCATTGTATGGGATCAACAGATTAGGCAGTCAGTCCAAACTGATTTTCTTTTCGGTTATATGTCTTAGTGGACAAAGATATCATGGTGTCATTGGAAAACTGTTCCGCGACACCAGGAGCGACGGCTAGAATGGCTCCGCCATGGGCTATCTCTTCGTGGGTCTGAGGGTAAACGCCTGTTCGCCCGCCAGCTTCACGCACCATAAGTAATCCTGCTAAGCAATCCCATGCATTCATATGCGATTCAGCATAGCCGTCAGTTCGACCTTCTGCTACCCAAGCCAATGCTAACGCGCCAGATGCGCCACGACGAATATTGGTGCCACTTGCCAATAATGAAGAAACGATTGCTAAGTAGATTTCTTGGGGAACCCGTGTAGACCATCCTAATTCAAAGGAGGAGCTATGGGTATCTGTTATAGTGGAAACTCGCAGCGCCTGACCATTTTTGCTGACGTAGTGGTCTTTGCGCGCTACATACATTTCGTTTGTCGTAGGGTTGTAGATCGCACCAAGTAGTGTTTCGCCGTTATGAACAAAAGCAATGGAAATACAAAAATGATCGATGCCACGGGCGAAGTTGGCCGTGCCATCAATGGGGTCAACCACCCAAAGGGATGGGTTGGTGACTGAGCCTCCTGTTTCTTCCCCAAGCAATCCATCGTTAGGAAAAAGCCGATGAATAGCCTGACGAATGTGTTCTTCTACTAGCGCATCGGCTTCTGTTAAAAAGTCTTGCTGGCCTTTCATGGTAAAGTCGCCCGGTTTTCTGGCGTGATAGCGTTCCAGTGCTAATGCTCCTGCGCTAAGAGTAATGTCATGCAGAGCGGTCTCACGTTTTTCTAATTCACTTTCTTTGATGTCGTGGAGGGTCAAGGAGGGATCCTTTTCTATTTGTTATATATAAATCAGTTGGGAAAAATTCGTCCCAACTGATTTCATTCTTAGTAATAATCGCTAAAGCCTTTTACGGTTTAATTCTTGAAGCTTAGGCTCCACAGATCTTGCCAATCTTGACGGCTTTCCCAATCCGATTTTGCTGTGGATGCGTCATACCCCATGATTTGATCGCGCACTTTATCAATGCCTGAAGGCTCGTTAGCAGGCAGTTTAACGGTCTGATTGGTGGACATTTTACCGTCAACACCCTGTGGCGCTATGCCTTCAGCTGTCATCATGTAACGAATAAAAAGTTTCGCAGCGTTAGGGCTCTTAGTACCTGTGGTGATAAAGCCTAAGCCTGGGTAGCTCCAGCCACTAAATGGCACCATGTCGGCACAAAGGCCAAGCTTCATGCCATTTTTATTGTTTCTGAACTTAGCCGCGCTGACCATGCCAACAAAGCTGTCCTTCACATCTGGTGCGCCAACGGCGTTGGCGGCTTCAGTGTCTGAACTGGTGACCAATGGGCGGTTTTCTGCGAGGGCTTTTACGAACGCCGCCGTCGCGCTGCTCTCGTTGGTTTTTAATGGTTTGCCGAATTCGGCTTGATAGGCATCGGCCATGGCTTTGTCGTGGTGTGTGGCTAGCTGATTAAACCAATCCGTGTAAGACGGTTTGCCAAGCGGATCCTGCATGGCGACTTTGCCTTGCCACTCTGGTTGGGTCAGTTGCCAAATATTGGTGATTGGGCAGGAGTCATAAAGGCCTGTGTTATAAGCCCAAATGTTTGGAGCTAAAACCACAGTAAGCGGCTTTTGGTAGGTTGCTGGAATGTGTTCAGCTAGATCGCTTGGAACCCAGCTGGTGACATAACCTTTTGATAAAAGCTGCTCTATACCTGCAGGGGCATCGGCCAGAATGGCAACGTCGGCTTTCACATTGCCGGCTTTCGCTTCACGGCTGACAATTTCGAGAATTTGCGAAGCTTTGGCTTTAATCCCTGTTGCTTGGATGCCGTATTTTTTGCTAAAGGATTCCGCCTGTTTAACAATTTTCCCTGTGGAATCATACACAGTTAGCGGTGCTTCTTGTTTTGCGGCTGCGATTAATGCTTGAAGATCAAATGTGTCGGCAGCGAAAGTCGAAGCCGCACCAAAAGTGGTTAGGCTAACAGTCAGTGCAAGAAGGCTTTTTTTCATCGGGAAGTTCATAACGGTTTCCTTTGTTGATTAGCTTATGCTTGTTTAGCGAGTGGTTGATTGGTGTGCTTTTGGTTGATTGACGCCGAGTTGAGCAGTAAATGGCTGTAATCGAGATCTGTTTCTGGAAGAACAAGGCGATTGTTTGCTTGATCAAAAAAGTGCAGTGATGATGTTGGCAAATAAGCATTTACTTGCTCTCCTTCTCGCCACTTCGGACGAGACTGAGTAGAGTGAAATAATCTGTCATCACCAAAACTCAGTTCAATCACCCAGCTGCCACCCGTTGGCATGATGTTTTCAATGCTCATTGGCAGCGTATTGGCGTTTGCCGTATCGGTCAGAATGATTTCTTCAGGACGGATCGCGCAGACGTTGGTGAATTCGTTGGTGGCGATTCTGCTTCGAATATGATTAGCAAGGCTGACTTGCTCTGCGGCAGAGGCTTTTAAATCAACAATATTTATTTTTGGGTTGCCAATAAATTCAGCCACAAAGCGATTGCATGGTTCGGCGTAAATTTCATCTGGCGTACCGATTTGTTGCAGCTGCCCTTTGTTCATGACTGCAATGGTGTTGGCCAGCGTCATGGCTTCCCATTGATCGTGGCTGACAAAAATAATGGTGGTGCCAAAGGTCTGATGTAAGCGACGCAGCTCGGCGCGCATTTCTAGTCGCAGAGTCGCATCTAGGTTCGATAAAGGCTCGTCTAATAACAAAATACCAGGATTCACCGCCAGCATACGTGCCAAGGCAACACGCTGTTGCTGGCCGCCAGACAATTGAGACGGATAACGGTCTGCGTATTCCAAAATGCGTAGCTTGCTCATCACATCCAAACAGCGCTCTTTGCGCTCTTGGGCTGGTACTTTTTGTAAGCGCAAACCAAAGTCCACATTGCGTTCTACTGTCATGTGAGGCCAAAGGGCATAGTTTTGAAATACAAAACCAATACGGCGCTGTTCCGGTGGAATAAAACAGGATTGGTGAACTGAATCGACCACCAAATCGTCTACGGCAATTTCGCCGCTGGTGGAATGTTCGATACCGGCAATCATGCGTAAAATCGTCGTTTTGCCACAGCCCGACGGGCCGAGCAAACACATGAATTCGCCGTCTTCCACTGTCAGTGATACTTGGTCAACGGAAGGTTCAGTATTGCCGTCGTAGCATTTCGTTAGATTGGTTAATGAGATTGTAGGCATATTAATTCTCCAGACCTTGAGCCAAACCAGTACCAGAGATCTTTTGGATCAAGACGGTGCCAAGCCAAGCGATAAGTGCAATCATCAAGACCACCGCATTGGCGGCTTGGTCGTAGTTGTAATCGAGTAAACGCAGTGAATAGGTGGTGAGAACATCCGTGGATGGAATCGCCAAGATAATGAATAGGCTGACGCCCTTAATACCGGAAATGAAAGGCAACAGAATTCCCGTTGCCAATGGCCCTGCTTGTATTGGGATAATGATTTTAGTCATGCGGCTAAACCAGTTGGCACCAGCAATACGTGCCGCTTCTTCCGGTTCCTTGCCCAGCTGTGTCATGGCGGCGATACCAGATCGACTGGCAAAGGGCATTTTGGAAGCTACTAGAGCAATAATTAATATGGCTGGCGTGCCGTACAGCGCTGGAATCGGGCCGCGCGAAACAGCGAACAAAGATAAAAACGCCGCCGCAAAGGCAATGCCGGGAACCAAATAGGGCAAGAAGGTAATTTGGCGTAAAAATGAGCCAACGCCTTTGAATGAACAGCGTAATACTGCGTAACCGACCAGCAAACCTAGCACACCAGAAATCATTGAAGACGAGCCAACAATGACAATAGTGTTCCACGCGGCCTGCCAAAATTCTGGTGTTAGCAAGATGCCATTGCGTAGGGCAACCGTGTCTAAATTACTGCCAATCCAATAGTCAAAGGTGAAGTTCTCCAGTGTAAAACGGCCGGGCAAAATCATGATGGTGGATAAGAATAAGGTCAGCAACGGCAGAACTACTCCGATCAATACAAAGGCCCCCGCAAAGCCAGATGCTGGCAAGCGCATACGGCCTAGTTTGCGCAGTCTGTCCATATTGCCTTTACCGCCAACAGTGACGAAGCGGCGAGCCTCTTTCATCATGCGCACATCAATCAGTAAGGTAATCACACCGATGATCATAATCACGCCAGCAATGACCGCAGCCACGCCGTTTTGACGGGTGTCTAGCGCTCGATACAAACCAGTTGCCAAGGTGTCATAGCGCACTGGTAAACCTAAAATATAAGGCACGGCGAACTCGCCAATACAATCGGCAAAAATCAATAAAGCGGCAGACATTAAGGCAGGGCGAATTAACGGCAGAACAATAGAAAAAGCAATGGTTCGTGATGGCGCACCAAGTACTCGAGCGCTGTCTTCCATTTGCGAATCAAGGCGACGTAACGCATTGCCGACAATCAAAATGACCAAGGGCGTGTAATGCAAAACCAAGATAAAAACGATGGGGAAATAGCCGTAAGCCACGCTGTTTGAAGTGGTGATTCCTAAAGATTCTAGCCAGCCAGGTTGTCCGCCAACAGTACGGTTTTTAAAAATCGTCGTCCAAGCGAGAGCGAAGGTCCAAGTCGGCAACATAAAAGGCACAATCAGTGCTGTGGCGAACCAAGCGCGTCCTGCCATGTTGGTGCGATTCACTAACCACGCCAGCGCTACGCCAATACTCATGGAAAACACCACCGTACTGGCCGCAATGGCTAAGGTGTTGTAGAGAGGTTGCCATAAAAGGATTTCAGAAATGCGTGAGTACAGAGTGCGAACAATATAGTAAAGAGTGAAACTGCCTTCGTCTTGGTGGGTTCTGGCTTCGTCTCCGGATTGCACGATAAAGGAATCCACGAGAATGGAGAGCACAGGTGCAAGAATCAAATAAGCAAAGAAAATAGCCAGAACAAGACCAATCAAATTGGCAGGCTCGTGTCGGGCAACAGCAAATGAATGCCTTGCGCGTCGCCAAATATTTGGCTTTTTTTGCTCTGCTGCGGTGAGCAAGATGGTCATAGGTTATTCCTTAGAAAAACATGTAATTTTCTAAACAATAATCTTCCTCTATGACAAACCGATGACATTTTGCACATATGTGCAATAAAAAATTTGCGAACGGTTTTTTAAGCTAAATAGCCTTATTAGATTGAGCGCGTAGACATCTCTTGTTACTTTAGTTTTTCTAGTAACGGGAGAGTGTAATGGAACATGTATTGCCGGACGATGAGGCTTTTTATGGCAAGACCTTTATGGATTTGTCGATGGAGCAGGGCAAAGTGAGTCGTAAGGTATTTGAGTCTTGCGTATTTGAATCTTGTGATTTCAGTGAAGCCTTCTTTGATGCTTGTACTTTCAAAGATTGTCAGTTCCGTAAGTGCAAATTAACGGCAGTGAATGTGAGAAACAGCAAGTTCTCAGATGTACAGTTTTATGAATCTAGAGTGCTGGGCGTGGATTGGACCAAAGCCTATTGGCGTGGCTTGGAGCTCGGTGCGCCGTTATTTTTTAAAGAATGTCTAGTGAATGCCTCGTCGTTTTACGGCTTGAAATTATCAGGTGTCGTGTTTGAAGATTGCCGAGCGCATGACGTGGATTTTCGAGAAGCAAGGATTTCCCGTGCGCGTTTTACTGGCACCGATTTAACCAACAGTTTGTTTGTGAACACGGATCTGACCGGTGCAGATTTTAACGGCGCGACCAACTACGATATTGATGTGAAGAAAAACACCATTAAAAACGCCATCTTTTGTCGATATGAAGCGGTAAGTTTACTGACGTCCCTTGGTATTAAATTGGTATAAAGCTCTCGTACAAAAACAAAAAAGGAAAGCTGCATGTTAAGAAAAGACAAAACCGGTTTGGTAGTAATAGACGTTCAAGGAAAGCTCGCGACTATTGTTCATGACAGCGAGGCCTTTATTGCCAATTTGGTCACGCTAGTAAAAGCCGCCAAGTTATTGGGAATGCCGATTCTGTGGTTGGAGCAAAACCCAGAGAAATTGGGCGCAACTGTGCCAGAACTACGCGAAGTTTTGGATAGGGTTGAACCTATTGCTAAGTATTCCTTTAGTGCCTGTGGCGAACCAGCTTTTGTCGAGGCGGTTAAAAAGGCCAAGATGAACTCGTGGCTGATTACCGGCATCGAAGCGCATATTTGTGTGTATCAAAGTGCGCTAGGCTTGTTGGATTTAGGTTATGACGTGGAATTGGTTAGCGATTGTGTATCATCTCGAACGATAGAGAACAAAGGCATGGCGCTCGCCAAGTTAGCTCGCAAAGGCGCGGAAGTGACTAGTCTGGAAATGTGCTTGTTTGAATTGATTGGAGATTGTCGAGCGGATGAATTTAGAGCGGCGCTTAGTTTAATTAAGTGATTACCCCCTCCCAACCTCCCCCTTGGCAGGGGGAGGAGTTTAGAGCTTTTTGTTCCCATCTTCTTGGCAAAAGGGTCCCTAGGGTGGGGTTATTTTATGTTTAACTTACCTTGATTAGTCTGCTTTGTGGTTTAATCCAGCAATAGTTTTTATTGATACTCAATACCTTTCCCTCTAGGCAGGCAACATGAACATAGACAAATCTAAAAAGCGTATCGCGAAGAAAGTAAAAATGGGTTTCAAAGGTTATCCGCAACTTTCCATTGCGTACTTCGGCGAAACAGAAGAAATCGCCACAGAAGTGGTTGTGACTTTTACGGCTGAAGAAGGCGCAGAGCCACAAGATCAGCGTTTTGCGGGCCAAAGTGATGTGCGTGAAGACGAAGTGATACAATCGGCCTTGGTGAAAATCATGGAACGCACTGACGCGAAAACGGTATTAGAAATAGAAGGTGTTTCGGTGAAAGCGTAAACACACTTTTTAAATTAAATATCAAACTGCTGCTTGACCTTGGACTGTACTCCAAGGTCTACACTCTTGTTATAGACTCATAACAGGAGAGATGTATGCATCATTTATCAGGTCAACATAAAGAAAATTGCCAATCTCATTCTTCATGCCAGTGTCACCAATCAAAACATCATTCATCACACGTACATCAAGAAACAAGTAGCTCTTGCTGTTCCACGCAAAGTGAGGTTTCCTCTTGCTGCGCAAGCGAAGATAGTGGAAAAAAAGAAAGTCAGTGCTGTTCTTCGGATGACGAAGGCGACGCCAGTTGCTGTACATCCGCGGAAGCTGACGGTACCCCAGCAGCCCAAGCAAGCGGAAAACAAAACTATAGTTGGCGAGTCAGCGGAATGGATTGTGCCAGTTGTGCGCGTTCCATTGAAAAGGCGGTATCTTCTGTGGATGGCGTAGTGAGCGCCAATGTGGTTTTTTCTACCGAAAAATTACGTGTTTCGGCGGATGCTGATGTGTCTGACAAAATCCAAGAAGCCGTAAAAGGTATTGGTTTTGATTTACAGCCTTTAACGGCGGTTCCAGAAGCTTCCTCATCATTGTTGTCTTTTGAAAACTTGCGAGAATACGGCCCGATTGTCGGGTTGGCTGTACTGATGCTATTCAGCTGGGGGGTAACGCAATTTAATCCTGTATTGGGTGAGACGGCGTTTATTGTTACCACCCTGGTTGGTTTAGTGCCCATCGTGAAAAAATCATGGCGCATGATGCGCAGCGGTTCGCCGTTTGCCATTGAGACCTTAATGAGTGTGGCAGCCGTTGGCGCGTTATTTATCGGTGCCACCGCAGAAGCGGCCATGGTGTTGTTGCTGTTTATGATTGGCGAGTGCTTGGAATCTTTTGCGGCGAATCGCGCGCGCAAGGGCGTCAGCGCCTTGATGGCCTTGCTGCCAGAAGAAGCCTTGATTATCAAAAATGGTGAGCGTCAAAAAATCGCTATAGCGGATTTACGTCCAGGAAATGAAATTGAAGTGTCACCGGGTGAGCGCTTACCTGCGGATGCGGAACTCTTGTCCGAAATGGCAAGCTTCGATGAAAGCGCGTTGACGGGTGAATCTGTACCTGTTGAGCGATTACGAGACGAAAAAGTTCCCGCTGGCAGCTTGCTGGCAGATCGGGTGGTGCGACTCAAGGTCGTGTCACAACCGGGTAATAACGCCATAGATCGGATTTTGCATCTTATTGAAGAAGCGGAAGAGCGCCGAGCACCACTTGAGCGCTTCTTAGATAAATTCAGTCGCATCTACACGCCAGTGATTATGCTGATTTCTGTTTTGGTGATCTTGATTCCGCCTCTGGCTTTCGCTCAACCTTGGGATACGTGGATTTATCGTGGCTTGGCTTTGTTATTGATTGGTTGTCCTTGTGCCTTGGTGATTTCGACGCCAGCGGCGATTACGTCTGGTTTGGCAGCGGCGACTCGTCGTGGTGCTTTGATTAAGGGCGGCTTGGCGTTAGAACAATTAGGCCGAATCAAAACCATCGCCTTTGATAAAACCGGTACGCTCACAGAAGGCAAGCCAAGCGTGACAGATGTGGTGACGTTTAATCAGGCTTCTGAGAACCATGTATTGGCTGCAGCGGCGGCCGTTGAAATCGGGTCTCATCATCCGTTGGCTAAGGCCATTGTGGATTACACCGAGCAGCAGGGTGTCACTCTTGTTCATGCAGATAATCGTAAAACCTTGGCGGGTGTTGGTGTAGAAGGATACCTTGCTGGTAAGAAAATCAGCATAAGCGCGCCAAGTAAGTTAGAACGGGCATTAGACGGTGCTATTCAACAGCAAGTTATTGGCCTTGAGGAAGAAGGTAAAACGGTCGTAGTTGTTCTCGAAGATGGCGAGATTTTGGGTTTGATCGCGTTGCGGGATAGATTACGCGATGACGCTAAAGCCGCGCTTAAAGACTTAGCCGATTTGGGTATTAATGGTGTGATGTTAACGGGTGATAATGCCCGTGCCGCAGCGGCGATTGCCGCGGAGCTGAATATAGATTACCGCGCGAGTTTGTTGCCAGAAGATAAAGTCACCGCGGTGACTGAATTGAATAAACAACAAGTCACCGCCATGGTGGGCGATGGTATTAATGACGCACCAGCGATGAAGGCATCTACCATAGGTATTGCGATGGGGAGCGGCACAGACGTGGCGTTAGAAACGGCCGATGCAGCACTGACGCATAACCGTTTGCAAGGCTTGGCTGAGATGATTCGCTTATCCCGTGCGACCAATGCCAATATTCGTCAAAATATCACCATTGCCTTAGGATTAAAGGCGGTGTTTTTGGTGACAACCTTGTTGGGTTTAACTGGGCTTTGGCTTGCCGTGTTGGCGGATTCTGGCGCAACGGCCTTGGTTACTGCGAATGCATTAAGGTTGCTCAGAAAAAATACCAGTCAGTGAATAGGCTATGTTTAGTACCTTGTTTTGACTGATAAAATGAACCGCCAGTCATCAATATTTCATTTATGTTAATGAAATGGGTAAGAAAATATCAATTCGTTTACAAAGCGCTAAGTTTTGTTCTGCAAGCGCATTTTTATAGAAAGTTGGTGGTAGGATTTCGCACCTTGTGTTTGATGTTGGTCGTAGAAAGGGCGCTTTTGGTGGCTATAAATATACCAAAATACTGTCCTAACTACGGTTGGCCTATATCAATGTCTGATGGTGGTGAAATGCCTGTGGGGCGAATCCTATCATCCAACTATAAAATAATAGATGTTGTTTGCTTTATGAAAAATCAAAATACACCTCCAGAAAAATCCTTATCTGCTCCGTTCGTTTATCCAAACATGAAAATTGCGTTTATCTTATTGATTACCTGTTTTGCTGCATGGGGTGTTGCCGCCAACATGACAGATCCTTTGGTGAAAGTGTTTAGCAAAATTTTTACCATGAGTACGTTTGAATCGGCTTTAGTACAGTTCGCTTATTATGGCGCGTATTTCTGCTTGGCGATTCCTGCTGCGTTTATCAATGCCCGTTACTCTTATAAAGCGGGCGTGTTGACAGGATTAGGCTTGGCGATTTTAGGTGCTTTGGCGTTTTATCCTGCCAGTGTTTCGATGACCTATGGTTTCTTTTTAGCTGCTTTGTTTATTTTGGCCGCAGGCTTATCTATTTTAGAAACCTCGGCGAACCCATTTGTGATGACCATGGGGCCAGAAGGCAGTGCAGCACGCCGTTTAAACTTGGCCCAAGCCTTTAACCCAGTTGGCACCAATATCGGTGTGTTTCTTGCGGCTACATTGATTCTTCCTAATCTAAATACGGCTTCTCCTGAAGAAAGAGCCAGCATGGCTCCCGAGATGCTGCTTAGCATTCGAGCAGATGAATTAAATAGCGTGATGACACCTTATGTCGGCATGGCGTTTGTGTTGATGATCATTTGGGCGTTTATCTATTTTATGCGCGTACCTAAATCGGCTAACAAGGTTAATGTTGATGAGGTACAGAAGATTGATTTTGTGGCGACACTAGGACGATTGCTTGCTAGAAAACAATACCGTTGGGGTGTTGTAGCACAGTTCTTTAACGTTGCTGCACAAACTTGTACTTGGACTTTTACTATCCAATATGTGCAAGAAACATTGGGTGGGACAGAAGCCAGTGCGTCTGATTATTTGCAGTATAGTTTGATTATTTTCTTAATATCGCGTTTTGTTATGACGTGGTTGATGGGCTTTTTCCGTCCTGCTGTGTTGCTAAGCATCTTGGCTTTATTAGGTACTGCTTTATGCCTATACGCTGTGATGGTGCCAGATGTAACTGGTGTTTGGGCGATAGTGTCTATTTCCGCTTGTTTATCTTTGATGTTCCCAACGATTTACAGCATTGCGTTGGACGGTCTTGGTAGTGATACGAAATTCGGTTCTGCGGGTTTGGTAATGGCTATCTTGGGTGGTGCCGTGATGCCATTGATCCAAGGCGCGACTATCGATGAGTACGGCGCTATTATTTCTTATGTTGTGCCTGCTGCTTGTTTCTTAGTTGTAGCAGCTTACGGAATGTTCTCAGTGAAAAATACCTCTGTTTAAGATATTTGGTTTTAAACGCTGATTAGAATGAATGCTAAAGAGCCTCGCGGATGCGGGGCTTTTTTTGTTTGCTGACTTTGTGTTTCAACTCGTTTGTTATGGTCCATTGTTGTGCAAAACCACCGCTCGGCTTGGAAAAGCGAGGGATTTGCATGGATACACACCCTGATTTGATACCAAGGATCGATAGAGTGACTTCATCCTGCATTTTTTTGAATACTTGGCTAGTAAGTAACTGAGTAAATGGTTAGCGCTCTTAAAAGTTGAATGTCTTATAAGATTAAGGCCTCTAGGGAAGGTGCGAACAAGTCCTCTTGCCTCAGCATGTGGATAAAAGTCTGTTGTTCGAGGCGAGTACCGAATGTGAATAGTGGTTCTATTTTCGAGGTGCTCAACAAAGAATACAGGCTTTTAGACCATGCCCTCGGCAATTGCTCCTGCATTGCCCTAATTACCTACATCCATGTAGGCATATGGGTCTTTCAGAGAAAACGCCACATGTCGTTGCGACTCTTTGAAAGGTACCTACATTCCTTCAGAGTCGCGCCTTATTTGACGATTTCTCTGAAAGACTGAGGCTTAGTAGACTTATTCGCACCTTCCCTAGCACTCGCATCAGACAGCATACAAGTATTGATTTAAAAGTTAGGACGCTAAGTGCTAAAAGCGGATATGGAAAATCCATATCCGTTTTTAAATTAGGTTTACCTAAGCAAAATAGGCAGAGGTAAAAGCCGTTTGCAAAAGACGCGCAGTGAACTAGTTATTCAGTGGTCCTGCAAATCTAACTTCAGGAAGTCCTGCAGAGAACATTTCCTCCGCTTTTATCAGCATGCCATCACTGTCTGTCGGTTTATCTAGGCCCACCTTCGCACTTGTACAATAAAGCGTTTCATAACTTGGTCCCGCTAACACTGGGCAAGTGGTTTGAACACTGGGAGACTGGATGACTCGGTCAACGTTTCCGGTATCAGTGTAACGTACCACTCGGCTACCGCCCCATTCGGCATTCCATAAATAGCCTTGCGCATCAATGCAGGAGCCATCTGGCGCACCACCGTCTTCGACTTTTACAAAAATGCGCTGATTATCGAGAGACGGATAGTCACAGCAGAAAATCTGACCCTGCATAGAATCGCTGTAGTACATGGTGCCGCCGTCTGGGCTGAAACAGATACTGTTTGGAATGACGACGGCAGGTAATGCCAGCGTTTCTGTTTCCAAAGTAGCAGCGTTCAGTCGATGAAATTGTCCGCATTTTTGAACATAGTCACCGTCCAGCATGGAGCTAAAGACAAAGTTGCCAGAGCGATCGCACCGTCCATCACCGATACGCGTCCCCGTCATACCAGGTGATGATGCTACAGGGGTTAACACCTCCGTATTCAGGTCATAAAAAGCGAGCTGTGACGCTAGCCCTATAAGCAAAACATCCGCTTTCCCAGTTAGCGCAAACGATCCAGCGCGTTCGGGTAGAGACCAGCGTTTGACGATACCGCTTTCTTCTTCAAAGGCGAGCAGCTCACTACCCTCAATATCTGTCCAGAATACTCTGCGTGTTTTTTCACACCAGAGTGGACATTCTCCCAACGCATTATTAACATCAGTAACGATTGAAAACATTTTAATTCTCCAGAGGCAACATTATAGTGAACCGATGCTTGCAGACACCCACAAGCCGTTCACTTCTATCCGTGTAGAAAACGTTCGGATAACTTGTCGCCGAACAACATAATGGCGAGTCCGATCAACATGACCAGCATTCCGCCAAGTTTCAGCCCCGAAACGGGGCGTCGGATGGAACCCAACAAACCAAAGTGATCTATGACCTGTGATGACAGCAGCTGCCCGACAATAGCCAACCCGAGCAAAGCTGAAAAACCAATTTTTGGGGCCAGCACGACATAACTAAATAATGCACATGCGCCGATAACACCACCCACTAAAGTCCACAATGGTTGCGACGGAATGGCGGTAAGCGAGGAGAATAAGCCTCCTCGCAGCAGTGAATAAATCCCAAGGCAGAACGCTCCAGCCGAGAAAGAAAATAGTGCAGCAGTGACAGAGTCACCACCCAACCCTTTTGCTAACTGACTGTTCAAGGTTGTCTGCAACGTGATACCCAGACCGGCAGCAAAAGCAATTAAGTAATAGATCATGCTCATCGGTATTCCCCTATTAGTTAGCCTGCTCTAAAGGCAGAAAAACGTCAGCAAATACATCAGGCTGATAGCCAGACGCAGCAAACAGATGCTCTAGGGATTCATCAATGGCAGCACGAAGACGCTCACTGTCGACACCCAAAACTTGACCCTTCTGTTTGACGATACGACCAGCGATTATCACGGTATCAATGTTGCTACGTTCCGTTGCATGCACCACGGTGCCAAAAGCATTACCGGACGGGTAAAGGTTGATGTCATTGGCGTTAATCAAGATCAGGTCTGCTTGTTTCCCCGGCGTCAAACTGCCAATTTTGTCCTGCAAACCGGCACAAGCGGCACCATCAACGGTGGCGGATTTAAGAAGCTGAGCGGCTGGAAGCGTTGTCTGCATATGATCATGATCAGAACCACAGTGCTTCTGCTGATGCATGCCCATGACTCGTTGTAGATAAAATGCCACACGCATTTCCATAAACATGTCAGTACTGTAAGAGGTTTCATTATCGACACTTAGTCCTGGGCTAATGCCATGACGCTGCGCAGCTGGCATAGCGAACATACCGTCTTCGATGCCATAGTGTGAATCAGAGCGTGGGCAGACGTTTACTCGAACACCCGCTTCACGCAGGATTTTCCATCCTTCATCAGGCAGTGACGTGCAGTGATTGAAAATATTATCTGGACCAAGAAGACCTTGCTGATGCAGTGGTTCAAGTTCATCCGCCATCAAAGAGCCAAAGAACTCAGTCACAATAGGTAACCCTAATCGACGAGCTTCGGCCCATAACTCTGGCTCCAACTGAGCCATGACGCCAAGAGAAACAAGGCTGTCAGGGTTATTCGTAAAGTATTTTTCCTGCAAGCGTTGCCAGTTACCTGGCCAGTGCGCTTTATCCCATTCACCAGCAACGGGCGCACCCGAGGCATGTATGGCGCGAATGCCTGAATCAAGTAGGGCCTCAACGGCGGCATCTGAATGTTCAGCGGTGCGGCTGTTATGAGAATTGTCTATGACAGTAGTGATACCCGCGTCAATGCAGCCCAGAGCCGTCAGCAAGTTGCCGATATAATTATCCGCTGGACGATAGTATTTGGCGAAAGAGAAGTGCGTGGCGTTACTATAGTCTTCCAAACAGGTGGCATTAGGGTTGATGCGGCGTAATTGGCCTTCCCACGAGTGACGATGAGAGTCCACCATACCCGGCATGGCAATCATGTTGGTAGCATCAATGACATGGGCGCCCTCTGCATCTAGATTCTGTCCCACAGCGGTAATGGTAGATCCAGTAATAAGAATATCACCACACTCAATATTACCTACCTTCTCATCCATGCTCAGAATCGTTGCCCCACGAATCAAGGTTTTAGGGGGAGTTGTAGTCTGATTATTAACAATATTTCTTACGTAATCGGTCATCTTTAATTCACCTTTTTGAAATTTCGTGAAGCAAGGGTACGCAAAGTGACTATTCGCAAAAAGACAGTTAAACTGTTTTCATTATTCAATAATTACGAACAATGGCGCCATCGGTTGTGGCTCTTGGAAAAAGCATATGGATCGTATTCAAGCAATGCAGATTTTTGTTCGTGTGGCGGAAGCTGGGAGTTTTATCTATGCAGCGGAAACCTTGTCCTTACCAGCCTCGACGGTGAGTAGTACGGTTAAAAGTCTTGAAAAATATTTGCAGGTGCGCCTGCTGAACAGAACAACACGGCGCGTCAGCTTGACCACAGAGGGCGCGCAGTATTTGGCTCAGTGTTTGGAAATACTTAAATTAATTGAGCATACAGAGTCTAGCCTGACCGATTCCGTTAAACGGCCTCAAGGGCGTTTACGAGTTGATATGCCTGGCGGTATTGCCCATTTTGTCATCATGCCAAATCTGCAAGACTTTTACAGACGCTATCCGGATATCTATCTAATGATAGGGGTTAATGACCGACAGGTAGATCTTGTTCAGGAAGGCGTAGATTGTGTCATTCGAACTGGTGAGCTTAATGACTCTACGCTCGTTGCACGACCGCTTGGTCGATTTCGCTGGGTGACATGCGCTTCTCCGGCCTATCTCGAAGAGAAAGGGATTCCACAGACGCCAGAAGATTTATCTGACCACCGAGCCGTTCATTATTTTTCAGGGCATGCTAAGCGAGCGAATGAAATGAGCTTTGTTAGCGGCTCTGAAAAAATGTCAATCCCGGTTAGCGGGGCAGTGGCCGCCAATGAGACGGGGCTATACATAAAAATGTGTCTTGAAGGGTTAGGGCTGGTGCAGCTTGCTGAGAAGGTGGTATCTGAACACCTAGAAGAAGGCCGACTCGTTGAAGTTTTGGCGGACTGGCAACCTGTGTCCGTACCGGTTAATTTGCTCTATCCGCATCAACGTTTTCTATCGCCAGCCGTACGGGCATTTGCCGATTGGGCAACCGAGCTTATCAGTGACGATAATTCGTCCATCTGATCGACAAGAGCAAACACCACTTTTTCTGTACTAAGATGACGGTGTCATATTTATCTGTGTAACCGTAATTTCGCTAATACGGGAGAGAGTTATCTCCCGTATCTGATAAATATGGGTTTAACGCATCGATGGAGCCGGTTCAAGATGGACGTTTCGCCCAGCCATCATGCCAGTACACGCACCAGCAACAGCGATAGCTGCCGTAATTAACAGCGGTGCAGTCCAGCCGCCCGTCCAGTCGTGCACTTGACCTAGCAATAAGGGGCCTGCTGCCGCCATGAGATACCCGACACACTGTGCCATTCCTGACAGAGCAGCCGCGTCGCCAGCATTCTGCGTACGCAGTACAACGAAAGTCAAACCTAGCATCATGCAGGCACCAGAGCCAAAGCCCAGAAGCGCAGCCCACAAGATGGCGAACTCTGGCGCATAAATAAGCCCGATAAACGATAAGGCAACCAACAGGCTGGTTGTTACGGCCGCCAGTTTCTGATCTTTTAGGCGGCGCAGCGTGGCTGCTAGTATTAACCCCGGAATGGCTGTGGCCAGTTGAAGTGTCCCATGTACGGAGCCTGCTTCAGTGGCGGATATACCATTATCCATCAGAATAGTCGGTAACCAACCTACAGCGACATAAAAAGGCATCGCATTGAGCCCCATAAACAGTGTGACCTGCCATGCTAGAGGCGATTTCCAGACGGCTACTGTCGCTGATTTTTTCGGATTGGACAGGCTCACTGGCTCATGCTTTTTAAGCTGCGGCAACCACACAATAAGCGCAAACAGCGGGGCTGCAATTAATAAAGTCAGCGCAATGTTCCAGCCCCAAACCTGTGTTAAAGGAATCATGATGGCAGACCCTATCGCACCCGCTGCCCCCATCGTAATGGAATACGCCCCTGTCATGGAGGCAACGTTGGCTGAGAGGTCGCGTTTAACTAGACCAGGCAGCAGTACGTTACCCAAGGCAATCCCTGTGCCTATTAGTATTGTACCTAGATATAAGGCCCACACACTTCCTGTAGAACGCAGCAAGATTCCTAAAGAAATGATTGTCATTGCAGCAAAAAGTGTACGTTCTAGTC
Organism: Marinomonas foliarum; assembly: GCF_016906065.1. Lineage (NCBI taxonomy): Bacteria > Pseudomonadati > Pseudomonadota > Gammaproteobacteria > Oceanospirillales > Oceanospirillaceae > Marinomonas > Marinomonas foliarum. Next base: position 663,907 of record NZ_CP070273.1, on the reverse strand, counting down.
CGAACTTTCGGGCAACAGGTGCACTCAGTGGTGAGAATGCAGCAAATGCCAGCAATGGTAATGAAGTAAGCAGACCGACGGCCGAGGAGCTTAAGCCGAAATCACTTTGGATAAGCGGCAGAACGGGCGCTATACTGGTAAAAGGAAGCCGCAGGTTAACCGCAATAAAAAGAATTCCCGCCACAAGTGCAATGGTATTCCACTTGTTTTTAGTGTCTAACATATTCTCTAACCTTCTTTACTTTAGAAAAAAAAGCACTATAAAGTATCAGAAGAGCGTATAATATAGACAATATGACAGGTGATATCTAAATTATGCCAGATTTTAAAAAGACGGTTTCCTCACCGGAAGACTTCGATTCCGATGAGTTCATGCAGGCAGCCGTTGCCTTACAGATCGAACCTGACCTGAAGCATTCCGGTGTTAGACCGCATCACCACCGCAAGGGTCAGTTGATCTTGTCTTTGCATGGTGCGGTGAGCTGTGAAGTACAAGACGCACTATGGCTTGTGCCTCCTCAGCACGCGGTCTGGATCCCAAGCGGCACCCCTCACAGCTGCCGAATCACCCAAAACGCCAGCACCTGCTTTTTGTTTATTGAGCCTAGTGCGGCAGTGATGCCCGACACATGCTGCACCCTTGCCATAACGCCTCTTGTACGAGAGTTGGTTCTGCATCTTGCTGAGCAGGATCCCGCTTACCCTTCAGAGGGTAAAACAGCCCGTCTTGTTGCAGTGCTTCTCGAACAGCTTTCTGATGCGCCGCTCAAAGAGCTGCATCTACCCATATCAGACCACCCCAAAATTAGACACATTGCCGATGCACTTTTTGCAGACCCTAGTGACCGTACCACTTTACGTCAGTGGGCGGCCAGACTTGCAACCAGTGAGCGATCGCTCGCTAGATTGGTGGAAAATGCTACCGGATTGAGCTTCGGGCGCTGGCGTCAGCAGCTGCATCTGATGATCGCACTGAGTCAGTTGGCAGAGGGGAAATCGGTGCAAAGTGTCGCGGGAAATCTGGGGTATGATTCTGTAAATGCCTTCATCACTATGTTCAAAAAAGCACTGGGTAAATCGCCTACCCAATATTTTTCCTCGCTGCGATAATGAATTTGGGGTCAGATCAAAAACTAACCTGTTGGTGTGGTTCCGTGATGTATATTCTTTAAAATACTCTGAATTTGGGATCAGATCAAAAACTAACCTGTTGGTGTGGTTCCGTGATGTATATTCTTTAAAATACTCAGTGGCATCATGAGCCACTGTATCTCTAGTTTCTTGATCTGACCCCAAGACTTCAATAGACAAGCAACGTCCCCAATGATTTACAGATTCGCGTTGGACGGGGGCCATTGATCTAAGGCGCGATTATAGATGAGTACGGCGAGGTTTTTCTTATGTTGTATTGTATCTGTAGTTTACTTCTTAGTTGTAGCGGCTTACGGTATGTTCCCAGTGAAAAACACCTCTGTTTAATTACTGGTTATAATGAATGCTAAATAGCCTCGCGGATGCGGGGCTTTTTTTACCTGTGACTTTGTGTATTAACTTCCTTATCATTCGTTAAGCGATTAAGGGTGCTAGTTTGTGATTTAGTGATATCGACAGGAATCAAAAACATTTTTGAGCCTGAAGCTATACCACTTCAGGTACCTAATATGCTGGAATATGAAGGCTTTGAAGTCACAGTGTTTGAAGCCAGAATGGCATTGGGTACGAAAAACTATGACTGGCTGCCAACTTACATCAACGCGTACAGTCCTTTATTGGAAGTGCAAAAAGCCGTAGTTGATGGAATCGTTGGGCGTTTAACGTTTTGTGAAACGACAGCGATAGATGATAGATCCGTTTTGTGGGTTAGAGCAATTACGTTATTGATTGGGTGATAGGAGCTATGAATAGCCGTCAGCATTATGCTGACGGCTATTCATTTAGTAGCTACTTGGCTTTAGCGTTTAATACGTGTTCATGGATGATTGGACCAATGATACTGAGGGGCTCAGAATCCAGCATGTCTTGATGTCGGCAAGGGACTTTATGAACTTCTATATTTCCTGTCACTCTTGATATCCATGCATTTGATTGATGCTCTAGAATATTGCCCATGGAACCATTTGCACTTTCTTCGGCCACAAAAAACAGCAAGTCGGCATTAACTTTTCCTGGTTTGAAGCGACCAGCGAGTGCTAAGTTGTTTTCAATAATTATTTGAACTCTTTCCATAATATCGGCTTGGCTTTTTTGAATGTCTTGAACCACTGACATGGAAGAATCGTCATAATCTCGCCATAACAACGACGCTAATTCTTCTTTGTTAATCGGCAATTTTTCCAATGTACTGAGATCATAACCAAGGAAGAGTAGGGCCGCTCTAACGATGTCCGCTTCATTTTGTGGTTGTTGATAACCAATTTTGTAAGGATAGCTGTCTAGCATGCATAAAAAAGACACTGTTTCACTTTGTGCTTGCAGTTTTTCCGCAATTGCATGGGCAACTAAGCCACCAAAAGACCAGCCTAGAAGATTGTATGGTCCTTGAGGTTGAATGCGCTTAATTTGTAATAAATACTCTTCAGCCATTTCTTCTATGGATTCTGGCAAACGTGCCGCATGACGCAACCCTGTTGCTTGTAAACCATATACGGGAGTTGATTTGGGCAGATGACGCAGCAGTCCCGAGTAGCCCCAAGAAAGGCCTAGGGCAGGGTGAACACAAAACAACGGAGAATCCGTTCCACTTGATTTGATCGGAAGTGTGCTAATCATCGGATCCCAGTCTTCGCTACTACTTAAATAGTCAGAAAGATCAGCAATAGTGGAAGCTTTAAATAAAACACCTAATGGCACCTCAACTAATAAATTCTTCTGGATGTGATTCAAAATCCTTGTTGCGGATATGGAATCACCGCCAATTTCAAAAAAGTTATCGCGGATGCCGACAAGAGTCAGCCCTAGTGTCTCTGCCCAAAGGGTCGTGAGCATTTCTTCTAATTGATTTCTTGGTGGCTCATAGCTATTAGACGCTTGCCAAGACGGCAATGGCAAGGCTTTACGGTCTACCTTTCCATTCGGCGTTAATGGCATTTTGTGCAGCAATATGAAGTGTGCAGGAACCATATAGTCAGGCAGTACATTAATGAGCTGGCGACGAAGTTCGCTAGTATCAAGATTGGTGTCTACAGGTATAACGTAGGCCGCCAGCTGCTTGTCTCCATTGGGGGAGGTTTGAGCAACAACTATGGCTTGAATAACCTCACGGCATGCCAGCAAAGCGGATTCTATGTCACCAATTTCAATACGGAAGCCGCGGATTTTAATTTGATGGTCGTCGCGGCCTTGGTACTCCAACAATCCATCTTGGCGCCAACGAGCTTTGTCTCCTGTAATGTATAGGCGGCTGTCCTCTTTGCCGTATGGATTTGAGATAAAGCGTTCGTTTGTTAAGTCTGGTCGTTGGTAATAGCCTAGGGCTAAACCATCACCAGCAATGTATAGGTCGCCTGTTACACCTACTGGAACAGGCTCCATTGCGTGGTCTAAAACATACATTTGAGTATTTAGAAGCGGTCTGCCAATTGGAGGGTGACGAAGGTCTGTTTGTTTTGTAAGGGGCATAATGCTTGACCAAATCGTTGTTTCTGTTGGTCCGTATAGGTTGACTACAGGGTGGCCAAGTTTTGCCATTGTTTGAGCGAGTTGACCTGGTAGCGCTTCGCCTCCAACCAAAGGTTTAATGCCGTGTAATTCATTGCTGTATGTTGGTAATAATGCCTGCCAAAGAGACGGTGTAGCTTGGAGCAAGGTTACGCCTTCTTTGACAGCGAGCTCTGTTAAAGCTTGTGGGTCTCGAACGGTTTTCCTATCAGCAATCACTACGGATGCTCCAACTGTCATTGGTAAGAACAATTCAAGAATAGAAATATCGAATGAAATGGTGGTAACAGCTAAGAACTTATCTTGGCTTGTAAGATTGAGTTCTTTTTGCATAGCGTATAAGAAATTCATCAAGGCGCCATGTGGGATTTCTACTCCTTTTGGTCGACCCGTAGAACCAGATGTATAGATAACATAGGCAGGGCTATTTCCTTGGATTGTGATTCCAGTAGGGGGAGTCGCGTTGCTGTCTAAGGAAATATCGGAATGTGGCTCATCAATGAGCATTATTGGCGTCTTAACTTTGGGAAGCTGGCTAATGGCGTCATGACAGCTGAGTATTAATTTTGGCTTAGCGTCTTCAACTATACTGCGAAGACGCTCTTCTGGAAAATCTGGGTCCAGTGGTAGATAAGCCGCTCCCGCTTTTAATGTGCCGAGCAAAGCAACTAACATATCTGTATTTCGTGTTAGTGCGATTGCTACTAAGTCTCCTGGGCAAACTTGCTCTTTTATCAGCTTGTTTGCCCAAGCATTAGACAGTCCGTCTAGTTCTGCATAGCTTAAAGAGTTTTGCACTGAAGAAGAAACGGCAAGAGCAAAGGGCGTACTAAAGGCTTGCTTTTGAAAGGCATCCACAACGGACTCTTGAGGAATCGGACTAGCTGTATCGTTCCAAGCATGCAAAATTTTATTGCGTTCACTTTCGCTTAATAGCGTCGCTTTGCTGATAGAGGTGCTTGGCGAAAGTATCATGCCGTCTACTAGGCGCTCAAATTGTGCTAAATGGTTTTTTAACTCGCCTGTTGTATAGCGTGTTGGGTTGGCATCGAATTCGACTTTTAAACCGTTATTGTCATTGCGGTCAAAGATAAAGACAGTGAGGTCGTCGATTAGCGCGTTACTTAAGTTGTGCAACGATGTCGAACAATTACCAAAGGTTAAGTCGTAGTTAAAGGGTTCAATGTTGACGCCTAGCGAAGCTATTTGCTGCCCTGCAGACATTAGCCCTAGGTCTCGTTTTAAATCTTCATAACGATATTGTTGGTGGCGAAGCGCTTTTAGTACAACTTTAGATACTTGGGAAATTAACTCTTCTAGTGTTATTTCTGTTGATAAGCTTAGTCGAATAGGTACAGCGTTAGCCATCATGCCTGGAGTATTGCGTTGGGATCTCTGGGACCTTGCTGTAACTGGCATCGCGAAAACTAAATCGTTTGCACCTGTCATACGGTAAAAATACGCGGCAACTAAAGCAATAAGGGTTTGTGGCAGGCTAGCATTAACCAGTTGTCCGACAGCTGTTAACTTGTCTTTTAGTGTTTGTGATAGTGTTAGCGATTGTCGTAATGACTTGTTCTTTTGTGATGGATCTACCCTTTGTGAAAGTGATGCAGTATCGGGCAAGTTGATTAGATTTTCTAGCCAGTACTGACGATCTTTCTTATAACGTTTAGAGGATTTATATTCATTTTCACTTTCAACTAGTGACGCCAGTGACCCAAAAGGATTGGCTCCTGTATCCTGACCCTTGACTAGTGCGTTGTATATTTGAGCGAGTCTGAGGGTAAGTAAATTGCCTCCAAAACCGTCTAAAGCGACATGATGGCAGCGGTGGTACCAGTAGTAATGTTTATTCGCTATTTTAATAAGATCGCTGCGCCATAACATATCACCAGGCTTTGTAAGTGGTTGCATCATATCATCTGTCATCAACTTTATTGCGGCTTGATGAGGATTGTCAGCATCGCTCACGTCCAGTAAAGAAAAATAACCTTCATCTGTTTGTTGAATTATTTGGATGGTTGAGTCATTTTCTTCGATTATTTGGCTGCGAATGCAATCAGCTTCGCTGATGAGCTGCTTTATAGCGGATGTGAAGTGAATAGTATCAATGCTCCCTTTAATTTCCACATATTCGGCAATATTGAAGGCAGTATTTTTAGGGGCTAATTTTTGGGCGATCCATTGTCCGCGTTGGGCGGTAGAGAGGGGGAATGCAAATGATTGTTGATAAATAGGTTCTTTTGAACCATAGCAATTACTATGACTTTTAATCATTTGTTTGCTCCTGCAAAAAATATAGTCCATTTGAAGCACGTGATTAAAGCGCGCTAAATTTTTACTTAAATTAACATAAAGTTATCTTAGTATTAAGTTGTTAAGTGAATATTTACATATATATGAATGTATAACTGCATGGCATGATGTTTTATTGCATTAAGCCGATATTTTGACGCTTAGCATGTTGGTTTACTTGTAAGAAGAGCAGTGCGCCAGACAAAATTCCGAAGCTCGCTAGTCCTGACCAAATCCAAGCATGATCTATGTTTGTTGAAGATAACAGCCAACCGGTGCTGATGTTGCCGATAAACGCGTAAATACCACCTACACAAGAATACAAACCGTAATGGCTACCTAGCTCTTTAGGTGAACAAAATTTAGGCACATAAGAGCCTAACAGCGGGAACACTAACATAGAGCCAAGGCTAAAAAAGACCGCACAAATAACGAATGGCAAGGCTGGTAGCCACGGTAGGCTAATATTGAGCCATAAGTAGCTGGAGCCCATAATAGCCATACCTAACCCAATGCCACGCGCTGTTCCCAAGCGAGATTCCACGAACCGACTTACAGGCATTTGCATTAATACACCCATAATAGAAGAGGTTGCGAAAACCCAAGTAATGATACTAACGTCTTGAGTGACGGCGCGAATTTCATGGGGAACAGCAATATAAAGCTGGTGGAATAATAATTGATAGACTGAGGCACACAACACAAATTGCATAAATGATTTATGCCTAAGCATTTGGCTCCATTGTTTCCAAAAGTGCGAATGGGCGTGTACTGTATTTTTTTGTGATTCTAGTTCAGGTAGGAAACACCATTGAATAACAAATAGTAAGGAAAATAACCCCGCTGAAATGACACCAACTAAAGCGAAATCGAAGTAGAGTAGAGATAAGCCTACCAATGGTCCTAGTAACATTCCTGCTCCGGACGTAAGGTTTTGCAGTGCGAAGACTTTATCTCTGGCTTTTTGCTCTGGGTATTCCGAGGCTAAATAAGCTTGGCTGCTCGGCGTGAAAAGTGCGCCAGCAAAGCCAGAGCAAAATGCTCCTAAAATTAGGGTGGGAATAGTCTGACCAACACCGAGTAAGGTAAAACCAATAATGCGAACGGCACAACCCAATAGAATGAGGCGCTTGTAGCCTAGTCTATCCCCTAAGGTACCACCAACTAGAAACATGCCTTGCTGGCTTAATACTCTAAGCCCGATGATCACACCAACATACCAACCACTGATGCCCAAATTATGCTGTAAGTGATCAGCTAAGTAGGGTAGTAGCATGTAAAAGCCAAGATTGAATGTGAAACCATTAATGACTAATACTCGGCCGGCAGGAGAGAGTAATTGCCAATCTTTTATTAGGTGTTTTGAAAACATGATGGTGTGATTTTAAGCCTTAATAAAATAATAACGTGAAACAATCGATTTCCGAGCCTAGAGCGATCAGATAATACCCTCAGCGATACTTGTTATTTTTTTAGTCTTAGGCTGATGATTTGCTTCTGTAGTCTTAGGCTGATGATTTGCTTCTGTAGTCTTGCTGGTAGAAGCCCCCCGGATGTTTCTAATTGTGCGTACAAAAGGAATCCCTGAGGCATCTTTGGTAATATCAGCATTGACGTTATAGACATTTTTTACCAAAGACGGTGTGAGAATGTCGCTTGGGTGACCGTTGGCAACCAGTTTGCCATCTTTAAGAACGAGCAGATTGTCAGCATATTGAGCGGCAAGGTTAAGATCGTGAAGTACCATGATGGTAATCCAGCCTTGCTCTTTGGTCTGCGCATCTAGATGATCAAGAAGAACATGCTGAAAATGTAAGTCTAATGCGCTGACAGGTTCGTCTAACATGAGGATTTTAGGCTTACGCATTAAAGCTTGAGCGAATAAAATCATTTGGCACTGACCGCCACTTAGCTTATTTACTTGGCGGTCTGCAAGATGCAACAGACCTATCTTATCTAGAGCGGATAGCGCTTCTTCGATAACGCTGTCATCCAAGCGAAAACCTAAAGTATTTAATTGCCCAAGTAACACAACTTCTAAAACACTTAATTCCACATCGAGGCGAATATCTTGGGGCATATAACCAAACTGCTTGCGCCATCGAGATAGCTGCTTGCGCTGGAGTGTTTCGTTATCAAAAGAAATGGCGCCTGATTTAGCGTGAATATCGCCAAACAAGGTTTTTAATAGCGTGCTTTTACCTGTGCCATTTGGTCCAATAATTACGTTTACTTTACCTGGTTCTAAGGCAAACGACATATCATTGGCTAGAACGAGGTCGTCTAGGGTGACGTTAAGATTATTTACTGTCAGCATGGATTAGCGCCTTTTACCTAAGATCAACCAAAAGAAGAATGGCACGCCAATGATGGCGGTGACAATACCTATTGGGAAGAGGGCTCCAGGCACGATAACTTTAGACAAAACAGACGCACTAGAGAGTAAAAAAGCTCCGATAATAAACGACAGAGGTAAGAAAAAACGTTGATCTTCTCCTACTAACATCTTAGCAATGTTAGGTGCCACAATGCCGACAAATCCAATAATGCCAACGAAACTGGTGACGGTTGCCGTCATCACAGCGACGATCAGCAGAGTTCGTAACCTGAGCTGAGTGATATTAACACCAAGACTTTTTGCTCTTTCTTCACCTAATCGTAATGCGGTTAGTTTCCAAGCATCACGAATTAAAAAGAACATACAGACTACTGTGACGCTGGCGATAATAGAAAGATTGCTCCAAGAGGCTTTTGATAAGCTGCCGAAAAGCCAGAATAGAATTTGTTGGCTTAGCTCCGGTGAGGATATAAATTGCACAAGCGACAATAGAGATTGAAAAAGGAATAATAAAGCGATCCCAGCCAATATAAGTTGTCCTGAGCTAATGTGTCTCATAGTGGCTAGCGCAAATAAAAATGTAGCAGCTAACATACAGCAAACAAAGGCCCCTAAAGGCACGGCAATATTTGTATTGATGCCTAAAGAGCCGAAATACAACATCATAGCAGCACCAAACCCCGCTGCAGCCGCCATTCCTAATGTGTAGGGGCTCGCCATAGAGTTATTAAGTAGAGTTTGCATTTCAGCGCCACCCACACCTAATACGCCACCCACCACGACAGCCATAATAGCTATTGGTAATCGTAAGCTGGATACAATGACTTGTGTTGTTGCATCTACTTCGACAGGAAAACCAATAAGATTCAGTAGCGCTTTAGCCACATCTCTCACGTTTAGCAAAGAAGGGCCTGTTGCGATGTCTAATACAAAAGAAAAGACAAGAATGATGAGTAGGATGCTGATGACCGACCAACGACGCTTTTCGCTACGACGTTGGTTTGAAACCGCATCAGAGATTAGATCTGATTGCATAAATAGTTTTCATCAGGATTAAGTGATGAATATTGCTCCGTTATGTAAAGGGGAGAGACTGCACTATATTTGAGAATAATTTTCGTTTGGAATCTTACGGATAGAGAGGAATTTATCAAGAGGTTATTAGAATTTAAAGTGAATTTAAGACGCATTATCATCTTTCCGTTTTTTTATCTCTGTGCTTAGAGATAGATATTTCCATGATGTAGCGATGCTTACAGATAATTTACAAGAGTTTATCGCACTTGTAATTGAAAATGATTATCAATAAGTTTATATTTCTTTTTGATAATGGTTATCATTACAGGAGATATTATGGACATTACCTTCCCTGAACATACCAATGCTTTAGTTTCTGAGCGGCCGCAAGCTGATGTGTTTTTATTCAATTCGAATTCCAACCTTGTGCGTACTAATGGTATTCGCCAGCGCATTTCTATCCCACTGTTAAGTAATACTTTTCATCAAGAGGTTCAGGCTGTTTTTCAAAGAGAACAAGCTCAAGGAAGGTGTAATCCTATTGTGGTAGGGGCTATTCCATTTGACATGAATCAACCGGCTCAACTGGTGGTGCCTGAGTGGCATGAAAGAGTTAAGCCTCTGGATCGTACTTTCTCATCATTCGTCGATAAGGACTTTATTCATCACGCAAGTGAGCAAAGCTTTGCTCCAAGTCATACGGAGTTTTTAGATATAATAGAGCAGGCGCTGTCTTCCTTTGAAAACAGTCCTTTGAAAAAAGTTGTTTTATCTAAAATACTGAAGTTAACCTTGGATAGAAAAGTTGATGTTCCACGCTTGCTGTCTAATATTATGGCGCAAAACCCAAGCGCTTATCACTTTAGTGTTCCCCTTAAAAACAGTGTTTTAATTGGTGCTAGCCCTGAATTACTTCTTAGAAAGCAGGGTAACAAGATATTTTCAAACCCGTTGGCAGGGTCTGCTAAACGATTAGACAATCTTGACGCTGACCGACAAGCTGCAAAAACTCTTGCAAATTCAGCGAAAGATCAATATGAGCACCGCCTTGTTGTAGATGCTATTCGAGCGGCGCTGTTGCCTGTTGTAGAAAGTCTTGGGGAGCGAAAAGAATCTAGCATAATTGCGACACCAACAATGTGGCATTTATCAACGGACATTGAAGCAACACTTCCAGCAATAAATCCTCCCTCCATGTTTGATCTTATTAAACAAATACACCCAACGCCGGCCATGTGTGGCACACCAACTGTGTCCGCGCAGCAACATATTGCAGCGCTAGAACCACATCAGCGTGGTTTTTTCAGTGGCTTAGTTGGCTGGTGTGATGCAGAAGGTAACGGCGAATGGGCTATTGCCATACGTTGTGCCGAAGTATCAGGTAACAAGGTGACCTTATTCGCTGGAGCTGGGGTTGTGCCTGATTCAAATCCAGAAAGTGAGTGGTTAGAAACCAGCGCTAAAATGCGCACCATGCTGAATGCATTTGGAATAAAGGAAGATGTGATATGAGTATTGCTTTTACGCCTTGGCCAGAATCGTTTGCCGAGAAATATCGAGAAAAGGGTTATTGGACTGATCGGCCATTACTGGATTTAATTGACAACGCACCACAAGAAAATATTGCAGTTATTTGTGGTGAAAGATCGTTGAACTATCAAGATTTGTGCTCTCAATCTAAACGTTTAGCTGTGTATTTTCAGGGTCTCGGTTTACGAGCTGGAGATACTGCATTAGTCCAGCTTCCTAATATTGCCGAATTTTATGTGGTGTTTTTTGCGCTTATGCGTCTTGGTGTTGCTCCTGTTAACGCGTTGTTTAGTCATAACAAAATGGAGTTAACTGCTTACGTCACACAAATTGAACCTAAGATTATTATTGCCAGTGATGAACACGCTTTGTTTCATGATGGTGCTTTTTTCAACACGTTGAGTGCATTGTCAAAAGAGTTACAACACGCTTTGATTGTTGGTAAATCAGAATGGGCTGAGACCCTTAAAAATGTACTTGGGTCATCGACAAGTACATTGTTAATGGCAATACCAAGCAAGGCTGATGAGGTGGCATTCTTTCAGCTTTCTGGTGGCAGTACAGGTACGCCAAAGCTAATCCCAAGAACCCACAACGATTACTTTTTTAGTGTGCGTCGTAGTACTGAAATCTGCCACTTTACGGCCACTACAAAGTATCTGTGTGCGTTACCTTGTGCTCATAATTTTCCTCTTAGTTCTCCTGGTGCCTTTGGTGTTTTTCATGTTGGTGGCTGCGTTGTCATGTCACCAAGTCCTGATGCGAATACGTGTTTCGAATTAATCGAACGCCATCACGTGACTGTTGCCGCTTTGGTTCCTCCTGCTTTAGCTCTGTGGCTACAAGCGGCACCGTCCAATAATTCGTCTTTATCTTCTTTGCAGCTAATGCAGGTTGGTGGTGCAAAACTGAGTGAAAGCCTTGCTCGACAAGTACCCGAAATATTGGGCTGTCAGTTGCAACAGATTCTTGGTATGGCGGAAGGTTTGGTGAACTACACCAGATTGGATGATGACATTGAGACAATAGTAACCACACAAGGGCGTCCCATGTGTTCGCTTGATGAGGTGAAAGTACTTGATGCCGAGGGCGAAGAAGTTGCTGCAGGGGAAATAGGCGAGTTGGCTACTCGTGGCCCATACACCATTCGTGGTTATTACAATTCACCAGAACATAATGCCAAGGTGTTTGATGAGGAAGGGTTTTATCATTCGGGGGATTTGGTATGCCGTAACGATAAAGGGTATTTGACAGTAGTCGGGCGTGATAAAGATCAAATTAATCGCGGTGGTGAAAAAATTGCGGCAGAAGAAATAGAAAACCTTTTATTAAAGCATGAGTTGATTATGCACAGTGCGCTTGTCTCTATGCCAGACAGTATGATGGGAGAAAAGAGCTGTGCTTTTATTGTTCCTAAAGTGGTTAGTCATGGCATGAAAAGTCTCTCTTTGCGTAAATATCTAAGAGGTCTTGGTGTGGCGGACTACAAAGTACCTGATCGGTTTGAATTTATTGACTCTCTTCCCCTTACTCCTGTTGGCAAGCCTAACAAAGTTGCATTACGGGAGTTGATACGCCAGCGCTTACAACATAACTCACAACTTACTTCTCAATTAGATAGAACACTATAAAAAGGACTTTATATGAGCATTCCAACGATACCGTCTTACTCTATGCCAACCGCTGATACCTTTCCTAATCAAAAAGTAAACTGGGTATTAGAGCCAAAGCGTGCCGTGTTTTTAATTCATGACATGCAAGCGTACTTTCTGCGTTTTTACGATGCTGATTCGGAACTGATCAACACCTTGAAACAAAATCTTGCGGCTATCAAAGCCTATTGCCGAGCCAATGATATTCCCGTTGTTTATACCGCGCAGCCCAATGATCAGAAACCGGAAGATCGTGCTTTATTAAATGATATGTGGGGAAGTGGCTTAAATGATTTTCCTGAATTGCAACAGGTTGTGAAAGAGTTGGCTCCAGACGAAAGTGATACGGTTTTAGTTAAGTGGCGTTATAGCGCATTTCATCGTTCGAACCTTCAGGAACTTATGCAGAGCTGGGGACGCGATCAGTTATTGATAGGAGGTGTTTATGCGCACATTGGCTGCATGATTACGGCCGCGGATGCGTTTATGCGTGATATTCAGCCTTTCATGATAGGTGATGCCTTGGCAGATTTTAGTGAAGATGAGCATCGACAAGCGCTCACCTTTACAGGGGGAAGAACAGGTCGAGTGATTTCAACAAAAGAGGTGTTGATTGCAACTGATATTGTGGACACTGGCTTTCGCTTTGAGCAGTTAAAAGCACAAGTTTTTGCCTTCCTTGATGATGAAGATATCCAGGAATTTGATGCCGATGAAGAGTTGATTGATTATGGACTTGATTCGATTCAAATTATGTCATTGGTCACCAAATGGAAAGCGTTGGGAGTTGAGGTTTCTTTTCAAGAGTTGGCCAGTGCTGCCACACTAAATGGTTGGTGGGAGCTAATCCAAAACAAGAGGGCGCTAGCGGCATGATTAATCCACTTGATTTTTCAGGTAAAACCATTTGGGTAACGGGTGCTGGAAGCGGGATTGGTTTGGAGGTAGCGAATCAATTTACTTCTCTTGGTGCCAAAGTTATCGGCTTTGATCTAGCGTTTGATGGTGGCTTTTACGGTTTTGACTGTGTAACTCTAGATATTAGCGATGAAGAGGCTGTTTCTCGTGTTGTGCCAGAGATACAGAGTGATTTTCCACAACTAGATGTATTGGTGAATGGTGCGGGAATATTGCATTTGGGAAGCCTTGAGGACACAAGCTTGGATGATTTTAAACACTGTTTTAACGTCAATGCGGGCGGTGCTTTTTTAATGATTAAGCATGCGGTTACTACTTTTAAACGCCAGAAGAGTGGGGTAATCGTTACTATTAGCTCGAATGCAGCCAAAGTACCGCGTCAAAATATGGCGGCTTATTGTGCATCGAAAGCGGCTTTGTCTGCATTGAGCCATACGGCAGGATTGGAGCTTGCCTCTTACGGCGTACGTTGCAATCTTGTGTGTCCTGGCTCCACCGACACACCCATGCAGCGAATGTTGTGGACCAATGATGACGCAGAGCAAAATACGATTAACGGTTTTCCAGAGCAATATAAATTGGGTATTCCATTAGGTAAAATTGCTCAGCCGAGTGATATTGCTCAAGTGGTATTATTCTTTGCTTCAGATATGTCGAACCATATTACTATGCAGGATATTGTTGTGGATGGTGGTGCTACGTTAAACGCGTAGAGGTTTCGTATCGAGAATTATATATTTTCTTTTAAATAAATGAATTTGCTCGGTATGATTTTCATATCGAGCTTTTTTATATGGATGTTAAAGTGAGCGGTTATTCTCAAACACAAATACTGTTACCTAGATCTCATGTTTTACATGTGAGCCATTTTGTTTTTAAAGAAGGGTCTTTAGTTGCGACAGACTATGAGGCCAGTGTTGCAAAACCATCAGGCTATAACAATTGGCGAAATAAGCGTAAAGAAACCTTTTTGGCAGGGCGGCTTGCAGTTAGGCATGCACAAGGCTGTTTAAATGTGCCTTTGGAGGATATTGCTAAAGCTGAAGATGGTGCACCGATTTGGCCAAACGAATACACAGGCAGTATATCCCATACGGATAATCAGGCTGTTGCAGTCTTATTCCGATCATCGCAAATAGGGATTCAGTATATCGGCATAGATTTAGAGCCTTTTGGTAATGCCGAAATGCTAAATGTAACTGATTCAATAGGATTGCAGTGTGAGTTTGAGATATTGATATCTGCTGGAGTTAAAAAGGAGTTATCAGTCTTGCTTCTCTTTTCACTTAAAGAAAGTGTTTATAAAGCCCTTTACCCTATGGTAGGTGAGTTTTTTGACTTTCGAGATGTTGAGTTGACGTCTTGTGAAGGAGGTGAGTATTTTGAATTCCAAGTGAAACGGCAGTTAAGTCAGAAAGTGTCGCTTGGTTTTGTCTTGCATGGGGGTTATAAGGAGCAAGAAGGGTATCTATTAACTTGGGCTTATTGTTGATAGAAATTGCTACGTAAAAAGACGAATCATTACTGATTCGCCTTTTTTTGTTTTCTTAATTACGTATTAGATTTTGTATGTAGCGCTTAAGCCAATGGTACGGGTTTGACCGACTGCTGCGCGTGAGCCTGAACCGTTGGTAATGTAAACAATGTCTTCATCCGTTAGGTTTTTGATGTAACCACTAATTAGTAAGTTGCCCATCTCATAATCTAAACTGGCATCTAAAATGGTGTAGTCACCTGCTTTGTAGCTTTCAGTGTTATCTAGATCTGAATAGTATTCTCCAACATAAGTAGCATCTGCTCCAAGAGACCAGTTATCACCAATATATTGTGTGAAGCCGAGGCCTAGGTTGGTTTTTGGTGCGCTAGGTAGCTCATTGCCTTCATAACCATCATATTTATCGATGTCACTATTTAATAAGCCTAGAGAACCACGAATTTCAAGACTGTCTGTTGCCCACGCAACGCCTTCAACTTCAATACCATATGTATGGGCGGAATCCACGTTATCTATGTAAGTTGAATCGATAAAAGCTTGGTAGTCAGAGTAGTCATTATAAAAAATGCTAGTGTTTAGGGTTACGCCGTTTTGAAAGCGAGTTTTTGTGCCAGCTTCATAGGTTATGACCTCTTCACTATCATAGGTGTAGATGTCACGATTGCTATCCCAGGTAAAAGCTGTACCGCCTGGGCTGTAGCCTTTTCGAATCGAGGCATTTAGTGTCGTTGATTCTGTAGCTGCGTAAGTAACGCCTAGTTTTGGTAAAATATAGGTGTCGCTGAAGTTCTGCTCTATATTGCTGCTGTCGTAATCATAACCAGAATTACGTTCAACTTTTTCGTGCTCAATACGCAGACCGGTTACTAATTTTGTTTTTTGATTTAATGTATATGTTCCTTCACCATAAAGAGCAGATGTTGTTGTAGTTTCAATATTGAAGAGAGAGTCCTCAACGTCGATGTCACTGTCTTTAACCGAGGCAAAAACGCCAATAACACCAGATAGATTGGAGCCTTTTGGTGTAAATAGCAGTCTATTCTCTAGAGTGAATGTTTCTTTTTTGATATCAACTACTGTTGTTCCAGGGTACTCATCGAAATGA
The DNA here is from genome assembly GCF_016906065.1 of Marinomonas foliarum. Lineage (NCBI taxonomy): Bacteria > Pseudomonadati > Pseudomonadota > Gammaproteobacteria > Oceanospirillales > Oceanospirillaceae > Marinomonas > Marinomonas foliarum. The sequence goes on along the minus strand of NZ_CP070273.1, from coordinate 647,897 downwards.
ACGTTTGCATCGGAATAGCTAATGTGTAGTGAGTTGGTTAGCTCTTCGGATGTCTCATAGTTAATATCTGCAGCAATGATATTTACTTCAGAATCTTGTAGGCGGATGTTCTGGCTGTCATTGCTATCCAATGTTTGAGTTTGAGTATCGAAATCGTTTGCCCAACTCAAATATTCACCATCGTATTTATGATGCTCTATAGTAAGCTTAGAGCTTAACTTGGGATTGCTAGCCGGCTCCCACAGTAATTTTCCTCGAATGTTTAGGCTTTTAGAGTCATTCACGTCGGGACCATCATCTAATTCTGTGGATGCTTGAGCGTAATTCATCCAGCCTTCGCCTTTCGATCCATCTATTGCAACGCGATAGGCCAAATCATTATTAATCGGGCCGGAGTTCATTGCTGCCGCATTCGTATTTAAATTACCATTTTTATATCTGTCTATACCGATGCGTATTTTGCTTTCTTGCTCAAAGGTTGGATCATTTGTTTTTACAACAACGGCACCCGCCATTGAGCTTGTACCTTGTGTAGTTGATTGGGGGCCTCGTAAAACCTCTATTTGTTCTGAGTCCCATACACCGCTTGGAGTAAAGTTATAACCAGACCAATCTTGAGTCGTTCCATCTACAACAGTGGAGACTCTTGAGCGGGCGCCAGTCAACAATGCATAGCCACCAGCTGCTGCACCATTTCCGCTAACGCCTCGAATATTTACTGTCCCAAAACCCGACTCAGTTACGTTTGGGGCTTCAGTCGCAATTTCTTTAGCGTTTTTAGGTTCGCCTTTTGTGGCGTCTTCACCATTAATAACCGTCACGGCCGTTGTTGTCTCTTTAATGTCTTTATCCATTTTTTCCCCCGTCACCATTAAAGCGGGTAGGGCTGTTGTTTCTTCTGCAAATGTACTTGCTGAGATGCAGGCAGCATTGATACTGATAACTGCTATAGCAACGCTAGATAAGCGACTTGGAATGCGATTGAATTTACTGGAACTGGGCATGTTCTTCCTTATGTTTGTCGTGATTGAGTAAAGATATGTAGATACTATTGATAATGCGAATGATTCGCAATACTATTTGTTGTGTGTTTTTAGTATTTTTACGATCTTGTGAAAATAAGGATGAATGTGTTGATCGAGAAATCTGATTTGCCAGCATGGCTGGAATGTTATGGAGTGACCCATGATCAAATTGGCAGTAAGGCTTGGTGGAAGGCTGTACGTATTATGGGTACCCCTTTCATCAAACAGGATAGTGAGCAGACCAGCTCGGTGCTATTTCTTTGGCAGGATCCGCAAGGGAATGAATTTGAGTCGAATACGGTAAGTGTGTTGCTTGATGTAAATTCATTGACTGATCACCACAGCTGGGAGCCAGCTTGCTTAGGTCGGGTAAGAGGAACCGATGTGTGGTTGGGAGAGTTACAGGTCGATTCTAGCTGGCGAGGCAGTTATTCCTTTATTCCGATCGAAAAGCACCAGTTGCCAGGTTCTGTAAGACAAACTGGCGATGGTTCTAGAGAAGCGCAACGTGCTTGGTGGATGTCTGTTGCCGTTAATCAGATTTCTGATCCATTAAATCCATTACCTGAATTGGTTTCGGGGTGGGGGGTAAGTTCACCGCTTCATCTTCCTAAAGCCACAACTGAATTGGGTTGGCAAGAATGGGATCGTGGAGAGTTGAATGCTATTTCATCGAGTCGTGTTCATTCTATCAATTGGTCTTCAAAAGAACTGGGTAACCAGCGAACAGCTTGGCTTTTCTCGACTGCAGCGAGTGATGCGCCATTGGTTGTATTGCTTGACGGGCAAAAATGGGGAGCGCCAAGTGGCACACTATCGGTTCTCCAGTATTTAACAGACACCTTTAAAATAGCTCCTGCTCATTATCTTTTGGTGCCTTCAATTGATGGGCCAACTCGCTGGAAAGAGCTGAGTTGTCATCACCCTTTTTGGCAATCTTTGTTAGATGAACTTTTGCCAATAGTAACCTCAATACTTGCTAAAGACGATTGCTCTGCTACTGATTTTCTTGTCGCAGGCCAGAGTTTAGGTGGGCTTTCTGCTTTATACGCAGGCGTTACCTTTCCAGAGTATTTTTCTAAAGTGATTAGTTTGTCAGGCTCCTTTTGGTGGCCAGAAAGCAGTCGGATGCGAGCACCTAATGATACGACTTCTAGTGACGAATGGATTAAGAATGTACCCGCAAATAGCCTAGCTGACCAAATCCTAAAAAATCACATAAGCGTTTCTCACTTACACGTTTTTTTGAATGTGGGAAGTGGCGAAGCAGATATGTGCCTATATAACGAAGCGACTTATCGAGCGATTCAGCAGAAAGGCGGAAAGGTGCATTACGAGATGGTTTGTGGTGGTCATGATTGGCTGTCTTGGCGCTCAGGCCTTATTGATGGTTTGCGATATTTAATGCCAGCTAGGTCCTAACTTTATTGAATTAAACAGGGAGTAAAAAATGAGTAATGAAGTAATTAACCCATTTGACGATGATTCATTGGCGTTTTTGGTCTTAGTAAATGCACTGCAGCAGCACAGTTTGTGGCCACTTTTTAAGGCAATACCACCAGGTTGGCGACAGGCTTTTGGCCCGAGTTCTCGTGAAAATTGTCTTGAGTATGTCGAAACGAATTGGACGGATATTCGCCCCCAACATTCCCCTTCACTTTCTAGCGGTTCTTAAAGAAGTTTATTATGGAAAATAACATCGTATCGCGCATTAATAAATCGATAGGCTTAGAGGATGGTACGGTTGCACCCCTTACGGATGTGCAGATGGGCATATGGCTAGCCGATCATATTTCTTCACAACGTAACACCTTTACTATTGCGCATAAGGTCCACATCACGGGGAATCTTGATTCTAAGTATTTACTAGAAGCTATTCAGCTAGGGTTGAAAGAAGCGGATACCGTACAGGCTGTTTATCGTGAATATAATGGCGTTCCGACCCAACAGTTGGATTGCAGTGATTTCGAGTTTACTCCTGTATGGATGGACATCTCGAATCAAAGTGATGGACAAGCTTATATGGATTCGCTTATTCAGCAAGACTTGGACGCTGAGTTGACGCTGTCTTCGACTATGCCATTGGTTCGTCAGATTGTTTTTAAAGTGTCAGACCAGCAGTATTTTTGGTATCAGCGTTTTCACCATATTATGCTGGATGGTTTTAGTTTTAATGCCTTGACTGCCCGAGTGGCGAGTATTTATCAGGCGCTTATTCAGCAAAAAACCATCATCAACTCACCTTATGCCCCTTTTTATCAAGTGGTAGAGGAAGAGCAAGCCTATAAACGATCAGATAAATACCAACGTGATAAAGCCTTTTGGACAGAATACTGTTCAGATTTACCTAATGTGATTAGTTTATCTAATCGTGAGGTATCGGCTGATGTAGAAAGTGTTTCGGTGTCCCAGCGTTTAATTAGAGTAAATGGAAGTATTGGTGGCGCAATATTACAAAGCTGCTTAGATAGATTTCCTTCTTCTAATCTCACTGCTGCTGATTTGGCAATGGGGTTGATCTCAGCGTATTTTATTCGAATGAGCGGGCAGTGGCGTGTTCCTGTTGGCTTGCCGTTTATGGGGCGTGTTGGCAGTGTTTCTTTGTCATCACTTGGGCCTGTTGTGAATGTGTTACCCGTCATTATTGAAGGGCATTTAGACGATGGTATTTTTGAGCTAACGCGACGTATAAAGCAAAGCTTGAAAGCCATACGCAAGCACCAAAAATACAATGCTGAGCAAATTTCTCGTGATTTGAATCGCGTGGGAGAAGCCTTATATGGTCCAACATTAAACTTGCGGCTGTTTGATTATGACCTCTCGTTTGGTGAGGTCGCTGCAAAAATAGAACACCTTGCTGCTGGGCCTGTTGAAGATTTGGATTTCGGCTTGCACTTTGACAGTGGCGACCTTCACATAGAATGGGTGGGGAATGATCAAAAATACGATGTCGAATCGTTAAATACGCATCTGCGGCGTTTTGAAGAATTTGCTGAAAGACTTCTAGGTGATTCTGAAGCTCGTATTGCCGATATTTCAACGTTACTAACCTCTGAGCAATTGCAGATTCAACGTTGGCAGAAGGGGGTTGTTACACCAAACAGTAACTATTCAAGTTTGGTTGAACAGTTTCATTATTTAGATGGTTATTTGGCTTCTGCACCAGCTTTGGTTGCGAAAGGAAAATCGATTAGCTTTGCCCAACTGTATGAAAATATTGCGAAATGGACGCAAGTGTTGAGTGAGTTTGGGGTGACAAAAGGCGCGTGTGTAGGGCTTTCTTTACCACGAGACGAGCGCATGGTTTACGCCATGTTTGCGACCATGGGGCTTGGCGCTCATTATTTGCCGATTGATCCTACTTACCCAGAAGAACGCATCCATTGGATGCTAGAAGACTCCGCGCCTCAGCTATTGATTACCTGTGATGCTTATGATTTTAGTGTGTCTGATAAAACACGTGTTTTGTCGGCTGATGATGCGAGTTTTATACAATCAGTCGATCAAAAAGATCCTGCAAAAGCGGTGTTTGATTTTCCTTCGTCAGATGACTTGGCTTATATCATGTACACGTCTGGTTCAACGGGAAAGGCGAAGGGGGTGGTCATTTCCCACAAGGGCTTAGTTAATTTAGCCCTTGCTCACTGGACTCGGGATGGTAAAGCATTGGCAGAAAAACATTCGAATGTGAATGCTATGCTAACGGCTTCCTTTTCCTTTGATACTTGTTGGGACGCTATATATTGGTTGTGCTATGGGCATACTCTTCATATTGCGGAGGAAGAAACTTGCAAAGACCCTGCATTGATTCAGCAGTATTGTTATGAAAATAAAATACACGCAACTGATTTTCCGCCAACAGTATTGTCACAGCTTTTAGACCTTGACGAGATAGAATCAAGCAAGTCGCTTCCTGATTTAATGTATATTGGTGGTGAAGCAGCGTCCTCTCGTCTTTGGCAGCAAGCGAGGCTTCGTCCAGATTTGAAAATCAGAAACTACTATGGCCCAACAGAAAATACCGTAGACAGTTTGGGATCGGATGTTAATGATTCAGATAAAGTCATCATTGGTCGCCCTATTGCTAATACGCAAGCTTATATCTTGGATTCTAGTTTATCTCCTGTTGCTATCGGAATGGCTGGCGAGCTTTATGTTGCAGGTCCTGGGCTTGCTCACGGGTATTTGAATCGTTATTCATTAACCTCTACTCGATTTGTTGCCAACCCATTTAAGGATGGAGAGCGGATGTATCGAACCGGTGACTTGGCAAGATGGTTAGAAGATGGGCAAGTTGAGTTTATTGGCCGTACAGATCATCAAGTGCAAATTCGTGGCCATCGTGTTGAGCCTGGTGAGGTTGAGGCGACTCTTAATGACTTAGAAGGCATCAATAATAGTTTAGTTGTGGCTAATAAGCAGGGCAGTACCCATCGCTTGGATGCTTATGCAGTGCTAGATGAAAGTCTCACTATTGGAAATGCGCAGACGGCACAAGAAAAATCAAGAGCATTAATGGACGTCTTATCTCGTCAACTTCCTGCCTATATGGTGCCTGCGACACTGACAATATTGGATTTTTTTCCGCTGAACACGAACGGTAAAGTAGATCGTAAGGCTTTGCCAGCGCCAGTCACAATTCGACAGGACGGTGTGCTGCCTAAAGGCGAAAAAGAAGCTCTATTATGCCAATGGGTGCAGCAGCTTTTAAGTCTTGATGCTGTTTTTGTCGACGATGACTTCTTTGCTTTAGGTGGTGACAGTATTGTCGCTATGTCGTTAGGCAGTTTAGCCCGAAAGCACGGTTATGCTTTACGAGCGAAAGATATATTTGAGAGTCGAGTCCTTTCTGTGATGACAACACGGTTGTCTCAATTAGACAGTATCAAAAAGCTTCCTAGCGCTCAATCTGGTCAGCTGTCAGAACTGCCTATCTATAAGTGGATGCAAGATAGTGGCGGTTTGAATTTAGCCTATTTTCAATCGACCCTTATTGCTTTACCGAATTCAATGACGCTTCAGCAGTTTGAACAAGTCATTTCTAGGCTGATTTCTGCTCACTGCATTCTTGCTGCTCAGGTTCATGCTTCTTATTTAGATATTAGCCCCATTGCTAATGTTTTCCCTGTTAAGGCGTTTGAGAAACAGGGGGGGTTATCACAATTGGCAGACGACGCTTTTGAGCAGCTTGTTCGTATTGAATCGAGTAAGGCTTTTCCTGCTATGCGAGTGGTTTATCTGAAGGCCAATAATCAAAACGCAGCAGTCTTTGCTTTGCACCATACGATTGTCGATGGTGTGTCATGGCGAATTCTTTTTTCAGATTTATCGAATTTATTAAAAGATCCAAACGGTGAATTATTGCCGCCACCAAATAGCTTATTGGATTGGCAGCAATCATTGCAGAATGAAAGAGCACTTTGGTTATCTGAGAAACAATATTGGTTGGGACAACTCCAAGGTTCGTCATTATTTAAGCGCGAAGCGTCAAAAATCCGAGTACATCATCGAACTTTGCTGGATGAAAATACTTCTAGATTGCTTTTGGATATTTTACCTAAGCAATATCGCTGTCAACCACAGGAAGCTTTATTAAGTGCGTTATATTGCGCACTAGTTCAGCAATATAGAGCAACCGATATTCCGCTTATGATGGAATCTCATGGTAGGGCGGATATTGGTGATGTGGATTTAACCCGCACATTGGGTTGGTTCACATCAGAGTACCCAGTACGTCTAAGTGGTAAAAAAGCGCTGCTGTCGAGGTTATTGCAGTCTATGGATATGTCGGACACGGAATCTCAAGAAACGCTATCCGATGTGCCATATGAGGCAATAGTTCAGCTCGTTCGTCGAGCCTTGCTTCGTGTGCCGAATGACGGTGTGGGTTATGGCGTACTGCGCTATCTAGAAGACAGTACTCGTGAGATTTTTGTTGAGCAGGAAAGTGCGTTCTCGCCACAAATTTTGTTTAATTATCTTGGTCGTTTTCAGCAAGATGATGTGCACTTGCTGAAAGGTGAACGCTATTTCCAAGATACTTTTGAAGTGCATCAATCTGAACAATTGAATTCTGCCTATGCATTAGAATTGAACGTGTTTGTTGATGACAGTCATGGGGAAGCGCAATTGGCGATTCACATTGGGCATGACGCGCAACAAGTTACTGCAAAGGAAATAGAGCAACTGTTAAGTCGTTTGTCCTGTGTCACGTCTTCTATGAACAAATACGCAGATACACATCAAGCAGTTGCCGCTGACACCTTAGTAACAGAAGACCTAAAAAGCCTTGATTTAAGCGAGCGAAATATTGATGCGTTAAGAAGCCAATATGGTGCTTTACAAACAATATTACCGGCTTTGCCTCTGCAAGAAGGTCTTCTTTTTCATGCGCAGTTAGAGCAAGAAGGGGATGCAAATGATGTAGGTTATAGCTCGTTAGCACGTTTAACTTTCACAGGTCGTATGGATGTGGAGCGGCTGAAAGACGCATTAGGTGCTGTTATTGAAAAACACCCTCAATTAGGGGCTTTGTTTGATTTTTCTCAAGCTGATACTGCGTTGCAGATCCTTCCTTGGCGACGAACGAGTGAACGTAAAAATTGGTGGCCAGTGCAAACCATTGACCTGAGTGATCAAGGTGATGCAGAGCAACAAGTTCAGCTTAAAGACATAGAGCGACAAGAGTTGAGCCGAGACTTTATGGCGTTTCAATCGGCAGGTGTTCCTCTGCTGAATGCTGTCTTGGTGAATTTGTCCGACCAACGGCATTGCTTGTTCTTAAATGCTCATCACTTGGTTGTTGATGGCTGGTCCACACCTATTATGCTGCGTGATTTGGTGATGGCATATGGCAGTGATTCAGTGGAACTGGCGAATATTCCCGTGCCGTATTCATGGGTGGTTGAGCAGCTTGTGTCCCGTGACAAACAGGCAATGCAAGAAGCATGGAAAGCGGCACTTGATGGCGCCTCACCAACATTGCTATTTGCTGATACGCCACCAACGGAAGCTGTGATGACTTATACGTTAACCATTGAAGCAGACCGGTTTTCCAAACTAAAAAGTCTTTATCAGCGTAGAGGTTTGACATTAAACAGTGTCTTACAAACTTTATGGGCTAATGTTTTGTCTGGGCTAACTGGTCGCTCTGATGTGGTATTCGGTACGCCCATTTCTGGTCGCTTTAGTGGTGTCACTGGAATAGAGGAGCACATTGGCTTATTTAGTAATACGGTTCCTGTTCGTGTGCAATTGCAGCCTGAATTAAGTGTATGGCAGCAAATGCAGCAGGTTCAAATTGAACAAGTAGATTTGCTAGAACACGATGGATTAGGATTAGCTGAAATCCAACGTCTGGGCGGACATAACAATCTGTTTGATACCTTATTTGTGGTAGAGAACTTCCCTGAGCAGGCGGATCTATTTAGACAGACTTATCATGGTTTGCAGCTCAACGAAGTGTATAACCGTGGCTTTACTCATTATCCATTGACGGTATTAGCTCTGCCTGCTGAGCAGTTAAACTTGCTGTTTGAATACCGAGGTGGTGACGAAATAAAGGCGCTAATGACGCGGTTCGAGACTTTGCTGAATGGCTTGTTGGAAGAGGAAGAAAGTGATGTACCTCAGCAGGCGCTCGATTTGCGTTTACCATCCGAAAAATCTTTGATAGCAGAGTTGAATCAAACATCACAGCGTGTGCCCCATATGACTCTTGGTGACAGTTTGACTAAACAAGCGTTTTTAACGCCAAATCAGCTTTGCTTGTCTGATGATATTAACCAATTAAGTTACTCAGAAGCACGTTATCATGTCATTGCGTTAGCAAGAAAATTGCAATCCTTAGGGGTACAATCGGGTGATGTCGTGGCGGTTGCGCTACCTCGTTCCGTTAAGTTAAGTCTTGCCTTGTGGGCGACTATTGAAGTGGGTGCTGCTTATCTTCCGCTAGATACTGGCTACCCTGATGATCGACTAAACTACATGCTGGACGATGCCAAACCAGCGGTGTTAATTACGCTAACAAATGAAGTTGATCGTTTTGAAACGAACGCAATACCGTATTTATACGATGCTGCTATTGCGGTAGTAGACGATTCTCAAGTGAAGCAGACCTTCGAAAGTTGGAATGCACCGGAGCTCAGTCAATCAGCTGCAGCGTATTTGCTTTATACCTCTGGTTCCACAGGACGACCAAAGGGGGTTCTAGTCTCTCATCAAGCGATTGTGAATCGTATTTTGTGGATGCAAAACCAATATCCACTGACTTCAGAAGATGTTGTTCTACAAAAAACACCCTGCAGCTTTGATGTGTCAGTGTGGGAGTTCTTTTGGGGTGCTATGGTGGGGGCTAAATTGCATATGGCGCCGCCAGACTCCCATCGTGACCCACTTCAATTACAACAATTGATAGTCGATTATAAGATTACCACTTTGCACTTTGTACCTTCTATGCTGGCGGCGTTTGTGTCTTCCTTAGACGATGAGAACTCAGCAATTTGTCATAGTTTGAAACGGGTCTTTTGTAGTGGTGAGGCCTTGCCTGTTGAATTGTCTAAACAATTTGAAACAAAGATTGGTTGCGAGCTTCATAACTTATATGGACCAACAGAAGCAGCAGTAGATGTTACTTACTTCCCAGCTTTAGGTAATGATTTAGCTCAGCTAAAAGGTGTTGGGGTACCTATTGGTTACCCTGTTTGGAACACCCAATTGCGGATACTGGATAACTTCCTGCGCCCGGTACCTATAGGTGTTGCGGGAGAATTGTATCTTTGCGGTGTGCAGCTAGCGGATGGTTATTGGCGCCGGCCAGAATTATGTGCCACACGCTTTGTTGCTGACCCAGAAGCAAATGGCGAGCGCATGTATCGTACTGGTGATGTGGTTCGTTGGTTAGACAGTGGTGCGGTTGAATACCTTGGGCGAAGCGATGACCAGCTTAAAATTCGTGGTCAACGTATTGAGTTGGGTGAAATAGAGCAAGTGCTCGCGGCACAAACCGGCGTGGATCAATCTGTTGTTGTGGCGAAAACATTGGGTCAAGACAACAGTGTAATGGGTGCAGACGCTCGTCAATTGGTGGCGTATGTCACTAGTCATTCAGGCGAGTTGGACACCGCACAAATCCGCACGTCTATGAGTGAATTATTGCCTGTTCATATGGTGCCAGTTGCAGTATTGCAGCTAGAAGCTATGCCCTTGAGTGCCAACGGAAAACTTGACCGAAAAGCCTTACCTTTACCGTCTGATGTCTTGGATTCAACAAAAGGCAGGGCGGTTAAGTTAGGGATCGAAACTGAAATTGCTAATGCCTTTTCTAACGTTTTAGGTTTGACGGGGTTGAGCGCGAGCGATGACTTTTTCACCTTGGGTGGGCATTCGATTCTCGCGGTACGTCTTGTGGCTGAATTACGTAAAGCCTTAAAACTTAATGTAACTGTGGGACAAGTGATGGTTTCCCCAAGCATTGAAAAATTGGCACATGTTTTAAGTAATCAAGATCTTGCGAATAGTCGAGAATTGTCTGGGTTTGGTTCAGTGTTACCGATAAAACAAGGTACTGGATCTCCAATTTTCTGTATTCATCCGGCTTCTGGTTTTGCTTGGCAATACACAGGCTTTGCTCGTTACCTTTCTCAAACGTGCCCAATGATTGGTTTACAGTCTCCGCGACCTGACGGGCCAATTGCGGCGCAAGACAATATGGAAGGTGTTATAGAACAGCATTTGAAAGTATTGAAAGAGCGTCAGCCAACAGGGCCTTACAGACTTATTGGTTATTCCTTAGGTGGTGCCATAGCACATGGGCTAGCGGTTCGGTTACAGGCAATGGATGAGGAAGTGAGTTTCCTAGGTTTGTTAGATACTTACCCACCCGATGAGCAAGATTGGTCTGGATCGGTAAATGAAGAGGCGCAAGAAGAAGTGGAGCGCGAAAAGGCGCAATTCATGGAAACGTCAGAAGACACCTTGGATAAGCAAATGGAAGTGGAGCGAGATGCCATGTTTGCCGATATTGTGCAGAACTATGCTGACTCGGTTGCTTTGCTTTCAAAGGCAAAAACTGAGTGCTACAGAGGTAAGGCTGTGCTGTTTGTGGCAGATAAAACCGTGCCAGAAGGCATGGATATCCAAGCGACTTGGGCGCCTTATGTCGATGAGCTTGAAGAGCATCATTTTGAGTTTGCGCATGAAGATATTTTATCGCCTGAAGCACTTACTGCGCTGGGGCCTGTTTTTAACCAATTAGTCTCAGAGCTATAGCTTTAAAACAACAACTTCAATCGTATTAGAGCGCGGCGAAATGTCGCGCCAGATTTAAAGAGTGTATATGTCAAAATCGAATATTATGTTGGATTTTAGCTTGCTAAAAACCAATAGAAACTTTCGCGCTATTTTCATTGCTCGGCTGATGTCTGTGCTGGGTATTGGCATGCTAAATGTCGCCGTGCCGGTACAGATATATGAGTTAACGGGATCCAGTTTACAGGTTGGTTTTGCCGTAGCTTTAGATGGAATGGGGATGTTTGTTGGTCTGATGCTAGGTGGTGTCCTAGCGGACAGGATGGACCGTAAATGGCTGATTCTATTTTCGCGCTTTATTTGCGGAGTTGGTTTTGTCTTGCTTGCAGCCAATGCGTATTTGTCAGAGCCAAGTCTATGGGCCGTTTACGCCATTTCTCTCTGGGATGGTTTTTTCAGTGCCATTGGAATGACGGCGTTAATGGCGTCTATTCCTCATTTAGTTGGACGAGAAAATTTGCCAACAGCGGGTGCATTGAGCATGTTGATTGTCCGTATTGGTTCCGTCATTTCACCGGCAGTTGCCGGTGTGGTGATAGTGTCATTTGGGGTGACATGGAACTATACCTTGGCAGCGATAGGTACGCTTTGTACGTTAATTACCTTGGTTACTTTGCCAAACATGAAGCCGCAAGAAGGTGGGCCTCAAGAGCACCCAATCCGCTCTTTAATAGACGGATTTAGCTTTGTGTTTACGCACAAAGTTATTCGTGCCGTTGTTGCATTGGGCACACTAGAAGCGGTCACCAAATCTATTCGTATTTTATTCCCTGCTTTAGCGGCAACCGCATTTGGTGGCGGAGCGTTTGAAGTTGGGCTCATGTACGCCGCAGTACCTGTTGGGTCGACGTTAGGGGCGCTTACTAGCGGTTGGGTTCGTCATGCGAAACGGCCAGGTGTGGTGATGTTGTTCACCGCATTTTTATCCTTCTTATGTGTCGCCGCGTTGGGTTTTATGGGGCATATAGTGGTTATGTTGCTGGCCTTGGCTGTATTCGGTTATCTCGGTTCTATTGGCGGCTTGCTGCAATACACAATTGTACAGGGCCACACGCCAGATCACATGTTAGGTCGAATTGGTAGCTTCTGGACTGCGCAAGATGTAGTAGGGGATTCTGCTGGTGCATTAGGCATTGGTGCACTTGTAAAGGTGTTGTCGCCGATTATGGGTTTAGTCGCCCTTGGCTTTGGTTGTGCCGCAGCAACGGTATTATTAAGTGCCGGAAATCGCTCATTACGAAATGTCAGCTTGATTGATACCACGCTCTTTCCTGATGAGGGTGTTGCTAAAGAAGGATCTAATGAAAAAGAAGTTGAGGCAAAAGAGGCGACGGCGTAATGACTTTTTAGAGGGTGCAATCTTAAAAATGGCGATGTCGCAGGACATCGCCATTTTTTATTTATAGCTTGTCGCTCAACGACACTTGTCGACCTTTTGGAATGATTAGTGGTGTCCCTGAAACAGGATCTTCCAGAATCATACAGGGTAAGCCAAATACGTCTTCAATAAGCGCTTCAGTGACAACGTCTTTGGGCGCGCCAGAAGTAATGATTTTCCCTTCTTTCATAGCAATAAGATTGTCTGCGTATCGGCAAGCGTGATTAAGGTCATGCAGAACCGCCACCATGGTATGACCTTGTAGGCGGTTTAAGTCTTGAAATAAATCCATTAGCTCAATTTGATGGGCGATATCTAAGTACGTCGTTGGCTCATCTAATAATAGTAATGGTGTTTCTTGAGCCAAGGCCATAGCTACCCACACACGTTGTTTTTGCCCGCCAGACAGTTGATCAACATGATGCTGAGCGAACTCCATGATGCCAGTCGCTTTCATTGCTGACTCAACGGCTATCTGATCTTGTTCGCGCCAAGGTTGAAACCACTTTTGATGGGGAAAACGGCCACGAGCAACTAAATCGACCACTTTTATTCCATCTGGAGCAATGGCGCTTTGTGGCAGGAGTCCCAGTATTTTTGCTACCTCACGGGTTGGTAAGTCGTGAATGTCTTGGCTATTTAGCCGTACTTGACCCGATTTTGGTGGCAGCAATCTACTCAATGCTCTTAGCAAAGTGGATTTTCCACAGCCATTTGGGCCAACAATAATACTGAATTTTCCTTCAGGAATATCAATCGATAGATTGTCGGTGATGATGGTTTGATCGTAACCTAGGGCAACAGAATGGGTCGACAAAGAAAGTTTTGGCAGCGTTTGAGAGGTGTCGTCGTTTAGTTTGTTCTGATGAATTTCTGTGACTGTTGCCTTCATTATCTTCCCTCACGAATAATTAAAAACACTAGATAAATACCACCTAAGCTCACGGTGATGAGTCCTACCGGTAATGTTGAGCCTTCCCAGCTATGTTGCGCGATAAAATCTGCGCTAAGTAATAACAAACCGCCTACTAGAGCGGATGATCCCAATGAGATACTCGCGCTGTTTTCAAGGCGTTTTGCTATCTGAGGCGCCGCCAAGGCAATGAAAGCTATTGGGCCAGTGATGGCGGTGGCGACAGCGGTTAGAGCAACGCCAACAAACATTAGGGCGAGACGGGTTTTATTCACTGAAACGCCCAGAGCCGCCGCGGTATCGTCGCCCATTTCGAGCAACTTCATCCGAGTATTAAGTAAAAAAGCACAGATTATAAAGACCGCAATGATTACCGCGGCGGGCAATATACGCACCCAGGTCATACCATTAAGTGTGCCAGCGCCCCAAAGCGCGGCGGTCATTGCTGTTTCTAATGAAACGCTAAGAATCAGCCATTGGTTAAACGCAGAAAGGGTGGCGCTAATCGCGATGCCGACAATGATTAATCGAAAACCGGAGTGACCATCTCGGTAGGCGAATAAGTAGACGAGCAAAGCAGAAAAAAGACCGCCAAGAATCGCGCCCAACACACTGAACCAATAGAGATTGCCAAACAAAGCAATAGACAACAAAACCCCAGTAAAGGCTCCCACATTAAAACCCGTTATATCAGGACTACCCAAAGGGTTACGAACCAATGATTGAAATACGGCACCGCTGATTCCTAGCGCCGCACCGAGCACTAAGGCGGCAAACAATCTGGATGCTCGCCATTGCCACACAACAATGGATTGATAGGGATCTGCTTGGCCTGTAACAAGTTGCCAAATACCTTGAGCATTTTCGGCAATGTGTTGGCCAAAAAAAAGTGTGGCAGTGACCAACAAAAGAGTAAAAAGACAAATGATTTGCTTTGGGTAGTGGCTGACAAAGTTAGTTATTGTTATTGAGTGGGGACGATCGATCTTCATAGTCCAGAAGCTCCTTTTCTGCGCACTAAATAAATCAGAATAGGTGCGCCGATAAACGCTGTCACAATAGAAACCCGTAATTCCCCAACAATTAATACACGTCCGATGATGTCAGCGATTAATAGCAATATGGGCGTTAAAATAAAGCAAAAAGGAATGATCCAACGTTGATCTGGGCCCACCATCCAGCGAGCAATGTGTGGCATCATTAGACTGACAAAGCCAATGGGTCCGGCCGCCGCAGTGGCAGCGCCACAAAGTAATGTAACTGCTATTAGTCCCAATAACTGAATACGAGCGGGTTTGCTGCCCAGTGCTGATGCCAAAGAGTCGCCTAGTCCAAATGCATTAAGGGCTGGGGTAATCGATATGGCTAACAAACAGCCGCCGATGACAATAGGGGCAATAAATAATGGGACAGATATCGCGCGAATATCTAGGCTGCCAACCGCCCAAAAACGCATCTGATCAAATGCGCTAGGGTTGAAAAGGGTAAGGCCAGAGCTAATTCCGCCAAATACGGCGCCAATGGCAACCCCAGCTAGCGTCAGTTTCAGTGGGTCGGCTCTACCACCGCCGATGCTACCAACGAAATATACTAATAAGCTGGCTAAAAAAGCCCCCAGAGCCGCATAACCAAAAAATTCGGTCAGCTGAGTTGCGCCTAAAAAGACGATGGCGATCGCGATGGCTAAACTGGCACCTAAGTTAACGCCAAGAATACCGGGGTCCGCCAAAGGGTTTCGGGTTATTGCCTGAATCAGTGCGCCAGACGTTCCAAGCGCCATACCAACAAAAAGCCCGTTTAAAGTGCGTGGTAAGCGACCTTCAATAACAATGGTTTTAGCCAGTCCATGCTCTTCGCCCATGAATATATTCCACAGAATGCCCATGGAAATCGGCTTAGCCCCAATGCATAAACTGGCGATCATAATAATGAGTAAAAATAGCAGCAATGCGAACAACCAAGCGTATCGCTTGTTCTTTGACGCAGACATTGTGTTATGGGTCATGACTTTTCACGCCCAAACAGTACTTGCAATCGCTTCAATAAATTGGTGGCGCTGTAATAGTCTAAGCGAAAAGTGTCTTCGCCAACGGCGAATACCTGATGGTTTTGTACTGAACTTGTTTCATGTAAATAAGGGTTATCTATAAAGGCTTGCTCTGTATCAGAGCTGGCTGAAAACAGCAGCGTGGTATTTCCAGTTACCGCATCAGGAAATCTTTCCCCAGTAGCGATGATAATGTCATGACGAATTCCCATGCTGATATTGCCTTTTACGCTCTCAGGGACGTCAGCTAGAGTAAAACCAAGTTCTTGTAATAATCGACCCTGTGCTGACTCTGAGGTCCAAATATTGGCACCAGTGTCGTCTTGGTAGTAGACCATGGCCGTGGTCGGTTGAGGCGGTAAGTTGATCGTAGTTTTGGTGTGTTCCACTTCTTGTTCAAAGCGTTGGATCATGGTTTTCGCTTGTTCTTCTAAGCCTAGAAGGTCACCAAAAATGTTCGCTAATTGCATCCAGCTTTTGTCGTCATACGCAATAACCAATGTTGGTGCGATATCTTTAAGTTGCTCATAGAGCTTGAGGGCGGAGTCTCCACCAGTTGCAGAAATGATGATTAGATCTGGGTTGGCCTTGATAATCGCTTCGGCATTGGGTTCGGTTTGATAGAGAGGAGTGACACCTCGAGTTTCTGCGATATCTGCCCATTGGCGCATAAAGCCTTGTTCAGATGCTACGCTGGTATTCGCCATAGTAGCGCCAGAAGCGACAAGGGGGGCCTTGATAGCAAGTAACGTCCCCGTCAAGGTGACGCTGGTGGACACAATTCTGGTTGGTTTTTTATTAAGAGTGAGCAGACCTTCCGGGGTCATGATTTTTCTTGGCCAACCCGATGTGCTTTTTTCTACCTGATCTATTTTTAACTGTGTTTTGTCTGGCGCGGCTGTGGGTGATTGATCACAGCTTGCTAAAGTAAGGCTTAAAAAAAGAAGAGCGAAAACTGGTGTGAAGCGTGTCATAAAGCGAACCATGTCTAAAATCCTGTAGACCGAGAAGAACGCGCCATTATATAGATGAGAATAGAATATTTATACTATTGATAATCATTTCTATTTATTTTTTTGAGTGCTTCTATTTGCTACACAGTAAAACACCAAAAGTTAATGCTATAAGGGCTGACGAGGTTGAGCTTGGAGAGCTTAGGAAAATCACTGAGTTTGACCTTGCCATTTCTAAATTTTGGTTTGAGGCCGTTGATACGAATTTTTTTTGAAGTGAGAGAGTCCGCGGTGATTTCAAAGCGCTTCTTTTTGGCACCAAAACCGTTGCAGTGTAAAATTTTGGGATTGGCAGACATATTGATGATAAGAAGGGTGCATTTGCCTACTTTTTTGGCACTATGGCAATAAATTTGTACAAAAGGGTCGTTGCTGTGAACATCAAAAACTTGCTCACCCATGAGTTTCCCCCAGAGCCAGCTGACCCAATAATCGGGGTTTGGTTTTAACGTTTGGCGGTTAATAAGAGCGTAATCACCGCCTATTAAGCTCTGTCTTATCATGACTTTTTGGCCGATTTTCGCGCCTCTTCCTAATTGATCAGCCCACCAAAAGCAGGATACAAAACGGTCTGATAACTTGGCTTGTCCACCGCACTGAGCTGAGCCAGTCTCTCCTGTCCAAAGTTGTGCTCGAGGCTGGTACTGGTCACGAAGTTTTTCGAGTTGCCTCGAATATCGCTCATAGTCCATAAGAGAGCTTGGTGAGAGAATATTTTTGATGGTTGCTGCTCGGGTTTTAACCGGAGATCGGCTGCTTTGAAATGGGTAATAATGCCAATCAACAATATCGAGAGGTTCTTCTAGGTAACCTAGGAATGGTGCGGAAATATTACTCAAGGGTTTGATAGCTTCACCGATTCTTGGCCAAAAAGCGCTGCCTGGGCCTGCAACTTTGCTATCTGGGCTACATTGGCGAACACAATGGATAAAGGTGTCGTAGTCTTTGGCAAGATTTCGCGCACTGGGTTGAGACGTTAATCCATGAAACGCCCAATATGCATTGAGTTCATTGCCCAGTTCACAAATGTCGATGTTTTGTCCGTGCTCTTGGCTATATTCTAACAGCGCTTTGACTTCGCTTGCTTGCCAGTTACCTTGTTGACGCCGCTCGAATAGACCATATTTCATGGTAAACATGAGGGCTAATGCATTTCGCTGGCAGAAATCATGAAGCTGATGCCACATATCCCGAGTAAGAAGCAGGGCGTTTGGAGAGGCTTCACTATTCATGTTTTTACTGGTGAAATAAGTGACGTTATCGGCTTCGGATCCACCGACACGTACGTAAGCACTACCAAGGCCTTTGACTAATAAATTCAGTTTTTCTTGGTTTAAATCCAAAGGAGGAACTCGTTGTGTGCCAAGTCCTCTTTGTGTGCCTTCACTGCCTTCCCACCAGAAACCACCAGCCAATACGGAAATATCAATCGAGAAAGATAAGTATCTTGGGTCTATAGTGGTAATGGGTGTCGTGCTGTTAAGATTAACGAGCAGCGATTTATTTTGATGAATATTGTGCCGTCTTTGCAATCTAGAATAAAACAAGAGTTCATATCCCTCATAAAAGGTTTTACTAGACTGCGATAAAAGTGTGACATTTTTATGATGCTTTACATGTACCATTTTTTATAAAGGATACTTAGATGAAAATAACGAATGGGATAAAGACGATTTTGCTTGCAGGCTGCGCTTTATTGATGGGTTGTACCAGTGCGCCTAAAAACATTGATCCCGTGACTGAGTTTCAAGTTAAACGTTATTTAGGGACTTGGTATGAAATTGTCCGCCAAGATCATGCTTTTGAAGAAGGTTTATCAGAAGTTACGGCGACCTATTCTATGCGTGATGATGGTGGTGTATCAGTATTGAATCGCGGTTATTCCGCGGAAGATAAAGCATGGCGAGAAGCTGAAGGGCGGGCTTATTTTGTTAACTCTTCTAATGTAGGGCATCTGAAGGTATCGTTTTTTGGGCCTTTTTATGGCGCTTATGTTATTTTCGAACTGGATCAAAAAGACTATCAATACGCCATGATATCCGGCCCAAGCCGTGATTATTTTTGGTTGTTATCTCGCACACCTACTATGCCTGAAGCCGTGAAACGTCGGTTATTAGCCAAAGCAGAAGTGTTAGGTTTCCCCATGGATAAGTTGGTGACAGTGGTGCATACCCCAAAGGGGTCGTGAGATCAAAACAATGTGCAGGTGACCGATTGCTTGGCCGCCTCGCTTGAACAGACTTCAGCGTAGGCTTCTGGAGTTTGTATCAGGGCATAATGAGCATTTGAATCTCGGCAAAGAGCAAGAAAGTCATCATAGCGACGGTTGAAGTTATCTTTGGTGATCTCATAATCGGTGATGGCATCATTGCCACCCCAGCCACTTCCGACACTGTCTGTTTTTGCGCTTTGAATTAAATAGGCTATCTCGTGAAACCTAAGACGAACTTGGTGGCAAAAAGCACTATTTGGCGTGGTTTCGCTGCACTCTGCCATATCGATTTCTAACAGTTCTTTTTCTGCCTGATAGCGATCTAAACGATCTATTGATCTATTACTTCTTCCTTGTTTTCTTTCCGCTCGAAGAGACAGTGCTTCCAATCTATTTTGGGCTTTATTAAGTCGGTCCTCTTTTACCAAGCATTTTTTTCCAAACTCTACCAAGCTGCTACTATAGGTAAGGTTGCTTGCCATGGCTAAGCTAAGTATTAGAAGGCTAGATTTTATGATTGGCATCGACATTATGCTATTAACCTGCTTTATCATCTTTAATTCATTTCTAGTATAAGCACAGATTGCTGCTGTGTCCTTACCTTGATTAAGTAGGAGGAGGACAAAGCTGTAAGATTTAGTATGAATTTCTATGTCTGATGATATGCTTGGGTTACAAGAAGAAGAGGCAAAAGCCGAATATTATAGATATCACTGGGTAGATTATGTGTTTTATTCCGCACGTGTTTATCTTAATAGGATTTTTGCTGAACAGACATTAACCAATATTAGTTGGAACAATACAGTGAATCAGGTTAACAACTCGTACGGATTAGATGTCCATCCATTACGTGACTCCTTGTATGCAGAATTGCATTCCCGTCCTTTCCAAGTTCTTCCTAGCCCAGCCAGAATAAGCTATCTTGCGGTTATTTTGAGGCCGGAGCAAAAAAAAGCTGAATTCGAACATTTTTGTTCGCTGTATCAATACTTTTCTGGCACTCCTCCAAAAGAAGATGGGGCCTGTATTGAAGTGGATTTTGGGCATTGTAAAATACGTCGTGATAAACATTTAGAGTTCACGTCTTACATAATCACACATGGCCAAGTCGATTCTAGGCTTGGTTTTTTTGATCAAAATGCCTTGTCGTGTTTGCCTGTCGATTGGCTTTCTACTATCCCAGGCGCCGTCATCGCTGCTTTTCATATAGCTATTGAAGATGCACGAACGATACCTGAACCAGATTTAGCCTTGGTGAAGAGTCATTTTGAAGGGATGCGTTTAGTTGGCAGTCGCCCACAAAATGGCGATGCACAAGTTTGGACTAGTTTTCAGTTGCACAGCGACGGCTGTGGGCGGTTTTTGATTTATAACAAAAACATGAGTGACAGCCAGCTAGGTCGGATGGTGCAGCGTGTTATTGAAATAGAAACCTACCGATTAATGGCGTTACTGGCTTTGCCTATGGCACGTAAATACAATGCCGAGCTGGTTGCTATGGATCAAGAGTTGGCAAAAACCACTGCCAACTTATCTGATGCAATAGAGCCTCTTGATGAACAGGCTTTGTTGAGTGAATTAATTGAAATGGCCGCTTGGGTAGAAGCGACTCGAGCGAAGACCACGTTTCGATTTAGTGCTACAAGGGCGTATCACGAGCTAGTATTAAAGTGCTTAACTGAATTGAAAGAAGACGAAGTATCAGGGCACTTAACCATCACCGAATTTATGACTCGCCGACTAACGCCTGCCGTACGGACTTGTAATACAGCTGGTAACCATTTAGAGAGTCTTTCGACCCGAATTGATAGGGTGTCAGACATGATGCGCACCCAAGTAGAAATGTCGATTCAATCTCAGAATCAGCAATTGCTAACCTCCATGGATCGTCGCTCAAAGATTCAGCTTGCCATGCAACATACGGTTGAAGGTCTGTCAGTTGCTGCAATTAGTTACTACAGTGTTGGGTTATTAAAGTTTCTGATCGAAGCTGTATACGACAAAGGTCTGAATTTCGATAAAAGTCTAGTGATTGGTTTGTCAGTGCCTCTTGTTGTTGGAAGTGTGTGGTTTGCGACACGAAAAATACATAAGCGGTTTTTGTTGTTAGCTAAAGCAAAAGAAGAGAAATAGCAGGCGTTTTGATAAGCCAAACCCTAGAAAAAAGGCTTTCTAATTTAACGTAGAAAGCCTTTTTGCGTCTGAATAGAGAAATACTGATTATATGGTGTTATGAATTTCCGCCACGAAATCATAAGAATCCCCAGGGAACCATGAGCGCGTAAACTCAATGGGCGTGCCAGCTTGCGTAACTGCGGTACGTTCAATGTAAAGCACAGCACTAAGCTCTGGGATGTCGAGCAACTGGGCTCGCTGTTCATCAATACTTATTGCTCGCAAGCGTTGGAATGCACGAACAGGGCGGCAGCCTTGTTGCTCTAATAAATCGTATAGCGATCCTTCCATTGCAAAAGGGTTAAGAATGTAATTGCTTGGGATCGTTGCTAACTCGAGAGCCATGGGTTTGTCGTCGGCATAACGCAAACGATAAAAGCGAACTACCTCTTGTTCTGGAGAGAGTTCCAGCGCTTTGCACTCATCTTCGTGGGGCATTCCCAAAGAACGATCCAACCACTTAGACGTAATGGCTTTGCCGCGGGCTTTCATGACTTCAGTAAAACTGCGTAAGTGATTCAGTGGTTGTTCCACCCGCTCGCTGACAAAAGTGCCTGCACCCTGACGTTGAGTTAGAACATCCTCTTTCACCAACTCATCGATTGCACGGCGTACTGTCACCCTTGATATATCAAGATATTTAGCAAGATCGCGTTCTGGCGGCAGCGTATCACCGCCAAGTACTCGACCTGCAGAAATAGACGCTAAAATGGCTTTCTTTACCTGCATATAGAGAGGAATGCCTTTTTCTCTCAGTTCTTCGGCAGCGCCAAATAACTCATTAACGCGATTTTGGTTCATATTTAGTGTCCTGAACGGGAAGGGGTTCCCGTACTTGTTATTGCTAAGGGCTAAGGGCTAAGGGCTAAGGGCTAAGTATTCCAGCTTTAAAGGGTAATAGTCGCAGAAGTGTGGGCGTTGACCCTTTTTAACGCCTTGCCTTGATGATCAAATAAATACAAACGATTAGATTTAATACCAAAGGTGATTTTATCACCTGCTTTGTGTTGATTATCGCCATCTACTTTAAGCACCATTTCGCCTTCCTGACCGATGTCGACATACAAATATGACAGTTCACCTAGGTGTTCTATCAAGGTAACAGTACCTTCAACGGTATTATGTTCGCAGTCGAGCGTAATATGCTCTGGCCGTAAGCCAATTTGCACTAGGTCGCCTTTGTTTAGCGATGACGTATCAACGCAGGCATGAATAGCGCGGCCGGATTCTAGCACAAGTTGCGTGTTATCCGGGTCAGGTTGACTGATTTTTGCGGTTAAAAAGTTCATCTTTGGTGAACCAATAAAAGCGGCAACAAATTGTGTTTTTGGGTGGTGATATAAGTCCAAAGGTGCTCCGACTTGTTCTACACGACCCTTGTTCATGACGACGATTTTATCACCCAATGTCATGGCTTCGACTTGATCGTGGGTAACATAAACCACGGTGGCTTTTAGTTCCTGATGAAGCTTGCCAAGTTCGACCCGTGTTTGAACCCGTAACGAGGCGTCTAAGTTAGATAAAGGTTCATCAAATAAGAAGACTTTCGGATCGCGAACAATGGCGCGGCCTATGGCGACACGCTGGCGCTGACCGCCAGACAGCTCTCGTGGTAGTCGCTCTAATAGATGGTCTATCTTCAGCTTCTTTGCGGCTTCCATTACCTTGTTGTTCACAAAGTTTTTATCTTTGCCTGAGATTTTTAAGCCAAATGCCATGTTTTTGAACACATTCATGTGTGGATACAAGGCATACGATTGAAACACCATAGCAATACCACGTTTGGCTGGTGAGCGCCCGTTAACGCGCTCTTCGTCGATATATAAGTCACCTTCAGTGATGTCTTCTAGCCCAGACAATAAACGTAATAGAGTTGATTTTCCGCAACCGGATTCGCCAATCAACACGACAAATTCACCGTCTTTAATGTCAAGGTCGATGCCATGAAGTACGTCAACATCGCCAAAGCGTTTTTTAATATTGTTCAGTTTTACACTAGCCATGAAATAAACCTCCAACGGTCAAAGATATAAACTGTTATTTGACCGCTCCGCTGGTTAAGCCGCGGATCAATTGTCTTGAGAAAATGGTGTATAGGATCAGTACAGGAACGATCGCCAAGGTTAACGCTGATAATACAGAGTTCCAGTCAGTAACGTATTGACCAACAAATTGCTGTACGCCAAGGGTAATAGTGCGTGTTTCTTCCCCTGGAGCGAGTATCAGCGGGAACCATAAATCATTCCAAATCGGAATCATGGTAAATACAGCGACGGTCGCCATCGCGGGTTTCAATAGTGGCAAGATGACACAAAAGAAAATCTTATATTCGCTAACGGAATCGCAACGGGCAGCCTCGGTGAGTTCCTTCGGAATAGTGCGTACAAACTCTGACAAGATGTACACAGCAAGCGGTAAGCCTTGGGCTATGTACACCAACACCAGAGCGGTAAGTGTATTCACAAGGTCCAAGCTAACCATCAGGCTCAAGATACTTACCGTACCCAGACGAATGGGAATCATGATACCCATGGCAAACAAAAAGGTAATCAGCAAGTTGCCTTTAAATTTGTATTCTGTCAGTGCCCAAGCCGCCATTGCGCCTAGTAAAAGTACTAAGCCGACGGCCAAAATAGTAACAACTAAGCTGTTCCACGAATATAAACCGAAGTCAGACCTCAATAGCACTTGTTGGAAGCCCACCAAGGTAAAGGAGTCACTGTCTGGCAAGCCGAGTGGGTCGCGGAAAATAGCGCGACGTTCTTTAAAAGCATTGATCACAACAACAATAATTGGGAAAAGGGCAATTACGGTGTAGGCCAATAACACGGCATGTATCGTGACGCTTTTTGGGACTTGTCTTATTCCAGAGGAGGGCATAAGCCGATCTAATAGTTTCATCATAGCCTCCTTAAAATTGGAATCGCTGAATGCGACGTTGAATAAAGAATAGGAACAACATAACGCCCACCAAAATGATTAAGAACATCAGAGTAGCCACCGCGGCACCCATGGAAGCGCTGCCTTGTTGTAGCTGGAAGCCAAAGAAGGTTCGGTAGAAGAAGGTCCCCATTAAATCCGTTGAGAAGTTAGGGCCAGCAAGAGCGCCTTTCACGGCGTATATCAATTCAAAAGCATTGAAGTTCGCCACAAAAGTCAAAATCGAGACCATGGCGATAGTCGGTAAAATCAATGGCAATTTAATGTGCCAAAAAGTCTGGAATGAATTAGCGCCATCTACCACGCTGGCATCGACAATATCGTCAGGAATATTCAACAAGGTGGCGTAGATCAACATCATCGGAATACCGACAAACTGCCAGACAGAGATAAAGGCCAAAGTAATGAGCGCACTGCCTTCTTTGCCAAGCCATGCATCGAAGTATTGGCCAAGGCCAATGTTATAAAGAAAGTCTTCTGAAATTCCCCAGATAGGGCTTAGTAAAAGCTGCCAAACGAAGCCGATGATAACCACAGAAAGCATAGTTGGCATAAAAATGAGCGTTCGATAAGTGCCAGAGAGTCGTAATTTTGGCGCGCTTAATAAAACAGCCAAAAGCAGACCGATAGGGTTTTGCACAAGCATATGAATGGCGAAAAATTTGAAGTTGTTGCCGAGTGCGTTCCAGAAAGCTTGTGACCAAGTATCGTCCGTTACCAAGGTTATAAAATTTTGCAAGCCGACAAAGCTACTTTGTCCCTGTTGCTCGTTATACAGACTTAATACGAGTGTATCGAGCAAGGGGTAAACACTGAAAACAACGTAAATCAGCAATCCTGGCCCAAGGAAAAACACCAAGTGCCATGGGAAAGGTTTCTTTTCGTCATGTTGGTTGGATGGCGTCATAGTTCATCTCAAATGGTTATTAATCTTAACCCCCTCCCAGCCTCCCCCTTGGCAGGGGGAGGAGCAGGCTAGTTATTACCCTCTCCCCTTATTTTCAAGGGGAGAGGGTCAGGGTTGGGTGTAACTTATTGCTGAGGTTTGTACCATTGTTCCAAACCGTCCTGTGTTTCTTTGGCGGCTTCTTCTGGTGTCATGGTGCCATTGATAACCTGAGCACTAACGTTCCATAGTTGGTTCTCTAAGTTTGGCGTACCGCGAGATAGGATTTGATAAGAGTTACGAATGGTCGACTCGCACTGCTGACGCCAGCTCATAAACTCTTGCGCCACTGGGTCTTTGATGTCGATTTGATGATTAGACAATGGGAAGAAGCCCGGTACCGCATTGGCATAAAGTGTGGCGAATTCTTTGCTGGCCATCCAGTTTAAGAAAACTTTAGCAGCTTCTTTGTTAGTGGAATTTGCATTTATGCCAATACCCATATCGGTATGGTCACTGATGTAGCAAGTGTCTCCAGCTTTAGCAACGGGTGGCGGGAAGGCGCCAAACTCAAAATCCGCTTGATTGTTGAATGTCTGAATATCCCAAGAACCTGCTGGGTATATGGCTGCTCGACCTAGAGTGAATAGGTTCTGTGAATCAGAGTATTTTTGTGCCTCAAAGCCTCGACCTAGATACGGTTTCCACTTGGCAAGCTCTTTCCAAGTGTCCACATAGGCTTTATCAGTTAATTTTTCTTCGCCTGTTAATAATGCCTTACGACCTTTTTCGCCTTTCCAATAGTTCGGCCCAATGTTTTGGAACCCCATTGTCGCGGCTTCCCATTGGTCAGCAGTACCCATAGCTAGCGGAATGTAACGGCTTTCAGTCTTGATAGTTTCTAGAGTGCTAAAGAACTCATCGCGTGTTTTGGGAATCGATAAATTGAGCTCTTCAAATATTTCTTTGTTATAAACAAAACCATGTAAAACAGAAGCAACAGGCATACAGAATTGATCTTTACCGTCATCTGTTACCCAAGCACTTTTCGCAACATCAGAGAATTGTTTTAAACCTTCTAAATCATTAAGTTTGGCAAGGTGGCCGTCTTTATAAAGGTCAAGAGCGGTATCGAATGGACGGCAAGTGATTAAGTCACCAGCGGAACCCGCTTTTAACTTTGCCTGCAGTGCCGAGTTGTAT
This sequence comes from Marinomonas foliarum, assembly GCF_016906065.1. NCBI lineage: Bacteria > Pseudomonadati > Pseudomonadota > Gammaproteobacteria > Oceanospirillales > Oceanospirillaceae > Marinomonas > Marinomonas foliarum. Next base: position 621,797 of record NZ_CP070273.1, on the reverse strand, counting down.
TCAGTTGGAGGCGTCGGTGCGAAATTTACTTTTGTGTCTGGGTGGCTTTTGTTGAAGGCTGGAATAATAACATCTGACCAGATATTAGCGTCGTCACTACGCCAACTTTCAATAGATAAACCATTTGCTGCTTGCGCTATGCCGGTACTGCTGAGCATGATCGCTGCTAAGCAAGTGAGCCTTGTAACCGTTGTTGCTGTCGGTTTTTTGTTAAGTAAAGCGGAACGAACATTTAACATGATTACTCTCCGATTGTGTTTTCCAATTGTGATGTGAGTGTTCTTTTTATTAGGTAATTAAATTTAAATGGTATTTATTAGGTATTGCTAGTTTTTAAAAATTAGCACCAATTATGTTGTCAAGCAAATAAATATGACAATATTATGGAAAATAATTTGATCTTACGCTTTAATTGGTATTTTATTGGTTGTGTTTGCTCATGTTAGGAAAGAGGGTTCTTATGCAAGTTATTATTCTCCCATCTGCTCATGATGTGGCTTTGTATGCGGCTGATCGTGTGGTTGATGTGATTAATACCAAACCGAATCCTGTTTTAGGGTTGGCGACTGGGTCTACGCCCATTGCTTTATATAAAGAGTTGGTGGCGCGCTATCATGCTAAAGAGATGTCATTTCGACGCGTGGTTAGTTTTAATTTAGATGAATACATAGGTATTGCTGATACCCATCAACAAAGTTATCGAGCTTTCATGGAGCGTTATCTGTTTGAGCACATCGATATCTTTGATGAGAATACGCATGTTCCTATTGCAGACAGTCAGGATGTTAATGTATTGAAACGCAGCGCGCAGGACTATGAGGAGTGGATTCTGCAAGCTGGTGGTATTGATTTGCAAATCTTAGGCATTGGCTTAAATGGTCATATTGGTTTTAATGAACCCACTTCCAGTTTTGCTTCACGAACGCGTATTAAAACCTTGTCAGAGTCGACTGTTGTTGCGAATAAACGTTTTTTTGAAGAAGGTGAGTATCAGCCGCATTTAGCGCTAACCATGGGAATTGGTACTATTTTAGAAAGCAAGTCAGTGTTGTTGATGGCTACTGGTAAAGCGAAAGCAGAGGCGGTTAAAGCCATGATTGAAGGCCCATTATCTGCCATGTGTCCAGCGTCAGCACTGCAACTGCATGAAGCGGCAACCATAGTATTAGATGAGGACGCCGCTAGCTTGTTAACGTTAAAAGAGTATTACCAATGGTGTGAGCAAAAACGCCAACAATTGCACGAGGGAAGTTTGGCATGAGCGGTTTATATATTGGTGTGGACGGCGGCGGTACTTTTTGCCGCGCCCGCTTGGTTGACGGCGATGGTAATGTATTGGGTGAAGCCGTCGGTGGCTCTGGTAATCCAAGAATTGGTATCGAGGCCGCTTGGCAGAATATTATCAACGCCTGTCTTGAAGCGTGCCATCAAGGCAATATTTCTCCCGAAGTTTATGCAAAAATTACCTTAGGTTTAGGCTTAGCGGGTGCTAATCAGCCATTGGAACAAGAGTTGGTGATTTCTCAAAAGTCTCCTTTTGGGCAGCGTTATTTATTAACCGATGCCCATGCGGCTTGTTTAGGGGCCTTTAATGGCGAAGATGGCGCGTTATTGATATTGGGCACAGGCAGCTGTGGTGTTGTTTATCAAAATGAAGGATTCAACATTGTTGGTGGTTGGGGGTTTCCCTTATCGGACCAGGGTAGTGGGGCGCGTATTGGCCTTGCTGCTTTAGAATATTCACTAGCGGCCTTGGATGGTATTTCTCCATCGACACCTTTTACCGACAGCATTAATGCGGAATTTTCTTTGTCTGCAGAAGAATATGTCTTGTATCAAAACAAAGCTCCATTGCCAAAAGAATACGGTGCGTTTGCTATTCAGGTGTTTCAGTTTGCTCAGCAAAAAGATCCAATTGCCCTGAAAATTATCCAGCAACAAGTGGAGTGGGTGAGTCATTACCTAGACGCTTTGATAGCTAAAGGTGCTCAGAAGATCGTTTTAGTTGGCGGCGTCTCAGAGGCCATTTTAGAATATTTGCCAGAGCGATTTTCGCCTTACTTTTGTCAGCCAAAGGGTGACGCTATGGCGGGTGCCATTTTGATGGCTAAAGCTCAAATAGGAAGGAAAGCAATATGATGGAACATAAGTTAACAACTTTGTTTGCCAAGCGTTTGTTCGATGGAGAGAATTGGCTCACTAATCAAAAGGTGACCTTTAAAGGGCAAGTGATTGACTCTATTACATCTGTTGCTGATTTAGCTGTTGAGCAATCCACTGAAAATACAGACGTGGTTGATATTCTGGCGCCAGGGTTTATTGATGTGCATGTCAATGGCGGCGGCGGGGCCTTGTTTAACCATACGCCGACTATTGAAGCATTAGAGCGCATGGTGGCTGTGCATGCTCAATTTGGCACTGTGGCCATGATGCCGACATTAATTTCCGATGATTACGAAATTATGTCGCAAGCGCATCAAGCGGTTTGCCAAGCACTCAAGCAAAACATGGCGGGTATTTTAGGGATGCATTATGAAGGCCCTTATCTTAACCCTATTCGAAAAGGGGTTCACAATGAATCGAAATTGCGCAAGCCGACAGAAGGCAAATTGGCCGCTTTATTGGAAGTAAGTCGTAGCGGGAAACTTATGGTGACATTGGCGCCAGAGCAAGTGCCAGAAGGCTTTATTGAATGGCTTGTTGCCGAAGGCGTTATTGTTTGCATTGGCCACTCTGCTGCGAATTATGATCAAGCAAGGCAAGCTGTGATGGATGGTGCTCGTGGTTTCACCCATTTGTTTAATGCTATGACGCCTTTAATTAGCCGTGAGCCTGGTGTGGTTGGTGCAGCATTGCAAACGGATAAGCCTACCTGGTGCGGACTAATCGCCGATGGCCATCATGTTCATCCTGCGAGTATGCGAGTCGCGATTGCCGCGAAAGGTTGCGATCACATGCTTTTGGTGACTGACGCGATTCAGAGTGTTGGATCTGATGAAAAAGAAATGCCATTTTTAGGAAAAAAAGTCCTGCGCAGCGAAGGTAAAGTGACCACCGAAGACGGCACTCTTGCAGGGTCTGATTTAGACATGGCAACGGCCGTACGTAATACTATTCACCTAATCGGGCGAACACCCATGGAAGCGTTGCAAATGGCGTCTTTAAGGCCTGCTGAATTTTTAGAGATAGAACAATCTTTTGGCCGTATTAAAGCGGGATACCGAGCCAGTCTCGTCGGTTTAAGCGAAGATTATTTTGTCACATCAACATGGATTGATGGGCAGAAGGTGTGGGGGTAATTTAAAATAAGTTGTAAAAAGCTATCTATCCTAAGTTAATCTCTATAGTATGGCGGCACAAGCTAGAAAGAAGTCTAAAATTATTAACTCTGCAATACGTTGTTTTATTCATAAAATCCTCGTCCTGAAAGTTTCTAAGTACAAGTCTATTTTTTTTGCAAAACCGGCCCCTAAAGGGCTATTTAAAACTCAGGTGATTATTTATGTCTAATACAGTGAAAGGAACCGTTAAGTGGTTCAACGAAACTAAAGGTTTTGGTTTTATCGAGCAAGAGTCTGGCCCAGATGTGTTCGCACATTTCAGCGCGATTGTTAGCGATGGTTTCAAAACATTGGCTGAAGGCCAACAAGTAGAATTCGTTGTTACTGCTGGCCAAAAAGGCCCTCAAGCAGAGAATATTACAGTAGTTTAATTAGCTACTAAGAATATTTAAAAAAGGGTAAGTTCTTCGGAACTTGCCCTTTTTTTGTCTTTAAAACTTTCCCTAAACCCTTCTCCAAAACCTTTTCTAAAGCCTTTTTCTGAAACTTTATTGCTCCTGTCTCGTATTTCTAAGTATGAGCTGAATTTGCTAAAAGCATTTAGGCATTTTTTATTTGGAGGTTTTGTTATGAATCGTCGACATTTTCTTGTACAAGCGGCTTGCGCGGCAGGTGTTATTAAATTTTCAACTATGCCCGCGACTGCAGCGGTATTAGCTTCTAGCTCACATTTTGAGGTGTATCGAACTAAGCAGCAATGGAAAGCAAAGTTAAGTGATTTTGAATACCAAGTAATGAGAGAAGAGAAAACAGAGCGTGCTGGTAGTAGTCCTTTGCTGAATGAAAAGCGAGAGGGAACGTATCTCTGTAAAGGTTGTGATCTTCCTCTTTATCCGAGTAATACAAAATATGAGAGTGGCACAGGTTGGCCAAGCTTTTATGACAGCTTGCCAAATGCGATTGGAACAAAAGAAGACAATGGTTTCTTTATGGAGCGAACTGAGGTGCATTGTCGTCGATGTGGTAGCCACCTTGGTCATATATTTGATGACGGCCCACAACCAACGGGATTACGCCATTGTTTAAATGGTATTTCTTTAGTATTTCAACCTGCTTAAATATTTTTTTTATAAAAAAATGAAACCATTTTAAATTCGCTGCGTATGTACTTATAACCATGGCGAATTGTTATGGAAAAACAAACTGGAGAATAACAATGAAATTACTAAGTCTTGTTTCTGCTGCAACAATTGTAACACTTGCTGGCTGTTCTGCTGGTGGTATGAAAACGACTGATGACAATGCTAATCCAATGGTCGGTGGCGCACCAATGTATGCGAGCAAAAATATCATTGAAAATGCGGTTAACTCTAAAGATCACACGACATTAGTGGCTGCCGTTAAAGCAGCAGGTTTGGTTGAAACATTACAAGGACCTGGCCCATTTACGGTATTTGCGCCAACCAATGCCGCGTTTGATAAATTACCAGAGGGTGCCGTAGCCGGTTTGCTGAAGCCAGAAAACAAAGCCGCTTTAACGAAAGTGTTGGCTTGTCACGTGGTAAAAGCCGATGCCTTGTCTGGCGCAATTAAAACCATGATCGATGATGATATGGGCAAACACCCAGTGCCAACCATCGGTGGCTGTACATTAATGGCTACTTATATGGGAGATAAAATCATGCTTGAAGATGAAAACGGCCGTGTTGCTAACGTGACTATTGCTGATGTTAAACAATCCAACGGTGTGATTCATGTAATTGATACTGTGCTTTTGCCTAAGCAATAAGCGAGTACTAAAGCGCAGATCTAGCCCAAAAACCTGTATTTAACTAATAAGGTCGGCTGGCTAAACGATGAAACCAGTATCTTTACCCCTTTAGATACTGGTTTCATCGTTTCTTAAGGTCAGAACTTCATAACCCGTGTCTGTGACTAAGATGGTGTGCTCCCATTGAGCGGAGAGTTTTTTATCAGCCGTCACAACCGTCCAGCCGTCTTTTTTTGTCTTGGTCTTGGCTTTCCCTTGGTTGATCATGGGTTCGATGGTGAAAGTCATGCCTTCTTTCAGTGTCATTCCTGTTCCGGCTTTGCCGTAATGCAGAACTTGTGGTTCTTCATGCATTTCTCGACCAATGCCATGACCACAGTATTCTTTTACAACAGAGTAACCTTTGCTTTCTGCTAGGGTTTGGATCGCTGCGCCAATATCACCTAAGGTAGCACCAGGTTTTACTTTTTTGATCCCAGCCCACATTGCCTCGTAGGTAGTTTTTACTAAGCGTTTGGCAATAGGGTTTGCGTCGCTCATGACATACATTTTGCTGGAATCGGCGATAAAGCCGTTTTTCTCAAGTGTGATATCTAGATTGACGATATCTTTTGCTTTGAGTTTATGGCTGTCGTTTGGAACGCCATGACAAACTACCTCGTTTATTGAAGAGTTCAAGGAGAAGCCGTAATCGTATTGCCCTAGGCTTGCGGGTCTTGCGTTCAGTTCATTACGAATAAAGTCTTCTACTTTATCGTTGATTTCTAAAGTCGATACACCTTCTTTGACGAAGTCATCGAGCATATGAAATACGCTGGCCAGTAACTTGCCAGACTCACGCATGAATTCGATTTCTGTTGGCGTTTTAATATGAACTTGCATGCTACTTCACCGATTTGAGTGGTGTTTCAGCATTTGCACTGGCCAGTTCGTTGGCAATCAACTCGGAAAAGGTGAGGCTGGGGTTGAGTTCGGCTAAGCGCCCCATTTTCATCCAAAATTCGGCTTGTGCATTGATAGAGCGCGACATGACATGGCAACTTTTGCGAATGTCGTCGTGAAGTTCGTCGGAGATTTTAATAATACCCATGAGATATGATCCATATATAAAATGTATATGGATCATATATTCACGGTTTGGTTTTTTCAAGCGCTATTTATTGATTAGCTTTTAGTAAGGCTGGCTTGTCAGAAATCTGAATGAGACGGCATAGGGTTAGTTTAAAAGCTCATTTGAATAGCCGTACGATGACATTCTTCTAACTCCGGTTTCTGTAACCAGAACTTGCTCTTCTAACTTAACACCTTCTTCACCGTATTCACGGCCAATGTAGGATTCAACACATAGTGTCATGCCGGGTTGAATAATGCCGTCATAACCCACTTCATCCCAGTCCATATTGTGGGAAATGATTGGCCATTCTCCTGTCATTCCACAGCCATGCACCACCGCCAGATAACGGTTTTTTTGGTATTCTTTTGGGATTTTCCACGCTTTTTGTGAGTACTCTTTAAAACTCATTCCTGGTTTCATTAGCGCAATATTGGTTTCTAGTTCTTCACTAGATAGCTGATATAGCGCCTTTTGAGTCGGTGTGGCTTCTTTGCCTGGAATGACGAAGGTGCGCGAAAAGTCAGTGTAGTAGCCAAAAATACCAACTGTATCGGTATCAAAAGCCACCAGTTCACCCGCGTTCATTATTTTATCTGAACACTCTTGGAACCATGGATTAGTGCGGTCACCAGAGGAAAATAATCGAGTTTCTGCATACTCGCCACCTGTCGCGAGTACTTCTTTGTTAAATACGGCCCATGCTTCGTTTTCTGTAATGCCAGGCTTAAGGTAACCCTCGAGAACAGACATGGCTCTCTCTGTTAATGTCACTGAACGAGCGATAAGTGTAAGCTCATCCAGGCTTTTAATAGACTTAGCTACTTCAATAGGGCGAGAAGCATCTATTACGTCAAATCCTGCTTTAATCGTATCAGCTAATAATTCTGTTGGTGCTGATTCAATACCAATACGTCCGAAGTTTTGTGTAGATCGGCTCAGAATATCTTTCAGAGAAGTAATAAAGCTTTGTACATGGCGATGAGAATGATCTCCGCTGTGTAGTGGCATGATAGGACTGGCTGGATGTACCTCATCCAGTGTCACGACACCTTCTGTTAAATGGGCGCATGAGCGATACTCAAACAAAGCCACTGGGCCTTCTGCGGGCACAATTAAGTAACGAGCAGGGTTGCGCTGAGAATACACCTGCATGTTACGAACACCACAAGCGTAGCGAATATTAATTGGTTCAAATAGCACCACGGCATCAAGTTTGAAGTTAATTATTTGTTCTCTTAGTCGATTTAGTCGGTACATAGCGACACGGTCTTCTAAGTCTTTATCGATTACTTGATTGAAAAAATCGAAAGTTGAGTAGCTCATTTTTGAGATATGCCTTTTGAATTGTAATGGTTTTAAAGTATTAAAAGTTTTGCACTTGACTGAATTTAGCCAGCTAAACCGTCTTCCCTTGTTTCTTGCTCTGCCTTGATGTGAGCCTCAGTTACCCGCCCATAAACGTCTTTCGTACGTTTGATTTTGCCGATCATGCCTGGTTTCTCGGCATAGCCAAACAGGGCGCATAATCTAGTGCCTTTGCATGATGCAACACGGTGCATAGAGAAGCGGCCTTTAAACATTTGTAGGTCGCCTGTGTTCAGTGTTAGTGACTTCACTTTAGTAAGATCACCATCGAGAATGTTTTGTACTTCTGGGTAGTTTTCGTTACCTGGCTGACGAAGCCCAGGAGAATACTGAAATTCGCCGCCTTCTTCTGGGCGACGAGTCATCAAGCTGACAATGAATTCATTCGTATCATAATGCCAAGGCAATGATGTATTTTCTGGCATTGCATTAATTACTAGGCCCGCGATGGGATCTGCATATTCATAAATCTTGTCTTTACCCAAACATTCAGCAATAAACTCTTGGAAAATAGTATTCTGATAAAGTTGTTTAATGATCATTTCTTCTGGTAGAAGATCTTTTGCAACAAAACCATTGCTAAACTGTTGGTATCGGTTAACCGGATGGCTTTCGCCTAATTCTGGATTGCCTTCAGTGGCATAAGGCGTCACTTTATTTTCGTGATAGTGGGCTAAATGGGAGACATCTTCACTCTGCTTTCTAATTAACTCGATTTTATCTTCACGAATGAAGTTGGGTAAGTGAGCACAGCCATCACTTTCAAGCTGTTGCTGGCAAGCAAGTACCGCTTGTTTATAGGCCGCCGACTCTTTGTCATTTAGCGGGTAGTCAGACATATTTATCATCTGGACAAGGCTGTCTAATTCATGTTGCGTATTTTGATCTTGATTGTTTGTAGGGTTCATAATAAAAAAATCCTTTAATTTCATATAGGTGTCATTTTTTTAAAATGGCATCTTTTTACGTGGCCTTAGTTAAATAGTTGCCATTTTATTAAGGAAAGAGCTTGTTCGTACCTTCCTTCATGTCTTCGCTTTATTTTTCCCAGTCTTAGAAAAACACAAACGTAATAAGAAAATTTGCGCACATACCGCAATAATCATTCCCAAGAAACCACCGATGGTTGATACCAATTTCAGACCATCCAAACCGCTATTGATTGTCATAATGCAGGCCAATAGAGCAATGATTCCGCCCCATACTAATTTAATAAATAGTGGTGATTTTGGTTCCTCACCCTGTTCATTAGAGGACTCAACACATGTTCCAGCTATGGCATCAATAGCCGAATCTGATGCGGTTACATAAGACACGAAGGACATAATTAGGAAAAATGCAATGAAGAAAATAGAACCAGGGAGATCTTGCATTAGCTCCCAAATTATTGCACCTGGACCTTTTTGGTTTAGCGTATCAGATAAGACATTATTGGCTGTTAGCTCAAGGTAAATAGAGTAGCCTCCAAAAATAGAACACCAGAACAGTACAAAAATGGAAGGCATTGCCACATTGAAAATTAGGAACTCTTTGACAGTGTAGCCGCGTGAGATTTTACCAAGAAAAATTGCGACTATTGGTGCCCATGCATACCAAGCTGCCCAGAAAAAGACAGTCCAATCTTTTGGCCAAGAATCTTCTACAACAACACCTGTATCTAGGCTCCAGCTCACAAAGTTTGAAAGGTACATGGAAAGGCTGTCGAGCCCTGCATGAGCGATGAAGCTAGTAGGGCCAAAAACTAAAACGAGCAGTGAGAAAACGATAAATGCTTTCGCATTCCAGCTGGATAAGAAGGCAATTCCTTTGTGTAGGCCGGATGCAGCAGACAAAGCTGAAGCCACCATCACTAAGGCGGCAATCAGAGCGAGTGCTGTGGTGCCTATGTTAGTGTCAAAAAGCGCGTTGATCCCACCTTCAAGCATTAAAATACTAGACCCTAAAGATGTGATCATCCCTGCGACTAACGCAATGAGAGCAAAGGCGTCAATCAACTGTTTTGTTGTTGTTTTTAATTCAACATTACTGCCAACAAACATGGCTGAAGAAATGCTGAAGTCGCGTTTAAAATTATAATAAGCAAGTGCGAATGCTAATGCAGGAATGCTATAGAGAGCGTATGTGGTTAGCGACCAATGCATAAATACGGCGGCCAAACCAAAGACGGCAGACTCTCTTGAAAGTGGTTCTGCCCCTAAAAATTTAGGGGGGTAAGTCATATCGATAATAGGTTCGGATGAGGCAAAAAAGAGTAACCCTATAGCAACAGAACTACATAACGTAATCGAAGCCCATTGCCACTTTGTCAAAAGTGGTTTTGCTTCTTTTCCTCCGATTCTCATATCGCCTATTGGAGAGAAGAAAACCACGAAGCAAGTTATGACCAATGAAAAAGCGGAAAGAAGGTACATCCAGCCAAAGTTATCTAACAACCAATGATGTATTACTGAGGTTATTGCTAGGAAGTTTTCATTGTCAAAAAGCGCTAAGTAACTTAGAACTCCTAAAATAGTAAGTGAGGGGTAAAATGTATAAGGCCTAATTCGTAAGTTTCTGTTCATCTCAATCGTCTCTGCTATTTAGTGTGTCCTATTAGCCTAAATAATATTTAGAGGAAAAAAAAATAAAGTTGTGATTGAATAAGTCATCATTTTTTTATATTTAAATTGGCTGCGTTTTTTGTAATGGTATAAAATGTATTAATTTTCAATTACTTATGTTTAATTTTGTTTTCGAGGTGAAGTTTTTTTCATGATTTTTTTTGCTTTTTCATGTCGTGATTAGATTGTATATATTTTAAAATAAGGTTTTTATGGAGAGAAAAAGTGTGTCATAACGGTCTTGATGCTAAAGAAAACATCATGAAAAAGTATGGTGCACTGTTTTATTTTCATCATTTTATTGAGATTTTTTATGCTAGATATAAAACACTATGAGCTGATATGTGCGATTGATGAGCACAGTTCGTTAAAAGATGCAGCCTCGGCGCTTGGGTTGACGCAACCGGCAGCTACTTATCGTTTACAGGAAATAGAAAAGCGATTAACAGTAAATATTTATGATAAAAGAGGGAGAAAACTCGTACTTTTGCCATCAGGCGAGAGACTGTTGAAAGCCGCTAAGTTGTTGTTACCTTTTGTCCGTAAAGTAGAAACAGAAGCGGTAATGTTAGGACGGTCAGATAGCTATATTAGGTGGGGTGTTAGTGCCTACGACACCTTTGACACCATTCTACAATACCTTCCTGAGACCTCTTTTGATAAGTTGGATATCAACAGATACAGCACATCCAATCTTGTGAATGCGCTTTTCGAAAGAGAAGTGGATTTTATTATCGATACGACTCCAGTCAATACGAAAGACTTTCATTGCGAAAAAATCTTTGATGATGAGCTGTTGCTTACGATTAATCATAAGCATCCTCTAAATACTACTAAACATTTCAGTATCGAAAAAATTGCAGAATACCCATACCTTACCTACAGTCGAGCCCATCAGCCGGATATGGAGTTTGACATAATCTTCAGACCAAATAATTGCAGTCCTAAGACTATCAGGGAAGCAGACTCTGTTTCATTAATATTAAAAATTCTATCTATGAATCAACAATATGTAACGTTTTTATCCGCTTGGGCAGCCAAAAATTCAGCTTTCGAAAATATCACAACCTTAAAAAATGCAGCTTATTCAGCCCCTTGTACTTGGTACATTATTTATCATCAGTCAGTAGAGAACCGACCTGAAATAAGAGAGGTTATCAGCGCATTACAAACGATTGCTGAGATTAGATAGCCAAGCCTTCGAGACAACAAAAGCGCCCCCCTTTTTATAAGATAAGAGGGAGCAATTTTTGGTAATTGAGTTTTTTATCTAATTTTAAAACAAGTCTCGGATTAGCTTAATACCAGCTTCTTGACCACCTTTGTTGTATGCATCCAATAATGCAGAACCAAGAATAGCGATGTCAGCTTTGCCAATCAGTTGCTCTATCTGAGCGCGTTCGCGTAAACCAAAACCGACGCCCATTGGTGCGCTGGCGTGTTGTTTTATTTGCGCCAAATACTCATCCAGAGAGTTCTGTTTGGCTTTGCCTGCGTTGCTTTTTGTCTCATGGACAGAATGCCCTGTAACACCAGAACGCGCCACGCAATATAAGAAACCGCTGGCTTGGTTTGCTAACATGGCTAAGCGATCTGGTGGCGTCACTGGTGTCACCAACCAAACTGGATCGATACCGCTGGTTTTACAAGCCGCTTGATAGGTCGCTGCTTGTTCAATCGGCAAGTCTGGAAGGATCAAGCCTAGAATATTTTCTTCAGCCGCACGCTTGGCGAGTTTGTCTAAACCAAAGCGATACATTGGGTTTAGATAGCTCATTAACACGATGCGGCTGTCAGGGAAGTTTTTCGCGAGCTTGCCTAGTTGAGATAAGCAGGTTTCTACATTTAAATCTTGCTCTAATGCTTTATGACAAGCCGCAACGATACTTGGGCCATCGGCGACAGGGTCGGAAAAAGGAAATTGCACCTCGATAAAATCGACGCCTTCCTGCATTAACCTTTCCATCCAGCTCAAGCTTTCTTCTACACTTGGGTAGCCATAAACTACATGGGTCATGGACAAAATCGGCTTTTGCTGGCGTTTTTCTGCAATAAAGGTGGCTAACTGGCTCATGCGTTTTGCTCCTCATTGTCGGCGTGATTAGTTGGATAAGCCGCAAGGTAATCGGTTAAAAACTGTGGGAAGGTTTCGTCCTGCACGGCTTTCGCTACGTTAAAGATGTCTTTGTCGCCACGACCAGAAAGGTTGATGACGATCTTTGAATCTTTCGGCAAGTTTGGCGCGTCTTTAAAGGCACCCGCTAAAGCATGGGACGATTCTAGCGCAGGGATTATGCCTTCTTTTTTCAGTAATAACGTACAAGCGGCAATCACGTCATCGTCCATGGCATAGGTCATATTAATGCGACCTGTTTCTGCCAAATGGGCAATGATAGGCGAAACGCCAACATAGTCTAAACCGGCTGCGATAGAGTGGGTTTCTTGTAGCTGTCCTGCATCATCTTGCAGGAACATGGTTGCAAAACCTTGGGCGATACCTGGCTGTCCAAGGTTATGAGATAAGCGAATAGAGTGCTCGCCAAGTTCTAAACCTTTGCCGCCAGCTTCAACGCCGACCATTTCCACGTCTTTGTCATCAAGGAAAGGTAGGAATAAACCGCAAGCGTTCGAACCACCGCCAACACAAGCGTATAAGCGATCTGGAAATTGACCGAATTGTGCAACGCTTTGTTCTCGTACTTCATTGCCAATAATAGATTGGAAGTAGGCCACCATTTCAGGAAAGGGCGCGCAACCACAAGAGGTGCCGATTAGGTAGTGGCTTTCTTCGTGGCTAGAAGACCAGTCACGAAGGGCCTCGTCTAAGGCATCACGTAAAGTTTGTGCGCCAGTGGTAACTGGCACAACGGTTGCGCCAAGCTGTTTCATCCAGAATACGTTCGGGTATTGGCGTTCAATGTCTTTCGCGCCCATGTAAATGGTACATTCCAGTCCTAAACGCGCTGCAACAAGCGCTGTAGCAATACCATGCTGACCCGCACCTGTTTCGGCAATAACGCGCTTTTTGCCCATACGTTTGACCAATAGCCCTTGGCCAATTACGTTGTTCATCTTGTGTGCGCCACTGTGATTTAAGTCTTCGCGCTTTAGATAAATTTGTGCGCCACCAAAGTGTTCGGTCAAGTTCGCACAAAACGTAAGAGGAGTAGGGCGGCCAGAAAACTGCTGCCATTGTTGGTTTAGCTCAGCGAGAAACTCAGGATCGTTTTTGGCTTCTTCGAACGCATGTAAAATTTGCTGTTGGCTCGAATAAAGAATTTCAGGAATATAGCTACCGCCGTATTGCCCGTAGAAACCGTTCTCGCTTTGCATGACTTGCTCCTAAAATTGCTATTTTTTCTCTATTAAATTAACTATACCGTTTAGTTAATTTAATGCAGCATTGATTGGTCGTCAAGTGTATTTTTTGGCTAAGATGTGCTTTTACATTTTTGATAAAATTTCTGCGCTTTATTGATTGTTCTGAGTGATTGGTAAGTAACGGGTTAATGTTCAATTTACTGCTACAATTTGAGTAAGCTAATTTCTTTGTAGTAGGACTTTTATGATTAAACCTGACATCCCAAAAAATGAAGCTGAACGATTGCATGCATTAAGAGCGTTGCGAATTCTTGATACCTCTCACGAAGAACGATTTGATCGCATCACTCGGATGGCTAAGCGAATGTTTAGTGTATCTATCTCGTTGATTAGTCTGATAGATGAAAGCCGTCAATGGTTTAAATCACGACAAGGGCTTGAGGCGAGTGAAACACCGCGAGATGTTTCGTTTTGTGGCCATGCTATTCATCAGGATGGTTTGTTTATCATTACCGATGCGTCAATTGACGAACGATTTTTTGATAACCCGCTTGTTACCGATGCGCCGAATATTCGTTTTTATGCAGGCTACCCTTTGAAACTTCGTCAAGGAATTAATATCGGTACTTTGTGTATCATAGATAGCAAGCCAAGGGTATTTGATGAAGAAGATCAGTTATTACTGAAAGACTTAGGTACGATCATTGAGCAGGAAATTCAATCGATTCAGCTTGCGACCTTGGACGAACTGACACTGATATCTAATCGACGTGGCTTTATGACTATGGTCAACCAGATGCTTAAAGCGTGTCAGCGCGATAAAAAAACAATGTCTTTTGTCGTCTTTGATCTTAATAAATTTAAAGCGATAAATGATGATTATGGTCATCATGAAGGTGATTTTGTTTTGGCTAAGTTTGCTCAGATAATGCTTGAGTCATTTAGTGAATATGATGTGATTGGGCGCTTAGGTGGGGATGAATTTGTTGCTATGTTGAGTGACCGTACGGCCGAAGAGATTGCTGTGTTTTTAGAGCGCTTTGCGGTGTGTGTAGATGAAGTGAATGACAGTTTGAAAAAGCCTTATAGGATTCAATACAGTGCAGGTGTTACCCATTTCCCGCATGACACTGACAAATCGATTGAAGAGATGATTCAATGTGCCGATGCTGCTATGTATCAGCAGAAGAAAAAAAGGTAGCGTCCCTTTCATAATCTTAATTTGCTATTATCTACCAATGTCGCTTTTTCAAATATAGAAAGCAACGTTACATCAATGGGTTAGAATTCCATTAGATAAAATAACACTTGTTAAGAGGCAGTAATGGCAAGAGGAAGACCCAGTAAGAAAGCCCACATAGTAGAGGCAGCGGGTGGTTTATTTACGAAGCAAGGTTATCAAAGTACCAGTATTGATCAGGTGGTAGTAACAGCTGGTGTGTCTAAGCCGACTGTTTACAGTAATTTTCCAACTAAGCTGGTGCTGTGGGAAATGGTGTTAATCTCATTAACAGAGCAAGCGCAAGATGAGATGCAAAAAACGTTGATGCATCTGCAATCGAAAAAAGGGCTATCGCTAATTGCTGGCTGGATCTTGCTTTGGGAAGCCTGGGTTAATAAAGCGGAACGCCTTGCTGTGTACCGTATTTTGCTTGGTGAACAACATAAGATGCTTCCATCGACATTTGTTTTGTTTGCTGACTTTGAAGCTGTTTTAGAATCTATTTTGTCAGCGTGGATTGCTGAGTTTTCAGTATCGCCAATGAATTTTTTTACGTTGAAAGCGGTTAGTAAAGAGGCTCTTTTAACGCCGGCACTGATGAAACAAGTAGTGATGACTAAGACAGATCTAGAAAGTCAGCTTGATGCTCTGTTAGTTGATTCAAGCAGTACAAAAAAAGCCAAATAGAAAAACTATTTGGCTTTTTATTCGAACTCAACTAGGTCGAGTTTTGTTGTTAAGCAACAACGCTTTCTTCTTCCGTTACTTCTTCAACACGGCCTTTTTCAGCCCAATACATGATGCATATTGCTAGTGATCCCATGATCACAAAGCCGCCTGAAATGGGCATTAGAGTATTGTTGTACATTTGACCTATGATGGTACCAATCCCCATTGACATGATTGCCGATACCGAACCAATAACCGCAGAGGCAATGCCTGCTACGTGACCCATTGGTTCCATTGCAAGGGAGTTGACGTTACCGAACAACAAGCCAAAGCAGAAGAACAAAACCGAAGCATATACCAAGAACATCCATAAGCTGATCGTTACAAAAGCATGTAGGGCAAAGAATGCAATGGAGGCGATAACAACGACGCATATAGCACGAAAGGCAATGTATTTGGCTCCGTGTTTTTCCACGATGCGTGAATTAATTAGTGAAGAAAAGCCAAGTACCAAAGCCAACAAACCAAAGTAAAGTGCGAATAAATTCCCCGTCTTAAATTGCACCTGGAAAATTTGTTGTGAAGAATTCAAGTAGCCAATGAAACTACCGAAAAATAATCCCATGCAAATTGTATAGCTCGCGGTTATGCGGTTTGTGACAACTTCTTTAAACCCTTCTACGAAGCCTTTTTTTGAAAACGGAATTCGATTGGATTTTGGTAGGGTTTCTTTTAAACGAAAGCCAATCCAAATCATCAAAATAGCAGCGTAAACCAAATAGAGTTCAAAAATACTGCGCCAGTCGGCAATGAGCATCATGGCTTGTCCGAGGGTCGGAGCGATGGCTGGAACCAATACAAAAATCATCATCACCAACGACATGATGCGAGCCATTTGAGCGCCGTGATACAAATCACGTACTAACGAGATGGCTGAGATATAAGGTCCAGCAACGCCCAAGCCTTGGATAAAGCGACCTAACATGAGCATTTCTAGGCTGTCCGCCTGATAGCAAACCACAGTGCCGACTAAGTAGATCGTAAAGCCACAAAATAAAATAGGACGACGACCTAGAGAATCAGACAAAGGCCCACAGATTAACTGCCCCATTGCTAAACCTAAAAATAACATGCTGATCAGTAGTTGTGGCTGATTCGCGGTAACGGCACCGAGTTCCTTACCTATTATCCCAAGCGCTGGCAGCAAAGCATCAATTGATATTGCTGTTATCGACATTAATAGAGCAACTAAAAGTGTGAACTCCTTCGATCCCATACCGGAAGAAGAAGTATCGTTGTGAGCATTTTCCATATGTTATCCAAAGAAAAAAGGTTGTTTGAAGGGGAGAGCGATGTCGTCCCCTAATAATAGCTGAGTATTATACTCAGGCTTTATAACATCCAGTTTGTCAATATGTGTATAAAATAAGGATTTAGTCTAGGGTGCTTTAGTCTTTGTGCTGTTGTTGTTTTCCCCATAAGATAAGAAAGGAGTTATGTTTTGTTGTATGGGGAACGGGTTATGCATAACAGCGAAAAAGAAAAAATAGAGCTTGAACATCAAGCAGCTAAGCTGTTTATGCGCTGTTATGAGCGAAACACAGGGAAGCATATTCGCCATATATGGCACAATGATCCGATTCGACCTGATGTATCTTGCATGTTGGAAGGCGAGCGATTGGATTTAGAAATTGCGCACTTATATGGCTCTGAAGAAGAGGCAATGGAATTCCTTGGGCGAGATCTTACGCCAATAACCCGCGATGTGTTGCGTGCATTAAAACAAGAGCCAGCGGATGGGCGGTTACTGAGGTCGCTCAATAAGATTTTAGAGAATAAATCGGGTAAGCAATACGATTCGGAACGAGTCTGGTTGGTGATCCGTAATACCCACCCTGCATGGAGCCAAACCGACATCAAGGCGCTGGAGCATATGATTACTATTCCTGTGCCTCATGCGTTCGAGAAGGTTTGGATTCTCGGTGACATAGAGGGAAAAAGTGGTATTATCCGCCTTTATCCATAAGCTTCGGTAGTCTTTAGGTGCTAGCGAGGTTGCTTATTCTGCGTTTATCTTTTTTCTTTTGATCTTTTGTTTGCTAATTCATCAAGACGTGTCTTTTCTGAATTGTATTTTTTTAGAGCAATCAGTCCAAAAATTAACGCAGCGCAAAAGAAAATAATAGCAAAGGCGCCAAGCGCGACAGTGGCAAGTGAATTCATAAAATTTGTGCTCAATAAAACATTTGTAATGATTATATAAAAAAATGACCACTTTTACAGGAATGTAAAGTGGTCATTTTTTGTTCCGCTTAGGTGAGTGTTGGATTGCTCTAGCGCTGGTGAACGCATTTTCCTGCGGAGTAGGTTGCTTGAATGGCTCGGTCGTCACCAATGGTCATGAAGACGAATAAACTTTCTTCGATGCCTTTGGATAGCGCTAAGCGCGATTTTAGTAACGGCGTGCCTTTTTTGTCTAGAATGACGAAATCCGCTTCGCTACCAACCGCTAAGTTGCCAATTTTATCTTCTAGTCTAAGTGCTCTAGCGCCGCCTAAAGTAGATAAATACAGAGATTTAATCGGACTAAGGTTCTCGTTTTGCAGCTGAATAACCTTGTAAGCTTCGTTCATGGTTTGCAGCATAGAGAAACTTGTACCGCCACCTACGTCAGTGCCAAGGCCAACGTTGACCTTATGTTCTTCTGCTTTATTGAGTTTGAATAAACCGCTACCGATAAACAGGTTAGAGGTTGGGCAGAAAGAAATAGCCGAGCCTGTTTCGTGCAATCTATGGTATTCGCTGTCGCAAAGATGAATGCCATGGGCAAAAACGGAACGTTCACTTAACAGTTTATGTTGGTCATAAACATCCAAGTAGTTTGTGCTGTTTGAAAAGAGCTCTTTTACCCAGGCGCATTCGTCTTTGTTTTCGGACAAATGAGTGTGCAGGTAAACGTCGTCATATTCACTTAACAATTTGCCCGCTAATTGCAATTGCTCATCAGAGCTAGTCGGCGCAAAGCGAGGCGTGATGGCATAGTGCAATCTGCCTTTGTTATGCCAAGTGTCGATAAGTTCTTTACTTTCTTGATAGCTGCTTTCTGGCGTATCTGTTAGATAATCTGGCGCGTTACGGTCCATCATGACCTTGCCACAAATCATGCGTAAGTTATGGACTTCGCTGGCTTCGAAAAACGCGTCGACAGATACTTTATGTACGGTACCGAATACGAGTGCGGTGGTTGTGCCGTTGCGTAAAAGTTCTTTCAGAAAGCGGTCTGCCACATTGCGAGCATGCGCTTTGTCGCCAAATTTACCTTCTTCAGGAAAGGTATAGGTATTTAACCAAGTTAATAGTTGTTCACCGTAAGAGCCGATCATATCGGTTTGTGGGTAATGAATGTGTGTATCAATAAAGCCCGGTGTGATGATGGCATCTGGATGGTGTTCAATGGCAGTGTTGTCTGGGAGTGTAGCAAGTAAATCTGCCGCATGTCCTAAAGCATGGATTTTATCGTCTTGAATGACTAATAAGCCATCTTCAAAGTATTCGTAAGCAGCATCGACACCCACGTCTTTTGGGTCAGCAATGCAGTGAATGATGGCGGAGCGCCACGCTTTCAAATGGCTCATATATCTCTCTTAAGTGTTTTCAAAAGGATTTAAATTATAAAGTTTGACCGAATGGTTATACTTTAGCAGGTCTTTTTTGTACTTTCATTAAACCTTAGATGTTGATTTTAGAAACCAGCCCATTGTTAACCGACTTAGTACTACTAAAATAACGCCGAGTGCATTGGCATAGAAGTCCATCCATTCAGCATAACGATTCACATACGGCTGAATCAGCTCAATGGTACCGCCAGATAATATGATAAACACAGAGAATAAAATAAAACGCTTATTGGGTCCAAAAGCACATAGCAACGCCCAGCCACCAAAGCCAAGGATATGGTGAAGTTTGTCTGTACCGGGGGCGGAGGGAAGTTGATCGACAGGTGTTAGGGTGGCAAAGCAAATAACCAGTGCCCCCAAAACAAAACCGGCAGCTTGTGCTGCCGGTGAGGTGAGCCTTTTAATCATCGTAAGATGCGTGCTCGAATGTTTTTGCCTTTGATTTTTTTGTTCTCGAATTCTTTTACTACGCTTTTTGCGACTTCATTGTCGACCGATACGTAAGCATGAAAATCAAAAATATCGATTTTACCGACTTGTGATTTATCCAATCCAAGACCTGCGGTTAGAGCGCCAAGGATGTCACCTGGACGAAGCTTATTTTTACGACCAGCATCAAAAGATATCGTAGTCTTTTGTGGAATCAAGCGGTAATGAAGATCGATCTCTCCAAGCTCAATGAAATTCGCTGTGGTGTTGAAGCGGGTTTCAATATCACGCACTTTGTAATCGTCTTTTGAAGTGACAAGGTTGACTGCATTGCCAGCGGCTCCTGCACGGCCTGTTCGACCAATGCGGTGAGTGTGAACATCGGTATCACGAGTAGTGTCATAATTCACCACGAGGTCAATTTCTTTGACATCAATACCACGAGCCGCCACATCAGTCGCCACTAATACACAGCTACTTTGGTTGCTGAAACGAACCAGCACTTGATCGCGCTGTCTTTGTTCAAGGTCGCCATGAATGGCTTGAGCGGCTACTTTGTGGTCGGCTAACCAATCCGCAACCACTTGGCATTCCGCTTTGGTGTTACAGAAGACAATGGCTTGGCGGGGCTCAAAATGTTGCAGTACTGCTAATAAGGTTTCGCATTTGTCTTTATTTTCGCTACGAACAAAAAACTGTTCTATATTTGGTTTAAGGTCTTCTTGAACTTCGACCTTTATGCTGACAGGGTTGTTTTGAAATTCAGCACTAATCGCTTCGATGCCATCGCCGTAAGTTGCCGAGAATAAAAGTGTTTGACGGTTGCTTGGGGTTAGTTCAACGACTTCACGAATGCTGTCGACGAATCCCATGTCTAACATGCGATCTGCTTCGTCTAACACTAGGGTGTTAAGGGCATTCAATTTTAGTGTGCCTTTGCGAAGGTGCTCCATCAAACGCCCTGGAGTGCCTACAACGATATGAGCGCCATGTTCCAATGAGCCGATTTGCGGGCCAAATGGCATGCCTCCACATAGGCTTAGAACTTTTATGTTGTCTTGAAAACGAGCGACTTTTCGAATTTCTTTTGACACTTGATCTGCCAACTCGCGAGTTGGGCACATAACAAGAGCTTGAACACCAAAAAAACGAGGATTAATTTTTAGTAAAAGGCCAATTGCGAAGGCTAACGTTTTACCACTGCCTGTTTGAGCTTGCGCTAGGATATCTTTACCATCAATGATCGCAGGCAAACTCTGCTCTTGAATGGGTGTGAATTCGGTAAAACCCATGTCTGAAAGCAGGGATGTTAGCTTAGTTGGAAAAAGGGTGTTTAAGGTGTGATTAAATTGGGTCACAAAAGGCCTGTCTATTAGGAAAAATAATAAACAAATAATACCAGAAAATGCAGCTAAATACTTTGCTTCGCTAATTATTCCGTGTTGGTGATATTATTTTTAGGTAAAGTAAGCGCTTATAAAGCGGATGCGGTATTAAAGGGTATTTTGTTTACGGGCTACTGGCGAGTCAATAATGGCTGATTCAAGGGATAAAGTGAAAATTAAAAATCTGCATTACATTGTTTTTATTACTGTTTTTTTGTCAGGCATACTCGTAAGTGTTGTGCCTTGGAAAGTGAGCCCGATATGGGTATTTGGCTTATTAGCACTCGGCTCGTCTTTGTACGCTAAAAAACTCTTATCTGCTTATTCCTCAGCTCTAGCCTACGCCAACAAGCGTATTGAAATAGACGAACTAACGGGTCTGCTAAGTCGTTATCAGATACAGCAAAAGCTCAATGAGCTACTCGTTTTTTGTCAGCAAAAAGATAAAAAATTGGCGGCGATGATTCTGGACTTAGATCATTTTAAGACCATTAACGATGCGTTTGGTCACGAAATAGGCGATAAGTTACTGGTTCAGGTGTCAGAGCGTTTGACGTCTATTGTTCCTGAAAATACTGTGGTTGGGTATTTGGGAGGAGATACGTTTTTAGTCTTGTTAGTGCAAGGCGATGATCAAGAGATGCCCCAACTTAATCTACTATCTAAGGATATTATTCATAAAATAAGTCAAAGCTACTTTGTAGAAGGTTTAACGCTGGATATAGGTTGCTCCATTGGTGTGGCTCTGTACCCAGAATTTGGTTTAGACGCTGTTACATTGATAAAAAATGCTGATATGGCAGTGTATCAAGCGAAAAATTCTGGCCGAGCTACTTATCACTTTTATGATGGCGAAATGGGGCGGCGATTTGCTCGTAATGTGCGTATAGAGACACGATTGCGCCAAGGGTTACAGAAAGAAAATTTAGAGCTACATTTTCAGCCTAAGGTAGATTTAGTTACTGAGTCTTGTGTCGGTATGGAGGCTTTGTTGCGTTGGGAAGATGAAGAGCTTGGTGTTGTTTCCCCAGCTGAATTTATTCCTATTGCAGAGCAGAGTGGCATTATTTTACCTTTAGGTGACTGGGTGTTTGAACAAGCGTTTCGACATATTGTTGAGTGGCAAAGACAGGGCGTTGCCGTTCCTCCTATTGCTATTAATTGTTCGGCTGCGCAATTAAAACGAGTCGATTTTTTGCCTAAATTATTGGCCTTGCTAGATAAATATAAAGTGGACCCCACACTGCTTGAAATTGAAGTGACAGAATCGATTCTTATTGAAGACCCAGAAGGCTGTGCAGAGCTTCTGCGACACCTTAGTCGTCTTGGTATGGCATTAGCAATAGATGACTTTGGTACAGGCTATTCTAGTTTAAGCTACCTGAAAAACCTCCCCTTTGATTCAGTCAAAATAGATCAGGTATTTATTCGTGACATTATGAATGATGAAAGCAATGCCGCTTTAACGAACGGGATTATTCGATTAAGCCATAGTTTAGGCTTGAAAGTTATTGCAGAAGGAATTACTGATGTTGAGCAGCTGGCACTATTACGAGAGTACGGTTGCGACATTGGGCAAGGTTATTTATTCAGTAAAGCCTTAGGCGCTAAAAACATGGGAAGTGACCCTATTATGATCGCGTTTAATGAATAGGGCTGTGACCACGAATCAACCTATAAAAGCCCCGTAGCGGCCTGATCTAGAGTGATCCGTTACGGGCGACTTTGTTCTTTATCGCTTCCCAAAATTGATTTAGGTTGGGGTTTTGGTTGAACCTAGATCGATACAGGCGTATTTCGAGCGGAATATTCCAATTCTCTTCTCCTGCCAAAGCCACTTTGCCATAGTTTAATGTATCTAGCATGAGACGTTTGGGGATCCAGCCGACACCATAGCCTTCTTTAACCATGGCTTTAATACTCACCGAGTGATAGTTCTCCGATAGTGTTTGTAGCTGAGGGATTTCACGTTGGCGTTGCAGATGATGGTGAATAACAGGCTGCAAGAATGAATTTTCATAATAGCCAATATAGGGCAAAGGTTTACGCTTGGCGCCCGGCAGCGTGAATTTTGGTTCGCCACTGGCATCGGTTGCACTACATGGAATGAGGGTTTCTTGGGCGATAACAATATGATCATACTGTTCGTCATCAAGCGCTCTGATGAAGTTGATGGCAGGGTGCCAATAACACAGCATAATGTCGCATTGCTGATCCATTAAAGAGTTTACGAAATCAATGCCAAGCCAAGAGCTGGACTTCATATTAATGTCGAGCTCCATATCGATTTGTTGGCAAAAAGGTTCTATTACTTCTTTATAAAAACTAAGGAACAAGGTTTGCGTAGTGACAAAACGTATTTGAGACTCTTCTTGCTTACGAATTTCTTGGCAACGCTCTTTCGTATCTCTTAATTGCCTTGTGATGAGCTCTGCACTCTGCAGAAAGACTTCGCCTGCTGGTGTTAATGATAACGGCAAAGTATTACGGTCGATCAAAGTGACGCGCATCTCTTCTTCAAGCAGTTTAATGCGTCGACTGAATGTCGGTTGGGTAACGTTTTGTTCATCTGCCGCGCGTGAAAAGTGACGAGTTTTCGCAAGTGCGATAAAGTCTTCAAGCCATCTTATTTCCATGGAGCCTCCTGACGACCAGAAGACATAAAACGCAGTGTAAATAGGAGAATCATAGTCGACCCTCTTCAATAGCATGGCAAGCCACACTACTGCCATCACTTTGTAATGTCATGCTAGGGGAAGATTCATAGCAGCGCTGATTCGCATAGGGGCAGCGAGCCTGAAAAACACATCCTATTGGTTTCTCTGTTGGTGTTGGTACTTCGCCAATTAAACGAATAGGTTGAGCTGTATTACTATCCAGTCTTGGAATGGCGGATAGCAGTGCCTGAGTGTAAGGGTGTTTTGGCGAGCTAAATAGGGTTTTAGTTGGAGATAACTCACAAATTCTTCCTAGATACATGACAGCGACTCGGGTCGCAAAATGCTCGACAACGGCTAAATCATGGGTAATAAAAAGATAGCTGAGGTTGTGTTCCTCTTGTTTATCCATCATCAAATTGAGCACTTGTGCTTGTACTGATACATCTAGTGCAGAAAGCGGTTCGTCCGCAACAATGAAATCCGGTTCAACCGATAGAGCGCGAGCCAAGCTGATTCGCTGACGTTGTCCACCAGAAAACTCATGAGGGTAGCGGTCAGAGCTTGAAGCAGAGATACCAACAGATTCCAAAAGCTCATCGATTTTTTCATCCACGCTCGATTGTGATAATTGTGGATTGTGAAATGAAATAGGTTCGCTGAGTGTCTGATACACCGTCATTCTAGGGTTTAAGGACGCATAAGGGTTCTGAAAAACCATTTGCATACGACGTCTAAAAAACATGCGTTGACGATTGTTTAGTTGATCAATGCGCTGATCTAGGTAATGGATTTCACCTGCACTGGGAGACGTTAGTCCCATAATGACGCGAGCTAGTGTTGATTTACCACACCCAGTCTCACCAACAACACATAAGGTTTCACCTTGGTTAATAGTCAGGTTTACACCGTTGAGCGCATGAACACTGTCTTTATGCCTAGCTAATTTGCCTTGGCGAAGGCGCCATTGCCCGAGCCAACTTTCATTTGTTGAAAAGGCTTTTTCTAAGCCACTGATTTGAATAAGAGGTGTTGGCATTACAAGGCCTCCTTATCGGTATCAGTAAATTCATTCAACATGTCTTCTATAATAAAGCAGGCCACACTGGACACGCCGCTGTAGATAAACTGTGGCTGTTCTTGTTTGCATTTTTGAGTTGCATAAGGGCAGCGAGGATGAAATGCACAGCCCGAAGGGCGCTCCGCCAATGATGGCATGCTGCCTTGTATCTGATTAAGGCGCTGGCCAGGAATGGTCATCTGAGGAAGCGCATTCAACAAGCCTTGGGTGTAAGGGTGTTGCGGATCGTTGATTATTTCCAGGGTAGGTCCTTCTTCCACTATGTGACCGGCATACATGACTAAGGTGCGTTCAGCGACTTTTGAAACCACGCCAAGGTCATGACTAATCAGAACCAGAGCGACTCCGTTGTCTTGGCAAATGGTTAAAAGCAGTTGTAGTATTTCTGCTTGAATGGTGACATCCAGAGCCGTAGTTGGCTCATCAGCAATGATGATGTCGGGGTTCAGCAATAAGACAGAAGCAATTATAACTCGCTGTCTCATGCCGCCAGATAATTCATGGGGGTATTGATCAAAACGTTTTTCGGGTGATGCTATTTGGACATTATGAAGCTTTTCAATAGCAATGTTACGTGCGTCTTTGTAAGAAATGTTGGTGTGGCTGCGAATGGTTTCAACTAACTGGTTGCCTATGGTGAGCACTGGATTCAACGTCATCATAGGGTCTTGAAATATCATCGCGATGCGTTTGCCACGAACTTCCTGTAACTGTCGCAGATTCATTGTCGTCAGTTCTTTGTTTTCTAGTTTGATCGAGCCAGATTCTATGTAACCTGGCTTGCTAATCAAATTGACGATGGAAAATCCGAGGATCGACTTACCGGCTCCTGATTCTCCAACAATGGCGATTCTTTCGCCGCGATTGAGTGTGAAACTGACGTCAATAAGGGCAGCGAGTTCTCGCTTCTTCATATGAAAATTGACGTTTAGATTGCTGACGCTGAGTAAATTCATATTAGTCTTTGTACGCCCTTGGATTTAAATGATCGCGCAACCAGTCCCCTAGAAGATTCATGGCCAATATCAAAATAATGAGCGTGATACTTGGGATGACGCATATCCACCATGAGCCGGCGAACATATAGGCAAAACCCTCTGAAATAAGTGAGCCCAGCGACGGTTCAGTCGCAGGCATACCTAATCCTAAAAAGGACAGGGCAGCTTCAGCTACAATGGCGTTGGCAATTTGTACCGTGAAAATCACCAAAATAGGTGACAAAGTGTTGGGCAAAATATGTCTGAACATGATGCGTTTCGAGCTTATTCCCATGACCCTTGCAGCATCCACATACTCTTGCTGTTTTTCGGCTAGTACCGAGGCGCGAATAGTTCTGGCAAATAGAGGCCACTCTGTTAAACCAATAACAAGAATAAGAATGATCATAGCCAGCTGTTGATATCGGGCCATGCCGAACAAAGACTGGAAAATGGCTAAAAAGACAATGGCTACCATCATATTTGAAAAAGACAGCTGAATATCTGCACAGCGCATGAGAAAGTTATCTATACGGCCACCTAAATAGCCAGCAACTAGGCCAATGCAGATGCCAAGTGTTACCTGAATCAGAACAGCACAAATGCCTATAGTTAGTGACAGCCGTGTACCGTATAAAATCACGGACAGTAAATCTCGGCCTTGGGCATCAGTGCCTAATAAAAACTGACTATTTCCACTGATCCAGCTTGGAGGAATCTCAGAGTTCATAAGATCCATAAAGGCGGGATCTGAAACGTCATAGGGGGCGACTAAAGGTGCTAGTAAGGCAATAAGGCAATAGAAAACAAAGATAATAAGCGCTAGCATCGCAAGCTTGTCGCCTACAACACCTGATAAAATATGATTCCAACGACTGCCCGGAATAGGGTGAATGAGGTCTTTCTTGATGGGCTTCATAGACCATGACTCGCTAAGCGTACTGTTGGATTGAATAACCCATAAATCAAATCAACAAAGGTATTTGTGATAACGAAAATGCCTCCTACCACAATTAAATACGCAGAAACTAATGGTGTATCAACTCGACTGACAGCGTCCATGAACAGAAAACCCATGCCGGGCCACTGGAAAATGGTTTCTGTGAGAATAGTATAAGCCACTAAGGTGCCAGCCTGAATGCCGCCAACTGTAATCACGGGGAGCATAGTGTTTTTCAGTGCGTGAATGAAATAAATGCGTCGCGCAGACAAGCCTTTTGACCAAGCAAAACGTATGTATTCAGATTGTAAGACATCCATCATCTCAGCGCGGATTAAGCGAACGAAAATAGGCATTAATGCAATTGACAATGATAGGCTCGGCAGTAGTAGATGACTAAGTCCGTCTTTGTTAAATAGTCCGCTTTCCCAAAAACCAAAGAACTCTGTTGTCTGCCCTCTGCCAAAGCTAGGAGCTATATTGAGCTCTATTGAAAAAATATAAACCATCAGAATAGCAACAATGAAGATAGGTACCGAAAGACCAATGGAGCTGATCAGCATGAGTAATCTTGAGAGAATGTGTTTGGGTTTAATCGCAGCGAGCACCCCACATGGCGTGGCAATTAATATCACAATTAATATTGCACAAAAAGCCAGTTCTAAAGTGGCTGGTAGTTTTTCCAAAATCACATCAAGCGCAGGTTCTTTGTAGTAATAAGATGTGCCGAGGTCGCCATGTACTGCACCCTTTGCAAAACGCCAATATTGAACGAGAAAAACATCATTTAGGCCCAGTTCGTTACGTAACTGATTGCGTTCTTCTGGTGATACTGTCATTCCCACCATTTGTTGTACTGGATCGCCTAGTTTGTCCTGAATAGAGAAACTAATCACACTGATAATGATCATGACAAAGCAAGCTTGTAGTAAGCGGCGGAGTAAAAAAATCAGCATAGGAAGGTTATATGTCCACATTTCATTAAGGCGGTTTTTAGGGGCTGCATACCTTTAATTCGTCTGGTGTACTTTCTATTCTTCAATGAATAGATCTCCTATGTGCGGGTAATTTTGATCATTGACTATGTCATTTATATTAACGTTGCTTTTGGCGGCCCAAGTAAGAGATTGCCAGTAAAGAGGCACGACAGCTGCATCGTCATAAATTTTCCGTTCGATTTGTTGTAAAAGGCGCAGGCGTCTCTCTGGATTCATTTCTCTGTTTGCTTGGCGGATATCCGCATCGATTTCAGGCCTACAATATTCACTGGCATTATAAGCGCCCATGCCTGTATTGGCATCTGGGCAAGCAATAATAAATTCAAATAAATTATTTGAATCCATCGTGTCCGATTGCCAGCCAAGCATCATCATGTCTGCGCTACGATTATCGTATTCCTTAAAGTATTGCGCTTTAGGTAGCGTTTTTAAGTCAACAGTAATGCCTATTCTAGATAGCATGGCGCTAATGGCTTGGGCGACCTTCTCATCGCTCATGTAGCGGTTGTTTGGTGCCATCATGCTAATACGGAAGCCTTTTTCGTAGCCGGCTTCTTTCATTAGCTTTAATGCTCTGTCTACATTGTACTCTGGTTCTAAGTCGTTGATGTAGCCTAGAAACCTGTCTGAACTTAACTGGCCTGCAGGTGTCGCGTAACCTTTTAATATTTTATCAACAATTAGGGCCTGATTTATGGCTAAGTTGATGGCTTTTCTTACTCTGACATCTTGAAATTCTTTGCGTCTATTTTGGTTCATGTGCAGCAATAGTATGCGAGTGCTTGGTAGGGTGACGAGTTGAATGCCTGAGACTTTTTTTGCGCGTTCGATATCAATTGGGGAAACAGGAAAGATAAAATCCACATCCCCAGAAAGCAGTGCGGCAAGTCGAGTGGAATCTGCTCGAATAGGAGTCAGAATCACCTTGTCGGCATTGCCTACTGAGTTTTTATCCCAGTAATTGGGGTTGCGAGTTAGCTCCATGCTACTGCCTAGTTTTCTTTCTGCTAGTATGTAAGGTCCTGTCCCTGATACGTGGCGAGAAGCAAAGGTCTCACCGTACTTAATGATTTGATCTTGCCCTTGATAAAAGGCTTTATCCATTGGAAAAACATAGGTCATTATGTTGAGCAATAATGGATTGGTATAAATGGTGTGTACATCAATGGTGTATTCATCAACCATTATGACTTTGTCTATTGTGTCGAACATGGCTCGAAAATCAGGTGACTTTTTTAAACGCTCTATGGTGTACACAACATCTTTTGCTGAGAAGGTGTTGCCAGTGCTGAATGCAACATTCTTTCTTAAGAAAAAACGCACTGTATGGCTGTCAATGCGTTCCCATTTGGTGGCGAGGCGAGGTTCAAATTGACCATTTTTGTTCCATCTTAGTAATGGGTCAAAAACAAGATGAGAAAACTGTAGCGTACTTTCTGATAATTGTTCATGAGGATCTAATGAAACAGGATCAGTGTCATTGGCTATTTTTAGCGTTGTTGCCACTGCTTTGTTGTATAAAAGTAAAGCCAAACAACAGGCTATAATAACCTTTATCTTCATTGTTCTTGATCTCGTATGTAGGCTGAATTTTCGAGTGTGGTGTTTTGTATCTAACAGCTCTTGGCTTGATATGATGTAAATCCTAGAGAGATGTTAAATCTTGACCATAAAGATGACAATTGGTCATTTTTGCAAAAAAAAGCGCAAAAAGACAGCAAGACTGCTATTCGATGGCTTTTTTAGATAATAATGTCACATAAGCTTTGACTCAGACATCCATAACTTGCAGGCCACCATGAATTATTTTGCCCATCTTCATATCGCTTCTATTACCCATACATCTTGGGTGGGTAATTTGCTTGGGGATTTCCCTGTCGATGTGGAGAGCCTTGATACTGATCTGTGGATTGGGTGGCGTCTACATCAAAAGGTGGATGTGATGGTGGATAAACATGAGGCTAGTGTGTCCTTTCGCTCTATACCAAGAAAAGGGCGTCGACGCTTTGCAGGGATAGTTCAAGATATTGTGATGGATTATTGGCTAATACAATACTGGGAGCGCTTTAGCGTCATACCGCTAAATACATTTTGCCATCAGGCATTATTAGGATTAGTCCAGGATAAGGAGCGCTGCCCTGAGCGTTTACAAAGCATGATTCGTTCATTGGAAAACGAAAATTGGTTAGCAAATTTAGGAACTGTTGAAGGGGTAGAAAAAGCAATATGCTCTATTATGCGACGTTGGCGACATGGCGAGTATTTGGCCGATTTCGTAGAGGACCTAGACGAGATCATCAAGCAGGCGGAAGCGCCTTTCTTGCGTCTGTACCCTGATTTATTAAAGTTTGTAGATGAGGGAATGAAAAAAGCCGAGGCCACACACAGCCTCGGCTAATGGGCTTTTAGACAATCGAATAGAAAGTCAGCCCGATCGAGAGAACAACCAGACTATGCGTTAAGCTAGGTGCAGATTCCTTGCTTTACTTAATCTGGAATGGACGAGTATAAATTGTTGGCACAGTAACGCCTTGATCTGAGTCAGGCTTAAGGCGTCCATCGTATTAAAATAGTCATAACAAGGTAATGCTTTTTCTTAGTAGAGTATTTTCTCTATCTTGTTCGAACTTATGGTAGAATTCGCCACCGAAAAAAGCGTGGTCGAAATGGGAGAGTTAGGTTGAGCGTTCAGTGGTATCCAGGGCACATGAATAAAGCGCGTCGAGAAATCGAAGAGGTTATGACGCAAGTTGATATCGTTATTGAAGTGTTGGATGCCCGTATTCCTGATTCCAGCCAAAATCCCATGTTGAATACATTGCGTGGTGACGTGCCTGTTTTGCGTCTACTTAATAAAAAAGACTTAGCTGACAAGTCTCGACTAGACTTATGGTTAGAGCATTGGCGCGGTAGCGAAACCGTTTTAGCACACCCTTTCTCGACATTAGATAAAGCAGATGTTGGTCGAATTAGCCAATGGGTTAGTCAGATGGTGCCCCATAGAGGCAGCGCTGAAAAGCCGATTAGAGCGATGATTGCTGGTATTCCAAACGTGGGGAAGTCTAGTTTAATGAATGCTCTACTAGGGCGAAGAGTCGCAAAAGTAGGTGATGAGCCAGCAGTAACAAAGGCTCAACAAAAACTGAAAGTGACGAACGGTTTTCAAATATTAGATACACCTGGCATTTTATGGCCAAAAATTGAAAACCCAGATGCGAGTTATCGCTTAGCCGTAACGGGGGCTGTTAGAGATACAGCGATTGATTACGAAGATGTGGCATTAGTCGGTTTGAAGTTCTTTATTGCCGATTATTTAGATGCTCTTATGACTCGCTATAAATTAAAAGATATATCAACAGATCCATATGACGTCTTAAGGGTGATTGGTTCCAAGCGAGGCGCTTTGCGATCTGGCGGTAAAGTCGATATGCACAAGGCGGCAGAAGTTTTTTTAAATGATGTAAGGACTGGTGCGATTGGTCCTTACGTGATGGAAACACCAGAAATGATTGCGCATGAAGAGCGTTTGGTGGAAGAGGCTAAAGCGAAGAAAGAAGCAGAAAGGCAGGCAAGGTTGGCCGCGGCGGTTCCGCAGCGACAACAGGCGAGCAATCGAGCTTATCGCAATAATCAAACACAGCAAACGGACGACCAAGCCCAGTCTACTAAGCATGATGAGAATACAAATGACAAGCAGTGAGGTTCACGGTCATGGATTATGAAATTGCCTTTGATCAGGACGAAAATGTTTATCGCATTTACACCGGATATGAATTCGCCGCAATTGGTGAGTGGGTTTCTGAGTATGTACGTGATGTCGAAAGCATTCAACGCGTATTAATTGCTGCTCGTTTGGCAGAAACAGAAAAGGAAACAACCGAATTTAAGCATGGCCCTTTCGAGGTTATTGTCAGTGAAGAGGGGGTGTCTGTATCGCGACAGATTGATCTTGACTCAGCCGAAGAAGAAATTAAGGCGATGTTTGACTCGCAAGACAGTTTCTATCAAACATCGACGGATGGTATTCAAGCTGAGTGTGGTTTAGAAGATCTCATCAATATGGTTGAGAATTGGCATCAAGTGTTGAATTAATTCTTAAGTGTCAGGGTAGTTGTTCCTAGTGCTAGCTAGGTTTACACTAGCGTTGTTTATTTTTTACGTTTTTTTAGGGAGCCGATATGCTCATCGAATTGGAAAAAGCCCGCACTCGAAATAATGTTGTTCGCATTTTTCGTGAAGAATTGGACGGACCAGATAGTTGGACGGACGGTTTTGTTGTGGATGCCAACGAAGAAATGGTTTTGCTCCAATTAGTGGATGACAGTGTTCGTCTTAATGGTTATCAAGTCCTCTTTTTGGAGGATATTAGCGACTTTGCACATCCAGCTCCCTTTAATGACTTTCAGAAAAAAGTATTGTCACTTCGTGGTGAAGAAGTTGTTGACCCAGAAGTTGATCTAGATGATCTAGCGGTCATGTTGATTGATATTAGTGAAGAGTTTGGACTTGTAACACTTCACCGTGAAGAAATAGAGCCTGATAGCTGCGAAATCGGTCGTGTTGTTCGTGCTGATTCCGTTACTTATGAGCTTGAAGAAATTGGTTCTGATGCGCGTTGGTTCGACGAAACATTTGAATATGACTTATATGATATTACACGTATTGAATTTGGCGGCGCATATGAAGAAGCTCTATTGATGGCTAATGATGATATGGGTGATGATTCTTATGAATTGTCAGATGAATACCCAGATGATGGTATTGTTGATGACGAATAAAAAACAAATATAGAGTTTGTTTTTATAAAAGCATAAATAAAGAAGCGCCTCACGGCGTTTTTTTATTTATAAAAGATCATTTTCTTAATGAAGCCTTATGGTGGCTTTGTCGTGTTATATTTAGTGAATGGTGCATTTTTAACGTTGAATAACACGGTTTAAAAAAGATGGAATATAAAAGAGGATCTTTTTAATGTCTCGATGGCTGACTTTTCTTTGTCTAATTGTACTGGTATCGGGTTGTGCTGCTTATGCGACACACCAATTTGATACTGTATTTGGTGAACAAGATTCAAAGCATCGTGTTGTTGATGTTAATGAAGAAGACAAAGTTTTTTATAATGAGCAAGTTCGACCTATTCTCGATAGTCGTTGTGTCTCTTGTCATGCTTGTTATGACGCGCCTTGCCAGTTGAAACTAACAGCACCTGCTGGTCTTGAGCGAGGAGGTTCGAAAGAGTTGGTTTACGATGGTACTCGCTTACTAGCATCGTCTCCTACGCGTTTATTTATTGATGCGAATAGCACTGATGAATGGCGATCAAAAGGTTTTCATCCTGTTTTAAATGAAAGAGGCCAATCCCCTGCAGCGAACTTACAAGGTAGCTTGTTGTATAGGGCAATTGCTTTACGCGCCAAGCAAGGCTCATTTACTCAGCCTATATTGTCCGATGATTATGACTTCTCCTTGGCTCGTGATCAGCAGTGTGTCAGTGTTGAAGAGTATCGGCAATTTGAGCAAGACTACCCAAATTGGGGAATGCCGTACGGTCTCCCAGCACTGAGTCCCAGCGAGTATGATGTGCTATCCCGTTGGTTAGCCACGGGTGGGAAAATGCCAGAAGCGGCGTCTGCTCCAGAAAATCTTAAAAAGAAAGTTGCGCTATGGGAATCGCGCTTAAATGGAGATGATCTAAAGACTCAATTAGTCTCCCGTTATATTTACGAGCACCTTTATTTATACAGCTTGTATCTTGATGGCGGTGAAGCCTTCCGTTTTCAATTGGTCCGTTCTAAAACTCCACCTGGAGAAGCAATTGATAGAATCGCGACCCGACGCCCTTATGATGATCCCGGTGTAGAGCACGTCTACTACCGACTTTGGTTAGACCAAGAAGTAAAAGTGCAAAAAAACCATATTCCTATGCAGTTGGATGAGGAGCGCTATGCTCGCTGGCAATCGTATTTTTATTCCGATGATTATGAAGTGACCAAAGATCCAGGTTATAAGCCTGAAATTGCAGCGAATCCGTTTAAGACATTTCAAGAGATACCCACACGTGCGCGTTATCGCTTTTTATTGGATCATTCACAAAAAACGATTATGTCGTTTATAAAAGGCCCTGTTTGTCGTGGGCAAGTGGCAGTTAATGTAATTAATGATCAATTTTGGGTGTATTTTATTGATCCGGAAGTGGTGTATGGCAAAGGCTCGACGGATTACTTAGAAGACCAAGTGCAGAGCTTAGATTTACCTGCTTCAAGCAATAGCTTGCCTATAGCGTCATGGGTTAGGTTTTCTGAGCAACAGAAGTCTTATTTATCGGCCAAAGCTGCTTTGATTGAAAGTTCAGGGTTCAATAATACTCCTTTGGATCTAGGCCTTATTTGGGATGGCGAAGGTGTTAACAAAAACGCAGCCTTGACTATTTTTCGTCACTTTGACAATGCTTCCGTTGTCAAAGGTATGGTAGGGCAGCAACCGAAAACCGCTTGGGTGATTGATTATCCATTATTAGAGCGAATCCATTATCTTCTCGTAGCGGGATTTGATGTGTATGGCAATGTGGGTCATCAGTTAGTGACACGCTTGTATATGGACTTCTTGAGGATGGAAGGGGAAATGAATTTTTTGCTTTTTCTCCCTAAAGAAAATCGAGAAACCGTTCGAAAATATTGGTATCGAGATGTAAATCAAATCATCAAGGATTACATATTCAGTGACTATATTAAGGTCGATCGACAGTCCGAAGTTCAGTACGCAACGGATGATCATCAATCTGAACTCTATGAAAAGCTGCGTGACAAATTATCGAGTGTTCTAGATCGTAGTCATGACTTAGAACAAAGTAAATTGACATCAGATCAGCTTAAGGCTTTATATGAGTTGCAAGCTGTACGCGGTGGTGGTTTGGTCCATCTGCCTAATGTCTCGACGATATTGGTGACGCAGCAAGGTGTTCCACTTGAAGTGCTTAGTCTTATACACAATAAAGCACATGCCAATATTTCAAGTTTATTAGATGAAGAAGATACTCGATTACCTGAAGAAGACGGTGTGACCTTAGTGAAAGGTGTGTTGGGTGATTATCCGAATGTCTTGATGCAGGTAGAAGAGGCTGAACTAATTGATTGGGCCAAACAAGTAGGAAATCTTCAAACGACAGAAGATTATTCGAATTTACTGGATACGTTTGGTATTCGTAGAACGCACCCTAACTTTTGGTTTGTCAGTGATGCTATTGCTAACTTGAATAAGCAAGATCGCCCAAGGGAAAGTGGTATTTTAGATTATAATCGTCTAGAAAATCGCTAAGTTGTCTTGTTAACGAGTCGTTGTAAGGCACTTCTGCATTTTCTGCATGATTGTGTACTTGTACTAATAGAGAAGCGCCTTAAATAGTAGGTATATTCTCTACTAGGTAAGTATTATGGTTCCGTTTTCTATATTGGACTTAGCACCAGTGGCTGATGGCCACTCAGTTGCAGAATCCTTGGCGATGAGTCGTAGAATGGCAGTTGCCGCTGAAAATCATGATTATGCTCGCTTCTGGCTTGCAGAGCATCATGGTATGGCTGGTGTAGCCAGTTCCGCTACATCTGTTGTCTTGTCCTATTTGGGGGCTGCAACATCGAAAATTCGAATCGGTTCGGGGGGCGTGATGCTGCCGAACCACTCACCATTAGTTATTGCTGAACAATTTGGTACTTTGGCTGAGTTATATCCTGATCGCGTTGATTTAGGGTTAGGTCGAGCACCTGGTACAGACATGCAAACCGCCAGAGCCTTGCGTCGCAATATGGATGCCTCTGTTGATAGCTATCCTGACGATGTGCTGGAGTTGCAGCGTTTACTTGGCAGTGGTGATCAGGGTGTTTTGGCTGTTCCTGGGCGTAACACGCACGTTCCTTTATGGATGCTTGGCTCCAGTCTATACAGTGCGCAAGTTGCCGCTGAGTTTGGTTTGCCTTATTCCTTTGCCTCTCACTTTGCTCCAGATCAGTTAATTCAAGCACTTACTGTATATCGTCGTAACTTTAAACCGTCTGAGCAACTGTCTAAACCTCATACAATGGCGGGGGTGATGGCTGTCGTCGCTGATACCGATGAAGAGGCAAAATATTTGTTTACCTCAGCACAGCAGCAGTTTGTGAACTTGCGTCGTAGCCGCAACCTGCCTTTCTCTAAGCCTGTTGAAACAATGGATGGTATTTGGTCGCCTAGTGAGAAGTACATGGTTGAGCATATGTTGCAATACGCTATGGTGGGCTCGAAAGCATCGGTTGCCTTTCAACTGTCTAGTTTCTTAGAAAAAACAAATGTTGATGAATTGATTGTCTCTATGCCAATCCATGACTCCGAAGCCAGATTGAAATCTTTGCGTCTAATGGCCGAAGTTCGGGATAGCTTGTAGGGTAAGAGCAATATTATAGGTGAGGTAAATAGCCACTAAAGACGTTTCTTTAGTGGCTATTTTTTATTTTTTGTAAGGTGAAGGATCACCTGGTACAGGCTGTGTTTTAAAGCGTCGGTGAGACCAAAAATATTGTTCTTTTTTGGGAGCGATAATGGCTTCCATCAATTCGTTTATTCTAGTGGCGTTTACGACGTCATCTTGAGTTGGGTAGTTTTCTACTTCGGTTAGACTTAAGTGAAAGCCTTTCTCTGTTCTACCATAGTCGTAAAGAACAACAGGGGCGTTGGTCATATTAGCTATACGGCCAATATGGGCGATCGTTGCACATTGACGACCATAAAAAGGGGCGAAGACTGAATTTTTACGTCCGTAATCTTGGTCCACGGCGTACCAAACCGCTTTGTTCTGTTTTAGTGATTTCAACACTTCGCGCATATTAGTACGTTCGATAGTTTTAGAGAAAATGGCTTGGCGTTGACGTTCCATTACCCAGTTCATAACTGGGTTGCTCTGTAGTTTGTAGATCGGATGAACATCGATAAAGCGTGGCATTTGGCCTCCACAAATATCGAGAGAAGAAAAGTGTCCACTAATAAGGATGCAGCCGCGACCTTTGGCTAGAACGCGATCGATCACATCCTGGCCTTCAAATGTGACTCGTGATTGAAACTTTTTCTGATTTTGAAACCAAGAGGCAAACGTTTCAAAAACACCTATCCCCATGCTTTTGAAATGAGCTTTGGCTAATCGAGTTCGCTCAGCATCCGTCATGTCAGGAAAGCAAATTTTTAAGTTTACATGGCAAATATTTTTACGGTTTGAACTTAAAGCGTAATGTATCGTACCAAGAATTTTACCCAGAAATTTTTGGCCACACCAAGGTAAATAGCTGAGTAAATAAGCGACGCCCATCGCGCCCCAACTTAACCAGTGTTTTGGTCCCAAAAAGTTTGTGATGCTTTTGTCTAATGTTGTCGTTTTTTTAGCCATGGTATCCCTCCAAAAAAGCCTGCCATTGCTTTTCTGATACACGAAAATTTGTATGTTTGCTGGATTCTTTGTCGAGTGAGCGTTTTAGGCGTTCAACATTGGATTCCATCCAGCTGGAGTGAGGCGCTTTTTGCTCACACTTATCGAAGTCAATAATCCAAACTTTCTGTTGCTCATCTATCATAATATTGTGGCAGTTAAGGTCAGAATGATAGATGCCATTTTGATGAAAACGTTTTACTACTCGCCCAATGTCGTTCCAATTAATTTGAGCCTGTTGATCACTTTTTATTATGTCGAATAAATCTTTAGCGCCTTGTATTGTTTCAGTTAGTAGTAAGGCTTGATAAAAACCAGCCGATACCGAATATATACCTGCAATTGGGCGTGGTACAGGAAGGTCTAAGTTGCGCATGGTTTCTAGAAGGGTGAGTTCTAGCCATGGTCTGGTGCGGTCTCTGCCTGTAAATAAAAAACGATCTTTGTTAATTTTGGCGATCAAGCCGCCACGCCGATAGCGGCGCAGAACAAATTTGCCAAATTGACTATTGATAAACCAAACGGCGCCACGTCCATTGCCTGTGCCTGCGAGTTCACCTTCTAACTGCCAAAATGAAGAATCAAACCATGTCTTGGATAATGGGAGCTCTGGATCGCTTTTTAGTAACACTGTATTGGGCGATATTTTGATAGCTTGTGGCATGTTACTCGCTTTGTCATGATCTCTGTGGGTTATGTCTACAAAGTTAGACACATTCAAGGGCGACTATTCTATAATACTTGCTGAATTTAAGCAGCCCTAGAGGACGAGATGCAGCAAGAGAATATTCAACATTTGGCGATAGTGCGCTTATCCGCTTTGGGGGATGTATGTCACGCTATGGCAGTGGTTCAGTCTATTATGAAACGCTATCCCTCCATGCGAGTGACTTGGGTGACTTCTCCTTTAGAAGCTAAGCTTGTGCGCTTGCTGGAAGGTGTGGACGTTGTTGAATACGACAAAAAAAGCGGTTTTTCTGGTTTGTTGGCATTACGCTCTCAGTTAAAAGGCCAGGTCTTTGATGTGCTGCTGCACTTACAGTGGTCAATTCGAGCGAGTTTGGTATCCAGAATGATTCGAGCGAAGCGACGTATAGGTTTTGCTTTGTCACATTCTCGTGAGCGACAGCATTGGTTTGTGAATGAGTATGCTCCAGAGCCGAAAGGCGAGCATGTACTGGATTCGTTTTTATCTATTGCAAGTGTACTTGGTGTTGATCAGCCTTCTTTGCCTTGCGAGCTTTCTTTGCCTGCTGAAACATTTGGATTGCCAGCCAAGTATGTGGTGATTAACCCATCTGCGTCCAAAGCAGAGCGTAATTGGACGATAGAAGGCTATCAAGCAATATTGGACTATTTATTAGCGAAAGGGATATGTCCCGTCATGACGGGTGGTCCATCCCAAGACGAGATAGATTTTGCCAACAGTATCATGGCTGATCGCGCAGAAAACGTTGTCAATCTGGTTGGGAAAACACCCTTGGATATGATGTTGTCGGTGTTAAGAAATGCAGCTTTGGTTATCTCTCCAGACACTGGGCCTGCACACATGGCGACACTGGTGGGAACGCCTGTTTTGGGGTTATATGCGCACTCCGATCCTCGGCGTACAGGGCCTTACCGCGATTTGGATAAGGTAATCAGTGTTTATGATGAATTGGTAGAGAAAGAATATCAGAAGCCAGCAGCAGAATTGCCTTGGTCAACACGCGTGCATGACCCTAAGGCCATGCAGCATATTAAAGTAGAGTCTGTTCTAGCGAAGTTAAAAACGCTTATTTAATCAGAGATTGCTCTGCTAATTTAAGGTCTAATGTCGCCTTTAATAGCTTGTATAGCTGAATAGAGGCATCAATTTCTTCTTTTCGGTTGGTTAAGCTTTCTATATTTAGACCCAAAGGAACGCCAAGTGGTAAGGCGATTTCAATAATCTGTTCTAAAGCGTTTCGGCATATCTTAATAGATTCATCTAATGGTGCTTCGGCATCTAAAATACGATGTTTTGTTGCTTCAGGTACCGAAATACCTAGCCACTCCATGAATTCTAATGTTTTCGCGCTGCCGCAAGGTGTGAAGGTTAGAATGATGCGTTTTGGTGCTTCACTCTTTTCTTTGCAGGTTCTTGCGTAACGGCTGATGAGGTCCGCTGTCGCTTGGTGATTATAAACGGCCTGAGAGATGAAAAACTCACAACCTGCTTCTGTTTTTTTGCTTAAACGTAAATGTTCATCGCCTTTTTTAGCGTGGCGCTCAGCGATTGTGACGCCGCCCAAATTAAAGGGGTGTTCAGATGCTTTTAGAGTTTCATACGCTTGTGGTAATGGCAGCTTAATATCGCCATTGGAAGAAGGTGAGCCGACCAATACTAGATCTCGAATCCCATATTGCTCCCACGCTTCAGAAAGCCAACCCGAAAACTCTTCTGAGCTACGAGATGAGACAGATTTGTAAGTGATGACAGGTTTGCCAGACTGTTGGTGAAGGCGTTTAGACCAAGCTCGTGGGTCATGTGTTTCCATAAAAGGAAAAGGGCGTGGCTTATCAATACGGCTAGTTTCGTCTTGAATGTCGTAGACAACCAAACCATCAATGTCGATATTATCAAGACGTTCAAGCAATTTTTGACTAACTTGTGCGAGTTGCTCTTCTTCAAGCGAAGATTTTGGTGGCGTTGTGCCGATAAAGTAGATACCACGTGTAGGGTCTTGAAACTTTGTTGCCAATTCCGATTTCATAATGTCACACTCTAAATAAGCGAGGCAGATAATAACGTTCTGCTCTTCGGTATGTTTGTTCGTTGGATCTATTCTAACAGTGAAATGAATTCAAGGCTTTCTTATAAAGTTGAATTATATTGTAGTTTAAGTGAAGGCGGTTAATCTTCTGGTGATCTAATGAGTTTGCTGAGTTGCTGATATGGCAAAGGAGGCGTCATGCTAAATAAAGAATTAAAGGGGTTATCTGAGGTAAAAACGTCTGGATTGCCACCAGTGCACACTTGGTCCCCACCTTTTTGTGGTGACATGAATATGGTGATCAAGGCGAACGGTGAGTGGTTTCATGAAGGTGGGAAGATCAATCGTCCAGCGATGGTAACCATGTTCAGCCGTATATTATGGTTTGAGGCGGGTGAATACTTCTTGGTAACACCGGTGGAAAAGGTGCGGATTAAAGTTGAGGATGCGCCTTTTTTGGTGACTGGTTGGCAGTGGATAGAGACACAAGCGGGTCGCGCTATTGAATTTATCACGCAAACAGACGATGTCCTTATATTGGGCGTCGATTGTGATATTTGGTTGGGTTTCTTTCAAAAAGAAGAACGGCCTTATGTTTCTATGCGCTATGGAATGAAGGCATTGGTTAACCGAAATGTGTTTTATGGCGTAGTGGAGTGTTTGGAACATGTTAATACAGCAGAAGGCTCTGGAATGGGGGTGATAAGTGCAGGTAAAAGCTATCTTTTAATGAAAGATGAATGACGAATTTCTTTGCGTCTAGGTTATAATGTAGGGATTAAGCGTGACACTTTGTTTGCGTCGTATTTGAGTTTTGAAGGGGTATTTTTTTGTTATTCGAAGAATTTGGTTTTGATAATCGTATTTTAACGTCCATCGGTCATTTGGGATTTGATAAGGCAACCGAAATTCAATCTCGTGCCATCCCAGAGGCAATGGCTGGTCGTGACTTATTAGCGTCCTCAAAAACGGGTTCAGGAAAAACACTCGCTTACCTTTTACCTGCGCTGCATCGAGTTTATAAAAAGAAAGCTTTGTCCAAGCGTGATCCTCGAGTGGTTATTTTGGTGCCGACGCGTGAGTTGGCAAAGCAAGTGTATGGGCAGCTACGACTTTTATTGGCGTCTAGTCGTTTCACCTCTATTCTTATTCAAGGTGGCGAAAACTTTAATGATCAGCATAAGTTATTACAAAAAGATCCACACTTTATTGTGGCGACACCAGGGCGTTTGGTTGATCACCTGAAGCAGCGAAATGTGTTTTTGGAAGGTCTGGAGCTTCTTATCTTGGATGAAGCTGACCGAATGTTGGATTTAGGCTTTGCAGAAGCTATGAGAGCCATCAATGCTGCAGCGAATCACCGTCAGCGCCAGACATTATTCTTTTCCGCGACACTTGATAATACGGAAGTCAGTACTATTGCGAGTGAATTATTGCGAGAGCCATCTCGAGTGGCTGTGGGACAGGGATTTGATGAGCATACTGACATATCGCAGCACGTTTTACTTTGCGACCATCTTGATCACAAAGAAGCATTGTTAAAGCATCTTTTGACAGGGCAAACGATTAAGCAGGCGATTGTCTTTACTGCAACGAAAAATGATACGGTTCGCTTGTCTGATATGGTCGCGGAATGGGGCTTGACGACTCAGGCGCTCAACGGGAACTTATCTCAAAGTGCTCGTAATAAAACCATGGAAAGCTTTGCTAAAGGCCAGTTTGAAGTGTTGGTAAGTACTGACGTTGCTTCTCGAGGGTTGGATATTGCTAGTGTGTCACATGTTTTTAACTTCGATTTGCCAAAACAAGCCGAAGAATTTGTCCATAGAACAGGACGAACTGGACGTGCAGGATTTAAAGGGGATGCATACTCGTTAGTTGGCCCTAAAGATTGGGTGAACTTTAAAGCAATCGAGACTTTCTTACAGAAAACGTTTACGACAGAAGTAATTGAAGGGTTAGAAGGTAAGTTTAAAGGTTTGTTACCTCCTAAGCCTGCTCGTTCTGTAAGTAAAAAACCTAAAGCCCAAGCGTCAACTAAACCGTCCAAAAAGGTCACTAAGAAAGCGCCAGCGAAAGCGCGTTTTCATGATAACCAGCAAGATGGTTTTGAGGCGTTTAAACTGCCAACTAAACGAGCTGATTCACAGCCTAATTTTGGTGATGAAGACGAGTAACTCGTTGCTGTCAGATGACTTTTTACACAGAAAAGATT
The DNA here is from genome assembly GCF_016906065.1 of Marinomonas foliarum. NCBI lineage: Bacteria > Pseudomonadati > Pseudomonadota > Gammaproteobacteria > Oceanospirillales > Oceanospirillaceae > Marinomonas > Marinomonas foliarum. Next base: position 579,915 of record NZ_CP070273.1, on the reverse strand, counting down.
TTTTAATTGACAGGTGAGCCATATTCACGCTATTGATTAATCTTTCTTATCTATTGGAGATGAGCTTATTAATCGTTTGCCCCCATTGAACTCATTGAAGTGTTTTGAGTCCGCTGCTCGACATGGCAGTTTCAATAAAGCAGCCAAAGAACTGTCTGTGACGCCTTCAGCAATTAGCCATCAAATTAAAGGCCTAGAAAGCTTTCTAGGCCTTGAGTTGTTTCGACGCACTAAGCGAAAAGTAGTGTTAACGGAGGCAGGGGAGTCATACTTAAAGCCCATCAAAAGTATTTTTGAACAATTGGAAAATGCCACATCAGAGCTGAAAAGTAAGCAAAAATCAGGCTCGCTGCGGTTGGCTGTTGCTCCTGCGTTTCTTACTCGTTGGTTAATGCCAAGAATGGAACGCTTTCAGCAGAGATACCCAGATATTGAAATTGAGATAAGTTCTTCGACAGGCTTGATTGATTTTTCGGCGAATGATATCGATATGGCTGTGTATTTTGGCGCAGGAGACTGGGAAGGGGTTGAAGCACATTACTTGCGTCCTGCTCGTCTTGCTCCTGTATGTAACCCGCGATTAATAAAACCAGAACAGCCAATAAATAAGCCTGAAGACATGCGTTTTTATCCGCTTCTTCATGTTACAAAAAGAAAGGATGAATGGCACGACTGGCTGCAACAACATGATCTTGATCCTAAATTATTTCGTCGAGGTTTAATGTTCTCTAGCGGGTCTTTAACGGCTGGTGCTGCAGCGCAAGGTTTGGGGATTTCTTTAACAGATCCTGAGTTAATCATGCCTGAAATAGAGGCTGGCACGTTAAAAGTTCTATTCAATCAGCATTTAATTACGAACCGTTCGTTTTATTTGGTGTATGAAAAACGTCGCTCAGTGACATCGGCAATGTTGGCTTTTAAAGAGTGGATTATTGAAGAGATGGCGGGCAATCAGCACTCTTGAGCCGTAGGCGATCAACAGCAAAGTTTTTTAAATAAAGATGAGAGTTTATATATGAGCACAGCGTTAACGGTGAACAGTTATTTTAATGATCAAGTTAAGTCCATTGCGTTGGACAATGCTGAAGGAACGTCAACAGTTGGTGTAATGGCTATTGGTGACTACGAGTTTGGGACAAGTCAGCGTGAGTACATGACTGTTGTATCAGGTGCTTTGACCGTTAAACTACCTGCGCAAAGTGACTGGAAAGTGTTTACCAAAGGCGATACTTTTATCGTAGAAGCGAATCAAAGTTTTCAAGTTAAAGTAGAAGAAACAACAGCATACCTTTGCCGTTACGAATAATTTCTTTTTTGTTTATGAACAAAAAAAGGGGCTGATTTTAATAATCAGCCCCTTTTTTATGGTGATTCAGATGTATTATTTAACCGCCGACCACGTTAACAAGTAAGGTCACCTTGTCACCCGGTTGAACGTATTTTTGGCTGCTAACTTTAGGGTTCCAGTCTCTAATGTCGTTAATGGAAACCTTGAATTTATTTGCTACTACAGCCAATGACTCGCCAGATCGAATGGTATAAACCACTTTCTTCATCACGCTACGAGTACTCTTTTCAGAGGCTTTTGGTTCCAACCAAACGACAAGTTTTTTGCCTGGCATTAGTGGATCGCCAAGTCCCATGTTGTTCCATCGAGCCAGTGTTTTGCTGTCTATTCCGTATTTGTTAGAAATTAGCCATAAACTATCACCAGAGTTAACCGTGTAGTTTATTTTGATTCTGTTGCGGTTTGGTGCTCGGGACTGCTTTGCTAGCAGTCTCTGATGAGAGCTTAGGGTGTAGCTTTCTATATCGTTCCCAGCAACGGGGATCATGAGCTCTTGGCCAACACGGATCATCGTAGAAGAGATCTTGTTGACGTTTTGCAGAACGTTAACCGTGGTATTGTGTTGCTTCGCAACCAGCAATAAATTGTCGCCTGCTTTTACTGTATAGCGAACCCAAGTAACACGTTCTTTACTTGGTATTTCTGCTAGCTTAGTTCTAAATAGTTTGGCCTTGGAAATAGGCATCAACAAACGATGAGGTCCATCAGGAGATGTAGCCCATTGATTGAATCCAGGATTAAGTAAATAAACTTCATCGATACTTATTTCAGCCATGTCTGCCGCTTGTGCTAAGTCAAGTTGACCGCCGATATTGACGATATCAAAGTAAGGCTTATTCGGGATGAAATACGTTGAATAGTTGTATTTTTCCGGGTTTTTGATGATTTTTGCTAATGCGATTAGTTTTGGAACATAGGCGCGTGTTTCTTTTGGTAAATCCAGAGACCAGAAGTCAGTGGGTTTACCTGCTTTCTTATTCTTTCTAATTGCTCTTGATACTGTACCTTCACCTGAGTTATAAGACGCAAGAGCGTGTAGCCAGTTTCCGTCAAACATTTTATGCAAGCGTGTTAGGTAAGCGATAGCAGCTTGAGTTGAACCAATAATGTCTCTACGGCCATCGTACCACCAAGTTTGATCAAGTCCGTACATTTGGCCTGTCGAAGGAATAAATTGCCAAGGTCCAGAGGCACGGCCATGACTGTATCCAAAAGGATCAAAGCCACTTTCAACAATGGGTAATAATGCAATTTCAGTTGGGATGCCTGCTTTTTCTAGCTCTTCGACAATGTAGTATAAATAACGTTCGCCACGTTTTGATACTCTGTCAAGGTAAGAGGGGTGAGAGCTAAACCAGCGAAGTTGTGAAGATAGGCGAGGGCGATCTATATCTAGATCCAGACCGTATCCAGCACGTACTCTATCCCAAATGTCTGTAGGGGCTTTCGGTTTCGCCGCAATAGCTGGTTCATCCTGTTCAACTACTTGTTCTTCTTCTACGCTATCAACGGGAGGGACGGTATCAATAAAGCCTAATTGTTCAGTGTCAGCTTCTAGAATATCTGTATCTTCTGTTGCTTCTATAGATTCGTTAGATGTATCGCTTTGTTCTAGTTTTGAGGTGGTTTGACATGCACTGAGAACTAGGCTGGCAAGACAAATCCAGAATATTTTATAGGTCATTTAGGTCACAATTTTGGATAAAGTTTGGTCATTTTAAAGACGTTGCGATAGAGGTCAACTAAAACTATCTTTGGCGCGTCTTACTTGGCTAAATGCAGCGACTAAATCTGCGGCTGGATTTTCGTTAAGTTGTTGTGCTGCCTGATTTTTTAATGCCGTAATATGGGTCCTTAAAAAAGGGTTAGTTTTTTTCTCTAAACTTAATGTAGTAGGCAAAGTTACTTCATTATTGGAACGTTGCTTTTGACTGCTAGTGTTACTTTGTATTAGGTCTGGGTTTTCAGGTTCAAGTGAAAGAGCGAAGCGATAGTTTGCCAGTGTGTATTCGTGAGTAGCGTAGATTATTGTGTTGTCTGGAAGGCTTGAAATCTTTTTCATAGCCTTTAGCATTTGTTCTGGAGTACCTTCCATTATACGTCCACAACCTCCTCTGAATAAGGTATCTCCGCTAAACAGCAGAGGTGTTTGGTTGTCTGAAAAGTAACAGAGATGGTCTAGGGTGTGTCCAGGAGTGCTTATGACTTGAAAGTTAGCTGAAAACACAGCGATTATATCGCCTTCAGTTACTGGGTGTGTAACCAACTCTGTTAGGTAACTCGGTCCATGTACAGGGCAATTTGAATGTTTTCTTAACTCAGCCACTCCTCCGGTATGATCTTTATGGTGGTGAGTAATCAAAATGCCCGCTAGGCTCATGTTATGCTTGCTGCAATAAGTTAGAACCACTTCAGCGTCTCCTGGGTCTACAGCCCAGATTCGCGAGCTATCTTTATCTTGGATGATCCAGATATAATTGTCCTGAAAAGCAGGGAGCGGGAAGATGGTCATAGGTTGTCAACTTTATCAAGGTTGTTATATTTCATATGGCGTGCTTAAAAATAAATACATCGTCATGCCGTTATAAATAGAGAATTCATTGTATGTTGGATGATCAATCAAGACAATTTTTTCAGAAATGGTATAAAAGTAACTTAGGTGAAAGCTTATTGAAGCTTGAGCAGGAGCAGCTCGATTCCGAGCTTGATTCAGCGGTGGGCTACTATCTAGTCACTCAGTCACCACTTAAAGATTTACCATTGAAAAACCACCGGCTGCGAGAAAGTATTATGATTGCTCCTGCGCTAGAGTTTGGGGCGCCTAATAATACAGTGGTGGCTAGGGCAAGCGAATTGCCCCTTGAGCCTGATGGTGTTGATGTTCATATATTTCATCATTCGCTAGATATTTCAGCTACTCCTCATGATGATTTGCGAGAAGCGGCAAGAACCTTATTGCCCAGTGGAAAGCTCATTATTATTGGATTTAATCCTTGGGGGTTATGGGGGATACGTCGGGTTTTTAGTAAAAAAATTAGAGCGCCTTGGTGTGGACAATTTATTCGACATCGGCGTTTAGAAGACTGGTTGAAAGTGGCTGGTTTAACATTAGAATCAACACGTTTTATTTATTATGAACCGCCCTTACAAAGTAGCAAATGGCGGTCTCGCTTTACTTGGATTGATAAGCTTTTAAGGCCGTTAAAATTACCTTTTAGTGGTGTGTATGTTATGACAGCAACCAAGCAAGTTAGGCGTTTTATTCCATTAAAACCTCGTTGGTCTGGTGCTCGTGTTCGAGTGCCTCCATTAACAAAGCCAACAGCAAAAGAGATGAAGTAGTGAAAAAAGTTGTAATGTATACAGACGGTGCCTGTAAAGGAAACCCAGGTATTGGTGGTTGGGGAGCATGGCTAACCTTTGGTGAGCATGAAAAGCGTTTATGCGGTGGTGAACACGATACAACCAATAATCGTATGGAGCTGATGGGGGCGATAGAGGGGCTTCGAGCATTAAAAGAAGTATGTACGGTAACGCTTTATACGGACTCCTCTTATGTGCAAAAAGGCATTACTGAATGGCTAGCTGGCTGGAAACGTAAAGGTTGGATGACGGCCTCCAAACAGCCAGTTAAAAATAAAGACCTGTGGCAAGCTCTTGATGAGCAATGCCAATACCATGATGTCACATGGAAATGGGTGAAAGGCCATGCGGGCATTGAAGGCAATGAAATTGCCGATCAGTTAGCGAATCAGGGAATTGACGAATTAAGGGCCGCATCATGAGACAGGTTGTTCTTGATACAGAAACAACAGGTATAGATCCTCGACAAGGTCATCGTATTATCGAGATTGGTTGTGTCGAGATGGTTGGTCGTAAGTTAACTAATCGACACTTTCATGTTTACATCAACCCCGATCGTGAAGTTGAAGAAGAGGCATTTAGGGTTCATGGTATTAGTAATGAATTTCTAGCGGACAAGCCTCGCTTTCATGAAGTGGCTCAAGAATTTTTTGATTTTATAAAGGGTGCTGAACTGATTATCCATAACGCGCCGTTTGATATTGGCTTTATGGATCATGAGTTTGATCGGGTAGGTGGCTTTCCCAAAACTGCTGAGGTGTGTGGTGTTTTTGATAGCTTGGTTTATGCCCGCAAAAAGCACCCAGGTCAAAAGAACAACCTAGATATTTTATGTAGACGCTATGGTATAGATAACTCACACCGTGAATTACACGGAGCTCTTCTAGACTCCGAAATACTTGCTGATGTCTACTTGTTGATGACAGGTGGCCAAACCAGTTTGGGGTTGGCGAATAACTCTGACTCCGATTCTAAAGAAGAAGGGGGGATTGAAGAAATTCGTCGACTGTCTGCGGATCGCCCAGCACTGAAAGTGATCAGAGCAAGCGAAGATGAGTTAAAAGTTCATGAAGAGCGTTTAGATCTGATTGATAACAAATCTGGTCAGTCTTTATGGCGCATAAAGCATTAGTTTCATAACGCTGCTGAATTTATAAAGCTATCTATCTTTGGATAGGGCAGAGTAACAAAAAACCCTCTTTGTGATGAAGAGGGTTTTTTTATGTGTTAACGCTCATGAGCATAGAAGTAGGTATTTAGGCTGCATCACAACAAGTAGGTAACACACAGTCCGCCAACAATGCTAAGAACGATAGTATAAGGCAGTGCCATCCATACCATTTTTCCGTAGGACAAACGTAGTAATGGTGCGATAGCTGAAGTTAACAAGAACAAGAATGCAGCTTGACCATTTGGGGTTGCTACGCTTGGTAGGTTGGTGCCCGTGTTCACTGCAATGGCTAGAGTATCGAAGTGCTCGCGAGTAATAGTGCCTGCATCTAGTGCTGCTTTAATTTCATTAATATAGACGGTAGCAACAAAGACGTTGTCACTAATCGCTGATAATAATCCGTTAGCAATAAACAGCATTAGAGGTTGTCGCTCCGTTGGCAGATTCAGCACAATATCAATTACAGGTTGAAATAAATGCTGAGCATGTATTACGGACACAACTGTGAAAAACACGACTAAAAGCGCGGTGAAAGGCAAGGACTCTTCAAATGCATGGCCGATGCGATGTTCTTCAATGATGCCATTGAATGAGGTTAGCAGAACAATGACCATCAAACCGACTAAGCCAACTTCGGCTACATGGAATGCAAGGGACAGCATTAAAACAATAGCAACGATGCCTTGTACAATAAGTTGTGCCTTGATTTTGTTAGTATGCTTTTGACTTTCTTCTTTTTCAAAGTTATTCAAAATGTCACGGACCGTGTCAGGCAACTGGGCGCCATAGTCAAACCAAGCAGTTTTTTCTAATACGATTACCGTTAATAAGCCACAGATTAGAACAGGTATCGAGACGGGGGCCACGTTTAGAAAGAATTCACCAAAATTCCACCCGGCTACTTTAGCAATAAGTAGGTTCTGTGGTTCGCCAACCAATGTGGCAACCCCACCAAGCGCAGTACCAACAGCTCCGTGCATTAATAAGTCGCGTAAAAACGAGCGAAATTCATTTAGGTCTTCTGCGTTAACAGGCAGGATTGAATCGTCTTTTCCGTGGTCGTGATTTTTATTAGAGCTTTGGCCAGAAGCGGCTTTGTGATAGACGGAATAAAAACCGACGCCAACACTAATAAGAACAGCGGTGACGGTTAATGCATCTAAAAAGGCAGAGAGTAAGGCGGCAGAAAAGCTAAATATCAGCGAAATGACGATTTTCGATTTCACTTTTACTAGCAGCTTATTAAAGATAAACAGTAGCATATCTTTCATAAAATAAATGCCCGCTACCATGAACATCAGAAGTAAAATAACTTCAATGTTATTAGAAACCTCAGAGTATACGCCTTCCGGTGAGGTTAGGCCGAGTACTACGGCTTCGATTGCGAGTAACCCGCCTGGCTGTAATGGGTAGCATTTCAGTGCCATAGCGAGAGTGAAGATGAATTCAATAATTAATAGCCAGCCTGCAACGAATGGTCCTAGTACGACTAAAACGATTGGGTTGATAATCAAGAAGGCTAATATTATTTGTTTATACCAGAGTGGCGAGGCGCCGAGGAAGTTCCTTCCAAACGATTGGGATAACGAAGGTGTCATTGATTGCTCCTTTATAGAAAGGCACTTAAATGTGCAAAAAAACTAACAGGATTTTTTTACTTTTTTGGTGTAATCAAAAGAATCTTGTTAGCTTTCTTATACTGGGCTTGACTAGGGCGATTGTTCAAAGTGTGCAGATAATAAGGCATATGCAAAACAGTATCTATAGCGTTATATCATTGAAAGAGATTGTTATTTATAAAAATACCCCCAATATGCCAAGAACTTATGAATATTTAGAGGAAGTAAATGTTGGAATTTTTTGCGGATTACGCTGGTTTTTTGTTGAAACTAGTTAGTGTGGCTTTAGTTATTGGCTTTTTGTTGACAATGATGTCTGGTGGGAAGCGTAAGTCTCAACCGGGAAGTTTGTCTGTTACTAAGCTGAACGAACATTATGATGCAATGAAGGTCGAGTTGGATCGTCAGTTGTTAGATAAAAAAGCCCTTAAAAGCTTAGAAAAAGAAAAAAAGAAAAAAGAAAAACTGGAAAAAAAAGAGCAAAAGAAAGAGCCTGCTGTCGCGGAGAGTGCTGATAAAAAGCGTTTGTATGTGTTGGACTTTGATGGCGACATAAAAGCGTCTGCTGTTGAATCTTTGCGAGAAGAAATTACGGCGGTACTAAGTGTGGCTAAGCCGCAAGATGAGGTGGTTGTTCGTCTTGAAAGCGGTGGCGGTGTGGTTCATGGCTATGGCTTAGCAGCATCCCAGTTACAGCGTGTTCGTGAAGCCAGTATCCCACTGACTATTTGTGTTGATAAAGTGGCAGCGAGTGGCGGCTATATGATGGCGTGTGTTGCCGATAAAATTATTGCAGCCCCTTTCGCTATTTTAGGGTCTATTGGTGTGGTAGCACAAATTCCTAATGTTCATCGCTTGCTGGATAAAAGTCTGATCGATGTCGAGCTTCATACTGCAGGTCGATACAAACGTACCTTAACTATGTTGGGTGAGAATACAGACGAAGGCCGTGAAAAGTTTAAGCAAGACTTGGAAGATACTCATGGCTTATTTAAGCGTTTTGTCTCTGGCCAGCGCCCTCAATTGGATATTGAAGACATTGCGACGGGCGATACTTGGTATGGTTCAGAAGCATTGGAAAATAAATTGGTTGATGTGGTCATGACGAGTGATGCGTACCTGGTGTCTCATTATCATGAGACTGAAGTCGTGCATGTTGTTTATAAGCAACCAAAGGGAATGGCCGAGCGTTTAGGTTTGTCCTTCTTCTCTGTTGTGGAGCAGAAGGCGGTATCTTGGTTTAGTCGTTTGGCTCAGTCGCGTGGGTATTAAGTTTTTGATGTATTTGTCTTAATTGATGCGTTTTAATAAAGGCTGGCACTTAAGGGAGCCAGCCTTTTTTATGCGTTATTCTTGAGTTGATATTGTGCGTCTAGCAAGCTCATTAGTGCTTTTAAGGTCGTTGTAGTTCAGGCTTTCTCCAGTTTCTGGATTGATAGTTTGCAGTGCAATTTTCTCAATAGCATCTTCTAGTTCAATAGGTTCAAAATACAGCAGAGTGCCTATGGTAGGGTGGTCTAGATAATTTACTTTTTTACTGGCTGTCTTATTGCTTTGATTTAAGGTTAGTATCAATGCTGGCTCGAATTCTTTGAATTTGGGCTTGGTCATTCTTTCACTGTCTGTATTGGTGAAAAGGCTCGCATTGTCTGATTCATGATTGATGCCTAATTCGTTTGGATCAGGAAGAGTGAAGCTATCAAAAAGGTAATGTTGGTAGTGGATGTTGGATTCTAGGTAGCGGCCTAATTTAATAGAGATGCTTCCTGTTAGCTCAGGGTAGTTGTCTTTTGTCTGTTGGCTATGGAAGTTCTTGTAAATGGTGTCGCCAGGGTGTTTGAAAATTAGAGTCCATGTTTCGTTGGCTAAGATTTTTGTATGACGGCCAATTTTATCTTCTATCTTACCAAAAGGAGCTTTTCCTAGTTCTTGGTTCGTGCTGTTTGGCGCAGCGACTTCCTCATCAGTTAGTCTTAGTAGTTTGGCGCTAGACAGGACGTTTTTGTAGTCAACTTGCTCGGTTGATTGGCCTTCTGGCCATAAGAAAGTGACCAAATAACCTTGATATGCTCTGGCAGTGTCTGGGTCTATTTTGCCATCATCTGCAAACAGTTGAGTGTTCATTAGCGTAAGTGAAAGCGCTATAGCAATTAAAGATTTCAATGTAATAATTCCAATGTCATAGTGGTTTGTTGAAAGCGCTCTTCTGCGCTATTCATTGGGGCCAGAAACTTTAATGTATCTGATCCTACTAATTTGTAAATATCAGGTTTAGTTTGAATCAGTCGAATGAGCTTCATCGGGTCGACTGGTGTTTTGCTGCTGAAGAAAATTTTACCTTCTTTTGCGTTGGCTTCAATTTTATTAATGCCCAAACTTTCTGCTTTGAGTTTCAGATCTGTTTGTCTGAATAGATTTTTGGTTGCGTCAGGCAATAGACCAAAACGATCTATCATTTCAACTTGTAGGTCTTTTAGTTCTTCAGCGCTTTTTGCGCTAGCGATGCGTTTATACAAAATCAGCCGTGAGTGTACATCGCCTAGATAATCTTCAGGAATAAGCGCTGGTACTCTTAGGTTAATATCCGTTTGAGCTGGGGAGGTAATATCAATATCTGGCGATTCACCATTCTTCAATGATTTTACTGCGCGATCTAGCATATCCATGAATAATGAGAAACCAACATGCTCAATATGGCCACTTTGTCCGTCACCTAGTAATTCACCGGTACCGCGTATCTCCAAATCGTGTGTTGCAAGCGTAAAGCCAGCGCCTAATGTGTCTGCTAGAGTGATGGCTTCAAGGCGTTTTTCTGCGTCGCCTGTTACTTTTCGATCATTTGGCGTTAGCAAGTATGCGTAAGCTTGGTGATGAGATCGACCAACTCGACCACGTAGCTGGTGCAGTTGGGCAAGACCGAATTTGTCTGCTCGCTCAATAATAATGGTATTAGCATTTGGGATGTCTATGCCGGTTTCGATAATAGTTGAACAGACGAGGATGTTAGCGCGTTTATGGTAGAAGTCTGACATGACTTGTTCCAGCTCTCTTTCGCGCATTTGGCCATGACCAACGATGACGCGAGCTTCTGGAATGAGTTCTTCTAGCTCTTCGGCCGCTTTTTGAATAGTTTGTACTTCGTTATGTAAGTAATACACTTGCCCCCCACGATGCAACTCTCGCAATATGGCTTCTTTAATTTGATGCTCTTCTTTTTGCTTTACGAAAGTTTTAACGGATAAACGTTTGGCTGGTGGCGTGGCAATAATGGATAAATCTCGAATGCCAGACAAAGACATGTTGAGCGTTCGAGGAATAGGTGTTGCAGTAAGTGTCAGTATATCGACCTCTGCTCGTAACGCTTTAAATTGTTCTTTTTGTTTAACTCCGAAACGGTGTTCTTCATCAATGATCACAAGGCCGAGGTTGGCGAACTTGATGTCACTTTGAATTAGCTTGTGAGTGCCGACCACAATATCGGCTTTACCGGACTCTAAACGATCAATTGAGGTGTTAGATTGCTTGCCTGAACGGAAGCGGGACAGTAATTCAATTTCCACAGGCCAATCAGCAAAGCGATCACAGAAGTTTTCGTAATGTTGTTGTGCTAATAGTGTTGTTGGTACAAGTACAGCGACTTGTTTGCCATCTTGAACTGCTAGGAAGGCGGCTCGCATGGCAACTTCTGTTTTACCAAAGCCTACGTCACCACAAACCAATCGATCCATTGGTTTTTTGGATGACATGTCTTTCATTACAGCATCGATGGCCATCTGTTGATCTGGTGTTTCTTCAAATGGAAAACCCGCAGCAAACAGTTCATATTGGTCGTCGGGTTTGGCGAAAGCGTAACCCACACGGGCTTCACGCTGAGCGTATATTTCTAATAGTTCTGCAGCGGTATCGCGGGCTTTTTCAGCGGCTTTTTGTTTGGCGACGCTCCATTTGTCTGTGCCTAGCTTATGTAATGGAGCTGTGTCTTCGTCAGCACCTGTGTAGCGAGAAATAAGCTGTAAAGAGGAAACAGGCACATACAGTTTTGCATCATTGGCGTAGCCAAGGGTTAATAGTTCTGTTTCTTGTCCGTCTATTTCTAGATTGGTTAGCCCCAAATAGCGTCCTACGCCATGATCTATATGCACAACAGGGGCGTTTAGCCTCAATTCAGTGAGGTTGCGAATGATAGCGTCCTCACTGATGTTGTTCTGTTTGTTGCGTCGTCGATGTTGAGAAACTCGTTCGCCTAAAATTTCGCTTTCTGGGATAAGTATTAGTTCATCGCTGATGCTAAAGCCGCGGCCAATGTTGCCTTCGGTGATGGCTAAAGATTTTGTCGATTTGGTGAAAGCGTTCCAGTTCTCGACGTGTTTAGGTTTGATGCTGTGTTTTTTGAGTAAATCAAGCAGAGCTTCGCGACGCCCCGCTGATTCGGCAACAATCAGTACCCGAGCAGATGTGTTGGCAAGAAACTGTTGCAGTGTGCCAAGTGGTTGAGCTGCTTTCGAGTCAATTTTTACATTACCAATTGCTTTATAAGTAGGATGTTCGCCTTCAGCAGAAAAGATAATGTTAGTGTACTGATTTAGCTGAGAGAAAAGTTCTTCTTCTTTTAAGCAAATTTCTTCGGGTTTTAAAATAGGTCGTTCGATATTGTAGTTAAGCGACTCATGGCGGCTGCGAAAATCGAGCAGGATGCTGGCAAATTGCTCGTTAAAAGTGTCAGACCTCACCAAAAACGTGTTGTCAGGCAAATAGTCAAAGACGCTGGCTGTTTGCTCAAAGAATAACGGCAAATAGTATTCTATACCGGCGGGGATAATTCCGCTGGAAATATCTTGGTAAATCGGGCTAGAAAGAGGGTTCGTCTCAAAGCGTTCTCTAAATGCTTGGCGAAATTGTTGAATGCCTTGTGGTGTTGTTGGGAACTCCTTTGCCGGAAGCATTTTAATTTCTGCAATTTTGCTGATGCTTCGTTGAGTTTCCGGATCAAACCATCGAATGGATTCGATCTCATTATCGAACCAATCAATTCGAATAGGGTTTTCTGCCCCCATTGGATACACATCCATAAGCGCACCACGGATAGCGTACTCTCCGTGTTCGTGAACATTCTCTACATTTAGGTAGCCTGCATTAGTCAATTTTCTAGAAAGTTGTTCAAGAGGAAGTTCTTGGCCTTCGGCTAAATGAAAACGCTGTGCGTCAATGTGTTGCTTAGGGCAGAGGCGAGTTAAGCAGGAAGCAATGGTAGTAAGAATGATTGGATTCTTGGTTTCTGTTAGCCTGGCCAATGTCTCAAGACGCTGAGAAATGATGTCTTGGTGAGGAGAGAAGGCATCATAAGGTAGTGTTTCCCAATCACTGAATCTTAATATGTCTTTATTTTGATGATTAAGAAACTGAATTTCATCTTCGAGTTCATTTAATTCGGCCACGGTATTGGCCATAAAAAGAATGGGCTGTTTGTATTGAGAGGCGATTGCAAGCAGCTGTAGAGCTTTGCGACTGCCATCTAGTCCATGTATGGTATTTTTAAAGCCTGGTTTCGAGGTGATTGAGACAGTTTCTGACATGTTGGGCTTATTGTTCTCTAGTGGCGGACAGTGTTAAGGAAACGGAATCGGCAAAACGCAAAGCGTGGGGTTTTGCTACTTCAACTTTTGCAAAGGTGACATGGCTTGATTCCATGCACAGTGCTAATAGGTCTGCTGTGAGTTTTTCAAGCAAAAGAAAGCGATTGTTCTCTGTATGGGCTATCATTTCTTTGCAAATGGTTCGGTAATTCACTGCGTTTTCAACGTTATCTGTGTCGTAGGCTTGAGAAGCTGGGTATTGAATCCAAGCGTTAATCACGACATCTTGCTTGTTTTGCTTTTCAGATTCATTGAAGCCTATGTAGGTTCGTAAGCGTAAGTTCTTAATATGAATTTGAGCTTCTGGCTTTATCATAGCTTTTTTTCCATCTCATGGCCTACTAAATAGTTAGGCGGTATTGTGTCGTTTTCGACCTTGTATGGCAACTCGCTTAAAGTACGCTGAGAAGTAATTTTTAGATTGATTTGTCTGAGTTTTTACAGAAGCTACTATTTAAGTTGTTATAGTGGTCTTTGATTTAGTAATAAAACAACAAAAAAAGGATTTTTTCAGGCTGCAAGTCAGTAAATAAGGATAAAGTGGTGCTTTTTAATAAAAGTTGATGCTTAAAGACGACGTCCTGAGCTGGTCAATGGCGGGAATGATCATTATAATACGTCGGTTTTTTGGTGAAGTGAGTTTGCGTTTTACAATTACCTGAAAGTAATTGTTCGCTTGTGCATGGTTTCCCGGAGGGGGGTACAAGCAATTCGCATTGCGCTTTTTGTGTTCAATTTATTGTTGGGCAGAACATATGTATAAAATTACAAAAGGCCTAGATCTACCGATCTCTGGTGCTCCCAATCAAGTGATTGAGGCGGTTATTGCTGCTAAAACGGTCGCTGTGATCGGTCCTGACTACCATGGCATGAAGCCTACCATGCTAGTCAAGGAAGGGGATAAGGTTAAGAAAGGTCAGGTTATCTTTACAGATAAGAAAACAGAAGGCGTAAAGTATACGGCTCCTGCTTCTGGAACGATAACTGCTATTAATCGTGGTGAAAGACGTGTTTTACAATCTGTCGTAATTAGTGTCGAAGGTGATGAGTCTGAAACCTTCGCATCGTATTCCGGATCAGAATTGAAATCTCTCGAACGCAGTAAAGTTGTTGAAAATCTGGTTGAGTCTGGGTTATGGACAGCATTCCGTACGCGTCCATTCTCAAAAGTACCTGAAATTGCTTCAATCCCTCATTCTATCTTCGTTACGGCAATGGATACTAATCCATTAGCGGCCTCTCCTGAGGTTGTGTTGGCGGATCTAGCAGAAGAGTTTGCAGACGGTCTTACTGTCTTGGCTCGTTTGACTGAAGGTAAGGTGTTTGTTTGTAAGGCGCCAGGCGCAAAGATTCCAACAACGTCTGATGTGACTGTTGAGGAATTTGCTGGTGTACATCCAGCGGGTCTTGCTGGCACACACATTCATTTCCTTGATCCTGTCAGTGATAAGAAAACAGTTTGGTCTATTAATTACCAAGACGTTGTTGCTATCGGCAAGCTTTTTGTATCAGGTGAACTGAGCGTTGAGCGTGTTGTTTCTATCGCTGGGCCTCAAGTTAAAAAACCTCGTTTAGTGCGCACTCAAGTTGGTGCAAGCTTAGATGGCTTATTGGCTGGCGAAGTTGCAGATGGCGAAAACCGAGTGATTTCTGGTTCTGTTTTTTCTGGTCGTAATGCTGCGGGTCCATTTGCTTTCTTGGGGCGCTACCACAACCAAGTGTCTGTATTGCTTGAAGGTCGTGAGCGTCAAATGATGCATTATCTTCGTGCCGGTGTGGAAAAGCACTCTATTATGAATGTGTTTTTGTCCAAGCTTACCGGTAAAAAATCATTCGATATGTCAACAACTACTAATGGTAGTGATCGTACTATGTTGCCGCTTGGTAATTTTGAGCGTGTTATGCCGCTTGATATTTTGGCGACACAGTTGTTACGTGCGTTGGTCGTGAATGATACGGAGCAAGCTCAAAAGCTTGGTGCGCTTGAGTTGGATGATGAAGATTTGGCTTTGTGTACTTACAGTTGCTCAGGTAAGTTCGAATATGGTCCGATCCTTCGTGATTGCCTAACTCTAATAGAGAAAGAGGGTTAATTCATGGGGCTTAGAAAAGTACTCGATAAAATAGAGCCTGAGTTTCATTCAGGTGGTAAATATGAAAAATGGTATGCACTGTTTGAAGCAGTAGATACAATTTTTTATCGTCCAAGTTCTGTTACTAAAAATGGCTCCCATGTTCGTGATGCGGTTGATATGAAGCGTATTATGATCTTGGTGTGGATGTGTACATTCCCTGCTATGTTTTTTGGCATGTACAATATTGGTTGGCAAGCAAATACGGCGATGGACGCAATGGGCGTTACAGCAGCCGATTCTTGGCGCCATTCCATTATTGGTAGCCTTACTAGTTACGATGCTTCAAGTATTTGGGACAATATGATCTATGGCGCAATGTACTTTTTGCCTGTTTATCTTGTCACATTTGTTGTTGGTGGTTTTTGGGAGGTTTTGTTTGCTTCCGTGCGTAAGCATGAAGTGAATGAGGGTTTCTTTGTTACCTCTATCCTGTTTGCACTTTCTTTGCCAGCGACTGTGCCTTTATGGCAAGTAGCCTTGGGTATCAGTTTTGGTGTTGTGCTTGCGAAAGAAGTGTTTGGTGGTACAGGTAAAAACTTCCTTAACCCGGCATTAGCTGGTCGTGCTTTCTTATTCTTTGCTTACCCAGCATCTATGTCTGGTGATGCGGTTTGGACTGCAATTGATGGCTTCTCTGGTGCAACGGCACTTAGTCAGCTTGCTGCTGGTGGCGTATCTGGTTTGACGGTTGCTTGGTCTGATGCTTTCTTTGGCTTTATTCAAGGTTCAATGGGCGAAACTTCTACTCTTGCTATCTTAATTGGTGGTGGTGCGTTGTTAGTGATGAGAATTGCTGCGTGGCGTATTGTTGCTGGTGTTATGCTGGGTATGATTTTAACCTCTGCTTTGTTTAATGTTATTGGTTCTGACACTAACCCTATGTTCTCAACTCCATGGTACTGGCATCTAGTTTTGGGTGGTTTTGCTTTCGGTATGATGTACATGGCGACAGACCCAGTGTCAGCATCTATGACGAATCGTGGTAAGTGGTTCTATGGTGCCTTGATTGGTCTAATGGTTGTTCTTATTCGTGTTGTGAACCCTGCATACCCAGAAGGTATGATGTTGGCGATTCTTTTTGCGAATTTGTTTGCACCATTTATTGATCACTTTGTTGTTCAGGCAAACATTAAACGGAGGATTGCACGCAATGGCTAGCAGTAACGATAGTATTAAAAAGACCATTATAGTTGCTTTATCTTTGTGTTTGGTTTGTTCTATTTTTGTTGCAGCTGCAGCGGTAGGTCTTAAACCTATCCAGAACACCAACAAAGATTTAGACCGAAAACGTAATATCTTGTCTGCTGCTAGCATGTTAGAAGCTGGCAAGTCTGTAGATGAAATTTTCGAATCGGTTGAGACTCGCATCGTTAATTTGCAAACGAATAAATTTGCAACACAGGAAGAGCTTCAGTCTGCAGGGATCAATGTGGCAACATTTGATCAGCAAGCTGCCGCTAAAGATCCTAGTTTATCGGTTTCACTGAAAGGTAATGATCCGGCAGGTATTAAGCGCCGTTCAAACTTTTCTGCAGTGTATCTTGTGAAAACTGGCGATAAGATTGATCGAATCATTCTTCCGGTACATGGTTATGGCTTATGGTCAACTATGTATGGCTTTATGGCTTTAAAGAATGACTTCAATACAGTGATAGGTTTTGGTTTTTATGACCAAGCTGAAACACCTGGATTGGGTGGTGAGGTTGATAATCCTAACTGGAAAGCCTTGTGGAAAGGCAAGAAAGTCTATGATGACCAAGGTGAAGCGGTTATTCAGCTTGCCAAAGGTGGCGTAGATAGCTCTGATCCTAAAGCCATGTACAAAGTAGATGGTCTATCTGGTGCGACATTGACAAGTCGTGGGGTTACTCATCTTGTTCAGTACTGGTTGGGTGATGAAGGTTTTGGACCTTTCTTGTCTCAGCTGCGTAGCGAAGGAGTTCAATAATGTCTGATGTGAAAAAAGTCCTCTTTGGGCCGATTCTTGCCAATAACCCGATTGCGTTGCAAATATTAGGTATTTGTTCCGCATTGGCGGTGACAAGTAGCTTGAGTGTTAGTTTGGTTATGGCGATTGCTTTGACCTTGGTAACGGCATTTTCTGGCTTCTTTATCGCGATTATTCGTAATCACATACCTAACAGTATTCGTATCATTGTACAGATGATCATTATTGCCTCTTTGGTTATTGTGGTTGATCAGGTGCTAAAAGCATTTGCTTATGAGATTAGTAAGCAGCTTTCTGTTTTTGTTGGCTTGATTATTACAAACTGTATCGTTATGGGACGCGCAGAAGCGTTTGCGATGAAGAATGGTCCTGTAATGAGCTTTGTTGACGGTATTGGTAATGGTTTAGGTTATAGCGCTATGTTGATCATAGTTGCTTTCTTCCGTGAGTTGTTAGGTGCTGGCAAGCTTTTTGGTGTCGAAATCCTCGCTACTGTACAGAACGGTGGCTGGTACCAGCCTAATGGTTTGATGTTGCTACCTCCAAGTGCATTCTTTGTAATCGGCTTGGTTATTTGGGCTTTACGTTCTTACAAAAAAGAACAAGTGGAAGAGCCTGAATTTAAAATTGCAGCGAATTCTCGTTCTCAGGAGGCGCTATAAATGGAACATTTAATTAGTCTGTTTGTTAAGGCTGTTTTTGTTGAAAACATGGCTTTGGCCTTCTTCCTTGGTATGTGTACTTTCTTGGCATTGTCTAAGAAAGTAGAAACAGCGATAGGTCTAGGTATTGCGGTTGTAGTTGTATTGGCAATTACGGTTCCGCTAAACAATTTGCTGTACCAAAATCTATTAGCTGATGGTGCATTGGATTGGGCTGGCTTACCAGGTGTCGATCTTAGTTTCCTAGGTTTGTTGAGCTATATTGGTGTTATCGCCGCTGTCGTTCAGATCTTGGAAATGACATTGGATAAATACATGCCTGCGTTATATAACGCGCTGGGTGTATTCTTGCCTCTTATTACTGTGAACTGTGCCATCATGGGTGCCTCTTTGTTTATGGTTGAACGTGACTATAACTTTAGTGAAAGTCTTGTTTACGGTGTAGGTGCTGGTGTTGGTTGGGCGTTGGCGATTGCTGCGCTAGCTGGTATTCGGGAGAAACTTAAATATTCAGATGTTCCTGCAGGTCTTCGTGGTCTTGGTATCACGTTTATTACTGTCGGTTTGATGAGTTTAGGTTTTATGTCATTTTCTGGTGTTCAGCTTTAATTGGCTGCACATTTAGACAACCAAGAATAAGGTTTAACTAACATGGTCAACTTAGAAATTATTCTAGGTGTGGTGATGTTCACAGCTATCGTGCTTGCGTTAGTGGCAATTATCCTTGCTGCTCGTGCGCGCTTGGTAAGTTCTGGGGACGTAACAATCCGCATCAATGGCGAAAAGGAAGTGACAGCACCTGCTGGTGGTAAGTTGCTTCAGACTTTAGCGAACAGTGGTATTTTTCTATCATCAGCGTGTGGCGGTGGTGGTACTTGTGCTCAATGTAAGTGTAAGGTGACTACTGGTGGTGGCTCTATGCTGTCTACTGAGCAGTCTCATTTTACCCGTCGCGATGAAAAAGAAGGTTACCGCTTGTCTTGTCAGGTTTCTGTGAAACAGGATATGGACGTAGAGGTGCCTGAAGAGGTGTTTGGTGTTAAAGCTTGGGAATGTACCGTTGAGTCAAATCCTAACTTAGCAACCTTTATCAAAGAATTGACGTTGAAATTGCCTGAAGGTGAGAACGTTGATTTCCGTGCTGGTGGTTATGTTCAGCTTGAAGCGCCTGCTCATACAGTCGAATATAAAGATTTTGATATCGAAGAAGAGTATCGTGGTGACTGGGATAAATTTAATCTTTGGAAATTTGTTTCTAAGGTTGATGAAACCGTTATTCGTGCTTATTCAATGGCGAACTACCCTGAAGAAAAGGGCATTGTGAAGTTTAATATTCGTATTGCTTCTCCACCTCCGGGTAAGGATGACTTACCACCGGGGCAAATGTCTTCTTATGTGTTCAGTCTTAAGCCTGGCGATAAGATTAAGGTATACGGCCCATTCGGTGAGTTCTTCGCGAAAGATACGGAAGCTGAAATGGTGTTTGTTGGTGGTGGTGCAGGTATGGCGCCAATGCGTTCTCATATCTTCGATCAGCTTAAACGTCTGAACTCTAAGCGTAAGATTTCTTTCTGGTACGGTGCTCGTAGTGTACGTGAGGCTTTCTACTCTGAGGAGTATGATAAGCTTCAAGAAGAAAACGATAACTTCGAATGGCATTTGGCGCTTTCTGATCCTCAGCCAGAGGATAACTGGGAAGGTAAAACAGGTTTCATTCATAACGTTCTTTATGATAGTTACTTGAAAGATCACCCCGCTCCAGAAGATTGTGAGTACTACATGTGTGGGCCTCCAATGATGAACGCATCTGTTATCAAGATGCTAGAAGATCTAGGTGTAGAAAAAGAAAACATCTTGCTTGATGATTTCGGTGGCTAACACTTGAATAAAGACCCACCAATTGGTGGGTCTTTATTTTATAAGTAACTAAAAAAAGATTTATATGCGTAAAAAAATAGTATTTTTTGCTCTTCTACTTGTTGCCGCTACGGCTGTGTACCGCTTCTCTGTATTCAGTCCTGAGTTAGTGGGTTTTTCTGGTCCCACCATGGGGACAACTTATACAGTTAAGTTTTTTACAACTAAAGATGTGTCAAATGCCACTGACTTAAAACAGGATGTTGATTCTGCTTTAGTAAAAGTCAATAAGTTGATGTCCACCTATGACTCTAACTCAGAACTTTCGCTTTTTAATGGGTCGCCAGCAGGCCAATCTACTATTATTAGTGAAGAGATGGCTTACGTAATTGATAAGGCTTTATTGATTAGTGAAATGAGTAGTGGTGAGTATGATGTTACAATAGGTCCACTAGTAAATTTATGGGGGTTTGGACCAGGTAAGCGAGAAGATGTGGTTCCAAGTCAAGCTGCGATTGACGAGGCGAAGTCTCGAGTAGGGTATCAATTTCTAACGTTGGATGGCCTTAGATTAACTAAACAAAAAGACATTTACGTTGATCTGTCTTCCATCGCAAAAGGTTACGGCGTTGACGCTGTTGCTATGGTGTTACGAGATTACGGTGTTGAAAGTTATTTGGTTGAGGTGGGTGGTGAAATTTTATCGAAAGGGATGAAGTCTGACGGCTCTCCTTGGCGCATTGCAATTGAAAGCCCTTCTGGTGGTCATGACATTGCCGAAAGAATTATTGCA
This sequence comes from Marinomonas foliarum, assembly GCF_016906065.1. Taxonomy (NCBI): domain Bacteria; kingdom Pseudomonadati; phylum Pseudomonadota; class Gammaproteobacteria; order Oceanospirillales; family Oceanospirillaceae; genus Marinomonas; species Marinomonas foliarum. The sequence goes on along the minus strand of NZ_CP070273.1, from coordinate 559,386 downwards.
GTGACGGATATTGCAGTTGCAACCTCAGGTGATTATAGAAATTATTTTGAGAAAAATGGTGTGAGGTATTCTCATACTATTAACCCTGTTACGGGAAGACCGATAACTCATAAGCTGGTTTCTGTGACAGTAATTGATAAGACGGCCACAATGGCGGATGGTCTCGCAACGGCCATTACGGCGCTTGGTCCTGACAAAGGTCTTGATTTCGCACAGCAGAATGGAATTGCGGCGTACTTGTTGGTGAAGACTGATTTCGGTTTTGAAGAGTATTCTTCTAAAGCCTTTGAGCCTTATTTGAATTAAAAGCAATTAATTTTTCTGGAGAGATCATATGTTAACTATTGTTCTTGCATTTGTTCTGATGCTTTTGTTGGTAACAGCCATGTCTGTCGGTGTATTGATGGGTAGAAAGCCTATTTCTGGCTCTTGTGGTGGTATGAGTGCGTTGGGGATGGAAGTTGCCTGCGATATTTGTGGTGGCGATAAAGGTAAATGTGAAAAAGAAACGAAAAAAGGTATGGCGGCAACGGTTTCTGATGACACGTTTTATGACGCATCTAAATAATTGAACAGTGAAGAGGGTATTATGACGACGAGACATTATGATGTGGTGGTTTTAGGCACAGGTCCTGCCGGAGAAGGTGCCGCGATGAGTGCGGCGAAGGCTGGCAAAAGAGTGGCTGTGATTGAAGCGAGTTCGCAAGTTGGCGGAAGCTGTACGCATTTAGGAACTATTCCATCAAAAGCGTTGCGTCACGCTGTTAAGGAAATTATTGCATTCAATACTAATCCAATGTTTCGTGATATTGGTGAGCCTCGTTGGTTTTCGTTTCCAAAAGTGTTGGATCGCGCAAATAGAGTTATTGATCAACAGGTTATGGGTCGTACAGAGTATTATGCGCGTAACCGAATTGATATTTACTTTGGTAAAGGTAAATTCAAGGATGCCAATACAATAGAAGTAAATACTTATGAAAAGGGACCGGAGCTGCTAGTCGCGAAGAAAGTTGTTATTGCAACAGGATCGCGTCCGTATCGTCCAGCTAATATCGATTTTTCACATCCTCGTATTTATTGCTCTGATACCATTCTAAGCTTGAGTCATACTCCGCGTTCATTAATTATTTATGGTGCGGGTGTCATTGGTTGTGAGTATGCATCAATTTTTTGTGGTCTGGGTGTGCGCGTTGAGCTAATCAATCCAGCCAAAAAACTATTGAGCTTTCTTGATGATGAAATTACCGATGCGTTGAGTTATCACTTGCGCGATGGTGGTGTTCTAATTCGTCACAACGAAACGTATGATTCTGTTGAAACCACGGAGCGTGGCGTTGTCATGCATATGGCATCTGGCAAAAAATTACGTGCAGATGCTTTGTTGTTCTGTAACGGGCGTTCTGGTAATACTGATAATTTGGGTCTAGAGTCCATTAACTTAGATGTTAATACTCGTGGCCAACTTGCCGTTAATGATACTTACCAGACTCAAGTTGAAAACGTTTATGCGGCTGGTGACGTAATTGGTTGGCCAAGTTTGGCGAGTGCGGCTTACGATCAAGGTCGTGCTGCTGCTGCAAACATGTTTGGCGCTGCTGGCGGGGAATTTATCAGTGAAGTGCCAACAGGGATTTATACCATTCCTGAAATTAGCTCTGTTGGTAAAACCGAAGCGGAGCTGACTGCTGAAAAAGTGCCTTATGAGGTTGGCCGTGCTTTCTTTAAGAATACTGCTCGTGCACAGATAACAGGTGAAGCGGTAGGTATGCTAAAAATCCTTTTCCATCGTGAGTCTCTGGAGTTATTAGGAATACACTGTTTTGGTGACCAAGCTTCAGAGATCGTGCATATCGGTCAGGCTATTATGAAGCAACCGGGCGAGCAAAATACGCTTAAGTATTTTTTGAATACGACGTTTAACTACCCGACTATGGCAGAAGCCTATCGAGTGGCGGCACTTAACGGCTTTAACCGAGTGTTCTAAGTGTTGTGAGTTTAATAAAAAATACCCACTTTAAAGTGGGTATTTTTTTGTCAGTCTTTTGGTCTTTTGTGTAAGGGGCTTAGCTGTCTTTAACAGCGTAAATGCCTTTTAGATTTCTGAAAAAGCCTTTGTAGTCCATGCCATAGCCGAATAAAAAGCGGTCAACAACATCTTCTCCAATATAATCTGGAGTCATGTCTGTTTTTCTATCGTGCAGTTTGTTGATTACTGTTGCTGTATAAACGCTATGAGTCTCTTGGGTTTCTAGCCACTTAGCGATAGCTTGTAGTGTGTGTCCTTGGTCAAAAATATCATCAACAACAAGAACATGTCTGTCTTTTAGTTTTGTCTGTGGATAGCTCAACCAATTGAGTGAAGTGCCTTCAGTTTCCATTCCGTAGCGAGTTGCGTGGATGTAATCAACTTCAAGAGGGAAATTAAGACGTTCGATTAGTGCTGCAGTCGGAATTAATCCCCCATTCATAACACACAGCACAAGAGGGAGCTTATCTGATAGATCTGTTGTTATCTGGGTGGCCATTTTATCTAGAGCTTTGTTGAGCGTAGCTTCGTCGACTAAGCAATCTGCTTCTTCTAAAATTTTGTTTAGTTCGTTGATTGTGTTCGTCATGGTGAGCCCTATTGTGAAAAATTGGCGGGATTTTACATTAATCCTGACCAGATGATAAGTTTTTATCTTGGCTAGTGTTTTTTATGCTGTGCAGGGTAGCGCATAGGCAAATGGATGCTAAAACAATAAGCCATGAGGTTTGTAGCCATATCAGAAAAATCGGAATTGCGGCAAATGCACCATAAACAACCTGATAGCTGGTGAAGAAATGTGCGAACGAGCTAAAGATTGTATTGAGGGTATAAAGTCCAATACTACCTAATAATGCTGAAATAGATGCCCATTTTACTGAAACGTCAGCGTTAGGTGTTAAAAAGTTAAGTGTCAGAAGCATTAAAAAGTAAAGTACAATAGTGGCTAGTTCGAGCAAATTATTTACCCAGGAGCTTGTCTGGTTATCCTGTATTTCCATTGAGATGAGCGTTCCGTAAAGGCTTAGTGAGGCAGCAAACAATATAGGTCCTAATGTAAGGATGGCCCAATACGTCAAAAGGCGTTCTCTTATTTTACGGGGTTTCTCTATTCTCCATATAGATTGCACGCTGTTTTCAAAGCTATTGAGTAATAATAGTGCGGTTAAAACGAGGGCGATAAGACCTGCAATGGGGAGATTTTTAGTTTGAGCTGAAAATTCTATTAAGTAGGGGAGCATGATATCGCTTGTGCCTGGCGCCATATGTTGTTCAATAAGGCCAAATAGCTGAGATTGCATATCTTTTAGTGTAGGCGTGAAGCTTAGTATCCCGACAATGATAGTGATGATCGGGACGGCAGCTAACAAGCTGGAGAGTGTTAGTTGGGCTGCTTTTTGAGAAAGGTTGCTGTTTTGAAAGCGGCTTTTTGTAAGGTGCCCATAACGTTTTATAAGAAGGTATATTTGATTAAATAGCTGTGGCATCTTTGGCGTGACTCGATTTGGATTAGTTAATGTATTAACGATATCACAGGTCAAAAAAAATTATAAAATTTCTTGTTTGTGCACATTGCACAAATACAGTGCAATGTGTTTTGTTTTGGCGCATTGAACTTGTTTTTGCAAAGGCGGCGCTGTATTATCTGCTTTGTTCCTTTTGTGATATTTGTACTTCGGAGTAGTAGATCTAAGCTATTCTAGGTTCCTTGGTTGCAAATAATCATTTTAGCCCAGTTTTACTGGGCTTTTTTATGTCTATTGGTTGACGATTGCTATTCCATCCCTATAATAGCCCACCACATGAAATGTAATGACCTAGGTTCCGTTAGCTCAGTTGGATAGAGCAACCGCCTTCTAAGCGGTAGGTCACTGGTTCGAATCCAGTACGGAGCACCATTTCAGTCCATTACTTTAATTGAATTTTTTATTTAGGTTTTGCTGGCTGTAATTGAATAGATGCCTTGTTATTAACAAGGAAGCCAACAAATTAAAAGCAAGTTCCCGAGAGGAAGTTTTATGCAAGTTTCTGTAGAGACAACGTCTCCAATCGAGCGCGTTTTAACAATTAGTATTCCTGCTGCTCGTGTTGACGAGAAAGTAAATTCTGAAGTGGCTAAAACAGCGAAGACAATTCGTATCGATGGATTCCGTAAGGGTAAAGTACCTGTTAGCGTTGTTAAAAAACGTTACGGTCAAGGTATTCGTATCGACGCAGTAGAACAAATTATGCGTGATGCTTATGTTGAAGCTATTCAAAAAGAATCTATTCAGCCTGCAGGCATGCCTTCTATTGAACCAAAGAACTTCACTGAAGGTGCAGATCTTGAGTTCGTTGTAAAAGTTGAAGTTTACCCAGAAGTTGCATTGGCAGATAACTCTGCGATCAAAGTTGAACGTGTTGTATCTGAAGTAACAGATGCGGACGTTGATACTATGCTAGAAACTTTGCGTAAACAAAATGCTGATTGGTCTGCTGTTGAGCGTGAATCTGCTGATGGCGATCAAGTGACAATCGATTTTGTCGGTTACCTTGGTGATGAAGCCTTTGAAGGCGGTGCTGCAGAAGGTCACAAGCTTGTATTGGGTTCTAATACAATGATCCCAGGTTTTGAATCTGGTATTCTTGGTGCTAAAGCAGGCGAAGAGCGCACAATTACTGTGACTTTCCCTGAAGATTACCAAGCAGAAAACCTGAAAGGCCAAGAAGCAACATTTAAGATCACTGTATCTGAAGTTGCAGAGCAAATTGTTCCAGAGTTGAATGATGCTTTTGTTGAGAAATTTGGTTTAGAAACGGCAACTGTTGATGCTTTGCGCGCTGAAGTTCGTAAGAATATGGATCGTGAGCTTAATCAAGCTGTTAAATCTAAATTGAAAAATGCGTTGTTTGAAGGCTTGTCTTCTATTAATGAAGTTGAAGTGCCTTCTGCGCTTATTGATCAAGAAGTTGATGCACTTCGTAAGCAAGCAGCTCAGCAGTTTGGTGGCCAAGAATTTGACGCCTCTCAGTTACCTGCTGAGTTGTTCCAAGAAGAAGCGAAAAAACGCGCTAAACTTGGTTTGTTGATTTCTGAAGTGATCAAAAAAGATGACTTGAAAGTGGATGATGATCGTGTTCGTTCATTCTTAGAAGATATGGCGCAAGCTTATCAAGAGCCACAGCAAGTAATCGATTTTTACTTAAAGAACAAAGAGCAATTAGCTCAAGTCCAATCTGCTGTACTTGAAGAGCAAGTTGTTGATAAACTGTTAGAATCTGCTCAAGTTACTGAAGTGACTTTGGGTTATGAAGACGCTATCAAGCCAAATGCCCAAGCCGAAGAGGCTGGGGAAGAAGCATAAGACGAGTCTTATCTTTTTTAATAAGGTCGACATAGCAAATGCTATGTCGACTTTTTTGTTTTAAGGAATGCGATATGAATTTGACGAATCCAACTACTGGTCCTGTTGCAATCACAAGTAATGGTCTTGTTCCAATGGTTATTGAACAGACTGCTCGTGGAGAAAGGTCGTTCGATATTTACTCGCGCTTGCTCAAGGAGCGAGTAATTTTTTTAGTTGGTCAGGTTGAAGATCACATGGCTAACTTGGTAGTGGCTCAGCTATTGTTTTTAGAGTCTGAAAACCCAGACAAAGACATTCACTTGTATATTAATTCTCCTGGTGGCTCTGTTACAGCAGGGATGTCTATTTATGATACGATGCAGTTTATAAAGCCAGATGTTAGCACTATGTGTATTGGTCAGGCGGCTAGCATGGGTGCTTTGTTATTGACTGCAGGTGCAGAAGGTAAACGTTATTGCTTGCCTAATTCACGAGTGATGATTCACCAGCCATTAGGTGGCTATCAGGGGCAGGCTTCTGATATTGAAATACATACACGTGAAATTTTAAGTATTAAACATAAGCTAAATGAAATTATTTCTTTTCATACAGGCAAGCCGATTGAGCAAGTTGCTATTGATACGGATCGTGATAACTTCATGAACCCTGAGACAGCAAAAGAATACGGCTTGATTGATGAAATATTGCAGAAACGAAAAGTTTAAGAAAAGGGTGGAATAAATGTCGGATGATAATTTTAGCCGTGGCGACCACTCCGATCGGTTATTGTATTGCTCTTTTTGCGGAAAGAGCCAAGATGAAGTTAAGAAGCTGATTGCTGGTCCTTCTGTTTATATTTGCAATGAGTGTGTAGATCTATGTAATAACATTATTACGCAAGAGCTATCTCAAGCAGGTGAAGACGGCGAGTCAGCAGATGAATTGCCAACACCAGCTAAACTTAGTGCTGCTTTAGATGATTATGTTATTGGTCAGGATAAAGCCAAGCGTGTTCTGGCTGTGGCTGTATACAACCATTACAAGCGCTTACGTCACCAAGGTAAAACGGATACAAGTATTGAGCTTGGTAAGAGTAATATCTTATTAATTGGTCCGACTGGTAGTGGTAAAACGTTGCTGGCTCAAACGCTTGCACGAGTTTTGGATGTTCCTTTTACGATTGCTGATGCAACGACGTTAACAGAAGCCGGGTATGTTGGTGAAGATGTCGAGAACATCATTCAGAAGCTGCTGCAGAACTGTGATTACGATGTTGAAAAAGCACAACGTGGTATTGTTTATATTGACGAAATCGACAAGATTTCTAGGAAGTCTGATAACCCATCTATTACACGTGATGTATCAGGTGAAGGTGTTCAGCAAGCTCTGCTAAAATTGATTGAAGGTACGGTTGCCTCTGTTCCGCCTCAAGGTGGGCGCAAGCATCCGCAACAAGAGTTTTTGCAGGTAGATACGTCTAACATCTTGTTTATTTGTGGTGGTGCGTTCGCTGGTTTGGAGCGTGTTATCAGTGATAGAACAGAAAAAAGTAGTATTGGCTTTTCTGCTACGGTGAAGAGTAAAGAAGAGGGTCGCACTTTTTCTGAAGCGGTACATCGAGTAGAGACAGAAGATTTGGTTAAATTTGGTTTGATTCCTGAGTTTGTAGGTCGTTTGCCGGTTGTTGCAACACTTTCAGAGTTGGATGAAGAAGCACTGATGATCATCCTAAGTCAGCCGAAAAATGCCTTGGTTAAACAGTACCAGCATTTATTTGAGTTAGAAGGGGTTGAGCTAGAGTTCACACCTGAGTCTTTGCGTGAAGCGGCTAAATTAGCATTAGAGCGTAAAACGGGTGCACGTGGCTTGCGTAGTATTTTAGAATCCTCTTTATTGGATTGTATGTATGAGCTTCCAACTCGTAATGATGTTGAAAAAGTTGTAATGGACGGCGCGTCTATTCGCGGTGAGTCAGCACCTTTAATGGTATTAGAAAAAGAAGACGTTGCTAAAAAAGCGTAACCTTTTAAATACCTGATTAATCTAAAGCCGAATTTAAGTGTAATTACTTAAATTCGGCTTTTTTTATGATGTTTCGCTTTAAAACACTGTGTAGACTAAATTCAAATGGTTACGATGCTTGTAATTTCGGGCATCGCCCTTATCTCTTTCCTAATCGTTGTTTAAATTTGAAAAGTGCGCTTTGTTAATATGCGCCCCGGATTGGAAGAAAATATGACAGATTCTTTACTACTGCCAATGTTGCCACTTCGCGATGTGGTTGTGTATCCCCATATGGTCCTGCCGTTATTTGTTGGACGTGCTAAATCCATAGCGGCATTAGAGTCTGCTATGGAAAATGATAAGCATGTTTTTCTTGTTGCTCAGCAAGATGCATCGAAAGATGATCCAGTGTTAGGGGATCTGTACTCAATTGGTACCACTGCAAAAGTGATGCAGTTGCTACGCCTACCAGATGGAACGGTTAAGGTTCTTGTTGAAGGTGGAAAGCGTGCTCGCCTTGAGTCTATGGAAGAGGCCGAAGGGTTTGTGCTTGGTCGTATTACCGAGTTAGATATTCAAGAAGAAGATGACGCTGAGCATAACGTGATTCGTAATGCGCTTATTAAGCAGCTGGATGAATATGTGGCTGGTAGCAAACGTATTCCGGCTGAAGTAGTGTCTTCTTTAAAGTCTATTGATGACCTATCAAAATTGATTGATAACATCACGGGCCATATGAGCCTGAAGCTTGAAGATAAGCAAAAAGTATTGGAAATAGATTCATTAACCGGTCGTGGTGAATATTTAATAGGTTTGATGGATGGCGAGTTAGATATTGCTCACCTTGAAAAAAGCATCCGTAGCCGTGTTAAAAAACAGATGGAAAAAAGCCAGCGCGAGTACTATTTGAATGAGCAGATGAAAGCCATTCAAAAAGAACTGGGTGATATGGAAGACAGTGGAAATGAGTTAGACGCACTTCAAGAAAAAATTAATGAAGTGGGTATGTCTGATGAGGCAAAAGACAAAGCGGAAGCTGAATTGAAAAAGCTGCGCATGATGTCACCAATGTCAGCAGAAGCAACGGTTGTCCGTGGTTATATTGATTGGTTAACATCACTGCCTTGGAAAAAACGCAGTAAAGTACGTAATGACTTAGCTTATGCTGAGAAGATCCTTAACCAAGACCATTATGGCCTGCAAGATGTTAAAGAGCGCATTTTAGAGTTCTTGGCAGTTCAGCAGCGAGTAAAGAAAGTAAAAGGGCCTGTGCTTTGTTTGGTTGGGCCTCCGGGTGTTGGTAAAACCTCGTTGGGTCAGTCTATTGCCAAAGCTGTGAATCGCCAATACGTTCGTATGGCGCTTGGTGGGGTGCGTGATGAGGCTGAAATACGTGGTCATCGCCGTACCTACATTGGTTCTATGCCGGGTAAGTTGCTGCAAAAATTGGCGAAAGTGAAAGTTAAGAATCCACTCTTTTTATTGGATGAGATCGATAAGATGGGTATGGATCAACGTGGTGATCCTGCGTCTGCACTGTTAGAGGTGCTTGATCCAGAGCAAAATCATACTTTTAATGATCATTACCTTGAAGTAGATTTCGATCTTTCAGATGTGATGTTTATCTGTACGTCTAATAGTATGAATATTCCTGGTCCATTACTTGATCGTATGGAAGTAATTCGTATTCCTGGTTATACCGAAGACGAAAAACTTAACATCGCGAAGCGTTATTTATTGCCTAAGCAAATTAAGCAAGCTGGACTAAAAGAGAAGGAAATTCAGGTGACGGATGAGGCGCTTATGGACGTCATTCGTTACTATACAAAAGAGGCTGGTGTGCGTGGTTTGGAGCGCGAGTTAAGTAAGATTTGCCGTCGTGTAGTTAAAAAACAAGCTCTAACCAAAGCAAAAGACGCAAAAGCAGTGGAAGTAACTAGTGCTAATTTAGAGGATTTTTCTGGAATTCATAAATTTAGTTACGGTAAAGCAGAAGAAAAAAATCAAATTGGCCAAGTTACAGGCTTGGCTTGGACCTCCGTTGGTGGTGAATTATTGACCATTGAGGCGGCTGGAGTGCCAGGAAAAGGTCGTCATGTTAAGACAGGTTCGCTTGGCGATGTGATGCAAGAATCTATTCAAGCAGCATTAACAGTTGTCAGAAGTCGAGCTGTTGGTCTGGGAATTGATGAAGATTTTCATGAAAAAACCGACCTTCATTTGCATGTTCCGGAAGGGGCGACTCCGAAAGATGGGCCTAGTGCGGGCGTGGCTATGTGTACAGCTATTGTGTCAGTGCTAACTAAGATCCCCGTTAAGGCCTCTGTGGCGATGACTGGCGAGATTACCCTGCGTGGGGAGGTGCTACCTATTGGTGGGCTTAAAGAGAAGCTTCTAGCGGCTCACAGGGGGGGGATAAAAACAGTTCTTATTCCGCAAGAAAATGCTCGTGATTTGAAGGAAATTCCTGATAATATCAAAGCAGACATTGAAGTCATCCCTGTCAAATGGATTGATGAGGTACTGGATATTGCTTTAGAGTACATTCCTTCACCAAAAAAGGTAGAAACCTTACCTTCTAGTGAAAAAACTGTTGATGAACAAGAAACTGTAAGTCATCATTAAGGTCATATCCTGTGTTGACAGGGAGTAGGTCGGGCTTGTATAACTTCTCGCTCGGCCTTGTTGGTAGGTATTTATACTGAGCCGAAAAAAAATTAAGGAACCACGAAAATACTGAAGGGGTACAACGTGAACAAATCTGAATTGATTGATGCTATTGCAGCTTCTGCTGATTTATCTAAAGCTTCTGCTAGCAATGCTCTTGACGCAACACTAAAAGCAATTGAAGCGGCTTTAGCAAAAGGTGACCAGGTTACACTAGTTGGTTTTGGTACTTTTGCAGTAAAAGAACGTGCGGCACGTACAGGCCGTAATCCTCAAACTGGTGAGGAAATCCAAATTAAAGCGGCGAAGGTTCCTGGCTTTAAGGCAGGTAAAGGTCTTAAAGACGCTGTAAACTAATGTTTTTGGAGCAGTAGTTCAGTTGGTTAGAATACCTGCCTGTCACGCAGGGGGTCGCGGGTTCGAGTCCCGTCTGTTCCGCCATTAGACACAAAAGGTGTATTCCAAGCGGAATGCACCTTTTTTATTGGACATTTAATTCATTCATTTGGAGGCAGTAATGCTCCAGGATATCAGAGATAAGTCACAAGGAATTGTGGTAAAGATCATTGTTGGTTTTATCGTTGTGACTTTTGCTCTATTTGGCGTAGATGCCTTGGTTCAAAGTTTTAGCTCATCCGACAAGGTAGCAGAGGTTGATGGTGTTGATATTAGCCGCACTCAAATGCTACAAGGTGCAGAAACGCAGCGTAGACAATTAATTTCGATGATGGGTGGGCAAATTAATCCAGCATTATTGGAAGACAATTTACTGCAGCGTCGGGCATTAGACGAGCTTGTCCAGCGTGTAGTATTAGCTAATCAAGCAAAAGAATTGGGCTTGGGTGTTTCTGATGCTCAGGTGAATGCGTATTTACTACAAGCTGAACAGTTTCAAACCAATGGGCAATTTGATGAAAATAAATACCTTAATTTCATTCGCTCTCTTGGATTTACGCCTTTAGCTTTTAAAGAGCGTATTAAGCAAGATGTTCTTATTCAGCAGCCACGTAATGCCATTGCAGGCTCTGAATTTGTTTTGCCTTATCAAGTGGATGGTGTTTCAAAGCTTCAGTCACAAACTAGATCGTATGATTATGTTTCTTTTTCATTAGCTGATGAGTCAGAAGTAACAAGCGTGACTGATGAAGAGCTGAAAGCCTATTATGATGAGCATAAAGACAGTTTTAAAACACCTGAGCAGGTTAAGCTAAACTACGTTGTTGTTTCCAGCTCAGACTTTTACAACAAAGTGAATGTCACCGATGCTGAATTGCAGGACGCTTACCAAGCTTCTATTTCAAGTTTGCCTCAAGAAGAAAGATCAGCGTCGCATATTCTAATTGAGACATCAGATAGATCGGATGAAGAAGCGCAAGCACTTATCGATGAAGTTCAAGATAAGTTAAAATCAGGCGCAAGCTTTGCTGATTTGGCGGCAGAATACTCTGATGATATCGGTTCGAAAAATGATGGTGGTAACCTAGGCTATGTTGAGCAAGGTACCATAGACGAAGCGTTCGATAATGTGTTGTTTTCGATGAAAAAAGGTGACATTGAACAGGCTAAAACTCAGTTCGGTTATCACCTAATTAAGTTGGATGATGTGACAGCGCCAGATGTGCCAAGTTTTGCCTCCAAAAAAGCAGAACTAGAAGAAACTCTGCGTAAAGACAAAGCTAGAGATGCTTTACTAACTGCGCATGAAGATATTACGGATTTGGCTTATGCAAGCGACAAGCTTGATGCTATCGCCAAAGAGTACGATGTAGATATCCTTCAGAGCGCGTACTTTGGCAGAGAAGGTGGTTCTGATGAAATCACTAGTAACCCTTCTGTTATTGCTGCTGCGTTCGATGTTGCGGTTTTGGAAGATGGCCAAAATAGTAATTTGATTGAACTGAGTGATGATCAAGTTGCTGTTGTCCATTTGAATGATTTTCAGCCAGAGTCTTTCCAGTCTTACGATGAAACGAAAGAGCAGGTAGCTTCTATTGTCGTGCAGAATAAGGCGGTAGAGTCGCTACAGGCGAAAGCAGAGAAGACTAAAGAGTCTAACTCAGTGTCATGGACATCTGTAGAGGCCGCTAAGCGTGGGCAAGACGAAATTACGTCTTTGGCTTTTTCTCTACCGCACCCAGAATCAAATACTCCAGTTGTTGGTATCGAAAGTTTGTCTAACGGTGATTTGGTGCTGATTCGCTTAAATGATGTTGCAGTTGGTGATTTGACACTTTCTGATGATCAGAAATTGGCTTATGAGCGCTACTTGAATCAAACTCAAGCGAGTTTGAGTACTCAAGCCCAACAAGATCTTTTAAAGAATAATGCGAAGATCGAACGTTAACTGATCGACATATAACGTATAGAAAAAAGTAAAAAGCCACTTCAATTTTGAAGTGGCTTTTTTATTGGATAAGTATTGTTAGGTATTAGTCATTAGGTGCTATTTATTGGCGCAAGACTGCAGCCAATCATTGGATGGGATAAAGAATGCTTGCCCTGTTGTCGCTTGGGTGTATTTCATTAGATTATCTGTGTTGCCATTTTCATCACCTTTCACCATGCTTTCTAACATCATATTAAAAATAACAGGAGTTTTGCTGTAGCTGGCAAACATTAGACCTTTTTCGGTTAAAGACGCAAAGGGCATGCTGTGACGTAATATCTCCAACGACTCGCCATTCTCATCTTTTAATGAAGTGCGTTTAGTATGTGCATGTACCGATTTTTCTGATGATGGATATTCTTGGTTTGTATGTTTAGTTCTGCCGTATACGTCTTCTTGAGTTTTAAGGTCTTCTTTTTCCCATTTTTCTAAGTCATGAACAAAGCGCATCAGGTTGAAATACGAACCCTGTTTAAAGCTAGAGTCTTCATCACCTACCAAAGCTACCGACTTACGCTGTTCGCCTGCAGGGTTTTCAGTGCCGTCAACAAAGCCAGTTAGATCTCGGTTATCAAGATATTTAAAGCAGCTGACTTCATCTACTAATGTGACGCTTTTTCCAAGAGCAGTAAACAGAACCTGACCTAGCTGGTAAGTCACATCGTGGCGAGAAGATCGAATGTGAAGAACTAAGTCAACGTCCGTTGATACCAATTCAATATCTTTACCTGTGATATGAGGGAAAGGTGCAAGAAATTTTGGTCGTGCAGAGTCTAGTTCATCCCATATTAAGCTGCTAAGGCCTACAGCAGCATGAAGTTCAGCGTCTGGGAATTGTGCTTGCAGTTCTCCAATAAGGGCTGGAGTGGCAGCTAGGGCGCTTGTAAGCGTATCGATTTCTGATCTATTGACATTAAGTGTGATGAAAAGGGCGTCACTTGACGCTTCGGCGATTATGCCAGATTGAAAAGGTGTCATCATGATGGTCCTTTTTAAATTAAATGTCGGTTAAAAATTTGGGTAGAGCGTTTTTAATTGACTGGCTTTAGAAGGCTTTTCTTGCCCGCTTGTGAATTCTTCTAAAGCATCCGCAAGTGGTTCACCGTGCCATTCGTGGGCGGGATTATTTGAGTAAAGCATTATTTCGGCTTCCATCAGCAATTGGGTGACCTGAACTGATGTGAGGCGTTTAATGTCATCTACGCTACGAATTTCATCATCTCCCCAGCGGTGACGAGCCCATTCCAATAGGCTTGGTCTTAATGACGGTAGGTTGTTCTGCTGGCAGCACTCAATTAATGCTTTATAAGCGCTTTGTTCACTTAAAGTGCTGAGAGGAGCAAACTCTTGCAGTGTCGGAACATCACTGTCTGTGTTTGTTTTTAGTTTTCTGCGTTTTAGCCAAGAGGCTATCCATGCGCCTAACATAAGAACGGCAAGGATAAGCAATCCACTAATGAGGTAGTCTCGCAGCGATTTACTCTCGTTTGACGTTTCGGGTACTACTTCTATTTGGTTGTCTGTATTGGCAGGTTTAACCGCTTTTTTGGCCAAAGATATCGGAGCAATGGATCGGCTTTGAGCGGGTAATGGATCGCTAATCGTTGGGTTGTTGCCTGCTGTTTCGTCAGATTGCCCAGTGCTGTTTGGAAGCGGAGCAATCTCAATACTGTCTGTTGACGCGCTCGCGGTACTTATGGCTCTTTCGTCTGTGTTCCAATAAGTAATGTTTATATCGGGCAGCGATAGGCTCCCTTCCTCGGTTGGCACAACTTCAACAACGATCGTTTGATTGCCAGTTACACCGGTTGAATTCTTCTGGTTATTAAATTGAGGTGGTTTTGGGTACAGTTTATAGTCGCGCGTGCTATTAAACTCTAGCGTTGGAATTTGCTCAGGCAGCGCACCATCGGCTTTGATGTCAATTGTCCAAATCAATGTGTCACCAACTCTTGGTGCATCATTTGTTTTCTCTAGACTAGTTGAGACAGTCACTTTTTCGCTTGGTAGCCAAGCGTCACCTGTAAAGCTTGCTGGAATCGGAATGACTTGAAGGTTAAGGGGCTCACTTTGAACCTTAATCATTCGTCGGCCTGTCGATGTATTGATCATCGCCTGAATACTTTGTGGTGGAATTGTCAGTAGGCCGCTGCGCTGTGGAAAGGCTAAATATTCACGTGTAATGACCTGATATTGTGTGCCATTGACGGTTTGATAATTCATTTGGTCATCGATCAGTCTTTCTACTACAAGATCTGGGTGCGACGGTACTGAACGATTCGCATTTTGTAAGGCGACAGACGTATAGAGTTTTACGCTTAGGATGACCTCTTGTTGAAGATAAGGTTCCACTTCAGATACTTCTGTTTTGATCATCACGGGCGGATTGCCATTGTTGTCCAATAGCTGAGGTGAACTTTTTACAGTCAGCCGAATCGGCTGAGACTCAAGGTCGCCTATTTTGATAGGGGGTATTTCAACGGTGCCGACGGATTTTGGCATCAGGGTAACAACCCAAAAATTCAGTGCTGTACTCGTGCCTAAATTAAAACTAAATTGGCTGTTTTGGCTTTTTCCTAAAATATCGAAGTCGCGTTCTAATGGTGTTAGATCGGGGCCGTTGCCCGTATCTGAGAAGTCAGCACGTAGAGTTAGTTGCACCACTTCATTTTCGTTGGAAACATTCTTATTAAGTGAAGCAGTAACGCTGGCAGCATGAAGTGAGCTTGATAATATAATAAAAAGCAAAGTTGTCATTAGTGAGAAAAACAAGCGATGTGGCTTGTTTTGCGATATTAATGAAAGAAGGTATTGCTTCATTACCATGGGTTTTGCCCATCCTCTTGCGAAAATCGATTTTCATTGCGCTTTTCTTGGTGTAAATACCAGAGCTTACGTTGTAGCAGCAATCCTGGGTCGTCTTGAATTTGTCTCAACCACTGATTCAGCGCCTGTGTTTTTTCTTTGTCTAATTGTGTCTTTTCTGACTCATTTGGATCTTGCTTGTCTGAGTTTTCATCTTGCTTATTATCCTCAGGAGTTTTGGTGTTGTCTTGTTTTTCGTTATTTTTCTCGTCTTTTTTTGGTGGTTGCTCATCTTTTGAGTCATTTTTGTCACTTGAATCCGATTGCTTATCCTGATTCTGGTCTTGGCTCTGCTGTTTAGACTTTTCTTGTTCTTTTTTTTGTTGGTCTTTCTTCTGTTGCTCTTGTCGCTGTTTTTTTAAATAGTTGAGATTGTCTTTGGCAGCTTTTAACGATGGATCTTGCTCAAGTGCTTTTTCATAAGCCTTAATGGCTTGGTCGGTTTCGCCAGATAATGCCAAAGCATTGCCTAAATTATAATTATCAGCGGCATTTCTGCTCAAATTATTTAATTGTTGGACGGTTTCTGGGTAATTTTCTAATGCGTATGACGATGCCGCTTTCCACTCTGGCTGCTGAAAGTATTGATCAGCCGCTTGCCAGTTGCCTTGGTCGACTGCTTGCTGGCCTTTTTGATCCGGTGTTAGAAACCAATCAAGCGGGGCGGCATAAGATTTGTCAGAAGGAAAGTAAAACACGCTTAGAAGTAGCATAAATAGCATGCCTTTTCTAAATTGGAATGCCAGCCAAAGCAAAAAGGGCAGGGCAAACCAATGGCCTTGCTCTATCCAGTGAATGCTTTTGTTTTGCGCTTTCTGAGTCTGCTCGTTACTCAATGAGGTGTCTGTGATTTGGCTTAATGATTGAGGTGTTAAACGCCCCTGATAAAAGCTTCCACCAAGGGATGAGGTTAAAGCTTTTAAATCGTCAATGGGAGTCGATGGCATTACATTTTGGCCATTTTTTCTTAGGATCTGCCCATCGGGTAGTTTAATTAACGATGCGTTTTGGGTGCCAACAGCAACAAGGTCTAGTTGTATGTTTTTACCTTTAAATAACGCGGGAATGCCTTTCTGGTCTTGTTCGCTTACGTCATCGGTTAGCACAATAAGATGCAGTGGCTCAGTAGTATCTTGGCTAAGTGATAAAGCTGTTTCGATACCACTGGTTAAATTACTGCCATACACTGGCATGATGATTGGATCTAATGCGAGTAAAAAATGCGTGATGGTTTCTCTGTCTTGGCTAAAAGGGCTGATAACAAAACCTTCACCAGCAAATGCGACTAAGGCAATTTCGCCTTCCTTGCTTTGTTCCAAAATGTCTCGAACGGTTTGTTTTAACTGAGTTTGGCGATTAGGCTTAAGATCCGTGGCGTACATCGACATAGATTGGTCGACCACCAAGACCGTTTTTTGAGTATTTTCAAACATGGTTGTTGGGGCTTTCGTCCAGCTAATGCCCGCTAAACCAATCCAACACAATGAAACCGTCGCTAACCCTAGCCATTTGTTTAGGTTGCTAGACGTATTTTCGTATACCAAATGCTGCATGAGGCGCTGGTCGACGATCTTGCTGAGAGTGTGGCTGTTGGCGCTTTTTGCAGTAATGAAATATGCCATTATTAAGGTAATAGGCAATAAAAAAAGCCATAAAGGGCGCTCAAAATGAATAAGGTCAAAAAGCATCATGGTTGATCTCCTCTGACGGGGCCGCTTTTACGGCGAGAAGATTTTTTTAATTTAAGTTGCTGACCGGCAAGCAGTGATAAAGCCAAAAAGGCGATAGAGCCAAGACCCAACCAATGAAATAAGCTGGTTAATGGTCGCTGCCAAATATCTTCCGTAGGTGTTGGCTCTAATGTATCCAGCGTTTGATAGATAGCTTGTAAGTCTTGTGTGCTTTTGGCACGGAAATATTCACCACCTGTTTGTGCTGCAATATTTTTTAGTAACGTTTCATCTAGATCGCTAGAGGGATTGATCGCTTTAGGGCCAAAGAAGCTTTGTACAATCATACTGTCTGCCCCTATCCCAATGGTGTGAATGCGCACACCTTGAGAGGCCGCAAATGCAGCAGCTTGTTGAGGTTGCACTCGGCCTGCGGTGTTCGCGCCATCCGTCATTAAAATCAGCACTTTTTTATCAGATGGTTTGTCTTCAAGTCTTTTGATGCCCAATCCAATAGCGTCGCCAATGGCGGTTTGTTCGCCAGCAAAACCGATTTGTGCTTCTTGAACCAATTGATTGATTGTTTTTGTATCAAAACTTAGAGGTGCTTGAAGGTAGGCTTTTGAGCCAAATACAATGATACCAATACGATCACCCCGGCGAGCCTGGATAAAGCCAGACAAGACAGATTTTGCAGCTTCTAATCGATTTGCAGGTTGGTCGTTCAGTTCCATGTCACTAACTTGCATACTGCCAGATAAATCGAGGGCAATCAGCAAATCACGACCCGACGGCGTTACTTTTGTGGGTTCACCTAGCCAAACAGGTTGCGTGATAGCAAAGACTAATAAAATCCAAGACATCAGTAAGCAAGCATAGCGAAGGCTAGGACGCTTGGTGAGTGCTTTGCTATCTTGATGGTTAACAAAGTGTTCGCTGTTGCCCCACCAAATCCCATCACCTTTAGGTTTGGCTTTTGGTAAAAAATACATAATAACAGGCAAGGGCAAAAGCAGAAGAAACCAAGGCCAAGACAATTCAAGCATGGTGCTTCCTTATCCAATAACAGGTGTTTTTAATCATAGTGCTGCGTTGTTCTTGGCTTAGCTCAATTTGGTTTCTATAAGGACCGTCAATAAACTCGCTGGAAAGCGAGGCAAATTGGTGTTTTGCCTGCATAGATTTATCCAATATAGAGAATAGAGCTTGGCTTGGCAGTGCAGCTGTTTCGGTTTTGCCTTCACTAATTAAACAGCGACGAACCATTTCATGGCAAAGCTGAATGCATTCTTTATCAGTTAGGTCGTCGGCTGCTTTACGGATGTTTGATAAAGCCTCTCGCCGATAAGTGCGCTTTTTATGGCGCTGATACCACAAAATTAGCAAGCCTATAATGATTAGAGCAACGGCTGCAACAACGAGCCATGCCCACCAAACTGGTGGCCACATAGGAACAGATTGAGGTAGTAAGTACGCTTTGTGTGGTAAATCGATTGCTTGTGTTTGCGCTTGCGATTGTATTGGAGCCAGTGCCGCAGTCATTAGTGAAGTGCTCCTTGCGATAACAAATATCGGGCAATTTTCTCTGGCGATTCGGTGATATCAAAAATTTGATGGCGAATGCCAAAGGATGCCAGTTTTTTGCGCATCAGGGTGTTCTGAGTGAAAAAATCCGCCTTGGCTTGCTGCATACTCTTCTTACTAACTGATACAGATTTGATGCCGTTGCTGTCTGCTATTTGATATTGGCCAGAGGGTAAGTTAAAGGTGTTGCTGTCGATGACCTGGACCCAATGTACAGTATTGTGCTCTGCCAGTTTCATCAGTTCGCTTTCTTCGTCTTGGTTCCAGCTTTGCTTGTCCGTCAATATGATGACATCTTTATTGTGAGCTTTGCTAGTGAGTAGCGTATTGGACCAAATGCTTGAAGAACTGTTGCCCTTAGCTCTACTTCCAACTGTAGAGGCATCTTTAAGGGCGTTTAGTAATATTGGCAGAGAGCCTGATTTATTGCTGGCGTAGTCTTGGTTTCCATAAGCGATTCGATAAGACAAGGTGTCGCCTTGTTGTTTGGAGCGCCATGCAATAATGCCAGCTAATTGGATAAGGCGTGTTGAAATAAAGGTATGGCGCGTGCCGAAATACGCGCTACTGGAAAGATCCAATAACAAAAGTCGCTGGTGGTCATTTTCCTGAGCATACAGCCGAGTGTGGGCTTGGCCTGTTCGCGCAGTTACTCGCCAATCTATATGACGTAAATCATCACTGGGTTGGTAAGCACGAAGCTCAAGCATTTCCATGCCATGACCTTTTTGTCGTGAGCGACGCTCCCCGTTATTCGTTGCAAAACGAATGGCTTTGGGAGCGCGTCCTAGATGCTTGGCGTAATTAGCCAACAGAGCAAAATGGGCGTCATCTAGCTCAGGAGATTCAGGTGATAATAATGGGCTCATCGTACTGGCTGCCTTGTATTTCGATTCTTTAAACTACAGCGCCGGAACGTGGCTAATCAATCGCTTCAATAAATCATCAACGGATAAACCGGCGGCTTGAGCTTCAAACGTGGTAATGACACGATGACGCAACACGGGCAAGGCAATCTGGCGGACATCATCAGGCGTGACAAAGTCTCTGCCATTTAGCAAGGCGTTGGCACGAGCGCAACGATCTAGTGCTAAGGTACCACGTGGGCTAGCACCAAATTCAATAAGGTTTGTGCCTTTGGCTGCATCACCTAAATAAAGCTCCGGCTGTCTTGTCGCCATGACCAGTTGCACTATGTATTCTTCGACACTTTCAGACATATACAAAGACAATGCTTTTTGCTGAAGCTCAAGAATGTCACTTGGTTGGCAAAGTGGCTGAGGTGCACTGGCCGACGTTTTATGTAGGTCCTGTTGGCGAACTAACCTGAGTACTTCCAATTCGCTAACAGCGCTTGGATAACCTAGGTTTATTTTCATCATAAAACGGTCAAGCTGCGCTTCTGGTAAAGGATAAGTACCTTCTTGCTCGATGGGATTTTGTGTCGCAATCACAAAAAATAAAGACGAAAGGGCATAGCTGTGATTGCCCACAGTGACTTGCCCTTCGCCCATTGCTTCGAGTAGCGCTGACTGCACTTTGGCTGGTGCTCGGTTTATTTCGTCGGCAAGTACTATATCGTTCATAATCGGGCCGGGAATAAAGCTAAACTGACCGGTTTCTTGCTGATAAATATCAGAACCCGTGACATCGCCAGGTAAAAGGTCTGGTGTAAACTGGATGCGTTGAAAGCGGCTGTTTATGGAGCTGGCCAATGCTTTGGCCGCTGTGGTTTTGGCTATACCTGGAGGCCCTTCTAACAGGACATGTCCATTGGCGATTAAAGCGACAAGTAGTTCATGGGTTAAATCTGGTTGGCCGACAACGGCATGATTTAGGTGATCTTTTAATTGCTCAATTACAGTTACCATTGAACCTAGGTTCCTTATACTTCTGTCAATAAAAGTGTCAACGCAATATAATAGTCTTCATCTTATCGGATTCAAATCTTTACGCACAGAGCGTTCTCTGTAAGGGTAACGTAAGCACAGGACGAAAAAATGGCAAAACTTGTATTAAATGTGGCTTTGCCCGCGTTTAAATATGAAGCTATGTACGCAGGTTCAGCAAAAAACTTAGTAGCAAGCTGTCTAGATGGGCGTAAAGTTCAGTTGCCTTTATCAGCTTTTCAGCGGTTCGTAACCCATGAAGGGATTTATGGTTTTTTTGAAGTAGAATTTGACAACATGAATAAACTGATTGCAGTAACTAAGATTAGATAGCCTAAAATTAGATAGTACATAATCAGATAGCGTAAAGTTAGATAGTAAGAATTAGATACTATTATTAAATAGCAAAGATCAGAAAAGTATTTTCCTGATCTTAACAGCCAAGGAGCCCTAACAATGTACCAACTTGCTCGCTCATTACTTTTTAAACTGGACCCAGAAGTGTCCCATGAACTGTCATTGGATCTTCTTGCAGCAAGCAGTCGATTGGGGTTGAACAAATTTCTAGGCGGTTTACCTTCTACTAAGCCAGTAGATGTTATGGGGTTGCGTTTTCCTAATGCCGTTGGATTAGCGGCAGGTTTAGATAAAAATGCTGACGCTTTTGAGGCGTTAGGCGCATTAGGTTTTGGTTTTGTGGAGGTAGGAACAGTGACGCCCAAAGGCCAAGCTGGTAACCCAAAACCACGTTTGTTCCGCCTGCCGGAGCATGATGCCATTATTAACCGCATGGGCTTTAACAACAAAGGCGTTGATCACCTAGTATCTCGTATTAAGTCTCATCGTTACCCAGGAATATTAGGCGTTAATATTGGCAAGAATCTAACGACTTCGGTAGAAGATGCCGCAGCGGATTATCTATCTTGTTTAGAAAGCGTAATTCCATTCGCAGATTACATTACCGCGAACATCAGCTC
This sequence comes from Marinomonas foliarum, assembly GCF_016906065.1. Lineage (NCBI taxonomy): Bacteria > Pseudomonadati > Pseudomonadota > Gammaproteobacteria > Oceanospirillales > Oceanospirillaceae > Marinomonas > Marinomonas foliarum. The sequence goes on along the minus strand of NZ_CP070273.1, from coordinate 537,992 downwards.
ACCAAATACCCCAGGTCTTCGCAGCCTGCAGTTTGGAGAAAGTTTGGCTCAGCTTATTGCGCCTCTAACAGTTGCCCGTGACCGTTATGAAGCCGAACATGGTAAGCGTGTTCCATTAGCAGTGAAAATTGCGCCTGATATGACGGACGATGAAATTAAAATGGTTGCTGATACACTGGTCGAACAGGGCGTTGATGGTATTATTGCCACTAATACCACCTTGTCTCGCGAAGCGGTTCTAGGTCATAAATTCGAAAAAGAAGCGGGAGGTTTGAGCGGTGCGCCAGTACGTGATGCATCGACTCATGTAGTAAGAACCTTAACTGAACACCTGAAAGACACCTTGCCAGTTATTGGTGTGGGTGGTATTTCAAGTGGCGCAGACGCCGTTGAAAAGCTGCAAGCTGGGGCGCGATTAGTGCAAATTTACTCAGGCTTTATTTATCAGGGCCCAGAGTTAATCAAGGAAGCAATAGCAAGCACTGATGCTTATTACCGAGAACTTGATCTGGGTATCTAATATTATCGAACTAAAAGCAAGGCGCGTATTTTGGCGTCTCGTTGGATAGGCGGAATTTTATTCCGCCTTCTTTATGTGTCTTGCAACATTCACTGAAATTTAAAAAAGTATTTTATAAATGAGCACTATATTACAGACAACTGATTCCACAAGTCAGGTTTACGCACTAGAAATAACCTGTCCACTTGGGTTAGAAAATGTCTTGGAAAAAGAGTTGCATGGCGAAGGCCTAACGCAAACTCGGTTGGGTGAAGCGCAAGTCAAATTGAACACAGATTTAGAAGGCATGTACAAAGCCTGTCTTTGGTCTCGTGTCGCCACTCGCGTTATGTTGCCGATTGCCAACTTCAAAATAGAATCGGCTGATGACTTATACGATGCCGTGAAAGCCATTCCGTGGTCTGACCACATGAAAGCGACCAACACCATGGCGATCGATTGTCATGGTACTAATCACCATATTCGTAATACACAATTTGGTGCAGTTCGTGCAAAAGATGCGATTGCCGATTATTTTGTGGCATTAACAGGCGAACGTCCTAACGTCGAAAAAGAACAGCCAGAAGTACGCATTGCTTTGCGCATTAAACGTGAAGTCGTAACGGTAAGTATCGATTTGTCTGGCGAAAGTATGCACCGCCGTGGCTACCGTCAACATGGTGGCATGGCGCCACTGAAAGAAAACTTGGCAGCAGGTCTTTTGCTACGTGCTGGCTGGGGTACCGATTGCGGTTTAACGCAATTGATCGACCCTATGTGTGGTTCTGGTACGTTCCTTGTTGAAGCCGCTTTGATGTCTTTGGATATCGCACCGGGTTTACGTCGTCAATATTGGGGATTCAAAGGCTGGAAACAGCACGATCACCGTATGTGGCAACAATTAATGGATTTTGCCAAGAACCGTAAAAAAGACCCAGCAACCTTGGGAATTCGTTTTCAAGGAACGGATAGAGAGCAAAAAGCCATTGCTGCCGCGCGCGAAAACATCAAGCGTGCAGGTTTAACCGATGTGATTGATGTCTCCATGATGTCATTCCAAGAGCATGAGTTCGACATCACGCCAGACGTACCGGGCCTTGTGATCACCAACCCACCTTATGGTGAGCGTATTGGTGATGAAATGGCTTTGATCGCATTATATCGTCAACTAGGTGAATGGGTCGTAACACAAGTGCGCGGTTGGCAGTTCATGATGCTGACCAGCAATGATCATCTGGCGCGTCAAATTCCCGTTCGTCCAGAAAAAAGCACGCGTGTTATCAACGGTGGCATCGAGTGTCGTGCTTATCGTTTTCCTTTGCTGGCTGGCAGCATCAAAGAAGACGTGGTTGCGCAATCCGTGATGACACCAGGCGCACAAATGTTTGCTAATCGCCTGCAAAAAAACGCCAAGAAACTGAAAAAATGGGTCGAGAAGAACAAGATCCAGTGTTACCGCGTTTACGATGCCGACATGCCTGAATACGCGGTTGCTATCGATGTGTATGGTGATTGGGCACACGTGCAAGAATACCAAGCGCCTAAAAGTGTTGATCCAGAAAAAGCTAAGCAGCGTTTGTTTGAAGTCATGTCTGCGATTCCGACCGCGTTGAATATTTCAGAGTCCAATGTGATCTTGAAAAAACGCCAAAGACAGACAGGCAAAGAGCAATACGAAAAAATAGATCAGACGAAACACGAAATGATCGTAGAAGAATACGGCTGTGACTTCATTGTTAATCTAAAAGATTACTTGGACACTGGTTTGTTCCTTGATCACCGTCCAGTGCGTAAATTAATTCAAGACAAAGCCAATGGTGTACGTTTCTTAAACTTGTTCTGCTACACCGCAACCGCGTCGATTCATGCCGGACAAGGTGGCGCGCGCAGTTCATTGAGTGTTGATATGTCGAACACCTACACTGAGTGGGCGCGTCGTAATATCGAATTGAATGAGTTTTCAGACCTTCATCACCAAGTGGAACGTGCGGACTGTATCGAATGGCTAAAACAATGCCACGATAAATTCGACTTGATCTTCATGGATCCGCCAACGTTTTCTAACTCGAAAAAAATGGCGGACGTGTTAGACATTCAGCGAGATCATGGTGAACTTGTGCGTTTGGCAATGGCAAGACTGGCGAGAGGTGGCGAACTTATCTTCTCCAATAACTACCGTCGTTTTGTATTGGACGAATCGTTAGAGCAAGAATACAACGTGAAAAACATCACTCGCGAAACGCTAGACCCAGATTTTGATCGTAATGACAAAATCCACCAGTGCTACATCATTAAGAATAAGTAAGCATAATTACCTGGGTTCAGTATAATTCGCTGACGTTTTATTAAGGCTAAGCAGCTTGTTTAGTCTTTTTGGCTTTTAAGAGTTTTTTAAGGTTTATAAGTTTTACTATGAGAAAGAAAACATTTCGACTTGTGATTAGTTGTCCCGACAGAGTGGGGATTGTAGCGGCCGTTAGCCAGTTCTTGAACGATCGCCAAGGCTCGATTATCGAAGCAAGTCACCACACAGATTTAGAGCAAAAATGGTTCTTTATGCGTCACGATATTGATGCAGAAAGCTTAAATATTGACGTTGAAACCTTCCGCAAAGAATTCGCGCCAATCGCCGAAAAATTCGACATGCGTTGGTATGTAAAAGACAGTGAAGATCGCCCTAAGGTCATTTTGCTAGCAACCAAAGAATCCCATTGCCTAAATGACATTATGCACCGTTGGCACACCGGCGAATTGAACTGTGAAATCGTTGGTGTGATTGCTAACCATGAAGACCTTCGTTCTATGGTTGAGTGGTACAAGATTCCGTATTTCTGCATTCCTGTGCCGAAAGAAGACAAAATGCCTGCCTTCCAAGAAATTGAAGCCTGCATTGATCAGTCTGGTGCTGACACCATTGTGCTAGCGCGCTACATGCAGATCTTTCCTGAATACTTGTGCGAAAAATACCGTCACAAGGTAATCAATATTCACCACAGCTTCTTGCCATCTTTCATTGGTGCTAAGCCTTACCACCAGGCTGCCGTGCGAGGTGTGAAATTGATTGGCGCAACCTGTCACTACGTCACTGCAGACTTAGACGCAGGTCCGATTATCGAACAAGACGTGATTCGTGTTCGCCACAGCCACGCGGCAGAAGACATGGTTCGCCTTGGTAAAGACATCGAAAAACTTGTACTGTCACGTGGACTTCGTTACCACTTGGAAGATCGCGTTCTTGTACATGGTAATAAAACCGTCGTGTTTGCTGAATAAAGCAAGCACTGCAAGGTTTGTGAAAAGGGAAGGCTTCATGTCTTCCCTTTTTTTTGGCTTTTTGAGACTGTTAAGCGACGGTTCAACCCTTGGCAGGACGAAAAGGTTTCTTTTTTTATCTTTTTGTAATGTTAGAGGTAGAAAATTACTGTTCTTGAAAAAAGTGTCTATAGTTAACATGAACGATAAATGATCAATTAATTTACATTTAAGAGACGGCAGGCAATGTGAGGTGAACAATGAAACTCAAGTTAACGCCAACTCAAAACTTATGTGTTGGGTACCTAGAATCTGGTTTTAAATTGATCCAATTGGGTGAGCAATTTTACTTTATTAAAGGCGAACGCCGACAAAAGGTGTTACCAAAAACCTTAGACGCACTCGTCAACCGTGGTGCACTGGCTCACACCGAGCAGGGCGACTACATGCTAAGCGACGAATTTGTCGAACATCGTAAACGAATGCGTGAAACGAACGACCCAGAACAGACCCGCCATTGATAACAGATTTATGTCTACCTTGGCCCCATTTTTTCTTCTCAGGTAAATGGGGCCTTTTTTATACGCTAACCTTTCTTATACCCTCCCCTTATGTTTTCCAAGGGGAGGGTTAGGGAGGGGTTATTCTCTTCTTTGGGTTCCATTCAAACGCTTTGCATTCCCAACCTTTATTCCGCTCTGCTGAGTGGGTAACTTTTGCCAATCGATGCAAAAGTAACCAAAAAATCTTTTATCGGGCTATCGCTCAAACGTCTTATTCACTTTATTTAAGGCAGCGTATAGCAACACGATCTTTACCGTAAGGCATAGATTGGCCTTGCTGTTCGAGAGAGTCTTTCTGTTAATGACTCTGATACTCCATAAAGTCGCGCAACTTCGTCGCGTCGAACTGATGGCATTGCTAATGCTGGTTTTCGTAGGGCGGATGAGGGAGGTACGACCGTGATCCGCCGTTGAAAGCGAAGCTTTCATTTTCTATGGTAGGTCGCGCCTTTAGGCCGACAACTTAATAATTCCCCTTATGTCTTCCAAGGTGAGGGCTACTGTGTAGTTATTTCTTTCGCTTATCCCTAACGATATCTGCTTAATTGCCTGTACGTTAAAAACACACAATATTTTTATGGTTTTCGTTTTTAGCTTCTTGTATTGTGTAAAGAAAGGTCAGGGAAGACGAGCAGATAACTCATATCAAATGAACACGTCTTTCTCCTTCACCTGATTTACATTAAATTTAAGACATTTGTTTTTGTTTAGTTAAAAACATGAATGGCAAGATAGCCAAAAGCATGACTTGGAAATTCTGGGACTAACATCGTTTCGTTGAAAACGCCAAAATGATTAGAACCAAGTCAGCGCTGCTTTTTTGCAGGAATAGCATCAGGGATAAAAGCATTAATTGCTTTACTAAAAATCCGAATAGATGGCTGCAAAACTGTTTTTGTTAGATCTTGATTTTGCTTGCAAAAATCGGGGTGTCCATAGATGTTAAGCATTAGGAGAGAGCATGGTACGTGGAACAATTTCTGGAAGAGAATATTCAGAAGAAGATATTTTCGATCTTCGCTTGTATCCGAGAATGAAAGAAGAGCCTCTACTAAATGACGATGACTGTTTAGTTGTGCCTGTCAGAAATGAAAACGCGCCTCATTTTAGGCGTATAGGTAATCCATCATTTGGAACTAGGTTAGGAGGAGACGAAAACAATCCGACACATGATGACTGTGTGAAGTTTTTGTTCGACGAGTTAAGCGACGATAAAGTTGCCAAAGTGCGCTTTTCGACATATGTCTTTAATGATAACCGCCAATTTGAAGAGCAAGTAATATTCGAGCCTTTGCAAGATAGTCAATACTTATGGTTTATGGAAAATAATTGTCGGGTTGCTTTTAGTGACGACACATATATAAAGCCAGATATAGCGGGTAGAGATTCCTCTAAGTTCTTCCCACGGGCGGCTTACCCTAACGTGGTCTTAGAGATTGTGCGAACTCATATTCCCGACCAAAAAACATTTCAGAAGCTTTTCGAGCTATCAAAGTGTAATCATCATATTTATTTTTATTTTATAGCAGAAGGTAAAGACCGGTCCAAGATCAACCACTTCAAATTGGAAGACGATGTGTTAACTATAAGAGTCTCTCACTATTTGATAGGCGGCAAGATATATAGGAATGGTGAGGAGTTTCACTCTCAGAGGGATAATGAACTATTTGAAGATTGGTATAGATATTTAGAAAACAGCTATTTTATCAAGGCCAAGGAAAATGCTTAACAAGGCGCTGCTACGGAAAATTTTCTCGCTGGCGCTCCCAAATTTCCGCAGAGCGCAGCGTTAGCTGGCAAATAAGGTTCGGAGGATTTTGAGAGAAAATGGAATTACCCATATCTGATTCAATAATTATTGCGGTTTCCAAGCTTGTTGATGACGCTCAAGTCGAACCAAAAAGGGAGCCGACGCATTCCGAACTTGAGGTTCAAATCAAGAAAGCTGGATTGACGCAGGCCGACCCAAAATCACAGGGGCAGTCGGTCGGTAAAGCCAAAAGGGTTAGGGCTACATTGAACTGGGCTATTGAAAATGACCCATCGGCAGGTAGTAAGCTCATTTCACTAGTTGTTTCTCAAGTTAGGGCTGTTGGTGGTTTTCGAGACACATCTCCAAATTTCGTGGGTAAAGAACAGATACTTAATACAATCAGTGTTTTTGATGCTGAAAACTTCTCCCTGTCCGAAAACGGAGATATACGCCCGAAGGTACTAGATACCCTTAAAGGTAAGCATCTGACAGAAGCTTTGCAGGCTTACGCACAAAGAGCAAAAAGAGGTTCTGAAGATGCGGCGCTACTTTCGGGTACAGGGAAAGACCTTTTAGAGGCAACAGCAAAACACATCATTCAAACAAAGTTTGGAGCCCATCCTGCCAATGCTAATTTTCCTACTTTATTCGGCCAAGCCTATGCAGCATTAAATATGGCGACCCCAGAAACTCCTAAAGCTGCAAATGAGCCTGCAATTAAAGACTATGAGCGAGCACTTTTCCATATGGCTACCGGTATAAATAGAGTTAGAAATAAAGAGGAAACAGGGCATGGCAAGTTATGTATTACTGCTTTAAGTACAAAAGAATCTCATAGCATAATTGAGTCCGTTGGCGTTATCGCAGAATTTTTACTTAACCGGTTAAATGAGAGCAGCTAACAAATCAAAGCACACGGACTTGGTAAAGCTGTCACCTTTTTTGTTCCAAAAAAGCCGCCAACTTTACCAAGCCGGTGTTTGAGGCGTTAGGGTGTCATTCAGAGGTGAGCTAAATGGAAATTAAAATTTGCAGTAAGTTAGAAGCTCCTAATAAGCTTTTCATATGTAATCATGAGCAATTAATTCCTGCTCGCTCAGAGTTCATTATTGAAGTTAGATATTGGGCCGAAATAAAACGTTCAAAGCGAAAATGGATAGAGGGTCAGCATATTTTTGCTACTTCAGAAGCTGAAGAGCTTGAGTTACTAAACGAATACGAAGATTCTTTTCGTAATGAACTATCTAAGAAAGGCAATGAAAGAGTAAAACAAATTTTAACTACTAAAAATGAGTTTACTGGCTTTGAGGTACAAATTGCAGAAGAATGGTTAGCTGATGAGAAACACAACTCTATTGTACGGGCTGAAAATCGAGAATCCGAGTCACTTGAAATAAGTAAGAGATCAGAGTTGCATGCCAAACGATCAAATAAAATAGCTATTTTAGCTTTTGTTGTTAGTGTCATCGCGTTGTCATGGTCTGTGTACTCTTCGAGTGTGACACCCTAACAAGTCATTAAACTTGGACGCATAACGGCTGTCATTGTTTTTGCAAAAGACAATGGCGCAAAAACAATACCAACCTACGCGCCAGTTAATGAGGCGTTAGGTGACCAAGGAGATTTTGAGTGAAGTTGGATAATAAAGAGCTATATGACTTGCTTAAACGGAAAAAAGTGTCAAACTTTTTCCATGCAAATACAGTAGCGACATCAATCACTTTTATTCAGGAGGGTGGGCTTCTATCTAGGCAAGGTATCGAAGAACAAACCCTTTACCAAACCCCTCAGACATCGGACGAAATTGATAAGCTGTTTGATGTATTTGGTGACATATTTCTAGATACAACCGATTTGCACGGGCACTTTTCTAGACAAAATCACTATGGACCGGTTCTTTTTCGGTTTAAATTAGAGCTTCTGCTTGATGAGAATTTGGATATTTGGGTAACGAATAACAATCCAATACATTGGGACAGGCATTCAGAACCAGAAGAGAACTATTTTCAAAGCGTCAAAGAGCTGGCTAGAAAATGGGACGATTACGATATTCAAAGAAAGATGTTTACTGTCAGGAAGCCAACTAGTCCAATCCTCTTCGAGTATCTTGAAGAGATAATACTTGACAACCCGAAAGTGAAAATAAGCGATGATGTTAGTTTACGAAAAGAATCCAGAAGGGCTTTGAAGAAAGCAACAAAGGAAAAAACTCAGCTTCGAGAGCTTTTGACCTGGAGGGAATGCGGGCACTGCTTTTGTCAAGACAACTATCTAAAACAAGTTCAAGTACCAGAACTTATACAAAAGTTTTTGCCGACGTACCATGCGGAGTTCGAGAAATAGTCACCTAACAAGCACATGAAATTCGCTCCCTTCGGTCGCCGGACGCTCGCAAGCTCGCGCCGTTTATGTGGAGCGTTAGCCTTACGACCATAATTACTATTTTTTAGAAGTCTGTCTTATCAAGGCGTTTACTTTTAAATATCACATCGCAAATGCTTACCGAGCTTGTTTCGTCAGATCACGCCTCGTTCCTCGTCTCATCAGACCTACGTGATCGGTGGGTGAATGTTTGCCAATTATTGAGACTAGTGGGAATAATCAGCTGGTGATGGCAGCATTAGTTCTTTCCAAATTGGAGTGATACATTTTAATTTGAGGTGTTGCTATGAGAGCCGAAGTCGTTACTACGCTAAAGAGGCAGGCATCGAAGCTGCTTGCTGATTTACGTGAGTTAAAAGAGCCTATTCTCATAACCGAACATGGTCAGCCATCAGCCTATTTGCTTGACGTAGCTGATGACGAGTTAATGGTGCAACGGATGAAGATCTTGGAAGGTATCGCGAAAGGCGAGCAGGCCATCCGTGAAGATCGAACAATGGATATGTCGCAAGCCAAAGAGAAAATGAGTAAATGGCTCAAGTAATTTGGACTGAGCCAGCACTGGATAATCTGAATGATATTGCTGAGTATAGTGCAGTTAGTAATCCGTACGCTGCGAAGCAATTTCAGTCAAAAAACCTTACGCTAAAAAGCTTAAGAAGCAGGTCACGATAAGGCTTGATGAGGATACTGTTGAGTATTTTAAGGCGTTGGCGGACGACAAGGGAATTCCTTATCAAAGCTTAATTAATTTGTATTTAAGGGACTGCGCGCAATCACACCGTGACTTGAAGATGGAGTGGCAATTAGTCATTTCACGCATTCCAAAAAAAGAGTCTGTCTCATCTTTAAATTCAGACGTCCAGACTCCAATTCATTTCTCAAACACGACATTCACTTGATGTCGGTCTAAAAAGAGGCAAAGTATTGTTTGCCTCTGATGACGAATATTATACGTCAGCGCCGCCTAGAACTTTGTCTAGTTGCATTTCTGTTAAAACACGGTCTTGGACAGGTTGTTTAGCGGCGTTAATTTCATCAACCCCCCAAACCAAGCCAACAGGTGTGCGTGTTGGGCGCTTACCAGCAGGCATGTCTGCTAGGGCTAAATAAGCATCTACTACCATTTGTGGATTAGGTGCTTGATCACTCTGCATAAATTTACCGAATTCTTCGAACATGGCGGTAGGGATGTTTGCCAATTCACCGTAGCTATCCAGTATGTCTGTACGTGATGGTTGTTGTCCTGATGCTGTTAGACCTGTTGGGAATGGGCCAGGTTGTACGATGGCGACATCGATGCCAAATGGCGCTACTTCGTAGCGTAAACCTTGAAGGTAGCCTTCTAAAGCATGTTTGGTCGCGGCGTAGGTAGAAAAGTACGGTGCTGAAATTTGGCCAACCATGGATGAGGTGTTAATGATAAGGCCAGACTTAGCTTCACGCATCGCAGGTAAAACGGCCAGAATAGTGCGCATAGCGCCATAGTAGTTGGTTTCCATTTGCTCGCGAGCTTGGTCAATACTAAATGCTTCTGTAATGCCAAGATACATCACGCCTGCATTGTTAAGTAAAATATCAATTTTGCCTGCTTTATCTAGTACGCTTGCAATGGCGTTTTTGACTGATTCGTCGTTGGTAACATCCATATCAACAACTTGAATTGAATCGCTATACGCTTCCAGCTCTGCTTTAACTGCAGAATTTTTACCTTCTGGACCGCGCATAGTGGCGAACACTTGATAGCCTTTATCTGCAAAATCTTTTACTGATTTTTGACCAAAGCCACTGCTGCTTCCTGTAATAATGATGCTTTTTTTTGTATTGCTCATTTTTTCTTTCCTATTCGATTTGCTAATTAAGTACCAGGCGGTACAATAAGCGCAAAAGATTAGTATGTCAAATTAAAATACTAGGTGGTATTAAAATGAGTTTAGATTCAATTAAGCCTTCAAGGGGGCGACCAAAGACCCTAGATCGCGATCATATTTTAGATGTGGCAATGAATTCTTATTGGAAAGAGAACATAGCCAATTTGTCTCTTAATGAAATTTGCAGGAGGTCTGGTGTATCAAAGCCTGGTCTTTATCGTGAGTTTTCAAATGAAGATGGCTTGATGAAGGCTGTACTTATCAGGTATCAAGAGCAAGTGTTAGGTCCAGTTCAGCAGATGCTGAATAGTGACGTTCCATTTAGAGAGGCTCTTGATAACCTTATATCGTTTGCCGCTTCAGTTAGTTGTCATGATGAATCTCCAAATGGCTGTCTTTTTATAAAAATGCGTGAATCACGAACGCATTTGGGTGAAGCGACTCGAGCGCAGGTAGACTTTCTTGAAGAGCAGGGTCTTGTTACTTTTCAAAAATGGGTAGAGCGTTCAAAGGCTAAAGGTGAGTTTTCTGCAGAGATGTCGTCAGAATTTGCCGCTACTTATATCGATGCACAGCTAAGTAACGCTTCGTCTCAGGTGGCGCGCGGTGAAGATCCGCAGATGGTTCAGAAAATACTCGTGGCTGCTCTTTCAATATTGAAGTAGGACTATGTTAAAAACCAGAGTCTGGGTTGTTCATTTCAAACACTCCAGACTCAGGTTATCGCAATGTTAACTCTTCCCAATCACTGCACTGACTTTGGTGTTTGTGTGAATATATAACTCACTGCTTGTGCCAGTTGCGGGCTGACGTGTTCGCTGCGTAGTAATGTCCAAAGCGGTTGTTTGGCTTCTGGGTGCTGGCTGAGTTCGGCGGCAATTTGTTTGAAGGCGATGTAGCCATCTTCTCGGTGAGCCAGTTTTTCCATGATGATGCGCATTAATTGTGGGTTTTGACCCAACCAATGGGGGCATTTTGCGGCAAGGGCAGCGATAGGGTGAAGGTCGTCGTCTTTGCATTCGGTTAGGCTACCAAGTAGACCAAACAGCGGCAGTAATAGCGTGTCGTTTAAATCGGCTCTGGATAGGGCGCGTAAGTAACTGGCTTGCATCAGCGCGTCTTGCTCGGTTTGCAGTTGTTCGATAAGCGTATCTTGTAACTGGTTAGATAGAGTCTCGTGCTCAAGAGCGTGGCATAAAGCACTAACTACGGGCTTAGCAGCATGTTGAATAGCTTTTTGTATAAGTGCTTGGTATTTGTCTTCATTTACTCTGGCGGCAAGTTCAGCAATGCCTTGTAAACCAAGTGTTTGCCAGCCGTCGTTAGCATCGGTTAGATCAGATGACAGGTATGCAATGACGTCATCGAAATAGTGCGACTGTGTTTTATGCAGGTCTTTGCCAAGAATGGCGTGAAAACTAGCCATGCGCTCTTGGTCTGGTTTGAAGGCATAGGGGTTGTCCTCTAGGGCTTCTGATAACCCCGCTTCTTCACCTTTGTGCAGTATTTTATCAACAATACTTTTAATGAAGTGGTCACGTGTGCCTAGGTTTAAGCAGCCGGCTTCGTCTAGTGGCATTTTAATAAACCAAATAACACTTTGATCTTGAGTATTTTGGGCTGTTGTTTTGGTATTTTTCATTTTTAACAGGCAGGCCAACCATGCGTGTTGACGAAATGGGAATGGGTAAGCCTGTTGTTTGCGATCAAATTGGATGGCTTGTTGCGGTGTGATTTTTGTGATGTTGCGACCTAGGTCGTAGTAGCTTACATCGCAACCAACCATGGTAAATAGGTCTGAAAGAGATTCGATTTTATTCATACTAAAGTTTGGGCTCATATGGCCGATAAAGGTATTTAATGTACCGTTATCGCTTTAAAAAAGATTCGCTATGTTACCGTTTTTCAAAGGAGAAATCAGGTTGAAAAAAGCCTTTTCTGCCCATCATGTGTTGGCTGATTTATTGATGGACTTGCAAATGGCAATGCAAGACTGTGGTGTTTGGGAATGTGATATACCTTCAAAAGAGGCTGTAGCAAGCACAGAGCCTTTCTGTGTTGATTCTATGTCGTTCGAGCAGTGGTTGCGTTTTGTGATGATAGAGCGTTTTAAAATGATGTTAGCGTCTGGTGAAACTTTACCTAGTCGATGCCATATATCTCCGATGGCGGAAGAAGCTTTTAAAGGTAAGCCACAGTCTAAAGTCCGTTCTTTGGTGACTTGTTTAAACCGTATTGACCAACATTTAAGTGGTGCTCTGTGATTTCGGATCGCGTTCAACATCCTTTTGTAAAAGATATTGCTTGGCTAGTTGAAGGGCATTATATTGAGCGCGATTTTGAGCTAGAGCCTTATTGGCTGTCAGATGTTGAAGCGCAGCTGCTAGCGTTGGATGATCAACCCCAGCCATTGATAGACGCTGTAACAGAGTGCAAGTCTCATTTTCTTGGCAGCTATTTCGAGACCTTGTTCTCGTTTGCGATTCGTCATTTGTCTGTTTTGACGGTTCATTACGAGCATGTGCAGATTGTTGGTGAGGGCAAAACTCTAGGCGAAGTAGACATGCTGGTGGAAACGCCAGCAGGTCAGCTTCATCAATTTGAAATTGCCATTAAGTTTTATTTAGAGCGTCAAGATTTATATCCAGACCATTGGATTGGCCCAAATAAAAATGACAGCTTACTAAAGAAAGTCTCTAGAGCCAGAGGTCATCAGTTACGAATTTTAGAAACAGACGCGGGCAAGTGTGCCATTGCGGATATTGCGGATATTGCGCAAGGTCGAATGCCTCAGGCAAATTTGTTGATTTTTGGTCGATTGTATTCCTCGCTTAATGCAGGGCAGGATATATCAACTTGGTTAGCTCAATCAGAATACGGTGGTTGGATCAGAGCGTCTGATTTTATCTTGCTAAAGTCATATTTTTTAAATTTTTTAGTTTTACCGAAACCTCATTGGTTGTCTTATCCTGCTGTAAATGAGAATATTCCTTTCAATTATTCGCAATTTGCCTACAATCTCGTAGGTGAGATCCTACATGATTCACGTCCAAGACACGTGTTTATGTGGAGTGCTGCTGATGCAGCAGGGGACATATGCAAACATGTGTTTGTTGTACCAGATTCATGGTGATAGTTTGCGAGGCCTCTAGTGTCAAAACGTATAGTAGTATTTAAAGTTGATGACTGATTTATCAATGCTTGTGCATGCAAAAATGCCATTAGCTGCCTGGATTATAGATATCGAGCAATCGAGTGTTCCTTGGTGCAATGACGCTGCAGAGGCGCTGTTAGCCGACTCTTTGAATGATATTAAATCCGGCCAACGCCTGATTGGCGATGCGTTACAAAAACGCTTGTCTTTGTACATCGAGGCTCTTGAGTTAGGCGAAGAGTTGCCTTTCAAATGGCCCTATGTGTCCAAAGATGGCGCTCGCTATAAGGTGATTGGATCGGTTATCTCATTAGGTAATGGTCGTAGAGGTTTGTCAGTCGAGGCTCATCCAGACCTTTCCCACGTTAGTTTGCCTACTCCTACTTCTATCACTGCTTCAATTACTTCGTCAACGCTTCCCCGGGCACCAGAGTCATCTGGTTTGCTGACACAATTTAGAACCTTATCTTTTGCTGCTTTTAATCCGAAGGGCGAGATGATTGAAGCAAGTGAATGCTTTATAGGTGTTTTTGGAGATATCCAATACATTAGAGATTTATTTGCTGTTTCTGGCGCTGCTAATAGCTTTATACAGCGCTTAGAAAGGCTGGAGTGCCTATCTCAGGAAATACGACTTTCAAGTAAACAAGGCGTGCGTTGGTATAAAGTAGAGGTGTCTTACCATCATTTCACTAATAATGTTTACTTATTAACGCATGATATTCAGGAAGAAAGAGACCACGAAGTCGCACTTTATCGCCTTAATAACTACGACAGTTTAACCTTACTGCCAAACCGCAATTTACTTTATCAGCAGCTGGAAAGCGCGCTGGTTAATGCACGTAAACGTGAGCGAGAGTTTGGCCTTTTATATATAGATTTAGATAGCTTTAAAGTTATTAATGACAACTTTGGCCATCGCGTTGGTGATGAGCTTATCCAGCGAGTCGCTGAACGAATCAAAACCTGTATTCCTCCTCGGGCTTGTTTGTACCGTTTGGGGGGCGATGAGTTTGTGGTGGTGTTGGAAAATACAACCGGAATTGAAGAGCTACAAAATATTGCTGAAAGTATTATGCAAAACGCCAGCAATACCTATCTTGTCGCCAAAATGGAAATGATGATTACCGCCAGTATTGGTATCGCAAGCTACCCTCAACATGCTGATGATATAGACAATTTACTTAAAAATGCCGATGCCGCCATGTATCGTGCGAAATCTACTGGCCATAATATGTATTTTGTTTACGAAAATAACATGGCTGAAAATATTGATGCGCATCTTACTTTAGGTGGTGGTTTACGAAAAGCCATTGAGGAAGAGCAGTTTGTTTTGCATTATCAACCTAAAATTCGTTTATGTGACGAGGAGGTTGTAGGGGCTGAAGCTCTTATTCGTTGGGTGCATCCCGAACTTGGGATGATTAGTCCAGATCAGTTTATCCCTTTAGCTGAAGAAAGTGGTTTGATTCTTCCTTTAGGCGAGTGGGTTATTCGACGAGCTTGTAGGCAGTTAAAAGAATGGCGTGAGTCGGGGGTTGCTCCTATTAAAATGTCGGTGAATTTATCTAGTCGACAATTTATGCAGGCTGATTTGGTGGATATGGTCGAAAGGGTGTTGCAAGAAACGGGTGTTGAACCTGAGTATTTCGAACTTGAATTGACCGAAAGTATGTTGATGGCAGACGCTCAGCAGTCTATCGACAAATTGCATGGTTTTCGAAAGTTGGGCTTAACCTTGTCAATTGATGACTTTGGTACGGGTTATTCCTCATTAGCGTATTTAAAAAAATTCCCCATTCAAACTTTAAAAATAGACAGGTCTTTTATTAATGATTTGGGGCTAGATAGTGATAACGATGCAATCGTAAAAGCCACCATAGCTATGGCAAAAAGTTTAAATTTAAAAGTCATTGCCGAAGGCGTAGAAACCCGATCGCAGTTTGATTTATTAGATGGATATGGCTGCCAAGAAGTGCAAGGCTATTTGTTTTCCAAACCCTTATGTGGGGAAGATTTTTTGCGTTATATGAGCAGTCAGAATGTGGTTACTTTTGCGTAAGTAGTAGTCCTTTAGTTTGTTAAATAAGAAATGATTATGTCTTTAGGATTTTTGATGTTCAGAGTGTTGGTAAAAGGGTATCCTTTTTGAACGTGAGATTATTAACCGATGAGTAAACTGTGTTGACGCTTGAAAACCTGTCTTGTCCGATAGATGCCACGCCATTACGCCGCGAGCAGCGCAGCTTAAAATGTGAGCAGGGACATTCTTTCGACTTAGCTAAAACTGGCTATGTGAACCTTCTTCCAGTACAAAATAAACGATCCAAAGATCCTGGCGACAGTAAAGAAATGGTCGCTTCCAGACAATCCTTTCTGAATCAAAACCACTACTTTCCTATTGTTCAGGCCGTTCTTGATTCTTGGCCAAAAAGTCATTTTTTAAAGGGTATGCGTGTTCTCGATGCTGGGTGTGGGGAAGGCTATTATCTGGATGAAATCAGTCAGGCGTTATCGAATCAAAATATCCAGATGGAACGTTGTGGTCTTGATATATCTAAGTGGGCGATTGCCGCGGCGAGTAAGCGCGATAAAACCGTCAGTTGGATAGTTGGCAGCAATGCGAGCTTGCCTGTGCCTGACGAACGTTTTGATCTTGTCTTATGCTTATTTGGCTTTCCAGTATTCACAGAATTTTCACGTGTGCTGAGTGACAATGGTTTGATGTTGCTGGTTGAGTCGGGGCCAGAGCACCTGATTGAGTTGCGTGAGATACTCTATCCTTCTATTCATGAATACAAACAAACATTTTCTGATGGCGTGTCTGGCTTTGATTTGGTGTTAGAGCAAGCGGAAACTTTTACTTTCAGTTTAGACTCGCAAGAAAAAATACAGAATTTATTAAGTATGACACCGCATATTCATAAGGCGTCATATGAAGGCCGAGAGGCCGTTCAACAACTTGAATCCATTATTTTAACGGCAGACATCAAACTCCGCTGGTATCAAAAACAAGCTAAGGAAATGAACCATGTCTAATTATTTAGATGATCTTTTTGCTAAAAATAGAGAGTGGGCTGCCAAAGTAACGGAAGAAGACCCAGAGTTTTTTTCTACGCTGTCAAAGCAGCAACAGCCAGAGTACCTTTGGATTGGTTGTGCCGATAGTCGTGTGCCAGCAAACCAAATTGTCGATCTTTTACCGGGTGAAGTTTTTGTACACCGTAATATTGCTAACGTTGTGGTGCATACGGATTTGAACTGTTTATCGGTTATCCAATTTGCGGTTGATGTACTAAAAGTAAAACACATCATGGTGGTTGGTCATTATGGTTGCGGTGGTATCAAAGCGGCTATGGGCACCGAAGAGCATGGCATGATAGACAACTGGTTGCGTCATATTAAAGACGTATATCGACTACATAAAGACGAGCTTGATGCTATTGCTGACGAGCATACTCGCTTTGATCGTATGTGTGAGTTAAATGTGGTTGAGCAGGTAGCAAACGTTTGTCAGAGCAGTATTGTTCAAAATGCTTGGAAAACCGGCCAAGAACTTCACGTTCACGGCTGGTGTTACAGTATTGATAATGGACACATTACTGATTTGAAAAGAACTGTATCGAGTGCTGAAGAGTCCGCCCAGCAGATGCTGACTATGTAATATTTTGCTTCCTAAACTTTAGTAAAATATTGCCATAAAAAAACGAGCTTAGAGCTCGTTTTTTTATGTTTGATTTTCACTTTTAAATGGCACCAGCCAGTTAGAGATTATTGTTTTCTGCTATGGTTTTTGCACAACCTGCAATACTGGAGCGTATCCAAATATGGCCTGGGTCATGTTGAAGTAATGGGCTCCACAACATTTTAAGTTCGACAGGCGGTATTTCAAATGGTGGTGGAAGTACCACTACCTTGTCATTATCTTTCATTAGGCGAGTGGCTAAGGAAGGTAGTGTAGCGATTAGTCCGAGCTGTTCTGTGGCGCGCATAGCAACGTTGTAGTTGCGAGTAAATAAACGAATATTTCGTTTAAAACCTAGATCAGCCAAGGAGCCATCGACCCAACCCAATTTTTGAACTTCTTCTGGTTGAATGCCAACACCAACACCAAACCCTGTTTTACTTACCCAAACGTGTCGGGATTGAAGATAGGTTTCTAATGAGAAATTTTTCGCGATCTCGGAGTTAGCAGGTACTAGGCAAGAGAAATGATCGACCCACACTGATTTTTGATGGAAAGATTGCGGTAGCGTGTCAAAGCGGTTGATCACTAAGTCTACTTTACCTTTCTCTACATCGTGAAAGCTAACATCACTTGGGTTCATGACATCAAGAATAACGTTAGGCGCTTCTTCCTGGAGCTTTTTCATCAAGGGTGGAATCAAGGTTGCTTCTGCGTAATCGCTCGCCATAATACGAAACACGCGTGAGCTGGATTCTGCTTCGAAGCTTTGCCCGAGATGAAGTACTTCATCGACGGATTGTAGAATACTTTGAACACGAGGTTGGAGTTGGATTGCTAAGGCAGTTGGCATCATGCCATCGCTGGTTCTGACCAGTAATGGGTCATGAAATAGGTCTCTTAGACGTCGTAAGCCGTTACTCATGGCAGGTTGGGTAATGCCAAGCTGATTGGCTGCATGGGTGACGTTTTGCTCCCGTAATAAGGAGTCTAAATAACGAAGTAAATTGAGATCTATTTTGTCTAACTGCATAAAGAAAGGGGCTCGCGTCCACTAACGTAGGGGCTGCATCATACTCCATTTTGGCTATAAATAGAATGATCGCCCTTTAGTTAGTGGGGATTTGTTAGCGAGTTTTAATTCTGTTTGGTGAGTTGTTCTATGACCTCATAGCAAGCGCCCATGGTGTGGTAGTCTGTTTTGCCCGCAGGGCTTTTACAATCATCAAAGGCTTTATTGTCTTGAGTCAGAATTCGAAACCAAGCACCATATTTATGATCTATCATATGTGACCAACTGTATTGCCAGAGTTGTTGGTATTTGTCCCAGTAATGGTTTTCTTTCGTGTATATGGCAAGCATTGCTGCCGCGGCAAAGGACTCCGCTTGAACCCAAAAGTACTTGTCGCCATCGCAGATATTCCCTTTGGGGTCATAGCCGTAGCACAGACCACTATTAGTATGGTCCCATGATTTTTCCCATGCCGAGTTGAATAGCTTCTGCGCGGTTGGAATTAGCCAATCATCATGCGAACGTTGGTGTATTAATAACAGTAGTTTAGACCATTCAGTTTGGTGGCCAGGCTGAAATCCCCATGGGCGGAATAAATGCTTTGGGTCTGCTTTATTATAGTCCCAATCAACTTGCCAGTCGGTTGTGTAATGTTCCCAAATTTCACCGCCAGCGAGAGCTGCTTGGCGTACGCAAATGTTATGAGCAAGCAAGGTAGCTCGTTCAAGGTAATGGACTTCTTGTGTGGCATCGTAAGCTGCCAATAGTGCTTCGCAGCTGTGCATATTGGCATTTTGGCCACGATAAGGTGAAACCGTTTGCCAATCACTGGATATTTCGTCTTTGTACAAGCCAAATTCAGCGTCCCAAAAATGTGTTTCCATAACGTCGAAGGTTTCTTTTACCCATGCTTTTGCTTCTTTTATTCCCGCTTTATAAGCGGTTGAATAGGCAAGCATGACAAATGCAAAACCATAGCAATGATTGGTTTCGTCAAGGTTTTTATCTTTGTTAAGTAGCCAAACATAGCCACCATTTTCACGACGGTGGCGGTTTCTTAAATACTCTAGACCGTGCTGAGCGGCTTCTAAATAGGCGGTGTTTTTAGTGGCTTGATAGGCTTTGGCGTAGTTGAAAACGAAGCGAGTGCTGCTAACAAGGTGGCGAGTGTCGGTATCATAAATATCGCCGTTATCTTTGAAGAATTGAAAAAAACCGCCAGATTCATCGATGCAGTTTGGGTGATAAAACGCCATGGTAGATTGAATATGGTCGTTTAAAAAATCAACAGATTTAAAGTCCGGAAAAGAGTTCATGACGAGGTCCTTTGTTTTGGGCTTTTGTTCAGCGTAATAGCCCTTTATTGTTTTGCAAAAGAAAAATTGATCAAAAATGGAGCGTTTAAAGACGTATCTCTCATCTTAATGAGTTATATTATTAAATCAATTAGATTTATTAAATGGTAGCGATTAGTTTACAAGCCAAAGTATGAGAGTAGGGTTATATGAAATCTTCTGGTAGCACCTCAGAACAAAGTCGGATTTATAATGAGCGGATAATACTCCGTTTGGTTCGACAGCATCCTGACATTTCGAGAGTGAGCATTGCAGAGCAAACAGGGCTAAGTGCGCAAACGATTTCGGTCATTACTTCGTCTTTATTAGAGCGTCAGCTGCTTCATGTCGCAGGTAAGGTCAAGGGGCGAAGAGGCCAGCCTTCAATCAAATTAAGCATTAATAAGAAAGGGGCGTATGGCCTGGGGATTAATGTTGACCGCGATCATATCAGTGCTGCTTTGTTAGATTTTAGTGGCGAGTGCGTTTTATTGGTTGAACGAGCGGTGTCTTTTCCGACGGAAAATATGGCCAAACAGATTGCGAGCGACTTAATTGAAGAGGTCAAAGCTACCTTGGGTGATGATTGGAGTCGAGTACAGGGTATAGGTTTGACTCGCCCAGATTATATGGACTCTTGGTTGGAAACATTAGTGACGGATCAAGATCAGCTGTCTAATTTAGATTCTCTGAAAGACGCTTTATCTTATTGGCGTTCAGATGCATTTGAAACTTGGTTAGCGGAGTCAACTGGGCTGGTGTGCTTTTGTGAGAATGATGCGGTTGCCGCAGCAACCAGTGAGTTGTTATTAGCGCCGGGTGTATTGCCGCTCGATTTCTTTTATTTGTTTGTCAGCACGGCATGTGGCGGAAGTGTGGTGACAAATGGCGAATGTTATTTTGGCTCACATGGCAAAGCTGGTAGCTTTGGGCTTATTCCAACTGCAACAGGCAAACACGGAAAATGGATTTTAGAGGCCTTATCTTTATCATCATTACGACGTTTTTTATGGTCGAATCAGCTTACTTGGCCAGACTGTGATGAAGCATGGCAGGATGATGTGTATATAAAGGCCGTGTCGCAGTGGTCGAATGACGTTGCTCATGAAGTGGCTTCTGCTTTAGCAGCCGTGGTGGCTTTATACGATCCTGAAGCCATTTTGATTGGAGGGCGTTTACCAACGACGGTGTTAACGGCGTTGATTACTGAGCTTGAACAAGTGGTAGCCCAGCAAAGTACCTTGCCCATACCACCGATTCGTCATGCTCAAACAGGGCAGACGGCTGGCGTGCTTGGTGCAGCTGTTTTGCCGCTTTATGAAATCTTCGCGCCACAGAAGAATTTACTGTTGCTAAGCTCCAAAGACAAACAGCGAAATACTAGAGAGAAACCATGAGAGTAGAGATACAGTGTGAAGATAGAATCGGCATGGTGCGCGAAGCGCTTGACCTATTTATTCCTCATGGCATTGATATGCGGTTAGTTGAGGTAGATACAAAGCGCCGCTGTATTTATTGTGGCTTTCCAGACATTCCTTTTCCAAAACTGCAGCAGCTGTTGGCGGATATTCGTCGCTTAGAAAGTGTTGAGGATGTTAAGACTGTGATGTTTACTCCGTCTGAGCGTGAACACAATGCGATTTATACTTTGTTAGAAGCCTTGCCGGATGGTGTGATGTCGGTTGATCTAAAAGGTCACATTACAATGGCAACGGAGCTGGCGGCTGAAGATTTGAATGTCTCTGTAGCAGATTTACTTCATCAACCGCTACAGCATTTTATAAAAGGTGTGAATGTCGCAAAGGAAATTTGGGCCAATCCACGAGAAGGGATGACGAAGCGCATTCGCATTCGTAATAAAATGCTATTGCTAGAAATGAAGCCGATTTTTGTCTCTGATGACGATGGTGTGACCAACCCTGCCGGAACCGTCATTTATCTTAAATCGAAAACGAGGCTAGATCGTCAAGCTGCCAGCTTGAAACAAGCACCGGATGCGGAGGCACATTTTGAAGCCTATTTTAAACCTTCGGTCATCAAGAGTGAGTCCATGAGAGAGGCTTTGACGCAAGCAAAAGTCTTTGCAGATGTATCGATGCCTTTATTAGTTCAAGGCGAAGTGGGAACAGGTAAACGAGATCTAATTGATGCTTTGTTTCAATATTGGAACAAACGACAAGGTGAGCTAGAGGCGCAATTGATCGTGCGTAATGCTCGTGATATTGAGCGCTCTGATATCGCTTCATTAGATCAAATGTCTGGTTGGCTTGTAATTGAGGATATTGAGTACTTAGATAAAAACGTACAGATTGAGCTGGCTCATTGGCTGGCTCGACAGCCTGGCACCGGAACCAGCCTAGATTCTAATTTACGCATCATCAGTACTTCGGTGTTAAGTCAGTCCCAGCTAGCGAATGGTAAAACGCTGCATTCAGGTTTGTATTTTTCATTGGCGACACTTGTGTTGTCTGTCCCTGCACTTCGAGATCGTCGTGAGGATCTTGAAGGCTTGGCCCAGCAAGTTATCTCGACTCAAGCAGAGCGTTATCGCCTACCCGTTGCTAGCTTGTCAAAACCTGCTTTGATTAAGTTAGCTTTATATACTTGGCCTGGTAACCTAAAAGAATTGCAGAATACATGTTTGCAGACACTACTGACTGCAACAAATAGGGAATGGGCGGCAGATGATATCCACTTGCCTGAAGTGAATAATGGCAAAGCGGTGACTATGGTTTTACAGCAGAATTCGTTAGAGAAAACGGTAAAGCAATGGGAGGCTGAATTACTAAAACAGTTGTACCCAAGCTACCCAAGTACAAGACGGTTGGCGAAAGCTGTTGGAATGAGTCACAGTGCAATAGCAAACAAACTAAAGGAATATGACATTAAAATATGATTAATTAGCTAGACTCACCAAGCGGTGTGTCCAGCTAGTATCGTATTTGGAAAAGAAATGATTAATAAGAGCGTTTACGTTGAGGGTGTGGGCGTTTTGCTTTTTCTCGCTCAATCTTAATAGGTTGTAGTGTTGCTTTTGGTTGAAAAAAAGATTTCTGAACGTTGGCTACCAAGAAAGCAATTGCTGCACAGGCAGCTATGAATAACAAAAATTCAAACATGGTGCTTCTCCAAACTAATTATTCTGTAACAATCATGGTTCATTATGATCGTTGGGTAAAGTCAATTATGTTGTTTTTTGGTTAAAGAATGTAGAAATATACAATCTTTACGCAACTTATCGCTCTAAAAAAGTCTTTGTAGCATCGTAATTATGAACACTTACCTAGCAATAATGGCGTTAGATTTTATAAAATCAACCATTCGCAGCGAAAGAGTTCGTCACAAGCTAAAAAACTACAAATCGTATCTTTTTCTTAGATACTTGGCGACGCCGTCTTCGTCATGGTGACCAATAACATCACTTGCCGCTTCTTTCACGTGGGACAGTGCGTTCTCAGTGGCAAACGCCTCATCCGACTGAGAGAACATGGTCAAGTCGTTATCACCATCTCCAAAGACGATTAACCTTTCGGCACCAACTTCAGCTTTAAGTTCCATTAGTGCGGAACCTTTACACACATTACTATGATGGATGTCCAACCAAAAAGCGTCAGGGTTATAAATTCCACCACCTGAATAGGCGGTTAAGTGGCTGTGCTTTTGAGAGTCTTCAATTATTTTGTCTATAAATGTAGGGTGCCCCATGGCACTTATGTTAGTGATCTTTGAGTTATTAGAAAGTTCGCTTATAGGGTGAAGGCTCATGTTGGTATGGTTGCCTAGCTCATTGGCAATATGATCGCTTAGGTGGCCAGTTAATGGCGAATGGTAGACTTTATGGGAGCCATCATCTTCTAAGCAAAAGACAAAAGGCGTGACTTGGTTTTCTTCAAAAGAAGTAAGTAGTTCAGAGATGTGGCTTTGTGATAACAGGCTTCGATGACGGTAAGTGTTTTGCTGAGGATCCCACCATTCAACCCCATTTTTGAAAATTTGCCAATTTGGAAAATCATGACCTACGAGGCAAGGCGTCGCAGCGAAATGTGTTCGCCCTGTTGCAACAGTATAAAATATGCCAGCAGACTTTAAACGCTCTAGCGTTTCAAGTGTGTAATCAGACAGTCTTTGATGTCTATTCAGTAGGGTACCATCTAGGTCAAATGCCACTAATTCCATAATCACCTCATCTTTTCATTGTTCAGCACTATCGCATTTTATGAGAGAGAAGTTCAACCTATTTACATTAGGTTTATTGAAGGTTTTTTAGACCGAAAGGGAAGGTAGGGCAATCAGTAAAGAGCTATGATTGCCCTGTCGGCTAGGCTTTGTGTGATAGTGCTTGTGCTGTAAAGTTAATGCCAGTCCAGCCATTTTCGATGAACTGTCGGATGTTTTGATGGTCGCTGGCTTCAGGGTTTTCTAATACATCCACACGGTAAAAATCACCAAATAAATGTAGCGTTTCTGCAGCAGCTAGCTGATTTATAGAGGCAAAGGAAAAAATCTTACAAGAACCATTGTTCTCGTTTATCGCATTGTTTTGTGTGCCATTAGAAAATGCTGTTGGCGTGAAATCGTATTCGCGCTCTATGACATCAATCACTTCTTTGAATTGAACTTGTTCAGGAGTGCTTTTGATTTTTTCGATGAGCGTTGCTGTGCTTAGCATGAGAGCCTCGTATAGTCAGTTATAAGAATGATAAGTTGAAAGATAAATGGCGATATTATGCCTGTTCTTTGTCCAATGATTTTGAGTAACGCACTGTGGCTTTAAATGTCACAAAGGCAATAATACCGCATGCAGCCATAGTGCCAAGCATTGGAACAAATGTGCCATTGTGAAGGAGACTCACGACAACGCCGCCTAATGCTCCCATGGCAAAGCGAGACGTTCCAGCTAACGCCGTAACGCTGCCATTATGGTTACCAGAATATTTAAGGGCACCAGCCATAAAGCCGCTGCCTAAAATCCCCATGGGACCAACAAAAAGCATGCTTGAAAGGACGATAAGCCAAATAGGCGGGTGGTTGAAAAAGCTCAAAACAATCATCATGCAAGAAGCAATAAGCGGGATGAAAATCGCGTATTTCGAAAGTAATTCTGTTCCAAGCTTTTCTACGTAACGGCCATTTATTGTAGAGGCGATCATCATAGAAATAACATTAATGCCAAGCAAGAAGCCGAAGTTTGCTGGGTCAACACCATACACTTCAATATACACAAATGAAGAGCCCGTAATAAAACTCATCATGCCAGTAAAGTAAAAGGCAGAGGCGACCACATACCCCATCACCGCGCGATTTTTTAGGAGTGTTTTATAGTTCTTAATTGCGTTGAGAAATGAAAATGGCACTCTTTTTTCTGTTGGGAGAGTTTCTGGTATGGTGCGCAAAAATAAAAATATTGCGAGTGCGGCTAAAACACCTAAAAACACAAAAATATAATGCCAGCTAAGGATGGTTAAGATAAAACCACCAAGAATTGGAGCTGCTAAAGGAGCCAAAGCCATCACCAGCATAATCATGGACATGGCTTTGGCAAATTGGTTAATCGACATACCGTCTTTAACTAGAGCCGGAACACAGACGGCAACAGCAGCACCACCCAGTGCTTGTATGGCTCTGCCAACCAGCAGCATTTCGTAGCTTTGGGCTACTGCGCAAACAAAGCTACCAACAGCAAAAATACCTAATCCGCCGACAATTACCTTACGGCGGCCAATGGCATCAGAAATAGGGCCAAACAGGATCTGCAAAAAGGCAAAAATCACTAAATACATACTGAGTGTCATTTGGATAAGGCTAATATCCGTATTTAGTGCTTTGGAAATAGTTGGAATACTTGGAAGGTAAGCGTCAATCGCTAATGGTGTTAGCCCTGATAACAGGCCAAGTACTAAAACAATGGGGAAAGTGAGCTTCATATAATGACTTATTTAATAGGTTAACCGAGTTTATTCGGCAGAATTAATACCACCTAAAAAGGTAGAAACGAATTATAATAGGTTTGTGATAGGTAAGAGAACGTAATTGTGCAAACACTAAGTAAAGCTTGAGAATAGCAAATTATAACCTTTGATCTTTTCTGGTCTTCAATTATATATCATGGTTCAATTTCGTCCCCCCTTATCATGAAAATGCTTCTTGCCTAGTTTGGCTCTGCTTTTGTGGCGTTTTATTTTTTAATAGTGTCAGATTTAACGGTTTTATAAGGAACAACATGTTACGTTTTTTTGAAAAATGGGTGTCAGCATATCCTGATATTGAAGCCGGACAGGCGCCAAAAACACTTTATGCATTTTGTCGCCATTTCTCTAAAGGGGTTGAGTTACCTCTGATATTAATGTCACTGCTTACGGCTGCTATTGCGATACTCGAAGTGACTCTGTTCAGCTTCATGGGGCAATTAGTCGATTGGTTGATTAACAAAGACCCCGCGACCTTCTTTGCGGAAGAAAGTACGCACCTATTGCTAATGTCATTGATGATTTTAGTTGCTATGCCTTTGGTTACTTTTTTGCATTCGGCAATCATTCACCAGACGTTATTGGGAAATTACCCAATGCGAATTCGCTGGTTGTCTCATCACTATATTTTGCGCCAAAGTATGTCGTTTTTTCAGGATGAATTTGCTGGGAGAGTGTCAACTAAAGTGATGCAAACGTCATTGGCGGTTCGTGAAACCGTTATGAAACTACTGGATGTGCTGGTTTACATCGGCGTGTACTTTATCTCCATGGTGGTGTTGATTGCTAAAGCGGACTATCGCCTGATGATTCCTCTGTTAGGCTGGTTAGTTTGTTATGTTTTATTGCAGCTGTATTTTGTTCCAAAATTAAAGAGAATTTCATCAGAGCAGGCGGATGCGCGTTCAACGATGACAGGCCGTGTTGTAGACAGCTACAGCAATATTTCAACGGTGAAACTGTTTTCTCATCATAAGCGCGAAGCGGATTATGCTAAAGAGGGAATGGACGGTTTCTTGCAGACGGTTTATAAGCAAATGCGTTTGGTCACCATGCTTAACGTAGGTGTGCAAACTTGTAACTACATTTTAGCATTTTCGGTGGCAGCATTATCTATTTGGTTATGGACTGGCAGCATTATAAGTGTGGGTGCAATTGCGATTGCGGTGAGTTTAGCGCTGAGATTAAATGGCATGTCCCAGTGGATTATGTGGGAAATTAGTGCTTTGTTTGAAAACATCGGCATGGTTAACGACGGCATGAAAACACTTTCTCGCCCTGTTGAGATCGAGGACAAAGTAAACGCTCCAGCGCTTTCTGTTCCGAATGGCCGCATTGAATACGACGCCATCAATTTTCACTATGGTAAACAAGACGGTAAAGTAATTGAGAACCTTGTTTTATCTATTAAAGCAGGCGAAAAAGTGGGTTTGGTTGGTCGCTCTGGCGCAGGCAAGTCTACTATTGTAAATCTATTGATGCGTTTTCATGATGTAGAATCAGGTCAAATTCGTATTGATGGGCAAAACATTAGTGAAGTTCAGCAAGATTCGCTACGATCTCAAATTGGCATGGTGACGCAAGATACATCTTTGTTGCACAGGACCGTTCGTGAAAACTTACTTTACGGTCGACCTGACGCTTCGGAAGAAGAAATGATCGCGGCGGCGAAGCAAGCAGAAGCCCATGAATTCATCCAAGACTTGACCGATCCATTTGGTAACGCAGGTTATGATGCTATGGTGGGTGAACGTGGTATCAAACTTTCTGGCGGTCAGCGTCAGCGTATTGCGATTGCTAGAGTCTTATTGAAAGATGCGCCTTTGTTGATTTTAGATGAAGCGACATCCGCATTGGATTCAGAAGTAGAAGCGGCGATTCAAGAGAGCCTATATAAACTGATGCAAGGCAAAACTGTGATCGCGATTGCTCACCGTTTATCGACGATAGCCGCAATGGATCGATTGATTGTATTGGATAAAGGCAACATTGTAGAGCAAGGTAGCCACGAAGAGCTGATCCAGCATAAAGGCATATACGCTTCGCTATGGGCGCACCAAACAGGCGGCTTCTTAGCTGAGGACATTGACTTAGAAGACATTGATATTGAAGATGTTGAGCTGGCAGGCGCTAAGTAAAAAAACGGTTCCGTTTGGAGTCGACAATTTGGGGAAGGGCTTATGACGTATTTTATTTTGTTTCTCGCCATATTGGCGGAAGTGATCGCAACCACCGCGTTAAAAGCATCAGAGTCTTTCACTAAATTGGTCCCAAGTGTTGTGCTAGTGCTAGGTTATGGCGTGTCTTTTTACTTGCTTACCATTGTTATGCGATCTATGCCAACAGGGGTGACTTACGCAATTTGGTCTGGGTTAGGGATAGTGTTGATCTCGCTATTTGGCTATCTCTTCGCTAACGAAAAGCTTGATTTAGCGGCCTGTATTGGCATGTCTTTGATTATCGCTGGCGTGGTGGTTATTAATGTTTTTTCTAAAACAATAAGTCACTGATAAAAAGCGGGATACTGAATGCATAAAAATCCCTCGTTGATGATATCAGCGAGGGATTTTTTGTATTTGGAATGGCCTGTCGGACTCAGTCTTACAGACCTTCAGCGATTTCTTTTACCTGCATACGCACGCTTTGCAAACCGTTACCGGATAAGTACCAAAGCTTAGGCGATAAATACGTGACTTTAATAGAGCCCGCACCTTGGGCGGCAAGATCTGCTTTTAATTTATTTATGTCGAGCGCTTCGTTTGTATTGCCAATAGCTTCGCTGCGGTCAACGATAAATAAGGTTGTCGGGTTTGTTTCAGCGATATCACTAATGGTAAGTGGTGTAAATGTTCGAGTGCCTCGCGTATGGGATTTTACATGAGTTGGGATGTTTGCTGTTTTCAAACCCAAAAGCTGGCTGCTAATGGCGTCTTCTCGTAGCCCTAAAGAACCGCTGTTATGAGTAACAATCAGAACCGTTGTGTCTTTATTTAGGGTTTTCTTGGTGGATTTTATGTAGCCTTTCAAATCCGCAAGGGCTTTATCTGCTCTGTCTTGAACATGAAATAGTGTGGCAATCGAATTGACGTTGTCACTAAGATCATGCCAATAGTTTTCCCCTGACATGTTGACTTGTTTTACCGCGCTAATTTTAGCCAGCTCGTCTTTCTTGCCTGCTTGGCGTCCAGTAATAATGATAAGGTCTGGGTTAACTGTGCTTAGTGCTGTTAAGTCTGGCGATTTTAAGCCACCAATGTCGCTATAGCTTGCGTTGTTAAACTGTTGTAAATACTCAGGAATCATTTGTTTAGGAACGCCTGTAACTTGGCTTTCAAGACCTAGCTCTGCCATGGTGTCTAAGCTACCAAGATCAAAAACAGCGGCGGTTGGTAATCTCGTTTCAGCGGTTGATAGCTGACTAAATGCAACCAATGTCCCTATGGCTAATATTTGTTTTAACTTTGTCATCTTCACAATTACCTATTTATGAGTCTTGAAATAAAAATAACCATTATCGTTATTTGATAATGGTTATCATTGTCTCACTTTTATAGGTAAGTGTTGTTACTAAAACGAGATACGATACGTTGCTGAATATGAAACAGGTAATCAGCTGGTTTTTACTTTTCCTTTTTTGTTCGCTAGCCAAACAAACTGATACGGCATTAGAGTGACTTTACCTAAATGGTCTTCATATACCTGCTCAGAAACAAGATCTGTCCAAATGTCTGTGGCAATCAGGTTTAGTTCAGACAAATTAAAGTGTTGTGGTTGATCTGTCATGTTATAGACCGCAAATAAACTTTGTCTACGGTCTAGGCTTTGACGCCAGAAGGCAAACAGGTTTTCACCCATGTGTAAAATATACTGAGTTGCATTAGGGTGAAAAGCGGGCTGAGCACGACGAATTTGAGTCAACTTAGTGATGCTCTGGAAGACTTTTTGGTGATGGGTTGGGGTGTTAAGAACATGGTTCAAATCCTCCATATCCCAAATGTGGCGATTGATAGAGCGGAAATGCCCTGTATTGTTCACGCGCTCCAAATCGTTTTCTGTACCAAACAGGCTGTGAATATAAAAAGCAGGCACGCCTTCCAAAGCCATCATGACGCCAGCCGCGCAAAGGAAGCGAGCGAACTGCCATTTATCTGGCCCATGCAGCGCCGACCCAGAAAAAGCGTTCCAAAGGCTGATGTTAATTTCATACGGCTTAGCTTCACCTTGCGGCGTAGTACGTGAGCTAATTTTGCCACCAAAGCGTTTCATGGTGTTAATCAGGGTTTCCAGTTCCCATTCCGATAAGAGCCCCTCGGTTGGGCGTAGGCCGATCCCATCATGGGAAGCGAGGAAGTTAAGATAAGTAGTGCCTTGCTGTGCTGGTGGCATGCTCATTAGCCATTGTTTTAAGTGGCTGCAATTGCCTGTGACCAAGCTGTTAATTAGCAGAGGTGGTAAGGAGAAGTTGTAGATCAAATGGGCTTCGTTGGCGTTACCAAAGTAGGTTAAATTCTCCTGATTAGGAATATTAGTTTCGGTAATGATGACGGAGTCTGGCGCATAATGCTCAATCATGAGTCGGAGTAAACGAATGATTTCATGAGTTTGCGGTAGGTTTATACAGCTTGTGCCTGGTATCTTCCAAAGAAATGCCACAGCATCTAGACGGAACCAACGAATGCCTTTTTCGAGATAAAGGTGAATGATGCGTAAGAATTCCAACAGCACTTCTGGCTTTTCAAAATTCAGGTCGATTTGGTCGTGGCTAAAGGTACACCAAACATGCTTTTCACCATTTTGGGTTTGTACTTCTCGTAACAAAGGTGAGGTTCTAGGGCGAACAACAGCACTTAAATCGGCATTTGGGTCTGCTTCGTAAAAGAAGTTAGCGCCTGGATTAACACCCGCTTTAAAGTTTTCAAACCATAGGCTTCGGCTCGAACAATGGTTTATAACCAGATCGCCCATGACTTTGAAGTCTTTTGATAAATTAACGATGTTTTCCCAACGACCACAAGATGGGTTCACCGTGGTGTAATCCATGACACTAAAACCATCATCGGAACTGTAAGGGAAAAATGGCAGCAAATGCACTGCAGAGATGCAGTCTGAAAGCTTATTTTTAACGAACTTATGTAAGGTTTCTAACGGTGCTTCGTCTTTTTGTCGCAAGGTGTCAGCGTAGGTAATCAGCATAATATCCGACTGGTCCCACAAGTTTCTGTGCGGGCGAGGGGACTCAGTCATTGGATCTAGGTGAAACATCGCTAAGCATTTGTCAGCTAGGTCTTTGGTATCTAAGTTCGGATAAATTACCTGTAAATGCGCTATGAGTCGCTGCTCTAGGTGCGACAAAGGTGCGTTTTCCATATTTACCTACCAATCTTTTTTGTAAGTGGTTGAAAAGCAACATAGTGTGACGTCCTTTGCACAAGTCGCGTCACCTTGATGATCTAATTTTTTGCTGACAGCTCTATTCTTAGGGGGCTATTTTTTAGGTCCATATTCAGCCATATCTAACTCAACAGCTTGAGCAAGCTGTGACATCACCCCAGGAAAAGCACTTAAAACGCGGTTCCAACTAGGTATAAAAGGCGTTTCCATTGGGTTGTCTAAATAGTGGTTACCTGCTTTCATAATGTTACTAGCGAACAGTTCGACGGCTTGTTCTTCAGAATGCACGTCCAATTTTAAACCATTAATTTCAGCGTCGTTTTTGTAGGTTTCAATGAAATCCAACGCGACACGATAGTAAGTTGCTTTAATGGTTCGGAATGTTTCTTGATTAAAGATAGTACCGTTTGTCGCCAACTTCCGAAAAATTGCTTTGGTGATATCGATCGACATTTTAGATAGACCGCCATCGTCGTTATCTGCAGATAAATCCTGATGTTTGTGATCATAAATATCGGCAATGTCTACCTGACACAAACGGTTGGTCGAGTAGTTGCGGTACATCTCACTTAGTACGCCAATTTCTAAGCCCCAATCACTTGGAATACGCAAATCTGTCATCACATCACGGCGGAACGAAAACTCACCAGCCAGCGGGTAGCGATAGCTGTCTAAATAATCCAAATAATCTAAATGGCCAAAAACTTTTTTCAATGAGCAAAGTAAGGGCGTGACCAACAAACGACTGACGCGTCCATTCATCTTGCCATTGGCGGCGCGGGCATAAAAGCCCTTACAGAATTCATAGTTAAAATTCGGGTTCGCCACAGGGTAAATAAGGCGCGCCAATAATTCACGGTCATAAGTGACGATATCACAGTCGTGCATGGCAATCGATTCGGCTTTGCCTGCCGCCAAGTTATAGCCCATACAGAACCAAACGTTACGGCCTTTGCCAGGATCAGATGGTGAAAGATGTTCGCCTTTTAATACACTGTCAATTTCTCTTAGGCGGGGGCCATCATTCCACAGTACTTTTACATTTTGCGGTAACACGCTGAAAAATTCTAAGGCGTGACGGTATTGCTCTTCTGTGGCTCTGTCCAAGCCAATGATAATTTCAGACAAGTAGGGAACTTGCTGCAAGTGTTTCAAAATATTCGGCATAGCGTCTGTTTCTAATTCAGAATACAGACAAGGCAGGATAAGTGACATTGGGCGCGTTTTCGCAAACTCACACAGCTCTTTTTCCATTTCTTCTAACGGGCGGTGTGCCAGATTGTGAAGCGTGGTGATGATACCGTTCTGATGAAAATCGCCCATAGTAATTCTCCTAAAGTCGTAATAATGGTGTGTTTATTGTTCTTTTCGTGGCTTACAAAATACCTTGTTTAGTGAGTTGTAAATTAATCGCCTGAGCCCAGCCTTCTGGTCCATAAGCATCGGTTAACCAAGCGTCACTGCGGTTTGGAATTTCAGGTGGCGCATGCACTGGTGAGCGAATGACGACAGGAATATCAGCTTGGCTCAGCATGCCGATGTCATTTTCACCGTCGCCCAACGCCATAGTGATCACCTCAACGTCGCTTTGTTCGTCATATAATTCTTTCAGCCATAACATGGCGTTGGCTTTGTCACAGTGTTTGCCCATTAAATGCGCGAAGCGTCCGCCTTTTTGGATCTGCACGTCATGCGGAGCAAGATCATCACGAAGCGCGCTAAGAGCAAGATTCGAGTCTGTCCAAACCATGGGTTCAGTGAATTCTCGCTGCATCGCCAATTGCGCATTCGTGCTATTTAGACCCGTAATGGACATGAGCTCTTGATAGGTCATATCGCTAAAGCGCTTAAAGGTGTATTTGTCTTGTTTATCGTTAGTCAGTTTGATGAGTTCGTCGCGTTTGGGGCCGAATGACTTGCACCAGTAGTCGCCGCAATCTTCTAGTTGTTCATCAATTAAAATAGATGTGTTTTTTGGAATATATACCGCAGAGCCGTTTTCTACGATAAAAGCGTCTTGGTGATTGAGCTCTTTTCTAAGGGAGGCAAGCTCTGCAAATGTCTTGCTGGTATTGATAATACAAGGGATGGAAAAAGTCTTTAATGACTGAAGAGCAGCCAATGCTGGCTTAAAACTGTAAGTATGATGATCGAGCAAGGTGCCATCTAAATCGGTAAAAATCAAAAGTGTTGTCATCTCTATTCCTTGTTGGGTCCATCAAAATGCTGCTGATGAACGTTAGTATGAAGCTTGCAAATCTGGTGCCAGTGCGTAAAAGTGGTGCTTTTCCTATTAAGGTGCATGTCTAGCCTAACTAGACTGTTGAACAGATTAATGACAAGTTTGCTACGTTTATGTGTCTTTGTGATTTTGGCTTTGCTGGCATTCGCAGCAAACTCTGTATTGTGTCGTTTGGCGCTGAACGATGGTCTTATTGGTCCTGCGCAATTCACCACGTGGCGCTTGCTCAGCGGCGCATTTACCTTGGTCTTGCTTAGCGTTTTTCAGTGTCTCAAAAAGCAACGAAATGATGTTAAAACCGTATGGCTAGAAGGTAGTTGGTTATCGGCGTTGGCGCTCTTTGTGTATGCCTTAGGCTTTTCTTATGCCTACGTCACATTAGAAACAGGCATAGGCGCTTTAATACTCTTTGGTGCCGTGCAACTCACCTTGATCTTATTTGGCGTGTGGGCAGGGCAGAAGCTGGTTTGGTTGGAATGGTTAGGGCTGGCGTTAGCCTTTGCAGGCTTTGTCTATTTAGTGCTTCCGACTTTATCTTCACCTTCTTTATTGGGCTTTGTCTTAATGACGCTAGCAGGCGTGGCATGGGGCTTGTACACATGGCGAGGAAAAATTTCAGCTAAGCCTTTATTCGCAACAACGTCTAACTTTGTTAGAACTATTCCCATGTTATTGGTCGCGCTGATTGTCATTTCTTTTAATGGCGAACAAGCACCGAGCGCACAACTTGAAGGCATTATTCTCGCCGTCACCTCTGGCGCTATCATGTCTGGACTTGGTTACGCCATCTGGTACGCCGTCTTGCCTTATCTTAGTGCTTCCATCGCTGCTGTGTTGCAGCTACTAGTTCCTATTATTGCCACCATCGGCGGCGTAGTTTTTGCCAATGAATCCATCACAATGCACCTCGTCATCGCAACGCTAAGCGTCCTAGGTGGCGTATTGCTTGTCATAATCGCGAGAAAACGAACATCTAAAAACGCCTAGTTTTGGTGCGTTTTTATCTTGCTGCGCCATAATTGACAGCTTTATTGATTGAAAATCGATCGCTGTTTTGTCCAATATATAGGGTAGGTCGCGGCTTTAGCCCGACACTGTATTTATTTCCTCTCCTTATGTCTTTCAAAGTGAGGGCGAGGGAGGGGGATTAGTTTGGCCTTTCAGAGCTTTGACCCTGACTTCCACCTTGGCGCTTGGAGCAAATCACACACCACCGCTCGACGTTACTTTGATAAATTGACGTTTGACCTCGCTCTTGGCGTTTGCTTCGCTCCTCGCTGCTGAACATAAACACTTTTACTCGTAGGGCACGATGAGCGAAGCGTGATCTGCCGTTGTTAGTAAACGCATAACAT
This sequence comes from Marinomonas foliarum, assembly GCF_016906065.1. NCBI lineage: Bacteria > Pseudomonadati > Pseudomonadota > Gammaproteobacteria > Oceanospirillales > Oceanospirillaceae > Marinomonas > Marinomonas foliarum. The sequence continues at coordinate 503,533 of NZ_CP070273.1, read as the reverse complement.
ATTTAATACTGCTGCCAAGTCTCTTCCCCTTTCTTCAAGGGGAAGACGGAAGATGGGGTTATTAGTCTTGAGTGCCTTCAATTCCCTAAAAGTCTTATGGTTTTACCTAGTTTTTCATTGTATTGTCAGGATATTGTAATGGATTAATTAGTATAGATTGCTTGGCTGATATTGGTATGAGATCAAAATTATCAGACTCAAACGGTCTAAATTTAAAAGAGTGACACACTAAATTCTGCTGAGTAAAAAAGAGTGATGACAAGATAGGTAAGACCGTGACTTGGAAATTCTGGGACTAACATCGTTTCGTTGAAAACGCCAAAATGATTAGAACCAAGTCAGCGCTGTTTTTCGCAGGAATAGCATCAGGGATAAAAGCTAAAAAGGCTTTACTAAAAATCCGAATAGATGGCTGCAAAACTACTCTTGTTAAAGCTTGATTTTGCTTGCAAAAATCGGGGTGTCCATAGATGTTAGCTTTCTAGGAGAGATATGGAGCATTTCGTAGAAATCATCAAAGCACTAGCATGGCCAGTATCAGTAATTTGGCTTGGCTACATATTTCGCTCAGAAGTTAGGCAGCTTTTAAATCGGATGTCTAGTTTTAAATATAAAGACGTAGAGGCTAACTTCGAGCGAGAATTGGCTGAGGCGGAAAATAACGCAAAGCAAATTACAACTTCAAGTGCTCCATCATCTGGTCAAGACCTATCTCAGAAAGAGCAGCTTTTTAGAATATCTCAGGTTTCACCTAGAGCAGCGGTAGTGGAAGCATGGACATTGATAGAAACAGCAGCTATTAAAAATGGGTTAATCTCAGGAACTACAATTCAGCGCACCAACCCAAAGATGATAGTAGAGTACCTAAGTAACTCCGGTAAATTTTCAGCTGAAAGTATCAATTTAATTGAGCAGCTACGGAGAATCAGAAATCAAGCTTCGCATATGCCGGACTTTGCAATAAGCCAGAATGAGGCAGAAAGGTATTTGGATTTAGCTATTCAGAGCGCTGGAGTAATCAATGCAGCCAAAAGCTAACAAGGCAATTAAAAATCGCCCACAAAAAGCGTGGGCTGGACTCGCTAACGCTCGCCTTTTATTGCGACGTTAAGCCTACAAGGAAAACTTCATGGAAAAAGAAAACCACTTTGAAGAGTTATATGATCGCGTTCATAAAACAGCTTGTTGTCGTTTCTTTGCTCACGATAGGCTGAAAAACCACCATAACGCATCTTTATGGACGATAACGTTTTTCTCAATGGGGCTTATATTTGTTCCTTTGATACAAACATTTGGACTTGAGACGAGATTTTCTAGTAACTACACAAATTTTATCCAGGTAGTTTTGGCAATAGTTATTCTTGTTATTTCTGTCTTGCTAAATATGACCAACTTTTCAGTGAGAGCGGATAGGATGCATCAATGTGGTATGGTGTTAAATGCGTTCGCCCGAAAAGTTCATCGACACATAAATGAAAAATCAGATGCAAATTTTTATGATGGGTTAGTGGCTGAATATGATGCGGTGCTTCAGCGTTTCGAGAACCACTCTCCAATGGATTATCTTTTTGCCAAAAATCACTTAACTAGTAGTTATCAGAACTCATGGTATTTCCCTCTATATATTCGCGCTAGATATGCGCTACAGTTCTTTCCATACTTATTTCTATTGGGGCTGGAAGGTTCTTGGTTTTATATGCTGGTGACAAAGTAGGCTTAACAAACGCATCAAGTCGTTCGCTGAAAAACGCTCACTGCGACACCAAAACTATGCGGCGATTTAGTTTTTGTGCTTCGCAACTTTAAACTAATCGCCGCTACATTTTGCTGCCCCTTATGCGGGCGTTAACCCGTTTAAGAGGTCCAGCTTGGATATTGAAGTAAGTAACGAAAAATCTGGTGATGACGCGAGAATACATCAGGTCACAGAACAGGCGTTTTTAAGCGCGCCTCATGCTGATCATACTGAGCAATTCATTATGGATGCCCTTCGCCGTGCGGGAGCGCTGACGGTCTCTAAAGTGGCTAAATCTGATGGAGAAATTGTTGGTCATGTTGCGATTTCTCCGGTCACTCTATCGAATTTAGTGTCAGATGAAAAATAGCATTTAAATGCATTGCCTTGAAAGTGGAACAGATCATAAGGTCTGAGGGAACTTAGTGTCACGGCCAATACGCCCTGTAGCTGCACTTAAAAACAACCCGGCATCTACCACCCGCGTACTAAAAGAAGGTGGGTGCGTAGCCAATGCATAACAAGCGCATTAAAAATCGCCCTACGGGCTGGACGTTGCTGATACTTCGCCTGTTATATGAGTGTTAAGCAAATATCTATTTTTCCCCACGGAGGCGAAATGTACAAAGGCAGTTGTTTGTGTGGCTCTATCCAGTTTGAGCTACATGGTGGAATTACAGATCCTATCTATTGTCACTGCTCACTGTGTCGAAAAGCGAGTGGCAGTGCGTTTGCAACAAATGGTTATGTGAACAGGTCAGACCTCAAGCTTAATGACGCAAAAGGCACTCTTACATATTACGAAAGTAGTGAGGGTAAGCGGAAATACTTTTGTTCGTCATGCGGTGTGCCAATCTATAGTTCAAACTCAGCAGAGCCGGACAAGTTAAGAATTCGTTTAGGGGTAATCGACAGTGATATCGTTGAACGTCCAATCTCTCATAACTTCATCACCTCAAAAGGCAACTGGGAAGAATTAGACATAGATTTACCCAGGTATGAAAGGCACGAGCCATCGAGAAAATAGCCGGTGTTATTTATCATTTCTGTCGTTTGTATCCAATAAAGAGCATAAAAAAACGGACACCTTTTAATGGCGTCCGTTTTTTATTACGAAATCTTACTACTTACACTTCAGGAATGTATTCTGAAAGCGCAGCGTACGCCACTGTGAAGGCGCCTTCTTGGAATGCACGTAAGCCAGTTGCTTTGAATGGAATCGGCATTGGGTTGTGCTGAATGATGTCTTTTACTTTTGCGCCGCTGAACAAATCTACTTCAACCGTATCGATCAATTGGATCGCTGCTTCAATTTTAAAGCCTACCGCGCCGCCAGCGAATTTGCCTTTGGTTGGGCGTTCACGAATAACGGCTCTTTTCACTTTGTAATCTTCAAACAGTTTTTTCAGCATGAACTGAAATTTACGTACGCTTTCGCTGTCGTTTGGGTTGCTCAATGTGTGACGCACTTGGCGACAATCGGCGATTTGGAATAGTCCGTCTTGCTTAGACAGAAGGCAAAGAATGACTTCGCTGCCTTTAATTTCGATACCACAAGTAATCATAACTGGGTCCTGAATAGGGGATTTCGCGCATTATCGCACAGTTGATGGGGATTTCGCAGAGTAAAAAATACTGCTTGTTGAAATGGAAACCAGTCAGATCTAAGGCGAAAATCAAAGCAGCTAGTTTATTACACTCTTTTCAGTTTGCTGTCTCTTATTATTGGTAGGGATATTGTACTATTGCCAAATATTATTTTGTTAAAATGCAAAACGCGATATTTTCTACTGTAAAAGCGTAAATAATGGTTTTTTACTATAGGAATATTTTTTCAACACTTACTTAATTAGGTTGCATAAAATGACTGCTTCATCGCCAATGGGTATTCCTCGCCCCCAGGTGAAATCTTTAGACGAAATTCTTCCACATGAACCTTTGTTGATGATGGGTGCTGGTCCTGTTCCAATTCCTGAGCGCGTGGCGAAAGCCAACTCTGTGGTGATTAATCACCTTGGCGGCGTCATGGCGCAGGTGATCGGACAAGTGAAAACCATGGCGCGTTATGTTTTTCAAACAGAGTCTAAATGGGTGCTTGGTGTAGCAGGGCCAGCCTCGGCAGCGATGGAAATGGCGGTGGCTAATCTATTGGAACCAGGCGAGCGTATTTTATGTATCAATAATGGTTTCTTTAGCCATCGTATGGCGGAAATGGCGATTCGTATTGGTGCCGATGTTCATGAATTACACGTTGGTGTGCATGAAGCGGCTGACCCAGAGCGAGTTCGTAAAGCCATCGAAGAAACGCGTCCGAAGGTACTGACATTAGTTCAAGGCGAAACATCGAATACGGTGTTTAACCATTCATTAGAAGAAATCACTAAGATCGCTAAATCTTATGGTTGTTTGGTAGTTGTGGATGCTGTTTGTACGCTTAGTACGATGCCGCTGAAAATGGATGAATGGCAGGTAGATGTTGTTATCACGGGTGGGCAAAAAGGTTTGTCATCTATCCCTGGTGTTTCTTTGTTGGTGTTTTCTAATGAAGCGTGGGCAGCAGTGAAAAACCGTACTAAGCCAACTGCTCAATGGTGCTTTGATGCACAACTTGCTGAGAATTTTTGGCACAATGATGGCTATCATTATACGGCGCCTGTTTCTGGCATCATGGCGTTGCATGAAGCATTGAAACTGGTATGTGATGAAACTCTTGAACATCGCTTTGCTCGCCATTTACGTTGTTCTAAAGCGTTGCAAGCAGGTATTGAAGGAATGGGGCTGTCATTGTTTATTCCTTCTGAATCTCGTTTGAACTCTGTGGTGGGGATTAATATTCCTGACGGTTTAACCGCAGGGCAAATTTGCCGCCATATTTCAGAAATGTATCGAGTAGAGATTGCTGGGTCGTTTGGTCAGCCTATTGTGCGTATTGGTCAAATGGGCGAGCAATGCCGCGAGCATAACTTGTTCCGCACCTTGCATGCCTTTGGCAGCACCATGCGCGATTTGGGAGTGAAAGTTGACCAACCAAACGGCATGGCGGAAATGGAAGCCTACTTGCAGAAGATTCCGCGTACGCTTTACCAAGTGGCTTAATGCTTTAATTTTTTGTGATCTATCAAATACCCTTGGTTTCAACCGCCAAGGGTATTTTTTTGTTTGGCATTAAACTAGCGAAAAGGGCCCCAGCAGTAATTAATAGGCAGGCGATGATTTGCCCAGTGGTAAGTTGCGCTTCGGTAAAAAGCCCAAGCCAAGCTGTCGATAGGGCGGGGGCGGTATAAGACAGTACACCGAGTAATGACAGGTTGCCTTTTTTAACGCCAAAGTCCCAACAAAAGAAAGCAATGCCAACGGGTCCAAAGCCTAATCCTAAAATGGCAACCCAAGTTGTTGCAGGGAAGTCTATCGAAGGAGTCCAGCTTTGCGCTTCGATCATGAGGTGTGATGTGCCTGCTAGGAGCGTTGTGATTAGGCAATACCAAAGTACTGCGCTAGACGGAACGCTTTGAAAACGTCGATTGGCCACGGAATAGCTCGACCAAATAAACGCGCAGGCAAAAGCCGCTGCGTAGCCTGTCCAATGGTAGGCGGTATTGCCTTCTACATCAGTTACTTGCCCTTTTGATTGCAGCATGATGCCTGTACCGATAAACGCAATCACTGCGCCCACCAAATGTGTCCATGACAAAGAATTACCTTTTGTCATGCCGGCCATTAATACAATGAGCAAAGGCCAAAGGTAGGCAATTAACCCCGCTTCGATGGGTGGGGCATGCTGAAACGCATAAAAGTAACAGAAGTGGTAAAAGTAAAAACCTAACCCACCCATGAAAATAGCGCTTTTGGGTGTGTTTTCCCAAGATGACTTTAGTTCGCCTTTGACTAAATACACGATAAAAAACAATAGGCTTGCCACACCAAAAGTGAGTGTGAGCAAGAGTAATGGCGCTACTAAATTGGCTTGTGTGGTAAACAGTGCAAGGGTACTCCAAAGTAAAATGGCGATGCTACCAATAAGCGTGGCGTGGGGTGAGTGGGCTGTCATCTTGTGGTTTCCTATATCCTAATCTAGTCTGATTGGGTGATAGATTACCTTGCTTGTCTATTAAAGGCATTGTCAAAAATGCGTGTTTTGATTTGTAAAAAAACGCTGTTTTTCTCACAAATAAGCAAGAAATATTGATCGGTGACAGGGTAGTGACAGGTTTGACAGGTAAGGTTTAGCAAATCGAGCTTATTTAAATCTTAATATTTAGGGCTTGATAGGCTAACAACAAAAAAAATAACAAGCAGGAGATAACCATGCTTAATAACATTTCTTTGAAGTCTGTTCTAATTTCTGGTGCGGTAGCACTGACTATTGCTGGACAGGCTTACGCCTACGAACCAGCTCGTAGCGGAGAGTGTATCGCTCCAGCTAACCCAGGCGGTGGGTGGGACTTTACTTGCCGTAGCGTTGGTAAAGTATTAGTAGACCAAGGTTACTTCAAAGGTAACGTACAGACAGTTAACATGACGGGTGCTGGTGGCGGTGTAGCTTTCGCTCATACGATCAGTAAACGTGACAAAGATGACAACCTTGTTGTTGCCGCAAGTACAGCAACGACGACTCGCCTTGCTCAAGGCCAATTCCCAGGCATGAATGCTGACCAAGTAAAATGGGTTGGTACATTGGGTGCTGATTACGGCATCATCGCTGTTGGTAAAGATTCAAAATACACTTCACTAACTCAAGTTCTTGATGCACTTAAGAAAGACCCAAGTGCGGTTAAATTCGCAGGTGGCAGTGCTTCTGGTGGTTGGGATCATTTAAAAGTTTTGATGACGGCGCAAAAAGCGAACGTTGAAAACTTGCCAAAAGTTCGTTACTTAGCCTTTAGTGGTGGTTCTGAAGCTTTGGTACAAGTAGTTGGTGGTCACGTTGATGCGTTCACTGGCGATATCTCAGAAGTTAAAGGCTTCATGGATTCTGGCGACCTACGCGTTTTGGCGGTTCTTTCTGAAGAGCGCTTACCTGCACCGTTTGATTCTATCCCTACAGCGATGGAACAAGGTATCGATTCTGTAGCGCCAAACTGGCGTGGATTTTACGTGCCAGGTAACTCAAGTCCAGAATCATACGATTGGTGGGTAAAAACTATTGATGAGTTGTACACAACTCAGGAATGGAAAGACATCATGACTAAAAATGGTTTGATGCCGTTCCATAAGTCTGGTGCTGAATTCACTCAATTCGTAAAAAACCAAACTTTAGATATCAAAATCTTATCGCAAGACATCGGTCTAATTAAATAACCTCAGACCGCTATTTGGAGGGGATCTTTCCCCTCCTGTTTTTTTATTTATTCACCTCTTGATTAACATACATGGAGCAGAGACATGCGTATAAATGATCGTGTGTTTGGCATGCTGATGCTAATTCTTGCCGTCGCATACGGCTGGGAAGCAACACAATTTCCAATTCCTTTTGGTGGACACGAAAGTGTCGGACCAGAAACTTTCCCTATCATGCTGTCCATCATTTTAGGCATTAGTTCTATTTATATGATTGTTCGCCCTGATCCTGATGAAGCATGGGCACCTGTTCCAATGTTACTTGAGCTGAGTGTTGTGGTTCTTTCTATGCTTGCGTTTGCATGGGCGATTGAACCTATAGGGTTTATGCCTGCGGCAGCGTTAGTCGTGAGTTTCTTGAGCTGGCGTATGGGAGCAAGTATCGCGAAGAGCCTTATCACTGGTGTGACAAGCTCTGTTGTTATCTTCTTCCTTTTCAATAATGTGCTTGAATTAGCACTGCCTCTAGGTCTATTGGAGTTTTAATATGGATACTATGAGCTTATTAATGCAAGGCTTTGCGGTAGCGTTAACGCCGGAAAGCATTATGTTTGCGGTTATAGGTGCTATTTTAGGTACTTTGATTGGTGCATTGCCGGGTCTTGGCCCTGCAAATGGTGTGGCAATTTTGATTCCATTGGCGTTCAGCTTGGGCTTATCTCCAACATCGTCTCTTATCTTGTTAACGTCGGTTTATGCGGGTGCCATGTATGGTGGTCGTATTTCGTCAATCCTGTTAAACATTCCGGGTGACGAGCCTGCCATGATGACCTGTTTAGACGGTTATCCAATGGCGTTAAAAGGTAAGGCAGCAGAAGCCTTGGCTATCTCTGCAATTGCTTCTTTTATCGGTAGTTTTATTGCGACCATTGGTTTAGTTATTCTTGCGCCGATCTTAGCGAAGTTCGCTTTAAGATTTGGTCCTTCTGAATACTTTGCCTTGTTTGCATTAGCCTTTGCTACCTTGGGCGGTATTACAGGTAAAAACCAATTCAAAACGCTAATGGCAGCGGCAATTGGTCTAATGATAGCGACAGTGGGTATCGATATTTCTACTGGCGTACAGCGTTTTACTTTCAACACACTTGAGTTGTTTGAAGGTGTTGATTTCATTATCGCGATTGTTGGTTTGTTTGCGATCAGTGAACTCTTGTTCTTCTTGGAGCGTCACGCTGGTGATGGTCTAAAACAAGTTGCTATTAACAAACTTAAATTGTCTGCGAAAGACATTATTAAAGTACTTCCTGCTTCTTTCCGTGGTGCGGTGCTAGGTTTTGTTGCTGGTGTATTACCAGGCGCGGGTGCTTCTTTGGGTAGCTTTATTAGTTATACCTTGGAAAAACGCGTATCTGATAAAGGCGAATTTGGTAAAGGTGACCCTCGTGGTGTAGCCGCCCCTGAAGCCGGTAACAATGGTGCAGCGTCTGGTGCGCTTGTTCCAATGTTGACACTAGGTGTTCCTGGTAGTGGTACAACTGCTGTGTTATTGGCGATGTTGATCTCTTTAAACATCTCTCCAGGCCCTATGTTGTTCCAACAGAATGCGGATCTTGTTTGGGGTGTTATTGCTGCGATGTTCATCGGTAACCTTGTGTTACTACTATTGAACATTCCAATGGTTGGCATCTTCGTTAAATTGTTGAGCATTCCGCCTAAATACTTGATGCCGATTGTTACCTTGGTAGCGTCTGTTGGTATTTACTCTGTAAGCCACAGTGCATTGGATTTGTACTTCATGGTTGGCTTCGGTGTAGCAGGTTACATCTTCCGTAAGGTGGATATTCCTTTAGTACCTATTATTTTGGGTATGTTGCTTGGACCTGAAATGGAGAAAAGTTTACGTCACGCGTTGGTACTTTCTGACGGTGATTGGAGTGTGCTTTTCAATAGTGGCTTGAGTATCGGCTTATGGACAGTTGCAATACTTGGCTTGGTTTTACCTATCATTGTTGGCCCGATTGTTCGCGCTAAAATGAAGAAATCAAAAGAGTCTGTTAAAGACGCGTAAGCCCTGTAATACTGTTAGTAACTCACAACAAAATTCGAGTAGCGTCTGCTGCTCGGATTTTGTCGTTTCTACAATAATAAAGACGATGGTCGAAAGGTTATGCGAATTCTAGTCGTAGAAGACACTCAGGTATTAGGGCAGGCAATCTGTGAAAGGTTGGCTAGCCTAGGGCACGCTGTAGACCTAATAGGCGATGGCAAACGTGCCGATGAGTTACTCAAATACCAGTCGGTTGATTTGATATTGCTAGATCTTAATTTGCCTGGGCTGTCTGGATTGCAGTTATTACAGAAGTTGCGCCAACGAGAAGATGACACACCAGTATTAATCTTAACCGCTCGCGACCAGATTGAAGACCGTATTCGACTTCTGGATGAAGGGGCGGATGATTATCTAACGAAGCCTTTTGATTTTGGTGAGCTTGAAGCCCGTTGTCGCGCTTTGCTGCGTCGTAAGCAAGGTTACGCAGCCAATGTCACAGAACATGGCAATATACAGGTCAACCGCGATAGTCGTCAGGTGTTTATTGAAGGCGAGTTAACCGCAATTACCAACCGAGAGTTTCGATTGCTTGAAATCTTTTTAGGTCATCTGGGGCGAGTCTTGAGTAAAGATGAAATAACAGATCACTTATTTAACTTTGACGAACCGCCTGGTCCGAATGCTATCGAACTTTATGTTGGTCGCCTAAGAAAGAAAATGAATAAAGGCGATTTAGCCATAAATACCCTAAGAGGAATTGGTTATGTGGCAGAAATCACTAAATCACCAAAACCTCAGTGAAGAAGAGGAGCAAAGCGCGTTAAGAAAGGCGCCATCCTTACGTTTTCGCTTTATTCTGGCGGGCTTTTTGGTGATTAGTATTATTGCCGGTTTGGCTATTAACCTGATTTTTGATTATAGCCAGAAGTTAGCCGATTTATCTTACGATCGCTTATTACGCAGCGCATTGCTGCAAATGGATGAAAACGTTGGCTTAATGCGCAACGAGGTAAGCATTGATATTCCATGGTCGGCCTTTGCCACCTTAGCGCAAGCTGACGAAGATAGAGTGTTTTATAAGGTAGAAAGCCTTGAGCAGGGCTTTATCACGGGTTATCAGGATTTAAATAGCGAGCCACCTCAGCCACCAGTACTAGATCAAATGCAGTTTTATAACCAAGAGTATTCTGGTGAAATGGTGCGTTTTGCTTGGATTCAACGCCACCTAACAGACCCTGAAACAGCGCAAACTGTGCGAATTGTATTAGGGCAGACGCGATTATCAAGGGAGGCGATGGCGTCTTCTATTACGCACAAAGCGGTTGAGGTTGTGGTGTTTATTGCGTTGGTTGCGATCACTCTTATTACCATTGGTAGTCATCTTGTTTTGCGACCTTTGCATCGCATAGAGCGAGCATTAGAAGAGCGAACCATGGGAGATCTCACACCAATTGAGATTAATACGCCAAAAGAAACCCATCACTTAAAAGTCGCTATTAATCATTTTATGGCTCGACTTCAAACCAACTTAGAGCAATTAGAAAATTATACTGCGGATGCGGCCCATCAGCTGCGTACACCATTGGCGAGCTTAAAAGCCTTGGCGGAAAATGCACGCGATATTAATTCTGTAGATCAGCATTCCACAGACCTTGCTTGTTCTGATCGTCAGCATCAGGCATTAGATAACATAGTTAAACAGTGTGATGCACTAAGCCAAACCGTGACCTTATTATTAAACCAAGCGGTGGTTTCGCATCGTTTGCAAACACACCGATTGGAACCTATTGATATACTGCCACCTATTAAGGCGTCTTGTCGTGAGCAGGCGGTGACGGCTTTGCATAAAGGCGTTCGCCTTTCTTTTGACTGTGATTTAAAAGAGACCATGATTTTAGGTGATGCTTTTTCTATTCAGCAAATGATGCAAAACCTCATCGAAAATGCGGTGCGATACAGCTCATCAGATGAGCAGTATGATACTGAGGTGATCGTACAATTAAGTGAGTTTGAGCGCTTTTATCGTATTCAGGTGGTTGATTATGGTGACGGCATTCCAGATTTAGAAAAAGAACGAGTGTTTGAACGCTTTTACCGAGGGCGTTATGACATTGCAGGCAGTGGCGTTGGCTTGGCGATGGTGAAAGACATTGTCGATCATCATTCGGCGCGCATTGAAATAGTAGACACAGAGCCGAAAGGCACCACATTCCAGGTTGATTTCGCTAAGTTTCGATACAATGAGGGCGTTTTATGAAGCAGACTTTTTGGGGTTTTATACTCATTGTCAGTATGCTTTTGGGAAAAGTATGGTCGGCAGAAACGATCTGGTTTGGTAACAGTGCCGCTACGCGTGTTTTGTATATCAATTCTGCGTTGGACTTGGCCTCATTCGAACCGATTTTAAATGAATTTGTGGCCCAGTACCCTTATATAAAAGTGGCTTATCGGGATGTTAATACGCTAGATTTGTATCACCTTACAGTCAAGGAGCACAATAAGCCTCAGGCGAGTTTGGTTATTAGTAGTGCTATGGACTTGCATTTAAAGTTGGTAAACGACGGCTATGCGCAAAGTTATCAGTCGAGCTTTACGGATCGTCTGCCAGATAGTTTTAAGTGGCGTAATCAATTGTTTGCTTTTTCACTTGAACCTATTGTGATGCTGGTTAATAAGAAAGCTTTTCCGGGTGACATGCCAGAAGATCGCCAGTCTCTATTACAAACTATTCGGCAAAATGAAAAGACAATGACAAAGCGCATAGGCACCTATGATATTCGACAGAGTGGCGTGGGGTATTTGTTGGCGAGTCAAGATGCACGCCAAGCAGATGTTACTTGGGGGCGTTTATTAGAGGCCTTTGGTAGCCATGACGTACAAACCTATTGTTGTACACATGACATTATTGATGATGTCGCATCTGGAAAGTTGGTCTTGGGTTATAACTTGCTGGGTTCTTATGCCTCACAAAGAGCGCAAGAAGACGATAGGTTGAAAATGATCTTACCAAAGGATTATACCCTGATGCTGATGCGTGCCGCTTTAATTCCAAAAGGCGCGCCTAATGCCGAAGATGCGGGTGTGTTTTTGGACTTTTTGTTATCGGATAACTCACAAAAAATGATGCAAGATCAGGGCTTACTGTTTCCTATTTGGCCTGATTTAAACAGCCAAAATGATCCCTATGTTGTCAATGCCCCTGGCCCAACAGGCGTTATTGAGCTTGATCAGCAATTATTGGTTGGCAGAGATTACGCGAAACAGAAGCGCTTTATTCGCAATTGGGAAATGGCGTTAGAAATTAGCGACGAAGATTAAGAAGACGAATTGCTGTTTCGATAGCGACCAGGAGTGATGTCGTAGTGCTTAATAAACAAACGTACTAAGGCACTGGCATCGCTTATTCCGACTTTGTTCGCAATATAATCGAGGCTTTTGTTGCTCGACGTTAGCCATAGTTTCGCTTCAGAAAGACGACGTTGAAGCAGGTATTGTTTGGGTGTTATGCCTATATGCCGCTTGAAAAGCACAGAAAGCTGACTGCTACTTAAATGGACAGAATCTGCGAGCTCAGCAAGACTCCATGCATTTTGAAAGTGGTGATCTAGATGGTGTTTTGCTTTTGCCAAGCGTGCATCAGCTTTTACTATTTTTTCTTGGGGAATGGGTAATAAATGTTCCAACAAGTTTAACGCTTGATAGGTTCTGAGCTCGTTGCTGGGCTCGGCTGCTAAGCTGGCCAGGAAGGGTAAATAGGCGGTTGTTTGCGCTGTTAGCTCTACAAAGCTTTGCTCAGTTTGAATGCTGTCATCCCAAACGGGTAAAGAGTTAAGTATCAAGCAGTGGTTATTTTCTTTAGCAAGGTGAGTATGAGCTTGATTGGACGAAATCATACAAGCCTGTCCAAATTGAACAGCCTGCTGAGTGTTTTCTACTTCTAATATTAGCCGCCCAGACAATGGCAAAACAATTTGTGTGTGGGCATGTAAGTGAGCTTTGTCTGTGTCTTTATAGGAAATAACTTCTATATGTTCACGTATTGTTTCCATTTGTTAACACCTGCTTTTACTTTAACCTTAAGAAAGATTAATAAAGTATAATCATCTCACCGAGCTTAATGACCAGTATATTAAATGCTGGATAATAAAATCAAAGCCGATTAAACCAAAAGGAAATAAGATGCGCTATTTGATCGCTCTAATGCTTTTTTTATCCCTCCCTAATGCGTGGGCAGAGGTTACGTTAACGGTTTTGGACCAAGATAATCTTCCTGTCGCCGATGCTGTTATTACTGTTCCTAACCAATCTATGAGTACGCCTGATAAAATAGCGGTTATGGACCAGATTGATGAATCTTTTGTACCACGTGTATTAGTTGTGCAAAAAGGCCAATACGTTAGTTTTCCGAACAGCGATGACATAAGACACCACGTTTACAGTTTTTCTAAACCTAAGTCATTCGAAATTAAGCTTTATAAAGGCACTGAAATCGCGCCAATTTTGTTTGATGAGCCAGGTTTAGTAGTTCTTGGCTGTAATATACATGACGACATGATTGGTTACATTATTGTAGCGGACAATGCACTAGCATTTAAAACAGATGAAAATGGCCAAGTAAATTTACCTGTAAAAAAAGGTGATACGGTTTCTTTGTGGACAGAAAGAACGCTACAAGGTATCAATGCTGCTCTACCTATCACGATTACGGGTGAGGAAGAGCAACGGATTACGATGGAACTATTGCCGCCACCGCTCGACATGATGGATCACGGCAGTATGACTAAGGGATTTGGAAAGTCGAAATGGTCATATTAGTGATTTTTTAAAAACAGCAGGCATTTATGAGTAGTAAAGTAATAAAAATGGCAGCAGCAGGGTGCTTCATTGTGTGCGCATCGCCGAGTATAGCTGCCAATGGAAAAATATTGGCGACAGCAGGTCTTTCGCAATTGGAAGGCAGTGGTGGTGGAGGCCTTACTCCGTGGGCAACACTCGCAGGCTACGACAGTCAAGATGAAACAGCGGCTTCGTTTTTTATGACCGATGTAAACGTCAGTGACTATCGCTTGAGTTCCATTGGTGTGGCAACCAGTTTTTACGACAGAGTCGAATTGAGCCTTGCTCAGCAGACATTTGTGTTGCCTGCTTCTTTGATTACCGGATTAAGCCTAAGCTCTGAACAGATCAAACAAGATGTTGTTGGTGTAAAAGTTCGTTTATATGGCGATGCATTGTATTCCGCCTACCCTCAAGTCAGCGTTGGTTTACAGCATAAGAAATTAGACAGCGATTTTGTAGCGTCGTATCTAGGTGCAAAAGATGACAGCGGAACGGATTTTTATGTTGCTGCTACCAAGGTGCATTTAGGTGCGGTTGCGGGTTACAACCTAGTTTGGAACGTAACCGCTCGCGCCACCAAAGCTAATGAAATGGGCTTGTTAGGCTACGGAGGACCAGACAACAACGATTACCAAGTAATGATGGAAGGCAGTGTTGGTTTGTTGTTATCGCCTAACTGGGTTGTAGGCATGGAATATCGTCAGAAGCCGAGTAATTTATCCAGTGTAGAAGAAGATGGCTGGAAAGATATCTTCGTAAGCTACATGCCAAACAAAAGCGTAAACTTCACCGCAGCCTATGTTGATCTAGGTACAGTAGCGACGAAAAAAGATCAAAAAGGCATTTATTTATCCATGACGGGGTACTTATGGTAAACCTAGTAAAAGCATCGTTTCTGGCGTTGAGTGTGTTTTTGGTCGCTTGTGCAGCACCAAGCAAAGCCCCACAAAGCTTGTATGATGAGATTGGAGGTGCGCCAACCATTGAAGCGATTACAGAAAACTTCATTAATGAAATTAGTTTTAACGAAACTATTTATCGCTACTTTGAAAAAACTAACATCACTCGATTCCGTGAGAAGTTCATCGAGCACCTTTGTGTTAATACAGGTGGTCCATGTACCTACACAGGCGACACCATGTTAAGAGTTCACCAAGGTCAAAACATCAATGAAACTGACTTTAACTTAACCGTCGATTTGTTGGTAAATGCCATGGAAAAAGCAGGATTAACTTACCCTCAGCAAAATCGAGTACTGAAAGAGCTAGCTCCGATGCGTAAGGAAATGCTGTATAAATAGAGCGGTAGATCCGCGGATTTGAGATATAAAAAACGACATGGGTCGTTTTTTATATCGTTTATACTGATATTAAGCTTCGCTTTTTAGGAGCTTTAAGCTGCCATCGATATGAACGTCTCGTTGAGGGTAGGCGATGACAATCTTGTTGGCGGCGAGTAATTCGTCTAAGCGGAAACGAACATTACTTTTCGCCATACGCAAACCGCCTTCCACGTTGGATTGTATCCAAAAATTCACTTCAAAAATAAGTGCGTTATCGCCAAAGTCTTCAAAGATAACTTGCGGTGGAGGGTTGCTTAACACGCTATCTTGTTCCTCAACGGCTTGAAGAATCAATTTGGCTACTTGTTTTGCAGGAGAGCCGTAGGCAACGCCTATCTTGACTGATGTACGCATTAGTTTGTCGACCAAGGTCCAGTTCACAATTGTATTCTCTAGTAGCTTACTGTTGGGAATCAGCATATGAACACCATCAGTGCGACGGAATCGCGTCGAGCGAGTGTTGATCTCTTCTACGACACCCTTGGCATTTTCTACTTCTAAAAAGTCACCAATACGTATTGGCTTTTCCCACATCAAAATCCAACCACTGATGAAGTTATTAATGATGTTTTGCGCACCGAAACCAAAACCAATGGCAATTGCACCAGACAAAAAAGCAAAGGCCGTAATCGGCACATTAATAATGTCTAATACAGTGATCGCAATGATACTGATCGCAATGGCATATAAAAGGCGACGAACAAGGTGAATGATGTTCGGATCAGCATTGCGTTTGGTTAACTTTGTTGTTAGAAAACGAACTAAATACTTCGTTGCCCAAAAACCAATCAAGGCCATTGCGGGGATAAGTAGCACCCCACCGACCGTCATGGAATGACCTGCAATACTGAAAAACTCGTAGCTTATCATTCCTTTTATTTGTTCTATGTTTACCAAGGTCTTGCTCCTAACATTCGATCTAGGTATTAAATACTATTTCAGCGATATTCGCTTTATAAAAGCATCGTACTTATTGCTGATATTTTATTTTTTAGTTATTTCATTGATGTCTACAAAAGCGGGTCCATACCATTAAATAAGTGTAACATTGCTCAGCTCCTCAATGATGGGTAGCGTATTTCTAAAAAGGTAATATTCTTGAAAATCACCTTGTCTATCAGTGCTCAACACTTTGTATGGTTAGCTGTTGCCATTGTTTTAGGAATGACGATCGCTTACTGGTATACAGGTTGGCCAGTTATTGCTGTCTATTTTGGTGTGCCATCTGGGATAGTGAGTGCTTTAGGTTTCCTTTTGGTGGACAAGCTTTTCTTGAAATATGTACAAAGCTTGTTTAGGCGTTTGTTGTTAAGAGTGCTTTGTATGTTTGTTATTTCAGTGGCTGTCTTTGCGATGTTTGTGCTTTTAAAGTGATTATCTAGTCAAAAAAACAACCCCATCCTCCGCCTTCCCCTTGAAGACAAAAAGGGAAGGGACTAAACAAAAAAGGCGACTCATCAGTCGCCTTTTTTGTTTCTAGAGTGCTTGCTTATCAAGCGTGAATATCGCCTCGTTTTACCTGCATACGACGCAAGAACTCGGACATGATGTGCATGTAGAGTTCATCGCCTAGGTATTTGTCTTCTACGCCACGGTCGATACTTGGGTTGTCGTTAACTTCGATAACGTAACCACGGCCGTTGATTTCTTTTACGTCTACGCCGTATAAGCCTTCACCAATCGGTTTAGTGGCAGCGATTGCGGCTTGTAGCACGCGTCGTGGCACTTCGAAGGTTGGTAAGGTATCAAAGCCACCGCTTTGGCTTTTACTGCCTGTGTGTTGGTAAATCTGCCAGTGGTTTTTCACCATGTAGTAACGGCAAGCAAAGATCGGTTTGTTATTGAGGACGCCGATACGCCAGTCAAATTCTGTGTATAGGTATTCTTGAACCAATAGCAAAGACGATTTTTTAAACAAGGTGTTCAAGCTTTCGGTCAAAGCTTCACGGTTTTCTGCTTTTATAACGCCTTTAGAAAACGCCCCGTCTGGAATTTTTACTACCATTGGGTAGCTGATAACGGCTTCCAGTGCATCTTCAACGTTGCTTTCACCTTTGTGTACGATGCGTGTTTTTGGGCAAGGTACTTTGTGTGTGTTAAACAAATCTGCCAAGTAAACTTTGTTGGTACAGCGCATGATAGATTGTGGGTCGTCCATCACAACCAAGCCTAAGCCTTCGGCTTTTTTCGCGAAGCGGTAGGTGTGGTGATCGATGTTGGTAGTTTCACGAATGAACAAACCATCGTATTCCGGCAGACGCATGATGTCTTTTGGGCCAATGGTGTCTACGTGAATGCCAAGTTGTTTACCCGCTTGGATGAATTTTTTAATCGCTTGGTCATCACTTGGCGGCATGGTTTCTTCTGGGTTGACCAAAATCGCCATGTCGAATTTCGCCGCGCGTTGAATACGGCCTTTGCTCCATACCTTGTTACTGAAAGCTTCTAATGATTCGGCGAATAAGGTTTCTTCCGCGTCGTTTAACTTACTTTGTGATGTAGAGAAAAGGGCGGTGACTTGCCATTCTTTACGGAACTTCAAGGTAACTTCCAATACAGGGCTTGGAAAGCTTTCGAATAGTTTGCGTGCGAATTCCTTCATCTCTGGATGAATGGTTTTGCCGAAAACACAATGGAATTTCATTTCCATCGGGGCTTCTGGTTTGGTGAGTTTTTTCGCAAGCAATGGTAACCATTGAGATATTTCTAGCTCATAAAGGTCTTTTTTACTTAGGTCGTTAAGCACGCGAACGGAAGGCATAACGTGATGACCACGACTTTCTGCCAACAGTGAACAGTAATATCCGTCAGACAGATATTTACTGCTTTTACATAGGTTGATGATTCGTGTGCGTCCTTGGTTTTTTGTCGCGGCCAAGTTTAGGTATTGAGTAAAAGTGATCACTCGATCACTCGGTAAAAACGCGGACCAATCTTTGGCCTGATCAACAACAATGTATGTCTGTGACATTGGGTATGCTTTTCCTTTTGCTTAAAAAAACACTATGAGTTTGTAAAAGTTGCTTTAAAAAGGGGGGTTAAAAGCACCCTCAATTTGTGCGGATAATGCGCTTGTTTTACAAATTTAACAATAGTCTAAAAAAAACTTTTCGCGACTACTGCGCTTGCTAATACTTTGTTAAAAATAGACTCGAAAATGCTCATTTATAAAACATAAACTCCGCTTTCTCGTCTATTTTTGCCTCGCCTTAACTTCGCTCGTGACATCGTGAATAAGTTTTTTGCATAAAAAAATAAAATGTTTTTTTGATGAAAAAATAGACTATCTTTTAGGTAAGTTTCGCCCTAGAATGCGCGAAAATTTCCATCGTTAAACTGTTTTCAGTTCGACGATCCTAGCGACCTTTTGCCCTTCTGAGGCGATGTAATGATCACCAGTTCTTCCCCAAATATTGATATCCGTTTAGCCAGTGTAGACGATTTAAAAGCCTTGCTCGTTTTGGAAGGCAAAGCCTTTACCGGCGATCGTTTGAGTCGCCGTAGCTTTCGTAATGCTATTACCAGTTCTGGCTCGGCATTATTTGTGGCAATGAAGGAAGGCGGTGAGCTGTTGGGTTATGCCTTATTGCACCTTCGTCAAGGTACTCACTTGGCGCGTTTGTATTCGCTTGCGGTTTCGTCTGAGGCGCGAGGTCTTGGTATTGGCAAATTACTGATCCAAGCCTGTGAAAAAAAGGCCCTTAAAAAAGGCAAGATGTTGCTACGTTTGGAAGTCAGTGATGTGAATCATAATGCCATCGCCTTGTATCAAAAAATGGGTTACAAGGAGTTTGGTCATTACGATGCCTATTATGAAGATCAAACCGATGCCATTCGTATGCAGAAACGTTTGCGTCATGCCGGTGACGAGCAAACCACGCGAGCCATTCCTTGGTTAGCGCAAGGCACGCCATTTACGTGCGGCCCTGCGTCCTTGCAAATGGTGTTGTCTTCGATGCATCCAGATTATCAAGCAACGCCGAACGATGAGTTAGAAATTTGGCGTGAAGCGACGACGATTTTTATGACGTCTGGTCACGGCGGTTGTCATCCTATGGGATTGGCTTTGGCGGCGAAGAAACGTGGCTTGTCAGCGGATGTTTGGTTAAGTGAAGAAGGCCCCTTGTTTGTCGACAGTGTGCGAAACGAGTTAAAGAAAAACGTTATAACTCGCGTGCATGAAAGCTTTGCTCAGCAATGCGAAGAAGCCGATGTTCCCTTACATTATACAGCGATGCCGTTAGAGCAATTGATCGAAGCTTTCGACTCTGGCGCTTTGGCGATTATCTTAATCAGTACTTTTCGTATGGACGGAAAAAAATCCCCTCATTGGGTAGTGATGTCGGGCTACGACGAACATTGCATTCTGGTGCATGATCCGGATTTGGACGATGATAAAAAATTACCTGACGATCCACCAAGCCCGCTGGATTGTCAATTTGTGCCGATTGCTCGAGATGAGTTTGAAAAAATGTCACGCTTTGGGCAGAGTCGTCTGCAAGCCACGGTCGTGCTTAAAACTCAGTAAATAGCTTTTCTTCTCTGTTAATTCTTCAAGCAACTCACGGCACTTTCTCCATTTAGTTTTGAGGAGGGTGCCGTTTTTGTTTTTTCTACGTTGCACAAAAATCCAAGCGCTCGTATTTAAACGCTGTCATGATGTTACTCATTGATATGAAATAAGTTGATTTAAGGAGTATTCAATGAAGGTTGCGTTTACCAGTGACAATATTGCCGGTGCGTCAGAGTCTGTTTTTAAGGCCATGATGGAGGTCGCGCAAGGTGATGCTATGCCATATGGCAATGATGATGGCACGGCGCAAGTCACGCGTATGTTGTCGGAACTGTTTGAATGTGAAGTCGATGTGTTTTTGGTTTCTACTGGTACGGCTGCGAATTCGTTAGGAGTCAGCGCCTTTACGCCACCTTGGGGCAGTGTGTTGTGTCACACA
The DNA here is from genome assembly GCF_016906065.1 of Marinomonas foliarum. Classification (NCBI taxonomy): domain Bacteria; kingdom Pseudomonadati; phylum Pseudomonadota; class Gammaproteobacteria; order Oceanospirillales; family Oceanospirillaceae; genus Marinomonas; species Marinomonas foliarum. Next base: position 483,338 of record NZ_CP070273.1, on the reverse strand, counting down.
GAAAGTCACTTATTGAATGATGAGTGTACCGCGCCGGAGTTTTATACCAGTGGCGCGCGTTTTGTCGGTATTGGTGGCGAAGATGCGAAAATGGACCCTGTTCAGTTGCAAAAATTGGTCAATCAAAAAATCGGAGATGTGCATTCATGCCAGCCTTCGGCGATCAGTTTGTCACAAGTCACTGAAGTGGGCAGTGTGTATTCGTTAGAAGAAATACACGCCATTACGAGCGTGGCGAAATCGGTTAATTTGCCTGTTCATATGGATGGGGCGCGTTTTGCCAATGCTTTGCTCGCCTTGGGTTGTACGCCCGCGGAAATGACGTGGAAAGCAGGTATCGATATTTTGTCTTTTGGTGCAACGAAAAATGGTGTGATGGCGGCAGAAGCCATTGTTGTGTTCAAACAAGCTTTGGAAGACAAAGGGATTTCTAGCGAAAAGGTAGCGAAAGAGTTGGGTTATCGTCGCAAACGTGGTGGTCATTTGCATTCCAAAATGCGTTTGCTGTCTTCTCAGTTGATTGCTTATCTAACGGATGATTTATGGCGCACGAATGCGACTCATGCCAATGCCATGATGGCTTTGTTGCAAGATGGTTTGAAAACCGTTCCGGGTGTAAAAATTAATACACCAGCTCAGGCGAATATGTTGTTCTGTACCTTGCCATTGCCGATGATTGATCATTTGCAAGCTGAGGGTTTTGGTTTTTACGGCGGTCGTTGGGAGGAAGGAGTGATTCGATTGGTGACGTCGTTCAGAACACCAAAAGAAGGGGTTGAGGCGTTTATCGCATCCGCGAAGGCGTTTGCAGCGCAATAGTTCTGCTACGAGGAGCTTTGATTAAGAGCGATAGCTTGATGGTGCAACGCCGAAGGCTTGCTTGAAGGCCCGATTAAAGTGGCTTTGGTCATAAAAACCGACATCGGCCGCGATGTCGGTGATCACTGCATTCGGTTTTGTTAATTGCGTGATAGCCCGTTCTAATCTTAGGCGCATTAGCCAGGCGTGTGGCGGGAGTCCGGTTTGTTTTTGGAAGCGTCGAATAAATTGAAAGCGCGTTAGTCCGCATAATTCTGCTAGGTTATTCAAGGAAATTTTGCTGGATAGATTGGCTTCACAATATTCTCTAACGTGTTTTAGTTGCTGATTTGTTAGAGCAAATGTTTCTTGGGTGAGTGGCTTTTTCTCCGCTGCCAACAGTAAATTTGATAGTGCATTGGTCCATAAACTGTCTTTGTGAAGCTGGCTGGCGTATTGGTTCGGATTGAATGCTTGAATCAGCTGTAAAAACGAACGATTGTGTGCGGGCTGATCGATTATCGATGGGGCAAGCTGTAGGTTGGTGTCTCGAGCTTGGCTATCGAGCAGCGCAGCTTGTATTAATTCTGCTGGAATGCGAAAGGTTTTTAAGTGGCGTGTTGTATTGTCTCGCCCTGAACCATCGTGAACTTCGCCAGGTGGCATCAGGCAAACTTGCTTAGGAACTAAGTCCAGAGTTTTATGTTGAACTTTCTGCTGTTGAGAGCCTTGAGTAACAAGCCCTATATGGTAATCCAAATGGTAGTGTGGCTGAAAATGAAACTCTGTGAGTTTTGCTTCACTAATAACCACGCCGGGTAGTTCTTCAATGTGTTGGTAATGAAAAGAGTCATTGCTCGACATCATGTAAAGATCTCATTGCTTCTTCAATTAATCTGGTTTTGTTGGTGACTTTTGCACCTTAACAGTGCTTACTATGGTAGCGATAAAATAGTCGTTCTGCTTGTATTTTTGTGCGTGGTGATTCATAACATCTTGGTGAAAATATAAGTCGGGTGTGTTTTGAAAATTAAGGATTCATTGTTATGGAAGAGTTACTTAGCTATATCTTGAGCGTACAAACGCTGGTTCTCGTACTGGTTATCTTTTTATTAAAGAGTTCGATTAAGTTTGTGCCTCAGAATCAGGCATACGTTATTGAGCGTTTTGGTAAATACCAATCGACGAAAGAAGCGGGTTTAAACTTCATTCTGCCTTTTATTGATCGTATTTCTGCGGATCGCTCTTTAAAAGAGCAGGCTGTGGATGTACCAGAACAAAGTGCGATTACCAAAGATAATATTTCTTTGCATGTGGATGGCGTGTTGTATTTCCGCGTATTAGATCCTTACAAAGCTACGTACGGTGTGGACGATTACGTCTTCGCTGTAACTCAGTTAGCGCAAACAACCATGCGTTCTGAGCTAGGTAAGATGGAATTGGATAAAACGTTCGAAGAGCGTGATGTGCTGAATACCAATATTGTGGCATCAATTAACGATGCGGCAGGTCCTTGGGGTATTCAGGTACTGCGTTATGAGATAAAAGACATTGTGCCGCCACAATCTGTGATGGAGGCCATGGAAGCTCAAATGAAAGCGGAGCGTGTGAAGCGTGCGCAAATTTTGGAATCCGAAGGTGATCGCCAAGCAGCGATTAACCGCGCTGAAGGCGAAAAAGCATCAGTAGTGCTAGCGGCAGAAGCGGATAAAGAAGAGCAAGTGTTGCGTGCAGAAGGTGAAGCAAAAGCCATTGTTGCTGTGGCATCAGCACAAGCGGAAGCGCTTCGCCAAGTCGGTGAAGCGGCAGCGACCGAAGAAGGTCAAAAAGCCATTCAGCTTGATCTTGCAAGTAAGGCAATTGAAGCGAAACGTGCTATTGCTAAAGAGTCTTCTGTTGTCTTGTTGCCTGATGGCGCGACAGAGCCGTCTGCAGTGGTAGCGCAAGCTATGACCATTATTCAGCAAATGACAAAAGGGAGCTAAATATGGATATCATTGCCAATAATCTGGCTCAGAGCTTGTTTATTGTTGGTTTGATTCTATTAGTCGTCGAAGTGACTGTGCTGGGTTTTGCTACTTTTGTACTCTTCTTCGTTGGCTTGGCTGCGATGGCTACAGGCGCTTTGGTTTATGTTGGAATACTGCCGAATAGTTTGCTGAGTGCTTTGTTTAGTACTGGTGTAATGACTATCTTGGCCGCGTTAGTATTGTGGAAGCCATTGAAGCGTATGCAGTCAAAGGTGAGTACAAAAAAAGCCAAAAGCGAATTCACCGATCATCAGTTCTTTTTGAAAGAATCCGTGTCGCCAACTCAGTCGCCTAAATATCACTATTCTGGTGTGGAATGGTCTTTGGTAAGTGATGAACTTATTGAAGCCGGAACCAAGGTGGAAGTGACTGAAGCGGAAGTGGGTAAATTACACATCAAAGCGATTAGCACTAAGTAAACGGCTTTAGATCCTGATAAAAGAAACGCCAAGTGTGTCGGTTGTAGCGCCGAACATGCTTGGCGTTTTTTTGTTGATTTAAATAGTTAGTTCGTCGCTTTCTGTGGCAACCAGAATGAAATAACACTGGTAAGTATAAGAAACCCACAAGACACCCAAAGGCAGGCAGTCAAGCCAAAGTCTTGGTAAATCCAGCCTGACAAAATCGTGCCAATGAGCCGTCCCATGGCGTTGGCCATGTAGTAAAAGCCCACATCTAAAGACACACCATCTTCGCTGGCATAATGAACGATTAAGTAGCTGTGTAGCGAAGAGTTGATAGCAAACACTATGCCGAATACTATGAGCCCGCTCAACAGAATCCATAGCACCTGATCTGCGCTTTCTAAGCCAATAGCGATGGCGGCAGGAATGGTGGTGAGCAGTATTGCCCAGAATTTGGCTTGTGTGCCAGTAGGTATTTGCTGTTTTGTTTTTCCTGTAATGTGTGGTGCAAGGCTTTGGACTATGCCGTAGCCGATGACCCACAAGGCGAGGAAGCTGCCGACGCGCCAGTGATCCCAGTCAAACTGGCTGGATAAATACACCGGAATAGCAATCACAAACCACACGTCCCGAGCGCCAAACAAGAAGAGACGTGCCGCCGATAGAATGTTGATTTCAGTGCTCTTGGAAAACATTTGTGAGAACTTCGGCTTCTTCTTCGACTTGCCTAAATCTTCTCGAAGTAGATACAAACTGGCAAGCCAAACGATAGCAAGGGCAATCGCCATGGCTAAGATGGCATTATGAAAACCAATAGTGCTGAGTAGAAAACCACCGAGGAAAAATCCCACACCTTTAAGGGCATTTTTCGAGCCAGTTAGTAGGGCAACCCATTTGTACAAGGTGCCGCTGGCGTTTTTGGGGACAAGCGTTTTGATGGCGCTCTTTGCGCTCATTTTGTTTAGGTCTTTGGCAATACCTGACAAAGCCTGTGCCGCCATGACCCAAGGAATGGTGAGAAAACTGGCGGGTAATAACAGCATAGACAAAGCGATGACTTGCATGGCAAGGCCAATGTTCATGGTGCGATTAAGTCCCCATTTTGCCCCAAGCCAGCCACCAAAAAGATTGGTAATGACGCCAAAAAATTCGTAAAACAAGAAGAGCAAAGCGATGTCTAATGCGCCATAACCTAGCTGGTGGAAGTACAATACAACCAACATGCGCAGTGCGCCGTCGGTGAGAGTAAAACTCCAATAATTACCAGTAACAATAATGTACTGACGAACGCTTTTAGGAAGTTGTGACAGCATGTGTGTTTTCGCTTTGCTCTGTTGTTTGTTTAGATGGCTTTGTCTAGCGTGCCGACTTTACGCATTAGTTCTGCTGTGCGATTGGCGTAACCCCATTCGTTGTCATACCAAACGTAGAGTTTTACTTGGGTGCCGTTAATTACCATGGTGCTAGGAGCATCGATAATGCTTGATCTTGGGTCGGTTTTGTAATCGATAGACACGAGAGGGCGTTCTTCATAGCCCAGAATACTTTTTAGCGGGCCGCTTTCACTGGCTGCTTTTAGCAATTGATTGATTTCTTTTTCATCTGTGGCGCGGTTCATTTCAAACACGCAGTCGGTGAGTGAAGCATTGGTTAAAGGAACACGCACGGCGTGGCCGTTTAACTTGCCTTTTAGCTCTGGAAATATGTGAGTGATGGCAGTGGCTGAACCGGTAGTAGTTGGGATCAAGCTTGTACCACAAGAGCGAGCGCGACGTAAGTCTTTGTGTGGCGCATCGATAATGGTTTGCGTGTTGGTTATGTCATGAATGGTGGTCATGGAACCGTGCTTGATGCCAATGGTTTCTTGTAGCACTTTCACCACAGGGGCAAGGCAGTTTGTCGTGCACGAAGCGGCAGTTACGATTTGGTGTAAGCTAGGATCGTAGTCGTCATCATTAACCCCCATTACCACGTTGAGCACGCCGTCTTCTTTGACTGGCGCGGTAACGACAACACGCTTTACGCCTTGATCCAAATAGGCTTGCAGTAAGGCTTTGGTTTTCATCACACCAGATGCTTCAATCACCACGTCGCACTGAGACCAGTCAGTTTCGTTAATGTTTTTATTTTGTGTGCAGGTAATTGTTTTGCCGTTGATGATGATTGCATTGTCTTTGCTGGTCGCTTCGTTGTGCCAGCGACCATGAACTGAGTCGAAGTTAACTAAGTGGGCGAGCGTAGTCGCATCACCTTTTAGGTCATTGATTTGTACAAACTCCACATCGTCCCAGTCAAAGGCTGCGCGAAATGACAGTCGACCCATGCGGCCAAAGCCGTTTATTCCTACTTTTATTGTCATGGTTATGGATTCCTATTGGTTAATAAAAATGCGTTAACAGCAACTGCCTGTGCGTTTTGGGCGGCCGCCCATGGTTTCTAACTGATCTATGTTGTCTTTTAGCCACAACACTTGGTTGTCTAACGTTGTCTGTAAGACACTCTTCGACCAAATGGGTAGTTCTGGGTGTAATTGATAAAACACCCATTGTCCTTGGCGGCGGTCACTCAAAATGCCGTTTTTGCGTAGTTGGGCTAGATGGCGAGATATTTTGGGCTGTGTTTCATTTAGTGCTTCGGTTAGCTCGCAAACGCATAACTCTTGATATTGAGTGATTAATAGTAAACAGCGCAAGCGTGTGTCATCGGCTAGGGACTTATAGAAATGATCGGGTGTCATGGTAAATAAAACGCATCAGTGAATGTTGATCAAATAGTATATGGAAAAACATATATATGCAAAACCATATGTTATGTTTGTTAAATATTTAACAAAAAATTCATCTAAGGTTTGGTTTAAAGTGGAAAGGGCTGGTGGTAATAAAAAAGGGCGAGCTGGGAAGAGGTCGCCCTTGATGTATCTTGCTTCATGAGCATTGTTTGATAGAGGTTGAATGCTCTAGCGCAGAATCAAGAGTGGAATGTCGCTCTCAATAATCATCTTACTGGTATTGCTACCAACGAAGAATTGACGAACTTTAGAATGGGCATAGGCGCCCATTGCCATAAGTTCTATCTGATTTTCTTCACGGTATTGAGTCAGAACAGGGTAAATTTTACCAGGTATGATGGAGGCTGTTACCTCAAAACCTTCCTCTTCTAAAATACGATGAGCCTCTTCAAGCTTGGCACGTTTTTCTGCGGTGGCTTCACCAGCCATCACCAGATGACAAGGTAAGCCCAGTAGTAATGGGCTTTGTGCAATACGAGCAATAGCGTTATCTGCCGCTTCGCGACCATCGTAAGCGATCATGAAGTTTTTTGGGGCTTTAAATTGTCCTACCGTGATTAATATAGGGCGATGGGATGTGCGCGCTACCCGTTCAATATGAGAGCCAATCGTATGGGAGCTTTGAGTGTGACCGCTACCGCTACGACCAATCACAATCAGTCTAGTTTCTTCTTCTAGATCAGAAAGGTTTTCGATTAGGTCGCCGTGGCGCTGCAAGAGTTCAATTTGCTTGGCGCCAGCCTTATGAGCAAACTCTTTAGCGTTTTCTAGAACAAGTTTTCCATGTTCAAGAGCCAACTTGGCACGTTTTTCATCCAGTGCAATGAGCTCTTCTAGTAAGTGTTCACGGCTGCCTACGCCGATAGAACCAGAGAGGTCATCATCTGTTCTAGCGGCTTCTTTTTCTAAGGAGTGCATCAAGGTTAATGGCGAGCCCATTTGTTTGGCCGCCCACACAGATGCGGTGGTGACGCACTCAGATAGAGAAGAACCATCAATACAAGCTATTACATTATTCATGTTGCACTCCTTGTTATTATTCTAGGGTGTTCTAGTGGCCACCCATTACCTTTTCGACTTCTTCGGGATTGTTGTGAACCCCAAATTTATCGACAACGGTTGCGCTGGCTTCGTTCATTCCTACCAGCTCAACCTCGGCACCTTCGCGACGGAATTTGATTACAACCTTATCTAATGCTGATACTGCTGTAATGTCCCAAAAGTGTGCTTCAGTTAAATCAATCGTAACCTTTTCAACGGCTTCTTTAAAATCAAAAGCGGCATTAAATTGATCTGACGACGCAAAAAACACTTGTCCAATCACTTTATAAGTACGGTGACCTGCTTTGTCGCCTTGTTCATTTTTAACCACCATAAAGCGACCGATCTTGTTTGCAAAGAACAATGACGCTAACAGTACACCAACAAAAACACCGATTGCTAAGTTGTGTGTGGCAACCACAATAGAAACTGTCGCCAACATTACAATGTTAGTCGATAGCGGGTGTTTTTTCAGGTTAATCACAGACTCCCAAGAGAAAGTACCAATTGATACCATGATCATTACAGCAACCAATGCCGCCATTGGGATTTGGCCAATAAGGTCATCTAAGAAAACCACCATGATCAATAATAATAAACCAGCGATGAATGTAGACAAGCGGCCGCGACCACCTGATTTAACGTTAATAACTGACTGACCAATCATGGCACAACCTGCCATGCCGCCTAATAAGCTTGAGCCAATGTTGGCAATACCTTGGCCCTTACACTCGCGGTTTTTGTCGCTGGTTGTATCTGTAAATTCGTCAACGATAGTGGCTGTCATCATTGACTCTAGTAGACCAACAACAGCAAGCCCGATGGAGTAAGGCAGGATGATCATTAAGGTTTCAAGATTTAATGGCACATCAGGCCATAGGAATATAGGCAAAGTATCTGGTAATTCGCCCATGTCAGAAACGGTACGTATGTCTAGTCCGTAAAACATAGCAAACGCAGTAAGTAATACTATGCATACTAATGGGGAAGGTAGCGATTTACCAATGATGGGAAGCAATGGAAATAGGTAAATAATACCTAAGCCTGCTGCCGTCATAGCGTATACATGCCAAGTCACATTGGTCAGCTCTGGAAGTTGTGCCATGAAGATTAATATGGCTAAGGCGTTAACAAATCCGGTCACCACTGAGCGAGATACAAACCGCATCAAAGACCCAAGCTTTAAATATCCAGCAAAAATCTGAATAACACCCGTAAGTAAACTGGCGGCTAAGAGATATTCTAAACCGTGGTCTTTTACTAAGGTCACCATTAGTAGCGCCATTGCACCAGTTGCCGCAGAGATCATGCCTGGGCGGCCACCGACAAATGAGATGATCACGGCGATACAAAAAGATGCGTATAAGCCAACTTTAGGGTCAACGCCAGCAATGATCGAAAATGCGATGGCTTCTGGTATTAATGCCAGGGCCACAACCGTGCCAGCGAGAGAATCGCCCTTAATGTTTGAGAACCAGTCCCGTTTAATTGTATCGATCATGTATTACCTTCTGAATAAATTAGAGCAAATAAACCGCAATCAGTGCAATTAGCACTTGTTTAATTGGCTTTATATCTTATTAACCGTTTCTTAAAAAGTTCGGAGTTCCGAGCCATGGCTAGGATATGTATAAAAACATCCCTATTAAGGCTCGTTGAGTGAGCTGTTAGCTCGGGGTAGACAATGGGCGACATCTTATAACCTTAATTAAGGTCAGTGCCCGAAATTGCGAAAATTATAAAGAGTTGGGTTATGTATGGCAACGACAACAATAGATAAGGTCCAGTAGATACGGACTAACTTTGTTAAAACATCCTTAAAGCATAAAAAATGTAAAAAAAGAGGTCTGACTGTACCAAGGTACAATAGCTAGCTGGACTTTTATTATCTATCTTGTGAGTAATCATAAAATTATTTCGGCTTCATATAGTCTTCTTATTTAAGGTAAGCATCATGAGCGACAATCAAACATCATTTGCAACAATAGGTAATGCAATCGGTACTATTACCAAGCTTTCAGGTTCGGTAACGGTTCAATCTATTGATGGGCAAGAGCGTATTGTTAAAATTGGCGACCCGATCTTCTTTGGTGAGACTGTTTTGACTGGTGCTAATGCTAGTGTGACCATCGCTTTCAATGATGGTACTGATGTGGTGATTGGGGGCGATTCTATTGTCGAAATCACAGATGAAATCTATAACACCGGTGATAACGACGAGCTTGTTGCAGATTCTTCTACAGATATAGAAGCATTACAAGCCGCTATTTTAGCAGGTGATGACCCTACTTTAATTCAAGATGCTCCGGCTGCGGGTGAAGCTCAAACAGAACAGCAACAGCGATTCGATGTCGATGTTGACCGCAATGATAATGCTGCACTTCCTACTTTCGGTAATGACACGCTGAGCACACTGCCAACTTACGGTTACGACACAGGTGTAAATGGTGGTCAAGGTGTCCAGCGAGCATCTTTTTCAATAGGAACTCCGTCGAAACGATCTCAAGAGAATGTCTCTTCAAATGATGATTCCGGAACTGGCACTGGTTCTGACGTTAATGTTGCTCAATTTGCCGATGGCTTAGTAAATGGTGTTTCGTACTCTACCTCCAGCGGTTTATCTGGTCTAACGGGTGACCAAGGATCTGATGGTTCTTTCAAATATAATGATGGTGATACGATTACATTTTCTGTTGGCGCAGTGGTAATAGCCGAATTTCCATCTTCTGTTATTCAGGGCGATATATTGTTTCTGCAAGATATTGCTGAAGTGGCTTTATCTGATACTAATTCGAATTATGTAGAGAACATGGCTATTTTCTTACAAGCCATTAGTGACGGTTTGGAAGATAGCGATAGTTCTGATGGTGTATTAAATACAAACGACATAGTAAACATGCCGACATCAGGAAGTGTCATTACTATTACTCAAGAGATGCGGGATGCTTTTGCTGATTACTCGCTAACGCTTAGTGAAGCCGGCAAACAAATGCTTTCTGACGCGCTTGCTCACGTTGGCATAGTATTTACTAGAGAAAGTGAACTTTCTGACAGTACCGGGCAAAACGTATTTGAAAGTGATGCAATAGATCACGTTACTGACACAATTACTGACTTAGCTGGTGACAGGGCTCCCGCTGAATTTGATGAGCGTACAGTGGACACTATCAGTGTGCCTGGTGGTACGGTTCAATATAACTACAGTGAATTAGATGGAGAAATTACTTTTTCTGCCAGTGATCTATTGGTTGGTGCTATTGCTAAGCAAGTCGTTGCAGAAAACTTACTTGTTTCCAATGTTAGCTTATCGAGTGCTTACGAAAATATTGGAACTCTGGTTAATAATGGAGATGGCACCTACACGATTAAATTGAATGACGGTGTTGATCAATATGATCTTGAAGGTTTAAGTCTTAATTATCGAGTAGAGGATTGGACTGTTTCGCAAGAAGTAACTTCTTCTGCGCTAGATACTCATAAATCTCATCTTTCAACTGATGTTCAATCCGTCTCTGAGGGTGATGGTTACAATCAGTTTACCCTTTCAAGCACCTTATCTTTTGACGAAGATCAAACTCTTAATATTACTTTTACAAGTGAGAAGCTTAGTGCGGAATTAGGGATGCCAATTGCCGAATACGCAGATGACTATTTAATGCCAATTGAATATTCGACTGATGGTGGTGAAACTTGGGTTTCTGTGTCTTTAACCTCCGTTGAGTTTAAAGACAATGGAGATGTATGGCCTACATTTGGAATGACATTACCAGCAGGTAGTGACTCTCTTGAGGTTCGTATACCTATTTTTGATGATGTCGAAGTGGAGGGCACAGAGTATTTTAATGCAACGATAACAGGTGATAACTTCTATGACGAAGATGTTACCTTTGCTATCGAAGATAACGATGAAATAGAGAATACGACACCAGCAGTTTCTATTGATTTTGTTTACGCTGTTGAAGGTCAAGAATACGCAGAATTCACTATTTCTCTAGATCCTGCGTCAGACACTGAAGTTTCGGTCGATTATGACACTATTGGTGTGGGCGCTACAGCCGGCCTTGATTACACTGATTATGCAGGAACAGTTACTTTTGCCCCCGGTGAAACAGAAAAAACTATCCGAATTGCCATCACCGATGATCTTGAAATTGAAGATATGGAGATGGCATTTGTTACCTTGTCCAATCTCACGGGCAATGCTGTATTAGGAGATGCTCAAGGTTCTCTTCGTATTTTTGATAACGACACTCCTGCAACATTGGATGCCCAGCTTAGTATTGACAACATTACACAAGACAATGTCATTAATAACTCTGAATCTTCTGGCTCAATTACTATTACCGGTACAGTCACAGGTGTCGGTTACTCATTAGCCATCGTAACCCTAACTGTTAATGGTAAAGACCATTCTTTAAAAGTATCTCCAGATGGTTCTTATAGTCTTACGCTAGACGCTAGTGAACTAACGAGTGATGAAGACTTAACCGTAGAAGGTAAAGTCAACGTCTATGATGGCAATGGTAATCGTGGTGAAGCAACAGATTCTCACACTTATAGCGTTGATTTGGCCGCAGATAAAGGTGTTGTAACAGTAAATAATATTACTGCTGATGACGTGATCAACGCCACTGAAGCTGCAGGTACAATCACGGTCACAGGTACGGCGACAGGTGGCGACATCGCAGAAGGCGATACGGTTACGCTTGAAATCAACAACCAGACTTACACAACGACAGTAGGTGCCGATGGCACGTGGTCTGTTGACGTGGCGGGTTCTGATCTTGCGGCAGACGCAGGCACCGCGTTCGACGCGGTTGTGAGCTCGGAAGATGCAGCTGGAAACACAGTTGACACAACTGGTTCTTCAACTCATATGGTAAACCAAGCTCCTGTAGTAGTGAGCCAAAGTGCTTCTGTAACCGAAGATTTCACAATAAATGGTGTGGTAAGTGCTACAGATGTAGATTTACCCGCCGGTAAATCTTTGACATTTGAAACCACATCTACCGTAGCTGGCCTGACTTTTAATGATGATGGCAGGTATAGTTTTGATGCATCTTCTTACGACTCGTTGCAAGAAGGTGAAATAAAAGAAATTTCAATTGATGTTATAGCTACTGATGATCAAGGAGACAAAGGTACTGGAACATTGGTTATTACTGTAACAGGAACCAATGATGCGCCAATTGCTCAGGCTGCAGCTGCACTAGTGCGAGAGGATTCCACTGTGAGTGGAGTTGTTACTGCTAATGACGTCGACTTACCTGAAAATGCCTCTCTGAAATTTACTACTTCTGAAGACATTAAAGGTCTCACCTTTAATGAAAATGGATCATATAAATTTGATGCGTCTGATGAGGCTTATAGTTATTTAGCAGCAGGGGAAAGGCTAACACTTAAGATTCCTGTAACAGTTACAGATGATCACGGAGCTACAGACACAACTAGGCTTACTATTAATATCGTCGGCACGAACGATGCGCCAGTTGCGGCGGCGGATGTTGAGACAGGCGCGACCGAAGGTGGCGATGTGATCAGCGGCACCGTGACGGCGACCGATGTGGATGGCGATGCTCTGACTTACAGCGTGTCTGGTGAAACGCCAGCAGGCTTCACGTTGACAGGAAATGCTTGGACGTTCGATCCAACGAATGCGGCTTACGACTCCCTAGCGGTAGGCGACACGACAGACGTTGAAGTGACAGTCCTAGTTGACGATGGCAACGGTGGCACAGACACCCAAACGATCACCATCACAGTGACGGGCACGAACGATGCGCCAGTTGCGGCGGCGGATGTTGAGACAGGCGCGACCGAAGGTGGCGATGTGATCAGCGGCACCGTGACGGCGACCGATGTGGATGGCGATGCTCTGACTTACAGCGTGTCTGGTGAAACGCCAGCAGGCTTCACGTTGACAGGAAATGCTTGGACGTTCGATCCAACGAATGCGGCTTACGACTCCCTAGCGGTAGGCGACACGACAGACGTTGAAGTGACAGTCCTAGTTGACGATGGCAACGGTGGCACAGACACCCAAACGATCACCATCACAGTGACGGGCACGAACGATGCGCCAGTTGCGGCGGCGGATGTTGAGACAGGCGCGACCGAAGGTGGCGATGTGATCAGCGGCACCGTGACGGCGACCGATGTGGATGGCGATGCTCTGACTTACAGCGTGTCTGGTGAAACGCCAGCAGGCTTCACGTTGACAGGAAATGCTTGGACGTTCGATCCAACGAATGCGGCTTACGACTCCCTAGCGGTAGGCGACACGACAGACGTTGAAGTGACAGTCCTAGTTGACGATGGCAACGGTGGCACAGACACCCAAACGATCACCATCACAGTGACGGGCACGAACGATGCGCCAGTTGCGGCGGCGGATGTTGAGACAGGCGCGACCGAAGGTGGCGATGTGATCAGCGGCACCGTGACGGCGACCGATGTGGATGGCGATGCTCTGACTTACAGCGTGTCTGGTGAAACGCCAGCAGGCTTCACGTTGACAGGAAATGCTTGGACGTTCGATCCAACGAATGCGGCTTACGACTCCCTAGCGGTAGGCGACACGACAGACGTTGAAGTGACAGTCCTAGTTGACGATGGCAACGGTGGCACAGACACCCAAACGATCACCATCACAGTGACGGGCACGAACGATGCGCCAGTTGCGGCGGCGGATGTTGAGACAGGCGCGACCGAAGGTGGCGATGTGATCAGCGGCACCGTGACGGCGACCGATGTGGATGGCGATGCTCTGACTTACAGCGTGTCTGGTGAAACGCCAGCAGGCTTCACGTTGACAGGAAATGCTTGGACGTTCGATCCAACGAATGCGGCTTACGACTCCCTAGCGGTAGGCGACACGACAGACGTTGAAGTGACAGTCCTAGTTGACGATGGCAACGGTGGCACAGACACCCAAACGATCACCATCACAGTGACGGGCACGAACGATGCGCCAGTTGCGGCGGCGGATGTTGAGACAGGCGCGACCGAAGGTGGCGATGTGATCAGCGGCACCGTGACGGCGACCGATGTGGATGGCGATGCTCTGACTTACAGCGTGTCTGGTGAAACGCCAGCAGGCTTCACGTTGACAGGAAATGCTTGGACGTTCGATCCAACGAATGCGGCTTACGACTCCCTAGCGGTAGGCGACACGACAGACGTTGAAGTGACAGTCCTAGTTGACGATGGCAACGGTGGCACAGACACCCAAACGATCACCATCACAGTGACGGGCACGAACGATGCGCCAGTTGCGGCGGCGGATGTTGAGACAGGCGCGACCGAAGGTGGCGATGTGATCAGCGGCACCGTGACGGCGACCGATGTGGATGGCGATGCTCTGACTTACAGCGTGTCTGGTGAAACGCCAGCAGGCTTCACGTTGACAGGAAATGCTTGGACGTTCGATCCAACGAATGCGGCTTACGACTCCCTAGCGGTAGGCGACACGACAGACGTTGAAGTGACAGTCCTAGTTGACGATGGCAACGGTGGCACAGACACCCAAACGATCACCATCACAGTGACGGGCACGAACGATGCGCCAGTTGCGGCGGCGGATGTTGAGACAGGCGCGACCGAAGGTGGCGATGTGATCAGCGGCACCGTGACGGCGACCGATGTGGATGGCGATGCTCTGACTTACAGCGTGTCTGGTGAAACGCCAGCAGGCTTCACGTTGACAGGAAATGCTTGGACGTTCGATCCAACGAATGCGGCTTACGACTCCCTAGCGGTAGGCGACACGACAGACGTTGAAGTGACAGTCCTAGTTGACGATGGCAACGGTGGCACAGACACCCAAACGATCACCATCACAGTGACGGGCACGAACGATGCGCCAGTTGCGGCGGCGGATGTTGAGACAGGCGCGACCGAAGGTGGCGATGTGATCAGCGGCACCGTGACGGCGACCGATGTGGATGGCGATGCTCTGACTTACAGCGTGTCTGGTGAAACGCCAGCAGGCTTCACGTTGACAGGAAATGCTTGGACGTTCGATCCAACGAATGCGGCTTACGACTCCCTAGCGGTAGGCGACACGACAGACGTTGAAGTGACAGTCCTAGTTGACGATGGCAACGGTGGCACAGACACCCAAACGATCACCATCACAGTGACGGGCACGAACGATGCGCCAGTTGCGGCGGCGGATGTTGAGACAGGCGCGACCGAAGGTGGCGATGTGATCAGCGGCACCGTGACGGCGACCGATGTGGATGGCGATGCTCTGACTTACAGCGTGTCTGGTGAAACGCCAGCAGGCTTCACGTTGACAGGAAATGCTTGGACGTTCGATCCAACGAATGCGGCTTACGACTCCCTAGCGGTAGGCGACACGACAGACGTTGAAGTGACAGTCCTAGTTGACGATGGCAACGGTGGCACAGACACCCAAACGATCACCATCACAGTGACGGGCACGAACGATGCGCCAGTTGCGGCGGCGGATGTTGAGACAGGCGCGACCGAAGGTGGCGATGTGATCAGCGGCACCGTGACGGCGACCGATGTGGATGGCGATGCTCTGACTTACAGCGTGTCTGGTGAAACGCCAGCAGGCTTCACGTTGACAGGAAATGCTTGGACGTTCGATCCAACGAATGCGGCTTACGACTCCCTAGCGGTAGGCGACACGACAGACGTTGAAGTGACAGTCCTAGTTGACGATGGCAACGGTGGCACAGACACCCAAACGATCACCATCACAGTGACGGGCACGAACGATGCGCCAGTTGCGGCGGCGGATGTTGAGACAGGCGCGACCGAAGGTGGCGATGTGATCAGCGGCACCGTGACGGCGACCGATGTGGATGGCGATGCTCTGACTTACAGCGTGTCTGGTGAAACGCCAGCAGGCTTCACGTTGACAGGAAATGCTTGGACGTTCGATCCAACGAATGCGGCTTACGACTCCCTAGCGGTAGGCGACACGACAGACGTTGAAGTGACAGTCCTAGTTGACGATGGCAACGGTGGCACAGACACCCAAACGATCACCATCACAGTGACGGGCACGAACGATGCGCCAGTTGCGGCGGCGGATGTTGAGACAGGCGCGACCGAAGGTGGCGATGTGATCAGCGGCACCGTGACGGCGACCGATGTGGATGGCGATGCTCTGACTTACAGCGTGTCTGGTGAAACGCCAGCAGGCTTCACGTTGACAGGAAATGCTTGGACGTTCGATCCAACGAATGCGGCTTACGACTCCCTAGCGGTAGGCGACACGACAGACGTTGAAGTGACAGTCCTAGTTGACGATGGCAACGGTGGCACAGACACCCAAACGATCACCATCACAGTGACGGGCACGAACGATGCGCCAGTTGCGGCGGCGGATGTTGAGACAGGCGCGACCGAAGGTGGCGATGTGATCAGCGGCACCGTGACGGCGACCGATGTGGATGGCGATGCTCTGACTTACAGCGTGTCTGGTGAAACGCCAGCAGGCTTCACGTTGACAGGAAATGCTTGGACGTTCGATCCAACGAATGCGGCTTACGACTCCCTAGCGGTAGGCGACACGACAGACGTTGAAGTGACAGTCCTAGTTGACGATGGCAACGGTGGCACAGACACCCAAACGATCACCATCACAGTGACGGGCACGAACGATGCGCCAGTTGCGGCGGCGGATGTTGAGACAGGCGCGACCGAAGGTGGCGATGTGATCAGCGGCACCGTGACGGCGACCGATGTGGATGGCGATGCTCTGACTTACAGCGTGTCTGGTGAAACGCCAGCAGGCTTCACGTTGACAGGAAATGCTTGGACGTTCGATCCAACGAATGCGGCTTACGACTCCCTAGCGGTAGGCGACACGACAGACGTTGAAGTGACAGTCCTAGTTGACGATGGCAACGGTGGCACAGACACCCAAACGATCACCATCACAGTGACGGGCACGAACGATGCGCCAGTTGCGGCGGCGGATGTTGAGACAGGCGCGACCGAAGGTGGCGATGTGATCAGCGGCACCGTGACGGCGACCGATGTGGATGGCGATGCTCTGACTTACAGCGTGTCTGGTGAAACGCCAGCAGGCTTCACGTTGACAGGAAATGCTTGGACGTTCGATCCAACGAATGCGGCTTACGACTCCCTAGCGGTAGGCGACACGACAGACGTTGAAGTGACAGTCCTAGTTGACGATGGCAACGGTGGCACAGACACCCAAACGATCACCATCACAGTGACGGGCACGAACGATGCGCCAGTTGCGGCGGCGGATGTTGAGACAGGCGCGACCGAAGGTGGCGATGTGATCAGCGGCACCGTGACGGCGACCGATGTGGATGGCGATGCTCTGACTTACAGCGTGTCTGGTGAAACGCCAGCAGGCTTCACGTTGACAGGAAATGCTTGGACGTTCGATCCAACGAATGCGGCTTACGACTCCCTAGCGGTAGGCGACACGACAGACGTTGAAGTGACAGTCCTAGTTGACGATGGCAACGGTGGCACAGACACCCAAACGATCACCATCACAGTGACGGGCACGAACGATGCGCCAGTTGCGGCGGCGGATGTTGAGACAGGCGCGACCGAAGGTGGCGATGTGATCAGCGGCACCGTGACGGCGACCGATGTGGATGGCGATGCTCTGACTTACAGCGTGTCTGGTGAAACGCCAGCAGGCTTCACGTTGACAGGAAATGCTTGGACGTTCGATCCAACGAATGCGGCTTACGACTCCCTAGCGGTAGGCGACACGACAGACGTTGAAGTGACAGTCCTAGTTGACGATGGCAACGGTGGCACAGACACCCAAACGATCACCATCACAGTGACGGGCACGAACGATGCGCCAGTTGCGGCGGCGGATGTTGAGACAGGCGCGACCGAAGGTGGCGATGTGATCAGCGGCACCGTGACGGCGACCGATGTGGATGGCGATGCTCTGACTTACAGCGTGTCTGGTGAAACGCCAGCAGGCTTCACGTTGACAGGAAATGCTTGGACGTTCGATCCAACGAATGCGGCTTACGACTCCCTAGCGGTAGGCGACACGACAGACGTTGAAGTGACAGTCCTAGTTGACGATGGCAACGGTGGCACAGACACCCAAACGATCACCATCACAGTGACGGGCACGAACGATGCGCCAGTTGCGGCGGCGGATGTTGAGACAGGCGCGACCGAAGGTGGCGATGTGATCAGCGGCACCGTGACGGCGACCGATGTGGATGGCGATGCTCTGACTTACAGCGTGTCTGGTGAAACGCCAGCAGGCTTCACGTTGACAGGAAATGCTTGGACGTTCGATCCAACGAATGCGGCTTACGACTCCCTAGCGGTAGGCGACACGACAGACGTTGAAGTGACAGTCCTAGTTGACGATGGCAACGGTGGCACAGACACCCAAACGATCACCATCACAGTGACGGGCACGAACGATGCGCCAGTTGCGGCGGCGGATGTTGAGACAGGCGCGACCGAAGGTGGCGATGTGATCAGCGGCACCGTGACGGCGACCGATGTGGATGGCGATGCTCTGACTTACAGCGTGTCTGGTGAAACGCCAGCAGGCTTCACGTTGACAGGAAATGCTTGGACGTTCGATCCAACGAATGCGGCTTACGACTCCCTAGCGGTAGGCGACACGACAGACGTTGAAGTGACAGTCCTAGTTGACGATGGCAACGGTGGCACAGACACCCAAACGATCACCATCACAGTGACGGGCACGAACGATGCGCCAGTTGCGGCGGCGGATGTTGAGACAGGCGCGACCGAAGGTGGCGATGTGATCAGCGGCACCGTGACGGCGACCGATGTGGATGGCGATGCTCTGACTTACAGCGTGTCTGGTGAAACGCCAGCAGGCTTCACGTTGACAGGAAATGCTTGGACGTTCGATCCAACGAATGCGGCTTACGACTCCCTAGCGGTAGGCGACACGACAGACGTTGAAGTGACAGTCCTAGTTGACGATGGCAACGGTGGCACAGACACCCAAACGATCACCATCACAGTGACGGGCACGAACGATGCGCCAGTTGCGGCGGCGGATGTTGAGACAGGCGCGACCGAAGGTGGCGATGTGATCAGCGGCACCGTGACGGCGACCGATGTGGATGGCGATGCTCTGACTTACAGCGTGTCTGGTGAAACGCCAGCAGGCTTCACGTTGACAGGAAATGCTTGGACGTTCGATCCAACGAATGCGGCTTACGACTCCCTAGCGGTAGGCGACACGACAGACGTTGAAGTGACAGTCCTAGTTGACGATGGCAACGGTGGCACAGACACCCAAACGATCACCATCACAGTGACGGGCACGAACGATGCGCCAGTTGCGGCGGCGGATGTTGAGACAGGCGCGACCGAAGGTGGCGATGTGATCAGCGGCACCGTGACGGCGACCGATGTGGATGGCGATGCTCTGACTTACAGCGTGTCTGGTGAAACGCCAGCAGGCTTCACGTTGACAGGAAATGCTTGGACGTTCGATCCAACGAATGCGGCTTACGACTCCCTAGCGGTAGGCGACACGACAGACGTTGAAGTGACAGTCCTAGTTGACGATGGCAACGGTGGCACAGACACCCAAACGATCACCATCACAGTGACGGGCACGAACGATGCGCCAGTTGCGGCGGCGGATGTTGAGACAGGCGCGACCGAAGGTGGCGATGTGATCAGCGGCACCGTGACGGCGACCGATGTGGATGGCGATGCTCTGACTTACAGCGTGTCTGGTGAAACGCCAGCAGGCTTCACGTTGACAGGAAATGCTTGGACGTTCGATCCAACGAATGCGGCTTACGACTCCCTAGCGGTAGGCGACACGACAGACGTTGAAGTGACAGTCCTAGTTGACGATGGCAACGGTGGCACAGACACCCAAACGATCACCATCACAGTGACGGGCACGAACGATGCGCCAGTTGCGGCGGCGGATGTTGAGACAGGCGCGACCGAAGGTGGCGATGTGATCAGCGGCACCGTGACGGCGACCGATGTGGATGGCGATGCTCTGACTTACAGCGTGTCTGGTGAAACGCCAGCAGGCTTCACGTTGACAGGAAATGCTTGGACGTTCGATCCAACGAATGCGGCTTACGACTCCCTAGCGGTAGGCGACACGACAGACGTTGAAGTGACAGTCCTAGTTGACGATGGCAACGGTGGCACAGACACCCAAACGATCACCATCACAGTGACGGGCACGAACGATGCGCCAGTTGCGGCGGCGGATGTTGAGACAGGCGCGACCGAAGGTGGCGATGTGATCAGCGGCACCGTGACGGCGACCGATGTGGATGGCGATGCTCTGACTTACAGCGTGTCTGGTGAAACGCCAGCAGGCTTCACGTTGACAGGAAATGCTTGGACGTTCGATCCAACGAATGCGGCTTACGACTCCCTAGCGGTAGGCGACACGACAGACGTTGAAGTGACAGTCCTAGTTGACGATGGCAACGGTGGCACAGACACCCAAACGATCACCATCACAGTGACGGGCACGAACGATGCGCCAGTTGCGGCGGCGGATGTTGAGACAGGCGCGACCGAAGGTGGCGATGTGATCAGCGGCACCGTGACGGCGACCGATGTGGATGGCGATGCTCTGACTTACAGCGTGTCTGGTGAAACGCCAGCAGGCTTCACGTTGACAGGAAATGCTTGGACGTTCGATCCAACGAATGCGGCTTACGACTCCCTAGCGGTAGGCGACACGACAGACGTTGAAGTGACAGTCCTAGTTGACGATGGCAACGGTGGCACAGACACCCAAACGATCACCATCACAGTGACGGGCACGAACGATGCGCCAGTTGCGGCGGCGGATGTTGAGACAGGCGCGACCGAAGGTGGCGATGTGATCAGCGGCACCGTGACGGCGACCGATGTGGATGGCGATGCTCTGACTTACAGCGTGTCTGGTGAAACGCCAGCAGGCTTCACGTTGACAGGAAATGCTTGGACGTTCGATCCAACGAATGCGGCTTACGACTCCCTAGCGGTAGGCGACACGACAGACGTTGAAGTGACAGTCCTAGTTGACGATGGCAACGGTGGCACAGACACCCAAACGATCACCATCACAGTGACGGGCACGAACGATGCGCCAGTTGCGGCGGCGGATGTTGAGACAGGCGCGACCGAAGGTGGCGATGTGATCAGCGGCACCGTGACGGCGACCGATGTGGATGGCGATGCTCTGACTTACAGCGTGTCTGGTGAAACGCCAGCAGGCTTCACGTTGACAGGAAATGCTTGGACGTTCGATCCAACGAATGCGGCTTACGACTCCCTAGCGGTAGGCGACACGACAGACGTTGAAGTGACAGTCCTAGTTGACGATGGCAACGGTGGCACAGACACCCAAACGATCACCATCACAGTGACGGGCACGAACGATGCGCCAGTTGCGGCGGCGGATGTTGAGACAGGCGCGACCGAAGGTGGCGATGTGATCAGCGGCACCGTGACGGCGACCGATGTGGATGGCGATGCTCTGACTTACAGCGTGTCTGGTGAAACGCCAGCAGGCTTCACGTTGACAGGAAATGCTTGGACGTTCGATCCAACGAATGCGGCTTACGACTCCCTAGCGGTAGGCGACACGACAGACGTTGAAGTGACAGTCCTAGTTGACGATGGCAACGGTGGCACAGACACCCAAACGATCACCATCACAGTGACGGGCACGAACGATGCGCCAGTTGCGGCGGCGGATGTTGAGACAGGCGCGACCGAAGGTGGCGATGTGATCAGCGGCACCGTGACGGCGACCGATGTGGATGGCGATGCTCTGACTTACAGCGTGTCTGGTGAAACGCCAGCAGGCTTCACGTTGACAGGAAATGCTTGGACGTTCGATCCAACGAATGCGGCTTACGACTCCCTAGCGGTAGGCGACACGACAGACGTTGAAGTGACAGTCCTAGTTGACGATGGCAACGGTGGCACAGACACCCAAACGATCACCATCACAGTGACGGGCACGAACGATGCGCCAGTTGCGGCGGCGGATGTTGAGACAGGCGCGACCGAAGGTGGCGATGTGATCAGCGGCACCGTGACGGCGACCGATGTGGATGGCGATGCTCTGACTTACAGCGTGTCTGGTGAAACGCCAGCAGGCTTCACGTTGACAGGAAATGCTTGGACGTTCGATCCAACGAATGCGGCTTACGACTCCCTAGCGGTAGGCGACACGACAGACGTTGAAGTGACAGTCCTAGTTGACGATGGCAACGGTGGCACAGACACCCAAACGATCACCATCACAGTGACGGGCACGAACGATGCGCCAGTTGCGGCGGCGGATGTTGAGACAGGCGCGACCGAAGGTGGCGATGTGATCAGCGGCACCGTGACGGCGACCGATGTGGATGGCGATGCTCTGACTTACAGCGTGTCTGGTGAAACGCCAGCAGGCTTCACGTTGACAGGAAATGCTTGGACGTTCGATCCAACGAATGCGGCTTACGACTCCCTAGCGGTAGGCGACACGACAGACGTTGAAGTGACAGTCCTAGTTGACGATGGCAACGGTGGCACAGACACCCAAACGATCACCATCACAGTGACGGGCACGAACGATGCGCCAGTTGCGGCGGCGGATGTTGAGACAGGCGCGACCGAAGGTGGCGATGTGATCAGCGGCACCGTGACGGCGACCGATGTGGATGGCGATGCTCTGACTTACAGCGTGTCTGGTGAAACGCCAGCAGGCTTCACGTTGACAGGAAATGCTTGGACGTTCGATCCAACGAATGCGGCTTACGACTCCCTAGCGGTAGGCGACACGACAGACGTTGAAGTGACAGTCCTAGTTGACGATGGCAACGGTGGCACAGACACCCAAACGATCACCATCACAGTGACGGGCACGAACGATGCGCCAGTTGCGGCGGCGGATGTTGAGACAGGCGCGACCGAAGGTGGCGATGTGATCAGCGGCACCGTGACGGCGACCGATGTGGATGGCGATGCTCTGACTTACAGCGTGTCTGGTGAAACGCCAGCAGGCTTCACGTTGACAGGAAATGCTTGGACGTTCGATCCAACGAATGCGGCTTACGACTCCCTAGCGGTAGGCGACACGACAGACGTTGAAGTGACAGTCCTAGTTGACGATGGCAACGGTGGCACAGACACCCAAACGATCACCATCACAGTGACGGGCACGAACGATGCGCCAGTTGCGGCGGCGGATGTTGAGACAGGCGCGACCGAAGGTGGCGATGTGATCAGCGGCACCGTGACGGCGACCGATGTGGATGGCGATGCTCTGACTTACAGCGTGTCTGGTGAAACGCCAGCAGGCTTCACGTTGACAGGAAATGCTTGGACGTTCGATCCAACGAATGCGGCTTACGACTCCCTAGCGGTAGGCGACACGACAGACGTTGAAGTGACAGTCCTAGTTGACGATGGCAACGGTGGCACAGACACCCAAACGATCACCATCACAGTGACGGGCACGAACGATGCGCCAGTTGCGGCGGCGGATGTTGAGACAGGCGCGACCGAAGGTGGCGATGTGATCAGCGGCACCGTGACGGCGACCGATGTGGATGGCGATGCTCTGACTTACAGCGTGTCTGGTGAAACGCCAGCAGGCTTCACGTTGACAGGAAATGCTTGGACGTTCGATCCAACGAATGCGGCTTACGACTCCCTAGCGGTAGGCGACACGACAGACGTTGAAGTGACAGTCCTAGTTGACGATGGCAACGGTGGCACAGACACCCAAACGATCACCATCACAGTGACGGGCACGAACGATGCGCCAGTTGCGGCGGCGGATGTTGAGACAGGCGCGACCGAAGGTGGCGATGTGATCAGCGGCACCGTGACGGCGACCGATGTGGATGGCGATGCTCTGACTTACAGCGTGTCTGGTGAAACGCCAGCAGGCTTCACGTTGACAGGAAATGCTTGGACGTTCGATCCAACGAATGCGGCTTACGACTCCCTAGCGGTAGGCGACACGACAGACGTTGAAGTGACAGTCCTAGTTGACGATGGCAACGGTGGCACAGACACCCAAACGATCACCATCACAGTGACGGGCACGAACGATGCGCCAGTTGCGGCGGCGGATGTTGAGACAGGCGCGACCGAAGGTGGCGATGTGATCAGCGGCACCGTGACGGCGACCGATGTGGATGGCGATGCTCTGACTTACAGCGTGTCTGGTGAAACGCCAGCAGGCTTCACGTTGACAGGAAATGCTTGGACGTTCGATCCAACGAATGCGGCTTACGACTCCCTAGCGGTAGGCGACACGACAGACGTTGAAGTGACAGTCCTAGTTGACGATGGCAACGGTGGCACAGACACCCAAACGATCACCATCACAGTGACGGGCACGAACGATGCGCCAGTTGCGGCGGCGGATGTTGAGACAGGCGCGACCGAAGGTGGCGATGTGATCAGCGGCACCGTGACGGCGACCGATGTGGATGGCGATGCTCTGACTTACAGCGTGTCTGGTGAAACGCCAGCAGGCTTCACGTTGACAGGAAATGCTTGGACGTTCGATCCAACGAATGCGGCTTACGACTCCCTAGCGGTAGGCGACACGACAGACGTTGAAGTGACAGTCCTAGTTGACGATGGCAACGGTGGCACAGACACCCAAACGATCACCATCACAGTGACGGGCACGAACGATGCGCCAGTTGCGGCGGCGGATGTTGAGACAGGCGCGACCGAAGGTGGCGATGTGATCAGCGGCACCGTGACGGCGACCGATGTGGATGGCGATGCTCTGACTTACAGCGTGTCTGGTGAAACGCCAGCAGGCTTCACGTTGACAGGAAATGCTTGGACGTTCGATCCAACGAATGCGGCTTACGACTCCCTAGCGGTAGGCGACACGACAGACGTTGAAGTGACAGTCCTAGTTGACGATGGCAACGGTGGCACAGACACCCAAACGATCACCATCACAGTGACGGGCACGAACGATGCGCCAGTTGCGGCGGCGGATGTTGAGACAGGCGCGACCGAAGGTGGCGATGTGATCAGCGGCACCGTGACGGCGACCGATGTGGATGGCGATGCTCTGACTTACAGCGTGTCTGGTGAAACGCCAGCAGGCTTCACGTTGACAGGAAATGCTTGGACGTTCGATCCAACGAATGCGGCTTACGACTCCCTAGCGGTAGGCGACACGACAGACGTTGAAGTGACAGTCCTAGTTGACGATGGCAACGGTGGCACAGACACCCAAACGATCACCATCACAGTGACGGGCACGAACGATGCGCCAGTTGCGGCGGCGGATGTTGAGACAGGCGCGACCGAAGGTGGCGATGTGATCAGCGGCACCGTGACGGCGACCGATGTGGATGGCGATGCTCTGACTTACAGCGTGTCTGGTGAAACGCCAGCAGGCTTCACGTTGACAGGAAATGCTTGGACGTTCGATCCAACGAATGCGGCTTACGACTCCCTAGCGGTAGGCGACACGACAGACGTTGAAGTGACAGTCCTAGTTGACGATGGCAACGGTGGCACAGACACCCAAACGATCACCATCACAGTGACGGGCACGAACGATGCGCCAGTTGCGGCGGCGGATGTTGAGACAGGCGCGACCGAAGGTGGCGATGTGATCAGCGGCACCGTGACGGCGACCGATGTGGATGGCGATGCTCTGACTTACAGCGTGTCTGGTGAAACGCCAGCAGGCTTCACGTTGACAGGAAATGCTTGGACGTTCGATCCAACGAATGCGGCTTACGACTCCCTAGCGGTAGGCGACACGACAGACGTTGAAGTGACAGTCCTAGTTGACGATGGCAACGGTGGCACAGACACCCAAACGATCACCATCACAGTGACGGGCACGAACGATGCGCCAGTTGCGGCGGCGGATGTTGAGACAGGCGCGACCGAAGGTGGCGATGTGATCAGCGGCACCGTGACGGCGACCGATGTGGATGGCGATGCTCTGACTTACAGCGTGTCTGGTGAAACGCCAGCAGGCTTCACGTTGACAGGAAATGCTTGGACGTTCGATCCAACGAATGCGGCTTACGACTCCCTAGCGGTAGGCGACACGACAGACGTTGAAGTGACAGTCCTAGTTGACGATGGCAACGGTGGCACAGACACCCAAACGATCACCATCACAGTGACGGGCACGAACGATGCGCCAGTTGCGGCGGCGGATGTTGAGACAGGCGCGACCGAAGGTGGCGATGTGATCAGCGGCACCGTGACGGCGACCGATGTGGATGGCGATGCTCTGACTTACAGCGTGTCTGGTGAAACGCCAGCAGGCTTCACGTTGACAGGAAATGCTTGGACGTTCGATCCAACGAATGCGGCTTACGACTCCCTAGCGGTAGGCGACACGACAGACGTTGAAGTGACAGTCCTAGTTGACGATGGCAACGGTGGCACAGACACCCAAACGATCACCATCACAGTGACGGGCACGAACGATGCGCCAGTTGCGGCGGCGGATGTTGAGACAGGCGCGACCGAAGGTGGCGATGTGATCAGCGGCACCGTGACGGCGACCGATGTGGATGGCGATGCTCTGACTTACAGCGTGTCTGGTGAAACGCCAGCAGGCTTCACGTTGACAGGAAATGCTTGGACGTTCGATCCAACGAATGCGGCTTACGACTCCCTAGCGGTAGGCGACACGACAGACGTTGAAGTGACAGTCCTAGTTGACGATGGCAACGGTGGCACAGACACCCAAACGATCACCATCACAGTGACGGGCACGAACGATGCGCCAGTTGCGGCGGCGGATGTTGAGACAGGCGCGACCGAAGGTGGCGATGTGATCAGCGGCACCGTGACGGCGACCGATGTGGATGGCGATGCTCTGACTTACAGCGTGTCTGGTGAAACGCCAGCAGGCTTCACGTTGACAGGAAATGCTTGGACGTTCGATCCAACGAATGCGGCTTACGACTCCCTAGCGGTAGGCGACACGACAGACGTTGAAGTGACAGTCCTAGTTGACGATGGCAACGGTGGCACAGACACCCAAACGATCACCATCACAGTGACGGGCACGAACGATGCGCCAGTTGCGGCGGCGGATGTTGAGACAGGCGCGACCGAAGGTGGCGATGTGATCAGCGGCACCGTGACGGCGACCGATGTGGATGGCGATGCTCTGACTTACAGCGTGTCTGGTGAAACGCCAGCAGGCTTCACGTTGACAGGAAATGCTTGGACGTTCGATCCAACGAATGCGGCTTACGACTCCCTAGCGGTAGGCGACACGACAGACGTTGAAGTGACAGTCCTAGTTGACGATGGCAACGGTGGCACAGACACCCAAACGATCACCATCACAGTGACGGGCACGAACGATGCGGCGGTTATCAGTGGTGATACGACTGCTAACTTGCTCGAGGATGATGAAACGAGTTTATCGGATGGTGTTATTTCTACTGGTGGTAAGTTGACAATTACTGATGTTGATTTGGAGGATAACCCTACATTTGATCCTAGTCGTGTTGAATCTTCAGATGGCGCGATTGGTAGTCTAACTATTGCTGCTGATGGTACTTGGTCTTATAAGGTCGATAACGACAAATTACAGACTTTGGCTCAAGGGGATGAACTTGTCGAAAGATTCACTGTGTATGCAACCGATGGTAGCAGTGAGGAAATTGTTGTTAGAGTTGGTGGTGTTGATGATGTTTCAGTAATTTCTGACGACACTGTAAATACGTTAAGTATTAGTGAAGATGAAACCCTTACTCTTCCTTTGCCACTTGAAATTAGCGACATTGATAATGGCGAAAATCCTTCTTTCCCAGCTGGATCTATCAGCGGCTCATTCGGTGTTTTTGTTATTGCGGACACATCGACAACTGGGAGTAGTACGTGGGAGTACCAGTTAGATACCTCTAAAGTACAGTATTTAAATGACGGTGAGTCTGTTCAGGAGAAAATTACTGTTACTGCTAGTGATGGTACAAACTATGAGCTTGTTGTGAATATTAATGGTTCCAATGATGTTCCTACAGTAGAAGGGGCTATTAGTAAGGCTGTTGTGGAAGGAGGAGACCTACTTACTGGCTCGGTTGATGCTAGTGATGTTGATAGTGATGTATTGTCCTTCAGCGTAATTGGTTCAGTCCCTGCAGGATTTACTTTAAATACAGATGGAGCATGGTCTTTTGATCCTAAAAATGAGGCTTATGACTCTTTGGCATTGGGTGTTAAACAGGATATTACAGTCGATATTCTTGTAAGTGATGAAGACGGTGGGTCAGCAAAACAAACGATCACCATCTCTGTGACTGGTACAAACGATGACCCTGTGGCTACAGCGGATATCGTTAGCACTTCTTCTAGTAATGTGGTTACGATTGATGCTTTGGCTAATGACAACGATGTTGATGGTGACTCTTTGTCTATTACTGGGGCTTCTGTGACTGTTCCTTCAAATGGTTCAGTATCTATTGTTGATAATAAATTGGTATTCACTCCTGCTGAAGGCTTTAGCGGGCCAGCGACTATCAATTACTCAATCAGTGATGGTAAAGGCGGCACTGATACTTCAACCGTTACTGTTAATGTGAATTCTGTAACTATAGATCCAATTACTAGTGATGATGTGATTAATGCTACTGAGGCTGCTGCTGATACGATTTCAATTAGTGGTAAAGCATTGGGTGGCGATATCGCAGAAGGCGATGTTGTGACCATGACGATCAACGGTACAGAGTACGACACCACCGTCGATGCGAATGGTAACTGGACAGTGAATGTTGCGGGTGCAGACCTTGCGGCGGACACCGAGTTCGAGGTTGTCGTGATGTCTTCAGACGCGGCTGGAAACACAGTCGAGAGCAAAGCGACTTCAACTCATTCGGTCGATCTGGAAGCGAATGCGGGTACGGTGGCCATTAACCCAATTACTTCTGATGATAAAATTGATGGTGTTGAGTTAGGTCAAACAGTTACCGTTTCCGGTACTGCAACAGGTGGTGATATTTCTGTTGGTGATGTGGTTAAGATGACCATCAATAATAAGGAATATTCAACAACAGTTGCCACTGGTGGTGTTTGGGTACTTGCTGTCGCTGGCAGTGATTTGGCGGCTGATACTGAGTTCCAAGTAGTTGTCACATCAAGAGATGATGCTGGTAATACAGTTGAGAGTGTTGGTGTTTCTACTCATGTTGTTGACTTGTCAGCCGAGGTGACTTTGTCTGCTGATGAAGGTCAGAGTGTGGTGCTGACAGATCTTCCTGAAGGGTTCCGCTTCCCTGATGGTGTTACTCAAGTCACAACGGATTTTGGCGCTACTATAACACTGAAAGAAAATGGTGATTACGAATATGAAGCACCTGTTCGTGATCATGGTGATAATGTTTCTGATCAAGATAGTGTGACAGTGACACTTGATGATGGCCGGACATTTACAATTAAGGTTGATGTTGAAGATTCTGCGCCTGTTGCGATTAATGATGAAGATAGCATTATTGTTCAACGTGAGACGTTTGAAGTTACTGACATTGAAGCAAACTGGGTAAGCTATCAGAACGGTTCGGATGTTAAGACTTTTGATGGGACTTCTCAGCTTGGAGGATTAGATAATGATTTAGGTAAGGATCAAATTCGTTGGGGTAGTTCGGCAGATAGTTCAAACCTTCAGTCTGGTTATGGTTTTATTGATAACGATGCTGGATTAAATGGTCAGTTTGATCTTAACGAAGACATTGTCATTGGTACCTTTACTCATTACAACTATCCAGTTTATGAGGGTGGTGCGATCAGTGAAGCATCAATGGTTGTCGATTTTTCTGTGACTGATAATAAAGGTGTCACAGAGCCTGTTAGTTTAACGGTGAATTTTGATCATAATGAGACGCCAAATACCAATGATGCAGAAGCTTCAAAAGACATTGTAACTGTTCGAAATACCTTTGTGACGTTTGAGTGGGAAGGCGAGGTTTATACCTTGCAAGTTGTTGGCTTTAAGGATGCGAGCGATCCTGATAGTCCAGTGGTGACCTCTATTCATACGGCTGAAAATGCTGCAACAAGCTATGAGTTGGTTGTTCGTGTTGTTGAAGGCGCTGGTTATAGTTTGCCAGAAACAACAGGTAATGTTCTTGATGACAATGGATTAGGGGCTGATGAGCTTAGTGAAGATGGTTCGGTAACTGTCGTTGGTGTTGCTCCTGGTGATACGGTTACTTTAACGGATACTAATGTGGGTCAAAGTATTCATGGGCAGTATGGAGACTTGGTATTAAATGATGATGGCAGCTATGTCTACAAAGTGACAGCTGATGTTTCTAGTATTCCAAGTGGTGCTACTGAGACATTCTCATACATGATACAAGACTCTGATGGTAGTAGCTCCTCTGCTAGTTTAACTATCAGTGTAGGCACTAATACAGCGCCTCAAGCTCAGGACGATGGTTCTTCTGGTGCTCTGTTTGCTGGTCTTGTTGGTGAGTATTACGGTACTGATTCACAGATTAATAATATCAGTGATTTTAAAGCGCTTATTGATAGCAAAGAACCAGACGCTACGTTTAAAGCTTCAAATGTCAACTACGGTCCTGGTTCAGGTGATGTCGCCAAAGGCTCTAATTTGCAAACTTTCTTGGGATCAGATTCAAGTACATTAAGTGCAGATCCTGGTAACAATACGGATGGTGGTATTTACCTCAAAGGATATGTGTATTTAGCCGCTGGAACGTATAACTTTAAAGTAATTGCTGATGATGGTTATCAGATAAATATTGACGGAGAAGCGGTAGCGACTATTGATAATAATCAAACGTCTAATACTACTACTCATCAGGCTTTCACTATTGGCGAGTCTGGCTATCATGCTATTGATATGGTTTGGTGGGATCAAGGTGGAGATTATGTATTCCAGCCAACCTTGAGCTCTGACGGCGGAGCAACGTATTTTGTTCTTGATTCTTCAATGTTGAGTTCTACAGGTGAGGCTGGATTAACTACTTCAGAAGAGCAAGGTCTGGTGATAAGTACGGATAGTTTACTTGCAAACGATACAGACGCTGATGGTGATACTTTGACTGTAACGAGCGTAAGTAATGCTCAGAATGGCTATGCTTACATTAACTCTAACGGTGATATCGTATTCACACCAAAAGCTGGATTTATGGGTAGTGCTTCATTTGATTACACAATTACGGACGGTCAGGGGGGTTATGATACTGCCACTGCTACAATTGCTGTAAATGCAGCGAGTGACGCTGCAAATGTTATGGTAAATATTACTGAGGTTAAGTCGAACTGGGAGGGTTTTGGGTCTAAATCTGATGTCATAGATTCTGCAACTTACCACGATTACAATTATGATCAATGGCAGCAGTTTGGTTCAGGTAATGACCAAATTGTTATTGATAATGATGTTGAAAAATGGCTGGATGCAGGAGATGGGAATAACTCGATTTATGTTGGAGACGATGTAAATAGAAATGGTGAAGCAGGTATCAAAACAGGTAGTGGTAATGATGATATCTTTGTCAAAGATAATGTACACAGCACTATACAAACTGGTGAAGGGAACGATCGAGTTCAGATCGGCAACGATCTAGGCAATGATTCAGCAGGTGCGCATATTAATCTAGGCGATGGTGATAATAAGCTGATCATCGAAGATGATGTCAACAAATACTCTACTGTGCATTCAGGCTCCGGCGATGATTTTGTCTCGATTGGTGATGATGTTAGGTATGACGCAGACATACAGTTAGGTAGTGGTAATGATACGCTAAAGATTGGTGGTGATATTGCTGCAAACGTTTCGATCAATCTTGGTTCTGGTAATGACCTATTAGTGGTTGGTGGAGCAGTATCAAGTTCAGCATGGGTCGATGGCGGACAGGGTTCTGACTCTGTATGGTTTCAATCCTATTCGATGTCTGATTACTATTGGAATAAAGATGGAATTAGATCGCGTTTTGTTAACTTTGAGAACATCAAATTTTCTGACGGCTCAGTAATAGGTGATAGTTCAGCATTTGATTCAACCAATAATGGCTCTGCTCCATACTTTAAAGTTCAAGTGAGTGTTGAGAATCTTTCTGATTCGGAAGTGATATCTACCGTAGATATCTTTGGTGTTCCTGAAGGTGCCAAATTACTTCAGTCAGGTCAGGATATTCAGGTGAATCAAGACGGTAGTTATACTGTTCAAGTAGCTAATGGAGCAACTGCTATCGATGATCTAACCGTTGTCAGTAAATCAGAAAGTGATATTGAAGAGTTTGAGTTAACAGCTTCAATTAATACCGATGGACAGCATGACAAGCTAGTAGGGACGTCAGATGAGGATGTTATTGTTGGCGGTATCAATGATGATTATCTAGAGGGTGCTTCAGGTGAAGATACATTATTAGGCGGCTCGGGTGATGATGTATTGTTTGGTGGCGATGATGAAGCCTCTGATATCCTGACAGGTGGGGCAGGTAACGATATCTTTATATTGAGTGACGTAACAAATAGTTCAAATATAGATACGATAACTGATTTTAATGTGGCGGAAGATGCACTTGATTTGACTGATTTGTTGGTTGGTATAGAGGGCAGTCCTGATAAAGATGCAGATGTTGACGCAGTTACGGCATTCTTATCTGAACATGTAAAAGTGACGGATGGCAGTGTCAAAGTAGATAGTGAAGATGTTGCCAACTTTGGTGAAGAATCTAACTTTAGTTCAAGCGACTCTATTAAAGTTATCTATAACAACGAAGAGTACAGTATCAACATTGATGGCTAACTTTTCTTTGAAATAGACGCTACTAAAAAGGCCGAATCGTTTTGCGATTCGGCCTTTTCGTTTCTGTCACTTATTCAATTTAGAAAGTGATTATTTCAATTACTTAAAAACTATATGCCTAAGCCGATAGGGCAGCTCACGCCAGTACCGGCTATCCCGCAATAACCATTCGGATTTTTGTGAAGATACTGCTGGTGATACTCTTCAGCAAAGTAGTAGGTATCGAGTGGTTCAATCTCGGTGGTGATCATGCCGTGACCTGCATCAAGTAATTCTTTTTGGAATGCAGCCTTACTAGCTTCAATAATTGGCATATCTTTATCACTGGTTGTATAGATAACAGAGCGATATTGGCTGCCTATGTCGTTGCCTTGGCGCATGCCTTGAGTTGGATCGTGGTTTTCCCAGAAAACCTTAAGCACGCCCTCTAGCGAGATAATAGAGGTATCAAACACAACCTGTACGACTTCGCTATGTCCTGTTTGTCCTGAGCAAACTTCTTCATAAGTTGGGTTGGGTGTAAAGCCGCCAGCATAACCAACAGAAGTGACGATAACGCCGGGAGTATTCCATAGCTTGCGTTCGGCCCCCCAGAAACAACCCATTCCTAGAATGACTTCGGATTCACTGGGATTTTCGTCGCGGACAAACGGTTCATTGTTGACAGCGTGTATACCTGAAATTGTTAAAGGCGTGCTTCTACCGGGTAGGGCATCGGCTTCAGTAGGGATTGCTGATTTTTTAAGAATGGCTTCAATATTGCTGGGCATGATTGGCTCCTAACCTATTGGTCGAAAATATTGGATGGCTACCTTTTACCTTGTGGTAGCGTAGGATACAAGTATTTAAGCCTCTCTATATCTAATAAGAGGCTGAGTCTGTTTGGTATAGGTAGATAATGAGGCAGAAAGAGTTTTTTTCAACTAATCCTATCTAGTTCTCTTGTAGCGCTTGACTCTTAGATTAATCTACCTATAATACGCACCTCGTTGGCAAGGGTTGAGCGAATTAGCTTAACCAACAAGCATTGATGGATGTTTGTTGTTAACGATGATTAGTCGCGGGATGGAGCAGTCTGGTAGCTCGTCGGGCTCATAACCCGAAGGTCGTTGGTTCGAATCCGGCTCCCGCAACCATTTTAAAATAATAGGTCTTAGGTTTACTTTTAATTCCAGTAAAGTGCTCCTGAAATCGATTTAAAATAAAAGCTAATCAAATGAAGTTGTTAGTGATGTAAAGAAAGTTAATTTGTCGCGGGATGGAGCAGTCTGGTAGCTCGTCGGGCTCATAACCCGAAGGTCGTAGGTTCGAATCCTGCTCCCGCAACCATTAACTTAGTCACCAATTTCTTAATTAAGAAAAGATAAAACCTAAACGAGATTTATCGTTTAGCATGGCGCGGGATGGAGCAGTCTGGTAGCTCGTCGGGCTCATAACCCGAAGGTCGTAGGTTCGAATCCTGCTCCCGCAACCAAATACACTTAGTGTTTTGGCTATGTTTTTATCTTTCATATCTGCATATAAACTATATCAATAGTTTAATCTGTCGCGGGATGGAGCAGTCTGGTAGCTCGTCGGGCTCATAACCCGAAGGTCGTAGGTTCGAATCCTGCTCCCGCAACCATTTCTAAATTTACTACCTTCTTATAAATATCCTTTTACGTTCTTCTTATTTTGTCTTAATTCGCGTTTCATTTCGATTTTGCACCTTGCTTAATACTGAGCTTTCTGGACTATGAAGTAATTCAAAACGATGCTCAGTAAAAATTAGACTAATTTCAACAATAAGGCCTTGTTTTGAAGCAAGGCCTTATTGTATCTATTACATTGGCTCAAAAACTGACCCTAAACTTGGAACAAACAGCTTGTTGTACATACGGCTGGCGTAATCGTCGGTCATAGAGGCCATGTAATCGCAGATAATACGAAGTCCATTCTCCCCACGATCTTGGCTTTTTTGCCATTCGCTGGCGATTTCTCGTGGCAGTAATCTACTGGGGTCGGCTGAATAAGCTTCAAACATTTCCAATAGCATCTGCTGGCCTTTATAGACGAGCATTTGTACTTCTGGACGTTGGATGATGTGTTGCATCTCAAATTGCTTTAATAAGTTTAAGGCTTGGCGTTGACCTTCTGGTAGGCCGACTTGAAAGCGCAGTAATGGGTGTTCAAATTGTGCTTTTTCAATTACTCGGCAGGAAGTGATAAACCAGCTTACTAGGCTGCCAATTGCTTCTTTACGAAGATGGCTTTGGCGGCTAAATAGTTGGGTACGAATGTCGTTTAGGTTTTCTGCTAAAAAGGGCGATGCTAAGGCGGCAAGTTTTGGCTCTAAATGCTCTAACCACATGTCTTTGGTAACCATGCCGAGTACGATAGCGTCTTCTAGGTCGTGAACGCCATAGGCAATGTCGTCAGCCAGGTCCATGATACTAGTGTCGAAACTGGCGTGTTTGGCTTTAGCGTGGCCTTCTGGCTCTGTCTGTTGCACTTCTTGTAATAAGGTTCTGTCAGCTTGGCTAAAGGGTTCAACAATCCAATTGAGCAGGTCGTGCTCTTCTTGATAGACGCATTTTGGTGGCGCCCAATTGGAGGCTTTAAATTGACGGAAGTTAGCGGTTTTTTCTGGGTAATTAGCAACAACCGTCGAATACAAAACCGGGTACTTTAATACGCCTAACAAGGTTCGACGGGTAACATCCATGCCGTAAACGGGTGAGTATGAACCGCGCTTTCCTAGAATTCTCAAAGACTGCGCATTACCTTCAAAACCGCCATAATTTTGCATCATGTAGTTAAGTGCAATTTCACCTCCATGGCCAAAAGGTGGGTGACCAATATCATGGCTGAGGCAAATAGTTTCAATTAACGCGTCATCGGCAAGCCAAGGCTGAAAGTCGGCGTCTGCTGGAGAGCTGTGTTTGAGTTGGTGAACGATGCCGTTGCCAATTTGAGCCACTTCTAAGGAATGAGTTAGGCGTGTGCGGCTGTAGTCGTTTTGTCTAATGGCGAGGATCTGAGTTTTTGATTGCAGCCGACGAAATGCGGCGCTATGTATGATTCTGGCTCGGTCGCGCTGATAAGGTGTGCGGTAATCATTGTCGCGGGATTCTTGGTGACCGGATTGTCTTTCGTACCAAGGTAACATCACATCTTGTGTGGTTGTCATTTTGTTAATCCATAGGGTTAATAATATTCAGTCTTTCACGAAAACACGATATAGGTCAATGTTCGTAAAAAAAGCATTGGGCATAATGTAACCAACTATAAGGAATCTTTATGCTTAATACACAACATCTCATTACTTTTAAGGCGCTGGTTCAAACAGGGAGTTTTACGAATACTGCAAAGCAGTTAGGGTTAACTCAGCCTGCGGTGAGTCAGCATATTCAAAAATTAGAGCGAGACTTAGGCGAGGCGCTGCTTATTCGACATGGACGAACAACGGAGATGACACCAGCAGGCAGGATCTTATTGGAGCATATACAAGAGCTTGAAGTGTGCTATGAAGGTTTTATAACGTCTTGGGAGAATCATCTCGCACGTCATTTTTCAGAAGATGTTGAAACAGTTGAACATGCCTGATGTTATCAAGCATGTTCTGGGTTGACTGTGTTATTGATCAGCAGATGCTTACTGCTGAGCAGTTGGTATTAGGTTCGCGACGTGTAAGCCGCATTCTTTGTGTTCAGATTCTTCCCACCACCAACGACCTTCACGTTCGTGTTGATTCGGCAAAATAGGGCGTGTACATGGCTCGCAACCAATGCTGGTAAAACCTTTCAAGTGCAATTCATTGTATGGCACGTCAAACATTTTGATGTAGTTCCACACGTCTTCAGAAGACCAATTAGCCAATGGATTGAATTTAAATAAGTCTTTTTCATCCGTGCTAAACGCAGCATCTTTTTCAGCAAACGCCAAAACATTGCGTGTTCCTGGGCTTTGATCTTTACGCTGTCCGGTTATCCACGCATCTAACGTTGCCAGCTTACGTTTAAGAGGCTGTACTTTGCGGATGCCACAGCACTCTTTGTGTCCATCTTCAAAAAAGCTAAACAAGCCTTTTTCTCGAGTGAAGTTTTCGAGTGCTTCACGATCAGGAGAAAGGATATCGATCTGAATATTATAGTGTTTGCGTACTTGCTCCATGAAACGGTAGGTTTCGGCATGAAGACGACCTGTATCTAGAGAAAATACGTGGATGTCTTTTTTTGCCTTTACAGCCATATCAATAAGAACAACGTCTTCTGCACCACTAAAAGAAATGGCGATATTGTCGAATTGTTGCATCGCGTTATGAATAATTTTTTGTGCTTCGTCTTCTTTATTGTTGGCAATAAAAGACGCTAAATCGAATGCTGACATAGGATAATTTACCCTGATCTAAGTTACGTTATCGGTACCATAACAATTTGTGTCGATGAAGCAAAAGACGAAAGAACACTAACCTTATAATAGTTGAAAGTGTTGTTAGCGAATGTGTTTGGCCAGCGTTTGATATAAACCGTATAAAATACCCGCGGTAACGCCCCATATACGGATTTCTTCATAGTCAATTTCAAAGTAACCACGCTCTATGGTATCAAGTTTTTTGTGTCTAAAACGATAATTCTGCGGAGTAAGCAGGTGACGCAATGGCACCCAGTGGACAGATTTTACTTCGTCTTCACAGAGACTTAATTCACTTCGGCGTGTCATTTCAGCGACGATCGGTTTGATGCAAAAACCTGAGATGGTGCAGTACTCGCCTAGTTCGCCTAGTAGGTCAAAACAGTCTGGCGACAGTCCGACTTCTTCTAATGTTTCTCTTAATGCCGTGTATTGAATGCTGGCATCGTCTGGGTCATGTTTGCCACCCGGGAAAGCAATCTGCCCTGGGTGATTGCGCATATGAAGAGCACGTTGAGTTAGGAGAACATAAAGCTCTCCATTCTCAGGTTCCCGCCAAATGGGAATAAGCACAGCGGCAGACCGATATTGCAAATCGTACCCCTTTGGGAACATTTCCTCATCAGGGTTATGGATTTGCTGCGCGTAGGGTTCTTTATCTAATGCTGCGCGAATATCATCCAAACTCAGGTCAATGGGAGGAGCACTTAAAAACTGCTCTATGTCAGACATGATACGGCCTATTTCAAAAAGTCTTGTTCTAGAGTATGGGTTAATTTGCCTACTTTGGTAAAGGTTTCTTGATATTCTTCTTGGCATTTTGAATCAGCAACTAATCCGCCGCCTGCCCAACAATGTAAATTGCCATTGTCTGCTACCAAGGTGCGAATGGTTATACTGGAATCCATTTGACCGTTTGCACTGAAATAGGCGATAGAGCCGCAGTAGGCGGAACGCTCATCAGGTTCTAGTTCATCGATTATTTCCATAGAGCGAATTTTGGGTGCCCCAGTAATAGAACCACCGGGAAAACTCTGATGGAAAACACGAATTGCTTGGTCAGCTTGATCGATTCTACCTTCTACGGTGGAAACCAAGTGATGCACATTGGCGTAACTTTCTAAATCAAAAAGCTTAGGCACCTTGATACTACCCGTTAAACAAGTACGACCTAAGTCGTTGCGCAGCAAGTCGACAATCATCAGATTCTCGGCTCTGTCTTTCTCGGAAGCTAATAGCCAGGCTGCATTTGCTTTGTCTTCTTCAGGCGTTTTACCACGAGCGATTGTGCCTTTGATTGGCTTGGATTCGACTCTACCTTGATCACACAATAGGAAGCGTTCTGGAGAATGGCTCAAGATACTTTGCTCTGGCGAAAACTCCATATACGCCGAAAAAGGCGTAGGGCAAACCTCTCTTAATGTGTGGTATGCGGTGAAGGTGTCACCTTGATATTGTGCTGAAAACCGTTGTGCTAAGTTGACCTGATAACAATCCCCAGACTGAATGTAATCTTGCACCGCTGAAAATTTTTGCGCATATTCCGCTTCGGTCATATTAGAGGAAAAGGGCGTTTGTAGTGTAAAAGGTCGCGCTTCGTTTAGATCGTGTTTTACCAATACGTCATCGCATGCGCTGGTGAAGCGATTGATTAGATCGGCCACATCTTCAGAATGGCACCAAGGTGAGGTGATTAGCTGAGTTGTTTTTTCTTGATGATTGGTAACCACAGCCCAGCCGTAAAGCCCGATGCTTAGAGTATCTAGCTGGATGTCGTGTTTGACAGTATCGGGTAGTTGCTCAACAAAGTGGCCGCTTTCGTAGCCATAAAAGCCCAATAAACCGCCAATAAAGGGTAGGTCCTTTGGGGCAGACTG
The DNA here is from genome assembly GCF_016906065.1 of Marinomonas foliarum. Taxonomy (NCBI): domain Bacteria; kingdom Pseudomonadati; phylum Pseudomonadota; class Gammaproteobacteria; order Oceanospirillales; family Oceanospirillaceae; genus Marinomonas; species Marinomonas foliarum. The sequence continues at coordinate 444,267 of NZ_CP070273.1, read as the reverse complement.
TGCCCACGGTTCTTGGCAAATTAAACTCATCAATTCGTTCAGTAAAGTCATCGGGTTGTCCGTATGACTTAGCTCGTAAAGTGGTTTATCGTACCAAGTGATAGCTTGGCTTTTTTGTGTAGGGTGAACCCGTGCGATAGGCTTGGCGACTAAAATATCGTAATTTGTATCAGGAAAATGTTCGTGGTTACTGTCGAGTAAAGCAGGGTAAGGTAAGTCTCGTACAGCAGAAAAGAAAGACAGTAACGACGCTTGATAAGGGAGATTTACCTGTTTGATTTCTGACATTTATTTTAATACCTAGTAATATGAGAACTGCGCTTATCAAAACTCAGTTAAAAATAGACTAGTCTTGATTTCGCTCGCAACCTCGCAACATAGTGTGCAAGGTCTCAATGTATTCGTTTTGCTAATCACAGCATTGTATTCTTTTAATAAGGCTCCTCACAGGTTAATTACAAGTGTCTGACATTTTTTTTCTTTCTTTACCCAATGCGCGTATCGCGTACCGCCTTTATGAGAATCCACAAGCAGAAAGCGACCGTGTGTGCCTGTTATTGCATGGTGCAGGAGTCGCAGGTGAAATTACCTTCTCGCCGATGATGCCATATTTCACCCAGTGGCGATGGATGCTGGTACCAGATCTAAAAGGCATGGGCGACTCCTTTCATCATCATGGCGAAGAGGGAGCTGTGTCGATTGCTGAGTTGACCGACGAAGTTGAAGCCTTATTATCCCATGTTGAATGGGACGATTTTGACGTGGTTGCTTATTCTCTAGGCGGTTTGGTGGCGTTGAATCTGAACTATCAACGCAGCGTACAAGGTAAAATGAACGCCAAAATGGCCTTGTTCGAGCCAGCCTCGTTGGATAGGGAAGATTTATCTACCCTGATGGATGTTCGCCAAAAGTATCGACATGCGTCGAAATTGATCCGTGATACGGGCGATGTGGAGTTGGGTGTAGCGAGTTTTATGGACGGCGTATCGCCTAATCGGCGTAAGCACCCAGTGGCTGAAGCCACGACGCAGTCACGCCTTGCTCATCGGCCGTTTGGCTTTGCGTATGCCTTGGATGCGGTGACAGACCAGGTAGAAATCATGGCGAATCAGCCGCATATTCGTCAGGCTATGATAGATTCTTCTGAGCAAGTCTTCTTGTTCTCGGGTGAATTAAGCCATGAAGCCTTGCGCCAACACTATGATCTGTTAAGTGAGAGGAACGCGGCTTGGCAGCATAAAACCATGAGCGCTTGTGACCATTCATTGCCTTTCCAAAAACCAAGGCAGCTAGCGAACCATATTAATAAATGGTTTGCTATCAAGGATAGATAATTAAGATTAAGTACGTGTGAGTCATTCATAATGATTGAAAAAGGGCAGGATGCCCGTTAGCTATTTAATCTCATGACAAGCAATGACTTGAAAACAAGGAGGTTTTCAATGAGCCGACAAAACGGTTTCTCTCTACTAGAACTGCTCTGCGTTCTGGTTATTTTAAGCATCTTGGCCCATGTGGGTTCAGTGCATTTTCTCAGTGTTAGTCAGCAAGCCCAAGATCAAAACACGCTCAAGACAGAGATGAAACGTCTAGCTGAGGCACTTATTCAAGCTCGTCAATTGGCTGTTTCAAGTGGCCAAACCAGCTATGTCTGTGGCGGTGTCAAATGTGTTGGTGGCTGGTCTATGGGTTTTTTGCTCTATCAAATTGAATCCAGAAGTGGCGAAAAGCATGAGTTTAGGCAAATTACTTTTGATCATTCCGTCACTGTGTTTTGGCATGGCTTTCCGATTAGAAAACAACAAATAGAGTTCCAGTCTAATGGCTTGTCTGGCTATCAGAACGGCACTTTTTCTTTTTGCCTAGGAGCTTGGCAAGCAGACTTGGTGTTAAACCAAAGCGGACGATTTTATCTATCTGATCCACAAAAAATGACTGCAGGGCAGTGCGGATGAATCAATCTGGCATAACTTATAAAACACATCTTAGACAAAAGCAAAGAGGCTGGATCATGCTTGAAGTGATTCTCTGTTTGGCGCTATTTTCTGTTGTGCTGTATGTTGCACAACGCCAAAACGCAGCACAATGGCAATCTACTCAGCAGGCTAATGAACAGCTCAAACACACCGAAAATGAACAAAAACAAGCGTCCATGGCGCAGTTGACTGGTTCGGTTAACTGGCTCGGAAATATACAAAAACCTCTCAATCAAACTTACCCAGATTGCCAGCGATGTTCAGGAAGCGATTTAAAGCGTTGGTTTCAGGCTTCATTACACCACTTGCCAGAATCGGCTGTTATCACTTCAAAACAAGAGGGTGAATAATGAATCTGCGAAGTCACTTGAAAGGCAGTTTGTTGGTCGAGTTGCTAGTGGTGTGCGCTTTAATCGCCTTGTTTTTACCTCTCTTAGTTACCGCCATTGCTCGAATGCAAGAACGTCAACTATTGGCGCAAACCTATCAAGATCAGCACATCATAAAAGCGGCCATTGATGCCAATATTAAAGCGCAATGGTCGCGGCTGTTGTCTGCTAGTTGCCGCATGGATGAGGCGTTATTTTTAACAATTGGATCGGGGGCTTTGCCTCCTCTTCGCTTAGCATCACGTGAGGTGAGTAAGGATTCAGATTGGTTGAAAGGCGTGGATTATGGCTTGTGCCGACGTTCGATAACACTTGATGAAAACCCCATAGAAACGGCGATGGACTGTCACTGGAAAGCGGGAGACAGGGTCACATTTTCATCTTGTGAATCTTATTATCATGGTCAGGTTTTAAATGTGACTACGAGAAAAAGTGTTATCGATTTTGGCGTGGATGTCACTCTAGGTCAGTCTGGCATCATCGAAAGCCAAGATGGTTTTTATTGGTATGTTTCAACAGGGAAGGACGGCTTAAACGCACTATGGCGTACACCAGAGGAAAGTGGCAATTCGTTAGAGTTGTGGAATGGGGTTGAGCGGATTGCGATATATCCTCTAGTGGATAACAGCAGCAATGGTTTTGTGGATACGTTAGAAACTCGCTATGGGAACTTTTCGCTAACAAGCATAAAAGGTTTGTGGGTGGAATATCTTTACCAATTAAGTGATTGCAAGCAGGCAGGTAAAATGGAATTTCAACAGCCATATCAGTCTTTGAGAGGCGAAACCTGGCGTTATTTTTCTCCTTGTCAGGGAGTGGGTAATCAAATAATAGTGCTTTAATTTTTTTGCTTTTAGTTACTCTCTAAAAGGTGAGTAGGTAAACATACGGCTAGAGATTTGAGTGCGGGGAGCTTAGAAAATGGACTTTTCTTTGTTAAGAAGCCAGCGAGGATGGGTGTCGTTGCCCATTATAGCGTTACTATTAATGGTTGCGACAGTGTCTGTGCATTACCAAGAGAGGGTGCAGGCTTCATACCAGTGGCGTGGACAGTTGAATGAAGTGGAAGTTAATCAGCAAATCTGGAAAGACTTCCAACAGACGTGGATTGTGTCTCCAAATTTTACTTCGGCAAAGGCAAGTAGCTGTTTCGGTTTTTGTGAGCTGAAAAACAATAGTTTGGAAAGTACTTGGTATAACAAAGAGGGTTTGTCTCTTGGTTATCGCTGGGAGAGCTACCAATCTTTACCGGATGAATCTGATCATAGTCAGGTTTTTCATCGACTCTGCGCCACACAAAACCAGCAACGATATCGCTGCTGGTGGTGGCGAGAGAAAAGGCAAGTTTCAAGTGGCTGGGTTAGTGCTTCTGATTGAAGGCTTTTAAATGTTCCGCACTGCAAAATGGACGTGCTTCTTGGTCATGAATAGCATGAGAGCGAGGCGTGAATGTTTGGCATTCTTCACAACGAACCATGCTTTCTTGAGACTCGTCTTTTTTAGATGAATCTTTTGTTTTGGTTTCCTGCGGCGATTGGCCGCGTTTAAAAATGATAAATTGGCGATATAACCACCAACCAATAAAGAAAATAGCAACAAAAACGATCAAACGTACGATCATATACTTTACCTAGCTTAGGTTATTCCAGACAATAACGGGCATATTCTAACAGAGTTCACGAGATAGCAACTGTATGACATTACGAATTGCAATGGCCCAGCTGGATATGCTGGTCGGCGACATTACAAAAAACACACAATCTGTCATCGAAGCGGCGAACAAAGCCCGTGATGAAGAGCGCGCAGATGTGGTGGTTTTCCCAGAATTGACTTTAACTGGTTACCCACCAGAAGACTTACTGCTACGTTCCAGTTTGGATCAGCGTATCGAATCTGCCTTGGCAAAGTTATTAGCCGAGATTCGCGATATCTATGTGGTCATTGGTTATCCTCGTCGAATCGATGGTGAACTGTTTAACTGCGCTGGCGTGATTTATCAAGGTGACTTGTTAGTGGAATACGCCAAGCAGAAACTGCCTAACTTCCTCGTATTTGATGACAAGCGTTACTTCAGCGAAGGCCGCGAAGCGGGCCTTGTGGATATCAAAGGTGTTACTGTTGGCTTAAGTATCTGCGAAGATATTTGGCATCCTGAGCCTATTGCTCAAGCCAAAGCGGCCGGGGCAGAACTGATTCTTAACTTGAACGCCTCGCCTTACCACATTGAAAAAATGGGCGAGCGCGAAGAATTGCTTCACCAGCGTGCCACTGAATCGACATTACCCATTGTCTATGTGAACTACATGGGTGCACAGGACGAATTGGTCTACGAAGGCGGCTCGTTTGTGGTTAACGCCAAAGGCGAGAAAATTATGCAAGCGCCTTGGTTTGAAGCCGGTCTGTACTGTATCGACATGATCGTCGATGAAAGCCAACCTAACAAAGTTGAGCCAGTCGCTGGCGTTATCGCGCCAACATTGGACGTTGAAGCCAGCGTTTACCAAGCCATGGTGCTTGGCTTGCGTGACTACATCACCAAGAACCGTTTTAAAGGCATTGTGCTGGGTTTGAGTGGCGGTATCGACTCGGCCTTGTCTCTCGCTGTTGCTGTTGATGCCATCGGCGCAGACCGTGTTCAAGCCATCATGATGCCTTACACTTACACCTCGTCTATCAGCTTGCACGACGCCGAAGAAGAAGCCAATTTGTTAGGCGTGAAATACAGCGTTTTACCCATTGAATCCATGGTTTCCGCCTTCACCGACGTGTTAGCGCCAGAATTCGAAGGCTATGGCAAAGACACCACAGAAGAAAACCTTCAAGCCCGTACTCGTGGCGTGACCCTAATGGCGATTTCTAACAAGAAAGGCTACATGGTGCTAACCACAGGCAACAAGAGCGAAATGGCCGTAGGCTACGCCACATTGTATGGCGACATGGTTGGTGGTTATTCCGTTTTAAAAGACGTCTTCAAAACGCTCGTTTTCAAACTTTGCCGATACCGTAATACCTTGGGCTACGTGATTCCTGAACGCGTCATCACGCGTCCACCTTCCGCGGAACTGGCGCCAGACCAAAAAGACGAAGACTCCTTACCAAGCTACGACATCCTCGATGAGATCTTACGCATGTACATCGAAGAAGATCAAAGTGCAGACGCTATCCTAGCGACCAAGAAATTCGACCGCGACACAGTGTATCGCGTACTTCGTCTTGTTGACGTCAACGAATACAAGCGTCGCCAAGCCCCAACCGGTGTTCGTATTACCGCTCGCGGCTTTGGACGAGATCGTCGTTACCCGATTACCAATGGTTGGCATATCGGGGAGTAGGTATCTATACTAAAAACGTGATCCAAATTTGATTTTTAGGTTAAGCTTTTTTTGCGCTATATTGAGTGATTAAGATGATGGATGAACGCATTTCAAAATATATTAAATACGGTGCGTTGATCGCGGTATTTATATTAATAAGCGCGTGTACTCCTGTTGGTGGTAGCTGCCAATACTTGGATAGTGCAGAAATTGTTCAACTTAGAAAACTTGCTAATCCTGCAGAGGTGCAAACCGAAAATGGTGAGGTGTTCGAAATTGATCCAGCGCGGCTAGTGCCCACCGCACAAGTAGGGCAATATTTTCAGCTTAAACTACGCCGGATTACGAATGGTAGCTGTACGCCAATAGTGATAAGTAGTTTGAGACCTTATGATAGTTAAAGAGGGCTTCCGGCTTTGACCTTGCATCATACAGCGAAAAGTAAATTGGTGAAGCCGCGGAAAACTCTCTTTTTTGGGACTATTCTGTTGGTAATATTCTTGGGTGGTTGCGTCCCGACAATTAGTGAGCGTTACAATGGCCCTGAGGTTAGTGGCCGTATTGTTCGTTTGTCAGATTTAATGCCTGTAGCCAATGCTAAAATTTCCTATGGTGATACTCAGTCTCCTTCAGAAGACAATAATGTAGCTTTGTCTAATAAGGCTGGATACTTTGTGTTGCAGCCTAATACCTATTTAAAGCCAGAAATTCTGATGCCTGCAAATATGGCAAAAACAACAACAATTCATGTGTATTCGAGTTTGTCTATGCAGGCAAATTATGTTGTTAGCGGGTTCCAAGACGGTTTTTATACACAAATGGATATTGGTAGCCTTATAGTGGATGATAACTCTGATGAGTGGTCAACCCCGTTTTCTTCCGGTGGCATTGATCTAGCGGTTTTAAGAGGGGGAGGGGCTTTTGACGGTATGTTTTCAGGCTGCGATAAAGAGAATGGTTATAGTGCAATGCAGCTTTTAAATATCAGCCGTAAACTTACTCAAGTTAAAACAACGGGCTCACTAATAAGTTTAGAGTCAAAACGGAGCTACCTAAAAGAAAGTCTTGGTCAAACTCAGCTGATGTGGGAACATTTTATCTACCAATGCAATGATCAGAAACCAAACCAACACTTGAGAGATTTGTATTTACAAGTTGTACAGGAGCTGGAAAGCATGAAAGTAACAATTGATTGATGGAAAAACGTGTGTTTAGTGACTGTATTATTTAAGCACAACCTTCAATCCACATTGCAGCAGGTAATAATCCAGCTTTAATGATATCTACCTTACCATCCACATAATCAATTATGATAGCTCGTGTTTTAGCATTGTTGTACCAACGAAAGTAAAAACCATACTCATATTCGTGTTCTTCGATGTCTATATCTTGGCGATCCATGTTCAACTTATTAAATGGTTTCCCATTAGTGATTACTTCATAAAAAGGGTTGTTGCTGTTAATAAACCCAAAATCTGATGTTTCAATTCGCTGAATAACATCATCAATAATCATCACTGAAACGGTAGGGTATTGATCAAACACTATATAGTGACACCCTTCAATTTTTTGACTTATAGCCTTATACGTTAACTGAGACGACGACAGCTCCGTGCCAAAATAAATATCACCAAAACGTTGGTGATCTAACCCAGTGGCAAGTGTAGCGTTAACGAAAGGCAGTAAAATAAAAAAAATAATGGTTTTTTGATTGAACATAATCTTTTTAACCGTGCTATACATTTTAAAAAAATCCAGAAACGATCGCTTTTAGTACTCTAGCTGACACTGTTTATTTTAATTGGTATAACATGTTTTGTGCAGTTGTCTAAACATATTTGCGAGTTCTTCTCTTACATTACTCTCTTCTATAAACAACCTTTGGAGTTCTTTTATTTCATCTTCAGGACGAGCTATGGCAGTAACGCCTGGAGTGCTACCGTCAATTTTGATACTGTCACGATATATAGATGGCTTTGACCATCCTATTCCTTTTTCAAAATCAAACGATATTGAATACTCCTTCCCATTATCGGTGTATATAGTGGAGCCTAGCAGGCATCGATTGCCATACCCATGTGAGGGCCTTTCGCCTACAACAATAACATCACTAATTTCTTCATCTAGTTGGATTTTTTTAATTTTAGACATGATTTTATTGAAAATAAGTTCATTGTAACTATCAACAAGTTTGTTGTGTCTATTAGATAAAGAATTGTATTTATCTAATAGTGATTCGTAATCATTTGATAAAGACTGGGAATCATTTAATAGAGAGTTATATTCATTTGATAGAGAGTTGTAATCGTCTATTAAATGATTGTATTCATAGTTAGAAACTTCTGATAAAGCATTAAAAGATAAAATTATTGAAGTGCTTAGAATTATTTTTTTCATTACCGATCCTTTTTGTAGATTGATAGGAAATGCTAGATAGATAAATCTCTAGTTTGTATTTTAAAGCCTTCTGTTGAGGTAATAAAATAATATTTCATTCAGTGCTGCTAATGGATAGTGTTATCTAAAATCTATGGATAATTTCAACGTAAGATTAGTATAGTGTAAAGACGTACGAAAATCTTCCCTAAACAAAGCATAAATCCGCCTAAAAAATAAATTGAAAGTCTACATTTCAACATTTTTGATTCATAATGCTGTATTAAAGAGTTTACAATGTCGAATTGGGTTGGGGGGTTAATAACCTTGTGGTAAACGAAATCAATGGATGTTGTTGGACGGTATGTCCAGAATGTCAGGGGCGTGGCAAGAAAAGCCGAAGACTACGAAAAAAAGTGCGTTTAACTTACCAGAAGGAATGGGATGCCTTTGTTAAAAACAATGGTGAAGGCGTAGAACCTATTCGTCCCAAAGGACATCTTGAATCTTGTTCACCATGCTCTGGTGCAGGTGTCATACCGTCTGATGAGTTCCCACCTGTAGACACAGAAAACTATCCTAATATCGCCATCATTGGCGGTGGGATTGGTGGCGTTGCTTTGGCTGTCGCCTGCTTGCATAGAGGAATTCCTTTCACATTATACGAACGCGACAGTAGCTTTAATGAGCGCTCCCAAGGTTATGGTCTAACCCTGCAACAGGCGAGTAAGGCAATTGAAGGCTTGGGGATTTTTGCCTTAAAAGAAGGTGTTATTTCCACTCGTCATCTTGTTCACACTACACAAGGTAAAGTGGTTGCTGAATGGGGCATGAGAAAATGGCTGGCATTGTCTGAACAGTCAAGTGCGGTAAAACGCACCAATGTCCATATCGCTCGCCAATCACTGCGTTTAGCCTTACTCGATCAACTCGGTGAAAGTAGTGCAGTGCAGTGGAATCATCAGCTAATTGAATTTACAGAGACGGATGATGTGGTTGACCTAACCTTTCAAGTGGGTGATGAGCTGAAACACTGCAAAGCGGATCTGATTGTTGGTGCCGACGGTATTCGCAGCGCTGTACGTAAGCAATTGATCGGCGATGAAGCTAGTCCACTGCGCTATCTTGGTTGTATCGTGATTCTAGGTATTTGCCCATTGAGTGATCTTGATAGTATTGAAAGCGACTTATTGGATTCCGCGACCGTTTTTCAAACCGCCAACGGTAACGAACGAATCTACATTATGCCTTATGCCGCAGATTCTGTGATGTGGCAGTTGAGCTTTCCTATGTCAGAAGATGATGCCAAGGAATTAAACGCCCAAGGGCCACAAGCCCTTAAAGAAGAAGCCTGCCGAAGGACTCAATGGCACGACCCCATTCCTCAGATTTTATCCGCCACCAAAGCTTCTATGGTGTCCGGTTATCCTGTGTATGATCGCGACTTACTAACATCCGAGGATTTAGCCAAAGGCGGAAAAGCCACCTTGATTGGTGATGCCGCTCACCCAATGAGCCCATTCAAAGGCCAAGGCGCGAACCAAGCCTTATTAGACGCACTGGTCTTGGCAAGAGAAATTACCAAAGGATGCTGGGCTTTGTCTGGTTGGCGCGAGAAAGGCATACGAGAAAGCGTGCTAACAGCATACGAAGCCGAAATGTTAGAGCGCAGTGCCGTAAAAGTGAAAGACTCCGCTGCTGCTGCCGAATTTCTGCACTCTGAAATGGTATTGCATGAAAGCGATGAACCGCGAGGGCGGTACCTTAAGAAAGACTAAACTCTTTCGCTCAGCAAAAAGCTGAATGGGTAACTTTTTTCCGTTGCTTAAACGCCATAGGGGCGCGCAACTTCGTCGCGTCGAACTGACTTCATCATAAAGGCCGATTATCGTAGGGCGGATGAGGGAGGTACGACCGCTTTCTGTAATATAAGAGCGCCGGTGAAAGTGAAGTTTTCACATGTAGGTCGCGCCTTTAGGCCGACAATCAGCTGATTATGACTGTATATACAGTCTATTTTTGAAATAAAAGCATCTTTGCGCGTTTAGCCATTTTAAATAAATCAATAGTGCGCGCTTTGTACTAGCAGGAATAAAGAAAGTCTCCTAATATCAATGAATAAGGATTCACAGAGCAGAAATAACGCGCTGTGGATAAATGGAATAACGCGCATGCTCGTTTTTCCTCTTTTGATTTTTGTGGATACCAATTAAAAAGTATTATTCTTCAGAAAGTTAAAAGGATTTTTGAGTGAAATTAAAAAGGTGTAAACGCGCATGCGCACTATTAAAATGTTAGGCAAAATCAAAAAGGAGATGATAATGAACATGAAAGTAGCAACACTATTTTTATCAGTGTTAATAAGTTCCAAGGTTTATGCTGAATATCCACAAATATATGTTCATGGTGTACCTCTAAGTTGTACGGCATCTAATGGCCAGACCGTACTTTTCTACGATCACCCAGGTGCTGCACAAGCGGCGAAACAGTTGGGGGGTGCAAGAGCAGACTTTACTCCACAATATGGTTTTACAATTGCACTTGATCCACAGTTAATGAATAGCTTGCCATTCTTGGGAGCAATATTTGTCGTTTACCACGAATGCGCTCATGTGGCATTACCCATGGGTGTCGGTTTAATGTCTCCGTCTCAAGAAAGAAACGCTGATTGCTACGCTATTCAGGCAATGAGAGATCATGGATTTATAAAATCGTGGGATGATTTTAATCAAGCAATGTCAGCAGTCATCGTTAGTGGCGGCGCTCATTTTATGAGCCAAAAGCGAATAAATGCCATTGCTCAGTGCTTATAACTCGTTGCCTAACAAGTCAATCAACTTCGCGCCTACGGCGCCGGACGCAGCAAAGCTGCGCCGGTTATTGAGGCGTTAAGCAGAGTTTGGAGTCAGATGAAAAATAGCAAAAAAAGAGTATCTCATGAACATTCAAGATGAATTTAAATTTCTTGTTTCAGAGTTGTTGGCTGTTCCAGATGAGGTAAGAGAAACGGAAATTTTGGAAAGACTTGATTATCTATCTCCTGACCCAGAATACACCGACTACATATATCATTCAGATGAATTTGTTAATGAGGATGGTAACTTTGATTTGGAGCGATATACCATCAAAGTTTTCAGTTACAAACCAACAGAATTTGGGGGCAGATGAAAATGGCACTTAATCTTTATTGATCCCAAAAAACTACGCCAACCCAACCACCGCCCAACAAGCCTGCCAAGACGACCTCATCAAAAGCCAACGCCAAGGCTCCAGCGTCACACTCGACTTACCAGGCAACCCCAAACTCGTCGCAGAAGGCATCCTCACCCTAAACGACACCTTCCCACCGGAAATGAAAGGCAACTGGAGCATAGACAAAGTCACCGTACGAGGCGACAACAAAGTAGAGTATCGGTGTATGGCTGTTGCAACTGAAGTGGTTTGAGATTAATTTAACTCTGCCCCTAATTATTTTTTAAACGGATTTTAAACAGTTGGCTGTTTTCACTTCGTTCAACATTATAGCCAACAATTTAAAACCGCTTAATGCGGCGTTAGCACTCGGATAGAGCATGGAATATATGTCTACTTTATTTATATCTATTTTAAGCGGTCTTATAGGCGCATCAATAGCTGCTTACTTTAATTATCGGATCAGGTTGTCGCTAATAGAAAAGGATAAGAAAGATCAGGAGCAGAAGCTGGCCTACGTTTATGTGGTTCAACTTAGCCAGTACCCTGCAATTCAAATATGGATACGTAGCTTTTTAGAAAAAGCTCTGGAACAACTAGATGAGCCGCTGCCAGAGGGTGAATTTGAAATCGAGCATGCTGCATCAGTATATTTAGAGGATGCACTCAAAAATATTGACGAAGAGTTTTTTGAGCATGTCGAATCTATTGAAAAACTAATTGATCAAATGATGGATGGTTTTTCAAACACGTATCTGTCTAATGAAGATCAGGCAAAATTACCCAAAAATACTGTAATGCACTATCAGCGCTACGAGCATTATCTTAAATCAACAGTCGCCTCCTTTAAGATGTTCAAGGTTGCGCTGGCTAATAAAAAGCTTTTCAAACTTATTGATGCCAAGCAAATTAACTCTTTAATTGAAAACGTTAAGTCTCTATTTGATTCTGCTGGCTTACTAAGAGCGGCCATGGCAGAGTACGGAGGTGTTGGTAGTAATATGTCCCAATATCTTCTCGAGCAACAATATGAGTTTTTTAGGGTAAGTGTTGGTAAAAGTTTTGAGCATGACCAAAAACTGGCAAAGGCACGAGCTCACCTTGAAGAACATGGGGAGTTAAGTGCTAACAAATCAAGCAAGAAGGACACCGTTACCGGTGCCTCTTCTTGAGGCGTTCAAACTCTAAGGGTTATCGTGTGTAATTTAAAATATTTATGGCTAATCACAATTATTAGCTATTCCGGCCTGAGTCACAGTCAGACTAATCTTCAGTTTTTATCTCAAAAGGAAGCCAAGGAAATTCTGACAGCTGAAGATGATTTTATATCTAGACTTAGCATTTTTGATATGTCTTCAAGAATGAAAACGGATCAAGATGTAAGTAAGGAAGAATTCCTAAAATTTGTCTCAGATAGCGCGCTTAATTGGCGCGACAATGAAACCCTAAGAGTTACACAAGCATTCAGAGGTATCACTAATCAACTTGAAAGGCTGAATGTTGAATTGCCCGCTGTAATTCAAGTAATACTTACCTCTGGAAAGGAAGAAGGAAATGCTGCTTATACTCGAGGAAACGCAATAATATTACAGCGTGAAAAGCTGTGGTCAGAAATAGAGCTGACAAGGCTCATGGCACATGAGATATTTCACATATATACTCGTAATAATCCCTCTCAAAAAGATGCTCTTTATAGGGTGATTGGATTTTATTCAATACCAGAGGTTGAATTTCCTCTTGGTTTAAAAGATCGTAAGATTACGAATCCTGATGCTCCATTAAATAACTACGCAATAAAGGTTACCATCCACAATTCTCAAATGTGGGTTGCTCCAATTTTATTCTCTTCAACACCTCGATACATGACAGATAAGGGAGGTGAATTCTTTAACTACCTCGTATTGAAATTGCTAGTTTTGAAAGATGATAAAGGCATCGATGTCTACTCCCCTAACAATCCAAGGATTGTAGGCCTTTTAGAGGTCAAAGGGTATTTCGAGCAAGTCGGGAAGAACACAAATTACATTATCCATCCCGAGGAAATACTGGCAGACAATTTTGCATTAATGGTTTTAGATACACCAGATATTCCATCACCTGAAATAATCAATCAAATCCGCAAAGTTTTGGAGCGATCGAATTTGAACAAGTCAATGCAATCGACCGCTAAAGCGGCGCTTGATTGAAGCGTTGACCCTCTCATTGAGTGCTGATGTTAAGAACAATAGTTCAATTATTATCGTTAGCGGCTCATGGAAATGAATATCTATTGGATCGCCTTGATTAGAGCTATTACCCAGATAGCTCAACCTTTAAGTATAGCCTCAGTTCTGGCTACTCAACTTAGCATTAGGCGTTTTTAATGTTGAATCTTACTAAAGGAAGTAAAGCTGTCGTTGTATTAGCAGTACTTTCTATAGTGTTGTTTTTATACATGCTTTATTTTCGTGCTTTTATATACGCAGACATGTATATCGCGCCAGGCGAACCGTACGGGATATCAGACATCATTGAGCTTTTGCTTGGCGCTGTGTTTATTCTGCTATCACTTGTTTCGGTGGTTGTCTCTTTGGTGCTATTTATTCGTGGCGCAACACAATCCAAAGTTTGGGCAGTCGGTCTAGTTGTCACTCATGCAATTATGTATTTATCGTTTGTTTCAATGCATGCTCTGGCAGCAAGTTATGGTTCAGCGTAAGAAGATTAGCCAGCCTTACCTCAACAAAAAATGAGCGTCTCGCTTCGTTCTGTGTCGGCCTAAAGGCGCGAATTACAAAATGAAAGCTTCGCTTTCAGTGTCAGATTACGCCTCGTTCCTCGTCTCATCAGACCTAGGTTTTTTGGTTCCAAAAGCGGAAGGAACTTAATGTAATAACCCTTTAATACCTTTTTTCTTTCTCTAGCTGTTACAACATAGGACGTTTTAAACAAAACAGGAGAAGGTGTCATGTCGAATAAAAAAATCTTAATGATCACGGGTGATTTCACGGAAGATTACGAAACTATGGTGCCGTTTCAGGCGTTGATGAGTGTCGGTCATACGGTGCATGCTGTGTGTCCAGATAAGAAGTCTGGCGATACGGTGGCGACGGCGATTCATGATTTTGAAGGTGATCAAACGTACACGGAAAAACCGGGGCACCGATTTGCGTTGAATGCGACTTTTGCCGATATCAAGGTAGAAGATTATGATGCTTTGGTGATTCCTGGTGGCCGAGCGCCTGAGTATCTTCGTTTGAATAAAGCTGTGGTTGCTATGGTTAAGCATTTCTTTGATAGCAATAAGCCGGTGGCGGCGGTGTGTCATGGTGCGCAGTTGTTGGCTGCGGCGGGTGTGTTGGAAGGCAGGAAGTGTTCTGCTTATCCTGCGTGTCAGCCTGAGGTGGAGCTTGCGAAAGGGGAGTTTATGGATATTCCCGTGGATCAAGCGGTGACCGATGGTAATTTGGTAACAGCACCAGCGTGGCCTGCCCATCCTGCTTGGCTTGCTCAGTTTTATGTTTTGCTAGATAAATAACAAGCTGAGAGTTGATGAGTACATTGGGACGGATTTGATTTTGTCATGAGGCAGTAAAAGTTAAATTCGTCCGACTATTTTTCCTTTTCATCAGCTAGACTGTTTGCATTGAGTTATTTCATTCCAATAATAAAAAACGTCATTCAATAGGAAAAATACAATGTGTAAGCTCTTCGTGAATTCAGATCCTAGTCTATGGGAAAATGTCACTCGTTCTTTGCGTATTGATGGCATGGTCACCAGTATTCGATTGGAAAGTTTCTTTTGGTTTACGCTGGAAGAAATTGCGCAGCGCGACAAGTTGTCTTTGGCGCAGATGATCGCCAAGCTGAATCATGAAGCCTTGGATGCAGGCCATAATTTGGATAATTTCACGTCTTTTCTCCGAGTGTGTGCGATGCGTTATCTGCATTTGCAGACCATCGGTATGTTGCCTAATTCCCATGAAGTGAGCATCGCGTCTCTTAATACAGATCGTATTCTTGAGCAGGAAAAGTATTATTTAGAAACGCATCAGTAGTCCTCTCTGTTGCGTGACTTTGGTTTTCTCCTGGAGTTTCAGCGCTGTGACAAATCCCGTTTCTAGTAATCGCCCAAAATTCATTCCTTATAATATAAGGCGTTTGTATGCAGCACTAAAATGCCTGTCGTATTTCCTATATAATGTGCGCCATCTCGTTGTTGACGATTCATTCAGTTTAGGCTTTTCATTGTTAGGAAGGCTTTTTATTAGGTAAAACGGCACTTTATGTTTAATGCTTCTTCTACTCGTTTAAATAAATACATCAGCGAAAGTGGTATCTGCTCTCGAAGGGACGCTGACCGCTTTATTGAACAAGGTAATGTGTTCATCAATGGCAAGCGTGCTTCGGTGGGCGATCAAGTGGTTGCTGGCGATACGGTGCGAGTGAATGGGCAAATTATCGAGCCGCAAGATGCGGATGATTTTGTTTTTATTGTGTTGAATAAGCCTGTTGGCATTGTGAGTACCACGGAAAGCTCCGAGAAAAATAACATTGTCGATTTTGTTAGCCATGGGGTGCGTATTTTCCCTATCGGTCGTTTGGATAAAGATTCTCAGGGGTTGATCTTTTTGACCAATAATGGCGATCTGGTCAACAAGGTATTGCGTGCCGGGAATAACCACGAGAAAGAATATCTAGTGACGGTGAATAAGCCGATTACAGATGACTTTATTGCGGGGTTGGCAGGTGGTGTGCCGATATTAGGGACGATGACGAAGAAGTGTCCGGTAAAAAAGGTCACTGCGAATGTGTTTAACATCACTCTAGTACAAGGCTTGAACCGTCAAATTCGTCGTATGTGTGAGCATTTTGGCTACGAAGTCATGAAGCTTGAACGCACGCGAATTATGAATGTCAGTCTAAAAGGTGTTCCAGTTGGTGAGTGGCGAGATTTAACACAGAAAGAACTGTCTGTGTTGCTGAAGTCGATTGAAGATTCTTCTTCCGAAGCCAGTGCCCCAGCGAAGAAGTCTCGCAATGCGCCGCGTAAAAATACGCGTTCTGATGGTGCGTCAAAACCGAAAGCTTCAACAAAACCAGGCGCGGCGACGAAAGGTAATACTAAGCACCCTAAAGATGATTCTAGAAAGCCGGCGGGTTCGAAAGGAAAAGATCGTCGTCCTTTTGGTGATGGTAAGAAGCCCGCGGGTAATGGTGCTGGTGGAGGTAAACGTCCGACAGGTAAACCAAGTGGGGCACCAAAAGGTAACGGTAAGCCAGTTCCTAAAGGTAAACGTCCTGTAAAAGGTCGAGGCACTCGTCCATAGCGGTTTGTTGTTAATGGTAATAAAAAGCCCTAATGATGAGTTAGGGCTTAGATGGCTCGAATGTGGTACCACCATGAGATTTAGTGGCTAGCAGGCGAGGTTATTTTCCTAATATAGTGTTGGTGGTCGACTTTTTAGACACCTTCGCTGCTTTCTTTTCTTTTGCTGTTAAAAGCGGTTTCTTCTTTGAATCTTTCTTACTGTTTTGACCCTTACTCATGATATTCACCATTAGTCATAACTGTATAACCTTCGTAGGCTCTTGCCTAGGTTAGGGCTGTTGCCACGCACGGTTGGTATAGACGCCGTGAAAGAGATTACGTAGCTTGCTGAGTATGTTCCTATTGTTGGGCAAGTAAAGCGCTATTTTCATTAGGTCAGTAAGATTATGCTTTTAGGTAAACTTTGTGGAAGGCGTTGTCTAAAGCTGCTTAATCGATGCAAAGTAGTGTGCTGGGCTTGAATCTTGATTCATAATGGTGCCTTTATATGGGATTAGGTTGTTTAAAAGCCAACCAGTCGTGATGGCCTGATTTCAATGTCATAGTGAATACGAATTAAGGATAGTTATGTACACAGACGAAGATTTAAATTTAGCCGTGAAGAAGGGCGTCTTTTCAGCACATTCAGTAGAGGAGTTCCGTCAGCTTGTATCGTCTTCGCATGGCTCATCGTCGGTAGATGAAGAGAACTTCCGCTTGGTAGGTGGATTTAACGATATTTTTATCGTGATTGCTTGTGCTTTGCTGTTGTTTTCATCGCTTTGGGTGTTGATGTCCATTAATGAAAGCTTGGCGTATTTTGTGTTTGCTGCCTTGTCTTGGGGGCTAGCTGAAGTCTTTGTGAAGCGTCGAAAAATGGCGCTACCTGCGATTGTGTTGCTACTGACTTTTGTTGGTGGAGCGTTTAATTTTGCAGGGTCTTTATTAGGTGATCAGTCTAGCTATGCGGTGATTTTTTCGACCGCAGTGTCTACGTTGGCAGCTTATCTTCATTGGCGTCGTTTTAAGGTGCCTATTACAGTCGCTGTTGGTACAGGAACGGCCTTGGCGTTATTGGGTTCCAGTGTGATGAGCTTTTTCCCTCAAAGCGCAGGGTTTCTGCTGGCAACTTTGTTTTTGTGTGGGTGTGTGGCGTTTGCTTTAGCTATGTATTGGGATGCTGGAGATACCAGCCGAACTACACGTAAGTCGGATGTGGCTTTTTGGTTGCATTTACTAGCGGCCCCATTAATTATTCATCCTATTTTTTCAAATTTGGGCATCTTAGATGGCAATGAAAGTTTGAGCAATATGCTGCTGATTGTTCTTTTGTACTTGTTGATGACGGTGGTGTCTATCTCGATTGACCGTCGCGCTTTTATGGTATCGTCGCTGGTCTATGTGATTTACGCTTTGGTTAGCTTGTTTGATCATTATGGTGGTGTGGGTTATAGCTTTGCAGTGACAGGAGTTGTGGTAGGAGCATCTTTACTGCTGTTGTCTTTTTATTGGCATACTGCTCGATCTGTTTTTGTGCAAAGACTGCCTGAACGTATACAAGTCTACCTTCCAGTGATTAAGAAGGCATAGATATGTTTTTTCGTTTTATAGGTATTGCGCTGATTGTATTGTTGTCTGGCTGTAGCGCCTTAAAGGATACGATGGATGTTCGTAAACCAACAGCATCGGTAACGGGTGTTTCGGTGAAAAGTGTGTCGACAAAATCCATGACATTGCTGGTGGAGGTTAAAGTAAATAACCCTAATTCTTTTGACCTTAAAACGGCGGGTGTCGATTTGGATTTATTGCTAAATGAACACAAAGTCGTGAAGATAAATCAGCCTGATGTGAATTTATCTTTGCCTGCCGAAGGCAGCAATAGTATGCGCCTTCCTGTGACATTGATGTTTGATCAAATTCTCGAAAGTGTTGGGGGATTGCCTGATAAAAATGGCCTGAAATATGTTGTGAAAGGGGCTGTGGTGATCAATTTGCCTGTGCTGGGGGACTTTGATGTACCTGTTGATTATTCCGGTGCTCTATCGATGCCTAAAAAGCTAGATATGTTTTTTTAGCTTTGTTTCTAATAAGGAATGTTGCGAACTCGCACTTTGCTTTATAACGAACGTTAACTTATGAAGTTAAGCCGATCATATTCACAATATGCAGTAATGGTAAGTGTAGCGGTTTACTATTTGCTAAAAATATCTTAGATAGCTTGATTATTGTCATAGACCTCGTGTTAGATAGGTCTGTGGCTTTCAGTTAAAGAGGTGTTTAGATCGTGGTTTTATTATGAGTAATTTGCTATTTGATGAAACTATCACGATTTGTGATGAATGCGATTTTGTTAATCGTATCCCGCCACTACAAGCTGGTGAACGCTACCGCTGTCAGCATTGTAACCATGTTTTAGTCAGTGCCCATAAACTTGTATCAGCAAGAATTATGGGGGCTGGTTTATCTTCTTTATTGATGCTTGCGTTAGCTATGAGCTTTCCCTTTTTAGGTTTCTCTACTAATGGCATCGAACGAAGTGTTTCTTTATTTACTACTCTCCATTTGTTGCTGAGTCAGGGTTACTTAGTGCTAGGTGCAATTATCAGTCTCACCTTGTTTGTATTTCCAATTATTTATTTGTTGTCTGTATTATTTTTAGTTTGGTCTTTTCGTCAACCGCAGGAGCATAAATTGCGAGTTATTCAACGTCATAGCCTGCGTTGGGTGACGGTGATTCAGCCTTGGTTGATGGTCGATGTCTTTCTTGTTGGTGTGTTAGTGGCGTTGGTGAAAATGAGCAGCTTGGCCGATATTTCTTTTGAACTGTCGTTTTGGGCTTTTTGTGGCTACGTAGTATTGTTGCTTAAAACAGTCGTTTTAGTCGATAAGCGTTGGCTTTGGAATCAAATTTCTAGCAAGTCAGCCAATTTTACTGTGCTTGAGGTAACGGCTAAGCGGCAGGGATTGCTTGGTTGTCATTTTTGTGGCGCAACCCAAGCTATTCATACCAAGCACTGTGATCGTTGTGGCCATTCTGTTTATAGCCGACGACCAAGAAGTATAAGCACTACGGCCGCGTTACTCGTTGCTTCTTTGGTTATGTATATTCCTGCTAATGTGTTTCCTATCATGCAAACTACATTTTTGGGTACTACGGACCCTTCCACCATTATGGGAGGTGTATTATTGCTTTGGTCGTTAGGTTCCTATCCTGTCGCGCTGATTATCTTGATCGCGAGTGTGGTGATACCGCTTGCAAAAGTATTGGCTTTGACTTGGTTATGCTGGCAGGCTTATTTTCCGAGCAATCAGCAGACAGGACAAAAAATTAAACTATATCGTATTACTGAGTTTGTTGGACGTTGGTCGATGATTGATGTGTTTGTTGTGGCTATTTTGACCAGTTTGGTACAAATGGGAAATTTTATGTCAATTTTACCTGGGCCTGCAGTCTTGTCATTTACCGCTGTTATTGTATTGACCATGCTGGCAGCCATGACCTTTGATCCAAGGTTGTTATGGGACAAAGAGGGTGGATCTAGTGTTTCTGCTTTGGAAAGGGGTAAAGAGTGAGTGATCCGAACAAGCAAGTCGAAAATATGCGACAAGTCCGATTCAATTCAATATGGCTAGTACCTTTGATTGCCTTAATAGTAGCTGGCTGGATGTTGTATGAAAATTGGGCTAGCAAAGGCCCTGTTATTACTTTGATAGCGTCTAATGCAGACGGACTTGAGGTGGGTAAAACCAAACTTAAATCGCGTAATGTAGATGTGGGAAGGGTTATTGGTATTCGTCTTAGTGATGATTTTGAAAAAGCAATTATTAAGGTACGAATGCAGCATGGTACAGAGCAGATGCTTCGCGACGATGCTAGGTTTTGGGTGGTTAAACCTAGAATTGGTAAAGAAGGAGTGAGTGGCTTAGGAACGTTATTATCAGGTGCCTATATTGACATGACACCAGGCGCCAAGGGCCGATTACAGACAGATTTTACACTGCTAAGTCAGCCACCTCTTTCAACTGAAAATGAAGGGGTTCGTCTTGTTTTGTCCAGTATGGATGGTGCCAAACTTGATGTTGGTGCCTCTGTGCATTTTCGAGGCTACGAAGTTGGCTATGTTGAGAAAGTTGGCTTCGATACTGACAAAGGCGCTATAACTTATCATGTGGTGATCCGCTCACCTTATGATGCTTTGGTGAATAGTGAGTCGCAGTTTTGGTTGACTCCTGGCCTGTCATTTAAAAGTTCTGCGAGCGGTTTTGAAGTGCGTCTTGATTCTCTAGAAACCTTTTTTGCTGGTGGTATTTCGTTTGGTCTCCCTACAGGGCGTACGGCAGGTCTGCCTGTATCGGATATGACTTCTTTTCGCTTGTACTCGTCGAGAGATAGTGCCACAAACAACATGTACAGCGAATTTATAAATTACGTGTTTATGTTTGATAGCAACGTGAGTGGGCTTACGCCAGGCGCTGCTGTGGAATTTCGAGGAGTAAGAATTGGTACTGTTTTAGAGGTGCCGTTTAGTGGTATTCCAATGCAAACTCTAACAGGACTAGATACGCCTTTGATTCCTGTTCGGGCTCGTATTGAACCACAACGTTTAAATTCTTTGAATCCTGAAGATGGCATGTCCTTAGCTGAATGGCATGCTTATATAGAAGAAAGGATTGATAATGGTTTGCGAGCATCGCTGAAAATTGGCAACTATTTAAACGCTGCCAAAGTGATTAATATCGATTATGTTGGTAACCCTCCTCCTGTGAAGTGGAAAGAGTTTGCTGGTTTTAAAGTCTTTCCAACAGCTCCTGATGCCTTTGCTAATATAGAAAGCAAGGTGGGTAGTATTTTAGATAACTTGTCTCAAGTGCCTTTAAATAGTACGTTGGAGCAGGTTTCTGAAACAATGAATGAGGCAAGTGAAACCTTACGTCAGTTGCAACTTGTTAGTAAAAGCGTAACGCAGTTGCTCAATTCGCCAGATACTCAGCAGCTACCCGCCGAGTTGGCAGCGACGATAAATGAGTTGAATTTGACATTAGAAACGTATCAAGCGAATGGCCAAATAGGACGTCCGTTAAGAGAAAATATGGTGTCTTTGGGGCGTGCATTAAATGAATTACAGCCTTTACTTCGTCAACTGAGGGAAAAACCAAGTACCCTAATTTTTGACAGTAAGCCACGTAGTGATGTGCAGCCTAAAGCCGCGAAATAGTACAAGGAAAGAACAATGGTAAAGGTAGGTTTTCGGGTAATCTTGTTGTTGATAGTGAGTTGGGCTGCTGTTGGTTGCTCAACAACGGCAGTGCAAAGCAGTGAATATTTATTAATGGACACAGGGTTGAAAGATGTACATGCCCTTTCGACAAACAGTACTTCGGTACAGTTAATGCCGGTGGTTGTGGCGAATTATTTAGCAAGTAACGAAATAGTACTAGTGACGAATAATGGGGCTGTACATCGTTCTCAAAGCAATTTATGGGCAGAGACGTTATCACCACAGCTCACTCGTTTAACACAGCAGCGTTTAGAAAAGACGTTGCCAGATATTACTTGGTTTGGTGGTCAGAGATTACCTTCTTATGCTATTGCATTGCTGAATATCGAAGTGGATGATTTTTACGCGGATTTAGATGGTATTGTGCATATTTCTGGGCGTTGGCAGATTATCTCGGCGACAGGTGAGCTCTCTGCATCTAATACTTTTTATGTAAAAAGAGAGTTAAAAGCAGATGGCTACTCGACCATGGTGCGAACCTTATCCGCTAGTTGGTTTAATCAAGTGATTGATCCTATGGCAAAAGAGATTGCTCAGTCGTTTGCTATAAAAGATTGAATGTTATTAAAAACATGCATAGGGTGAGTCATATGAAGGCAATGGCCATTTGCTTCGATTATTTTTAGCTCTGAACTTTGTAATTTTTGTTGTGTGTATTTTCCCACAGAGACGTCAACTAATGAATCATTTGAACTTTGTAATAATAAACAGGGATGGGTTATTTGAGGCAATAACTCTCGGTAGTCAGAGAGAAATGTCGCTTGGGCAAATGGCTTAGAGTAGATGACATCAGTCGAGCAGAAACTAGTCAGTAGCTCATTTATTAAACTGTCGTTTTCATCTGCGTTTGCTTCAATCTGCGATAAATTATTTCCGACTACCATGGGGGCTAAATAATTTCCCCAACCAATATAATCTTTGTCCATTAGCTGAATTAAACCGTCAAGATCACTTCGCTCAAAGCCACCTTGATATTCTTGATCACAATTTATAAAGCAGGGCGAAGGGCAGACGGAGATCATATGGGAGAATAGTTCGGGGCGCTGATCTGCGACAATCCAGCCAATAGTGCTGCTGATTGAGTGACCAACAAAGACGATATCTTGCATATTTAAGTCATCACAAATTTCGATAATGTCTAAGGCATAGCCTTCTAAATGTTGATAGCGACTTTCTTGATAGGCTGAGAAGTCGGAGTTTCCGCAGCCGACATAGTCAAACATAACAACCTGAAAATGCTTTTCAAGCTGTGGCACCATAAAGCGCCACATATTTTGGTTACAGCCGAAACCGTGAGCAAGCAGAATGGTTTGAGTGCCTTTGCCTGATATATTTACATTATTGCGCTTGGTGATATCTGTTGATTGATTAGGTTTGCTTTGCAGCGTTTGTGTCACGGTTGCGCTCTCTCGTGCTAAGTGAATTCTGGGCGTCTGTTCCTATAAAAGTATTTTATGATGTTAGCGTTATTATTTTACTGATCTATGGCAAGTTTTGTGAAGTGAGTGAAAAATGAAGCTGATTAATCTTGTCACAAAAAAGGCCAACTTGCTGTTGGCCCTTTTTATGATCTAAATCTAGCGTTGAATTTATTTCGATTTTTCTTTCGCAGCTTGAATGCTTTTCTGAATCAACGGGGATATGGTCAAACCTTGTATGATAATGGAAAAAATAACCACTACATAGGTGATAATAACCATGATGTCGTGTAGGTCTAAACCTTCAATCATCATTTGATTTTTAGGAATGGCTGCCGCCATAGCCAACGCCAACCCACCGCGTAAGCCACCCCATGTAAGGATTTTTACCGAGTGCTTATCGTACTCACGGAATCTTTTGAATAATAAGTAAGGGCTGCCAACACTAATAAAACGCGCCAACAACACAATAGGTACCATAACTAAGCCAAGACCGATGATCTGCCATGTTAGAGGGATGGTAACAATCAGCATGCCGATAATTAGGAAGAGTAAGGCGTTTAAGAAGCTGTCTGTCGCATGCCAAAAATCTTTTACATAACGTGTTCCATCAGGCCCGCGTCTTTTTGATGCCGTTGCTCGCGTAATGTTACCTAGAAGTATACCGCTGGTAACCATCGCGAGCGCACCTGAGATTTCCCAGATATTTGCTAGTGCAAAACCAGCGGAAGGGATGGTCAACGTCACTAGTAAGCGAGTATTGATGTCTTTACAGTTGATGATGACAAAGTGACCAACTAGAGCAATAACAAGACCAAATACGATTCCACCAATAGCGTCGACTAAAAAGAGCTCTGCTACTTCGGCAAAATTTGCTTCTGTACCATAAAATGCGACAGCAAAAATGGTCGTAAAAATAACCAAGCCTACACCATCATTAAACAAGGATTCACCTTCGACTTGGATCGAAATACCTTGTGGTGCGCTCATTTGCTTTATGATTGCTAGTACTGCAATCGGGTCAGTAGGACTGATTAAGGCGCCAAATAATAAGCAATAAATGAAAGGGATAGGGAAGCTGAATAGTGAAAATGCAAAGTAGCTTAAGTAACCAACGATAAAGGTAGAAACTAAGGTAGAAAAAAGCACCAGTATGGTGATTTCCCAGCGTTGCCTTTTTAATGCATTTAGGTCAATTTCTAATGCGCCAGCAAATAATAAAAAACCTAACATGCCTTTTAACAAAAGCTGATTAAAGTCTATACCGGAAACAACTTGTGTAATGAAAAGTGCGGTTTCGTCGCCAAGCATTTTAACAGCAAGAATCAGAAGTAATGAAATTACGACAGATCCAGTTGTGATGGCGATCGTAGTTTGCATTTTTAGTATGTATTGATTGGTAAAAGCGATGAAAACCGCTAATGCCGAAAGAAAACAGATGAGATACCAAGCGTTCATTCGAGAACCTTAACATTTATCAGTAAGAGTGAGAGTTATAAAAGGGTGCATGGGGGATGCTGGGACAGTATGTTATCCCTAGAATTTGCCTCTGTCACTGCTTCACTGTACAAAAAACAGCCCTTAAGTGCAGTTTTTTTTAAAAAACAAGAAAGTTTCTTTCATAAGAGGGTCTTTTTTCGCTCTTTTGGTTTTTTATGTAGGAAAATTACAACCATTTAGCGTATTGCTGTGCATTTTTCGAATAGGCTGAGCGAAAAAATTATTCACCTTTTTTGTTTATCTCTTTTATTCTGTTGTGATGGATAACAGTTATTAATAAAAACAAAACAAGGAAGTCGATAATGCGCTAATTTTTATACAAACCTAGTTTACTTGCCTTCACCATTGGTAGTTGTGTTGCTTATAGTGGTCTAGCGAATGCTGCTACTGCAGTGTCAATTCCACAATTGAGTGAGGCAAAACCTTCTGCCTTAGCCAAGAGTTGTAAGGGATTTTCATCTCTATTAACGGCAAACAATACCGTGATTGACTCAGTTGAAACCGTGGCTAAAGGAATGCTTAAACTAGGTGTTAATGAGGTTGAAGGGCATTGTTTAGTAAGGCATGAGCGAATTGGCGTCGCAACCTATGATGGC
Source organism: Marinomonas foliarum (assembly GCF_016906065.1). Lineage (NCBI taxonomy): Bacteria > Pseudomonadati > Pseudomonadota > Gammaproteobacteria > Oceanospirillales > Oceanospirillaceae > Marinomonas > Marinomonas foliarum. Next base: position 418,937 of record NZ_CP070273.1, on the reverse strand, counting down.
AAAGGTGATGTAGAAAGTGCGAAGAGCTTTGCTTGTGAGGTTCCTCAAAGCATGTAATGTTTTGATTGCTATAGAGAGGCTTGCCTATGAAAGTGAGTAAGCCTTTTTACTGCCTCCAATTTTTAATAGCTAATGTGCCGTTTTAAATTGACCTGAACAATATCCCCGATTTTTTCATAGTTTGTAAATCCCTTTCATTTCGCTAAGACTCAAGCTTTTTTGAGTGTCATTTACTTACAAAACTTAACCAGTTGGTTTGAATTAGATGAAGCAAAGACGTAAGCGGAGTATAATCCGCGGCATTTACACTATATGAAATTTAGTGACGTCTTTTAGGAGTATATTCATGGCAACACCTTCCCAGCACGATTTGCGTAATGATTTTCGAGCATTATTAGCAAGCGGTAAATGTTATTACACTGCTTCTACATTCGATCCTATGTCGGCTCGTATTGCTGCAGATCTTGGTTTTGAAGTCGGGATTTTAGGAGGCTCTGTTGCGTCTTTGCAGGTATTGGCAGCTCCAGATTTTGCTTTGATTACGTTAAGTGAATTTACTGAGCAAGCGACTCGAATTGGTCGTGTAGCGCGTTTGCCTATAATTGCCGATGCCGACCACGGTTACGGTAATGCATTGAATGTGATGCGTACCATTGTTGAGCTTGAACGAGCTGGTGTTGCAGCGTTAACGATAGAAGATACTTTATTGCCAGCAAAGTACGGTCATAAATCTACTGATTTGATTCCAGTAGAAGAGGCTGTAGGTAAATTAAAAGCGGCTTTAGAAGCACGTATCGACCCTATTATGAGTATTATTGCTCGTACTAATGCGGGTCAATTATCGACCGAAGAAACCATTTCCCGAGTTAAGGCTTACCAAGCTGTTGGGGTTGATGGTATTTGCATGGTTGGTATTCGTGACTTTGCTCATCTAGAAGAGATAAGTCAGCATATTACTATTCCAATCATGCTTGTGGCTTACGATAATCCAGAATTGCGTGATCGTGAACGCCTTGCTGCGAATGGTGTGCGTATTGTTGTTAATGGGCACGCAGCCTACTTTGCTGCGATCAAAGCGACATACGATTGTTTGCGTGAGCAACGAGGTATTGCTGAAGGCACTTTGAACGCTTCTGAGTTATCTACGCGTTATTCCACTTTGGAAGAAAACCGCGTTTGGGCAAACAAGTATATGGATGTTCAGGAATAATTCAGAAATCTGTTCAATGTACAGAATGCTAAGGCGAAGGAGTTGTTAGTGCTGCGTAAGATGCTAATTTCCGATTATGATCAAGTGACGGCTTTGTGGGGAAATACTGAGTCCATGAGCTTGCGTGGTGCCGATTCTGAAGAAAACATCACTCTTTATTTAAAGAAAAATCCAGGACTAAGCTTTGTAGTAGAAAAGCAAGGTTTGCTGGTCGGAGCGGTATTGGCGGGCACTGATGGTCGTCGAGGTTATTTGCAACATTTGGCTGTTAATGCAGCTTCTCGTGGAGAAGGGCTAGGGAAACAATTGGTCAACGCAGTAATTGATGGACTTGCGAAGCAAGGTATCGCCAAAACACATTTGTTTGTTCATGCAGACAATAAGGCAGCCCAAACTTTTTATGAGTCAATGGGGTGGTTTGCAAGAGACGAAGTGCGAATGTTTTCGTTCAACTCTTCCTCTGAGTTAAATGTATAAATCGTAAAGTGCCTGTTCTTCTATCGCATTATTAAAACGTAAAGGGCCAATATCATATTGGCCCTTTTTAATTTTTGCATTTGAACGAACTCTTATCCCAGCTGAGCAAGTTGTGCGTAAGTGTTGCGTAGCCAGACTTTCATGCGTTGGCGCTCAGCAATGTTCATAATGCCCTTATCATTCGCCACAGCCCAAAAACTGCTGTTGTTGAAGTCAATTTTTTGTGTCAGTTTGCTTTGTAGTTTAGGTAACTCGATAATTAGAGCATCTCGCTCAAGTGCTTTTTTCATGGTGTCCGATTTTTTGAATCGAGTAAAGTCGCTACCACGACCTAAATTTTGAACAATAACGAAGTCGACTGAAGGTTGCTGATAGCGTTCTAGTAGCGTATCCAATAATGAGACTGAATCAGCGCCATCATCCATCACATGCCAAAGACAAACTTGGTAACCCATTTCATCTAAAAGGCCAAAGACGTCGGTTTCTTCAATCCATTTTCCTAGCGGCTGAGCGGCTTGAGCGGCAAGGTCGATAATTAAATCTCGATCTGGGTATTCTTCAATAGCGGCGAGCATGCCATCTAGACTGTCTTCTTCACCTATTAAAACAGGCGATGAAAACTCGCTGTAAAAACGTGAAAAAGTACTGTGTGAGGCATCACAATCAAACCCTAAAAATGGCTGATTGTTATCTATGTAATATTGAGCTAAAACACGTGCCGTCATAGATTTTCCGACGCCACCTTTTTCTCCACCGACAAAATGAACTTTACCCATTTAGATTTCCTTATAAGGCCTAACTTAGCCTTGTTGAGGGGGTTGTTAGAAAATACATTTTTGCAAAACAGAACGGATCAATATTTATTAAAAAAGCTTGGCACTTTCATGACAAAGTAACAGAAAAAGAATAAATGGGTTAGTAATAACGGGGATTTGGTGACTTTTATAGGCGCTTTAAAGAATAGGTGCTAGTCTACCAAGCTACACACTAAACATCATAAGGATCGTTTGTATGGAACTATTAGCTTTTTTGTTTATCGGGGCATTAGCCGGTTGGTTGGCTGGTCAGCTAGTGAAAGGTGGTGGCTTTGGTTTAGTTGGTAATATCGTTATTGGTGTTGTGGGTTCTTTTGTCGGTGGTTTTACATTCCAACTCCTTGGTCTATATTCAGGAAGTTTTTTAGGGTCACTGGTTACTGCAACAGTGGGTGCTATTATTCTGCTTTATGTTGTGCGGCTTGCCAAATCTTAGTTTTATGAAGGTTTCTCATAAATCAGCCCGCTTTTAGATGCGGGCTTTTTTATGAGCAATAGTATGATGATCAAGCTTAGATAAGTTCCAGTTCTTCCATGATGCGGCGAATGGTGGCTTTGGTGCTGTCTTGCAGTGGCACCATAGGCAAACGACATTCTTCAGTGCATAGACCAAGTAAGGACATTGCGTATTTTGGGCCAGCTGGGTTTGGTTCGATAAACAAAGCACTATGTAGGGCAAATAACTTGTCCTGTAATTGTGCTGCTTCAACATAATTCCCTTCACGACATAAGCGCTGTAACTCGACAACGTGTTTTGGTGCAACGTTTGATGTAACAGAAATACAGCCATTACCACCGCCAACGTTATATGCAACTGTTGTTACGTCGTCACCGCTCAGAAAACTAAATGGTTTGTTTATTAGCGCTCGTTCCCGCACAGGTCGAGTTAGGTCTCCTGTTGCGTCTTTTACGCCAATGATTCTTGGTAATTCAGCAAGACGGGATAAGGTGGCCACTTCTAGACCAACAACGGCGCGTGGTGGAATGTTGTAAAGAATGATAGGGAGTTTGCTGTTGTCGTGTACATATTTGAAGTGTTCATACAAACCTGTTTGATTTGGACGATTATAATAACCTGCTACATGTAAGGTCGCATCAGCACCAGCTTGATAAGCGAATTCAGAATAGTTTACTGCTTCAACGGGGTTGTTTGAACCTGCACCTGCAAGTACAGGGACGGCTTTATTGGCTTCTTGTACGGTAATCTCAATAACACGCTTATGTTCATGTTCGCTTAAGGTTGGCGACTCTCCTGTTGTTCCGACAGGAACCAAGCCATTAACACCTTGATCTATTTGCCAGCGAACGATTTTACGTAGAGCGTCTTCATCTAATTGGCCATTACGAAAAGGAGTGATTAGTGCTGTGATTGCGCCGTAGAACATACTTTTGCCTCTGTTAGGCCGGTATACATTCTGCTGAGAAGAGTATTAAACCGTCAGCGAGAATGCTGCCGGTGAGTTGTTATAAATCTTACTTCCACACGTCAGCGCCGCAAAGCTTCTTAGCCTTACGTTTATCGCCGTTGTGTTTATTTAAGATCTGGTTATTCATAAAGTTATAGAACTCTTTGTTCTGTTACATAATTTGTAGTTGTATGCTGGCCTTTTTTTTAAAAAAGGTCAATACAGGCAAGCATTTTTTATTTTCTCAGCTTTTTAGTGTCGTCCTCCAGGTATTCATTTTCACAAAGAAAGAATGCATGGATTGGAGCGCTAGGCTGTCTGGTTTTAAATACAATCCCCTAACATAGTGAAAATGTTAGGGGATGTTTTTAGCTATTTCTGAAAGATAAAGCTTTCTTTTTCAAGCAGTTTCTTGGTCCATAGCTCATATGCTTTTTCATTTAGATGAAGTCTATCACCTTCAAAAAAGGTGTCTTTTATTTCTCCGTCTTTATCTAACAGGGTAGAGAATAAATCTATGTATTGTGTATTGGGCCGAGTTTTAGCCAAGCGCGCTAACTGTTGGTTGGCTTTTTCGATGGTGTTACGCATCTTCAAGCGCGCAGGGCTACACTTAATGCTAACTAAGGTCACCGGAATACCTGGTAAGTGTCGGTCAATTTTTTGCAATAGTTCGATATATAGCTCAACTACTTTGTTGCTGTCGCAATGGTTGCCTATGTCATTGTCGCCAGCATAGATCACCATGGAGCGCGGGTTATGAGGGAGAATAATGCGTTCAAAGTAATAAACGCAAGCCTCTAGGGTTGCGCCGCCAAACCCTAGGTTAATCCCATCTTTTTCACGGAAATTATGCGCAAAATCACTCCATAAGCGCATAGTTGAAGAGCCGTAAAAAGCAACAGGTCGATCTTTGTAAACCTGATAAGCCAAGTGAAATTCAAGTTCTCGGACATCCGACTCAAATTCGACGTCAATCTGGTTTAGGCTCATGACATTGGAGCGATAGCCGTTTTTTCCACTAAAAATGGGGTATTGTCGAATTTCTCTTGATAGTTCTACGGCTTCATCCACGTAACCTTTGTATTCTTCTTGGTACGATAACAAAAATTTGTTTAATGCTTTTTTGTCTTTGTAATCGACTTTACTCGAGAGTTTAAATGCTGGTTTAATGATAACGGTATATAGATTGTGGTCAGCACGTTTGTCAAAGTTTGCCACTACGATAGGTACAATCCATGGCTCATCACTGTCCATCGATCCAGCGAGTTCAAAAGCATGGGGCAATAGGGTGCCAGGTGATTGATGAGTGCTGAAACTTTGCCCTTCTGGCGAAATCATTAATGGGAAATTTTGGCGTAACGTTTCTTGGGATTGTTTAATAAAAGCATCGTATTCTGGTGTGTCTTTAGACAGATCTTCCCAACTATTAATAAACACATTACCAAATCGACCGTAAAAATCATCACGCCAGAATTCACTTTCTTTACTACGGCGAACCACTCGCTGCCCAGATATACCATACTCATTATCAATAACCATGGCACTAATAAACTGCGCGTCCATAGAGAATCGAAAGCCATTAGGTAGGCGGTTGGTTGGGGAGCCTAACAAGTGATTATAAATAAACAATGAACCGGCTTTTTTAGGCAGATTTTCCAAGCCTTTGATGACATAGGGGACTTGCTGAAAGGCTTGTTTGAATAGTTCTGTGCCTAGGCGTCTTGCGTCAAGCGCAGGTGTGTCTTTGGGTAAGCTATTAATGGTGTCATAAACATTTTGTAGATGGCGATAAAACGCATTTTCTCGTTGTAGATCTTTTAAAATATCTAAGCACATGCCAGAAATAGTGCGCTCTAATACGCAGCCAAAATGCAGGCATTTATAAAGTACACCAAATGCTTCATCTGTTGTGACGGCGCTTTTGAGAAGCTCACTGACTTTATAGAGTGGAGAGCTGACAGGCAGTAAGGCGGCATTTTGCTCAATAACGTTGCTAACCGCGAGCACTTCGTCGTTTGCTATTTGAGATAAGTAGCGCATTCGAGCCGCTAACAAATGAGCTCCAATTAACCATATTAAACGGTATAAATATTTCACCGAAAATTTAGGATTGGCTTCGAATATTTCTAGTAAATCGTCCCTCGCGATAAACAGAACGCTACTGTCTCTGGATGAGATGATGGATGCTCGGTTTTTCATTTCAGCATCTTGTGTTGACCACGCAAGTACGGTACCCGGACGAGAAATGGTACGGGTTGTAATAATGTCTCCCGACTCAGTTTGATAACTCACAACGACTTTGCCTTTTATTAGAAGGTATAAGCCATCTGCAGGTTGGTCTTGTTGGCTTAATATGTCACCTTGATGAGCTAATAAAATAGAGGATTTTTTAGCGAGTGCGTGTATCTCTACTTGAGTGAAGGTTTCACAAAATGGCGCATAATTGAGCAGACTAATAGCATCTTTTAACGCATGAACTTGTGTTTCAGAGTCGAGCAGCGGACGTGTTTCTTCAAACGCTAATGTTTCATTGGAAAAGAATGGTCGTGTTTGGTTTTGGACATTGGTCAGAACAGGTAAAGATTCTTGGTAGACAAATTGCAAAAAACGCGATGCAAATACTAAGTTTGAATCGAGTATTTTCTGCAGTTCTACAAGGGGCCACACAATTAATTTAGTGGATTTTGTGGCGGTAAAGGTTGTCGCGTAACGTGACGGGTGGCGGAAGGCCGACCAACCGATGGGAGAGAGAAAATTATTGATTACTCCCACATTGTAAGACTTTCCGGTATCTTGCAATGGAACCGAAATGGATACTTCGCCTTCTAGTAAAAAATAGATGTGCTGACCTATTTCAAATTGTTTTGCTAAAACTTCACCCGCCTTTAGTGATTTTAAACTGGCCAAATCTGTGAGGGATGACATTAAGTCGCTCTCAACATCTGCCATAAAAGGGAAAGTTTTTATGTGTTTTTTTACGTCCATATTTGTTTACCTCAAATCTGTGATGCCCTAATTAGGACGTTTCATCGTCACTGTCTTGCCTACAAGGGCATAATCATCGCCACCTAATCGAGCGAGAGGGTTGAGCTTTTGGTTATCTACAATAATCCGAGAAGACTCTTGAGTGACAAGGTCCTCATCAATATAAATATCTAGTACTTCTAGAAAAACGGCAGAAAATGATGCGTTTTCTAATGAATGTACATCGTACAACTTACAGCGCATGGCGACTTTTGCCTCAGAAATCCGAGGTAGAGTAGCAGTGAATTCGGCTAAAGTTACACCTGAGGCGGGGATTTCAGATTCACCATAAGCAAAACTTCCAGAGCTTTCGTTAACCGCATTCATGATCTCCTCGCTAGGAATATGCAAGACACATTCCTTTTCGCGTAGCAGATTGTATTTTGTATCTTTGGCGACACTCGCTGATTTGTTACCTATGGAAACCATCAAAATAGCAGGGTCAGAGGAGACGGGGGCAAAATAGGAAAATGGTGCAAGGTTATAACTTGCACTCTCATTTTTGGTCAAGATCCACGCAATAGGGCGTGGAGTAATAGTTTGAGTGATCAGGTGGTAGCGCTGGTTAGCGCTGAGTTGATCAAACTGGACACGCATAGACTTCCCCGTACTAATAAAACATGTCTTGTTAAATTACTACAAATACCGATCTATTGTGAATGTTTGAGTGGAAACTTATTAAATTTCTTTTTAATACGCTTCAATAATGCAGTTGAAAGCGATGACTACTCGGTCTTTATCGCCAAAGTAAGGTAAAGCAGAATGTTTTAAATAAGATGGAAAGATAATAACTTGCCCATCTGTTGGGGTGAAATCCCACACTCCGTGGCCGCCTAAATAAGCTGTTCCTGGATCTGCGTAATGTTCTGCATTGACCCTAGGATCATAAAATCGATTTAGGCCACCGTTGCCCTCAATATTGGCATCACCTGGTTCTAAATAGTAAATGCCACACCAAGAGCAATTTGGGTGTGAGTGTGCATCATGGTAGCCACCCTTTTGGGTCACATGGTACCAAGACTCAATGATGTGAGCATCGGCTTCCATGTCTTCTGGCCAGAATGCTTGGTTCACAGAGCCTGCAATCTCTAAGACTAATTCTTCTATTGTGCGTTTTGCTTCCATCACATTGGCATCTGCCAGATCTAAAAAATCCAAAGTACTTTCATGTAAAGCGTGTTTTGCTTTAGGGGCTATTTGGCTTTCAATGGCTGTTGTTTGGGAGGCTTTCTGTTGATAAACAGCCGCTAACAATGCTTCTTTTAAGAAGTCATGATCTGGCATTTGAGTAACAAATAACGGCGTGGTCCAAGTATTAATTTCTTCGATGATTGACGAGTCCGTCATATTCTATACCTACATAAAAGGTGAGCTGGAATGTTTTTGTTATCTCTATGCTGGAATGTCTAATTCAGTAGTGACGGGCTTGTAGCCGCAAAACATCATGACTAGGTTACGAAATCCAGTAGCGTTATCTGGCCCTTCGAGGCCTTTAATGCTTTTGTCCATTAATGCCAAATAGTTCTGCATGTAAGGCAAAGTCACTTTATTGTGGCGTGACATAGCGCTTTCGTAAAAAGGAACTCGCTTATCCCATATTTTTTCGCTTTGGCAGGCTTGTCTAAAGCTTGAAGATTGCATGGACTGCAGTAAATTCGTCAATGTTTGGATTTCACGATTAAACAGCCAAAGAATAATGCTGGGTTCAACACCTTCGCCAAGCAATTGATTGAGGCAATGCATGGCTTCTTTGGCTTTGCCCATTAGAATTCGATCGCTAAGGTCATAAATAGAGTAGCGGCTGCTGTCTGCAACCGACTCTATAATTTTCTCAGCATCAATTTGAGCGCCTTGTCCATGGAGCAATGCTAGCTTCTCCAGTTCTTGGGACAGAGCCAAAAGGTTTCCCTCACCGCGCTCACAAATGATGCTAGCCGCGTCACGGCTGAGAGACAGATCTAACGATTGTGCTCTTTGTTGAACCCATGCGGGCAACCTGTTTGCGTCAATGGGCCAGATTTGGACAAACACGCCTTGGGATTCCAATTGAGTGAACCACTTGGCTTTTTGAGTTCGCGCATCGATTTTAGGAAGCGTGAGTAAGATGGTGTTGTCTTCACTTAGTGATTGGCTTAATTGAGCGAGGGCTTTGCTGTGTTTTTCGCCCATCTTGTCTATTTGAATGTCAAACAGTCGACGCGTTGAGAAGAGTGACAAACTCTGATTTTCATTAATAACATCTTGCCAATCAAACTGTGCATCGGCGACATATCGTAAGCGCTCATCAATTTGGTGTTTTTGGGCTGCTTTACGAATGCTGTCCGCCGCTTCTTGGCACAGTAAAACATCGTCACCTGAAATAATATAAAGGGGAGCTAAGTTTTTTTTAAGCTGCTGTTCTAGTTGATCCGCACGAACTTTCATTCTATTTGCCTAAAGAGGAGCATAGCCTAAGTCGTAAACGAGTTTATCCGCTAGATCTTCACTCATATTTTTCATTTGGGTTTGGTTGTAGGTAAGCTTTGCGCTTTCTTCTGCGTCTTGGTTAGTCAATGTTCTTGTTGTGCTGATGGTTCTTGGGCCATAGATGGCTTTACCATCTGCATGACGAATAAAGTAGTGACTAGTTAGACGGCGCTGAACTTGAGATACATCGTTGGAAGCATTGCGCGCCAACTCAGTATTTGATGAGCTGATTGCGCTTACTTTTAAGTTGTATGTTGCTTCAGTCGCATCAGCTTCATTAATGATGGTGACTCCGGCTCTTGCTAAAGCAATGCGTAGTGATCGGTCAAAGTCTTCAGAACCACTCTCGGATGTTAACGTTAAAACTGTTAATTTAGCTGGAATATCAACTTGTCCGCGTAAATGGAAGCCACAGGCGACAAGACTCATAGTAAGTAGTGCCAATATAAGTAGGCGAGTTGTTTGTGTAAATGCGGCTATCATATCCGTGATTCCTGTCTTTTGGTTAAGGAAAAGGGATGGCTTAGCCACCCCTTAGAACGCCTCAATTAGTTAGCGACGATGTTTACCAAGCGGCCTGGAACGACAATAACTTTACGGACTGTTTTGCCTTCAAGGAATTTCGCAACACTTGGGTGTGCTAACGCTTCTGCTTCAATTGTTTTAGCATCTGCACTAGCAGAAACGGTCAATTCAGCACGCTTTTTCCCCAATACTTGAACAACAATCGTTAGCTCGTCTTTTACCAAAGCGTCTTCGTCCAAAGTTGGCCAAGGTGTGTTAACGATGTTGTCATTATGGCCAAGTTCAGCCCATAGTTGATGAGCTATGTGAGGCACGATAGGAGACAGCAATAGCGTTGCCGCTTCTAGTGCTTCCTGAACGACGGCAAGACCTAATTCAGATGTGTCTTCGAATTTGCTTATCTCGTTGCAAAGCTCCATTACGGCCGCAATGGCGGTGTTGAACGTTTGACGGCGTTCGATGTCATCCGATACTTTCTGAATGGTTTCATGAGCTTTACGGCGTAAGGCTTTTTGAGCGCCATTCAATTCAGCAATCTTAAGCTCGCCCACTTTTCCAGCGTTGGTATGACGGTAGGACAACGCCCATAAACGACGTAAGAAGCGAGATGCACCATCGACACCAGCATCGTTCCATTCTAGAGATTGCTCTGGTGGCGCACTGAACATCATAAACAAACGAACTGTGTCGGCACCGTATTTCTCAATCATTTCTTGAGGGTCGACTGTATTGCCTTTGGACTTAGACATTTTAGTGCCATCTTTGTTTACCATTCCTTGCGTCAAAAGACGTTTGAATGGTTCATCAGAGTTCACAAGACCGGCATCGCGAAGCAACTTATGGAAGAAGCGTGAGTACAATAGGTGAAGGATAGCGTGTTCTACGCCGCCTACGTATTGGTCAACAGGAAGCCAGTAGTTCGCTTCTTCTGTCAGCATGGCATCAGTAGAATCTGGGCAGCAGTAGCGTGCAAAGTACCAAGACGATTCCATGAAGGTATCGAAGGTATCTGTTTCGCGTTCCGCTTCTTCACCATTAAACATAATGGAAGAAAAATCAGGATTGTTTTTGATTGGTGAATTGACACCATCCATGATCACGTCTGTTGGCAATTCAACAGGAAGTTGATCCGCTGGGACTGGAGCAACAGAACCGTCTTTTAGGTTAATAGTTGGGATCGGTGTGCCCCAGTAGCGTTGACGGCTAACGCCCCAATCACGTAGACGGTAGTTAACTTTTACTTCGCCTAATTCGTGTTTTACCATCCACGCAGCAATCGCATCGAATGCTTCTTTGAATGCCAATCCGTCGAATTCGCCAGAGTTACAAAGTACGCCTTTTTCAGTGAAAGCGGCTTTTTCTAAATCAACGACTTCATCGCCAGCAGGCTGAACAACTTGTTTGATGGCTAGGTCATATTTTTTCGCGAATTCAAAATCGCGTTGATCGTGAGCAGGCACTGACATTACCGCACCTGAGCCGTATTCCATTAAGACAAAGTTCGCCGCGAAGACGGGAACAATATCGCCTGTGATTGGGTGAACAGCCTTGAAACCAGTGTCCATGCCTTTTTTCTCAACCGTTGCCATATCGGCTTCAGTTGTCGACATTAGTTTACTTTCAGCAATAAAGTTAGCTAGATCAGCATTTTTCTCTGCGGCTTCCAAAGAAAGCGGGTGCTGAGTCGCCACAGCAACGTAAGTTACACCCATGATAGTGTCTGGACGCGTTGTGTAAACCGATAGGCGTTCGTCTTTGCCTTCTACAGCAAAGCTGAACTCTAGACCTTCTGAACGACCGATCCAGTTACGCTGCATGGCTTTTACTTTCTCTGGCCAGCCATCCAATTGATCAAGATCGTTTAATAACTCTTCTGCGTAATCTGTGATGCGGATAAACCATTGTGAGATTTCTTTTTTCTCTACGGTTGTACCACAGCGCCAGCAGCAGCCTTCTTCAACTTGCTCATTGGCTAATACAGTTTGGTCTTCTGGGCACCAGTTAACCGCAGCGGTTTTTTTGTAGGCCAAGCCTTTTTCAACCAATTGAGTGAAGAACCATTGTTCCCACTTGTAGTACTCTGGCGTACAAGTAGCGATTTCACGATCCCAGTCGTAACCGAAACCAAGTTCTTTAAGTTGGCCTTTCATGTAGGCAATGTTTTCAGTTGTCCATTTTGCCGGAGCGGTTTTGTGTTTGATTGCTGCGTTTTCGGCAGGCAGACCAAAAGCATCCCAACCCATTGGCTGTAGTACGTTTTTGCCTTGCATGCGCTGGTAGCGAGAAATAACATCGCCGATTGTGTAGTTACGAACGTGGCCCATGTGCAGTCGGCCACTTGGGTAAGGAAACATCGAAAGACAGTAGAACTTCTCTTTGTTGGAATCAGCGACGGCTTTGAAGACTTTGTTTTCGTCCCAAAAAGATTGAGCAGCTTGTTCAATTTGCTGCGGATTGTATTGTTCTTGCATGATGTATTCTTATCCCGTGATCGACGAAAGGTTGGTAGACCTGTATTCTCTTTAATGAAAAGAGGCCATTATAGCGGCATAGCTCAAGATAATGATGCAATAGCCAACAGAGTCTGAAAATATCCGCTATTTTATAGAGATGGAGCCCTAATTAGAAGGTGCATAGAGGAGGAGTTATGAATTCTATGAAAAAAGATTCACCAAAAGAGGCTGACGATTCCAATTTGGTCGAAGAAGCTCGTAAAACATTGATTGGAGCAAAGGATTGGTTTCTCGAAGATGTGGCCTTAATGACAGCTTATTGGCATGACAAAATGGGCTATACCGAAGCATGGGTCGATGCAAATTGGCATTATGTTCTTGATGAAGGCCATGAGTTAGTTGATGAGCTTGATGAAAAAGAAGATGTCGCATTGTTATGGTTGATTAATCATGCCAACAATAACCCTGTGCCGCTTGAAGAGTGTCATGTGGTTGGTGCTGAGGTCGAACCGGGGAGTTACCGCTGCATGTCATGCGGTCATGATAATGTGATCGAAACCAAGCAAGCGTTGGCGCCCTGTGAAATTTGTCATTATGGTTTGATGTCAACTCATGATGAGCAGATTAACAAGACTGAGTGATTGGTCATTCGCTTTTGATTGATAGATGCTTGGACAATATGCATTGGTTTATATCAAAATGCGGCGTAACAATGTATTTGTTGAGCCGCATTTTTGTTAGATAAGGTAGTCTATTGGTTAAGTGTTTTTACGATTGAGCACTAAACCATTCAAGTAAGAAAAGACTATACAAATTCCCAGCAGCAGAAAGGTTGGCCAATAGCCCCATTGAACGTAAGGTGTGATGCCGCTGAACGCTTTTGCTTCAGCGGTTAGCGTGGTCTTTTCAAACTGAGGGGCCTGAGCAACAACTTTACCTTTCTCATTGATGAATGCCGTAACGCCTGTGTTGGTGGCGCGAATCACGTAACGACCTGCTTCTTTGGCTCTAAACTGCGCTATTTGTAAGTGCTGCCAAGGACCAATAGAAGTGCCAAACCAGCCGTCGTTGCTAATGGTGATAAGGAAGTCGCTGTCTCTCACCATGCGTCTTACTTGTTCTGCGTAAACAATCTCGTAGCAAATGAATGGAGCGACACCCCATTCACCCACTTGCAGAACAGGTTGGTTATCATCGCCAGATTTAAAGTTAGACATGGGCATGCCAAATACATCTAGGATTGGGCCTATATATTCAGCAAACGGAATGTATTCCCCAAAAGGAACCAGTCTCTGTTTGTAATAGAGACCAAAGCCGTTGCCAGTTGCCCAAATGGCATTGAAGTAATCGCGATTGTTTTCACTGACATCCGGGATGCCTGTTATTAGGGTCGTATTATTGTCCGCTAGTTCTTTTGCAAAAGACTCAAAATAAGGTTTGATTCTTGGATAAGTGTAGGTGATGGCTGTTTCAGGCCAAACAACGAGATCACTGTCTAAGTGTTTAATCGTCTCTTGCTGGTAATATGCTAAGGATTTTACGGCTGTCTCGCCTAGCCATTTTACATCCTGCTTAACATTTCCTTGTACTAGTGTTGTTTTCAAGGTGCCTGTTTGCTGGACCCATGAGACAGGGGAGTAGTTTAAATAAGCAGCACCTAACCAAACAGCTAATAAGCCAAAAATAGGCCCAAGTTGATTGGTCTCTTGTAGTAGGAGACAAGCGATAACGCTAGCGGTAAGTACGACACAGGCGCTTGTTAACCAAATGCCACCAATGGGTAATAGCTCGAATAGCCATGTGTTTTCGATGGCGTAACCGGGAAGTAGCCAAGGAAATCCAGTGAATAGAGTGCTGCGTAAGAACTCTCCCAATAAGACGCTCAAGGTAATCCAAAGACTGGCGGGGATTTGTGTAAAGCGTTGGATCAATCGCCATGCTAGCCATGCGGAGAATGACCAAAAAGCGCAGAGAACAGAGATAAATAGCAAGGTGATCAGTGTGGCGATAATAACGCCAACTTGTCCGTACTCTGCGATGCTGACATATACCCAAGATACACCAGCGCCAAAAAAGCCTAATCCAACGGATGAGCCTCTCCAGCATGCAGATTTTGCCGTAGTACTGGTAATGACCAGAATGCTAAAGACGATAAGAGTAATGAAATAGCTAGGCCAAAAATAAAATGGCGAGAAGCTGGTTGCACCAATGGCGCCAGCCACAATTCCGATAAGAGTAAGTAAAATAGGATGAAGTTTGGAAATGTTTGACACTAAACGAGGAACCCACCCCGCTTGTGTTGTTGTCAAGTCAGGGTGGGGTCTAGTCATATTAGTCTAATGTATTAGCCGCTGGTTTGGACACTTGGATCGTTTTTATTCTACGTCCATCGGATTTTACGATTTTAAAGTGGAAATCACTAAAAAATAGCTCTTCGTCGCGTAAAGGAACGTGACCGAATTGTTGCACCAGAATCCCGCCAATAGTATCGAATTCTTCTTCGTTAAGTTCTACTTTAAAGAACTCGTTGAAGTCTTCTACCGTACATAAGGCTGGAACAAGGTAAACGCCAGACTCTGTTGTAACCTGAATGCCTTCATCGTCAAGCTTGTCGGTTTCATCTTCGATTTCACCAACAATTTGCTCAAGAACGTCTTCAATCGTAACTAAGCCTGACACGCTGCCATATTCATCGAGAACCAGTGCCATGTGGTAGCGTTTGGTACGAAAGTCATTCAGTAATACGTTGAGGCGTTTACTTTCAGGGATGAAATTCGCGGGACGTAAGCGGGCTAAAATATCTTCTATTGTTATGTCACCATCTTTGAACAGTAAAGGAAGTAGGTCTTTGGCTAAAAGTACGCCAAGGATTTCATCCGAATCTTCGCCTACAACAGGGAAGCGAGAATGGGAAGAATCGATGACTTTACGGAGTGATGTTTTTGGGTCGTCTTCAGACTTAATAACCACCATTTGTGAGGGTGGAATCATAATATCTCGTGCTTGTACCTCAGACACTTCTAGAGCACCTTCAACGATAGTGAAAGCATCGCGATCAATAATGTCGGATTTCACTGCGGCTTCTAGAAGTTTAACAATTTCACCACGGCTTCGTGGCTCATCGTTGAAGGCTTGCGTTAAACGCTCAAACCAGGATTTTTGTTGATCGTTGGATAAACTCGATCGGTCGTCACTCATTAGGGTGTTAACTCACTCTTTAATCAAATAAGGGTCGGAAATAGATAGGGAGGCAAGAAGCTCTGTTTCTATCGATTCCATTTCATCTGCTTCGTCATCATTTATATGATCATAACCGCATAAATGCAAGATGCCATGAATAGTCATATGAGCCCAATGATGAAACAATTCTTTATTTTGCTCTTGGGCTTCTTTCGTCACGACTTGAGCGCAAATAACTAAATCGCCTAATAAAGGGAGTTCCAAACCAGGTGGAGACTCGAATGGGAACGATAGTACATTTGTTGGCTTGTCTTTGCCACGATACTCATGATTGAGGGCGTGGCTTTCTTCTTCATCAACAATGCGAATAGTGACTTCGAATTCTTCATCTGACTTTTCAAGGGCTTTTTCAACCCAAACTCGAAAGTCAGCTTCGCTTGGAAGATTGGTTGTTTCTTCGGTTGCGATTTGTAAGTCAAGCTCTAATATTGCCATTATTTGGTGCTCGCAGATTGTTCGGATTGCGCAGCTAGACGAGCTTCAGTACGAGCTTTCTTTTCTTCTTCGACTTCAATGTCAAACTTGTCATAGGCTTCAACAATGCGCTGCACTAGCGGATGGCGAACAACGTCAGCTGAGCTGAAGTGTGTCATACTGATACCATTGACATCATTTAATACATGCATCGCTTGAGCTAAGCCAGAGCTAGTGCCACGAGGAAGATCGACCTGAGTGGTGTCGCCTGTGATTACGGCCGTTGAACCAAAGCCGATGCGAGTTAAAAACATCTTCATCTGTTCTTTTGTCGTATTTTGGCTTTCGTCAAGAATGATAAAGGCGTTATTCAAAGTACGACCACGCATAAACGCAAGCGGCGCTATTTCAATAACATTTTTCTCAATCAATTTATCGACCAGCTCGAATCCAAGCATTTCGTACAGCGCATCATAAAGAGGGCGTAGGTATGGGTCGATTTTCTGCGATAGGTCACCCGGCAAAAATCCTAGCTTTTCACCAGCTTCAACCGCAGGGCGAACCAGCATGATGCGCTCAACACGGTCAGCTTCAAGTGCTTCAACCGCACACGCGACGGCTAAGTAGGTTTTACCTGTACCAGCAGGCCCGATACCAAAGTTGATATCGTGTTTGCGAATTTGCTTTACGTAGCCTTGTTGGTTCTTACCTTTTGGCTTAATAAATGCCTTACGCGTTTTAATCACCAGCTGATCATTTTTTTCTCTTTTGCTGCTGGTGAGCGATTCAATCGCAGACTCTTGCAGGTAAAGGTGGATCGTTTCTGGGGTGATGTTTGTATTCGCCAAAGCTTCGCGATAAAGGTTCTCTAGTAGCGTTTTAGTGGCTGCTACATGTTCAGAATCTTCACCGGAAATGGCGAATAGTTCTCCGCGGTATTTAATAGACACATCAAGTCTTTTTTCAATTAGCTTGATGTTCTCGTCGAGTTGACCGCATAGCCTAGCCAAAGCGTCGGCTTCGGCAGGTGCTAAACGGATTTGTTGAGTAGTCTGTGTGGTTTCCAAGAGTTACCTTTGATTATTGAAGTACAAAGTCAGTGTCGAGCTCAGAACCTACCAATTCACCCAGTAGGGAATTTGGATAAGCATCTGTAATTACAACATCTGCGAATTTACCAATTAGTTGTGGGTCGAATGCACGGAAATTTACAATCCGGTTGTTTTCTGTTCGACCTTGAAGTTGACCAGGATCGCGTGGCGAATAGCCACTGACCAAGATACGCTTAACCTCACCCACCATGGATAAACTAATGTCGTAGGCTTGTTGGCTTATACGACGTTGTAGAATCGCAAGGCGCTCTTTTTTAACGTCTTCTGGCGTATCATCTTCTAAATTAGAAGCGGGCGTGCCAGGTCTTTGACTGTATACAAAACTGAAAGAGTGATCAAAGCCGATTTCTTGAATAAGATTCATAGTGTCGACAAAATCATCATCGGTTTCACCTGGGAAGCCGATGATAAAGTCAGAAGATAAGCTAATGCCCGGGCGCGCTTCTTTAATTCTATTGATTTTATCAATGTAATATTGACGGTCGTGGCCGCGCTTCATCGCACTTAGAATATTATCTGCGCCGCTTTGTACTGGCAGGTGCAAATGACTGACAAGCTTAGGCTCATGGCGGAAGGCTTCGATTAAACTATCGGTAAATTCAACAGGGTGCGATGTTGTGAAGCGAATACGTTCAACACCATCTATTTGCGCGACTGCATGGATGATGTCAGCAAGATCGGCTTCATCACCTTCAGCTGTATCGCCACGATATGCGTTTACGTTTTGTCCTAAAAAATGGATTTCACGAACTCCTTGCTCAGCCAGTTGTACAACTTCTTTCAAAATGCTGTCAAACGGGCGGCTAACTTCTTCGCCACGAGTGTAAGGCACAACACAGAATGTACAGTATTTACTACAGCCTTCCATAATGGAAACAAAGGCTTCTGCACCTTCAACGCGAGGTGCTGGTAAATGATCGAATTTCTCGATCTCTGGGAAGGTGACGTCCGTGATTGGAATGTGTTTTCCTGCCGCGTTCACCATATCAGGTAATTTATGTAGCGTCTGAGGCCCGAAAATCATATCGACATGTTTGGCGCGTTTGCGTATTGCATCGCCTTCTTGGCTTGCCACGCAACCGCCTACACCAATAACAAGGTTGGGGTTCTTTTGCTTAAGCTTTTTCCAACGGCCTAATTGATGATAGACCTTGTCTTGAGCTTTTTCGCGTATAGAACAAGTATTTAGAAGCAAAACATCTGCTTCGTCTGCGTTGTCTGTGAGTTCCATTTCATGACTTTCGCCAAGTAAATCTGCCATACGAGAGGAATCGTATTCGTTCATTTGACAGCCATGAGTTTGGATAAAAAGTTTTTTTGCCATGTAACGTATAAACCTAAAATGTGTTCGTCTAATCGACTTTGGGGCTATTATATTGGGCTTTGCTTCCGAATCCCAGAGGTGTTCTGAATTCCCTTCATTTTATGTGAAAATAGTCACATTTTTTGCTACTGGAGCTTTTGTAAAAGACCAGTCACAATAGCGCTACAATTTATACTTTTTGCGCGGACATGTTTTGACTATTTTTTCTCGGATTTTTATCTTGTCAGTCGTTGTGAGCAGCAGTGTTGCCTATGCCGAAGATAAACGACCTAATTTTGCTTTCGGCTTAGGGTATGGGCTTTTAAGTGAGAAGTCTCTCATGAATATTGATTTCAAAATAAATATGCCTATTAACGATTACCTCTCTGCCCAAGTGTTATTAAATAGTAATTATTTAATAACAGGGTCATCAAAAGACAGTTTCGCTCAGTCTGAATTCTCGTCTAATTGGTTTATCCGAAATGATTATGGTCGCTTAGGGCTTGGTCTTGGCGTTTCTGAATTACAGCCAATGGATGAAGAGCTAAAGAGTGAACGTGACATTATTGGGCAGTTTATTGGTGAGTTATTTTTGGGAGACTTTTCATTAACCACTAATTATATCTCTACGGATACAACCTTGAGTAATGTGACAAGTTCGCGTTTCGGTGTTAGTTATTATTTTAACGAAGATCTAAGAACTTCCTTATTTAGGGAGAACTATAATGTAGATGAAGTGGGCTGGCGCCTAGAAACCTACTTTCAGCCTAAAAAATATCGACAGGTGGGCAGTGTGGGGATTATCGCTAGGACGAGTGATAATTATGACTATGTTGGCGCTGTCGTGCAGTATTACTTTGATTACGCAGTTCCATTAAAGCAACGCGAATTTGAATTCCATTAGGCTGTTCTGCCTAGCGAATTTATTCTTTATCTAATTGATCGACACTCCATATCGTCCATTTCGGTATCACAACTTCTTGTGAAGCTTTAAACCTTTGAACTATGGTGGTGTCGACACGCCGATTCATTATTCTTCCCTCCTGTGTTTGGTTAGACGCGATAGGGAAGTCTTGTCCATAACCTATAGTTTTAATTCTGTCAGCATCGATAGGATAGAATGACCTAATGACGTGAGCCACCATATTGGCTCTTTCCAATGATAGCCTTTGATTGTATGCCTTGCTTCCTGTGCTGTCGGTGTAACCTTCTACAATGACAAGCGTATCGGGGTGATCTTGCAGTATCTTGTTGATAGCCTCCAGTTCTGATCGATACGAGGCTTTTATGCTGTATTTATTTCTGCCGAACGAAAGGGTTAATTTATGCGGCACTTGTAGTTTCTGACTGGCGTTTTGGTTTAAGCCATCAGGAGTGCGAAAAGGAACGACAATGTCCCCGCTTACTCTTCTGTTAAGTCGTTTTCCTTGTTCTGTGTCATTCGACGCAACAGGGCGTTCCTGTCCATAACCAAATGTTTTGATGCGATTTTTATTAATACCAAAATTTGATGTTAAAGCGCTAGAAACCGCAATTGCACGTTGTTTGGAAAGTAATAGATTGATCCTAGGTGTGCCTGTGTTGTCGGTATGTCCTTCAATTAGCAGGTTGGTTATCGGCTTTTGTTGTAAAAATAAAGCTAGATCATCCAGCTCTGCGTAGGCGCCTTCTTTTAGTTTATAGCTGGCTGTGTCAAATTGAACGTCAAAGTTAAAGCGATAATATTCCAGTTTTGTGAGAGGGCAGCCAGTATTATCAACATCGACGCCTACAGGTGTATTGGCGCATAAGTCCCTAGCGTCAATAACACCGTCTTGGTCGGAATCTTTTAATGAATCCATAAGGCTAGTAGGGTACAAGGTCTGACTGATAGACATTGTGCTATATAAGGCAGACAGTATAATAGCCATCCGGGCTACTTCGACACTCATTATTAAATACTCAGTCTACTGATTTCGACTTCAAGAATGCTCTAGAAAGTGTATTTTGAAGTTTTGTTATTATCAAAATTACAATGATTAGTGATATTTATTTCCTTGCTATTAGGTTGATGTACTGCCATTCACCCATTGTAATAGGCATTACAGATAAGCGATTTCCTTTCTTGGTTAATAACATATCGGCCAGTTCTGGGTGTAGCTTTAATTCTGCTAATGTTAAAATCGAAGGCCACTTCTCAGTAAACTCTACATCGACCATGAACCATCTAGGTTTATCTGGTGATGATTTCGGGTCAAAATAAGCGCTGTTTGGGTCCCAGCTGGTATGGTCTGGATAGGCTTCTTTACTGACAGTCGCAATGCCAACAATACCCGCTGGGGAGCAGCTTGAATGATAGAAAAAGACAAGATCTCCTTCTTTCATCGTTTGCATAAAGTTTCTGGCTTGATAGTTTCTGACTCCGTCCCATGGCGAACGTTGCATTTTTTTTAGATCATCAATGGAAAACGCATCTGGTTCTGACTTCATGAGCCAATAATTTGGCATATGCACCTCAGTTTCATAATGAAACATACTATATGTTCACGCTTACAAATATTCTATCTACAATTAGAAGGGTAATCAGTGAGACTACCGAATGACTTGATAGGCCTCAATGCTTTTTTGAGTTATAGCTCCTTGTAATGGAAGAACAGAATGAGTCACTTTGCGTGTAAAGCGTTTTCAGCATTGGATAAAGAGCTCAAGGACGATTTGCTAGAGTGTTATGTTGAAGCTCAGCAAGAAATAGAAGAGATTATTAACAGTATTGAAACTGACGGTTTTTCATTTGATAAGCTGGATAAACTCTTTCGTTCGCTCCACAGCATGAAGGGGAACTGCTCTGTCTGCTTTTTAGATCCTTTGGTTGGTGTTCTGCATAAGCTAGAAGAGATAGTGGATGGTATGCGTGGAGGATACATTCAATACCATCATTACTTGGGTGAACTGATCATTGTCGTGATCGAAAAAGTGTATGACTTGACAAAGCAGATTTATCAGTCCCATGTGGCAGAAAGTGCTGTTCGTGATCAGCTACAGTATGGCCTTGATGCTATTTATGCAGAAGAAATAGATACAAAACGTCCTGAAATGGCGGCTGATTTATTGCGGCAATGTAATCAGATTATTGAGGAAAAAGATGCTCCACCACCTACCTCCGTTATTATCAAAGTGGAGTTCACTGCAGAGCAGCAGGCGGATATCGATCTATTTATTGGTTTTAGTCAGAAATTAAATCGCCTTTTGGGCTATTCGTCAGAACGTAGTGAGCGCATCTTAAAACTGTGTCAGTTGATTAATGCCGAATGTTCTAGTTCGGTTGATCCCGCCCAGCTCAGTGCAGCAGCCTATATGCACAATATGGGTATGGCTCCTATTCTAAGTTGTAAGGATGATGAAGGGCGAAAACAGCAGGCCGAGAAGAATCACCCACTCGTAGGCGCTAAATTGCTGGCAAAA
Source organism: Marinomonas foliarum (assembly GCF_016906065.1). Taxonomy (NCBI): domain Bacteria; kingdom Pseudomonadati; phylum Pseudomonadota; class Gammaproteobacteria; order Oceanospirillales; family Oceanospirillaceae; genus Marinomonas; species Marinomonas foliarum. The sequence goes on along the minus strand of NZ_CP070273.1, from coordinate 397,048 downwards.
CATGAAGGCTGGGAAGAAGCGGTTGCTATGGTTCAAGCGCATAAAGAACGCTTTGATGGTACTGGTATGCCGGAAGGCTTAATTGGTTCTCTTATACCGCAAGGTGCCTTTATTCTTGCTATGGCTGTCATGTTTATTGATGCTGTTTGGGGGAAGTCAGGCAGCGAATATAGAAAAAGTGCTATTAGAGCTGTGCAAATGGTGAACTTTGAAAGCGGTAAAGGCTTTCCTCCGCAATTGATTGAGTCTTTCAATACAGCTATTCGTAAAGTTTTGGTCGCAAAAAGCCAGTAGAGCTTGTTAGCATAGTGTTCATCTTATTCACTTGTATTTAGCTATCCATGGATGTCACTTTGCTCCCCCTTGTTTTTCACTCCCATTACAGTATTCCGTTTCCAGCAGGGCACCGCTTTCCAATGCGTAAGTTTGGTTTATTAGCAGAAACCTTGAGGGAGTTGGGTATTCTGACCGATGATAACCAATACACGCCATCGCCTTTGTCTCTTAAAGTATTGATGTCTGCTCATGATAAAGACTATGTGCAGCGTTTTATTCGAGGAGAGCTTAGTAAACGGGAAGAAAAGGAAATTGGTCTGCCTTGGTCGGAATGGCTGGTAGAGCGTACGTTGCGGGCCGTTTCTGGTACCATCCTTACTAGTGAATTAGCGCTTCAACACGGTTTGGCATGCCATCTGGCTGGTGGTACGCATCATGCGCATCCTTCCCATGGATCTGGCTTTTGTATATTTAATGATTTGGCTGTTGCGGCGTTGGCGATTATTGAGTCAGGCAAAGCCAAGAAGATTCTCATTCTAGACTGTGACGTGCATCAAGGTGATGGCACTATTGCCTTCTTTAAAGATAGAAGTGACATCCTGCCAGTGTCCTGGCACTGTGAAGAAAACTACCCACAGGTAAAGCAGACATCTGGCGTTAATATTGCCATCCCAAAGGGCGCAAATGACCAAGAATACTTATCAATTTTAAAAGAAACTTTGCCGTCATTATTGGCAGAGCATCAGCCAGACTTTGTGTTTTATGATGCGGGTGTGGATGTCCATAAAGACGACAGGCTTGGTTATGTTAACTTAACTGACCACGGTATTTTTGAGCGAGATAAATACATTATTAGTGCCTGCGTATCACTTAATCTGCCAGTCGCTTGTGTCATTGGAGGAGGGTATGACAGAAATGAAGAAAAAGTTGCCAAACGCCATAGTCTACTTCACCAGGCTGCTAATCAGATCTGGATGAATGTCATTCGCTTGAGGTCATGAGGTCAAGGCTAAAAGCAGAAAAAAATCCTCAGAGAATGTTTCGCAATATTAGTTTTTATACCTGTCGTTTTGGTTCATGCGTTAGTAACTAACATCCAATGGCTGACATTAATGCCTTGATACTATTTTTAATCATGTTGGGCAAGCTCACTAGAGAGCTTGCCCAACGATGTTAAGTTTTTATTGACTGACAACCGACTCAGGTTTGCCTTTGGGTTTGTAAATAGACAGTCCAGATTGGTCGTTGAACATGTGAAGACGTGACTCATCAATATAAAAGTTGGCCTCATCATCTTCATTGACTATATGACTGGATGGGGCTTCAACGGTGATTTGGCTCTCACCCAAGCGACTTGTCAGCTGGATTGTTGAGCCAAGCAATTCTAAATTCTCCACCTTGCCTTTGATGACTAGTGGATTGCTAAGTAAGTCAGGCGTGATATGAATATCACAGGGACGAATGCCAAGTGTCGCTTTTTCACTGGATTGATTGTCGTTAATCTCACCCAGCAAGGGTAATGTTTGTCCTGCAAGATCCACGTGCCAGCCTTCTTGTTTGCTTAAGGTCACTGGAATGAAGTTCATTGCTGGGCTGCCAATAAAACCTGCCACAAACTTATTGGCAGGGGAGTGATAAATCTCTCTAGGCGTGCCCACTTGTTCGACTTTGCCATCACGCAATATCACGATACGATCTGCCAGCGTCATGGCTTCCACCTGATCGTGTGTTACATAAATGGTGGTTTTTTTCATTTTCTTATGCAGTGCTTTAATTTCCGCTCGCATAGAATTTCGTAGTTTTGCATCTAAGTTAGAAAGCGGCTCGTCGAATAAAAATACTTCAGGGGTTCGTACCATCGCACGTCCCATTGCCACGCGCTGACGTTGGCCGCCAGAAAGCGCTTTAGGTTTGCGGTCCAGCAAAGGGGTTAATTGCAGCATGTCTGCAACAGGACGAACTTTTTCATCTATGTCAGCTTTGCTCATTCCAGCCAGTTTTAAGGCAAAGGCAATATTTTGATAAACCGACATGTGTGGGTAAAGCGCGTAACTTTGGAATACCATTGCGATGTCACGTTCGATGGGTTCTAACTCGTTCACAACTTTATTATTGATAAGAATTTCACCGCCAGAGATGTCTTCTAGGCCAGCCAGCATTCTTAAGGTGGTCGACTTGCCACAGCCCGATGGGCCTAGGAACACAATAAACTCACCGTCATTAATTTTCAGATTAAAGTCTTTAACGGTATGTACATCACCTGAATAGACTTTTTCAACATGTTTAAATTCAACAGAAGCCACGAGATTCTTCCTTATTATATTTAATTAGATTTAGCCTTTTACCGCACCGCCAGTTAAGCCTTCGACAATGTATTTTTGAGCAAACAAGAAAAATACGATGGCAGGGCTAATGGTCACGGTGACATAGGCCAATATACGGTTCCATTCGATGCCATATTCGCCACGATATTGCATGATACCTAGCGTCCACGGATATTGTTGTTCTGTGTTCAATACCAGCAAAGGCAGCAAGTAATTGTTCCAGCTTGCCACCAAGACAAAGACACCAACGGTGGCAAGAATGGGCGTAGAAAGCGGTAGAATGACATGCCAATAGAATTTGATGTAACTACAGCCATCGACACGAGCGGCATCAAAGAGCTCAGCAGGCAGCTGTTCGAAAAAGGTGCGGAACAACAAAATACTGAAGCCTAACCCGAATGCCACTTGGGGAATAACGACGCCAGATAAACTATCCAATAGACCAAGATCACGGATCTTTAGAAACAAGGGAAGTATTGCCGCGGCCGCAGGAAACATCATGCCAATTAAGAAGTAGTTATAAATGTATTTGTAGCCCGCAAACTTAATATGAGAAAAGGTAAACGCGGTCATTGTGCCGATGATAATGGTCAGTAGCACCGAGAAAAACGCAATAATTAGCGAGTTCTTCATCAGTTGCCAAATGGAACCATCGGCAAAAACTTGCGCGTAATATTCAAACTCCCACACATCTGGTAAACCAAATGGATTGGTGCGTAATTCGCCTAAGCTTTTGAACCCACCGAGCACAGTGGCAAACATAGGCACTAATACAAAGCCCGCGATCAAGATTAGGAAGATGTATTTTCCCCAAGATATTCTTCGCATTGCTAACATAGGGCGTTCCTTTTATTTTTTGTCTTTCATAATGGTGCTTTGATATGTGAAGGCAAAAATCACACAGCATATGAACAACACCACACCCACTGCGCTACCAAAGCCAACATTCATTCGAGTAATACCAAAGGTGTAGAGGTAAGAAACCAAGGTGTGAGTACTATGAGATGGGCCACCGCCAGTAAGAGGCATAATCAGGTCGAAAGTTTGTAGCGCCCCCAGAATACTGAAAAAGATGGAAATGGTGATGCCCGACATAATGAGCGGAATCTTTACATACCAAATCGCCTGAAAACGGCTCGCACCATCTAACTTGCTCGCTTCGATAAGGTCTTTTGGAACGCCTTGCAAAGCCGCGATGTAAATCATCATGTGGAAGCCAAAATACTTCCAAACAAGCACCACTAAAATGGCAACGAATGCCCAGTTTTTATCCGCCAAAATATACCAAGTATCGGTATTTAGGGCTTCGGTAAATTTTGCCATGACGCCGTAATCGCCATCAAAGACAAAGCGCCAAATTAGCCCAGCGGCCACTTCAGCCAAAATATAAGGCAAAAAGAAAATCAAACGGAATAAACTGTTGGCCCAGCTTTTTTTGTAAATAGAAAGGGCGATGATCAAAGCCAAGGGCAGTTGGATAATCAGTGAAATGACAATGATTTTAAGCGTGTTCCAAACGGCTGTATCAAACGCACTGTGTTTGAATAGACGAATGTAGTTACTGAATTCCACCCACTTACTGGGCTCTCCATAACCATTCCAGCGGAATAAGCTGTAATAACCCGCTTCACCAATGGGCAAAATGACAAAAATGGTAAAAAGTAATAGGGCGGGTGGCAAAAATAATACGAGTGCCAGTAAGCGATTGCCGTGATTATTTTTTTTAAACCAACGAGAAACCTTTTGATTCGAAGAAGTATTGGGGCGATTTTCAGTAGTGGTGACATCATTACTCATAGCAAGCCTCATGAAAGAGAAAACAGCCAACCGAAGTTGGCTGTATTGATCGATTCGTGCTTAGTTCGCGTTATTCAAATTCCCACGCTTCTTGCACTTGTTCAGCGGCTTCTTCAGGAGTGAGTGATTCACCAACAATGCCTACAGAGACATCGTTAACGACGCTACCGACATTGGCGCCAAAGGCTTGATCATAAAATAACTGGTGCCAAGTAGAGCTAGCAATGTTTTGCGCAATGCGCTTCTTGAATGGGTTTTCAATAGCGGTGTCAGCGCCTTTAACAACCGGAATGATCATATTAATTTTGGCGAGGTGTTTCTGCATTTCGATATTAGAAAAATACTTTAACCATTGAACCGCTTCTGGGCTGGCTTGGGCTGTTAGTACCCAACCGGCAATACCACCCAGCGTATCGGTCGCTTTGCCTTTGCCATCTTTAAGGATAGGGAAGTTCATCCAACCTAAGTTTTTATCGCCCACACCTTTGCCTGAAATGGACTGTTGAGCTTGGAACAAGTAGTTCCAATCACCCATTAACTGCATGGCAGCTTTGCCATCACCAAAATTACCTGATGAGTCTCCAAAGGATGCGGCTAAATAGCCAGGTTGGAAGGGGTTTAAATCGACTAAGCGTTTTAGCTCTTCGCCCGCTTTGATGAAGTCTTTGCCAGCGAAACCATCGCCTTTTTTATCGATGGCATCTTGGATGCCTTGCTGACCGGCTTGGCGCATAGTCAGTAGCGCCCAATAAAATTGAACTGGCCATTTATCACCACCCGCGGTGGTAATAGGCGTAATACCTGCGGCTTGGAGTTTTTTGATGGCGGCTAAAAAGTCATCCCAATTGACAACGTTATCGGCATCAACGCCTGCTTTATTGAATAAACTTTTGTTGTACCAAAAGCCAACTTGGCTAACCATGTAGGGAAGACCGTATTGCTTGCCATGGTAGTTATAAGCGTCAAAGCTAGCTTCGGAGAACCGCGATTTAATGTCTTTCATCTCTTTGGTGACGTCTTTTAATAATCCTGCATCAACACGAGTTTGAAAGTTTCCTCCGCCCCAGCTGTAGAAAATGTCTGGACGCTGATCGGACTGAAGAAGTGTTGGCAGCTTTTGTTTGAAGGCTTCGTTTTCTAAATATTCTAGCTTGACGTGCTGACCTGGATTGGCTTTTTCATAGTCTTTAGCAACTTGTTCCCAAATGGCAACGACTTTCGGGTCAGCTTCAAGATGAAGCATGCGAATTGTTGTGTCTGCCCAAGAGAATGAAGAAGTAAGGGATGCTGCAACTGCAACTGGGTAAAAGAGTTTTTTCCAGTGCTTCTTAAGGTAGTGAGTATTGTGGTTGTTTTGGTAATGCATAAAGAACGTCCTTTTTTATTATTAATGTGATCGTGCTTTTATTTTAATTACGGGTGTTTTTATTTTGAATAAAGTGCGTTTTTTGAACGTCTTAATTGTTTTTTTAAGAAATCAACAATTAAGTTTTTTAAGTGGATTTTAAGTGTTTTGGCTTTAATCCATGTTCGTAACAAACTTTATGATGGCTTGATCATTGCTGCATAAGTTGTTTTGCTCAATTATGAAATTTTATATTCATGTTCACTTATTTTTTAGTTGAGCCATATCTAAGATTAAAACGCGTTCAAAACTAAGTGTTAGGTTGATTTAACTGTATGATTTTTAATTGGAAAACTACTTTTTTATGATGCTCGGTTTTCCTGCCTATTTACCTTTGAAGACGAGGGGGTAGGAGAAAACTCTGCTGACGATCTGTGTGAAATAACGTAGCGGATTTGAGATATTACATAATGTTAATTTTGATGATCTTATGGGAAAAAGATGTCAAAAGCTAAGAGGCGAGAATCACTTATCTAAAAAATTAGCTGTAAATATAATCGTTTCTAAAATAGCGCTATGATAATAAATATAAATAGTTAAGGTATTCGTTATATGGAAATTTATAAAGACTCAAACTTTACTGTTCAGCAACGGGTGGATGATTTACTGGCTCGTATGACGCTAGAAGAAAAGATTGCTCAGCTTGGTGCGCAATGGTTGATCTTAGCATCGAATGGCGAGCATCAAGATCGTGATTTTGAGATGGGATCTCAGGACGAACGTAAATCCATTCAAGAACGTTTAAAACACGGTTTGGGACAAATTACCCGACCCTTGGGAACGCAAGTTATTAGCCCCAATGAAGGTGTCAAAGCACTGAATCAGCTGCAAAAATATCTAGTCGAAGAAACCCGACTGGGCGTACCTGCTATGTCCCATGAAGAGTGCCTAGTGGGTTTGATGGCCAAAGATGCGACGCTTTTTCCTTCTTCCTTGAATTATGGCCATACTTGGAATCCGGAACTGATTCATCAAGTAGGGCAAGCCATTGGTGAACAAACTCGGCTGGTTGGTGCTCATCACGGTTTGGCGCCTGTGTTAGATGTTTCTCGTGATGTTCGATGGGGCAGAACTGAAGAAACACTGGGTGAAGATCCTTATCATGTTGGCGTCTTGGCAACGGAGTTTGTTAAAGGCCTTCAAGGTGAGAAGCGCGACCTTCTGGCTACGCTAAAACATTATGTTGGCCATTCATTTAGCGAAGGTGCGCGGAATCATGCCCCCGTACATCTTGGTTTTAAGGAACTCAACGATACCTTTATGTTGCCGTTTGAAATGGCGGTGAAGCTTGGCAATGCGGGTTCTGTTATGCCGGCTTATCACGATATCGACAATGAAGCTTGCCATGCTTCCAATCATTTATTGACCGAAGTCTTGCGTGATCAATGGGGTTTTGATGGTTTAATTGTCGCTGACTATGGCGGTGTTGAGTTATTGGCCAGTCATCACGGTATTGCCGCGGATAAAGCCCACGCAGCCGCATTGGCGTTCAATGCAGGGTTGGACATCGAATTACCCGATGATGCTTGCTCGAGTCAGTTGGCTGCAGCGTTAGAGCGAGGTTTGATAAGTGAGCGGAAAATCGACGAGATTGTTGCGCGAATTTTATCGGTGAAATTTGCAATGGGTTTGTTTGAAAACCCCTACTGCGATGAATCGCCTATTGAATTGCAAAATGACAAGGCAACAGAATTGGCTTATCAGGTGGCTTTGCAGTCGGTGGTTATGCTCGAAAATCGTGCTGGCTTGCCTCTCAAAAAGGAACAAAGAATCGCCGTTGTTGGACCAACAGCGGATGATCAATTGGCTTTATTAGGTGGCTACAGTTTTCCTATTCACCTTATTTTGAGCAGTGATGACGACGACAGCAAAGTTTGCCCAACAATACTGGAAGCCTTGCAAACAACATTTGCGCAGGTTTCATACAGTAAAGGCTGTGACATTTTGACGGAACGTCATAGTAATGCGCCTGTTTTTCCTGGTGATGTGGATTTGGCCATGAACCAGACCATGACGTCTCCGGTTTCACGGGATACCAGTCAAATTCCGCAAGCGATTTCAACGATTGAGCAAGCTGATGTAGCGATTGTCTGCGTTGGGGATCTAGCTGGTTTATTCCAAACCGGAACGGTAGGGGAAGGCTCAGATACCGACAGTTTGGATTTACCTGGCGTTCAGCAGCAACTCATTGATGACGCCATCGCAACGGGCAAACCAGTGATTATTCTGGTCACAGGTGGAAGGCCTTATAATTTGAATGGTGCTGAAGAAAAAGCCGCTGCTGTATTATATGCTTGGGCTCCGGGCCAAGAGGGCGCTCGTGCCATTGCTGCCATTATCGCGGGCAAAGCCTCACCATCGGGGCGCTTAACGGTGTCTATCCCGAAAAATGCTGGCGCTGTGCCATATTTCTATAATCACAAATTGAAAAGTGGTGGCACGCCGATTGCCTATCACTTTGGCTCCAAATATAACTTTGGTTATGGTCTGACATACACGAATTTTGCCTATAAAAATATGCAGATCGAAAGCAAGCAAGTGCCAATCGAAGATGGCGTGATTCAAGTGTCTGTCGAGCTTGAAAATATAGGCAATCGATTTGGTTGTGAGGTTGTACAACTTTATGTGAAAGATAAGCTGTGTTCTTTGGTTCGGCCGATTCGTGAACTAAAAGGTTTTCAGCGAGTGGAGTTGCCTGCAGGCTCTTCAGCTACCGCCGTGTTTGAGTTGCCTGTCGATATGCTGAATTTTACCAATTCGTCTCATCAAAGAATGGTTGAAGCAGGTGAGTTTGATATTATGATTGGCAATTCTGCCACCAATATTTTGTTCACTCAAACAGTACAGGTGGTTGGGGAAAACAAAGTATTGCCACAATACTGGAATATGGTTTGTCATACATACTATAAACAGCATTGATTGCTCTATAAAACCTGTGTGGGATATGCGCAGTAGGTGTAGGTCTCACACAAGTTTATTGTTTATCTCTCACTATAATTTTCAGTTACTTAGATCAATAAAACGCCTTTTTAAAATGTTATTTTTTTACTTTTTTTCTGTCCTTAATAACGCCATATCCAAAGCCGCCATCTTCCCTGTCGTAAATTGTCATCCGCTAGACGCTTCCAAGCATTAGATCGTAAATCTTTCTCTCTATTATCACTATGAATACTTGGTTTATAGCGCCTTGGCTTGCTGAAGCGTTACTTCCCTTTTAACCACACCACGATAATCGTTGAAGCGATTATTTATGTAAGGAGCTGATCTGATGCAGCATTATTCAGGCTTTGGGTTGTTAAAGCACAGTTTTAGCCATCACGAAAATTGGCAGCGGGTGTGGCGTAATCCAACCCCTAAAAAGAAATACGATGTGATCATCGTAGGTGGCGGCGGACACGGTTTAGCAACGGCTTACTATTTAGCAAAGCAGTTTGGTGTTACGAATGTAGCAGTCATTGAGAAAGGCTTTCTAGGTGGCGGTAATACGGCACGTAATACTACGATCGTTCGTTCAAACTACTTATGGGATGAGTCTGCGCACTTGTATGAGCATGCGATGAAATTATGGGAAGGTCTATCTCAAGATCTTAACTACAATGTCATGTTCTCTCAACGCGGCTGTTTAAACCTAGGTCATACATTGCAAGACATGCGTGATATCGAGCGTCGTGTAAATGCTAACCGTTTAAACGGTATTGATGGCGAAGTTCTGGATGCGAAGCAAGTGAACGAAATCGTTCCAATTCTAGATTGCTCTGGTAATGCTCGTTACCCTGTAATGGGGGCTTCTTGGCAGCCACGTGCAGGTGTTGCTCGTCACGATGCGGTAGCTTGGGGTTTTGCTCGTGGTGCGGATATGCACGGTGTTGATCTAATTCAACAAACTGAAGTCGTTGATTTTATCATTGAAGACGGCACAGTAACTGGCGTAAAAACGGATCGTTACGGCGATATTATGGCAGATAAAGTAGGTTGTGTTGTCGCAGGACATTCAGGCTATATGGCTGCAAAAGCAGGTTTTGAATTACCGCTTGAGTCGCATCCTCTACAGGCATTGGTATCTGAACCGATCAAGCCAATCTTAGATACAGTAGTAATGTCTAACCATGTACATGGTTATGCATCTCAGTCTGATAAAGGTGATTTGGTAATCGGTGCAGGTATCGACAGCTATGTAGGTTATGGGCAGCGTGGTTCTTACCCAACTATTGAACATACTATACAGGCGATTGTGGAAATGTTCCCGATCTTCAGCCGTGTACGTATGAACCGTCAATGGGGTGGTATCGTTGATACATGCCCTGATGCATGTCCTATTATCTCTAAAACACCAGTGAAGAATTTATTTTTCAACTGTGGTTGGGGTACAGGTGGCTTTAAAGCAACACCTGGTTCTGGTCACGTATTTGCTGCTTCTTTGGCAAAAGGTGAAATGCATGAGATGGCTGAGCCATTCTCAATGTTCCGATTCCACAATGGCGCGCTTATCGATGAGCACGGCGCAGCTGGTGTAGCACACTAACGGGAGATTCAGTTCATGTTTTATATTTATTGCCCTTATTGTGGTGAACACCGCGAAGAAGAAGAGTTCCATAACCAAGGCCAGGCTCATATTGAGCGCCCAGCAGATCCTGATTCTTGCTCGGATGAAGAGTGGGGGAACTACATGTTCTTCCGTAAGAACCCTCGTGGCTTACATCATGAGATTTGGGTTCATGCGGCAGGCTGTCGTAAGTTCTTCAACGTTACTCGACATACAGTAACGTATGAAATTAAAGAAGTTTACAAAATGGGTGAGCAACCTAAAGTCGTTGCAGAGTAAGGGAGCGGATCATGTCTCAGAAAAATCGTCTACAAAACGGTGGCCGTATTGACCGTTCTCAGCCACTTACTTTTACCTATAATGGTAAGAAGTTCGAAGGTTTCGCCGGTGATACTCTGGCGTCAGCTTTGCTAGCTAACGGTGTTGATATTATAGGCCGTAGTTTTAAATACAGCCGTCCTCGCGGTATCGTTGCAGCAGGCGCAGAAGAGCCAAATGCCATCATGCAGCTTGGTGCAACTGAAGCAACACAAGTGCCAAACGTAAGAGCGACACAGCAAGAGTTGTTCTCAGGCCTTGTATCAGGATCAACAAATGGCTGGCCAAGTGTTGATAACGATGTAATGGGCTTGGTTGGTAAAGTTGGTGGCAAAATGATGCCTCCAGGTTTTTACTACAAAACCTTTATGTACCCTCAATCAATGTGGGAAACATACGAAAAAGTCATCCGTAAAGCGGCGGGTCTAGGTCGTTCACCTAATGAATACGATCCAGACATTTATGATAAAGTGAATCAACACGCTGATGTGGTTGTCGTTGGTGCCGGACCTTCAGGTCTGATCGCTGCATTGACAGCTGCGCGTGGTGGTGCTCGTGTCATTATCGCTGATGAGCAAAACGAATTTGGTGGAAGTCTTTTAAGTAGCAAAGAAAGTATTGACGGCAAAGCTGCTCATGCTTGGATTGCGGATGTTGTTAAAGAGCTTGAAGCGAACGACAATGTCATGGTGCTTCCTCGCTCTACTGTTAATGGTTACCACGACCATAACTTCCTAACGATTCATGAACGTTTGACGGATCATATTGCTGATCGTGCACCAAATGGCCAAGTACGTCAGCGCTACCATCGTGTACGTACTCAATGGGTTATTCTGGCAACAGGAGCGCATGAACGTCCTCTAGTATTTGGTAACAATGATGTTCCTGGTTGTATGGTAGCGAATGCTATCTCTACCTACATTAATCGCTACGGTGTTGTGCCAGGTAAAGAACTTGTTCTAATGACAACCAATGACAACGCTTATCATACTGCTATCGATTGGCATGATGCTGGACGTAAAGTTCAAGCCATTGTTGATACTCGTCAAAACCCAGAAGGTGAACTAGTTAAAGCAGCGCGTGATCGCGGCATTACAGTGATCGCTGGCTCTGCGGTTATTGATGTTCATGGCGGCAAGCGCGTTAACGGTGTTTCTGTTGCATCCATCAACGAAGACGGTTCTAAAATCACAGGTTCTGTTAAGAAACTGAGTGCGGATACTGTTGCTTCTTCTGGTGGTTGGAGTCCGGTTATTCACCTATCGTGTCATACTGGTTCTAAACCTGTCTGGAACGAAGATGTGCTTGGCTTCCTACCTGGTAAAACGGTACAGAAGCAACTTACTGCAGGTGCGATCAACGGTACTTTTAATACTGCTGGTGCTTTTGAAGAAGGTAAGAAAGCAGGTCTTGAGGCATTGTCTAATTTAGATCTTAACGCGGTTGAAGTGGCTATTCCGGCTACAATTGACGTGAAAGAATCTAAAGCAATGGCGTTGTTCCATGTACCTCATACAAAACCAACGTCTCAAGCGCCTAAGCAATTCGTTGATTATCAAAACGACGTAACGGCTGCGGGTATTGAGCTTGCTTGTCGTGAAGGTTTTGAGTCGATTGAACACGTTAAACGTTACACTGCAATGGGCTTTGGTACTGACCAAGGTAAATTGGGTAACATCAACGGTATGGCTGTTGCTGCGAAAATCCTGAATAAGTCTATTCCAGAAACGGGTACGACTATTTTCCGTCCAAACTATACACCAATAACTTTTGGTGCCATTGCTGGTCGTGATTGTGGTGCGTTGTTCGACCCAGAACGCTACAGTGCAATGCATAAATGGCATCTAGAGCACGGTGCGAAGTTTGAGGATGTGGGCCAGTGGAAACGTCCTTGGTATTTCCCTAAAGCGGGCGAGTCAATGCAGCAGTCACTTGACCGTGAGTGTTTAGCAACTCGTGAGTCTATTGGTATTCTTGATGCGTCTACACTAGGTAAAATCGACATCCAGGGTAAAGACGCCCGTGAATTCCTAGGTCGTATTTACTCTAATGCTTGGGCAAAATTGCCTGTCGGCAAGTGTCGTTATGGCTTGATGCTGAAAGAAGACGGCATGGTATTCGACGACGGTGTAACATCTTGTCTAGCAGAAAATCATTTCTTGATGACAACAACATCAGGCGGTGCGGCGACAGTACTAAATTGGCTTGAGTTGTACCATCAAACAGAATGGCCTGAATTAGAAGTTTACTTCACTTCTGTTACTGACCATTGGGCAACCATGACTATCTCTGGTCCAAACAGCCGTAAGCTGCTTGAAGAATTGATCGACAGCGATGTTGATGTTTCTAAAGATAGCTTCAAGTTCATGGATTGGAAACCAATGACGGTTGCTGGTGTTCCAGCACGTGTGTTCCGTATCTCGTTCACTGGTGAGTTGTCTTTCGAGATCAACGTACAAGCCAACTACGGTATGCATGTATGGAAGAAACTATTTGAACATGGTGAAAAGTACAATCTAACACCATACGGCACTGAAACAATGCACATTCTACGTGCTGAAAAAGGCTTTATTATCGCGGGTCAGGATACAGATGGTTCTGTACATCCATACGATCTAGGTATGGGCTGGGCTGTTTCTATGAATAAACCGTTTAGCTTTATCGGAAAGCGCGGTATGCAGCGTGAAGACTGTGTACGTGCAGAACGTAAGCAAATGGTTGGCATTAAAACAATCGATCCAAACGTAGTATTACCAGAAGGTGCTCAGGGTGTTTTTGACCCAACTGCGCCAATCCCAATGCCAATGGTTGGTCACGTATCATCCAGCTACTGGAGTGCGTGCTTAGGTCGATCTGTTGCTCTAGGCTTTGTGAAAGGTGGTTTAGATAAGATGGGTGAGAAAGTGTACTACCCACTTGTTGATGGTCGTATAGTTGAAGCTGAAATTTGCAGCCCAATTTTCCTAGATCCAAAAGGGGAACGTCAAAATGTCTGAAGTAAATAACGAAGCGGTAACGGTATCAGTAATGAATCAGTTACCTAATGCTTCAATTCAAGGCGAGTCACCACTATTTCACGCCGACTTAGCAAGTGTTGCTAAAAAGGGGCCAAAAACGGGTGGTGTTACGTTCAAAGAAGAAGCCTTGATGGGGCAGATTACGCTACGCTTAAATGCTGAAAATGCGGATCAATTAAGCGCAGCAGAAAAGGCATTGGGTGTGGCGTTGCCAACTCAACCGCTAACGTCTGTCGTTGAAGGTGATGTGTCTGTTCGTTGGATTTCACCTGATGAGTGGTTGGTTGTTGTACCGGGTCTAAAGGCGTTTGAAGTAGAAACCGCGCTGCATGCAGAACTCAGCGGCCACTACCAAGTTGTAAATATCAGTGGCGGTTGGACAATCTATAAGCTATCTGGTGCGAATGTTGTCGATGTGTTGAAAAAATCGACTATTGTAGACGTACATCCTAGCAAGTTCCCAGTTGGGAAAGTTGTGACAACAACGTTTGCTAAGAGTGGCGCTATTATTCGCCGTAGTGGTGAAAGTGAATTCGAATTAGTGGTTCGTCGTAGTTTTGCTGATTACTTGTGGTTATGGATTCAAGATGCGAGTCGAGAATACGGCCTAGTCGTTCAAGCGTAACTTTTCTCATCCACTTGTTTTATTTCAATAGCTCGGTTGGCCACTCTTTGTGGCCAACCTTATTTTGAAGTAAAAGCTTAAGATAATAAGAGACTATTTTATGAAATCAAAAACCGCTCCTTGGATTTTTACCGCAAATTGCCCAAGTATCATCGGAACCGTTGATGTTGTTACTCGATACATGGCGGAAGCTGGTAACTATGTAGATGAAATTCATTCCTTTGATGATAGAGAATCGGGTCGATTTTTCATTCGCATCGAGTTTTTGCCACAAGATACTGATTTCAATGAAGACGTGTTTAAAGCTGAGTTTGCTGAGCGCGCTGCTGAGTTTTCGATGGAATGGTCTTTAACAGCACCAAACCACAAGCCAAAAGTCGCGATCATGGTGTCTAAATACGATCATTGCCTAAATGATCTTTTATATCGCTTCCGCACAGGTCAGTTGAATATTGATGTGACGGTGATTATCTCCAATCACCCAGACTTAGAGGATTTGGCTAAATGGCACGGTATTCCGTACTACCATTTGCCAATTACCGCTGAGACGAAGTTAGAACAAGAAGCGCAAGTTCGTGACTTAATAGAAAAATACGACACTGAATTGGTTGTATTAGCACGTTACATGCAGGTCCTTTCGCCAAGCATGTGTGAATACCTAGATGGCCGAGCAATCAATATTCATCATTCTTTATTACCTGGTTTTAAAGGTGCCCGTCCTTATCACCAAGCATGGGAAAAGGGCGTGAAAATGGTCGGTGCGACGGCGCATTATGTGAACAATGACCTCGATGAAGGTCCGATTATCTCTCAAGGTATTCAAGTTGTTAACCATGCACACTATGCAGAAGACCTGATCGCGAAAGGGCAAGACATCGAACGTGTTACCTTGTTTAACGCTGTGAAATGTCATGTTGAAAAGCGTGTTTTCTTAAATGGTAAACGCACCGTTGTGTTTGGCGGCTAGTTAAGCTGGTATATACATAAGAAAACTGACAATGGGGAGATCATAAATGGTCTCCCCATTTTTGCTTTTAAAGAACGGTCCATCAAAAACTGGTCTATTTTTCTCTCTGCTGCGTATCACTATAATTGAGTTCATTTTAAGAGAAGCAAGAGGTCAATTTTGAGGATAGCAAAAGTGTGTGTGGCGCTGAGTTCTTTATTGCTCGTTGCCTGTACTAAGGTTGGGTTAGGCGTTGCCAATTTACCTAATGCATTCAGTGATACTGAAACGACAAAAGATATCGCTTATGGTACTGAGCCTTGGCAGACGTTAGATATTTATGTTCCACCTCATTCTTCGGGTCAATCTCTTCCTGTTGTTGTCTTCTTCTATGGTGGCAGCTGGAAGGATGGTTCAAAAGACATGTATCCCTTTGTCGGCGAAGCCTTTGCAAAACAGGGTTATATCACGGTCATTGCCGATTACAGCAAATATCCGCAGGTAAAATTTCCGACCTTTGTTGAGGATGGTGCCAAAGCGGTTGCTTGGACCTATCGTCATATCGCCGAATATCAGGGCGACCCTAAACGCTTGTTTATAGCGGGACATTCCGCTGGCGCGCACATTGGCGCCATGGTGGTTGCGGATAAGCAATATTTGCAAGCCGAAGGCTTAACTCCTTCTATTATCAATGCTTTTGCTGGATTATCTGGCCCCTATGATTTTGTGCCTTACGAAGACGACTATAAGGACATGTTTGGCCCACCTGCAAACTATCCAAACATGCAAGTAACCACCTTTATTGATGGCAAAGAGCCGCCAATGTTACTGCTTTGGGGCGCTGACGATACTATCGTAGGCAAAAGCAATATGGATAAGTTAATAGCAAAAATTCATGCTGAGCAGGGCAGCGTGGAAAGTAAAATCTACCAAGGTGTTGGTCATGCCGATATGGTGTCTAGTCTTGTGTGGTTTTTGAAAAGCAAAGCCCCAATTTTAGATGACGTGACGGATTTCTTTCAGCGCTACGGTGCGAATGCGGAAAAAGTGGAAGATTAAAGAGTACTGACATTTTGCTTGGTCAGGATAGCGTTGAAATCTTTTAACGGTCTTAGCGTAAACTCTTGTGGCAAAATGTCTGCTTTCTTTATGCGATCATAGCGAAAAATACGTACGTCGTTACGAAGGTGATCCCATGCCAACAGATACCATACGGGAAACCCAAGGTACAAATAATGGGCTTCAATCTCGCGCTGCGTTTCTTGGTCATGAAAGTCATGATAAACAATAGACAGGCGTTGATTAAATAGAAAGGCTGTATGCAGGGTTTCAATGGTCGCGTTTGTTTCATGCTTTTTCATACTGAAAGACTGTAAAACGTCTGGTGATGCTTGTTCGCCAATGTGAATTCTCTGGCGTAGCTGGTGGATTTTTTCTTTTTGCTTAGGCGAAAAAGAAGCCATCAGCTTATGACGAACGATATTAATATTCCCCATAAACAAGGTCGGTCCCATGCTTTCTGCAATGGCAAGGCTGATTAGTAAATCGATCATTTCTTGGTTTTCTAGCGATAGTCGCCCAACGCCCCAATTACGGTGAAGCTTGATACCACCGCCACGACCCTTGTCCGCTTCAATTGGCAATCCTCGTTCCCGTAAAATTCCAATGTCACGAAATAAGGTACGCTCGCTAATATTCAGTTCCGCCGCGATGATTTTGGTCGTGAGGGCATATTCTGATTTTAGAATGGCGGTTAATTGCTCTAATCTATCTAGGCGATCTTTGGCGTTGGCTCTATTCATGATTTTAATGTGACATAAAGTGTCATATATGTCGATATAGTGAATCTATTCTAAACAAGTCGATTTTATGGAGATTAAAATGAAGCAAATAACACTGGATGAAAAACGTATAGCGGGTTTAAGCGTGCGAACGAATAATGTTAGCGAAATGCAACCAGAAACCGCAAAGATAGGCGCCTTACATCAAACCTTTGCACAGCAAGCTAAAGTGAATTATGAAAAGGGCGCTTGTTTATATGGCGTATATTATCAGTATGAGTCTGATTACACAGGTGACTTCAACGTCTTAGTCGGCGCTGAACCGGATCATGTTTCATCAATGGCAGAGTTAGAACATGTTGACCTTCCTGCCGGCGAGTATCTGGTTTTTTCTGGCGAAGGGGAAATGCCGCAAGTGGTGATCGATGTATGGGGAGAGATTTGGCGTTATTTTAGTAATGCTGATTGTGTTCATTACCGCGCTTACACGGCAGACTTTGAATGCTATACCAGTGAGAAAAGCGTCGATGTGTATATTGCTGTTAAGCCTTAAAAAATAGAGAAGCAGGTGGAATTAAATTAGATAAAAAACGTATACAAACATTACTTAAATCCACATTACTTTTGTATATAAAAACGATAGCCTCAATTTAAATGGTTTATAAATTTATTCGATATAAAAAGGGCTTAATGTGGATTTAGTTCGACTTATTTATACTAGCACCATTACCGAGCAATTTGAGGTGGAAGACATTGCCCGCATTCTTAAGTCTGCACGGGTCAATAACAAAGCGCTCAATGTGACAGGCTTGTTGTCTTTTAACAGGCAGTTCTTTCTTCAATGTTTAGAAGGGACACGCCAAGACGTAAATCAGATTTATCATAAAATCGCGACGGATTCCCGCCATAAGAAGCCTGAAATAATCGGTTATCAAGAAATTTCTCACAGGGAGTTCGATAGCTGGAATATGGGCTATCTACAAAACACGGAAAGCCTTCGTGAATTGTTTTATCAGCATACAAGAATTATCAACTTCGATCCTTATAACATGAATGGTGAGCGTGCTTTGTCTCTGTTATTGGATATCAGAGATGAGATAAAACGGGCAGAGGTGTAGTAAACGCTAAGAAAAACCATGCTTTAATGCTTATTTAAGTCTCCTTCTGCATAAGCATTCCTTATGAGTATGATACCTAATGCTTTTACGGGAGTGTTTTTTGCTCGTCGTTAAGTTTAGTATACTGGCCTCTTTTCCCGACACGATGTGAAGTAGCCGCAATGACAGCAAGCAGTATGACGGACACCAATTTCAGCTTAGATTTGGCCGCTGAGTTAAAGGCCATTGTAGGAAATCAATACACTTTAACAGACGAAGACAAGACCAAACCTTACAGCCAAGGTTTTCGCCTTGGTGGTGGTAAGGCGTATGCGGTTGTTCGTCCTGGTAGCTTGGTTGAAATCTGGAAATGTCTGCAAGCCTGCGTAAAAGCGGACGTTATCGTTATTATGCAAGCGGCTAATACTGGCTTAACGGGTGGTTCAACCCCTAATGGCGCGGACTATGATCGTCCTATCGTTATCATCAGTACCATGCGTATTGACGACATTCAGTTGCTTGACCAAGGTAAACAGATTGTTGGTTTTGCGGGGAGTACCTTATTTGGTTTAGAGGACACCCTAAAACCATACGGTCGTCAACCTCATTCGGTTATCGGTTCTTCTTGTATTGGTGCCTCTATCGTAGGTGGTGTTTGTAACAACTCTGGCGGTGCCTTGGTACAACGCGGTCCCGCTTACACAGAAATGTCCTTGTTTGCCCAAGTTACACAAGATGGCGAACTGCAGTTGGTAAATAACTTAGGTATTGAGTTGGGAAGTGATCCAGAAGAAATTCTGACCAACCTGCAAAACAAAACTTACCAAGAAAAAGACGTTCAGTTCCCAGAAAAGCGCGGTTCTGACAACGAATACCACGAGCGTATTCGTGACGTAGACGCAGACACCCCATCACGTTTCAATAACGATCCTCGTCGCTTGTACGAAGCATCGGGTTGTGCGGGTAAATTGGCGGTATTTGCTGTGCGTATTGATACCTTCCCGATTCCAGAAAAGTACCAAGTCTTCTACATTGGCACCAATGATCCTGCGGTGATGGAACAAATGCGCCGCGATATGTTGTCTACCTTTAAAAACTTGCCTGTGTCTGGTGAATACATGCACAGCAGCAGCTATGACATCAGTAAAAAATACGGTAAAGACAGCTACTTGGTAATCGATAAGCTTGGTACAAAATACATCCCGAAAATGTTTGCCCTGAAGCGCACGGTCGATCGTTGGGCTGGCAAACTGAAATTCATGCCGTCTAAATTCTCTGACATCATGATGCAATACGCGAGTCAGCTGTTCCCAAATCATTTGCCAAAGCGCATGGAAGACTTCCGTGAAAAGTACGAACATCATTGGATAGTGGAAACCAGCAACAACGGTGTGGCGGAAGCGCAAGCCTATTTAGAAAACTTCTTTAAAGACAACGAAGGTGACTTCTTTGCTTGTACCAAACGTGAAGCTGACCAAGCCATCTTGCATCGCTTTGTGACCGGCGGAGCATTGACTCGTCTTCATGTAATGAATAAGAAAAAACTGGGTTCCATCATGACCATCGACGTGGCCTTCCCACGAAATGAGCGCGATTGGTTTGAAGAGCTACCAGAAGACATCGAAGAAAAAGTCGCGGTGAAAATGTACTACGGGCATTTCTTCTGTCACGTCATGCACCAAAACTACATCATGAAAAAAGGCGTTGATGCCAAAGCGGTGAAGAAGCAAATTCTATCCAGCTACGACGCTCGCGGTGCAGAATACCCAGCAGAGCATAACGTGGGCCATGAATATGTTGCGAAACCAGCATTGCGTGAGTTTTACCAAAAAACCGACCCAACCAACAGCTTCAACTCCGGCATCGGCGGCACCAGTAAATTGAAAAACTGGCAAGAACTGAGCGACGAACACACAGGCTGTGGTTGCCATCAATAAGTTTTAGAACAACAGTAAATGCAAAAGCCGAGATGTTTCTGTTAAAGAGGTCTCGGCTTTTTTGTTTGAGGTGTTTCAATTTCTTTCAATGTAATAAGATGACTGAAATGGATACCGTTCTGGTTAACCAAAACCACATAGGATGAAAAAGACCATGTCCAACTACGACAAGTTAACGTCACACTACCAAACACTCAGCCATTTTAACCACGCTCAAGCCATGCTTGGCTGGGATGCAGCGGCAAACATGCCATCGGGCGGCAGCGAAGCACGTTCCAACGCCATGGCGGAATTATCGGTTCACATTCATCGACTATCGACACAATCCCAGCTAGAAGAATGGTTTGGTAACGCTGAACAAGAAACCTTAAACACAGAGCAACAAGCCAGCCTACGTGAGATGAAACGCCAATGGCAGCAAGCGACCATGGTTCCAGAAGACTTGGTACAAGCGCAGTCTATGGCGGGTTCCAAATGCGAACATGCGTGGCGCTCTCAGCGCCAAGAAAACGATTGGACAGGTTTCGAGAAAAACTGGAAAGAAGTCGTTGCTCTGTCTCGTGAAGAAGCCAAAATCCGTGGCGAAGCACTTGGTCTTACACCTTATGATGCCATGCTCGATAAATACGAACCGGGCACCACAACCGCATCTCTTGATACCTTATTTACCGATGTGAAAACGTGGTTGCCAGAACTGATTGAAAAAGTACTAGAAAAGCAGAAGTCTGAATCCATCCTATTGCCATCGGGTACTTTCTCTACTGCCACGCAAAAAGCCCTTGGTTTAGAAGTGATGAAGCTGCTGCAATTCGACTTTGACCGTGGTCGACTTGACCAGAGCGTGCATCCTTTTTGTGGCGGTGTACCAAGCGATGTGCGCATTACCACGCGCTACGATGAAAAAGACTTTGTACAAGCTTTAATGGGCATCGTACACGAAACAGGGCACGCCCGTTATGAACAAGGTTTACCAAAAGCCTTTGCTGGACTGCCTGTTGGCGAAGCCCGCTCCATGGGCATTCATGAATCTCAGTCGCTCTTCTTTGAAATGCAAATAGGGCGCAGCAAGCTGTTTATCTCCCACTTATCACGACTCTCTGCCGAAGCCTTCAACGCACATAGCGACCCAGTCTTTGCCGAAGACAACCTCTACAAAATCTACACTCAAGTGGAAAAAGGCTTTATTCGTGTCGACGCCGACGAGCTAACCTACCCAGCGCATGTCATCTTGCGTTACGAGATAGAGCGTGACCTTATCAACGGCGTGATAGAACACACAGACGTACCGGCACTGTGGGACGAGAAAATGAAAGCCGCCCTTGGCATTTCCACCAAAGACAACTATAAAAACGGCTGCATGCAAGACATCCACTGGACAGACGGTGCCTTCGGCTATTTCCCAAGCTACACACTCGGTGCCATGTACGCCGCCCAATACAAAGCCACCATGATACAAAATGTCGACTTCGACGCTGCTATTCAAAGTGGCGACCTAAACCCAATCTTCCAATGGCTAAGCGACAACATCTGGTCACAAGCCTCGCTCCACACCACAGATGAACTCGTCAAACGCGCCACAGGCGAAACCCTAAACGCCGCACATTTTAGAAAACACCTAGAAGGGCGGTATTTGTAGCTTAATTAGGGTTAAAGAGGGAGATTTGTCATTTTAGCTTTCCCCGTTGGCGACTGGCCAAAAACTTTTTTAAAGGCATAACCAAATGCACTTTCGGATGCGTACCCTAATGATTCTGCAACAGTTGCTACTCTTTCTCCTGCAATAAGTTTTTTACGAGCAACTTGCATGCGCCACCTAATTAAATATTGAAGTGGTGGAATACCAACACTGGTTTTAAAGTGTTCTGAAAATGCTGACCGTGACATTCCTACTTCTTGAGCAAGACTTTCGACCGTCCATTTACGATCTATTTGGTTATGCATTAAGTGTAATGTAGCGGCTATTTTAGAATCTCCCAACGCACCAAGCCAACCAACTTGATTGTCTCTATGCGAATTATGTGATGAATAAGCCCTCAGAAATTGTATAAGCAATATTTCGGCTAAATATTGACGCATTAAATCAAAACCAAACTCCGACGTTTGTAGTTCTTGGTCAAGAATTTCGATTGATCTTTTTAAGGTCAGTGCCGTTGTCTGGCTTGTGGGGATTAAGAAAAAGTGAGGTAAAGCGTCAATCAAGAGATTTGCATTCGCTTTATCTAGTTCGAAACTAGCAGCAAGCAATACAGTATCAGAACCGTTGTAATGCCCAACATTGGTATGTTGCCAATCAAATACACTGGCTGACTCCAGCGGAGGAAGTATAGGGTCGCTTGCAAGTGTGTAGGATGGAGAATGGCACAGTAAAAAAGTATCACCAACCGACATCCAGACAGGCGCTTTATCGGCCTGAATCATCCAGCAGCCCCCAGATAAAACCGTGACCAATTTTATAATGTCTCTTTGAGGCAGCCGAAAAGACCAATCCCCACCGGCTTCAAGTCGAGTGCAGCGAGTGGATTTCAAATCTACGACTGCAAAAATGTCTGTCAGTATATCGAGCATAATTTGGATGATTTAGATGAATAAATGGATTTATACACTATATGGTATTTTCTATCTGTCTATATAGTCAATCACTTCCGTAAAATATGTTGAGAGGCTATCTGATGAGCATTGAAAATAAAGTTGTAGTTATTACTGGGGCAAGCAGTGGTATCGGTAGAGCAACCGCCATTATGCTGGCGAAACAAGGTGCTAAGTTGGTATTAGGAGCAAGAAGAGAAGCGCCTCTTAAGGAACTGGTTAATGAAATTTCCGCTTACTCTTCAGATGTGACTTATGTGTTAACCGATGTGAGGAATAGAAAGGATATGCAGTGCTTGGTTAATTTGGCCTGTTCGAGGTTTGGTCGGCTTGATGTGTTAATTGCTAACGCAGGTATTGGTCCAATATCTCCGATAGATGAATTGCGAGTTGAGGATTGGGAAGCGATGATAGATATCAATCTTAAAGGCTACCTTTATGGAATAGCGGCCGCCTTACCTATTTTTAGAAAACAAGAAACAGGTCATTTTGTCAGTATTATTTCTACATCAGGGCTTAGGGTTGTGGCTGGCCAAGCAGTGTATGCTGGAACAAAAAATGCTGTTCGAACGATTAATGAAGCGTTGCGCATAGAGGCAGGTGCAAACTTGAGAGTGACTGGTGTTTCACCTGGGTTCGTGAAAACACAGTTTACGGATTCAATGACAGATCCAGTCATGAAAGAGAAAGTCAAAGCTGCTATGGATATAATGGGTATATCGCCTGATGCTATTGCTAGAGCAATTATCTTTGCTATCGATCAACCAGATGATGTTGATGTGGGTGATATTGTTGTTCGTCCAACAGCGCAAGCTTAGAAGTTAATAAGCATTTGACCTAGACTCTTTGGGGTTTACTAAATATTAGTAGGCTAGATATAGGTTACAAATACCGAGTGTCATTGCGTTAATCCTGTAAGTTACTTTTAGCACGAGAGAGATGGTGCTTTCGGCTATTTTCCAAGCTACATATTAGGTGCTATGTACGCCGCCCAATACAAAGCCACCATGATACAAAACGTCGACTTCGAGGCAGCTATTCAAAGTGGCGACCTAAGCCCAATCTTCCAATGGCTAAGCGACAACATCTGGTCACAAGCCTCACTTCATACCACGGATGAATTAGTGAAGAGGGCGACAGGTGAAACACTGAATGCCGCGCATTTTAGAAAACACCTAGAAGGGCGGTACTTGTAATTAGCAAGCCTTGAAAGTGAGGCAGACTTTAGTGATTTGGCTTGGAGAAAAGCAAACAGCCACCGCTCGACACTATCGTTTGACCTCGCTCTAGGCGTTTGCTTTGCTCCTCGCTACTGAACATAAATACTCTCACTTGTAGCGTAGGGCACGATGAGCGAAGCGTGATCTGCCGTTGTTCGTAAACGCATAACTTTTAAATACTGCTGCCAAGTCTCTTCCCCTTTTTTCAAGGGGAAGACGGAAGATGAGGTTCCAACTCTCTAATTTCCACAATCCCACAAAAGTCTTATGGTTTTACTTAGGCTTTCATAGTATTGTCAGTTTATCGTAATGGATTAATTTGTATGGCTGATACTGGCACAAGATCAAAAATATCAGGCTCAAACGATCTAAATTTAAAAGAATGATACACCAAGCTTCGCTTAGTAAAAAAGAATGGTGGCAAGATGGCGGAATTCATCAGGGATAAAAGCAAAAATAGCTTTACTAAAAATCCGAATAGATGGCTGCAAAACTGTTTTTGTTAGATCTTGATTTTGCTTGTAAAAATCGGGGTGTCCATACGGGGTGTCCATAGATGTTATACGTCGAAGAGATCATTCTACGCATTTGAATCGAAGCAAATATTAATTACTTTATCACCCCAATATTTTTCAGGAATGGATAAAAGGAATGGAGAGGCATGAGCGGAGGCCAAACAAAAAATGCAGCGTTAACAACTGCTTTAGCCTTTCACTACCAGATGCTGATTGGCTTAGACAAGTGCTTTTCGCTTGAAGAAGGGCAGTCGGTTTGGTTTGAAAAAGATGGTGATGTCAGTCTGATTTCGCCAGATGCATTTGCATCCACTCAAACTGAAGTAAAAGACTACGCAGCACCACTCACTGACCACCACGAAAACCTTTGGAAAACGTTCAAGAATTGGCTGGATCCAGAATTTGACCATACGAAATACGGTGTTCTAGTGCTGCACACCACTCAAGCATTTGGCACGACAACACGCCTAAAGGACTGGAATACAATAAGTTCCGAGCAGCGATTGGAAGTGCTTAAAGCTATTTTTTCAGAGCGTACCGATGAGCAGCTTAGTGCTGATAAACCATCTGATGTTATTAAACTACAAAAAGTAGTAATGGCCTCAGACGAATTATTACTTAAAAGTGTACTTGGTAAGGTCACCTTATTTACGCAAGCAGATAACGCGCAAGATTTGGAAAAACAGATTCATTCTAAACCAGTAGGCATTCCAAGGAACAACCTAAATAGTTACCTTCATGGGCTTGTTGGTTTTGTATACGCAGAAGCAACGCAGCAATCTTGGAGCATTAAGCACCATGAGTTTGTAGCGAAATGTGAAGAATTAACGGCGCTTCTTTGCAAAAAAGAGTTCACCTTTCCGGTTTTTTCAGGTTATGAGGCATCTGAGTTTGAAGTTGAGTCGCACCAAGACAGGCCGTTTGTGCAAAAAATAGCTGAGATTGAGCATCACGAAATGATACCTGATGCTGTAGGTAACTGGCTTGAGCTTCAAAACTCACTGATAGAAGAGCTTCACGAATCTGCGCTATATAAAGATAAAACGATTACTTATCAGAACCAATTGGTTAAAAGATATAAGCTTTCCCATTCAAGTGCGCAACTTGAAGCAACAGATGTAATTAAAAGTTCAAAATTGCTTTACAACAAAACTATAGGCGAACAGCCTTTGAATATGGGTAACGATATACCGCCTATTGAATACAAAAATGGACTGATACACGACGCAATGGAAGATGAAGAACGTGATTTAAAATGGAAGGTTGAGCCATGAGCAGTATTGTCGATGCCCTGTACGAATTAAAGTACCATCCGTTTGAGTATGGGCCCTACCTAGCTTCATTTTACACGGCCATGGATGAGTCAGAAAATAATCTTTTATTAGCCCCTTTAGTCATCCCGCTATGCAGCCATCCAATTTTCGGTAAAAAGATTTTGGGTGCTGTATTTGGGAATAAAAAACAAAGCTCTATTTGGTCTATTTTCGATGATCGAACAAAACTCTATGATCTGCAAGAGCGAGTAGACGCATTTCAAACATTAACCGAACAATGCATTCAATATTGTTTAATCAATGACTGGTTATCGGTAAACGAAAAAAAATTGTCCCTTGGCGTATGTGATGGTTTTGATTCAAATTTTACCAGTCAAAAAGTTTCAGAAAAGTTAGGTCGATTATTCAGTGGTCACTCAGTGGTCGAGATTTATGCGTTTTTAGGAGTGAAACCGCGATGAAAACACTAATTCATGAAATTGGCGTTATTGATAAACAAGGAAACAAGCACCCAGTTAATTTTAAAAAGGGCCTGAATGTTGTTACCGGTAAGTCATCGACGGGAAAAAGTGCGTTAATTGAAATTTTTGACTATTGCTTTGGCAGTGGTGAAAACACCATTCCCAAAGGTGTTATTACCACAAGTGCCGCAATTTATTATGTTGCACTAGCAGTTAACGAACAAGATGTGGTTGTTGCGCGTGATCCTGAGATTACGTCGAAAGCTTTTCTTCGTCGTGTCGAGACATTCAATTCCACCGATATCATCCGTGATTATTTTAGTAGCACTTATTTCCGCCCATTAGTCGAGTTCAAGAAGCATCTAAGAGAATTGTTCTTAGATATCGATGATGTGGATGAATCTTTAGCTGCCCGAGCTAATCGGCGGTTTAATAAAAAATCGGCAACACCATCTATACGCAGTTTTTCATCGTTTATGCTTCAGCATCAAAACCTTGTTGCTAATAAACATGCGTTGTTTTACCGATTCGATGAAAAAGAAAAGCGAGATCAGGCAATTGAACATACCAAGATCTTTTTAGGTCTCGTCGATCAAAAGTTCTTTCACCTATCACAAGAGAAAGAAAGATTAACCGCAGACATTAAGCGTTTGGAACGCCAGAAAGAAACGAACAAGCGCACCTCTGAAAGCTATAAACAAAAGGTTGGTCCAGTTTTGAGTCAGTTGTATGCATTGATGGGGTTTCAGGGTGAACCGTTATCATTGGAAAAGGTGCTTCGCCATCCACAAGATGCTAAAGATCAACTCGACGACATTATAGTACCCGAGAAAATTAACCATAATTCAGATGCTATTACCGAACGATATAATCAGTTGAAACTGGCCCGTAACCAAAAAGCGACTGAATTAAGGAAGTTGCAGCGCCAAGCTTCGTCAATTAATAAGCATATTCAAGAAGAAGAACGGTTTGTTGATAACGTCAAGCAGTTTAGCGCACCTGAGCATGTTCATATATCTGCTTCTATTTGCCCATTTTGTCATACTGAAAAAGACACCTTGCGAGAAAGTGCAGAAAAACTTCAACTAGCCATCACTAAGGTATCGGGTAACCTTGCACAAGCTCGACCGATGAAAGCAAAATTTGAATCGTCATTGGTCGATGTGCAACGCAATATTGAGGTCGTCAGTAGGGCATTGACCGAGTTAAACCAGCAAATAACTGAAATTGAAAAAACAGAAAAACAGTTGGCAGAACAAAAGAGCCTGTATGAAAGCGTTTTGATGCAGAAAGCGAAGCTTTTTGCACTTCTCGACACCCTTAATATGGCCGACGATGCGGATCTTGAGAAGCAAATCAAAGGCCTAAGTACACAGATAAAAATCATCAATAAAGACCTTAAAAAATACGATGTACAAAAAGGGTTAGAAAACGCTTCAGCTAAGGTAAACGGATATATGGCCGATATTGGTAGACACTTCGAATTTGAAACTAGCTACAAGCCTA
The DNA here is from genome assembly GCF_016906065.1 of Marinomonas foliarum. Classification (NCBI taxonomy): domain Bacteria; kingdom Pseudomonadati; phylum Pseudomonadota; class Gammaproteobacteria; order Oceanospirillales; family Oceanospirillaceae; genus Marinomonas; species Marinomonas foliarum. The sequence goes on along the minus strand of NZ_CP070273.1, from coordinate 369,420 downwards.
TCAATCTTCATTTCTCGTTTGAAACGTTCGACCTATATCATTTGACTGCTGAAAACGAAAAAATTTATTTACGGTCAATGGGTAGCGGCGCAAACTGGCTGTACTGCCACGTTACGTTATTTTTAGCTTTGCATAAATACTTTGCTGAACTTGGTGATAAATGCGCCATTCCTTCAATACTATTTTTAGATCAGCCGACGCAAGTGTATTTTCCTAACTTTAACCGTGATACATCTGAGAACTTCGAAGAGCAAAAGAGCCAGGAAGCGGAGCAGCGAACGAAAAAAGAAAGACCCGTTGATGAAGATATTAAAGCCGTTGAAAACTTATTCAGCCGACTTGCGATTTATTGCAATGAACTTGAGTTGAATGACGGCTTTAGTCCACAAATTATCGTGACTGACCACGCGGATAATTTGACATTGTCTGATGGGGTATTGTTCGAGTCTTTGGTTCATGGTAACAGGTGGCGTTTGCGCGGCTTGATTAATCCTATTCAAGAATAATTAGACTCTATGAATCTTATGGGCCAAGTATGAGAGCGAGAGCGGATATTAGGGTCAGATGAAAAATAGCTTTATTTTCATCTGACCCTAAATTCAGTGATTGAGCCTCAAGGCTGTTCATTCAGCTGCTACTTGCTCATCGTAAAAGGCTATGCGAAGCCCGGGCCTGTCTTCGGAGAAGAGGATATTAAGGCGATAGTTTCGCCACCTGCCCTGTGTATCGCGAAGCGTGATGTCCATGTCCCCGATCCGGAGGACTTCGGAATCATCCCACCATTCCATAGCTTCTGGAACAGTTTGGAGAACCTCGTTGAGGACAGACTCTAGAATCGAGCTCTTACCGCCTGTCAGATAGTCATGGCGTGCCTTGAGCAGGACAAGCCTCGCGGCGAACTGCCAATCTTGAATCTTCTGCCGGTAGTGGTCAGAAAAAAAAACGATGCGGAGCATATTCGGTCGCGGCAATGCGAAGTCTTCAAACAGGATACTGGCCGCCTCGTTATGGGCCAGAACATCCCAAGAGCTGTTCATTATGTAGGCAGCTTGATCGAGAGCATTGATCATCCTTACGAGTGACTGAGGAAGCTCGGCACTTTCAGCTCCATCCGCAAATGTCTCACGGCCAGCCAGTGCAAAAAGGTGCTCCCTTTCGGCTCGGTCGAGCCGCAGTCCTCGAGCCAATCGATGGAGGAAATCATCCGATACCGCTATGTCCCGCCCCTGCTCGAACCAGGTGTACCACGTCAAGCCGACACCAGCCAACGCAGAGACTTCCTCACGACGAAGGCCTCTGGTTCGACGGCGGCGCCCCTGCGGCAAGCCCAGCGATTCTGGAGAAGTGCGCTCGCGACATTGGCGGATGAAGTCCGACAGCGCCTGTCTGGCCGGCACGCGGGTTAAACGATCAGACGCCACTTTTCACCTCGCAAAGCATCACTTTAGTAATAGTATAAAAGCCCTATTGTAACATAATAAATTGTGCGTAACATCTGGGGCATGACTAGTGAACAAAATACCAAAATAGAAAGGTTGAATGCCATGTTACTCTACCAGTTTCAAAAAGGGACGAACCCGCGACGCGTTATCATCTACCTGAACGAAAAAGGAATCGACATTCCGCGATACGAACTTGATTACACAGGAGGAGAGCACAGGTCGCGCGAATACCTCGAAATCAATCCCAGCGGACGAGCCCCGACACTCGTTACAGATGAGGGGGTGCCGATCACAGACTCGGCCGCCATTGTCGAGTATCTGGAGGAGTTGTATCCCGACACGCCAATGATAGGGACGGATGCCATTTCTCGAGCGAAAATACGATCGCTTGAGCGCTTGGGTACTGATCTGGTGGTCCGCTCTCAGCTTTGGCTGTGGAACGTTACCCCATCCTTTCCTGCCAAGGAGCTATCGCCATCACTGGACGTTGCTACCAAGCTCTTTGGGTACGTCACCGAAATACTAGATGTTCTGGAGGCGACGATCGGAGATAACGAGTTCCTAGCAGGAGATAAGCCTACGATCGCGGATTGCACTGTATTTTCAATTTTTCAAACATGCCGGGAAAAGTTCGACCAACCCTTCGGCTCCGCTCATCCGCGCCTTGACGTCTGGTACAAGAAGTTTCGCCAACGGCCGAGCGCAGAATACTAAGAGGGTAGTGATTAGGATATTAGGGTCAGATGAAAAATTAAGATATTTGGCATTTTTCACCTGCCCCTAAATTTGATAATCCGGCCCAGAGTAAAATGAAACCAAAGAAACAGACCACCGCCAAACACCACCGCAAAAATTACTGGGTAAGAACAGAACCGTTTTTTCGTTATACTCTGATTTCTTTCTGGAAGTTAAGCGCTAAATATAAGGAGGTTTTATGTATCTTGATTCCGAAGAACAGCTCAGAGAAATCTATGGTTATGCAAAAGGGCGCGCCAAAGACAAGCAATTAACTTCCTTAGAGCGTCATTCCAGTCACTTTCTCGCGCATTCTCCGTTTGTGACAATTTCGACTTACGCTAAATCCGGCTCTGTTGATTGTTCCCCCCGTGGAGGAAATCCGGGATTCGTGAAAATAATCAATGACAACTGCATTATTTTGCCCGATGGGAAAGGAAACAATCGGCTTGATAGCCTTGTTAATATCATTGAAACGGGTCAAATCGGGTGTTTGTTTTTGATTCCTGGTGTTGATGAAACGCTTCGAATTAACGGGCTTGCTCGTATTTCAACCTCACCCGAATATTTAAGCTTGTTTTCTGATGACAGAAACCCACCCAAAACCTGTATTGAGATCACCATCAAAGAAGTGTTTTTACATTGTGCTAAAGCGTTAATGCGCTCTGAACTTTGGTCTTTAAAGGCGCAAATAGATAGGGCGGATTTTCCTACGATGGGAGCGATGATTAATGATCAGCTATCCATAAAGGATGACCCAGAAACTCAAGAAGATATGATTGCTCGATACAAACGAGATTTATGACTTTTCAGTGTGGCGAGAATTACTGCCTAAAATACACATCAGCCACTGCTAAGAATTATTATCTTCTATATCCTTCCTGAGCTAAAATAGCGGCCTAATTCATACTTCAATACAAGAGATTTATAAATGACCGCATTTGATACCAAAGTGGAAGAGTTGATCGCTAAGCATCCCCATTTAACTAAGGATGAAGCCATCAAGATCGTCACTGAGAAAAATAACCGCAAGAAACAGAAGAGAAACGAAAGATCAAATAAAGGCGGTGTGAACAAGGGCTAGAAATACGCTCGGGTTTGATGGTTAGGATCAGATGAAGAATAGGGTGGTTTTTCATCTAAATCCAAAGCGGCTAGTAAGGTTTATGTTAATAATGCTAACTAAGGGAAGCTAATGAACAAGGCTGTTAAAATCCGCTTCGATGAATATCCAGAAAATGCTCGTATTCGCCTTGAAGAACTGCGAAGCCTTGTTTTTCGAATTGCTGCTGAGTTGGAGCTGGGTAGCGTTCAAGAGTCTCTTAAATGGGGCGAGCCAAGTTATAGCGTCAAAATCGGCAGCCCGTTGAGAATGGACTGGAAGTCGAGCTCACCAGATCATTATTATTTGTTCTTTCATTGCCAGACTAAGTTAGTTGATACCTTTAGAGAGTTGTATGGTGATGTGCTTGAGTTTCAAGGCAATAGAGCCATAGTGTTATCGTTATTTTCGCCTCTACCAGAAGCCACTATTAAGCACTGTTTAGAGCTGGCTTTAACCTATCACCAACGTAAACATTTGCCACTTCTCGGGGCGTGAAAGCTTCACATAACAAGTGACTTCTTATCTCGCTTACAGCCATTTTTCCACATATTAGACGCTATGTTTCATGTGTCTTTTTAAAAACTATAACTATTTCCATCTGCCTCAAAAGTTTTTATGCGTATACTAGCGGCTCATTTACCGGTTTAGGATCATATATGTCACTTCTGTTTGAAGAGCTGGACAGCCAAGAATCACCATTGGGTGAGATTTCCCTTCGTAAACGCCGCATTCCAGCCTTGGGCGATCGTGATATTTATGAAGTAAAACTCGGCGATGAGTTTTTGATGTCGAGTATGTTTGTCGCAGCGGAAGAAGCTCTGTCTACACTTGGCTTGGCGAAGGTGAAAGGTGAGAAGCTTAGCGTTGTCGTGGGTGGTTTGGGTCTGGGTTATACTGCGGTTGCAGCGTTGGCCGATGAGCGTATTGCCGAGCTATTGGTGGTGGATGCGTTAGAGACGGTGATTCATTGGCATCAACAAGAAATGGTGCCATTGGGGAAAGTGTTAAACGCTGACCCTCGTAATCGTTATGTATTGGGCAGTTTTTTTGACTTGGCAACAGTGCCTGAAACCGGTTTTGATCCGCAGCATGCGGGTAAGAAATTTGATGCGATTTTGTTAGATATTGACCATTCGCCAACCGAATATCTGAATCCTTCCAATGCTGGGTTTTATAGCACGGCGAACTTGTCTTTAATGGCGCAGCAGTTGGTTGATGAAGGGGTCTTTGCGATGTGGTCACAGAATCCACCGGAAGACGATTTTATCGCTTTATTGGGTACTGTGTTTGAAACAGTGGAATCCCACTTAGTGAAGTTTGAAAACCCTTTTCAGGGTGGCTTCGCTACCAACTCTGTTTACGTGTGCGAACGTCCGATTCGAAAAGCCTAATGGTTTTCAGTTGACTCTAAGGTTTTAGCAGATAAAAAAAGGCCGATGTTATGAAAATAACATCGGCCTTTTTTTATAATGAAACTTTAATATTCTAAGGCCATTTCTGCCATTTTCATGGTGTTTTCAAATGACGCGCAGCCAGCGATAAATAAGCCGTTATGACAGAACATGGCATCGTCTAACCCAGTGACGTCTTGTAGTTCTTTATCCGATAATCCAGCCCAAGGCGCAGGAAGTTTTTTGCGGTCTTCAAAGGAACCAAGCTCAACAGGAACGGTTTGAATACGCCATTGCCCTGTTTGCGAAGGGTAAACCATGAACAATGCATCTTGCGATAGTCTAAGTACGGTGGTTTTCCATGGCGTGTATTGTTCTAACACTATGACTCTTGGGTCTGCGGCTTTTTCAATGGCGTTGGCAACGATTGTTTTTGCGTTTACGCCACCGCTTGCCGCGGCAATGAAGCGAGTTAATATGCGAGAAGCAAAGGCAACTGCTTCATCAAAACAGGCATCAAAATCGCCTTCTTCTTGCCATGTCGGGTTAAACATGGAGATGGTTTGGCTTAGGCTAATGCCGGTTTGTACGCCTTCTACGTGTCCGCAATCTATGGCGTCGATTGTAGAGACGAGGTTCTTATCCAATGAATTCGTGACTTCTTGGTCACCTGCGCATATTTCTAGACCGTACTTTTGCCAAATTAAGCCAAAAGATGAGAATGGGATGCCGTTTTCTCGTGCCCCAGCGCCGCCTTTTTGGTGATGGTCAAAACGGCCTTGTTCTGCGTCGTAAATACCACCAACGTCTAGCACTATGTCGGCTTTTGCCATGACGTTTAAGTCACGTGTGCGTATTATTTTTGCAGACGGAAAAAGGTGTTTAAGCGCCGCTACGGCAAATACGTCGTCTGCGTGAAAGTTGCCATTGTGCGTTGCGATTACTTGAACTTGCTCGGTCATTCTACAGTCTCTTTTATTGATATCATTTCACTTAACAGCACACAGGTACTAAAGATCGGCATTTTACGGGGTTTTAATGGTGGGTGACACCGTTGATTTTAACATCAGCTAATATAGGCATACATAAATGCCAATCAGAGCCGTCATTTTAGCTCTTTATATTTTTCAAATGGCGGTAGTGCTAGAAGGTAGCTAGAATTACAGTAGTAAAAATAGACCTCGGTCCAAGTGAGAAAATTTATATCTATTTGATTTAACTATAGAGGGTTACTCAATGTCATATGTAGACGGGTTTGTCGCAGCAGTACCTGCATCTAATAAAGAAGAATATATAGAGCACGCCGAAAAAATGGCGGCTGTCTTCAAAGATTATGGGGCATTAAATGTGGTGGACACATGGGGCGATGATGTTCCTGAAGGTGAGGTGACTTCTTTTCCGTTGGCTGTTCAAAAGAAGGATGATGAGGTGATCGCTTTTTCTTGGATCACTTGGCCCTCAAAAGAAATTCGTGATGCTGGATGGCAATCTGCAATGGAAGACCTAAGAATGGATCCTGATAAAAATCCAATGCCTTTTGATGGTAAACGTATTATCTATGGTGGCTTCAATATTATTTCAGATGTCTAATCTGTTTCATCGTATTTATAAGAGAATTTAAGAATAAACCTCAATGGTTGTTTCTCTATTTTTTTATTGATGAAATCTAATTTTCTTATTGTATGATTATTTTTTTAATGATTTATGTAATTTTTTGTATATAAAATTTATAAAAATAACCAATTTACGATACAGCATAATATCCACATGAAAATAGCGTAATGAAGGCTGTTCGTTACAATAACTTTGGTTGGTATTTGATAGCGACTTGTCATGAGTAATCCAAGTCCCGTCAGTCCGCTACTGCCTGCGGAAATAGCCCAAGCACTTAGAAATAAGAAGCCTAATTGTGTCGGGTCCGGGTTAAGAGGCAGTAGCATGGGACTTGCAATGGCAATACTGACTACAGGGTGAACGCCAATGACGCCGACGATAATCATGGCCGCAAGCACAAAAGAAAATAGTGGCGGATTAAAGGTGAAATTATCCAAATTAAATAATTCTGGGTAGCTCAGAATAATGGCGCTAATGCCATTGGAGAAAATTCCCGCGGCTAAGAATAATGCAAATTGGCTGCCTATTTGAGGGAGCTTGTGGTTGACGAACTTAAGGAGACTGTCTTTTCTTGAGTTGGTGTTAATTAGCAGGATGGTTGCGCAGGGCGCTAAAATACAAATGAGTACAAGTATGCTGATGTTTGGCCAAATATAATGAAAAAGTATCACTGACAAAGCTAAGAAGACAGGGGTAAAAAGGCTTTCGCGCTTAATTGGGTAGCCCTTGAAATCACCTTTTGTTCGATGAAATGCTTCTGTGGTCGAAAAAATAACCGCGACAACTCCCATCACTAAACCAGGAATCAGCGTTTTTTGCCATTGCATGCCGGGTGCATAAGTTAATGCAATCCCTGTTGCAACAAAAAATGGCGACCACCAAGCTGCAGAGGCAAAGTTACGAGTTAGGATAAATTGTTGTACGGGGCTTAATTTGTTCGCCGCCTTCATACGGTCCGCAAATACCAAAATAACAGAAAGGTTAATTACGGCGCCTAAAACTTGAACCCCTAATGCCGTATTTAAAATGGCTTTAAACCCAGTAGGAAGTTCACTGCTCTTATCGGCTGTGTTGGTTAAGTCTAAAAAAGAAACAGCCACAAACATTGCCAGCATAGGTATATTGACAGCAAAAACCTGTTGCCATGTCATCCAAGTACCTTGGGATCCGGCAAAGAGTAGTGCAGTACTACCAATAATCATAAGCCAACTTACTTGGCGTTTTGCGCTGGGTGCTAAGGTATGCCACATAGCAATATTGGCAGACCAAGCTAATATTGTCGGAAGCAATACCGAAATAAGTTGAGTGGCTGATAGTAAATATAGTAATAAGGTGCTGAGAACAAACCAGCCAGTGTATTTCTTTAATAAAGTCATATCTTTCTTGGGTCTTATAAAGTCATGTTTTCTATAATAAATAGAAAAGAGGAAAATGTGGCGTTTATTCTAAAACCCACTTGAAAACTTTCTTATAATGAAAACTCTATAATATATATTTATAGTGTGTGAATTATTAAGTTCACGAATGTGATAGATCTAAATTACCTGCTTTCATAATCCAATAAAAACAGTTAGAGTGAGTTGATGCTCTAACAATCATTTTATTCTATTAATTCTCGTTTTAGTCGGGTAATACTTTGAAGTCCTTACATCAAATATTTTTCAATTTTGCGCGAATATGCTGTGTTTTAGTAGGACTCTGCATAGTGTCTACTTCATTGGCAAAAGACACAAGCCTAGACGCTGGATGGGAATATGCGTTGGGTGATTCACCGTTTGACTCTAACGGCGAGCCAGTTTGGACTAAAAAAGACAGTTCAGCACAATGGCAACAAATTGACTTTCCTGCAGATCCTCCCGCCCAGAGTGCCTTTGAGAATGTTTGGTTTCGTATCACTTTGCCTGATGTTTCACTAAGAGACCCTGTGTTTTTTGCCTCGAGCATCGACTTGCTGGCAGAAGCTTATTTGGATGGCGAGCGAATTTATAAACACGGTCAATTTAATCAAGATGGTTCTGGCAAGTTTGCAGGCTGGCCATGGCATATGATCATTTTACCGGAAGATTTTGCCGGAAAAACACTGTATTTTCGTGTGTTTTCAGATTATCACAAAATTGGTTTTTGGGGGGAGGTAAAGCTAAGCGAACGGATTGATGTCCTTCATCAGGTTGTTGGTGAATCATCTCAGGGTATTATTGTTGCTGGTATCACTCTATTTATTGCCTTAATGGCGGCGGTATTTGCCATATTTAAAGGACAACGTCGTCAATTTTTAAGTGTGTGCTTTTTCTCTCTTGCTGCTGCTGGGTTGGTGTTGGGTGATATCCCCGTGATGAAATTAGTTTGGGATCAACCGTTATTATGGAATTATGTTGGTGCTTATGCCTATTTCTTATTGCCGATACCCATGTTTATGTTATTGGCTGAATGGTTATCTAAGGCCAATTTAGAAGTGCGACATTTTGAATGGCTTTGGAAATTCCATCTTGGCTTCTTGGTTGTTGCTGGAGTAGGGAGCTTGTCTGGCGTTGTTAGTATTAGTCAACTATATCCTATTTTCGACGGCATCTTTATCGTGACGCTATTGTTATTGGTTGGCTTTGTGTCGTTTGTTTTTAACCGTGTCAGGTTTGAGCAGAAGATTTTGATTCTTGCTTATTTCGGCTTTTGTGCCGTTATGCTGCTGGATATGTTTGTTGCTCATGGTTGGATCTCATGGAGTAGCGTTCCTGTTTCAAGTGGGGCACTGCTGTTTTCAGTTGCTATTGTTGGGCTCTCGTTTAACCATTATTTGTTTACACAGCGTCGTTTAGCCAAATTAAATATATCACTAGAGTCTGAAGTAAATGAGCGAACTGAGCAGCTTACGGTTATGGCTGAAAAAGAAAAATTACGTTCTGAAGGCTTATTGTTTCAGCAGCAAAAATTAGAAATTGCCAGTGATATCGTTTTGGCTTTAGAGAGTTGCCATACATTAGAACAGGGAATTGATAAGGTTGGAAATGCAGTAGCTGAGCTTTGTCAGCCATTTTCGGGCACTTTTAGCATCGTTAATTCGGATGATTGGCAAGATATACAGTGTTGGGGGCGCAACATTGAAATGCCAACCTCAGGAGTTACTGTGATAGAGCATGCGATATTCGATCATGAGCAAGGGCTTTTTCCATTCAAAATAGTCAACCAGCAAGGTTTGGTCCGCCATGTCGCTCTTTTACAAGTTAAAGTGACAGAAGAGAATAGTTGTTACCCAGTCGATCAGTTTATGCCGTTGTTAGAGCGAGCAGTTGAAAAGATCAGCATTACGTTAGCAAATATCGCTTTGCGTGAAGAGTTGCAGCGCTTTTCATACGAAGATGTTTTGACGAATTTAAAAAACAGACGTTTTTTTACCGAAGTGCTGGAATATGAGATTGCGTCATCAGAAAGGAATAAAGAGCCGCTATCATTGTTAATTTGTGATATTGATCACTTTAAGAAGTTCAATGATACCTATGGTCACCCAGCAGGAGACGAAGCATTAAAAACTCTTGCAGGCTTATTAAGTCGATTCTTTCGCCAAGCAGATATTGTCTGTCGATTGGGTGGGGAAGAGTTTATTGTCATTATGCCGCGTGCTAAAGGTGGTGATTGTTTGCAGCGAGCCGAGCAGTTAACACATGCAGTAGAAAATACCAAGATTGAGTATGAAGGGGAGTTGTTAGATAGTCTGACTATTTCGATTGGTATAGCAAGTTGGCCAGAGCTCTCTGTGGATCCTAAGCAATTGTTCCAGCAAGCAGACCTTGCTTTGTATAAGGCAAAGGAGAGTGGTCGTAATTGTATTCGTATGTCGAAATTGAATTAGTCAGTGTTCAATATCAAATGAGCGCTGATCACTGTAACATCATAGTATTGATGTTCATATCTCCACACTTTTAATCACCAAAAGCGATAACCCCTGTTATGACGAGAAAAATACTAAGTTTGAAAGGTAAGCGTGCTTCTGACGCAAATCCTGTCGATGAGGTAGCTGAGGACTTGTATCCGAACGATCCTGAAAAACGTTTTTTAAACGGCGTTGCCATTCATCCTTCACCTTGTATTCAATTGGCATCTGGTTCTTCAGAGCGAACAGTTCGGGCGATGGATTTGATCACGCCAATAGGCATGGGACAGCGAGGTTTGATAGTCGCGCCGCCAGGGTCGGGTAAAACAACCATGCTCAAACATATTTGTCAGGCGGTAGCTGAGGCTTATCCAGACATTAAGCTCTATGCCTTATTGATTGATGAGCGGCCTGAAGAAGTGACAGACTTTAAGCGCAGCGTATCGGCTGAAGTGCATGCATCGTCTTCTGACGAAAGTTATACGCAACATGTGCGTGTGGCTGATGCGCTGCTTGCAACGGCGCGAAAGCAAGCGGGTGAAGGCCAAGATGTGATGATTGTGATTGACTCCCTGACGAGGCTTTCACGAGTTCATAATGCCGAACAAAGAGGCAGCGGTCGAACTATGTCTGGTGGCCTCGATACAAGAGCGTTAGAAATTCCACGTAAGCTGTTTGGCGCAGCGAGAAAAATAGAAAACGGCGGATCGCTAACTATTCTGGCAACTATTTTAGTGGATACTGGTAGTAAGATGGATCAGGTGATCTTTGAAGAATTCAAAGGCACGGGCAATATGGAAATTGTGTTGTCACGAGAAGCGGCGAGTCATCGTATTTTTCCGGCTATCGATATTGCGAAAAGCAGCACGCGCCGAGAGGAGCTGCTGATTGATGCTAAAGACATTGAAAAAGTGCGTGCTTTACGTCGTTCTCTTACGCACCTTAAGCCTGTCGATGGTGCTCAAAAATTGGTTGAGTTATTACAAGAATACCCAACCAATGCAGAGTTACTAAGGGCTTTCTCTTTTAATTAGGCGTTTTTATCATTGCTCATCAAGACGATCTTGTCTTCTTGATGGTCGAGTTCATCTAAACTATCAAGGCTGCTCAGCTGTCCGTGTGGCTCTTGTACTTCCATCTCCTTGCCTGATGGGTTAGTGATCCCTGTAAACTTGCCGCCAGACTCTATGCTAAGATTATCGCTGTAAACTGTCCCGCTAACGCGACCACAGCTTAAAATCTCAATATAATTTGCCCGACAAATACCTTCAAAATTGCCATTGATGATTAGACGGTCAGTGGTGATTTCACCCTGAACATTGCCTGATACACTGATTTTAATTTGATTAGTCGCTTCAATTTGACCTTCGACAGTGCCATCAATTTGTAGATGGTTGGCGACATTTATCTGCCCGTTAATTGTGCAGCCTTCTGCGATGAGAGTTGTAGTTGCTGACTGACTCTTAACTCTATTTTGTCCACCAAAGATTCCCATCGTATACCTCTTACACTTTCAAAAATTGTATCAAAATTATCGACATCCCAAGCTATGAATGGTTTGGGATCGAGTGCTCGTCCAACGAAGCGTATTTCATAATGCAGATGCGGCCCTGAGGTTAATCCACTGTTGCCGGAGTAACCGATCAAATCGCCTTTTTTAACAAAATCGCCTTTGTTTACTGCAAACTTACTCATATGAGAGTAAGAGCTGGAAAAACCATATCCGTGTAGCAAGCGCAGAAAATTCCCTGAACCTTCTTTACTGGGTCTTGTTACTTCCACTGTTCCGTCCGCTGGCGCATAAATAGGGGTTCCAGTATTGACCGCAAAGTCTTGTCCACGGTGAACCCTTATGGTGCCAAGAACTGGATGCTTTCTTTTGCCGTAACCTGAAGAAGTTCTGGCATTTTTAACTGGTGGTCCGCTTGGTATCTGAGTCAGCATGGCGACTCTTAATGATGAGTTCATGGCCGCTGTATCTAATCGTGATTCCAGCTCGACGTTGTTCTGATCATCCATACCAAGTACTTTTTCTAGATCATTTAATCGATCAGAAACTAATAGCATTCGTTCTTCTCGCTCAGATAAATCCTGTTCTAAGCTTAGCTTAAGTGCAGTCAGCGAGGTGATTTCTTTTGTTAAAGAGGATGATTTGCTCTCTAGTTCGAGTAATTTTAGCTTTGAGTTTTCTGCATCGTTAACTAAGTAGTAAATAATTCCTGCAGTGAGAAGGACAGCCATAAAAATGACGTAACTTACAAACTTGAATGTGTGACGAGTCCTTTTTCCAAAACTAAAATGCTTTGTTCCATCAATTGAAGAAATGGATACCGTTATATTGTCTTTCATTTTTTTACTTTTTTACCAACATCATTTTTCACTACTTAGATATACAGCAAAGCGTCCATCTTTGTAAACTTTTGTATGCAGTCGTGCTGTTTTTATGCATAAAAAATTAAGGTTTATGTAAAGGGATGCGCTTTAGGCAGAAAACTCTACCTAAGGCGGATCTTCTATAACAAAACATTCAATGGCGCGATGTTAACGATTTGCTTTGCGGACGTAATTTAAAATAGAAACTGGCACGACTTTTCTGACCGGAAAGCCTGCAATTTCTTTGCGATCGATGATGTGTTTTAGTCGGCTTTCAATGGCGCAAAGGTTTTTAAAGTCACCCATGGCAACGAATGAAATGGCTTCGCCAGAAGCACCGGCACGACCTGTTCGACCAATGCGGTGAATGTATTCTTCTGGTTTGAACGGCAAGTCGTAATTGACTACACGGCTTAATTCTCCGATATCCAAACCACGAGCTGCAACGCCTGTTGCGACTAGATATTTTAGTTCGCCAGATTTAAATTGCGCTAAGATCTTTTCACGCATTGCTTGGCTTCTATCACCGTGAATACAGTCAGCAACTATGCCACGCTTGGCTAGCTGATCGACAAGCTTGGCGGCGCCGTGTTTTTTCTCGATAAAAATAAGCGCCTGATCCCATTTCTGTTCGTTAATTAAATGACTTAATAGGGCAGATTTGGTGTCTTTATCAACGGTGATTAGCCATTGCTTGATATTTTTTGCCGCACGTACATTGGGAGAGATAGAGATTTCAGCCGCTAGGTCGGTCATCTTGCTGTCTGAAAAATCATAGGCAAGGGCGCGAACATCGTCTGTCATGGTTGCTGAAAACAACAAGTTCTGACGATTTTCAGGTAAGCGCTCCATGATCTTGTTGATATCGCCAACAAAGCCCATGTCGACCATTCTGTCGGCTTCGTCCAACACCATGACTTTCAGTTCATCAAAGTGCAGCGCACGCTGATGAGCTAAATCGAGCAATCTACCCGGAGTAGCGACGAGAATATCTACACCTTCAATTAAGCGTTCTTTTTGTGCTTCGGTATCCACACCGCCATAAATGGCCATAGACGTTAGCTTAGTGTGTTTCGCGTATTGAGCAACACTTGCTTCAACCTGAACCGCTAACTCTCGCGTTGGCACGAGAATAAGCACTCGAATGCGTTTGCCGCGTAAAGTTCCTGCTTTAGTAAAACGATCTAGTAGCGGTAGAACAAACGCGGCAGTTTTACCTGTTCCGGTTTGTGCTGTCGCTATTAAGTCTTTCCCAGAGAGGATAACGGGGATCGCTTGTTTCTGGACTGGCGTAGGGGTTTTGTAACCCAGTTCAGTAATAGCTTGAACAAGAGGACTGGATAATCCTAGTTTTGCAAATGGCATAAAGTGCTCTGACAGATTGTCGTAAGGGGTGTCGAAAAGAAAAGATGGTGCAGTATAGCGTAAAAAGCGTTTCTACATTGGCGAAAATCCGTCAGGCGTTGATAATTATTGCTCAGGAAGGATAATGTTTCGCTCTTTCACCTTTTAATGTTGCCTGTTATGCGCCTTGATAAGTTTGTTTGTAAAAGTACTGAGCTGAACAGAAAAGAAGCGGTTCAATCTATTTATTCGGGTGAGGTTTTTGTTAATGGTGAGGTCGTTACGAACGAGGCGACTCAAGTACATGAAAATAATAGCGTACTTTTAAATGGCGTTGAGTTAAAGGCGCGTGATTTTCGTTATATTATGATGAATAAGCCAGCGGGTACTGTGTGCTCGAATATTGATGAGGTTTATCCGTCACTGTTCAATTATCTAGAGGTTGATAAGATTTCTGAATTACATATAGCAGGGCGTTTGGATGCTGATACAACGGGATTGGTATTGATTACCGATGATGGCCGTTGGTCATTTAATATTACTCAACCAACCAATGATTGCCGCAAAGTCTATCGCGTTCAATTGTCTCAAGCGATTTCAAAAGATTGTAGCCAAGAGCTTATTGCTCAGTTCAAAAAGGGGCTTCCACTCCAAGGTGAAGCGAGTTTAACTCGTCCTGCCGAGCTAGAGATTATTGCTCCAAAAGAAATGCGCTTAACCATCACGGAAGGCAAGTTTCATCAGGTGAAGCGCATGTTTGCAGCAGTTGGGAATCGAGTAGTGGGATTGCACCGAGAGCAAATAGGTAAGGTTTGCTTAGATGTCGACGCCGGACAATGGCGCTATTTATCCAAGAATGAAGTAGAGTCTTTCAATAATAATTAAAATTCATGGAGGTTAGTTTATGACAGCAAAGCGCATATTATTTACAGGAGGATCGGGAAAAGCTGGAAAGCATGCAGTTGCGTATCTACTGGAGCAGGGATATCGAGTACTTAATGTAGATTTGACGCCACTCGATCACCCTCAAGTCGATAACCTCATTGCAGACATTACTGATTCCGGTCAGATGTTCAACGTGATGACTTCCTATGCAGGTTTTGATGAGTTAGAGCCTGGAACGGGAGTGCCAGCGTTTGATGCGGTCGTTCATTTTGCTGCGGTGCCAAGAATCTTAATTAACCCAGATAACGAAACTTTTCGTGTTAATACCATAGGGACTTATAACGTCATCGAAGCGGCGGTAAAACTTGGTATTAAGAAAGTCATTATTGCCTCGTCCGAAACGACTTACGGCATTTGTTTTTCTGATGGGCAAACTAATCCGCATTCTCTGCCATTAGAAGAGGATTACGATGTTGATCCTATGGACAGCTACGGATTATCTAAAGTGGTGAACGAGAAAACAGCACGCAGTTTCCAGCGCCGTTCAGGTATTGATATCTATGCGCTTCGTATTGGTAATGTGATTGAGCCTCATGAATACGCTGAGTTATTTCCACATTATTTTGAACACCCTGAAGTACGCCGCCGCAATGCATTTTGTTACATCGATGCTCGTGATCTTGGGCAAATTGTCGATTTATGTTTGCAGAAAGACGGTTTAGGTTTTCAAGTATTTAATGCGGGTAACGATCACAATGGCGCAATAATTCCGACGAAAGAATTAGCAGAACGCTTTTTTTCTGGTGTGCCATTTACCCGAGAAATGGGCGAGCATGAAGCCTTGTTTTCAAACCGTAAAATCCGTGATGTGCTGGGCTTTAAAGAACGTCATAATTGGCGAGATTATGTGAAAGCTCCAGGTGAGTAATGTGTGTCTTTAATTTATTAATAAATTAATGGTGTGACGTTATTGAGTTCATATTATCGTGTTGTTTGTGTCATGATGTTTAGCTTAGTTTCTGAATGAGTAACACCTTGGAGTCGATATGAATAATAAAATCGTTGGCATTATTTTAGTTGTTGTTGGTGCTGCTTTGGCTGTATGGGGCTACAACATTTATGATGCAGCTGCATCTCAAGTGACTCGCGCAATAAGTGGTGATACGCCAATAGAAGCTTGGGGGGGGATGATCGGTGGTGTTGTTTGTATTTTAGTGGGTTTAACTAGACTGAAATAACGGTTGTTTTTGTAGGGTTTGATGAAATGACAATAGAGGTTGAGGGTGTAATGGATGGAAGAAGTAAAGTGTATTTGGATCGCTTTCTTCATTCCTTACCTCTAGGTATTGCTAGTAAATATATTTCTTTTGGTTCCGATTACTACTGCGCTGACGAATACAACGCTAACGTCTGTGCTGATTTGATAGTGCGTGGTGAAAAGCAAGCTTCATGCAGTATGAAACATTGGTACAGCTACGAAGGTGAAGCCATGCCGCAGGTTGGTCACTTGCAAGTGGTGACAAATTGGGACGGTAAGCCTGTGTGTATCATCGAAATTACTTCTGTTACTGAGTGTCGATACTGTGATGTAAGTGCTGAGTTTGCCGCCGCAGAAGGCGAGGGCGATAAAACATTAGATTGGTGGCGTGAAGCACACTGGGCTTTTTTTTCTGCGGAGTGCGAAGAGTTAGGTATTGAAGCAACGGAAGATATGCTGCTGGTATTAGAGCGCTTTAAAGTTGTTTATCAATAAATATCGTCAGCTAGTCCCAGTTAATTTCCGCAAGTGATTCAAAGCTTGGTCGAGCAAAATAGTAGCCTTGGAAAAGATGAATGCCCATATCTTGTAATGTGTGGTATTCAGCTTGTGTTTCAACGCCTTCTGCGATGATTATCATATTCAGTTCATTAAACAGGTTTACCAAGTTTCGTACGATAATTTGACGTTTTTTGTCTTGATCGATGTTCTTGATGAGCGCCATATCGATTTTGGTTATGTCTGTTTTAAGGTCGGCAAGTTGGTTTAGACCGTTGAACCCTGAGCCAAAGTCGTCTGTTGCGGTTAAAAAACCTTGTTGCTGGTAATGCTGGATAATGGATTCTAAGTGTTTGCTGTCCGTAATTTGTTCATTCTCAGTAAATTCGAAGATGATCTTTTCTTTGGGGAATTGATATTCTTCTGCGGCATTTAGCGTAGTGCGTATGCAAAGTTCTGGTTTGTAAACCGCGTTCGGCAAAAAGTTAATGCTTAGAAAACAATGTTTATGGATCTCCAACTCGGCAGCCAGTTTGATGGCTTTTACACGGCAGCTTTGGTCAAAACGATAGCGATTAGTTTCGTTTACGTTTTGGAAGACTTGAAAGGCACCTTCTTGATTAAGGCCACGCACAAGCGCTTCTTGTGCAAAGACCGTTTTGGTTTGACTATTTATGACTGGCTGAAACGCCATAGTAAAATCGAATCCTAAATCACACCCAGTTGAACATTCTGCGCAGCCTAGTTTTCGGAAGTCTTTCTGTATCATATCGCGGCTCTCATTGTAATTGGTTTAGTGGGCTGAGAATAGTGAGGTATCTTTTGATTGTTTTATGTTCTATCACAATGATTCGTATAGATTATTAAACGATAGAGCTTTCAAGCTAAATTTACCAGTGCTGAGGTTTGCATTTTACTACGCACTGTAGGGTGTTCTAGAAACAAATCGTAATAATTCGTATTGGGTATGTATTTATGAAGATTTTAATCTTTCTTGGGACGGTTAGGGATAGCGCGCCACCACGGCCAGCTCGATTAGGCGAGAGGGTAGCTAAAGCGTGCTTTGCCGCTTTTGTATCTCAGCATATCGATCATGAGGTTGAGCTGGTGGATGCGTTGGACTATCCGTTAGAGGCTGTTTTTAAACCGCACTTTTCTTACTCAACAAGTCAGGTCCCAGAGAGACTAGATGCGTTGGCGAAGAAAATAGCATCGGCCGATGGTTATATTATGGTGAGCCCTGAATACAATCATTCAATGAGCCCAGCGTTGGCTAACTTGCTTAATCATTTTGGCAGCTCTTTGTTTTCCTATAAGCCAAGTGCCATAGTGACCTATTCTGCTGGCCAATGGGGTGGAATGCGCGCCGCGATAGGCATGCGAACCTTTTTGTCGGAGTTGGGTTGTTTGCCTGTATCGTCAATGATTCATGTGCCAAAAGCGCAAAACGTCTTTTCTGCAGAAGGAGCTCTAGCAGAAGGCGAAGATCAAAACGAGTGGTTTGGTTATTTTGGTCGTACTTTTAATCAACTCATTTGGTGGGCACAGGCGTCGGCTAGTTACAAGGGGCAAGTCGATCCACAAAGTATGGCGCCTGCTTTTAAGAAAGATCCCGCACAAAGGAATGCTCCTTAAGCTGGGATAGTAAGAATAAAAAAGGGCCACTTTAAAGTGACCCTTTTCACATCAGAGTATTTTACTAAACGCAGTGTCGATTATTTATCAGCTGCTTTTTCAGCTTGTTGTTTGTCGTAACGTTTTTCCCAGAACTCAGCACCTTTTATGCCAAGTGCTTTCGGGTTAAAAGTATAATCTGTTACGCCAGCGGCTTTCTGGTCTTCGTAATCACGTAATGCTTTCATAGTTGGTTTTGCCATGAAGAAAATCATGATAATACCAACGATATTCAACCAAGCCATTAAGCCAACGCCAACATCACCAAGGTTCCAGATGTAACCTGCTGTGTTAACTGTACCGTAAGC
The DNA here is from genome assembly GCF_016906065.1 of Marinomonas foliarum. Lineage (NCBI taxonomy): Bacteria > Pseudomonadati > Pseudomonadota > Gammaproteobacteria > Oceanospirillales > Oceanospirillaceae > Marinomonas > Marinomonas foliarum. The sequence continues at coordinate 350,928 of NZ_CP070273.1, read as the reverse complement.
CACCATGAACATGATAAGCAGTTTTACGAAGGTTAGTGATACATTGATATTCAATGCGCGGCGTAGATAAGCAACATTGGTTTCAGCAATGTAGTAGTACGCTAAGATCGTAGTGAAGGCGAAGAAGAATAATGCTACACCAACGAAGATAGGACCAGAATTACCAAACACACTTGCTAATGCCATCTGAGTGAAGGCAGGTGAAGCAATGATAGTAGAAGGATCAACGTTTTGTACGATGAACTGGCCATCAGCCAAAGAACCTTGGATGTTGTACTGTTGTGTAATCAAGATCATCAGCGCTGTCGCAGTACAAATGAATAGAGTATCAACGTATACAGAGAATGCTTGAACAAGGCCTTGCTGTGCAGGGTGTTGAACTTCTGCTGCGGCAGCAGCATGAGGGCCTGTACCTTGGCCAGCTTCGTTTGAGTAAACGCCACGTTTTACGCCCCAACCGATTGCCGCGCCAAAACCGGCCTGTGCAGTGAATGCATCAGAGAAGATCATGCCGAAAATGCCTGGTACTTTGTCTAGGTTTAGGAAGACAACGATCAGCGCCATCACAATATAACCAAGCGCCATAAATGGCACGATTATTTGAGTGAAGTTCGCAATACGTTTGATGCCACCAAAGATGATAAATGCCAAAACGACTAAGATCACCGCTAGCGCAACCAATTTGGTAGAACCAACATCACCGAAAGAGCTAGATACAATAACGCCTTCGCCGAAGATTTGTGTTACTGCATTACCAACAGAGTTTGCTTGAATACCTGGTAAGAAAACACCACAGGCAAGAATAGAAGACAAAGCAAACAAGACACCCAACCAACGCCAGCCAAGGCAGCGCTCGAAGTAGTATGCTGGGCCACCACGATATTGACCATTTTCGCTTACTTTATAAAGCTGTCCTAAAGTAGATTCAGCATAAGCAGTACTTGCGCCCAAGAAGGCAACAACCCACATCCAGAAAATGGCACCAGGACCACCAAAACCAATGGCTGCCGCTACGCCAGCAATGTTACCTGTACCAACACGACCAGATAGCGATACCGCCAATGCTTGGAAAGAAGAAATGCCTTTGTCCGACTCGTTCGAATTGAACAATAGTGAACACATTTCTTTGAAATGGCGTACTTGAGCAAAGCGCGTCAGAATTGAATAAAATAAACCAGCACCTAGACATAGATAAATTAAGGCTGGGCTCCAAATGACTCCGTTTAAGAAATCAATGAATGCTTGCATAGATAGTGTCCTCGATAAGATTCGCTTTGTGGGCGTTAATAATTGTTATGTGTTACTAAAGTCCGGTGGTTGAGGGGTTACCGCTACCACGCCATGAACATATTCAAATGTGAATTGCGCATGAAAAGTGCACCTTAGTGGGGCAAATTTAACACGGAAAAGAAATGAGATCCATTTGTATATTATAAAAACGGATGCTTTTAACTGTGGTTTTCATATTAAAAGCTGGTGAAATAATATGGTTGAGAATAAAGGTTTGTTGATAGGGTGAAGGAAGGCAGCATGGTGGCGCTGCCTTAACGTTAAATTAGTCTTTCTTTTCGATAGTGATTTCTAGGTTCTTACTACTGCCTGCAAACCACTTTTGTACATATAGCGTGCCCATAATAGGCGCTTTTCCTTCCTCTGGTATTTCTTGGTAGCGTACGCTGTTTTTGGTTTCTTTTTCGTATTCGAATGTAACGGTTGTTTTAGACATGCTGGCTTCCTTCGTTTGCTGTGTTATCAGGTGTTTTCGTAAATATTAGGGCCTTCAGGCCGCTTTCGATATTAATATCCATAAATTCGGGTGGATTATCCAGTCGATATTGGAGCTCGAGTGTAGGTGCTTCTTCGCGCATGCCATCAATTAAAAATTGTGCAGGAATGCTTGGGTCATTAACACAGGCAAGCACTTGTCCATTTTCTGTCAGTAACTCGGGCAGGCGTCGTAATATTTTTTGATAGTCTTTTGTTAGAGCAAAGCTGCCCCGTTGGAAGGTTGGTGGATCAATGATGATAAGGTCATATTCGCCATATTTTTTAATTTTCCCCCAAGATTTGAAAATATCATGAGCAAAAAATTTAACGCTGTTTAAATCGTGTTGATTCAGGCGATGGTTCTCTCGTCCTCGACTCAGTACGGCTTTGGCCATGTCTAGGTTCACGACAAAGTCTGCTCCACCAGTTAAAGCGGCGACTGAAAAACCGCAGGTGTAAGCGAATAGATTGAGTACACGTTTGTCTTGGCTGTTTTCTTTTACCCAGCGTCGCCCGTATCTCATGTCTAAAAAAAGGCCAGAGTTTTGGTTTTTGCCAAGGTCTAATTGGAATAGAAGCCCATCTTCGTTAACAACTTGCTGCTCTTGATAATGTCCCCAAAGGCATTCGGTCGGGCTGCGTTCTCGACTCCGATGCTGGAGTAGGATGGATTGTACATTGAAGTCGCTCCATTTTGTTTGAATCGTCCAATTGATAATTTTATTATTTAATTTATCTAATTCGTCGGAAGAGGGTTCTTTAAAAAGAGAGATGAGAATTTGCCCTTCTAGCCAATCGACAGTGATTTGCTCTAGGTCAGGAAAGCGGCGTCCTCGACCATGAAAAAGCCTTTTGGCGCCATTTGGTTGCAGTGCTAGCTGATTAAAAACGTGATCAGTTAAAATAGTGAGAGCTTGTGGGGTCATAAAATAGCATTTTGAGGGTAATTAAATGAGACGCATATTTTACTGATTACTAGGCGAGAGGCCAGAAGAAAGCGGAAAGAATAAAGCTTTTAGATTGAGGGGGATTCAAATAAAAGGAATCACCGAGCTTGAAATAAAGCTCGGTGATTTTTAGTTTGTTATTGACGTTTCCAGCGAACTACATCAATCAATAAAAAGACTAATAAACTCACACCCATCACAGGCAGGCTTAAGCCCAGTGCGATAGTGACAATGAGCGTAAGTATTTTTTGTGCTGCAGACAGTTTCGACCATGCTTGCAAAAGTGGTCTAGAGGTCGACCCTGCTTGCGGGCGACGAATCCACCACATCTTGTAGCCTAGGATGATCATAAAGCATAGAGATAGCCCAAAGATGGCTAGTATTATTTGGTTTGCTATGCCAAACAGAACGCCCATATGAGCATCAATTCCCCAACGAATTAGCTTGGCTACAATTGGAAAAGTCGCAAAATTGGCACGGCTGGTCACTGTCATGGTACTTGCGTCAACAGCGACGCTGTCAACCTGAGTTGGCCAAGAACGATCAATTTCACTCACTCGCCACGCTTTATCTTTGGTTGATGATGGTCTTATTTCTAGCTTGTTGGCATCAATGCCAGCGTCTCTGGCCGCCTTTAATACACCGTCAAAGAGTAAGTCGATATTTTCAAACTTTTCTGCAGGCAGCTTTTCAGGTGCATTCTGGTGACTAGCATGGTTTAGGTGGTCAGCATGCTCGCCTGATGCTGCTATTGTTTGAGTGTCGTTAGCAAGATTTCTGTCTACGGAAGGTGTGACCCAGCCAATGCTAGAGCGCAAAGTGCCAATATTGGCTCCGGCCCATTTAGACCAAGTTAATCCGGTAATAGAAACAAAGATCAAACCGACAAACAAACACAGCCCTACTTGATAATGGCGACGACGCTTACGCAGGTGCTCTGTTCTGCTGGCAAACTCGGCTTTATTTTTCTTGCCGCCTTTGTACCAAAGAAACAGGCCGCCAAGTGCCGCAATCCAAAGCCAAGATGCGGCAAGTTCGCTGTAATAGCGACCCACTTCACCGAGCAGTAGTTGGCGATGCATAAAGTCGAGCGTTGTTCTAAGTGGTAAGACACCGCTTGTACCATAAACAGGCAGGTTGCCTTTCACTTCTAATGTCACAGGGTCGATAAATAAGGCTCTTGCCCCTGTTAGTTCCGCTTCTTTGTCAAGAAACATCACGCGTGTCGTGTCGCCTTGCTCTGGCGCAGGGCGAACAGCGAATAAGGTTAGATCGCTTGTTAATTGTGATTTCGCGGCCGCGATTTGTTGAGAAATTGGTTTGTTTTCACCCACGCTTTGTGTTGTTAGGGCGTCTTTATAAATGACATCCTCAAGTTGTGGTGTTATCACATAGATGGTACCAGTGAGGGCAGCCACAAAGATAAAGGGGCCAATGAAAAGGCCAATGTAAAAATGCAGCCGTGTGATTAATAGCAACATAGCATTTGAAGAAGGCTCGGAAGCCTTGGTGTTTGTAGACATAGTTATTTCTCATTTAAAGGAAAAGGGCAGAACAACGCCTCTGAGTAGATACTCACTTTTCTATCATCATAAAAAACGCGCACAGAAAAACCTGATCAGCGTAGGATCAGAGTTGCTTGCGTCGTGCTTATTGGTTGAGTTAAACGAGAGTGGTGGGTGGTGCTCTGGGGAGAATGGAGGTGAAGGGCACACTGTATTTGTGCGAAATAGTCACCGTTACTATGTTCGGGTAACGGCTTTGAGTAAGGGGAATTAACTCAAAAGTTTTGGCATCGATCCAGTTTAAATGGAAAAGCAGGGAGCAATAGCCACAAGCCTCTAAGAGGTTGGCGCTTTCGCCGTGTCCATGATGACCGTGGTGGCTAATATGTGCTGAGCTTGTCGGTTTGTTGCTTGCTTGCTTGGAAAGCATTTTTGCATGGTCGTGCCCTGACATAGCCATACTTTCCATCGACATTTGCATCGTGGTTGGCTGGGGTGAAAGTGCATTACTTACTTGAGAGAACAGCGGGCCAAAATAAATAAGGAAAACAGCAAACAAACAAACGCACACAGCAAGTTGTGTGCGTTTGTTTGGGTGGCTTTTTAATAGGCGACCCTTTTGAATGGGAGCCTTTAATTGAAAGTGCAAAGCGCTTTTATCTTAAATCAAAGGTTTTGTGTTAGCTTTGTAAGTCGGCTGCATGTTCTTCGGCAGAAGAAACAATGCATTCGCCAGCAAGGTTTGGCGCTACACCAACAGAAAAGCCATCACCTTGCATGCCTGGAAGCCATTTCTCGGCCCAATCGGCAGCGTTAATTTCTAAGCTATTAAACCCTTGATACTCTTTCTCGCCCCATGCGGTAGCTAGGGGTTCCGCTGGCCAAATAGGTAATACTTTATCGCTACCAAGATCAATAATTAAACAGCCCTCTGCGTCAGCCAGTGTCCATACGGATGTGCCTTTCTTCACGAGGTTTAAAACGTGATCATAGCGTTCGCTGCTAGGTAAACGATAGAAGGTATCATCAAGAAGGATTGTGTTTGACATGAATTTGACTCGGGTTGGTAAAAAAACGCATCTTAACACATCGGCTAAAAAGAGTGATCAACTCAATCACCCAATTTAATTTCTTCGGGTAAATTCCTCTCAGCTTGCTGCGCCATTCCCGCGAAGGAGGTTGTCGTTAAAGCGTTGTAGGCCTGATGAGGGGAGTACAGGCGTAGCCTACAATATGTTGATTTATATTGCTTTTTGTAGGTCGTGGCTTTAGCCCGACAAGACATAATTTGTTGTGGTGAGTTTTTTGTCGGCATAAATGCGCGACCTACAAGGTCGAGAGAAGTCGTTTTGCGACGGCTTCCTTCGAGAGAGAATGGCATATGAATAAAGTTTAATATTGCTCGGATGAAACACCGATACCCCGCAGCAAGCTTCGGGGTATCGGTGTTTCATGTGTTATAGGTACCTAATAACAGTCTTATGCGAAAAGGGCATGAAGGCCCTTTAAGTGCTGTTCTTTAACATGGTCTTCCATCCAGCTTCCAGTGATGCCGTTTTGGGCTAACTGAAAAAGCTCATCTTTGCTAATGCCAGTGCCATTAATAAGTGATGCATAGTTGTCGTTCATGTAGCCACCAAAGTAAGCTGGATCGTCAGAATTGACGGTAGCATGCAAACCAAGTGCCAGCATATTTTTGATCGGGTGGTCTTTCATGTCGGTGACGACACAAAGCTTTAAATTGGAAAGCGGGCAAACCGTCAGAGTTAAATTACGCTCTTTTATCGTATCAATAAGTTTATCGTCTTCTAACGCTCTGTTGCCATGATCAATTCTGTCAACGCCGATTTGGTTTATAGCTTGCCAAACATATTCTGGAGGGCCTTCTTCACCAGCATGGGCAGTGATCTTTAAGCCAAGCTTTTTGCAGGCTTCAAAAACACGTAAGAATTTTTCCGGCGGATGTCCGACTTCTGAGCTGTCTAATCCAACACCATCAATCCAAGCTAAATAAGGTTTTGCTTGTTCTAGCGTGTCAAAGGCGCTTTCTTCACTGAGGTGGCGTAGGAAAGACATAATGAGCTTGGAGGTCATTCCCCATTTTTTCTCGGCGTCTTGCAGGGCGTTGTAGATGCCTCGGATTTGGGGCTCAAAGCTCACCCCTCGAGATAAGTGGCCTTGTGGGTCAAAGAAAATCTCTACGTGCACAACATTTTCGCTATTAACTTTTTTCAAATACGCCATGGTAAGGTCGTAAAAATCGGCTTCATGGAGTAGTACAGACATACCTTGATAATAAAGATCGAGAAAATCTTGTAAGTTCGTGAATTGATAAGCGGCTTTTAAAGCATCTACTGTGCTGTATTTTAGTTTCACCTGATTTCGTTGGGCTATGGCAAACATCTGCTCTGGCTCAAAGGTGCCTTCAATATGTAGATGAAGTTCTGTTTTGGGCATTTTCTTTGATAGTTCGATTAGTGTTTCCATGGGGGTACCTTTCGTTGCTTTGCCTTTGATTCTTAAATATAGCGATAAAACCGATGATGAAAAAGGATGGTTGGCTGAGTTTAAGAATAGTGATTAGGAAAAAACGGCAGAATATACAGCCAGCGGCGCTGGCTGTATATAAGCATAGTAGGACTTAGCGAGGAATTTCGTCAGTAATGCCATCAACATACCAATTTACTTGAGCAAGCTCTTGATCTGTTAGTGAGTGGTTGGCTGGAACTGCGATATTGCCTTTGTTGTCTTTAATAGGCCCAGTGAATGGTTTGAATTCACCAGAATTGATTGCAGTATAAGTTGCATCAATTTTAGCTCGAACATCTGCTGGAAGGTTTGGGTTAATAGACGCTAGAGATAGCATGTCTTCTTGGAAGCCGCCCCAGAAATCTTTAGAATCCCATGTGCCATCCATAACGGCTTGCACTCGTTTGATGTAGTAAGGTGCCCAATCATCACGAACAGAGAAAATATGTGCGTTTGGCGCAAATTTACTTTGGTCAGAAGCTTGGCCAATGGCGCGTAACCCACGTTTCTCAGCAGCAATAAGCGGCGCTGGGCTGTCGGTGTGTTGTAGCATTACATCAACACCTTGGTCCATTAGTGCGTTTGCAGCATCTGTCTCTTTACCTGGATCGTACCAAGTATTCGCCCAAACAATTTTCATTTTTACATCTGGATTAACACTTTTTGCACCCATGTAAGCGGCGTTGATGTCACGGATAACTTCTGGGATCGGAAATGAACCAATATAACCAATGGTATTGGTTTTGGTCATCATGCCTGCAGCCACGCCTGAAATATAACGGCCTTCGTAGGTGCGAAGAACGTAAGTGCCTAAGTTTTTAGACAGTTTGTATCCAGTAGCATGCTCAAACTTTACTTTAGGAAAGCGCTTCGCGACTTTTACCGTTGGGTTCATAAAACCAAAAGAGGTAGTAAAAATAAGGTCATTGCCTGCTTTAGCGAGTTGGGTGATTACTCGCTCGGCATCAGCACCTTCTGGCACGTTTTCAACGTAAGTGGTTTTTACTTTATCGCCAAAATATTCTTCTATGCCTTTACGACCTCTGTCATGTTCATAGCTCCAGCCTAAGTCGCCAACGGGTCCAACATAGACAAAACCGACTTTGAGTGGATCCTCAGCTTGAACAAAACTTGCTCCCGCTAAAAGTCCCAGACCTATCAATACACTTTTAAGTTTCATTGCTTGCTCCTTTTGTGCCCGAAGGCATTTTATTTATGGTATTCACTTTTTTTGTTTAGGCCATTTGTCTTGGGTCAAAGGTTTTTCCTAATGACCTAGGGGCCAATAATTTTTCTTTAAATTTATCTGCGCTGATAATCACCATTACAATGACTGTTGCGACATAAGGCAGCATGGCAAGTAGGTTTGGTGAAATAGACCAGCCCAAGCCTTGAAGGACTAAATGCATAATGCTTGCTATGCCGAAGAGGTAGGCACCTAACATGATTCTGCCGATTCGCCACGATGCAAAGACGACCAATGCAAGGGCGATCCAGCCGCGCCCCGCTGTCATGTTTTCTACCCACATAGGAGTATAAACAAGCGACATATAGGCGCCTGAAATGCCCGCCATGACACCGCCAAACATGACGGCTAAATAGCGAACTCTTAACACTTTAATGCCTATGGCGTTTGCTGCGTGAGGGTTTTCTCCGACGGCGGTTAAGGTTAGTCCGATGCGTGTTTTGTAAATCACAAACATCAGAATAAAGGTCATAGCAAAAGAGGTGTAAACCAAAATGTCATGACTAAAAAGAATGCGACCGAGAAAGGGAATGTCCGATAGCAGTGGAATGGCAATAGGCTGAAAACCTTGAATGGTTTGGCCAACAACACCTGATCCAATAAAAGCACTTAAGCCGGTTCCAAAAATAGTTAAAGCAAGCCCTGTGGCTACTTGATTGGCGCCAAGATGCAGAACGAGTACTGCGAAAATTAAGCTCATTATGCACCCCATTATCATGGCAGCAAGAACACCAAGTCCTGCACTACCTGTGCCATAAGCCGCTAGGAAGCCTACTACAGCGCCCATTAACATCATGCCTTCTTGGCCAAGGTTTAACACGCCAGATTTTTCACATATAACTTCACCTAGGGCAATAAAAAGCAACGGAGTGCCAGTTTTTACGGCGGCAAACAATATTTGTACGATTAGATCTGAGTCCAAAATAGGCTCCTAGTTTGTCGCTTTATTAGAAAAGGCGAGTCTGTTGTTAATAAAAAAGTCACATGCCAAAAGAAAGAACAATAAAACACCTTGGAACATACTCACCACGGCAACGGGGATGCCCATTTCGATTTGTGCTAAATCGCCTCCCATATAGAGAACCGCCATGAAAACTGCTGCTAAGATAGCGCCAAGAGGATTTAGTCTTCCTAGGTAAGCAACAATGATGGCGGAATAGCCGTAACCAGGTGATACATTGGGGACCAGTTGCCCAATTGGGCCAGTGGTTTCACTGACACCTGCTAAGCCTGCTAATGCACCTGCAAAAAGCATCACCATCCAGCTTAATTTTCTGCTACTAAAGCCTGCGTACTTTGCTGCTGGTTCATCGGAACCAAAAACTCGTATTTGAAAGCCAAGGTGGGATTTGCTTAATATAAACCAAGCGATAAAAGCGGATATGATGGCAAAAACTATACCAAGGTGAATTCTGCTGCTCTCAAATAGTGTCGGTAAGAGAGTGGTATCGGAAAACATTGCGGACTCAGGAAAGCCGAAGCCTTGGGGATCACGGAGAGGTCCATGTACTGCCCAAATAAGAAGATATAGGCCGATGTAGTTAAACATGATGGTGGTTAATATTAGGTTTGAATTAAAGCGTAACTTTAAATAGGTCGGAATTGCCGCCCAAATCATGCCTGATGCTATGCCGGCTAATAAGGTTATTGGCAAGGCAAGAATAGAGTCAGAATCGCCAAAGTAAAGCGCCATTGCCGATCCACCTAGAGCGCCTGCTAATAGTTGACCTTCAGCACCAATGTTCCATAAATTGGCTCGATAACATAAAGACAGGCCAACAGCACAGAGTAGGAGAGGCCCCATTTTGACAAACATTTCTCCAATGTTGTAACTGTCCGCTAATGGTGCGATTAATAAGACATGCAATGCTTGAATCGGCGATTTTCCTATGGCTGAGAAAAGAGCGCAGCCAAAGATCAGGGTTAACGCAATAGCTAGAAGCGGTGAAGCCACTTTCATCAATGAGCTTGGCTCAGTACGAGCTTGGATAAGAATCATGCGGTTGCCTCTTGTTTGTCAGAGGCTGACGTATTTTTTATAAAAGTACCAGCCATCCATTGTCCTATTTGATCTATGTTGGTGGTTTCAGTTTTCACAACAGGTGATAGGTAGCCATCGCAAACAGCTGCCATTCGGTCGGCCAACAAAAATAATTCATCAATGTCTTCCGAAATAAGCAAAATGGCAGCGCCTTTATCACGAAGTTCTAATAGGGCTTGATGAATGGCAAGTGCTGCGCCTACATCGACTCCCCAAGTAGGGTGGGCACAAATAAGCACTTTAGGGTTCTGTCCAATTTCGCGCCCCATGATGAATTTTTGCAAGTTGCCGCCACTTAAGCTTTTCGCTTCGGAGAATTCACCGTGACATTTTACTTTATATTTGGTGATGAGCTCGCTGGTGTAGCCTTTTATACTCTGCCAGTCGACTAGGCCGTTTCTAATGAAGCCTTGGCTGTGAGTTAGAAGGGTATTTTCTGTTAGGCTCATGTCTGGAACAGCGCCTCGACCTAAGCGCTCTTCTGGAACGTATGCCATACCAAGTTTTCGACGCTCGCCAGCATTTAAATCACTAATGTCTGAACCATCAAGTGATAAGCTGTTCTTTACACTGCGTTCATCTTCACCACTGATAATGGCCATCAATTCGTCTTGACCGTTGCCAGCAACGCCAGCGATGCCGAGGATTTCACCTGATTTTAGTTCGAAGTTGAGGTTCTTAAGCGCTGTCCCAAAAGGCTGCTTGGCTGCAAGAGATAAGTCTTCGACGTTAAAAACGCCAACAGTGCCTTCTTTTTTTGTGTACCCTGCATCTTGTTCAGCAAGATCACCTACCATCATTTTTGCAATAGAAGCTGGTGTTTCTCTTTGTGGAATGCAGGTATCAACCACTTTTCCGCCTCGTAAAATAGTGGCTTTATGGCAAATTTCTGTAACTTCATGGAGTTTGTGGCTGATAAATAAAATGCTACAGCCTTCATTTGAAAGTGTACGTAGAACGCCAAATAACCCTGACACTTCTTGGGGGGTTAAAACCGAGGTAGGTTCGTCTAAGATTAGTAATTTTACGGATTGAACTAGGCAGCGCATTATTTCAACACGTTGTCTTTCTCCTATTGATAGTGAATGTACGTATCGGCTTGGCTTTACGTTTAAGCCATATTCTGCAGAGAGGTGAGTAATTCTTTCTGCCAAATCTCCGATTTCATTTAATTGTGTCTTGCTCAAACATAACTCAATGTTTTGGCTAACTGTTAATGTTTCGAATAATGAAAAATGCTGAAACACCATCCCAATACCTAAATCACGAGCAATAGAGGGTGATTTGATAGAGACTTCTTTCCCATTCCAAATAATGTCTCCTTTGTCTGGAGCCACCACACCATAAATGGTTTTTACTAAAGTGCTTTTGCCTGCACCATTTTCTCCTAGCAGAGCATGAATTTCTCCTGGCATCAGGGTTAAGCTGATGTTGTCGTTGGCAAGGCAGCCGGGGTATTGCTTGGTAATGTTTGTGAGCTCAAGGCGTGATACCAAATTGTGCTTTTTCAATGTACTGGCACCTTATTCTATTAAATGAGTAAAAGACTTGAAGATACTGTGTCATCCGATATGTATGATAACTTTTTCATCTTTGTGCACCGTTTTGGTTTATGCCTCGCTTCCTTTTGGGGCATTTCTGATCTTTCTCATGTATTTTTGACCGATCAGTTAATTTTTTGCTTTTAGTATTGATAATAATCAAGTTTCATGCCAACGAAGTGGATTCTTTCACGAAAAGTTTACTTGATTTTGCAAAATGATAGCATGTGATTGTCGTTATTTTTTAGGAGATAGGAGGGGAGGTTGTCAAACCCTCTTTGTAGGGTTTTTACTTGGCTTAATTTATAGAAAAAATAATTGGTTTTCTGTAAAGTATGCGCTTTAGCCTGCACATTATAGAAAACTGTTTTTTTGTACGTATTGGGTGATGAATATAGCGATTTGATCGCAATTTAAATTATTTCAGGCAAATATATACGGGGTATTGTGTTTTCATCGATAAAGCAATTCATAAATACGCTTTTGAATATTGGTTTTGAGGATGAATTTGGAAATGACCTCAATCAAAAGCATGTAGTGAACTTCTCTTACATAATTTTTTGTGTGGGCTGTTTGTTTTTGATCGCTGTTTTTACCTTTCGTCAAATGTACTCTATTACCATCCTTTCTACTTTGGGTCTACTAGTTGCCTTGGTGGGTCTTCGATACAATTTTATTGGGCATCTTTTTAGGGCTCAGATTTTAATGCCTATCATTAAAATTTTTCAAACATCTATTCTCAGCTTGTTTTATTTTGGTACTGAAAGCGGTTTTCATTGGTTTTTTGTCAATGTTATTGCTTATGCTTTAGTTGTTTTTAGAACAGATCGACAAGCAGTGAAATATTGGGTTGTTGGCATCTCATTAGCGTTATTTTTACTTTGTGAATTGACCGATACCAATGGGTTGTATCTTAATTCAACAGATCAAGAGCTATCCGTTATCTTGGTGTTTTTTGCGGTGAGCTTTAATTTTGCAATGGTTATAAACCTAGTTATAAGTCGCTTGAAGTCAGTTAATCAGCATTTACGTATCCTTGCTGAAAAAGATGAGCTGACGGGGTTATCTAATCGGCGAAAGGTATTGGCCGATGCAGTTAATATTTTTGCAGATTCAATTATCAATAGAGAATCATGTGTTTTCTCAATCGTAGATTTGGACCATTTTAAAAAAATTAATGACACCTTTGGTCATGAAGCTGGTGACCTTGTGCTGGCTAAAGTATCTGCAATGATGGCTTCTGTTATTCGGCCACAGGATGAGATTGGTCGTTACGGCGGTGAAGAGTTCATCGTTATTATGCGTGGAACTAGCATCAAAGACGCTGCTGATATCATGGAAGCTATGAGGCGGTCTGTTGAAGATATGTTGATAGAGACGGAAAATGGAATTGTTATTCCTGTTACTATTAGCATCGGTTTGGCTGCAATAGACCCTGGCGTTTCACGTTATGAAGAAATACTAGCGCAAGCTGATAAAGGTCTTTATGTCGCGAAGCGTAGTGGTCGTAATCGCCTTTCTGTGCAGTCAGATTATCAAAATTAGATTATATTTACTTCCCTGTATTGACATATGAGTTGTCCACTTTCTCTGTGGATAAACTTGTTGGCTAATCCATTTTTTCTTTATTTATTCGTGGTGGGGCTCATTTGCTTCCTATATTGTTTCGTTGTGATGATTATTGGGTGATCGATAAGCCCGCTGGTATGAGCTTTCATGCAGAGTCAGAAGAGATGGGAGTTATGCAGTCTTTGTCTGCCTATTACCCTGAGCAAACGTTTTATCCGGTGCATCGATTGGATAAAATGACGTCGGGTCTGTTGGTTGTGGCGTGTCACGCAAAGGCAGCGGCTGACTTTGGTAGGATGTTTGAGCAGCATGCAGTTGAAAAACGCTATTTGGCGTTATCAAAGCGCAAGCCTAGAAAAAAACAAGGCACGATCGCTGGTGGTATGTCCCCTAGTCGAAGGGGGCAGTGGAAATTGACCAAAGAAGGTGAGAATATGGCTGTCACTCAGTTTTTTTCTTCATCTTTTCAAGGGTTTAGGGTTTTCATTGTTAGGCCTTTAACGGGGAAAACCCACCAGATTCGTGTTGCATTAAAAAGTATTGGTTCGCCCATTTTTGGCGATCTTAGATATGGTGGTGAAGAGGCAGATAGAGGATACCTTCATGCTTATTTTTTGCAGTTTAACTGGCATGGAGAGGATAAGGTTTATGTTTGTGCACCAAATAATGGGGCGATGTTTTCATCAGCTTTAGGTGACTTTGTGGGCGCTCAGTTTGATGAGTCTTTATTAAAATGGCCCTCTAAAAAATAATTGATTAACTTAGCTAGCTTGAATGCTTGCTAAGAAGGAATTTGAATGAAAAATGTTTTGGTTTATTGTCGTCAAGGCTTTGAAAAAGATTGTGCGGCTGAGTTATCTGAAGTAGCGAGCAGTAAAGGTTTTTACGGGTACGCCAAAGTTGTGCCGGATGCTGGCTATATTGTGTATAACTTTGACCAGCCTGATGCTGGCGAAACCTTGATTCAGCAATTGAGTTTTAACCGCCTTATATTTGCTCGCCAGATTATCGCTGTGAATGACGTGATTGAGTTGGAGCAGGGTGGCCGAGTTGAGTCCTTGCTAGAGGCTGCTCGGGAATTGCCGCTTGCGGAAGAAATCTGGATTGAAACAGCAGACACTAATGAAGCTAAATCTTTGTCGGGTTTAATTAAGAAGCTGGAAAAGCCATTGCGTGACGGCTGGAAAAAGTCGGGTGTGTTGCGTAATAAGGCGGTAGGTGTTCGTCATCATGTGTTTATGCTGGATGGTGAGGCGGCTTACTTAGGTGTTTCATACGCGGTCTGCCGTAGTGAGTTTCCGATGGGGATTCGTCGTTTACGCTTTCCTGCAGCAGGCCCAAGCCGTTCAACACTTAAGCTGGAGGAAGCTTTTCTACAATTTGTGCCAGAACAAACGCGAGAGTCTGACCTAACAGAGGGTATGACGGCGGTTGATCTTGGTGCGGCCCCTGGCGGCTGGACATATCAGTTTGTTAAAAAAGGCATTCATGTTATTGCAATTGATAATGGCCCAATGCAAAAAGAATTAATGTCGACGGGTTTGGTTCAGCACGAAAAGGCAGATGGTTTTAAATATGAGCCACCTTACACTGTAGATTGGTTAGTGTGTGACATGGTGGAGCGACCAATTAAAGTCGCAGAATTAATGGCTAATTGGTTGGCAAGTGGATGGACTAGACGAGCAATTTTTAACCTCAAGCTGCCAATGAAAAAACGCTACCAAGAAGTGTCTTTGTGCTTACAGATGATAGAGGCAATGTTGAGAAAAGCTGGCGTCGGTTATCAGTATCAAATAAAGCACCTTTATCATGATCGTGAAGAAGTTACAGTATGTATTATGGTTCGATAATATAATGGGCTAGTTGTTGAAGTTGAAAGTCTGAAAGTGGTACATATAAAAATGCCCGGTAAGTAAATAATACTTATCGGGCATTGTTTTATGGTGGTTTTGAGGGTTTTAAATAGAGTCCCTTGCTCTGAATGGCGAGTAACCCATCGCTTCTTCCATTAAGGCGTCTCTTTCGTATACATCGTTACGAAACTCCAGCATACCGTTTGCATTTGGAACTACAGTGAAGTAAACCAAATACACAGGGATGTAAGTAGGTAGCGAGATGACTGTGTTGCTTTTATTCTTCAATGAGCTGTTCATAGCGTTGAGTTGTTTGCTGCCTTTGGTAATTTCTCTAGCAAACTCAACAGGGTTCTCTAGTCGTACACAACCGGAGCTAAATGCTCTGTCGCTTTCGCGAAAAAGGTGCTTAGCAGGGGTGTCGTGTAAATAAATTTCGTTTTTGTTTGGAAACATAAACTTATACTGGCCTAGGGCATTGCCTTCGTCTGGCTCTTGTTCAAAGCGAAAGGCTAACTTGTCCTCACTGATCGCTTTCCAATTGATTTTGGTTGAATCAAGTTCTTTTGCGCCAATACTCCAGCTTGAGAAGACTTTATAGCCATGTTTTACAAGATAGTTTGGATCAGCTTGTAGTTTTGGTAAAAGGTTTTCTCTGGCGATACGGTGCGGTACTCGCCATGTAGGGTTGGTAACCATATAGGTCATTAAGCCCTTGAATACGGGGGTTTTTCTGTCTGGCCTTCCTATGACTGCCTTCATTGAAGTGAGTTCGCCGTTAAGGTGCATATCGACGGTGTAATTGGTTAGGTCGACCCAGACTCGGTTCGCTTCTAGCTCGCTTGGCAGCCAGCGCCATCTTTCTAAGTTGTAAGCAATTTGCTTCGCTCTAGTTTCTAGTGGAACATTAAGCATTTCTATTGTTCTGGATCCTGCTGCACCGTCCGCTGTTAGGTGATGGCGGCGCTGAAAGCGCATCAATGATTCTTTTAGGCGAGAGTCAAACTGTTCTTCATTTACTTTGCGTGTGGAAAAACGAATGTCACCAAGTTGTACTAGTCTCGCTCTTAGTTGGGCAACTCTTGGTCCTGTATCGCCAAGGGATAAAGGCACGCCAGCGCTAACGAAAATATCACTTTCTTTTGCAGCTAGGTCTTGGTAATAAACCAGCCATTTTTGTAAAACTTGATATTGTGGGCTGCGTGGTGACAGAAGTTGCAGTGAATTTACCATGTCGGTTGCTGAGTCGAGATACAGTAAATCTTTCCAGGTGTTGCTTGGCGCATCAAGTTGCCAATTTGGGTCTATCAGCTGAGGTTCGTAGCGGCCATTGCTAATGTCATGGGCGTAGCTGGTTAAGGCAATAGTCGAAATGACATCCATCTCTGCTAGTTGCTGAGGTGTTGGGCTTTTTAGGGCTAAATATTCTTTGATAATCCCAGCGTGGTAATGAATGGGATTTAAACCTTGGCTTTGGGATTGCTCTAGAATATCAACGAGCTTATAAATCGACATGTTGATTTTTTTGTCTTGAATCCAAATTGGATCGTAGCCACGAGCTTCATAGGCTTGAAGAACAGTGTTGTTTGGAAGGGCTTGCCCAGCAACTGGTGTGAACGCATTAAGTGCTAATGAAACTTGCTCCTTCACACTGCTTTCTATTTGCGATTCACTTGGTGGAATAACAATGAATTGTTTGCTTGTTTTTGAGGTTGAGCAAGCGCCGAGCAATAAGCTAACACAGAGTAAAGGGAGTAGGTGCTTCGCTGGTATCATTGATATTTCCTTTTTAATAAGCCTGTGTTGATTGGGCTAGTTTCATCTTCCAAATGGGTCAATATGAAGAGTGCTTCTTCACGGTTACTTCCGCACGTGTATTCTTCGGCGCTAAATTTGTCGCATACCTCAGGTCTTGAGGGGTCGCCAAATATGGCGCAGCGATAATCAGCTAGTAGCTGTATGCAAGGTTCTCCAGCAGCTTTTCCATTTGGCATACCAGGTATAGGAGAGCTAATAGAAGGGGCTGTGCAACATGCACCGCAATTTTCTCTGCATTGCATAAAGGGCCACTTTGCATTTAGATAGAGTAAGGTTAATGTTAAGTACTGTCAGATTTTTATAAAACCAGACTGTAAAATAAGTATTTTAGAGTATCGGAATCGCGGGTCATAGGGGATAATTTAAAAATATTCAAAAAGTATGGCACTTACTTTTAAAATGGGAATTGAGCATGGTAAAGGAAAGAAAAATATTAGTCATTGAGGATAGTCCTGTCGTTTTGAAGGTCCTCCATCATTTACTTTCCCAGACGGCTTTGTTTACCCCGATATTGTGCGCTTGCTACAAAGAAGCAGAAGAGAAATTGGCGCTTTCAGGTGAAGAATATTTTGCGGCGATTGCTGATTTGAATTTGCCGGATGCTGAAAACGGAGAGGTTGTTGATCTTGTTTTGTCGCATAAAGTCCCATGTGTCGTTTTGACTGGCAATTTTGATGATAAGTTACGCCTTCGTCTGCTAAATAAAGGGGTGTTGGACTATATCACTAAGGATGGTCGCTATTCTTTTAATCATGTAGTTAAGGTGATTGAGCGACTAGACCGTAATCGAGACATTAAGGTTTTGGTTGCTGAAGACTCCTCTACAAGCCGTTTGTTTATCAAAATATTATTGGAGCAATATCGGTTTAATGTCGTTGAGGCTGAGAATGGTCAGGTCGCTTTGGCTAAGTTGGAGGAAGATCCTTCTATACGCATGCTGATAACAGATTTTAATATGCCTTTGGTTAATGGTTATGACCTTGTGCGTATGCTTCGTTATAACTCTCGTTTTCAGGACTTAGTCATTATTGGTTTGTCAGCAGAGGGGGACAATGCTTTATCTGCTAAATTCATAAAGGCTGGTGCGAATGATTTTCTGAAGAAGCCTTTTTATCACGAAGAGTTTCATTGTCGGGTTATTCATAGTCTAGAGGCGCAGGAGATGCTCGAGACCATACGAGATCTTGCTAACATTGACCCTTTAACTAAGTTAAAAAACCGCCGCAGCCTATTTGAAGAGGGTGAACAGCTGCTTCGAGATAATGCCCTAGGGCTTTCTCTCGCTATGTTAGATATTGATCATTTTAAAAAAATTAATGATACCTATGGCCATCTTGTTGGAGATAGTTTGCTTGAGGCGGTAGGGCGGGAGTTTATTGAAGCATTTCCAGATATGCTGGTTGGCCGTTTTGGCGGAGAAGAATTTTGTGTCGTCGCGAAAGTAGAGGGCCAAAAATTTCAGGATAGGTTACATGCTTTCTTGGAAACTTTGCGCTTAAAGGAATTCACGGAAGGAAAAATTCGTTTGGCTTTCAGTGTTGGTATATGTAGCGATAAAGTTGACACATTTGAGGAGTTGATTCGAATGGCAGATCAGAATTTGCATGAAGCGAAGCGTTGTGGGCGAGATAGAATTGTATCCAGTTTTTGATTGCTGATGCTTAGTTGTTCAAGACAGAATAAAAAACCGCATCAATTGATGCGGTTTTTTAATAACTATTGTTTGTTAGCCTTTCAGCATTTTAGACAGTATCGGGTTAACAAGGCCAGGATTGGCTTTGCCTTGCGATGCTTTCATAACTTGCCCAACAAAGAAGCCAATCATTTTCTTTTGCTTGTCTTCATCGGCGGCTCGGTATTGTTCAACTTGTGCTGCGTTAGCATCTAAAATAGTCTGAATCATGGCTTCAATGGCGCCAGTATCTGTGACTTGTTTTAGGCCTTTGGCTTCGATAATCGCGTCTGCCGAACCTTCACCGTTCCACATGGCTTGCAGCACGTCTTTTGCTGTTTTGCCATTGATAGTGTTGTCTTTGACTCGAACTAACAGTCCACCAAATGCTTCTGCGCTAACCGGTGAGTTTTCGATGTCTAGCTGTTCTTGGTTAAGGAGTTTGCTTAGTTCGCCCATTGCCCAGTTTGCAGTTAATTTTGCATCTTTAGCGACGTTATTGGCTGTTTCAAAATAGTCAGCCATGGCGCGAGAGGATGAAAGAACGTTGGCGTCATATTCGCTGAGTCCGTATTCGCTTTGGAAACGAACGGCTTTTTGGCTTGGTAGCTCAGGTAGCGTTGCCTTGATACCGTCAACGTATTCTTGCGTCAGTACTACCGGAAGTAGATCTGGGCATGGGAAGTAGCGGTAATCGTTGGCGTCTTCTTTAGAGCGCATGCTGCGAGTTTCGTTCTTTTCTGGATCATACAGGCGAGTTTCCTGAATGATGCGACCGCCGTCTTCCAAAATGTCTGCTTGGCGCTCTATCTCGGTGTAGATTGCTTTTTCGATAAAGCGGAACGAGTTGACGTTTTTGATTTCAGTACGAGTGCCGTATTCTTTCTGGCCTTTAGGGCGTAGTGACAAGTTGATGTCGCAACGCATAGAGCCTTCTGCCATGTTGCCATCGCAAATACCAAGGTAGGTTACGATAGAGTGGATCATCTTAACGTAAGCCACGGCTTCTTTTGCTGAGCGAATATCTGGCTCAGATACGATCTCAAGCAAAGGCGTGCTAGAGCGGTTCAGGTCTATGCCTGTCATGCCCTGGAAATCTTCATGCAAGGATTTGCCTGCATCTTCTTCTAGGTGGGCGCGAGTAATGCCAACGCGAGAGGTAGTGCCATCTTCTAGCATCACATCGAGATAGCCTTTACCAACAATAGGATGATCCATTTGGCTAGTTTGGTAGCCTTTTGGAAGGTCCGGGTAGAAGTAGTTTTTACGAGCAAAAACGGATGACATGCCAATTTCAGCGTTGATGGCGTGTCCAAACATAACGGCCATGCGTAACGCTTCCTTGTTAAACACAGGTAATGCGCCAGGCATACCTAGATCAACAAGTGTGGTTTGTGTGTTTGGTTCGGCGCCAAAGCCAACGGCAGCGCCTGAAAACAATTTTGATTTTGTAGAGAGCTGAGTATGAATCTCAAGGCCAATAACAACTTCCCAGTTCATGCTTATGCTCCTTTTGCCATAGTTGGTGTTTGTAAGTGCCAATCTGTATTTTGTTGATACTGATGCGCTACGTTTAAAAGCTTGGCTTCGGCAAAATAGTTACCCATTACTTGTAGCCCAACCGGCATGCCATTGGCAAAGCCTGCTGGAACAGACATGGCTGGGATGCCTGCAAGGTTAACGGATAGGGTGTAAATGTCTTCAAGATACATGGCAACTGGATCACTTGTTTTGCTGCCAAGACCGAATGCGGTAGTTGGTGCAACGGGTCCCATGATGACATCGACTTCATCAAGTGCTTTAACGAAGTCTTCTTTAATCAGGCGACGAATTTTTTGTGCTTTTAGATAGTAAGCATCGTAGTAGCCTTCAGAAAGTGCATAAGTGCCAACCATGATACGTTTCTGTACTTCAGTACCGAAACCTTCAGCACGTGAGCGCATGTACATGTCTAATAAGTCTTTTGGATCGTCGCAGCGGTGGCCGAAACGAACGCCATCAAAGCGAGATAGATTTGAAGAGGCTTCAGATGGTGCAATTACGTAATAGGACGGAATACTTAGCTGTAAGTTTGGCAGGGAAATTTCTTTTACCGTCGCGCCCAGTTTTTCAAACTCTTTTACTGCCGCCATAATGATGTCAGCGACTTGTGAGTCTAGACCTTCGCCAAAGTATTCTTTTGGTAATCCGATTTTTAGGCCTGTTAGCGGAGCGTTCAAATTGGCTAGATAATCTTCTGAAGGCGTATCTGCAGATGTAGAGTCTTTTTCGTCGAAGCCAGCCATAGCTTGCATCAAGTGTGCGCAATCTTCAGCGCTTTTTGCCATTGGGCCGCCTTGGTCAAGGCTGGATGCGTAGGCAATCATACCGAAGCGAGATACACGGCCGTAGGTTGGTTTTAGGCCAGTAATGCCGCAGAAAGAAGCGGGTTGGCGAATGGAGCCGCCCGTATCTGTGCCTGTTGCTGCAACAGCTAGTCCTGCAGCAATAGCTGCCGCAGAGCCACCTGAAGAGCCGCCAGGGACCATGTCTAGGTTCCATGGGTTTTTTACGGCACCGTAAAAGCTGTTTTCATTGGAAGAGCCCATCGCGAACTCATCCATGTTGGTTTTGCCTAGCATTACTGCGCCAGCCTGTTGAATGCGACTAGTTACGGTGGATTCATAAGGCGGAATGAAGTTGTTCAGCATTTTTGAGCCACACGTGGTTAATGTGCCTTCCGTGCAGAATAAATCTTTGTGGGCAATAGGGATGCCGGTCAGGCTAGTGCCTTTGCCATTTTGAATAAGTGCATCAGCTGTGGCTGCTTGTTCAAGAGCGCGCTGCTCGCTAACAGTAATGTAACTATTTAATTGCGGATCAAGCTTAGCGATACGCGCTAAAAATAGGCGTGTTAGCTCAACGCTTGAAATGTCTTTGTTGCGCAGCTTTTGCGCTAATGTCGAGATGCTTTGTTCGAACATGCTTGTCTCTCTTAATCGATCACTTTCGGTACTAGGAAAAGGCCAGCTTCGGTCTGAGGTGCGTTTGCTAAGAATGCGTCACGACGATTTTCTTCGGTGACTATGTCTTCTCTTAAGCGTTGCGTCATCTCAAGTGGATTAGAAAGAGGTTCAACACCATCGGTATTAACAGATTGCATTTGCTCAACGAGTGATAAAACGCTTGAAAGAGAGTGTTGGTATTGATCGGCGTCTGCCTCAGTAAGAGCGAGGCGTGCCAAGTGTGCAATCTTTTGCACGTCTTGTTTGTCTATGGACATGTTCCACCTAAATGTTTTGATTATCGTAAATGCCCGCCATTGTATCTCTTAGTGGTATTGCTATAAAGCAAAGCGGGTGAAAAAGAAGGCATATTTTAGATTTATTAATTTTTTTTGCTAAACAATGAAATACCTTGGAACTTTTTTAACATTTACGCGGAATCAACTTGCCCATTGGCCCCGTCATTGTTACATTTTGACGCTGTTCGTATCGTATTATCAGGGTGTAAGAATTCATGTTTAAGAAAATCAGGGGAATGTTTTCAAGTGATTTGTCAATTGACTTAGGAACGGCAAATACCCTTATTTACGTTCGTGACCGCGGAATTGTGCTAGATGAGCCGTCTGTTGTTGCTATACGTCATAATGGAAACCAAAAAACAGTGGCGTCTGTTGGTACAGATGCGAAGCGCATGTTGGGTCGTACACCGGGTAATATTACCGCTATCCGACCGATGAAAGACGGTGTTATTGCTGACTTTCATGTTACAGAAAAGATGCTGCAATATTTTATCTCCAAGGTTCATGAAAATAGTTTGTTAAAGCCAAGCCCTCGAGTTTTGGTTTGTGTGCCTTGTAAATCTACCCAAGTAGAGCGACGTGCGATTAAAGAATCCGCTTTGGGCGCTGGCGCACGCGAAGTTTATATTATTGAAGAACCTATGGCGGCGGCTATTGGTGCAGGTCTTCCTGTTGCTGAAGCGTCAGGTTCCATGGTTATCGATATCGGTGGTGGTACGACAGAGATCGCTATCATTTCTTTGAACGGTATTGTTACATCTGAATCGATTCGAGTAGGTGGTGACCGTTTTGATGAAGCCATTACTACATATGTTCGTCGCCAATACGGTAGTTTGATTGGTGATGCGACGGCTGAGCGCATAAAAACAGAGATTGGTATGGCTTACCATACTGGTGAAGAATTACAGATCGATGTTCGTGGTCGTAATTTGGCTGAAGGTATTCCTCGCTCTTTCACTCTAAGCAGCACTGAAATTCTAGAAGCGCTACAAGAGCCATTGGCTCAGATCGTACAAGCAATTAAAGGTGTTCTTGAGCAATCTCCACCAGAATTAGCTGCAGATATTGGTGAAACGGGGTTGGTTTTGACTGGCGGTGGTGCGTTGCTACGTGAAATTGATCGCTTGATCAGTGAAGAAACTGGTCTACCAGTTATCATAGCTGACGATCCGTTAACCTGTGTTGCTCGTGGCGGTGGTATGGCTTTAGAGTTGATGGACAAACACGCTTCTGAGTTGTTTACAGCAGATAACGAATAAGCGTTAGGAGCGTACCATTAATAATTCGCTTCTTTTCAGTGGCAAAGTATCCAGCACACGTTTTGTTGTGTTGGTTATTTTGTCTATTGCGATGATCGTTGCTGATGTACGTTACTCGGCTTTTTCACAAGTAAGGCCTTATCTGACTTTGCTTGTGACACCTATCCAAGTTGTTGTTAACACGCCTCAGAAAATGTTCAATTGGGCTGGTGAGCATCTTGCGAGTAGGGAAGGCTTGGTTAAAGAGAATCAGTCTTTACAGTCTGAAATTTTAATCCTACGCAGTCGACAGCAGCGCCTTGAATCTCTGCAAGCAGAAAATGTTCGCTTGCGAGAGCTTTTAGATGCATCTCAACGGGTTGATGAAAAAATCGTAATGGCTGAGGTAATTGGTTTTGACCAAAGTGCTTATAGTCATCGATTGATGATAGACAAAGGGTTTTCCTCTGGCGCTTATGTTGGTCAACCTGTCTTGGATGCGACTGGTGTGTTAGGGCAAGTTGTTGAAACATCTGCTTATAGTAGTCGTGTATTGTTAATTGCCGATGCTAATCACTTTGTGCCTGTGCAGCTTTCACGTACTGGTTTTAGAGGGATTTTGCGTGGTACTGGAAGCGTCACCATTATGGAATTGATGAGCGTTCCTCGTTCAGTTGATATAAAAAAAGGTGATGTGCTCACTACTTCTGGTTTAGATAATCGCTTCCCCAGTGGTTATCCTGTCGGTGTTGTTCGGAGTGTGAAATATACTCAGGGCAAAGCTTATGCTGATGTGGAAGTTGTCCCTTTAGCTCAATTGGGTCGAAGCCGTCACGTTATGCTTATTGAAAAGCCTAAGGCGGGACGGTCATGAAGCCTATCTTTGTATTTTGTATTACCTTATTAACCGCTTTAATGCTTGAGGCTGTGCCTTTTCCTGGTGATCTTGTCTGGTTCCGCCCTGAATGGGCTTTGTTGGTCATTTTATATTGGGTTATTGCGTTGCCATTCCGTGTTGGTGTTGGTTTGGCGTGGTTTCTAGGTTTGATGGTTGATCTATTGCAAGGCGGCATAATAGGTCAGCACTCATTAACCTATGTGATTATTGCTTATACCTGTGCCGTGTTTTATAAGCGGTTGAGAATGTATCATCGTTGGCAACAGGGTTTTTTTATATGTTTGTTGGTAAGTGTGAATCAGCTTGTCGACTTCTGGGTTGATCATTACCTTGGTAATGCTGAGCCAACATTAATGATTTTTATGCCTGCGGTGATTACTGGGGCTTTATGGCCTTGGTCTTTTATTATATTGCGCAGTGTGCGCCGTATTTATGCTATTCGCTAGGTTTATTCTTTAGGGAAACATTATGCTTGTTTTGGCTTCAGCTTCGCCGAGAAGGAAAGAGCTGCTTGGTCTTTTGGTTAAGCGTTTTGAGGTGTTGCCTGCTGACATCGACGAAACGCCAAAAGAGCAGGAAGAAGCGAAAGAATATGTTGTTCGTATGGCAGTGGAAAAAGCGCATGCAGCATCCAGAATATATAAGCAACAAAATCATCATCTTGACTCTTCAGTGATTTTTCTCGCGTCAGATACCAGTGTGGTTGTAGACGGCTGTATCCTTGGTAAGCCGGAGTCTCTTGAGGATTCAAGGTCAATGTTAAGGCGGCTGTCAGGTCGTTCTCATCAAGTCATTACCTCCCTTTGTCTGTGCAATATTAATCTTGAATATGTCGCTACGGAATGTGTTGTAAGCGATGTGAGTTTTCGAGATATCTCAGATGTAGAAATAGATCAATATTGGAAAACCAATGAGCCCAAAGATAAAGCTGGTTCATACGGCATTCAAGGTTTGGGTTCTATTTTCGTGCGCTCTATGTCAGGATCTTATTCTGCTGTTGTTGGGTTGCCCCTTTATGAAACGGCTGAGTTGTTAGCCCAGTTCGGAATTCATTCACTAGAGGAAATGTCACATGAGTGAAGATGTACTCATTAATGTTACTCCAATGGAGATTCGCGTTGCTCTAGTTGAGAACGGCGTATTACAAGAAGTTTATATAGAGCGTTCCAGCCGTAAAGGGATTGTCGGTAATATTTATCAAGGCAAGGTTGTCCGAGTTCTTCCTGGTATGCAGGCGGCATTTGTTGATATTGGCTTGGAAAGGGCTGCTTTTATTCATGTATCAGAGGTTGTGAGCCGTGATGCTGTTAACCCAAGTGATCAAATTGGTGATTATTTGCGTGAAGGGCAATCTCTAGTGGTTCAAGTGACCAAAGACCCTATTAGTTCAAAAGGCGCGAGACTAACAACTCACCTTTCTATTCCTTCTCGCTATTTGGTTTACATGCCAGATCAGGCACATGTTGGAGTGAGCCAAAGAATCGAAGATGAAGTTGAGCGTGAACGTTTAAAATCGTTAGTTTCTGAAGCGCTCACGGACGCAGATGAAAATAGTGGTTATATATTAAGAACTGCAGCAGAAAGAGCGGGTGAAGACGAGATTCTTGCTGATATCAAGTTTCTTACTCGTCTATGGCAATCTGTAAAGCGTCGTATGCAAAATGCAAAAGCGCCTTCTGTTATTTATGAAGATCTTCCTTTGCACTTACGTACTATGCGTGATTTGGTTGGACTTTCGACAGAAAAAATTCGAATAGATTCCAAAGAGAATTATGCCAAGTTACGTTCTTTCGCTGAAGATTTTATTCCTGACCTTAGAGATCGCATTGAGTATTATCCTGGTGAGCGTCCGATCTTTGATTTATACAGTGTTGAAGATGAAATTCATAAGGCGTTAGATCGTAAGGTGCAATTGAAATCTGGCGGTTATTTGCTTGTTGAGCAAACCGAGTCCATGACCACTATAGATGTTAATACTGGTGCTTTTGTCGGAAGTAGAAATCTTGAAGAAACCATCTACAAGACAAATTTAGAGGCGGCCACCGCAATAGGCCGGCAACTTAGGTTGCGTAATCTAGGTGGTATCATCATCATAGACTTCATTGATATGGAAGATGAAGAGCATAAGCGTCAAGTGCTACGTATGCTTGAAAAAATATTAGATGCGGACCATGCGAAAACCAAAATTACTGGGGTTTCTGAGCTTGGTTTGGTTGAAATGACGAGAAAAAGAACGCGCGAGAGTTTGGGACAAACCTTATGTGAGCCCTGTCGTTCCTGCCGAGGCAGTGGTCTTGTTAAAACACCAGAGACAGTGTGTTATGAGGTGTTCCGGGAAATATTAAGAGCAGATCGCGCCTATAATTCACAAACATACACTGTCTTGGCAGCAAGTGCTGTTGTTGAAAGGTTTCTTGACGAAGAAAGTGTTGCTGTTGCTGAGTTAGAGGCATTCATTGGCAAAACTATCCGTTTTCAAGTTGATTCTGTTTACACGCAAGACCAGTATGATGTCGTTTTGCGTTAACTAAAAAGGACCTAAGATGCGTTGGATACTGCGTAAACTGATCCTTTTTTCTTTTTGGGGGAGTGTTGCATTAACAGCATTGTTGGCCATTTTTGCGCTCAGTGTTGGGCAGCTGCTTCCTTATATGGATCGATATCGTCCGCAGATCGAGAATAATTTACAGCAAATTATTGGTTATCCTGTGACGTTGGCTAGCATTGATGGGGGATTAGAGGGAGTCGATCCTACTGTTTCTGTTAGCGGGTTTAACATCCTCGCTAATGGAAAGGTCGCCGTTAGTATTGATGAAATGCGTATTCGCTTAGACACTGTTAAATCCCTGCTTAGTTTAAGTCCTCAGTTTACCTATATTCGTTTTGTCCGCCCCTATTTAGGGATGCAAGAGAGTAATGGTGTTTGGCATTTAGATGGCGCCACACCCACACGCAATGTTCGTAATGAAGTGGGGGTTGAGCGTGCTTTAGATTACCTATCTGCACAGAAAAACTTTTCTATTTATGATGGTCAAATAGACGTTAATAGCGAGCAGCTGGGCCTACATAAAATCCGAGTCCCACACCTGTACCTATTTCAGAAGTCTTATGAGTCTTTGCTGACATCAACTGTCTTTTTAGATGGCTATCAATCTCCGTTCAAAATTAATGCCCGCATAGCGGAAGCGCGAGGTTTACTTGGTAACTATCGAGTAAAAGCATCGCTTCATGCCCCGAAGATATCTTTACCTATTAATAGTTTATTACCGAATAATTCATATTCAATTGCATCTGCTGATTTTGGTGGTGAAATATGGCTGGATGCGATTGTTGGCAAAGAATATGAGGTTCGTGCCGAGTCAACAAATTTCAATGTTGCTTTTGAGGATGGGCAGCGTTTTGACACGACATCTTCTGTAAAGCTTCATTACTCGCAGAAACAGCCTGCGGTTCGTGTTGATGTGCAGGATTTAACCATTAGGGATAGTGATGGCTTAAATTACCAAGCAATCAAGGGTGTGTTTGATTGGTCGTCTTTAACAAATCGTTCGACAATTCGCTTTAATCAAGCTGATCTAGGGTTGGGGCATGAGGTATTAGCGTATTTTTTACCAAAAGATTCTAACGCATTCAGTATTTTGAATGGCTTAAATCCAGTGGGAATGGCTAGCAATGGCAGTGTCCAAGTATGGCGAGAAAATGATCAGTGGTCATTCCAGTTTTTAAGTAACCTACAGTCGGCATCGGTTAGCGCCTATAATGGCATTCCTCAGGCCGATAATGTTAATGCCGTTTTCAGTTTGTCTGAGGACAATGGTTATATTGATTTTCGAAGTAATGGAAGTAAATTGTGGTTCGATACAGTTTACGAGTCGCCGTGGCTGGTTGATAAACTTTCGGGTTATGTGGGGTGGCGGCAACAGCAAGATGTATTTTTAGTGAGTGGTCGGGATTTGCTCGTGCAGCGTCATGGTGCAGATGTTGATGGTGGTTTTCGTTTAGAGGTTAGAAGTAATGAGCCTGACTGGCTTGCTTTAGATTTGCATGGTCAAAACTTATCTGTTGCAGATCGACTGGATTATATTCCGCCTAAAGTGCTTGATGAAGCGGTTATGTCTTGGATTCAGAAGGCATTTCCTAATTCTGGAGAAATCACTGATATTGATGTATTGGTGCAGAGTGATTTGTCTGACGGTGCTAAGCCTCACGTACGAGTGCAAATGGGGCTAAATGATACGGATGTGGCGTTTGATGAAAACTGGCCTACAGCGACGGATGTCAAAGGCAATTTTTCATATGACGGCTTTGGCATTAGTGTCCGAGTGGACTCAGCAAAGCTAGCAGACTTACCGATACGTGATCTTTTGGTTACGGTTCCAATCATAAATGAGCGAGCGGATTGGCTAAATATTTCGGGTGCAGTGGATGAAGACGCGCCGCTGGTTATGTCTACATTACAATCAACGCCATTGGCTCAGTCTGTCTTGTCACCTTTTGCTAATTGGCAATTGAAGGGGCGTGTAAAAGGCGAATTTGATGTTGCGATTCCTTTTTCAGCTGACATGGAGCCCAAGGTACAGCTTGCGCTAGATTTTAAAGACAATTCGTTGCGAATTAATGAACTTGACTTGACCGGTTATGTTCAAGAAGGGAGGCTGAATTACAGCTCTAGTGAGGGTATAACCGATTCAGGATTTGATGTGCAAGCTTTAGGTGGAGTCTCTCACCTAGCGTTGTCTTCTATGGCAACATCTGATGGGAGCGGTGGGTTGGCAGTTATTGGCGATCTTTCCGGCAATGTGGATGTTAAGGAAGTACTTAAATGGCGTAATGTTACTGATGTGGCCGTAAATAAAGTTTCTGGTTTGGCAGATTATGTCGGCAAATTATCAGTGAATCAATCTCAACCGGGTCAAGTCGACTTTACTATCGATAGTGATTTATTGGGTGCAAAAATCGATCTGCCAGAGCCTATTGGGAAAGAATCGGGTGAAGTAAAGCCGTTACAAGTTAAAGTAAGGCAGCATGAATCCGATCTTGTTATCGATGCAAGCTACGATGCTTTTTCGAAGGCAAGGTTATTGCTCCAAAACGAAGAGTTTGTTGGTGGCGAGTTGATTGTTAGTACGGTGCAACATAAAGGGCTGGGTTCAACCATACCAAATGGTTTGGTGATTAGTGGTGATCTAAAACAGCTTCTTGTTAATGAGTGGCAGTCTGTAATCGCTGATTTTTCAAACGAAAATACTACGTCTGATTCGGTGGAAATTCCTGCTCTACCTGCTTGGTTGAGTCGTGTTGACCTTATAGTGGATAGGGTGGTGGTAAATCCAAATAATACTTGGCATAACTTTAAGGTGCTTTATAACTCGTCTACGGATAAGCCACTCTTTGTAAATTCAGATGAAATGAATTTTGCTTTTATATGGAAAGATGGTGTGGTTAATCTTAATTTTGGTTTTCTAAGCTGGAATTCTGATTCTTCAGAGGATGATGCTGATAGCGGTAAAGCGGCACCTTTCTCGGCTAAGCAAATTCCCAATATGAAGTTATCGGTAGATCAACTTTATTTTAATGAAAAGCCCTATGGTGATTGGCAGCTAACTATAACTAGAGAAGGAGATGTTGTAAGGGTTGATCCTATTTCATCTAAGTTAAAAACGGGCAGTTTTAAAGGTTCTTTATTTTGGCAAGACAGTGGGAAAGCTTCCAATGTTGAGCTAGTTATTACTGCTGATGGTGCTGACCTTGCAGAATTAACACAAAAGTTTTCCAACGAGGCCATTGTTACGTCTAAAAATTACAACATCGATGTGGGGTTAAGTTGGAAAGGGCACCCATTTTATTTTGATCGTGAATCTGTATCTGGACGGATTGCTTTTTCGGCATCGAATGGTAATTTCAGTAAAGTTGATGAGTTACCTCCATTTTTGAAAGCGCTAGGTATCTTTAATATAGGGGCCTTAAGTCGACGTTTATTGTTGGATTTTTCAGATGTTTATGAGCCAGGCTTAACTTATGATGAGTTTAAAGGGGTGCTTTCACTTGGCGACGGTATTTTGAAAACGGTTTCTCCAATTACCATCAAGTCTCCGACTGCTGAGCTTGTTGTTGCTGGTGAGGCGGATATTGTGAATGAAATATTGAATGAAAAATTAACGGCGACTTTCCCCTTAACTGGCACGCTTCCTTTGGCGGGTTTGATTTGGGGGACACCTCAATTAGCAGGTTTATTGTTCATAACTGATAAGCTAATAGGTGATCAGTTATCGAAGGTAACGAGTGTTCAATATAAGGTTGAAGGTTCATTTAATAATCCTGTTATGACGCCAGTTCGATATCAGCCACAGGGTAAGTCAAATGACAAATAGATTGTCTGTTGCCGCTATTCAACTGACGAGCACGAAAGATTGGCGAAGCAATGTTAAAGAGGTTAAGCGACTCGTTACTTCAGCTGTTCTGGATGGAGGTGCGCGTCTCGTAGTCCTTCCTGAGAACGTATTTTTGTTTGATGGCAAAAGCATGCGTCGTTTGGCTGAGTCTGAATATCAAGCTACGATTTTTGCTGAAGTTAAGGCCCTTGCTATATTGCACTCTGTCTATATCGTTATTGGCTCTCATCCATCCCTTCTTAGGTTTGACGGCAGTGTGGTTCCTAATGAGCGTGTGAGGCAGTCTTGCTGGGTAGTTGGGCCGGATGGCGCAGTGCTTGAACGATATGACAAGATTCATTTATTTGATGTGGCTGTCGATGATAAAGCGGCCTCTTATAAAGAATCTGACGTTATAGAAGCGGGTGAATTATCATTAAAGGTGTTGGACATTGATGGTTTTAAAGTTGGTCTAAGTATTTGCTATGACTTGAGGTTTCCAGAGCTATATCGACAACTGGTAAGTCTAGGGGCCGAAATATTGTTAGTGCCATCCGCATTTACTTATGTCACTGGAAAGGCGCATTGGCGCACATTGTTGTCTGCTCGTGCAATAGAGAATCAGTGTTATGTATTGGGTGTTGGTCAGTGTGGTTGGCATAACTCAACAAGACAGACTTATGGTAATAGTGCTTTATATTCGCCGTTTGGTGAGTGTTTGGCGGATTTGCAGGGAGAGCCTGGCTTTTTTGTTTTTGAAGTGGAAAAACAAAGGCTGAATGGCTGCAGGAAAAAGATGCCCTGTTTAGTTCATCGTAGATTTCGCTAAAAAAGCCCCGGTCAGTTATGTCTGTACCGGAGCTTTTCGTCGTTAATTCCAATAGACTTAGTTTTCTTTGTTAGTCTTTTAGGCCCAAGCGCTTTTCTTCGGCTTCACGTAAAAAGCGGAAAAGTTTTTTACGATTTGTTGTGTTTGAGGCTTGGGATACTTCCTTCTGTGATAGGCGAATTAACTGCCTAAGCAATTGAATGTCTTCAATCTGAGGGTTTTCATCTAAGTATTGTGACAAAACCTCTTTGCTATTTTCACCAATCAGTGCATCACGCTTTACTTCAAGTTGGTGAAATAATTTATTGTAAGCGGCCGACGTCGAGTCAAACAGAGCGACACGATGCGCAATGGCTTCGTGGTCTTCTGTGCGCATTACCTTGCCAATATATTGGAGATGTCTTCTCATTGCTTCGTGTTGTTTTATGCGCCCTGCTTCAACAAAGGCTTCGCGTAATGTGTCTGACATCTCAACTTTCTTAAGTTGATTTTTACTTAAGCTTAGTAGTTTTTTACCTAGATCTTGCAGGGCTTCCATTTCACGCTTGATCTGGGTTTTACTTTTAGGGATGTCTTCTTCGTTTTCAAATTGATCAAAGTCTGTCATGGGAACCTATATTAGAAAAATAGTAGCGAGACCAAGGAAAGAAAGGAATCCAATCACGTCGGTCACGGTAGTCAAAATTACGCTGCCAGCAAGGGCAGGGTCGATACCAATCTTTTTCAAGAAAATTGGCAGAAGTGTACCAGTGGTTGCTGCAAATAGCAGGTTTATTATGGTGGCACCCGCAATGATATAGGCAATCTTTATGTTGTCAAACCAAAGAGCGGTAAGGGCTGCGATAACGGTTGCCCACAAAATGCCATTGAGAAGACCTACAACAAGCTCTCTATTCAAAAGCCAGCGAGTGTTGGTTGCTCCAATCTGGTTGAGTGCTATACCACGAATAACCAGTGTGAGTACTTGTGAGCCAGCGATGCCGCCCATGCTGGCAACAATAGGCATTAATATTGCCAATGCGACCACCTGATCCAATGTATTTTGAAATAGACCAATAACATAGGAGGCAATAAATGCAGTAATAAGGTTTATACCTAGCCAAACAGCACGACGTTTGGTGGTTTTCATAATAGGGGAGAAGGTGTCTTCGTCATCATCGAGGCCTGCCATGCTTAACATGGAGTGTTCTGCCTCATCTCGAATAACATCAACCACGTCATCTATAGTGATACGGCCAAGTAATTTTCTGCTTTCACCATCAATAACCGGAGCTGAGACAAGGTCCATTTTCTCAAATAACTGTGCGACTTCACTCGCGGGAGTTTCTGCATTGATAGCGGTAAACTCTGTTTCCATAATATCACGCACGGTTGCGCTTGGGTTGGAAACTAATAACTTTGTAAGGGACAATGTGCCTAGCAGTTTGTCTGAGCGGCTTACGACCAATAGGTTATCGGTCATATCTGGGATTTTTGCGTGCCTGCGTAGATAGCGAAAAACAATGTCAACGGTAATGTTTGGACGAATTGTTATTGTATCCGTGTTCATTAAGCCGCCAGCAGAATCCTCTGAATAGCTTAATAAATCTTCGACTCTTGTTCTGTCCTGCGCCGTCATTGACGCAAGAACTTCTTTTACAATTTTTTCTGGTAGGTGTTGCAGTAAGTCAGCTAGGTCATCGCTTTCGAAGTGTTCAGAGACGGCGATTAGGCGTTCTGTGTTCATGTTTTTCATGAATTGAACACCAATATCTTCGGGTAGATACTGTAATACTTCGCCTTCGTTTTTGTCTTCGATGAGTTCCCATAAGAGCTTGCGCTCTTTTGGTGGGGAAGATTCTAGTAGTCGCGCAACATCTTGTGCAGGCAAGGCACCGTTAAGTAGGTAGCGTATTTGCATCGTAGCACCGGTCTCAAGGGACTCGGTAACTGTCTGCAAATGATTAAGGGTGTTTTGCTCCGACATGGTGCTCTTTACTCATCTTCACCGAAGCGATTGTTAATTAATTCAACAATCGCGTTAATAGCGTCTTGTTCGTCTTCACCATTTGCTTTTATGTTTATTTCGGTGCCTTTTCCTGCAGCGAGCATCATCATTGCCATGATGCTTTTTCCATCCACATTACGGCCGTCTTTCTCTATGGTGATATCGCAAGAAAAGCGTGTGGTTGTTTCAATGAGTTTGCCTGCAGCACGGGCATGCAAGCCAAGCTTGTTTATAATAACAATAGACTCTTCCAGCATGCTCTATACCTATACTAATGAGTTAAAAATATTGAATAGCTCTTCGTTATTTTGGGCTGTACGCAGCTTGTCTAATGACTCTGGAGACTGTGCTAATTCTGCTATTTGAGCTAATGTTGCAAGATGTTGGTCGCACTCATGTGGCGGAACAATCAGAGCAAATATTAGATCGACAGCTCGCTTGTCTATCGAGTCAAAATCGATAGGTGTCTTTAAGGACATCACGACTATGGCAGTATGATTTGCAGACTCTAGTCTACAATGTGGAATTGCTATTCCATTGCCTATACCGGTACTTCCAAGTTTT
Organism: Marinomonas foliarum; assembly: GCF_016906065.1. NCBI lineage: Bacteria > Pseudomonadati > Pseudomonadota > Gammaproteobacteria > Oceanospirillales > Oceanospirillaceae > Marinomonas > Marinomonas foliarum. The sequence goes on along the minus strand of NZ_CP070273.1, from coordinate 317,270 downwards.
TCTCGACCTAGCAGGGCGTCATAAACCGCTTCGTTATCACAGTGAAGTCGGTTAGATGCTACTTCCGCGAGGTTTTCTAATACGCGTTTTTTGCTAATGATATCTTGCTTTGCGAGAACGAGGTCTGCTTTTAATAATGATTTCAATGACATGATAAAATGCTTTCCGTTTAGATCAGTCGTTTGCGTTCATTGGAAGGAGGGATGTTCATCGCCTCACGATATTTGGCTACAGTTCGTCTAGCAACTTGTATGCCTTGATCTGCCAGAATGGCAGCTAACTTGTTATCACTTAAAGGTTTTTTAGCAGGTTCATCGGCAACAAGCTTTTTGATCATGGCTCTGATTGCTGTCGAAGAGCATTCACCGCCGGATGCCGTATTAACATGACTAGAAAAGAAATATTTTAGCTCAAATATGCCTTTGGGCGTATGCATGTATTTTTGAGTAGTCACCCTAGATATGGTCGATTCATGCATGCCTACTTCTTCAGCTACGTCATGAAGTACCATTGGTTTCATCGCTTCTTCACCAAGCTCGAAAAAATCGATTTGTCTGCTAACAATGCAACTGGCTACTTTTAGTAGTGTCTCGTTGCGGCTTTGCAAGCTTTTCATGAACCATTTTGCTTCTTGTAGAGAGTTTTTGATGTAAGAAGCATCTTCAGCTGTTGTAGCTGTACTTGCCATCGCTGAATAGGTTTCATTGATTTTTATTGGTGGAAGAGCGTCATTGTTTAATTCAACTTGCCATACGTCGTTGCGCTTTTTAACTGATACGTCAGGAATCACGTAATCTGTATCATCCGCATCAATAACAGAACCTGGGCGCGGGTTTAGTTGCTGGATTAGGTTAATGACTTCTTTTAGGGCTTCGTCTTTTAATTTTGTTTTGCGGCTTAATTGCGCAAAATCTCTATTACCCAATAGGGGTAAATAGTGGTCAATAAGGTTATATGTGCTTTTAAATAGAGGATGTGTTTGAAAAGCCTCTAATTGCACTAATAGGCAATCGCGTAAATCAATAGAGCATACACCGACGGGGTCGAAGCGCTGTAGTCTATGTTGAACAGCAATGACTTCTTCCATTTCTAAGTCTTCAAGTTCAATGCTGAGTGATTCGCAGATGTCGTCAGGGGTAATGCTTAAGTAGCCATCAGGCTGAACACATTCAATGATGGCATAGGCAATCTCGAGGTCTCTATCTGACATGTGGGTGAGGTTTAACTGCCAAATAAGATGGTCTTGAATGCTTTCGGCTGGAGCATTGCGGCTTTCAAAATCGCTATCGCCTTCAAAACTGTGGCTGTCACTCACCGCTGCTGAACTTTGGTAGGTGTCATCCCAATTACTATCTATAGACAGTTCTTCGGGGATGCTTTCCGTCCATTCAGACTCTACGCGCGCTTCTTCACCGTTGTCTAGAGGTGTTTCTGTTTCGCTCTTTGATTCAATGCTAGCAGGGATATCGTTATGAGTTTGCTCGTCATCATCAAGCTCAAGGAGCGGGTTAGACTCTAGAAATTCATGGATTTCTTGCTTTAAATCCAACGTAGAAAGCTGCAGTAAGCGTATTGCTTGCTGCAGTTGGGGGGTCATGGTTAGCTGTTGACCTAGCTTTAATTGTAAAGACTGCTTCATGGAGCAACTCTTTTTGTTTGAATGAATTGGAACGAGTTGTGCATACTACTCCCTTTCTACAGCAATGATAAGGGGTTACAGACGGAAGTCGTCGCCTAAATAGACCTTTTTAACCTGTTCATTGTTGATGACAGTACTAGCATCACCTGACGCAATGATGTAGCCATTGCCAACAATATAGGCTTTATCGCAGATGTCGAGGGTCTCTCTGACGTTGTGATCGGTGATCAATACACCTATACCACTTTCTTGCAGATGTTTGATGATGAGCTTTATGTCACCAACAGAAATAGGGTCTACACCAGCAAATGGTTCATCTAGAAGGATGAATTTTGGGTTCATTGCAAGTGCTCTTGCAATTTCGACCCTACGACGTTCTCCTCCAGACAATGCCATGCCTAAGTTGGTGCGTATATGAGTAATATGAAACTCTTCTAAAAGAGCCTCAAGTCTCTCTTGTTGTTGGCTTTTATTTAGCTCTTTTCGGGTTTCTAAGATAGCTAATATGTTATCTTCTACCGACATCTTTCGGAAAATAGATGCTTCCTGAGGAAGGTAGCCAATGCCTTTTTGTGCACGTGTATGCATTGCGTCGTGGGTTATATCTACGCCATCAATAAAAATGCCGCCAGCGTCATTTGCTACCATGCCAACAATCATATAGAAGCAAGTGGTTTTCCCTGCTCCGTTTGGTCCTAATAGACCAACCGCTTGTCCTGATTCAACAGAAATTGATACATCTTTTACAACTTTGCGTTTTTTATAGCTTTTTGCAAGGTGCTTTGCTTCTAGTAAGGCCATCTATTATTTTGCCTCAGTAGCTTGTGGTTGTAATGTCATAGACACGCGTCCAGAATCTTTTTTCTCTGCGCTAAAGGTGCCGTCTTGAATCATATAGAGAATATAGTCAGCAGTGATAGAGTTCTGCATGCGGCTCAAATAGCCATCACCAGTAATTTCTAACTTAGATTCATCTGTTTGGTAGTGGATTTCGTTTCCTCTGCTAATAACAATGTTTCCATTCCAGTCAATTTGTTGGCTGAACTTCGCAGGCAAACCAGTCGCTTCAAGGCTATTGAATTGTTGGGTTTTTGGATCTGTGGAAACTTTTAAATACTGCGCTTGAATCTCGATAGAGCCCTGCTTTACAAATACGTTGCCTTTATAAATGGCTTGACCTGAGTTTTGGTCGAACGATGCTTCATCGGCTTGTATTTCTAACGGCTTACTGATGTCATCTGGTAATGCGTAAGTGTATTGTCCAATAAGGGCAGAAGTGAGCAACATGCTGGCGTTAATGAATTGTTTCATAGCTTCCTCGTACAGATCCTGTCATCACGACTTCTTCTGAATTTATATAGGTTGTAATCTTGCTTGCGGAGGTTTTTCCTTGAGTTGATATCAGGGTAGCAGCTCCGTAGCTGGTCAATGATTTGTTTTTATCTTCGTAGTGCATGTTGTCTGAGCTTAAATTGATGTCTTCAGACTGTTGATACTTCTTAGTTGCTCTTACGTTGTCAGTTAATAGGATATCATTACTTCCGTCCTCAATAACCCCTTTATCTGCTTTTGCATTCCATTGCCCTGACTCTGAGTAGCGTGCAACACTAGGTTGTTCAAGGAATGTTTTGTCTTGCAAATCATAGTGGAAGGTTTGTTTTGCATTCATAGATTCGATTAAAGTTCCACTTTTATCAAACTCTTTAATTTGTACTTCGGTTACAAAGTAATCAGGTGATCCACGAAGTGCATCTGCTTCCACCAAGTTTTTTCCTGGCTCTGTACTGTACCAACTGATAGCAATCGCAAGCATAATTATCACGACTAATATGAGAGTGTTTTTGGTCTTTAATAGCTTTGCAGTATCCATTGTTATAAAGCGCCATTCGTGCTGATTGCGAATAAATACACGCCATAAGAAGCGATTAAGGGTAGACCTAACCATCTAGGGATAGCAATGCTCTTGGATTTTTTAAAGATGAAGATGGCAACAGCAAGCGCGACAGTCAATCCTAGTACCCAAGGGAAATCACGCTGTATCACGCTCGGATCAATGATTCCCGGGGCAATCAGTGCAGGTAAAGGTAGTACGGTGGCTAGGTTAAAGACGTTTGAGCCCAATACATTGCCAATGGCAATGTCATGATGGCCTTTTCTCACACTACTAATGGAAGCCGCTAACTCTGGAAGGCTGGTTCCAATCGCAACAATAGTTAAGCCGATGACTAGCTCGCTAACACCTAATGCTGTGGCAATCCCTATGGCTCCCCAAACGAGTAGTTTGGAGCTGCCGATCAGGACGATTAGTCCGATTAATGCAATGACTAGTGATTGTAGTATTGATGTGCCGTCATCTGCAGGAAGCTCTTCTTTTAGTTCACTCTCTAGATCTTTGTTGCCGCGCAATAGAATGATCAGTACGACGATAAAAGCAACAATGAGTATTATACCGTCCCAAAGATCTAATGCTTGGTCATATAATAAAAAGCCGGTTAGTAGTGTGATTGCTAACACTAGGGGGACTTCCTTTGTGGAAAGTCCTTTTGCTATAGGGATGGCGGAAAACAACAAGGTGATACCTAGCACTAGAGCGATGTTGGCAATATTCGAGCCTAGAACATTGCCGATTGCTATTTCTGGCGCATTATCCATTGCGGCAATAGCAGAAACCACCATCTCGGGAGCTGATGTGCCAAATGCTACTAGGGTGATGCCAATAATCATAGGGCTTACGTTGAGCTTTTCAGCTACGAGAGCAGCGTGCTCAATGAATTTATCAGAGCTAAATACGAGTAAAACTAGTCCTGCGATGAGAGCAATAGAAAATAACAACATATTAATGGTATGACTCATTGTAATAGAAGGCACCATTTAATGAGGTTTGGCGACTAAATTCAAGGCTTGATATTGCAAACAAAGTAGTTTTGCCTTTGTCACGATTCTAATTGTTAGGGGGCAATGATAGTATCAAACCATATTTGGGAAGGATGCTAAGGGTGTACCAGTGACTGATGCTTATATCGAAGTCCAAAATGTGAGTTTTTCAAGGGGAGAGCGGCTTATCTACGAAAACGTCTCTATAACGATTCCTAGGGGGAAGATTACCGCTGTCATGGGGCCAAGCGGAACAGGTAAAACTACTTTGCTGCGTTTGATTGCAGCTCAGTTAGCGCCAGACTCTGGGGCGGTTTTGGTAGATGGTCAAAATGTCCACTCATTGTCTCGGTCGAATCTGTATAAAGCGAGAAAGAAAATGGGCATGTTGTTCCAAAGTGGTGCTCTATTCAGTGATATGAGTGTTGCTGAGAACATAGCTTTTCCAATGGAGGAGCACACCAAGCTTGACGCTGAAGCAATATCTAACAGAGTATTGGAAAAGCTTTACAGTGTCGGTTTGCGAGGGGCGGCCGAATTAATGCCCTCTGAACTTTCTGGTGGTATGGCGCGACGTGTTGCATTGGCTAGGGCGATAGCCTTGGACCCTGAGTTGGTTATGTATGATGAGCCATTTACAGGCCAGGATCCAATTTCAAAAGGTGTGCTGGTGAAGCTAATACGCCAGTTAAATGATTCAGCCAAGATCACCTCAGTGCTTGTTTCTCACGATGTTGAAGAGTCTCTTTCTATTGCAGATCATGTATGTATTTTAGCTGGCGGTCGTGTTATTGCGGAAGGGTCAGCTGAGGAGATAAAGGCGTCAGATAATGCTGAGGTCCAGCAGTTCTTAAATGGTGAGCCAGATGGGCCAGTGCCATTTCATTATCCAGAAAGTAGCTCAGTTGCGGATAAGGTGTCTTTATGAAAATGGTTGCAGAGCTTGGGGCTGCGTTGCTGAACTGGCTAGAGTCGGTGGGGCGTGCTGGGATTTTTCTCATTCAAAGTGTCTTTAGATTGCCAGTTAGGCCGAAAGAGTCTTTAAATTTACTGGTTAAACAGTTGTATTCTGTGGGTGTTTTATCTCTAGTGATAGTGGTCGTTTCTGGCGCTTTCATTGGGATGGTATTGGCGTTACAGGGCTATAGCATACTGGCTAAGTTTGGTTCAGAGGAAGCGGTAGGTCAGTTGTTGGCTTTGGCTTTATTGCGAGAGTTAGGTCCAGTGGTAACCGCTTTATTGTTCGCAGGTCGTGCTGGGTCATCTTTGACTGCTGAAATTGGCTTGATGAAAGCAACAGAGCAGCTATCTAGTTTTGAAATGATGGGTGTTGATCCATTGCGTCGAGTCATTGCACCTAGGTTTATTGCTGGGGTTATTTGTTTGCCTTTGTTGAGTTTGATCTTCTCGGCGACAGGGATTATCGGTGGCTTGATTGTTTCTGTTAACTGGTTAGGTGTCCATGATGGCGCTTTTTGGTCGCTGATGCAGCAGTCAGTCTATTTTGATACCGATATTCTTAATGGTTTTATTAAAGCGGTGTTTTTCTCTGTTGCTGTTACTTGGATTGCTGTCTATCAAGGGTATGAGTGTGTACCAACCTCAGAAGGGATTGGTAAAGCCACGACTCGTACTGTCGTTTTAGGTTCATTGGCTATTTTGGCGTTGGACTTTGTATTAACTGCCGCCATGTTTGGAGATTTTTAAGATGAGAAGTAAACGTATTGAATTGTTTGTAGGGGTCTTTATTGTTGTTGGTATTATGGCCTTTGTTTACCTAGCGGTGCAGGTTAGTGGCTTGGCATTTTCTGATAAAAAAGATACTTACCAGATAGTTGCTAGATTTGATGATATTGGTGGTTTGAGTAATCGAGCAAAAGTCACTATTGCTGGCGTAAATATTGGTAGTGTTGAATCGATAACGCTAGATAAAGATCTTTATATGGGGTTGGTTACCATGAATATCGATTCGGATGTCGATAATATTCCGACAGACAGTTCTATTGCTATCCTGACAAGTGGCTTGTTGGGAGAAAAATATTTAGGGTTATCAATTGGTGCTGATGATGAAATGCTGACTGATGGCGGTGAGATTTTTGATACGCAATCGGCTCTTGTTTTGGAGACATTAATTAGTCAGTTTTTATTCAAGGCAGGCGATTCGGAGTAGTATTATGTTAAGAGTTTTTTCAGGCGTGCTTGTGTTTTTTTCCTTGGTCAGTGCAAATCTTGCATGGTCAAACGTAGATGAAGCGAGAAACACTGTTGTTAATGTGGTTGAGGCTTTTCGAACGAATATTGTTGCTGATAAGGCGGTTTTAGCAAAAGACCCAGCGTTACTTGAACAGCGTGTAAATGATATTTTGGAAGAGGTTGTTGATTTTGACGATTTCTCAAAAAAGGTAATGGGGAAGTATTATCGTAGAGCTTCTCCAGAGCAGCGAGCCCGTTTCGCAAATGTGACCAAAGATACCTTGCTGAAAACATATGGCGCATCGCTTTTGGAGTTGGACGCAGATCGAATTAATGTTTTGCCCTTGGGGCCTCAGGGGCGAGGAAAGGAAACAAAGGTAGATGTTAATTTCCAGATGGAAGCAGGCGGTGTTCTAAATATTTCTTTTTATATGGAACAGGCAAAGCAAGGAAATTGGATGTTGAGCAATGTAGTCATCAATAACATTAACTTCGGACTGACTTTTCGCAAGCAGTTTGGTGTGATGATGGAACAAAATAGAAATGATATTGAGTCGGCTATTTCGGCTTGGAGAGAGTCGTTAGCTAAAAAGTCATAGTTTCTCCTCCTTGATATAAAGCACGTTAAAAATCCGAATTCACTCTGTGGGTTCGGATTTTTTGTCAGTTCGATTGTCAGCCTAGATTAAAATGTTAGAAAACAGCCAGTTTTTTCTTCAGAGTTACGCTTTGAGGTGTTAAGTAGTTGGCTGTACTAAGGTAGAATAAAGCCAATTATGTATATTTAATCTATTGGAGCGACTGTGAACGCAGGTGAAGTTAAAGCACTTTTAGAATCCTCTATTCCTAATTGCGAAGTGATCGCAGAAGGTGAGGGGTGTAATTTTCAAGTAGTGGTAGTAACAAGTGAGTTTGAAGGATTATCAACTGTCAAAAGGCAGCAGCTTGTTTACTCTCACCTTCAGGAAGCTATTTCCAGTGGCGCCATTCATGCCGTTACCATGAAAACCTACACGCCAGAACAAAAAAATAAGCTGTAATAACGCGATTATAAGAGATTTAAAATATGGACAAGCTTCTGATTACCGGTGGTACTCGGCTTAATGGTGTTGTTCGTGCGTCTGGCGCGAAAAATGCTGCGCTGCCAATTCTTGCAGCCACTTTGCTAACAAAAGAATTAATCACAATAAAAAATCTTCCGCATTTACATGATATTACGACCATGTTGGAACTGCTTGGTTCTATGGGGTGTGGCGTTGTAGTAGATGAAAAAATGAGTGTTCAATTGGATGTTTCAACACTCAATAATTGTGAAGCGCCTTATGAACTTGTTAAAACCATGAGAGCTTCTATCTTGGTTCTAGGTCCATTAGTAAGTCATTTTGGTAAGGCTATTGTGTCTCTACCTGGCGGCTGTGCCATTGGTAGTCGACCTGTAGATTTGCACCTGCGTGGCTTGGAAGCTATGGGCGCAACTATAAGTGTCGAAGGTGGTGATATTGTTGCTAGTGTAGATGGGCGTCTTAAAGGTGCGCGCATTTTCTTCGACAAAGTGACTGTGACAGGTACTGAAAACTTGCTAATGGCTGCAACCTTGGCTGATGGTCAGACTATTTTAGAAAACGCTGCACGTGAACCGGAAGTGGTTGATTTGGCTGAATGCCTTATTGCTATGGGAGCAAAAATTACTGGGCATGGCACAGATACTATCGTTATTGATGGTGTTGAAAATCTACATGGTACTAACTACCCGGTGATGCCAGACCGTATTGAGACAGGTACCTTCTTGGTTGCTGCTGCAATTACTGGTGGTAAAGTGAAGGTGATTGATACTGATGTGAAATCACTTGAGGCTGTACTTGCTAAGTTGGAGGAGGCGGGAGCTAAGGTTACTTGTGGTGATGATTGGATCGAAGTGGATATGGAAGGTCGTCGACCGCAAGCTGTGAACATTAGTACAGCGCCTTACCCAGCTTTCCCTACTGACATGCAAGCGCAATTTGTTGCCTTAAACTCGGTTGCTAATGGTGTTGGCCGAGTCATTGAAAATATCTTTGAGAACCGCTTTATGCACGTAGACGAAATGTTGCGTATGGGTGCAGATATAGAAGTGAATGGTAATACAGCTATTGTTCGTGGTTGTGATCGTCTTAAAGGTGCACCAGTAATGGCGACAGATTTGCGAGCCTCCGCTAGCTTAGTGCTTTCTGCATTGGTTGCTGAGGGCGATACTAAAATTGATCGTATTTATCACATTGATCGTGGCTATGAATGTATTGAAGAAAAGTTCGGTGCATTGGGTGCGAAAATTTCACGGGTTCTGAATTGATATGAGTAAAACATTAACGATTGCTCTGTCGAAAGGGCGTATTCTTGGTGAAACCTTGCCGCTTTTAGAGAAGGCGAATATTGTTCCTGTTGAAGATATTAGTAAAAGTCGAAAGTTAATATTTGATACTAATCATGAGCATATAAAATTAGTTATTTTGCGCGCAACGGATGTGCCCACATATGTTGATCATGGTGTGGCAGATTTTGGTGTGGCGGGCAAAGATGTATTGATGGAAGCCTCTACTAAAAATTTATATGAACTATTAGACCTTAAAATAGCCAAATGTCGTTTGATGACGGCTGGTGTTGTGGGCCAACCTTTGCCAAATAGACGTTTGAAGGTGGCTTCTAAGTTTATCAAAACTGCGAAAGCGTACTTTGCTGAGCAGGGCGTTCAAGCAGACGTTGTGAAACTATATGGCGCGATGGAGTTGGCTCCGATCATGGGGCTTGCTGATCTTATTGTTGATATAGTGGACACGGGCAATACGTTAAAAGCGAATGGTCTGGAGGCGCGGGAATTGATTGCGCCAATTAGTACGCGTTTGGTGGTCAATAAAGCGGCTTACAAGACTAAATACTCAGAAATTGAGCCTATTTTAGAAATGATAAGACGAGCGGTTGAAGATAACGAGGGTAAGTAATTGAGTCTGAATATTCGAGAATTTTCTTCTAGAGCTGAAGGGTTTCGTTCAGAGCTAGAATCTCTACTTGCGTGGGACTCAGTGTCTGATAATGGAGTTCAGCAAGCGGTAGCAAATATTGTTGAGCAGGTTCGTCTTAAAGGCGATAGCGCTCTGATTGAGTTTACCAATCAATTTGACCGCCGACAGGTTGCATCGTCTTCTGAACTTGAAATTACCCGTGAAGAGTTAGCGTTAGCGAAAGGTCGAGTAAGCATAGAGCTGGTGGCTAGTTTAGAGGCGGCAGCGAAGCGAGTTCATAATTACCATGAGCGTCAAATACAGCCTTCTTGGCAGTATCAAGAAGACAGTGGTACTGTGCTGGGGCAAAAAATCACTCCGTTAGATCGAGTTGGTGTCTACGTGCCTGGTGGTAAAGCAGCCTATCCTTCCTCTGTGTTGATGAATGTGATGCCTGCAAAAGTGGCTGGCGTTGGTGAAATCATCATGGTGGTCCCGACTCCTGATGGAATAGTTAACGATATCGTTTTAGCTGCGGCCTATATTGCTGGTGTTGATCGTGTATTTACGATTGGCGGTGCCCAAGCCGTTGCAGCTCTGGCCTATGGTACAAAAAGCGTTCCTAAGGTTGATAAAATTGTTGGGCCAGGGAATATCTACGTAGCTACCGCCAAAAAAATGGTTTTCGGTGTGGTTGGTATCGACATGATTGCCGGCCCTTCTGAAATATTGGTTGTGTGTGATGGCAAAACTGATCCTGATTGGATTGCTATGGATTTATTTTCACAGGCTGAACATGATGAAGATGCACAATCGATTCTGATCTCACCTGACTTAGCTTTTCTTAAGGCTGTAAAGGCCTCAATGAATAAGTTGCTCGAAACGCAAAGTCGCAAAGATATTATTAAAGCATCCTTGGAAGGTCGTGGTGCATTTATTCATGTTGAGAACATGGATGAAGCGATGGATATTGCGAATGTTGTTGCCGCGGAACATCTAGAATTGTCTATGGATGATCCCGAAAAATGGGTTGAGAAAATTCGTCATGCTGGTGCTATTTTTATGGGGCGTCATACTCCAGAGGCGCTAGGCGATTACTGTGCTGGGCCAAATCATGTTTTACCAACATCTGGCACTGCACGTTTTTCATCGCCTTTAGGTGTGTACGATTTCCAAAAGCGTAGTTCTTTGATTTATTGCTCCCCTGAAGGGGCGAGTGAGTTAGCGAAAATTGCTTCCCCTTTGGCGCGTGGTGAATCATTAGAGGCGCACGCATTGTCAGCAGAGTATCGTATTCTGAAGGGTGTGAATGGTGAGTAATTTATCTCACCCTGCAGCGCTTTATACGCTCAGAAAAATAACACGTATTTCTGCGTTGGTTATTTTGCTTTTAGTGGTTGTTGGATTTTTCATGCCAACTGACTATCGAGTAGAGCGCAGCGTGGTTATTCAGGCTTCTCGTGATGCTATTTATCGAGATATTCTTCAAGGGGATCGTTTGCCGAGCTGGATGTTTATTCAGGGTGGTAAGGTTGCTGATTTTGAAGGGGCGTTGAAAGAGGGTGATTCTGTCGCTTTAGTTTACGATGAAACCGCTGAGCAAGGTTTGTTGACAATTGTTGAGTCTTCATCATCCGTTATTCGTTTTGATGTGCGCCCTAAGCCAGCAGTTGATTTAGTTCGAAACCAAATTGAGCTGCGAGATAGTGGTAGTGAAACTATGGTTGTCTGGACTATTGAAGGTAGTCTGAATACTGGGTTACTGAGCCCTTATCTTGCTATGTTTGCGAATGATATTGCGGGAAGTAATTTTGAGCGCAGTTTGCAGAGTCTAAAAGAGCAAGTTGAGCTTCAGAATTAGTATTATTAAATAATGTATTAATAGTTAATGCGTTGCATCGTGGGTTGCTTTTCTAGCATGATATTTGTTTGATAGGATTGCTGCCCACGAATGCCAACAAGTGAAATATTGGTGCCGGGCTTTAGTGATGCAATTAAATGCCTAATCTGAAATGGATCTTCGCTCGGAATATTGTTTATTTCAATAATAATATCTCCAACTTCTATGCCTGCTTTCTCGGCCGGGCTTTCCTTTGTTATATCGCTTACTAATAGCCCGTGCTCTGAAGGTAGTAACAAGTTTTCAGCTAGTGCTTTTGTGACCTTCTGTGCGTCCATGCCCAGATAGCCTCTTATAACTTCACCGTGCTCTATAATATCCGCCATAACCTCAAGCGCGTCGTCCACTGGTGTTGCAAATCCTATCCCTTGTGAGCCTCCTGTACTTGAATAGATGGCAGAGCTAATGCCAATCAGTTCGCCTTTTAGGTTAACGAGTGCACCGCCTGAGTTACCTGGATTTATAGCGGCATCTGTTTGTAAGAAATTTTCGTAGGTATTCAATCCTATGCTATTGCGGCCTTTGGCGCTGATTATTCCAGCGGTAACCGTTTGACCTATTCCGAAAGGATTACCAATGGCGAGAATTTGGTCGCCAACAAAGACGTCATCACTGTTGCCTATTTTTATATTTGGTAAGTTGGGTAGCTCTATTTTTAGAACGGCTAGGTCTGTGGATGGGTCGGAACCAATAATTTTAGCCTCAATGCGTCTGTCATCATATAGGGCGATAACAATGCTTTGGGCATTTTGAATGACATGATGATTGGTTAGAATAAATCCATCTTTCGTTGCTATAACGCCAGAGCCTAAATTTATGCTGTGTTTTACTTTATTTGCATCGTTAAAGGCTTTTGGTTCTGCTACTTGGGTGTATATATTTACAACGGAAGGAGTCGCAGCTTTTACAGGTGAAGAGTAGCTTGTAATAGGTGTTTTTTGTTTCTCTTGAATGAGTAAGACGGCTAGGCCTATACAAGTGCCGGTGAGAATGGAGATAATGGCCGAAACCCAGTAAGTTTTTTGATTCATAGATGTGAGAGGTTACTTTGCTACGCAGTGAATTTGAGTTATTGCTTAATGAAACATTAAGTCCAAGTCGTTTCAAAGATTATGCGCCCAATGGTTTGCAGGTGGAAGGAAAAAAAGACATTAACCGTGTTGTGACAGGTGTTACAGCAAGTCAGGCGTTAATTGATGCTGCTATTGAACTAAAGGCCGATGCAATCTTTGTTCATCATGGGTATTTTTGGAAAAACGAAGATCCTCGTATTGTTGGTATGAAGTATCGCCGTATCGCCGCATTAATAAAGCATGACATCAATTTGTATGGTTATCACTTGCCGTTGGATGCGCATCCAACTCTGGGCAATAATGCGGGCTTGGCTGATGCTATTGGTTTGTCTTGTCGATCTGCTCTACAGACTGGGGTTCCTATCGAGGAGTCCATCGGTATTGTGGGTGAGTTAGAGGAAGCTATGTCACTTGATGCTTTTCAGCAACGAGTTGAATCAGCGGTCAGTCGAAGTGTGTTGTTTGAGCGTGTTAGTGATCAGCCTATACGTCGAGTGGCTTTGTGTACTGGAGGTGCGCAAGGTTATATAGAGCAGGCTGTGGCTATTGGGGCAGATGTTTTCATTACAGGTGAAGTGTCTGAGCAGACTATTCATATTGCTCGTGAAATGGGAATTCATTTCATTGCGGCTGGGCATCATGCTACCGAACGGTTTGGGGCTAAATCTATAGCGGCGTATTTGTCGGACGAATGTGGCTTAGTTGCGACCTTTATTGATGTGGATAATCCTGCTTAATGTTGATGGTTAAGCGTAAAAAAGGGCTTTTAAAAAGCCCTTTTTTTATATAGTGCGTTTCGGTTCTAGATCTGAATCTCTGTTTCGATCATCTAGGCCAAAGCTTTCACTGAGCATGCCAGGTTCTTTATCTTTCTTGAGAGCGTAATCTCTAGGTGCTTCTGTTATCTCGGAGTCATCTGTCAACACTGAGGTGGTGGTTTGATGGCTTTCTATTTTAACATTGCTTAATTGAGGTGCATTGCTGGCAAGGCAGTTTCTCAATTCTGCTAGTCGCTTTTCGGCAGCAATAAGGTGTTCATTGCTGTCAGTGAAGAAGTTATCAATGATGACTTGTTTGCTGTCTAGCTCCTGTTGTAGCGATTTAATGGTGATAACGCTTGAGTTAGATATTGTTTGCTTACTTTGTCTTGTGTTGAGGCTTTTAACAAAAAGCGTGGCAACGCAGCCAATAATGATGCCAGTAATAAATATGATAATGTTGAATTCTTCCAAGTTCATGACTTTCTCCAAAAAACAGATAATCCATTATAGCTAAATCACTTCTACGATAACAGCTTGATAGGTGTTGTTTAAGGCGCAATTTGTTAGAATAAACGCAATTCACCTAATTGAACGAATAAGAGCGGCGATGACACCCATTACACGTTACAAGCAAGATTTGACCAGAGAAGACTTCCATTATGATCCAGCTCAAGAAGAAGCGGTAGAGGCTCTTCAAGATTTATTTGATCGCTTAGTCGCAAATCAGGCTAATAAGCCTTCAGATGGACTTTTGGGAAGGTTTTTAAAGAAAAAAACACCTGCTGTAGAGCAAGGTCTCTATTTTTGGGGTGGGGTAGGTAGAGGAAAGACCTACTTAATGGATACGTTTTTTGATTGTTTGCCGACAGAGAAGAAAATACGCCTGCATTTTCATCGCTTCATGCAGATGGTTCATCAGGAATTGCGTAAGTTAAATGACGTTAAAAATCCGCTAGAGATTGTGGGTAAGCAAATATCTTCGAAAGCGCAGGTTTTGTGCTTTGATGAGTTTTTTGTAACTGATATTACCGATGCGATGATATTAGCGGGCTTGCTAGATGTGTTGTTTAAGAATGGCACTACCTTAGTTGCTACTTCAAACATTGAGCCAGATGGCTTGTATAAGAATGGTTTGCAGCGAGCGCGTTTTTTACCAGCTATTGATCTGGTTAAGCAGCACACCAAAGTAATGAATGTTGATGGTGGTGTCGACTATCGATTGCGTACGCTGAAGCAGGCTAAACTGTATCATTACCCTTTAAGTGAAGCGGCTGATAAGGAGCTAAATGACAGGTTTATGAGTCTTATTTCTGATGCGTCTCATATTGTAGAGGGTGGTGGTGTCGAAATTGAGGGACGTACAATCCCTCTTTTGAGGAGTTGTGAAAGTCTTGCTTGGTTTGATATTAAAGCGCTTTGCGATGGCCCAAGAAGTCAAATTGACTACATCGAAATTGCGCGTCTTTATGGTACGGTGATTATTTCTAACTTACCTCAGATGGACGCTTCTCGTGATGATTTGGCGAGACGCTTTATTAACTTGGTTGATGAGTTTTATGATCGTCATGTCAAGGTGATATTTACAGCCGAGGTGGCAATCCCTGATATATATACAGGTACAAGGTTGGCCTTTGAGTACGACCGGACTGTGAGCCGATTGTTAGAGATGCAATCTGAAGAATATTTGTCTTTAGAGCACCGTCCTTAAGAGTATTTCGACTTTCATATTTTATTAGGTTGGTATATACTTCGCTCGCCTTTTTAAAGGTAAGTGTACGTTGATCGGAAGCTTTGCTTTCGGCCAACCAATAATAATAGGTATAGCGTGTCATTGAACACGCATATTGATAGGGTTTTTTCATGAAAACTTTTACAGCTAAACCTGCTGAAGTGCGCCGCGACTGGTTCGTGGTTGATGCTGAAGGCAAAACTCTAGGTCGCTTGGCTACTGAAATTGCTCGCCGTCTTCGCGGTAAGCATAAAGCGGAATATACTCCTCATGTTGACACTGGTGATTACATCGTTGTTATCAATGCTGAGAAAGTTCACGTTACAGGTAACAAAGCAGCTGCTAAACAATACTACCGCCATACTGGTTATCCAGGCGGCTTGCGTTCTATGAATTTCGAGAAGTTGATTGATCACGCTCCAGAGCGCGTTCTTGAAATCGCCGTAAAAGGTATGTTGCCAAAAGGTCCTTTGGGCCGTGCAATGCACAAGAAAATGAAAGTGTACGCTGGTACTGAGCATCCACATGCTGCTCAACAGCCTCAAGCCCTTAACATTTAATACGGAAGATCATTATGTCAGCTACTCAATACTACGGTACAGGTCGTCGTAAAACGTCTACCGCTCGTGTTTTCCTTAAAGCGGGTACTGGTAACTTAGTTATCAATAACCGTACTCTTTCTCAGTACTTCGGTCGTGAAACAGCTCAGATGGTTGTTCGTCAGCCTCTTGAACTTGTTGATGCTACTGAAAAATTTGACGTTTACATCACTGTTAAAGGTGGTGGTATCTCTGGTCAAGCTGGTGCGATCCGTCACGGTATCACACGCGCATTGATGCAATACGATGAGACTCTACGTCGTACTCTACGTTCTGCAGGATTCGTTACACGCGACTCTCGTGAAGTTGAACGTAAGAAAGTTGGTCTACGCAAAGCACGTCGTCGTCCTCAGTTCTCTAAGCGTTAATTTTCGCTTTGGAATTATTATCAAAACGCTTGGTGTATTCGCCAAGCGTTTTTTTTGTTTGAAATAAATACAGTGTTACTATCGTTCAGCGTGATGATTTTTCTAAGAAAAATTGTTTCAAAAAATGTTAGAATAGCGGCTCTATAAAACAAAAGGTTTTCTTGGTGTTGCAAATCTCTTGTTTTCTGAAGCTGCGTGGTTATTAAACCGTAGAAATAATATTTTTAGTGTGACGAAGTTGTGTAATGTGTTTGTTACTTCGTCTCCATACTATAGTTTGTCCTTTTCTTCGAAGAGGGCGTTGATGTTTTCAATATAGGGGTTAGACATGGGTGTTATTGCAAAGCGCTCCTCAATGACGTTCTTCTCAGATGGAGAGGATCATTACAGCCATAGAGTTCGTATTGTATTGGCTGAAAAAGCCGTCACAGTGGACATCATAGATGTAGACCCATTTAACAAGCCAGACGAACTGGCTGATGTTAATCCATACAATGAACTTCCAGCATTGGTTGATCGTGATTTGGTTCTATACGAACCAAATGTAATGATGGAATATTTGGATGAGCGTTTTCCGCATCCACCATTACTACCTGTTTACCCTGTAGCACGCGCTGAAAGTCGCTTGTTTATGTATCGTATTCAGCGTGACTGGGCAAAGTTAGTTGATTTGATTTTGACTAGTAAAGACAAAGACGCGGTTGCTCAGGCACAAAAAGAATTGCGTGAAGGTCTATTAAATGTAGCGCCAATCTTTGAAGAGAAGCCTTATTTCATGAGCGATGAGTTCACCATCGTTGATTGCTGCTTGGCTCCTATTTTATGGCGTTTACCGGCATTGGGCGTAGAGATTCCTAAAGAGCAAGCAAGAGCTCTGTATAAATATATGGACCTTGTATTTGCTCGTGAATCTTTCCAAGAAAGCTTATCTGAAGCTGAACAGGAAATGCGTTTAGACTAAGCTGAGAGCCTTCTCAAGCTTTGTTTAGTAACAAAAGAGGAGCTGTTATAGCTCCTTTTTTTTACAAAGATTTATATGTAGTAGGAGTGAAAATGTTACCTAAACGATCTTATTTATTGAATGCAGCGTATTCTTGGGTTGCTGATAATGACATGACTCCTTATCTTTTGGTCGATGCTGAGCAAAAAGACGTTGTTATTCCTACAGAGTTTGTTAAAGATGGACAAATTGTTCTTAACATTAGTATGACTGCTGTGCGGCACTTAATAATGGATAAAGACGCTGTTTCTTTTGAGGCAAGGTTTAGCGGTAAGCCTATGCAGGTTTACGTTCCTATGTCGGCGGCTCTGGCTTTGTATGCAAAAGAAAATGGTGACGGTTTTGTGTTTCCGGATGAAGAGTTTCTTGATAAACCAACTCCGCCGACGCCACCGGAGCCTAAAAAGGGTTTTCAGTTGAAAGTAGTGAAATAAAAGATTTCATTGGTGTTACATTATCGACAAAAAAAGAGCCGCAAACAGCGGCTCTTTTTTTGTCTTGAATTTAGGTTTATTCGATTCTCTTAATCTTCATAGCCAAAAAGTTGTCGTTCAAGTAAATCTATTAATATATGGATAACACTCAGTTGGCACTCGTGTACTCTTGCAGTGCCAAGCAGATTTATTTTTATTTCTGTATCGTCTTGTGACGTAAGTGATGAAACGTTTTTGGCTTCTGGGCTGGTAAGGGCGACTATCCCCATTTTGCGCTCATGCGCTGCTTGAATGGCTTGTATGATAGGGGATGTGTTGCCACGGTTGGCTACAACGAACAGTATGTCCCCAGGATTGCCCAATGCAGTAATTTGCTTTGAGAAGACGTCGTGGTAACTGTCGTTATGGGTTATAGCTAATAAAGCAGCACCTTCACCGCTTAGGCAAATGGCAGGTAAGCCGGGGCGTTCTCTATCCATTCGATCTAGCATCAGGGTGCTGAAGTATTGCGATAGGTGGGATCCCGTACCATTACCAACACAAATCACTTTACCGCCGGAGGCAATGCTTGAAAAAATGACTTTAGCAGCGTGTTCAATGTAAGGGGGTAAACTTTCCAGCGCCTGTTGTTGTGCTTCAAAACTCTGGGCAAATTGTGTATAGATTGCTTCTTGAAAATCCATAGTTATTAAAATACTGCTTTCAGCCAAGTTAAGTGTTGTCGGTCTATTTCTGCGTCAAATAAGATTGCATCAAAACGACTTGCGTGATGTTCTTTACGGTTTTTTTGTAACCATAGTGCCGCGCTGTTGCGGACTTTTTGTAATTTAGAAGCGCTTAAGCTCTCGGCTGCGCTACCGTGTAATAGCTTTGCCCTATAGCGCACTTCTATGAAGATATAAGTTTCATTGTCTAAAAATATTAAATCTATTTCACCCATACGGCAGAAAAAATTTCTTTCAACAAAGCGAAGCCCTTCTTTTTTTAAAAAGGCCTCAGCAAGTTGCTCTGCTTTTTTGCCATTATTTTTCGAGGCTTTCCTTCTGTTCAAAAAACTGCTGACTGTTTGCATATACCAAATTTCCTTTTCGGTAGGTCATGATTTCAGGTCTTTTATGAAAAATACCATTTTCATCGATCGTTATAATGCCAGTATTTGCAGAAACTTTGGTGCTTGGGAGTAAGGCGAACAGCTTGTACTTGTTGGCTAATAGGTACGAATCTGCTCCCAATGCTTGTAGGCGTCGTAAAATGTTTGAACTTTGATTTTTCGGTAATGCACTCAATGCCGTATTTTTAGGGGTGAGTGCAGGGAGTTCTGTAAAGAGTATGCGCTCAATGTCTTCAGGCTTGGTTGATTTTTCAGGAGCGCTATCATTAAGAGTACTGCTGGCCAACATAGGGATTTTTTCGGCAAAGTAGAAATCTAATAAAGGCCTAATTTGCTTAGCATCATTTAACTTGCCTACATAGTAAACGTAATCAAGATCTTCTCGAGACCTTGCGATACTATCTACATTGGTTCCAGTCCACCTCTCAATCAGTCTTCGGCGGGCAAAACTCTCATCGATCAAGAGTAATTTTTGTATTGCCTCTTGTCTGCCTTTCGGCGTGTTAGCGTAGGTTTGGTTTGAAATTAGGTCCACATTTTCTTTTTCTGCAGCGGCTCGAAAATCATCCCCTTGCTTTAGTGCCCATGTGTCTTGAATGCTTAAAATAGCAGCTTTATTAGCGCTTTCTTTTTTGGCAAAGGCGATGATTTCGTGAATTTCATCTTCAGGGCTGAGAGAGAAGTGGAACAAGTTCTTAGGGTGCTGATTAACATCTAGCTGATTGAGTGCAATCACGGGGATAGGCAAATTTAAGCGACTAATCTGCGCCACATTATTTTTTTGAAGAGGGCCGATGATAACATCTGGCTGTATCTCGTTTGCGGCATCCAAAGCATCAGATATATTGGAGTAGTCCTCTACATTGATAATGACAACTTTTGGCTTTGCTTCTTTTTGATTGTAATAGCTGGCAAAAAAGCCATCCACAATGGCTTGGGAAGCACGCTCTAATGGTCCGCTCATAGGGAGTAATAACACAATTTTTTCAGGCGTCATTTGGCCAACAGATGCCATTATCAGAAAGTCTTGTGGTGGTGATAGTGCAGCTGGGTGGTTTGGATTTTCTGCTTTCCAGTTGTCGAATACTTTTAGCTGTTGTTCGATTGAAAGTGACTGATTGCGTAAAATTCCACTGATGGTTAGCCATCCATTCAAAAGAGGCGTTTTCTGCTGGTACAGTTCGTCAACTTCATTCTTGGTCAGGTTTTGAATTGCTAACCATAATTTAGCTTGATTGTCTTCGCCTTCATTCAGTGGCAGGTTGAAAGTCAAGTCCATACGCAGATTGACCACATCTAACCAGTTACCGAAGTATTCTAAGATACTGGCTTTGGTTTCTTTTAGCGTGTTTTGATTGTCAGGGTGACGAGCAGCGGCCAAGGCATCTGCTTGGACTAAATAATTCATGGCAGCCGTTGAGTTATCTAGTTGAGAGGCGGCTTGTGCTGCTAATAAATATCCAGCAAAGCGAAGCGATGAGGTCGTGGTCAGTACGTCGTTTTCAAGTAGATCTAACGCCTGCTGGTATTCACCTTGTTCGTAAAACATTCTTGCAGAGGAGAAGCTTTTAGCCAGTGACTCTGAAACATCAGACGTTTTTCTTGGATGGTATATGCTTGCTGGCAAGCTGTTCTCTTGCCCTGCGTTTGCTTTCTGAGCTGCAGTTTGTTGTTCCATGTTTAAATTCATGGAATTACAGGCGCTTAGCAGCACACTGCAAAGAGTTAATGATATGATGCGGTAATTAATTAGGCTCATAAGCTTATAAAATGACAAATAAAAGAGGCAACATGGTACCACATAGTTCTGATGATGCGAGAGGGTCGCTGTACATAGTTGCCACTCCAATTGGCAATCTAGATGATTTCAGTAAGAGAGCAGAGCAAACTTTACGCAATGTAGACTATATCGCGGCAGAAGACACTCGACACACTCGCCGCTTACTCAATCATTTTGCGATTGAAGCGAAGCTATTTTCAATTCACGACCATAATGAAAAAGATAAAGCTAACTACGTTGCCAGCTTATTAGAGGAAGGCAAAAGTGTCGCTTTAGTCTCTGATGCGGGTACGCCACTTATTTCAGATCCTGGCTATCACGTGGTGCATGCATTGCGAGAGCAAGGTCATAAAGTTGTGCCGATCCCTGGTGCTTGTGCGTTGATTTCAGCATTGTGTGCTTCTGGTTTGCCTACTGATCAGTTCTTTTTTGCGGGTTTTGTACCAGCTAAATCCAAAGGTCGTTGTGACTTGTTTGAATCTTGGAAGAAGCAAACTGGCACCGTGGTTTTTTATGAGTCTACCCACCGAGTTTATGACTCCATTGCGGATGTACAAAAAGTCTATGGTGAGGATGCTCAGCTGGTTTTAGCGCGGGAAGTAACGAAAACGTTTGAAACGTTTTTATCCGGAACGGCCTCAGAAATACTTGCCAAGTTCGATGCAGATGCCAACCAAATGCGTGGTGAGTTTGTCGTTATGCTGAGTTTTACGCAAGAAAGCGGTAATGAAGCCGAATTAGAAGCGAAGCGTATTCTGACGATTTTGTTAGAAGATTTACCGGTTAAGCAAGCGGCAGCCATGGCGGCTAAATTAACGGGTGAGAAGAAAAATTACCTCTATAAAATGGCGCTGGAAATGCAAGCCGAGTAGTTTTTCGTTGATTGGTTCCTCAAACACTTGCTGAAAATGTGGGTGTTTACATTCCGATAAGACTGGGTATACTCAGCCCTACTTGTCGGAGTGCCATTTGGCTGAGATCGCATAATTAAATGCGGGATCCGCAGAACCTGATCGGGCTAATACCCGCGTAGGAAACAAGAAAGTCTCTATTTTTCTTTTCTGCATCGAATGAACTCCTGATTTTTATGGAATCGATGCGGTCATATGTCTACAGCATCCTTTCCTAATAAAATTCAGGGTTCATGTTTTGCAAATTAACGCCAGTAGTGCGTTTGCCTGTAAAACAGCACCCCAGACAAGCAATTCTCCATTTTTTAAATAAGGGAAGTGCTATGTCGACTACTAATGAACCTCAAAAAAAACCAAGCAAACAGTCTAAAAAACAGACTCGAGAAGAAACGCGCCAAGCCGCCAAGTCTTTTATCGAATCATTACAAGCCAAGCCTTTTCCAGCGTCTGAGCGCATATATTTGAGCGGATCAGACGATTCGATTCGCGTTCCTATGCGTAAGATCAACTTAACCGATACACCGATTGGTTCTGATCCAGATAACCTGACTTTCGAACCCAATGAAGCCATCTATGTTTACGATTGTTCTGGTCCATATGCAGATCCGCACGAAAATATCGATGTGTATCGTGGTTTGGCGCCAATGCGTGCTTCTTGGATCGACAAGCGTAATGACTCCGAGGTGTTGCCCAGTGTGTCGTCAGAATTTGCGCAATCACGTTTAGAAAACTCGGCTCTGGATGAATTGCGTTTTAAAGAGTTACCTAAAGTACGCAAAGCGCGCCAAGGCAAGTGTGTGACGCAAATGCATTACGCTCGTCAAGGTGTTGTTACGCCAGAAATGGAATACATCGCTTTACGTGAAAATCAAAATATCGATGCGATCAAAAGCGAATTGTTGTTGAAGCAGCACCCAGGTCAAAGCTTTGGGGCGAACCTGCAAACACGCATTACGCCAGAGTTTGTTCGTGATGAAGTGGCAAGAGGTCGCGCCATTATCCCTAACAACATCAATCACCCTGAATCCGAGCCCATGATCATTGGTCGTAACTTCTTAGTGAAGGTGAATGCCAATATTGGTAACTCTGCCGTGACATCTTCCATTGAAGAAGAAGTAGAAAAACTAGTGTGGTCGACCCGTTGGGGTGCAGATACAGTAATGGATTTATCGACAGGTAAAAACATTCACGAAACCCGCGAATGGATCTTGCGTAACTCGCCAGTGCCAATCGGTACTGTACCTATTTATCAAGCTTTGGAAAAAGTCGATGGTGTGGCCGAAAATCTGAACTGGGATGTTTTTCGGGATACTTTGATCGAGCAAGCGGAGCAGGGTGTGGATTACTTTACCATTCACGCCGGCGTTTTGCTGAGCTATGTGCCCATGACGGCTAAACGCCTGACGGGCATCGTGTCTCGCGGTGGTTCTATCATGGCGAAATGGTGTTTGGCGCACCATACAGAAAGCTTCTTGTACGAGCGCTTCCGCGAGATTTGTGAGTTGTGCGCGCAATACGATGTGGCCTTGTCGCTTGGTGATGGCTTGCGTCCGGGGTCTATCATGGATGCCAATGACGAAGCACAAATGTCGGAACTTCGCACCTTGGGCGAGTTGACAAAAATCGCTTGGGAGTACGATGTGCAAGTGATGATCGAAGGGCCGGGGCACGTGCCAATGCAGCTTATCGAAGAGAATATGACCGAGCAGCTGAAGCATTGTCACGAAGCACCCTTTTACACGTTAGGGCCATTAACACAAGACATTGCTCCGGGTTACGATCACATCACGTCTGGTATTGGGGCAGCGCAAATCGGTTGGTATGGCTGTGCCATGTTGTGCTACGTGACGCCAAAAGAGCATCTTGGGTTGCCAAACAAAGAAGACGTTAAGCAAGGCTTAATTACCTATAAAATCGCCGCTCATGCAGCGGATTTGGCCAAGGGTCATCCTGGGGCGCAAATTCGAGACAACGCCTTATCGAAAGCACGGTTTGAGTTTCGTTGGGAAGATCAGTTCAACCTGTCGTTAGACCCTGAAACCGCCCGTTCTTATCACGATGAAACATTGCCGCAGGCCTCTGGTAAAGTTGCGCATTTCTGTTCCATGTGCGGGCCAAAATTCTGTTCGATGAAAATCACCCAAGAAGTTCGCGACTATGCAAAAGGGCTAGAGAGTGCAAAAGAGTTAGAAGGCACACAGGCAATCGATGTGAGTGCTTTAGAAGCGAACGCCGGTATGCAGCAAATGTCTGAGCATTTTCGTGAACTAGGCAGTGATGTCTACTTAGCCACAGATAAGTTAACCACAGATAAATTAACGTCAAATAAATCAAAAGAAGAATCGCTGTAAGCGAAAGGAGGATATATGTCTATAAAACCTCCTGTGGTCTGGTGCGTGGGCGAGTCGGACTCGTCCGCCCACACTGGACTTCAAGTGGATTTACACACAGGGCAAGATTTAGGTTGCCACGTGCAAACCATCGTCACTTGCATCACAGCGCAAAACTCCAAAGAAGTGCGCATCGTCGAGCCTGTTTCTTTGTCCATGTTCGATGAGCAGTGGCAAACCTTGCTCGACGACGTACCGCCAGATGCTATTAAAGTGAGCTTGCTACCATCCGTTGAGATAGTAAAAGCCTGTTCGATTTGGTTGAAGCGTGTTAAAGCAGACTTTCCTGCTGTGTTGGTTGTCTTTGATCCCGTTATGGCGGCGAGCAGCGAGTTGGGAGATCGATTGCTGCAAGACTCAGTCGCAGCGTCTTTATTGGAATCAGTGCTGCCTTATGTGGATGTCATTACACCCAATTTGATGGAGTTTGAACGGCTGACAGGTTTATCAGCTCAACAGTCAGTGGTTGATATACAAGGTCAGTTGGCTGCGTATTTATCGTCGTCCAAGTGTGCTTGGTTGCTGAAATCAGGTCAATTAGATTCAGAGAAGGCAACAGGCTGGCTAGTGAACCGGGATTCTATCATTGGTTTCGCATGCGAAAGACTGGTTGTACAAAACACCCGTGGCACAGGCAACGCCTTGTCGACAGCATTAGCGAGCTTTATTGCTCATGGCTACGATCTTTTGGATGCGATGACTATGGCGCAAGCTTATATCACTGGTGCCTTGAAAACAGGCGTGGAAATAGGCAAAGGAATTGGTTCATTGGGTCGACCTGGTTGGCCTCTTCAGATTGAAAACCTTCCAGCGATTGTTTCACCAAACATGAGCACAAAGGCGCCAACAAAACGGCCTTTTGCCAAGATGGACCTCAAAAAAATGGGCTTGTATCCCGTTGTTGATTCTGTGGATTGGTTGGAACGAGTGTTAAAGCAAGGCGTGAAAATCGCTCAGTTGCGCATCAAAGACCCTGACGACGCAGATCTAGAAAGTAAAATCCAACAGGCGATTGCCTTGGGTAAAGAGTACGACGCGCAAGTCTTTATTAATGACTATTGGCAGCAGGCCATCGCTTTTGGCGCTTATGGCATTCATCTCGGTCAGGAAGATTTGGAGGTGGCGGATTTAGCGAAAATCCAAGCTGCAGGGCTGCGACTCGGCATCAGTACCCATGGCTACTATGAAATTGCTCGAGCTCAATCTATCCAACCAAGCTACATTGCTTTGGGTCATATTTTTCCAACACAAACCAAAGATATGCCATCTCAGCCACAAGGCTTAAGTCGACTGGTCCATTACGCAACTTTATTAAAAGGCGCGTTTCCGACTGTGGCCATTGGTGGTATCAATGCCGAACGATTGCCGAGCGTTACGCATACGGGCGTCGATAGTGTTGCCTTGGTGACAGCCATCACTAAAGCGATTGATCCAGAAGCAGCGACACAATTACTCATTAGGTCGTTTGAACAGCACTCGAACACTCAAAGAAATAAAGGAGGCGAGCAATGAAGATTATGTTGAACGATGCGTCTCATGAGTTTGTTGGAGAGACGCTCCAAGATTTGCTTACTCAATTAGGCAAAAGCGAGCAGGGTATTGCCATTGCGATTAACCAGCAAGTGGTGCCAAAAAGCTTGTGGTCTAGTACGGAGCTGAATGAGCAGAGTCAGGTATTTATTTTTGAATCGATTGCAGGAGGCTAATATGTCGTCTTTATTTATTGCTGGACACGAATTTCATTCTCGGCTTTTTACCGGAACTGGCAAGTACGCCAGTGCCGATGCCATGATGGATTCTTTAAACGCTAGTGAGAGTGAGTTAGTCACGTTATCGTTACGTCGTATGGATTTAAAAAATCAGACGGACAACATTCTTCAGCCTTTGCTGCAACAGGGGATGAAATTATTGCCTAATACGTCTGGTGCGCGCACCGCGAAAGAAGCGGTATTTGCCGCTGAACTTGCTCGTGAGGCATTAGAAACCAATTGGGTGAAGTTGGAGATTCATCCTGATCCGCGTTATTTGATGCCAGATGGTATGGAAACCCTATTGGCCGCTGAAGAGTTGATCAAAAAAGGCTTTGTGGTGATGCCTTATGTTCATGCCGACCCCGTGCTTTGTAAGCGATTGGAAGAAGTGGGCTGTCAATGTGTTATGCCGCTGGGGTCGCCTATTGGCTCGAATATGGGGTTGGCGAGTCGTCCTTTTCTGGAAATTATTATTGAGCAAAGTAGGGTGCCTGTGATTGTGGATGCAGGGATTGGTGCGCCATCTGATGCTGCTTTAGCGATGGAGATTGGTGCGGATGCGGTATTGGTAAATACGGCCATGGCCGTCGCTAAGCAACCGGCTCAAATGGGCAAGGCCTTTAAACTTGCTGTGGAGGCAGGGCGTATGGCTTATGAATCGGGTTTGGGGGAAAAACGCTTGCAAGCGAATGCCACCAGCCCTTTGACGGACTTCATTGGGGCTCTGTCATGATAGAAGGAGCCAGTCAAAAAATTCGCATGCTAGAACAAAGTCCTGCTACGAAAGGTCAATTCAGCGAGTTTGTTGAAAATGCCGATTGGCAGGAAGTGACACGGTCGCATCAAGAAAAAACTGAGCAAGATGTGTTGCGAGCCTTGAGCAAAAGCAAGTTGGATGTGGATGATTTTGCAGCCTTGATTTCTCCTGCCGCAGAGCCGTATTTGCTGGAAATGGTGGCGAAAAGCGAGCAGCTTACTTTGCAACGCTTTGGTAAAACGGTGAGTTTGTTTGCGCCTTTGTATTTGTCTAACACCTGCGCGAACGAATGTACCTATTGTGGTTTTTCTATGAGCAACGCGATTAAGCGTCTCACTTTAAATGAAACCCAGCTAGGAAAGGAAATCGAAGCGATTAAAGGCAAAGGCTTTGACCATATTCTCCTGGTGACAGGAGAAACCAATAAAGTCTCTATGCCTTACTTTGAGCGCATGATTCCGCTTATCAAGCCGCATTTTAGTCAGCTCTCCATGGAAGTTCAGCCATTAGATGCAAACGAATACAAACAGCTACAAGGTATTGGCTTAGATGGTGTGCTGGTTTATCAAGAAACTTATCGACGAAAAACCTATCTTGAGCATCATTTACGCGGCAACAAATCCAACTTCAACTATCGACTAGACGCGCCGGATCGAATCGGGCAAGCAAGTATCCATAAAATTGGCTTGGGTGTGTTACTTGGCTTGGAGGATTGGCGTACGGACTCCGTGATGATGGCGCATCATCTTCGGCATTTGCAAAAGCGTTACTGGCGCAGCCGATTTAGTGTGGCGTTCCCGCGTATTCGTCCTTGTGAGGGTGGGATCGTTCCCAAATCAGTCATTTCAGATCGTCAATTAGTTCAGCTTATTGCTGCGTGGCGCTTGTTTGATCGAGATTTGGAAATGAGCTTGTCTACTCGTGAGTCCCCTGAATTCCGCCATCATGCGATGCGTATGGGCTTTACCACCATGAGTGCGGAGTCGAAAACCCAACCGGGTGGATACGCGGATGATTCTCTGGAAGCCTTAGAGCAATTTGAGATCAGTGACGAAAGGCCAGTTGCAGAAATCATGGAGATGATTCGTCAACAGGGGCGCGAAGTGGTCTGGAAAGATTGGGATCCAGCGCTTTCTTACATTTAAATGTGGATGATCGTAAAGCCAATCATTCGCACTTCTAAGAATATGTTCAGGTTTGCTCGCTTATTAGGAAAAAACGGTGAATGCGCACTTTCCTTTACGTTCTCATGACAAGTTGTGCATCTCGATTCACTCTCTTTGGCACTGTTTGACAGATAAATCGACATAATGGATTTCATTCAAACAGGAAACAGAGCGTAAGGAGCTAACTATGTTTAATCGTAAAAAAGCAGGAATGATGGGTGCGATTGGTTTAAGTGCCGCGATTATTACTGGCGTAGCCGTCAGTGCATTTGCAGAAACTAAAACGCCTCAGGGCGATATGTCTAAAGGTGAAGCGGTGCAAAGCGCTCCAATCAATACTGCACCAAGCCATGAACAACTGGCAAGTCGCATCGCGCAGCAGCTAGGTTTGGATGAAAAAACTCAAACCAAAGTGTCTGACCTTTTTGAAAAAGACGGTAAGGCAATTCGTAAAATTCAAGAGCAGTTACAAACGACTCAAATGGAGATAAGTAGTTTATCACCAGGCTCTAAAGGCTACATGGATAAGGTGGATGATCTTGCAGAAAAAAGTGGTGAGCTAACAGAAGATCTGACCGTGGCTTATGCAAAGAACCGTGCAGGCCTTTATGAGTTGTTGACGCCTCAGCAAATTGAAAAGCTGGAAACTCCAGTACAGCCACAATCGTAATATTTCATTAATACATTTCCCTTTGTATTGAGAGCCTTGCCCCAGCAGTGAAATGCAGGGGCTTTTTTTTGACCAAAAAAAGCCAAATCCTTGATAGGGATTTGGCTTTTACTATTTTTGTTCAAACAAGTGGATTTTAATAAGGCTTGTGCCTTTTTAAAACTTAGCTCGCAACGGTGTTGAACAGTTCAAAATAGGTTGGGAAGGTTTTTGATGTGCAGCCCGGATCGTTGATAGTTACAGGTGTATCTGAAAAAGCAACCAGCGAGAAACACATAGCGATGCGATGATCGTTATAAGTATCGATGGCGGCATGTTGTAGTTTCTCAATGGGCGTGACGGTAATGAAGTCTTCGCCTTCAATTACATCAGCACCGAGCTTTTTCAACTCCGTTGCCATGGCGTACAAACGGTCTGTTTCTTTTACACGCCAATTGTAAATGTTGCGAATCGTCGTTGTACCTTTTGCAAAAAGGGCAGTAGTCGCTATAGTCATGGCTGCATCTGGGATGTGGTTCATGTCTAGATCAATGCCATTAAGTTCGTTATGTTCTGCGGCAATCCAAGTTGGGCCATAAGTGATCTTAGCGCCCATTTTTTCGAGTACTTCCGCAAATTTTACATCGCCTTGTACACTGTCAGTGCCAACGCCATGAACTTTGATTTTTCCACCAGCAATAGCTGCTGCGGCTAGGAAGTAAGACGCAGAAGAGGCGTCACCTTCTACCATTATTTCACCAGGGCTTTGGTAGGTTTGTTGACCTTTTACCACAAATGCTTGGTAGTTTTGGTTTTCAACGTCGACACCAAATTGCTTCATGGCATGCAGGGTGATATCTATGTATGGCTTGGAAACTAGTTCACCATCTACTTTGATGGTTAAGTCACCTTTCGCCAATGGCGCGCTCATTAGAATAGCGGTTAGGAATTGGCTTGAGATGTTTCCTTTAATAGACACTTCACCGCCAGATAGGCCGTTCGCTTTAATTCGTAAAGGCGGATAGTTCTTCTCGCCTTCGTAAGCGATATCAACACCGAGAGCTGTTAAGGCATCAACTAGGTCACCAATTGGGCGTTCATGCATACGTGGTTCACCATGTAGGTAGAACTCGCCTTTGCCTAGACAAAGTGCCGCGGCTAAAGGGCGCATGGCTGTGCCGGCGTTACCCAGAAATAGGTCTCCGAAATCAGCTTGAATCGGCCCAGCAAGGCCTTCTAGTACACAGGTTGTGCCGTTGTTTTCTAGAGAATAGTTGACGCCTAATTTAGTTAGGCTTTCTAGCATGCGGCGAATGTCGTCGCTGTCTAGTAGGTTGGTGATTTTCGTGGTGCCTTTTGCTAGCGTTGCTAGCAATAAAATGCGGTTTGAAAGGCTTTTGGAACCTGGGATCTGAATCTCTCCATTTGCTTTGGAAAGAGGGCCTAGCGTAATTGAATTCATTATTAAGTCCATCACAGTAGTGTTGTGTTTATTGTTTCGCTCTTGTGCTTACTGATGTGTCGCTGCGTGTAAATTATAAGTGTCCGATATTGCCCGCAATTAACTCGTGATAATTTGTCCGTAATAAAGGTGGTCGCGTCGCTCTTTCAGCAGAGGTCAGTCTTGAATGTTGCATAGTATACCTTCGATGATGTTTCCTGTCAGTTGTGCCGATTCACTCAGTTTGCTGTTTTTTATAGCAAAGTCTCTTTAGAATGCTGATAAATAAAATAATGACGTTGAGGAAAATATCCATGAGACACCAATATCACCCCCTTGGTTTTGACGGGTCACGTATCGCACAAGGTTTTTGGCGACTAGAAGAGTGGAATATGACGTCCTCAGAAACACTAGGTTTTATTGAGGCATGTTTAGACCTTGGCGTGACGACGTTTGATCATGCGGATATTTATGGTGGTTATCAGTGTGAAGCTTTGTTTGGCGAGGCACTAAAGCTTAAACCCGCTTTGCGAGATAAGATGGAAATCATCACTAAGTGTGGGATTTTGTTGCCGTCTGACAATCGTCCTGATATTCAGGTTCATCGATATGATTATCGCGCTGAACACATATTGGCAAGTGTCGATCAATCTTTGGCAAATTTGCAGTGTGAATACATCGATACTTTGTTGTTGCACCGACCGAGTCCTTTGATGGATGCGGATGAGGTCGCACAGGCGTTTGATTTGTTATTTACACTCGGTAAAGTTAAGCACTTTGGCGTGTCCAATTTTACTACTCGTCAATTTGATTTGTTGCAGTCTCGCCTTGATGCGCCTTTGATCATCAATCAGGTGGAATTGTCACCACTTGCGTTGCAGCACTTTGAAGATGGCACACTGGATCATGTGCAACAGCATGCGGTAACGCCCATGGCATGGTCGCCTTTTGCTGGTGGCGAGTTGTTTTCTGGAACTAGCGAGCAAGCTAAGCGCGTACAAGCTGTGTTAAGTAAGTTAGCGCAAGACAACAATTGTTCGGTTGATCAAGTCGTGATTGCGTGGTTATTGCGTCATCCGGCTGGGATTTGTCCTGTAATGGGGTCTGGTAAGATCGATCGTTTAGCTGTCGCGGTAGAAGCTATGTCAACGCACCTTAGTGATGATGACTGGTTTAGAGTTTGGATTGCTTCAAAGGGCCAGCCGGTTCCATAGCCTTTATTGTTATCACTTTTTCTATCATCGCTTACGCTTTCTAGCTGGGCGCTTGTCTAACGACGCTTTCGGAGTGGCTACGTAAGATAGCTGCTTCGCAAAGCGTTTTTTTTATATAAATGTGTTTCATTATTTTTCTTTTGTTCTTGTCGGTGTAGAAAGTGTGTTGTTTCGTAAGGCGTTGACGGAAATCTCATATTTATTCTTTATACTCCTTGGAAAATATTCATTTATATAGGTGTACTGAATGAAGCAGTATTTTGTCTTAGGCTTGATCTCTGTAGCCACCGCACTTCCATTGTCTAATATTCAAGCTCATGAATTACCTAAGCCGTCAGGTAAAGTTATTCTGACTGTCAGCGGCAGTATAAAGAACACCAATACTGCGGATAGTACGGCGGAGTTCGATCGTGAAATGTTGATGAGTTTAGATGTAATCGAATTAAAAACAGATACCCCTTGGAGTGAAGGTGTTGATTCATATCGAGGCCCTTTATTACGTTCTTTAATGGCTGCGGTGGGAGCTCAGGATGGGGCCTTATCAGTAACTGCGTTGAATGATTTTAGCTCGGTTGTTCCGAGTCAAGATGGTGAGGAATACAATGTTATTTTAGCTATGGATCTGAACGGTGTGCCTATGTCGGTAAGAAATAAAGGACCGCTGTTTCTCCTTTATCCTTTTAGTGATTATCCTAGTTTGAACAATGAAGTAATTCACAATCGGTCTGTTTGGCAAATCAAATCCATACGTATTGAGTAAAAACCAGCATGCATCGATATATTTCTACTGTGCTCCGCAGATTTGGGGTTAACAAAACCTCACCTATACTTTTATTAGTAATGGCAGCATGCATTTTTATGGGTGCCTCTGTCATGATTTTCTTTGAGTTGGTTGATCGGCAAAAAGTGATCATGTCTGCGGTCGAAGAAGATGCACTTTGGGCGGCATATCAACTAGACAGAGAGTCGCTGAAGCTTAAAAGTACATTGAAGTTATTGGAAGATGAATTTACTGAAGAGCGCCTTGAAGAAGCCAAATTACGTTTTGACATACTTTATAGTCGTATCCATGTATTAGAGGCTGGCGAACTTCATGTGCTATTTAAGCGTTTACCTGAATATGAAAGCCTTTTGCTTTTTTTACAAGAAAAAATGCTGGAAATTGAGCGACTCCTTTTTAACGAAGGGAACGCTACGATAGTCGCTGACATCCTGATAAAAAGTGATGAAATGCTAAAGGAGACGGAGAGCATTGTTCATAAAACATTGGCTTCTCGTTCTGTTGAAAAAGTACAGCAGCGAAAGGATGCATTGGGTCTTTTTATTGAGCTTGGCTCGTTAATCGCATTGTTGACCTTTACAATGGTGTTCATTATAGCAATGCTGTTTAAACAGTTGAAAATCACGAAAAAATCTTATGAAAAATCGCGAAAGCTCACCCGTGATTTAGAGCTGGCTGTTCAGTCTGCGAAAAAGGCGCTAAAGGTCAAAACTGATTTCTTAGCAACAATGAGTCATGAAATACGCACTCCGATGAATGCGATAATTGGCTTTAGTTACTTATTACTTGATGATGAACTAAGTAAAAAACAGCATGAAAAAGTTAATAAGATTCAGAAGTCTGCAGACAGCTTACTTTCCATTATTAACAGCATTCTTGATTTTTCTAAAATTGAGTCTGGAAAAGTAGTTTTAGAAGAAAAAACCTACAGCTTAGATGATGTATTAGATTACGTTTATTACAGCAGTGAGGTTTCAGCTAACTCCAAAGGTATCGATTTTATCGTCAGTCGTGATTTTTCGATTGCTGATCAGTTAATAGGTGATAAAACTCGATTACAGCAAATTTTAATCAACATTGTTGGTAATGCGATCAAGTTTACTAAGTCCGGTTTTGTTAAGGTTAATTTATATCAAAACTCTGCTCATGATCTTGTCTTTGAAATAAAGGACACAGGGGTAGGTATCCCTGAAGGTGTTAATGTATTTGATGTTTTTCAGCAAGCGGACAGTACAACGACGCGTTTGTATGGTGGAACTGGGCTTGGCTTAAGCATTACTGATAAATTGGTTGAACTGCTGGGAGGAAGTATATCTTTCGAAAGCACCTTAGGGCGTGGCAGCACCTTTACTGTTCGGCTACCCTATACTCCTGATCCTGCCGCTGAACCTACTGTTGCTCAAAGCATTGCGGTGATAGATCAAGACTCACGCATACAGGCATTATTTGCTAGCCTAAATATTGATCATTTTACTGTTGATTTTACTGGAGCTCTTGCTCATCGATCTATCCTAGGTATAGATGTTCATTGGTTCAAGAATCAAGATGCTTTAGCCTTTGATGTTGTCTCTGCTCTGAAAGAAAAAGCCGTTTTTATTTCAGGGGAGAGTGAATCTATACAAGGTGCTTTAGTAACAGGGCTGTTAACCCCTTCTAATGTTAAAAATAAATCAGCCTTTTTGATGTCGAAAGACACCCATACAGTTGATCATAAAAAGCCACAGCATAAGCATGATTTATTAAGTGGTAAAACAATACTGTTAGCAGAAGACAATAAAATTAACGCTAACATTGTGATTGCTGTTTTAAATAAAGTAGGCGCGAAAGTTGACTGGGTAGAAAATGGTGAAATAGCTTTTAAAAAAGCTCAAGAGTATCCCTATGACTTAATTCTAATGGATATTCGAATGCCTGTTATGGATGGCTACCAATCGAGTAAAGAGATTTCACGACACCTAAAAAATAGCAAGCCTCCAGTTGTTGTTTTAACCGCTGATACGTTTGAGATGGAAGGGCGAACTAACGTCGACTTCGGCATAGACGACTTTCTATTTAAGCCTTTAGATCCTCATCTTTTGATTGAGAAAATAAAAAGTTGGACGTCCATCGACCCTCGCTTGCACTTTGGTAATGAGCAGGCTCTAAAAGGCCTTTCTGAAGATAAATTAAATGACATTATCACTAAGCTTGAAAATCTTGAGTTGCTTCTAATGGAAGGTAGTTTGAAATCAGAAAACAGCATGGATGATATTGTTAAAGAGTGTGAAGGTGTGATTGATTTGAGCATTCTTAGGTCTGCAACTGAGGATATTGCATCTTATGATTATCAGGATGCAATGACGAAAGTCGAGAGTTTTAAAAGAAATTTATTTGCAAATTGTAAGGGAAATTAAGTGATCGATATGGCAGAAACCAACGACAAGGTGTTGGGTGAAAATGAGCGCATTCTTATTGTTGATGATGTTCCGAGAAATATTGATTTGCTAAAAGAGATTTTAACAGAGCACTATCAAGTGCAAATAGCAAAAAGCGGTGCATTAGCACTAGATATTATTGCTCGCACTATGCCTGACCTCATATTGCTGGATATTATGATGCCAGATATGAACGGTTTTGAGGTATGTGCAAAAATTAAAGCCAATCCTAAAACAGCAGATATCCCCGTTATTTTTTTAACAGCGGTGACCGATCCTCAGCATGAGCAGAAGGGGTTTGATGTTGGATGCGTAGACTTTATTACTAAGCCAATAACGCCGTTGACAACACTCGCTAGAGTGTCAACTCATTTAAAATTGGCGGAAGAAAATCTACGTAAAAAGCAAATTATCGATGATAGAACAAGAGAGCTCGGTGAGGCGCTGGAATCTACTGTTGGTATGCTAGGTGCTGTAAGTGAGCTTAATGATACCGATACTGGTGTGCATATGTGGCGAATGGCAGATTATTGTGCTGCATTGGCTAGGGCAATGGGTTGGGAGGAATCACAGGTTGAATTGTTAAAGCTGGCAGCCCCTATGCATGATACAGGTAAGGTTGGTATCCCCCATAGTATTTTGAAATCGCCAAATAAGTTAACGGATGATGAATGGGTGATAATGCGTCAGCATACAGTTATTGGGTATGAGATATTAAGAAGAGGGGAGGCGCCATTATTTAAACTGGCAGCTGAGGTGGCATTAGGTCACCACGAAAGGTGGGATGGCCAAGGCTATCCGTCAAAGCTAAAGGGTGGGGAGATTCCTCAATCTGCTCGAATTGTTGCATTAGCCGATGTATTCGATGCACTTACAATGGCGCGCCCTTACAAAAAGAGTTGGACGATAGAGGAGTCATTTGAACATATCCAGCAAGTGTCAGGTACTCACTTTGATCCAGAGTTAGTACGCACTTTCCTATCGATTGAAGATGAGTTGAGAGACATTAAAGAAAAATGGGACGCTGTCGACTAGATTAAGCCACAGCGCAGCATTTCTTGAATTTTTTACCGGACCCACATAGGCATGGGTCGTTTCTGCCTATTTTCATCGCGTCAGAGTTAACCAATGGGGTGTTTTTCTCAACGTCGTGCTCGCCGGAGATATAAAACCATTGTCCTTTCACTTTTTTAAACATAGAGCGCTCGCTTAAGCGGCCAATGTGTTTGCCTTCTTTGAAGTGTGCAGAGAAGGCAACAACGCCTGTCTTGTCTTTCTCTAAGCCATCTTCTGTGGCGTTGATTTCTAGCTTTATCCATTTTGTATCTTCATTACTGTCTTGGATGTCAGCCGTGTTTTGATCTGGCTCGTCTTTTAATTTTTGTGTGGCAGCAATGTATTCAAAGTCACCGATAGCAAAAGCGGTATAACGTGAACGCATTAGTGCTTCTGCAGTAGGGGCGGTGCCAGGATTGTTGTGATACATGCCACAACACATCTCATAGGGGCTTCCTGTTCCGCATGGACAAATTACTGGGACTGGCATAGATATACTCCTCTCATCGCCAAATACACTCCAAGGTGCGTATAATACCTTTTTATTTAACGGCTTACAGGAATTATTTGTGACTTCATCGGGCCCCACTTCATTTTTTTGGTTTGATTTTGAGACAACCGGAACGGACCCAGCGCGAGATCGCCCCATGCAATTTGCGGGTATTAGAACGGATCTTGATTTTAACCCCATTGGCGAGCCTATCATGTTTTACTGTCGCCTGGCGGAAGATGTGCTTCCTCAGCCAGAAGCGTGTTTGCTGACTGGAATCAGCCCTCAAGATGCGAATAGAGAAGGCTTATGTGAAGCTGAATTTATGCAAGCAGTAGAAGCTGAGCTTTCGCAACCTGGTACTTGCGCTCTGGGATACAATACCATTCGTTTTGATGACGAAGTGGTTCGTTATGGCTTTTATCGTAATTTCATTGACCCTTATGCGAGAGAGTGGCAGAACAATTGTTCTCGCTGGGACATTATTGATTTGGTCCGTATGACGTATGCGATGCGCCCAGACGGCATTGTTTGGCCAAAAGGCGAGGATGGTCAAGTTTCTATGAAACTTGAAGCATTAACCAAGGCTAATGATATTGCGCATGAGCAAGCTCATGACGCCTTATCAGATGTCTATGGGACGATTGAAATCGCTAAGCTGATTCGTCAAAAGCAACCCAAATTATTCAATTATTATTTAAAAATGCGT
Source organism: Marinomonas foliarum (assembly GCF_016906065.1). Lineage (NCBI taxonomy): Bacteria > Pseudomonadati > Pseudomonadota > Gammaproteobacteria > Oceanospirillales > Oceanospirillaceae > Marinomonas > Marinomonas foliarum. The sequence continues at coordinate 281,105 of NZ_CP070273.1, read as the reverse complement.
CAAAAGCATGAGTTGCAACAATTTATCGATGTTGCGCGATTAAAGCCTTTTTTACATATTTCTGGCATGTTCGGTCAAGCAAAACATTATTCCTCTTTTGTTGTGCCTATTGCTCCGCATCCTACTAATAAGAACGGTGTGATCGTATTTGATCTGATGGCCGATGCTCAGCCTCTGATTGACTTGAGTGTAGAAGAGATTCGTCATCGCGTATTTACACGACAAGAGGAGTTAGGTGACGTTGAGAGGCTTCCCCTTAAAGTTATTCATTACAACAAGTCTCCTGCCGTGGCTCCAGCGACTTTTTTGAAAGATGCCGATGTGGTTAAGCGCCTCGCCTTGGATGGTGCGATTTGTCGTCATAATCTTGCCATCATAAAAGGGCAAGCTGGTCTAGCAGCTAAGCTGAGTGATGTCTTTGTTCAGGAAGATCGACCAATACATAAAGACCCAGATGTTATGTTGTATTCTGGAGGCTTTTTTTCACGAGAAGATAAAGTCAGAATGGAGAAAATTCGTTCTACTCCGGCTGATCAGTTATCAGGGCTGGCAATATCGTTTGATGATCGCCGTTTACCTGAAATGTTAATGCGTTATATTGGAAGGAATTACCCCGATCAACTAACAGAACAGCAACAGTTCGAATGGGAAGAGTATCGACAAGTTCGCTTGCTTGAAAAAGATGGTGGTGGTTCTATTAATATGGAGCAGTATTTCGATCGCTTGAACCACATTGCTCAACTGCCAGATTTGTCTCAATCGAAACAGATAATGCTTCAAGACCTAGCGGATTACGCTCAAAGCATTTACCCAATACCTCTATAAGGAATAGATATGAATGAACAGAATAAAGGAATCCATTGGCTGGTTGGTTTTGCTGCCTTTGTGATTATCATAGCCGCCCTCAAAGCGGCATCTCAAATTGTTGTGCCCTTTATGCTGTCAGTATTTATTGCCATTATTTGTGCGCCAGCTATGTCTAGTTTGCGACGTCGTGGCGTGCCAACTTGGCTTTCTATTATGCTAGTGGTTTTGGTTATATTGGTGGGCATTAGTTCACTTGCTGTTCTCGTTGGTGCGTCTTTGGACGACTTTTCTAATCAGTTGCCAAATTATAAAAAGCGTTTTGCAGAAGAGGCAACGAGTGTCATTCAGGTTCTAAATAGCTTTGGCTTAAATGTCTCCTATGATCAAGTTAAAGGTTATATTGACCCTTCGGCTTTGATGCAGATGGTAGCGAATGCTTTAAGAGGACTTGGAAGTGCGCTGACTAATTTTGTCTTGGTAGTGATGATTGTGATCTTTATTCTCTTTGAGGCTGTTGAATTACCTAAGAAGCTGACCTTGGCATTTAGTGATGCTTCTAAATCCTTAGATAAGTTTGACTCATTCATCAAATCAGTTAATCGTTACTTGGTAATAAAAACCTTAGTGAGTATGTTTACTGGCGTTTTGATTACCTTACTTATGTGGGTGTTGGGTGTAGATTTTCCAATTTTGTGGGGTGTCTGCGCTTTCCTTCTAAATTTTGTTCCTAATATTGGCTCCATTATTGCTGCTGTTCCAGCTGTACTGCTTGCTTTTGTTCAACTTGGCAGCTTATCTGCTGGTTTAGTAGCAGGGTCTTTTTTATTGGTGAATTTGATCGTAGGTAATATGATTGAGCCACGCTATATGGGGCGAGGCCTAGGGTTGTCGACCTTAGTTGTGTTTTTATCCTTGCTGCTGTGGGGGTGGGTTTTTGGTCCAGTGGGGATGCTGCTTTCTATTCCATTGACTATTATTATGAAGTTGGCTTTCGAGGCCAACCCAAAAATGCGTTGGCTGGTAACTCTAATAGACTCAGAAACGAGTAAATCTAAGCTTTAAAAGCAATCGAAGCTTGCTGTGAAATAGAATCTATTTTGTAATTTTACTAGCGTATTTTGCTTTTTTTGTATATACTTCGCGATCAGTTTTTCCTCCGAGAATTTCTTTAAGGCATGTAAATGGTTACAGGCCTTATCCTCACCAAAAAAAGGTACTAATTTACATGTCTGACGCTGATACTCAGCCTACATTTGATTCGTTGGGTCTAATCGCCCCTGTTCTTAAAGCGGTTGCTGACTTAGGTTACGAGCAACCATCTGCTATCCAAGCGCAAAGTATTCCATATCTATTAGAAGGTCGAGACCTTTTGGGGCAAGCGCAGACGGGTACTGGTAAGACAGCAGCGTTCGCGCTTCCGTTGTTGTCTCGCATTGACGTTACAGATAAAACGACACAATTACTTGTCTTGGCTCCAACTCGTGAACTTGCTATTCAGGTTTCTGAAGCATTTCAAAGTTACGCTCGTAATCTTCCAGATTTTCATGTTCTGCCAATTTACGGTGGCATGTCATACGACACTCAACTTCGCCAGCTAAAACGTGGTGTTCAAGTTGTTGTTGGTACGCCTGGTCGAGTTATGGACCACATTCGTCGTAAAACATTAAAACTAGATGGCCTTAAAGCCTTGGTTCTTGATGAAGCAGATGAAATGTTACGCATGGGCTTCATTGACGATGTCGAATGGATTCTTGAGCAAACACCATCAACTCGTCAAATTGCTTTGTTCTCTGCAACTATGCCTGCAGTGATTCGTCAGGTAGCTAACCGCCATTTGAACAATCCTAAAGAAGTTAAAATTGTTACCAAAACTTCTACGGCAATGACAATTACTCAAAAATACTGGCCAGTAAGCGGTCTACATAAGCTAGATGCTTTGACTCGTATTCTTGAGATGAATGAACACGATGGCATGATCATCTTTGTTCGTACTAAAGCGGCAACGGTTGAATTGGCTGAAAAGCTAACGGCTCGTGGTCACGCTTGTGAAGCCTTAAATGGTGACATTAGCCAGAATTTGCGTGAACGTACAGTTGATCGTATTAAGAAAGGTCAAATTGACATTCTTGTAGCGACTGACGTTGTAGCACGTGGTTTGGACGTAGAGCGTGTAAGTCACGTTGTTAACTATGACATTCCATACGACACTGAATCTTATGTTCACCGTATCGGTCGTACTGGTCGTGCTGGTCGTTCTGGTACTGCAATTTTATTCGTTGCTCACCGTGAGCGTCGTATGTTGCAAGCTATTGAACGTGCAACTCGTCAGCCAATCGAAAGCATGACATTACCAACTGCTTCAGATATTAATGCGCATCGTGTTAATCGCTTCAAGCAAAGAATTACAGATGCGATGGATAACGAAAATCTTGATTTCTTCTTGGAGCTTGTTCAAAGCTACCAGAAAGAAAACGAAGTTGATCCATTGAAAATGGCTGCTGCTTTAGCGCATATGGCTCAAGGCAAAACGCCATTGCTATTGTCTGAAATGGAAGTTCGCCAAGAGCGCCGTGAACGTCGTGATGACCGTGAAAATAATCGTGGTGATCGTGCACCTCGCGAGCGTAAGGTTCGTCCGGTTACTGCTGAAGCTATGCCATTGAAAGATGATCCTAGTACTTCAATGACACGTTTCGTTGTTCAAGTCGGTTACAACGCTGGTGTTAAACCAGGTAACATCGTAGGTGCCATTGCTAACGAAGCGGATATTGAAAGCCGCTACATCGGCCACATTGAAATTTATGAAGATTTCTCTACCGTTGATTTGCCAACCAACCTAAACGCTGATGTTTTGGGTAAGTTGAGCAAAACACGTATTTGTGGTCAGCGTACAGACATTGCGAAATTAGAAAATGCAGACGAGCTGAATAAGCGTGCAGCATCTCCTTCTACTCGCAAGCGTCCTGCTGGTGGCAGTGATCGTCGCCCATCTAATGGTGGTGAGCGTCGTCGTCCAGCCGGTGGTCGTGATCGTGATAATAATCGTGCAGAGCGCCGTCCTAGAACGCCACGTAAAGACGGTTAATCAATTGTTTTAGATGTGATTAAAAAAAACCGAATCTAGTGATAGATTCGGTTTTTTTGTATTATACAGCTCCAATTTTGATAAGGCTTTAATAAGGTTTGATATGGAAAGAGCACCTCATTTGGATAGAAAGAAAATTAATATAACGCCATTTCTCTTTTTTGGTATGGGTTTGCTTTTTGTCCTCATAGGATACATCGTCACAAGATGTTATTTCTTAGCTGTTAACTCAGGCTATTTTATTAGTGAACCAGTCGGTGATATCTCTCTTGCTCTATTACATGGTTTACGGTTTGATTTAGCTGCCATTGCTTTATTAAATGCTCCTCTTCTACTGCTGTTATTCATATCAATATGGTTCCGCATTTTATTAGGTGCGAATATGAAGTTGATATGTGGCTACTTATTTGTGGTCAACGTATCTGCAATTGTTGTTAACTTCATCGATACTGTTTATTTCCCTTATACTGGTCGTCGTAGTGGTCCAGAAGTTTTTTCTATGGCAAATGATGTCGTTTCTCAGCTACCTGAGTTGATTTTTGTCTATTGGTGGTACCTTGTCGGTAGTATTTTTATTCTTTGGTTCTATATCGCGGCTTTTCGAAAAATAGCAAGAAAATTAAAGGCTGTTTATATGCATTGGCTGTTGGTTTTTTGTCTCTGTTTTTTGTTGGTCTTGATCTTTATAGTTGCTGGTCGAGGAGGCTTTCAGTCTAAGCCTATTCGCGCTCTAAATGCTTACAGCTATCCTTCTAGTAGTCTGGGTGGTTTGGTGTTAAATACGCCTTTCAGCATATTAAAAGAGGATGCTGAGGATTTAGAAAGAGTTCATTATTTCCAGTCTGAAGATGACATCAGAGAAGTACTTGAGAATGGGAAGGCGGCAGGAGCAACAAGAAATAAAGATATTAGTGAGATAAATAAGCAAAATGTCGTTATTTTAATACTAGAAAGTTTTGGGCTTGAGTATTTGGGGCCGCCGTATGGGATAAAATCTTATGCACCATTTATTCAAGAGCTTGCAGAAAAAGGACGCTTTTTTCCTAATGGTATTGCTAATGGAAGGCGCTCAATAGAAGCGGTACCTTCTATACTGGCTGGTATACCGTCGTTAATGTCTGAAGCCTACATGAGATCACCCTATCAATCTAACACGGCCTATGGGCTAGGTGAGATAGTGAAGTCGTATGGCTATAGTACTGCTTTTTTTCATGGAGCAAAAAATGGCAGTATGTATTTTGATAATACAACATACCGTTTTGGCTTTGATCACTATTTTGGCCGAAATCAATACCCAGACCCATCTCATTTTGATGGGCAGTGGGGGATATATGATGAGCCATTTTTGCAGTTTGCTGTGGATGAGCTAGACAAGTTGCCTAAGCCTTTTATGTCTGGGATTTTTACTATTAGCTCTCATCCTCCTTATAACTTACCTGAGCAATACCAAGACAGTATTCCTGAGGGTGATATTCCTATGCATAGAGTTGTTCGCTATTCTGATATGGCTTTGCGCAAGTTTTTTGAGTCGGCAGCCAAAAAAGATTGGTACAAAAACACTTTATTTGTTCTCACCGCTGATCATACGTCGGATAACTTTGATCCTCGATTTGCGTCTTCCTTAGGGCGACATCAAATCCCTATTATTTTATATCAGCCAGACGATAATATTGAGCAGGGTGTTATTAGTGAAGTTGCTCAACAAATAGATATTCCAGCCACAATAATAGATTATTTGAACCTTCCTGAGCAGGATAAAGTATTGCCTTTTGGGCGTTCTTTACTGACTCAAAACAGCCAAGCGGATGCCGTTATAAAAGAAGAAGATTCTTATTGGTTATTATCGCAAGGTAAGTATGTCAAATTGTCGATGGAAGAAAATCTGCCTGTTGAGGTGGGTGATTTGCCTGCTACTTTCATGAAACCAGCAGGCCAAGTGGTTCAGGCTGATCTTGGGCAATTAGAGCGTCGATTGAAAGCGTACGTACAAATTTATACTAATGGATTGATTGATAATTCTTTATACAGTTTTTCATCTGAAAACACACAGTAGGTAAACAATGAACGAAATTACTATTATCAAGCCAGATGATTGGCATTTACACTTTCGTGATCAAGAGATGTTGCTTGAAACTGTTCCAGCAACAGCACGTTGTTTTGAGCGTGCGGTGGTGATGCCTAATTTGGTTCCGCCAGTCACCACGGCAGATTTAGCAATGAGCTATAAGGCACGCATTTTAGCGGCACGCCCTGAAGGTAGCTCTTTTACTCCAATTATGACGATTTATCTAACAGATAAAACGAGTGTTCAAGATATTCAAGAGGCCAAAAAAGCGGGTGTTTTGGCGGCTAAAATGTACCCTGCAGGCGCGACGACTAATTCGGATTCTGGCGTGAGCTCGTTGGAATCACTTTACCCTGTGTTTGAGGCTTTGGCTGACAATGATATGTTATTGCTTATTCACGGTGAGGTAACTCAAAAGCATGTTGATATCTTTGACCGTGAAAAAGAATTTATCGATCAACATATGGTTAATATTGTAGAGCGCGTGCCAAATCTTAAAGTGGTATTCGAGCACATTACAACGAAAGACGCGGTTGATTTCGTATTGGCGGCTCGTGATGGTGTGGCAGCAACGATCACGCCTCAGCATTTGTTGCTAAACCGAAATGATATGCTGGATGGTGGTGTTCGCCCACATAACTATTGTTTGCCTGTGCTTAAGCGTAGTACCCACCAAGAGGCACTTCGAGCTGTCGTTAAATCTGGTTCACCTAAGTTTTTCCTAGGAACGGATTCAGCACCTCACGCGAAGCATCGCAAAGAATCTGATTGTGGCTGTGCAGGTTGTTACAGTGCTTGGTCTGCGCTTGAGCTTTATACGCAAGTATTCGATGAGCTAGATGCTCTTGATAAGTTAGAAGGCTTTGCGAGTATCTACGGGGCTGACTTCTATGGTTTGCCGCGTAATACAGAAACAGTGACTTTGGTTCGTGAATCTTGGGAAGTGCCAAACATTATCACTTTACCAAACGGCGAGCCAATAGTGCCTTTCTTTGCTGGCAAGCAAGTCTCTTGGAAATTGAAATAATTAGAGATTAAACTTTATCTAGAGAAAGCCGAATTCAGCAATGGGTTCGGTTTTTTAATTGTGTTTTAGAGTTATGGTTAGGTTGGTAGTGTGAAAAAATTAAAAGCGAAGTTTGGCTTTGATTGCACGAGGGGTAAAAAAATAAATGGTGCGGATGGAGAGACTCGAACTCTCACGCCGTGAAGCACTGGAACCTAAATCCAGCGTGTCTACCAATTCCACCACATCCGCATGTCGTGTCGACGGGCGAAATATTACCTATATTTTCAGTCGATGCAAGTGTTTTCGATGAAGTGTTTATAATTATTCTCTTAATGGCGCTTGCTGTTTTTTATAAACAGAAACGAGGACATATAAAGTGAAAAGTGATCTAATATTGTTACCCTAAATCGTTATACTTGCAGAGTTTAAATATGGAAAGTCATTCCGTCTATTTGCTATTAAACCCCCTTGATCTTGCCACGTTTTTTGTCTTTTTTGCTTGTTGGTGGGGGTACGCTTTTTATGCCCAATATAATTCCAAGCGTCGCTCTTGCTTAGTGAGTGTGCTTCACCAATTTCGTTTAGCTTGGATGTCTAGGCTTCTAAGAAGAGATAACCGAATTGCCGACGCGTCAGTGATGGCGAATTTAGAGCGAAGCAGCTTGTTCTTTGCTTCCAGTAGCCTATTGATTATTGCTGGCTTATTTACTGCCTTTAATTATTCTGAAAAAGCGATTGGTATTTTATCGGATTTTTACCTTCTGGCGCCGATGAGTCAGCAAGAGTGGGAGTTGAAAATTATCATTCTGGTGGCCATCTTCTCCTATGCATTTTTCACTTTCACATGGTCTGTAAGGCAATATAATTTTTGTTCTGTTCTAGTTGGCAGCGCGCCACTTGCGACAGAGCGCGGTATAGAAGACAGTGAGCGTGAATTATACGCAATGCACATGGCTCAAATTTGTAGTCTAGCAGCCAATCAATTCAATTACGGGCTTCGTGCGTTTTATTTTGCAATGGCGTTTTGTGGTTGGTTCCTTGGTCCATATTTCTGTATGGCGGCGAGTGTTATGGTGGTGGCGGTACTGTATCGCCGCGAATTCCGTTCTAAAACTTTTAAAACATTGAGCCGCGGACTCGTTATGAAATCCCATGCTTCCTAATTTTCCCAAACCTTTACCTGAAGATGATAAGCCTGTTAATCGTACCGTTAATGTTGATGACAGGCTGTACCAGTACTTAGTTGATGTATCCGTACGTGAAGATGATTTATTAAGAGCTTTGCGCCGTGAGACGGCTCAGTATCATATGGCGCGTATGCAGTTGTCGCCAGAAGTAGGCCAGTTATTGGCCTTGTTGGTCAAATTGCAGGCACCAAAAAAGCTCCTCGAAATTGGTGTTTTTACGGGCTACAGCACCTTGTCTATGGCGATGGCGATGCCAAAAGAATCAAGGCTTATTGCGATCGAAAAAAAGCAGATGTGGCTAGATATTGCGACTCGTTATTTAGATCAAGCGGGCGTGATGGATCGTGTAACGACTTTTTGTGATAAAGCTTTGTCAGTCATGGAAGCTTTATCACAAACTGAGCGCGAAACGTTCGACTTCATCTTTATCGATGCAGATAAGCAAAACCTCTTAGCTTATTATCAGTTAGCCAAGAAATTATTGCGTCCAGGTGGTTGTTTGTTGATTGATAATACCTTGTGGTGGGGGAATGTTGCGGATCAAGCCTTTACCGATAAAGACACCAGAATAGTTCGTGAGTTGAATAAAACCATTCATGAAGATACGGAAGTTGAGCTATCGCTCATTCCTATTGGTGATGGTTTGACCTTGGTTCGAAAAAGTATCTAAAGCCTGATCGTAAATTGATCAGGCGTCTTCGTTATTTCTTCCTGAATACCTTTAGCTTGTTTATATCCATAAACTTATTGTGACTTTTTTACTTCTTTTAGTGAGTTAGCCTCTTGAAATTGCTCCAAGAGGCTTTATCTATGAGGCACAAGTGAAACGAAATACGCCTTTGGTTTTGTCCGAAGGTTCATTCAAATAGGAGCAAGTTACAACATGGCAACTGATACTCAAAAAGAAACGTTGGGGTTTCAAACGGAAGTTAAACAACTACTTCATTTGATGATCCACTCTTTGTACTCCAACAAAGAGATCTTTCTACGAGAGCTTATTTCGAACGCATCCGATGCGGTAGATAAGCTTCGCTTTGAGTCTGTCGCTAACGCAGACCTTCTAGCAGAAGACCCAAACTTACGTGTTCGTATTGAATTTGATAAAGAAACGAATACGGTTGTTATCGATGATAACGGTGTAGGTATGTCCCGTGACGAAGCGATTGCTAACCTAGGTACGATTGCAAAATCCGGTACGTCTTCTTTTCTAGAGCAATTGAGCGGCGACCAGAAAAAAGACAGCCAATTAATTGGTCAATTTGGTGTAGGCTTTTATTCTGCGTTCATTGTTGCAGATAAAGTAACTGTGGAAACGCGCCGTGCAGGTGCTGCGCAAGACGAAGCGGTTCGTTGGGGATCGGATGGTTCTGGCGAATTTACTATCGAGAACATTGATAAAGATTCACGCGGTACGCGCATTATTTTGCATCTTAAAGCAGATGAGGCTGAATTTGCTGATAACCATCGTCTTCGCCATTTAGTTACTAAGTATTCCGACCATATTTCTATCCCTGTTGAAATGGAAAAGCCGGTTTATCCAGAAATGGATGAAGAGGGCAACCCTAAGCCAGTGGAAGAAAATAAAGCGCCAGAATATGAAGCAGTTAACTCTGCAAAAGCGCTTTGGACTCGCCCTCGTAACGAAGTAACTGATGAAGAATACCAAGAATTTTACAAGCACATTTCTCACGATTACCAAGAACCTTTGAAGTGGTCTCACAACAAAGTAGAAGGTAAGTTGGAATACTCAAGCTTGTTGTACATTCCATCCAAAGCGCCTTACGACCTTTGGAATCGTGATATGCAACGCGGCCTAAAATTATACGTTCAGCGTGTATTTATCATGGATGAAGCAGAAGCATTCCTACCTCCTTACATGCGTTTTGTGAAAGGTGTAGTGGACTCAAATGATTTGTCTTTGAACGTGTCTCGTGAAATTTTGCAAAACGACCATGCGGTTGATTCTATGCGTTCAGCATTGACGAAACGTGTGCTAGACATGCTAGGCAAGATGGCGAAGAACGAACCAGAAGATTACCAAAAATTCTGGGACGAGTTTGGTAACGTTATCAAAGAAGGTCCAGCAGATGACATGGGCAATAAAGACAAAATTGCCGGCTTGTTACGCTTCAGCTCTACAAACACGGACGCCGCTGAGCAGACTGTGTCTTTGGCTGACTACATCGAGCGCATGAGCGAAGGTCAAGATAAAATCTATTACATCTATGCTGAGAGCCATAACACGGCAAAAAACAGCCCACACTTAGAAATCTTGCGCAAGAAAGGTTTTGAAGTCTTGTTGTTGAGTGATCGTATTGATGAATGGATGATGTCTTCTTTGCAAGAGTTTGAAGGTAAGCAATTCCAAGATGTCACTAAAGGTAAGCTAGACCTAGCAGACTCTGAAAACGAAGAAGAGAAAAAAGAAAAAGAAGAAAAGGCAGAGCAAATTAAGCCGCTTCTTGAGCGCATGAAGTCCGTTCTTGAATCTAAAGTCACAGCAGTTAACAGCACAGATCGTTTGACTAACTCGCCTGCCTGTCTGGTTGTTGGTGAATACGATATGGGTCTGCAAATGCGCCGTTTGCTTGAGCAGGCAGGTCAGCAGTTGCCAGAGTCTAAACCTAGCCTTGAGGTGAACCCAGATCATCCAATTGTGGCGAAAATGGATGCTGAAACGGATGAAGATCGTTTTGCAGATATGGCGTGGTTGTTATTTGAACAAGCGACTCTATCTGAAGGCGGTCAGTTGGAAGATCCAGCGACTTTTGTTAGCCGTATGAACAAACTGATCGTGCAGCTAAGCAAGTAAAATCTATACCTAAACTGTTATAGTCTAAGCCCATATTTGCTTGCAAATATGGGCTTTTTTTACGGGTTTTAAAAGTGGATTTGCGTATAGAAATAAAATCGTATAGCGTTAATGAGTGCTAAGGAATAGCGCTTTTATTATCAATGGAGTGAGTCATGTTTATATTTAAAAAATGGTTAGTCTGTGTATTGTTACTTCCCCTGTTTGTCCTAGCTGAGCCTGATGTTCAATTGGCGAAGGTGTACTCGGATGACACTCAAATACAAGATTACTTAGTCAGTGAAAAATACGACGGGATTCGTGGTATCTGGACAGGAAGCGAGTTATTAACTCGCCAAGGCAACGTTATCAATGCGCCTTTATGGTTTACCGAAAAATTGCCACCAGTTTGGTTAGATGGCGAACTGTGGTCAAAGCGCAATGATTTTGCTTACATCATGTCCACTGTGAGTAAGCAGGTTCCAATAGACAGTGAGTGGCGTAATATCTATTACATGGTATTTGATGCACCTGATAAAGCGCGTTTATTCACCTTTTATGAGCGTTACCAGCGCTATACAGCCATCGTTACTGACCTTAATCTTCCTCATGTTTTACCTGTTGAGCAATTTTCTGTAAACACGACCGACGAGTTGAATAAATTATTGTCGTCTTATACGGACAAAGGGGCAGAAGGCTTGATGTTGCAGCGCAAGCTTGCACGTTTTGAATCTGGGCGTACTGATAATCTCTTGAAGCTAAAACCTCATATGGATGCCGAGGCAGAAGTGGTGGAAATATTAAAAGGATCGGGTAAATACCAAGATGTGATGGGTTCTTTAGTCGTGAAAATGCCTTCAGGGTTGCGCTTTAAAATAGGTACAGGCTTTACGGATGCGGAACGAGAAAATCCGCCAAAAGTTGGAGAGATTATTACTTACAAATATCATGGTTTTACCGAACGCGGGGTTCCAAGGTTTGCCAGCTATATGCGAATTCGTGATACCCATTTTTAATTGACTGATTCTAAGTTGAGACGGTAATGGAAATTTATTGTTTACCAGGCACCATATGTGATCATCGGCTCTGGGGCTTCACACAACAGGCTTTAGGTCGCTCTATTACTTTGCATCATATTGCTATCCCAATGGAAGAAAGCCTTGAGTCTATTGTGGACGCCTTGGCGAAATCCTTGCCTGATAAGCCAATAGACCTGTTAGGCTTTTCTATGGGGGGATACCTTGCGAGTCGGTTTTCGGTTAAATACCCAGAGCGTATTAATCGTCTAATGGTTTTGTCTAATACGGCAACAGCTCTATTAGACAGCGAGCGGAAGCAGCGTGAAGTGGCCTTAAATTGGGTCGCTGCCCAAGGGTATCGTGGTATTCCGCGAAAAAAAGCGGTTGCTATGCTGGGAGAGAATAATAAAACCAATGACATTTTGATCAGCTTAATTCAAGACATGGACAAAACACTGGGCGAAGAGGTGCTAATGCAGCAACTTAAAAGTAGTTTAGATCGCCCTGATGTATTGTCAGTGCTTGAAACTGTGCATTTTCCTCTGTGTTTCGCCCTAGGGCAACATGATGGGTTAATTTCAAAAGAGACGATAGACAGGATGACAAGCGTGTCTCGATTTGATGTCAGAATGGTAGCGTGTGGTCACATGTTGCCATTAGAGCAACCAGAATGGCTGGCGAGTTTAATAACGGGATTTTATGAAGGTGCGTAGCTCAACCACACTCTAATATTGAGTTAGAGTGTTGGGCAAAAGAGTTGATGTAAGGTCAGAATCATCTCTTTGACTCTGTTGTCTCCAATGCTATAGAAAATGGTCTGTGACTCACGTCGAGTGCTAACTAAGCCATCTTTTCTTAACACTGCAAGATGCTGAGACAATGCAGACTGGCTTAATGGAAGGTGTTTGTTTAGTGCTGTGACGGAAAGTTCTTGATCAAGAATGTGGCACAAGATCATTAGGCGATTTTCATTGCTGAGTGCCTTCAGAAACGTAGCGGCCTGGGCGGACTGCTTTGCCATATTTTCCATGGTGAGGGATTCATTGCTCATGATCGTGCTCTCGTTAGTATTTTCGCATCCGACTTAGTGCGATAAAGAGTAAATTCATCCACATTCTCTGTGGATAAATAGGGTAGTACTGCTGTTTGATAGTGGCTCTTATCAAGTAGGGCGGTCATTATATTGTTTTGTACGTTATTCATACAATGACCGCGACTAATTGGCTTATTTGTCTAAGTCGAAATTAGTCCAAATTGGAGCATGATCCGATGGCTTTTCAAGTGCACGTAAATCGTAATCCACATCGGAATCGGTTAAGTAAGGGGCGAGACCATTCGAAGCCATAATCACATCAATTCTTAGGCCACGCTTAGGTGTGTCTTCAAATCCCTTCGAACGATAGTCAAACCAGCTGAAACGATCATTCTTGGTAGGGTTAAGCTGGCGGTAGGTATCTGTCAAACCCCAGTCTGCCAATATTTTAAACCACTCTCTCTCTTCGGGTAAAAAGCTGCATTTACCAGTTCTTAACCAGCGTTTTGCATTTGGCTCGCCAATGCCGATGTCCAGATCCGTTGGGGAAATATTGATATCGCCCATAACGATGATCTTTTCATCAGGAGAATGCGCGGCAAGGTATTCCATTAGGTCCGCATAAAATTTCCGTTTTGCGGGAAACTTAGTTTCATGGTCACGACTTTCACCTTGAGGAAAATAGCCGTTCAATACTTTCACTGGGCCTTGCGGCGTATCAAAAGTAGCAATGATCATGCGACGTTGTGCCTCTTCATCATCACCTGGAAAACCGTACTCAACGCTAGTGGCTTCTTGTTTACTAAAAATAGCAACGCCGTAGTGAGATTTCTGTCCGTAATAGTAAGCGTGATAGCCAACAGACTTAGGAATTTCGTGAGGGAAAGCGTCGTCGTGGACCTTAATTTCTTGCAAGCCAATGACATCTGGCGCGTGTTTCTCTACTAAAGCTTCGATTTGATGTGGACGAGCACGCAAGCCATTGATATTAAAAGAGACAAATTTCATGTGAATGATTCCATAGCGAATTTTCTTAATGATACCCAGTTGCGTAGGAGTCATAAAGGGATTTACCTATCCATTGCTATAGATTGTCTTGTCTCTTATAAAGCCTGAGCTGATAATCCGATGAGGACGACATCGATAATTTAAAAAAAGGCGACTATGATACCCTTTAGTAGAAAGCTTCCGGGAATGATGCCTAACGTGGTGTAGGCAAATAGGAAACGTTGCTCAGGGTTTATTTTTCTGATTACGGCGAGTAAAAACAATATTGCAAATAGGCCTAAACTTAGTGCCATGCCATAGAGGAATGAACTGCAAAAGTGTGGCAAAGCAGCAAAGGCAAAGGCAGAAATATGGATGCGTGTTAACTCTAAACTTTCTTTGTTGCTGCGAAAAATAGTCAGGAGAGAAAGAACAACTGCGAGACCGTATAAAACAATCACATAAGTTGGCCATTCATAACTCAGTGGATTATTTAAATGAAAAGTCGAAAAGCTGAAGTTCGAAAAGAATGTCCATGCTGTTTTAATGGCGATACTAACGCCAAAGGCACCGATAGAGAAAAAGAAAAAAGCAACCACAGCACCGCCAGCGGTCGGACCTGCCTTGTACCCCTCAATAATTAAGAGCACGACACTTAACGCCGCACTTAATTGTAGCCAAAGCCAATAATCGTCACTAAAGAGCGGGATAAATGGTAACGCCATTATAATGAAGAATGACTTCCCATCGTCTTTTTGAAAAAAGTAAAACGCCATGATGGCGATGTAAACTAGGGTAATGAAATCGGGCATGTAACTTCCTTGTAGTATGATCTTTTGCTGAGATTTGTTGGTAAGGTTATCGTTTGTTTAATGGTACCGTAGTCGCCTTTAACGATACATTTTTTATGTTCATTATGTGTATCTAAAGAGAAATGAATATCTACAGCATCGCTATTTTTGGTTCTGCCTTCTTCTCAGAGGGTAGGGCTGTTAAACTGCCCTCATATTACATCATGAATGATTTTGGAGACTAAGAATGTCTTATCAGTACGATTTATTTGTTATTGGCGCCGGTTCTGGTGGTGTGCGTGCTAGCCGTGTTGCGGCATCCAAAGGCTATAAAGTTGCGGTTGCCGAAGGCAGTGCGCTAGGCGGAACCTGCGTTAACATTGGTTGTGTACCAAAGAAATTATTTGTTTATGGTTCTGAATACGGTCATGGCTTTGAAGAAGCGGCTGGCTTTGGTTGGTCTCATAAAGGTGTAGAGTTTAACTGGTCTGTTCTACGTGATAACAAAACCAAAGAAATTCAGCGTCTAAACGGCATTTATGGAAATTTGCTTGGTAATGCTGGTGTTGAACTTATCACGGGTTATGCGAGCTTTGTTGATGAGCACACCGTCATGGTGGATGGCAAAACTTACACCGCAGAGCGAATTTTGATCGCCGTTGGTGCTAAGCCGTTTATTCCTGAGTTCCAAGGCAGTGATTTAGTGGTTAGCTCTAACGAAATGTTCTTCTTAGAAGAGCTACCTAAAAAAGCTCTTGTTGTGGGCGGTGGTTACATTGCGGTTGAATTTGCTGGTATCTTGAATGGATTGGGTGTTGAAACCAGCCTTGCTTATCGCGGTGATCAACTACTTCGTGGTTTTGATGAAGATGTTCGTGGGTTTGCCAGCGAAGAATACGCAAAGTCTGGTATCGATGTGCGCTTGAATACGGATGTTGAAAGTATTGAGCTTACTGATGTTGCCAACCCGAACGGTGCCCGTACCGTGCATTTTAAAGGCGGCCATACAGAAGAGTTCGGTTTAATCCTATATGCAACGGGTCGTGTGCCGAATGTTGAATCTTTAGCACTTGATAAAGCGAGGATTAAAACAGGCAAAAATGGTGCCGTGATCATTGATAATAACTTCACCACCTCAGCGAAAAGTGTATTTGCCCTTGGGGATGTGACAGACAATATTCAGCTAACTCCAGTAGCGATTAAAGAAGCCATGGCGCTTATCGCTTATTGGTTTGAAGGCAAAGAAGTCAATTTTGATTACGACAACATTCCAACGGCTGTCTTCAGCCAGCCAGCGATTGGCACTGTTGGTTTAACCGAGCAAGAAGCAGAAAAACGAGGCCTAGACTTCCGTGTTTATCAAACCGACTTCCGTCCAATGAAACACACGTTAAGTGGTGGTACTTCTCGTTCCCTAATGAAGTTATTAGTGAACAATGCCGACGACAAAGTGATTGGTGCCCACATGGTAGGCGATTACTCTGGCGAGATTATCCAAGGCTTGGGCATCGCTATTAAAGCAGGCGCTACCAAAGCGGACTTTGATGACACTGTGGGTGTTCACCCAACCAGTGCTGAAGAATTTGTTACTTTCTCGGCGGGTTCGCTTAAGAAAAAATAAACTCAGCATTGCTTGCAGAGTAAATAAATGAAAAGAGACGCCTTGGTAAACTTTATCAGGCGTCTTTTTTATAAGCGTCTATTACACATACGTTTTCTCTATCGGCATAGTCTTAATTTCGATTGCCACGATAGGTTGTCTTCTTTAGTGTTGCTAGCACTAGTAACACGCATTTTAAAAGACAAGAGATCACGATGAACGAAGTACTTACGACGTTACAACCAACAGCCATTTGGCGCCATTTCCAAACATTATGTAATACACCTCGACCTTCTTTTCACGAAGCCGAACTAAGAGAATACCTAATCAAATGGGCGACTGACTTAGGCCATGAAACTTATGTGGACCCAGTTGGGAACCTATTAATTCGCAAAGCCGCTACCAAAGGCATGGAAGACAGAGAAACCGTCGTCTTACAAGGTCACCTAGACATGGTGGCGCAGAAGAACGCCGACATTGATCATGACTTCGCCAAAGACCCCATTGTCACGCAAGTGATCGATGGCTGGGTTCATGCAACAGGAACCACACTTGGAGCCGATAATGGCATAGGTGTCGCGGCCGCTATGGCTGTATTGGAATCGACTGACTTAGCCCATGGGCCAATTGAAGCCTTGTTTACCATCGAAGAAGAAACCAGCTTACGTGGCGCATTACAGTTAGAAGAGGGCATTCTAAAAGGCAAGATTCTACTGAACTTGGATTCTGAAGACCGCGGTGATGTCTACATCGGCTGTGCTGGTGGCATGGACATTAATGTTGAAAAAGAATATTCCGCTATTGTTGTAGAAAGTAGTAAAAAAGCTTTCAAAATTACCGTCTCAGGTTTGCGCGGTGGGCATTCAGGCCTGGATATTCATAAAGGCCGCGCCAGCGCCAACGTGCTGATTGTGCGTTTGTTGAATCTACTAAAAGAACGTTGTGACTTTGGATTAAGCGCCTTTACGGGCGGCACACTTCGCAATGCGATTTCTCGTGACGCTGAAGCAATTATCAACGTAAACGACAAAGACCAAGCGACGTTATTTGCTTTTATCGAAGAATTCGAACAAGCCACTAAAACAGAATTTAGCGCTACGGAAACGAATCTTACTGTGACATTAGAAACCGCTGAACGAGATTCGGAACTGAAAGGAACGGACAAAGACGCCTTGTTAAACGCTATGTACTGTGCACCTCATGGCGTCCATCGCATGAGTGCGGACCTAGACGGTGTAACAGAAACCTCCTGCAACTTTGGCGTGATCAACCTGCGCAACACGGCAGATGGCAAAAAAGCCTTTGATGCTTGTTTGTTAGTGCGTTCCCTTGTGGATTCCGCCGTAGAGCACCTTGCTTATGTGGCAAAATCTGCGTTTTCATTGATTCAAGCTGAGGTAAAATTAGAAAACGGTTATCCAGGCTGGCGTCCAGATCCAAAAGCAGGCTTGCTCAAAGCAGGCTTGCTCAAGCATTTCTTAACGGTTCACACAGAAGTTATGGGGCACGAAGCCAATGTGAAAGTCATCCACGCCGGACTAGAATGCGGCATTATCGGCGCAAAATACCCAGGCATGGAAATGGTCTCCTTTGGCCCGAATATCCGTGCTGCCCATTCACCAACTGAGCGCATGGAGATAGACTCCGTTGGGGATTTTTGGCGACTACTTGTGGCTCTATTGGAATCTGTTCCAAAGCGCTAAAACTTTGGGCTACGCGCACAACTTAGACCGAGTGACATTCTCTTCGAAACTATCGCCTACCTCAGGTGAATGTCACTCTCATCCTCGTTAATCAGAATCCCTATGCGCTTCTGGGTCGACTCTTTTTATTACCAAATAGACTGCTGACATTAAAAGCGCTTTTACAAAGGGTTTTGGCCCTGAGGTATCCAAATCCTTCCATTTATCAGCTCAAAGTAGCAGCACCTGAAAAACTAGGTTATGTGAAGTAATGCTATTTAATATATCTAAAAAGCAGGAACGATTTCGTTATTTGCTTTTTTTACGTCTATAAATATAAATGAAACAGCTTTTCAAAAAATATTGAATAATGTTTTATCGCTGCTATAGTAGAGAAGTCTAAAACAATAATGCAAAGAGTTATCCTATGTTTGTTTACAATAATGAAGTCCCTCTGGAAGATCTTGGTGCGGGCGTTTCACGCAAAATCATGGCCTATTCAGATAACATCATGGCAGTAGAAGTGCATTTTGAAAAAGATGCCATCGGACCACTGCATAATCACCCACATGAACAGTTAACCTACGTACTGTCTGGTAAGTTTGAGTTCACCATAGGCGATGAAACCAAAACTGTAGGCCCCGGGGACACGCTTTATAAAGAGCCAAATGTTATGCATGGCTGTCGCTGTTTAGAGCCGGGCGTCTTGCTGGACAACTTCACTCCAGTACGAAAAGACTTTCTATAAACTGCTTTCTTGTTCAATCATATTAATAATGGCAACGTCATTGCCATGGCGTTTGCCAAAGGTTTTGCTTGCGCCTGTTTGGAATATGACCCTGCACACACAACTCGAATCGAGTGACATTCCCTTCGAAACTACCGCCTACCTCAGGTGAATGTCACTCTTATTCTCGTTAATCAGAGTCGTCATGTCGTACTGACTTCTTCTTAGCTAACCCTAGTGTAGGACACATAAGCGCAACGTAATACGCTGTTCAAAGCGAAACTTTCATTTTCTATGGTAGGTCGCGGCTTTAGCCCGACGCAGAATTTAGCTTTCATTCCAAGGCTTTTAATTTTAGCCACCTAACCCCCCAAACAAACCACGACAAATTTATAGAGTCTGAGCGGATATAGAGTTTATTTTCAAAATAACTGATTGTTGGCACGGTTTGCCTAAAAAATAATCACTGTATTGCTCGTTTGTACTGGCGGGGAGTCAGAAAGTCTTTTAGTATCAATGAGTAATATTATCGACCGCTGAAATAACACGCATGCTCGTTTTTCCTGATTTAGCTTTTGTTGATATCTATATTTATGCTATTAGAATCAATTTTTTATAGTGATATTAAGAAGGTTTTAAATCTGTGTAAACGCGCATGCGCATTATTAAAATGTTATGTAAAAAGGAGAGTGTGTGTCATCTAAACAAAAAGTACACCAGTTGTTTGATGAAATGTCAGACGAGGTTCATGAATTTATAAAGTCTTCTGAGTCAGGTTTTAGTGAAGGCTGGGTTCCTGCTACTTTTATTAAAGATCAACTGGATTTAAAGAAGTCAGCATACCCTCAGGGCAATGATATTGATAATAAAACTGGGTGGTTGTTTGCAACAATTGCACGCCACCTGCAAGACAAAGATAAGCTGTTATATAAAAAGGTTGGAAGCCGGTCTTTTTATAAGGCTAGTAACTAAGTTAGTGCATTTAGGCCGATAGGGGTAATAGGTGGAGGGGTTGAAATCCCTATGGCGGTTGTTGGCTCTGTAGTCTTTCTGTTGTTTTTGTTGCGTTACGTAAGTATTAGATTGATTCCTTCGGATCAAGACAGCACTAAGGAGGTGTCTATGGTTAAAACATTAAAAGCTCGTTCTCGTATTTTTTTAAGCTCAGTGGTTGAAAGTTTATGGGCTACAGGAGTCGGGGCCGTTGCAGGACACCTATCGACCTAAGTGCATTAATTACATAACAAAAAGTTGCACGCGGACTCCGGTAAGCTGTCACCTTTTTTGTTCCAAAAAAGTCGCCAACTTACCTGCGCCGGTGAACTTGGCGTTAGCATTCAGGGAGTCATAAATGAAATCCGGTACAGTTAGAATGTATGCCCCTGAGCAGTGGGGAACTTTAGAAAAGTTCAGTAAGTTTTATAGCGGTACATTTTCTCTTAGTGAAACAGGAAAGCGATCTGTTTCGGGAGCGATAAATCATTTTCATAAAGCTGTAACTCTAAGAGATTTGGCTACAAAACTGATCCCAAACCTAGATGCCGATGAAGAAGAATTGAACCAGCATGGTTATTCCCACGCTATTAACTCTAAAGAATTATCTGCAGTAATAGAAAGTGTTATTTTGGAATTATATTCTTCTGTTGACTGCACTAGAAAAGTCATCACGGAAATTTATTCGAAACACCAGGGTATTCCAAACTCAACAAGAAAATATTTTCAGAATGTCAGAAATGGAAAGGTAGATGATGATTTCCCTGAGCAATTAGTCATAGCTGTTACTGAGGCGTCATGGTATGACGGCTTTAGAATGATTAGAGATGAATTGACGCATCATGATACAGGAAGCTGCCATAGAGACAGAGATACAGGTAAAATCCGATATATGCATAATGGAATCAATATAAAGGGAAAGGCTCTTATTATTGAAGATATTTTCGAGAAAGTTGAACAAACATTCTCAGAGGTTAATCAGTTTGTAGGTAGAGTCTTTGCTTATTTATATACACAGCTTAATGATGAGCCGACTCTTCAATTTTGCGGTATTTTCGGAGGCCGAATGTATACACGGCATGTCTCTCCAAGTGAAGCCATAGATTTTCATGGTGGTATATGTGATGCGAAAAAATGGTTTGATTTAGAAGAAAATCCTACATGTATTTTTGCAGATGAGTGTGGGGCATACAAAAATGCTAACAAATAGCTGTAATGGACTCAGCTGTCACGCTTTTTGCTCCAAAAAGCCCGCCAACTTACTCCGCAATTGAGCTAGGCGTTAAGCGTCAAAAGGAAGAATCGTGCAATTTACAAAGCTGCTTGGTAATAAGCTAAAGTCTGATCAAGTGATAGAGCTTTTAGAGCACTATGATGTAGACGTGATCTATGACTTTGATCGGCTTCATGAGGGAACGGAGGATGTCTACTGGGCGTCATTCTATGAACAAGGATTCCAATTTCGCTTTAATAAAGAACAAACTTTGGATGTCATATTTCTTTATATGCAAGAGAGAGATGGTTTTCTCTACATACACGACAACGAAGTAGACGTTGATGTTTTATCGTCATTCGTGGAAGCGAAAGAATCATTTGAAGAAAAAGGAATTGAGTATATTACAAGTCCGAGCGATGATCCTGATCATGTGCTTTATCAGCGATGGATAAAGTCGAAAAGTGGTGGATTTTCCGCACATTATGAATTTATAAAAAGTAAGCTGCGTATGATTACGTTGAGTATTGTCAAGTGACCACGGAGCGCTTAACAAGCGGCTGCTGTCGGACTGATAAAAGCTCCGGCTTCGCCTCCACTTTTACCAGCCGTAGAGCCGAGCGTTACACGCCTTAAAGGAATTATCATGATTGTTGTATATGGAATAAAAGAAAAACTAAATCCAATAAAGTCAAAGTTGTCGGATGTTATTCACGGTTGCATGCAATCAGTTCTTGGTATGCCGGAGGATAAACGTGCCCATCGGTTCGTACCTTTAGAGCGCGATGACTTCTATTATCCGGGAGGTAGAAGTGATGCTTACACTGTGATCGAAATAAATATGATGGCAGGGCGTAAGCCGGAAACTCATAAGGATCTTATAAAGGCTCTATTTATAGAAATTGAAAGTCAGCTCGGAGTCGAGTCGGTTGATGTCGAAATCACAATCAAGGAACAGCAACCCTATCAGTGGGGGTTCAGAGGTATTACGGGTGATGAGGCCAATGATCTTAAATACAAAGTCAATGTGTAACAAGACCATTAAATTCGTTCCAAGACCATTAAATTCGTTCCCTGCGGCCGCCAGACACAGGAAAGCTGTTGACGTTCGGCACAAAAATCACAGGAATGAGTAATCAATGACCCACATGCTGACAATTATCCTTCAACTTGCCTCATGGGCTTGTACTGGATTAGCTTGGACTAATGGCGCTATTCTTTTGTGGGATGGCTTTGCTAATGCAGAGTCTCGGGTCATAACTTTCGCGGTCGCACTGCTTTTTTGTGTGATCGGTGGTATTGCTTTTGGGGTGGAAAGAAGTTTGAGTCAAATTTACCTGTGTTCCGACAAAATTTCCGGAGGACTTGTGAAATCAAAATCTTCCCGTGCTTGGACAATACTCTACGTGTGTCTTATTTTCGGAGTACTTCTTACGGGTGTAGTAATGGGAGCTGGTTTAGTCGCGATCATCGGAAGGTTGCAAAATGGATTGCATATCTTCGGATGAGCACTAATGCAGATGTACTCGTTGCCCGAAATAGTCCAACAAGGAAAATGCCGAGCGAATCGCTACTGTCGGACAAATTTTCCGTTATGCTTAAAATTTACCGCAGTGCGCGGCGTTATTCCTAACTGAGTCTATTGTGATGCCTGAACCAAATCCCTTAAAAATCATTTCATTTGAAACACCGGGCGATCTCGATGAGTGGCTTAGAGTGAATCACGCTATTGAAAGTGAGTTGTGGGTAAAGATATTTAAGAAAAACTCTGGGATTCAAAGTGTTTCTTGGAATGATGTTGTGGTGGAGGTTTTGTGTTGGGGCTGGATTGATGGTGTGAAAAAATCACTTGATGATCAATCCTATCTTCAACGAATAACACCACGATCAGCACGAAGTATTTGGTCTAAAAGAAACACGGAGCATGTAGAGCGTTTGATAAGCGAAGGCCGAATGAAGGAGCCTGGATTTGTGCATGTGCGAGCAGCGAAAGCTGACGGTCGTTGGGAAAACGCCTATGTAGTGAGTAAAATGGAAGTACCTGCAGACTTTTTAGCGGCACTGGAAGGTCAGCCGAGGGTAAAACTCTTTTTTGATACGCTTAATAAATCGAGTCGTGATGTTATTGCTTACGGTCTAACGAGTGCGAAGAAACCTGAAACTAGGCAGCGGCGATTTGAAAAGTTCTTAGAAATGCTTATCCGAGAAGAAAAACCGATTTAGTCTCTACGAGACTCAAAAAATCTTAGTGAGGCGCTCAAACTCTTCTAATTGGTAACAGGTGAGGTAAGTAATAGAAAAAGGGCGCATGCCCCTTTTCCATAAATTGAATAAAAATAAGTGTCTGCGAGCCAATGTTAAAGCTTAGGGCCTTTGCCTCTGATGGCTCTGGATACAAGAGAAATCACCAGTAGTACTATGAAGATAAAGAAGATGATTTTTGCAATTCCCGCCGCGGCGCCAGCAATGCCAGTAAAGCCTAGAACACCTGCAATAAGGGCGATGATTAACAATAAAACTGTCCAGCCTAACATGTTGTTCTCCTTGTCTTAGTAAATGATACTTATCGAAAGTTGACGATATTTTCAAATCTCATAACTCATAATCAACTGTAAAAAACATAACAAGCTTAGAGCTATGAAGTCAACCAACTGGTCAGGATTGGGTTTGATAAGTCACAATGTTGATACTTTGCTAACATAATTGAGTTAAGTGATTGGTTTTAAGGAAGCAGGGTGTTACATAAAATGCTGAAGCTTTGGTTTCATGGTGCGGGAAGAACCGCCTTTTGGTTGTTAAGGATGAGTATTATAAAACCCAGATACTAATGGGCCCGTTTTGTTAGTGATTAAAATGGAATTTTTTTAGTGGTTGAGTGTTACGCAAGAGAGGTAGTGAGGCAGATTATGTCATAATAGCCCAATCGAAGAGGAGGTTGGATGATGGATTCACAGGCGCTGACGATAGAATTGGATGATGAGCAGTTTGAGGCGGTTTTGGGGGATAACTTATTGTCGTCGTTACTTTCTCTGGGGGCGGATGTTCGTTACGGTTGTCGCGCTGGCGCTTGTGGTGCGTGTCGTCTTTATGATGCGAGTAATTGCGAGTCGATTCTTTCATGTCAAACCAAGATTGCTTCATCTATGTTGTTAACTAGGCAAACGCCCGCTGAGTCTTCTTCTTTTTCCGTTCTAAGCCATGTTTATCTTTATGATACTTCTATTGAGCTGACTCTGTTAGGGCCAAGTGATGAATCCTTCGGTGATCGTGTTTCGGTGTCTTTGCCCAGCCAAGAGTTATCTAAAGAGCAAGCCCATTTTTACGAATGCATGGCGCTGAATCCTGCCGGTGCGCCTTTGAAAATCGTGCTGCAGAAAAACCAACTTTCCGATGAAGATTGGTTACAAGCGTTAGGTCTGATTGCTGGTGACAAGGTAGAGGTTCAATTATCCACGGGGGTTAGGAAAGGGCGTCTGTTGTACGAGATGGACATTGCAGACGCCACAGTGGTGGTGATTTCTTCTCCTGATAACGCCATGTTTGAAGAATATTGGCGTGAGTCTTTGTTGGATTTAACGCCCAGTTTTCTTGGGCATTTTACTCTGTTTGATAATAATGACCTGACGCTTAGTTTGGCAGATGATGCGCTTATAGCTTTTCTTCAAGAGGCGCTGGCGAATTCGGGAAACACTCCTCTACAACTTATTTATCACGGTCAAAACGTGTCGGCGAAAGATTGGGCGATGTTATTGCGTCCATTAAGAATCCATCCGAATCAGTTGCATTTTGTTCGGTGACTTGGCCTTTTATTTTTATGCTTATTTTTATATTCAACGGATTCAATAAATGAAAATTCTACACACTTCTGACTGGCATCTCGGTCAGCATTTTATGGGAAAATCCCGCCGTGAAGAGCACAAAGCCTTTATCTATTGGTTATTGGCGCTGGTGGACAGTGAATCCATCGATGCGGTGATTATTGCGGGTGATGTGTTTGATACAGGCTCGCCGCCAAGCTATGCGCGGGAAATGTATCATCAGTTAGTATTAGACATGAAGGCTCGTCAATGCCAGTTGGTGATCGTCGCGGGAAATCACGATTCGGTCAGTATGCTAAACGAATCCAAGAGCTTGTTGACCTATCTCGATACTCAAGTGTCGAGCCAAGCTAACCTAGAAGATATCGATTCTCATGTTATTCCGCTAAAAGACAAAACGGGTGATATTGCCGCCTGGGTATGTGCTGTGCCGTATTTACGCCCGAAAGACGTAATGCAAAGCGTCGCTGGGCAATCTGAACAAGATAAGAAGCTCGGTTTGCTGCAAATGATTGGTGATTTTTACCAGCAAGTGTTCGAAGCCTCGTGTGAAAAAAACAAAGCACTGAAAGCACCGGTGCCGATTATTGGTACTGGGCATTTAACCGCAGTGGGTGGGCAAGTAAGCGAGTCGGTGCGTGATCTTTATGTAGGAACATTGGAAGCCTTGCCGACATCTGTGTTTCCGGCGTTTGATTATCTTGCCCTTGGGCATATTCATCGTGCTCAACCGATCAGTAAAAGCGGTCGGTTCCGTTACAGCGGCTCGCCGATTCCGTTGAGCTTTGATGAGTTGGGACGTGACAAAACCGTGGTGATCTTCGATACCTCTTTGCTAGGTGAAGATACCTTTGTGGACGACTTGTTTGCTGAGCCAACGGATCCTGTGCAATTAATCACGATTCCTAATTTTCAGCCTATGGCGAGTTTGAAGGGCAGCTTGAAAGAGGTGATTAAACAGATTTCAGCGTTAGAATTGACTGAAGAAAAAATGCTTTGGTTAGAAGTGACGGTGATTGCCGACGAGTATTTAAGTGATGTGCATAAGCGCTTGTTAGAAGTCATTGACGGCAAACCGATTGAGTTACTACGAGTGATGCGCCGCAGTGCGGTAGAGAAAAAGAACGAAGGCTTTGAAGCGCGCAAAACCTTGTCGGAATTAACGGTTGGTGATGTGTTTGAGCAGAGTCTTAAATCCAATTTAGAACTGGATGAAGACGAGTCTAAAACTCTGATCGAGCTTTTTAATACTTGCTTGGTGGAGCTGGAAGAGCATCAACAAGAAGGCGAGGTGAAGCAATCATGAAAATTTGCAAACTGCGCCTGAAGAATTTGAATTCCCTAAAGGGCGAATGGGAAATTGATTTTACCAAAGCGCCATTTGACGACGCTGGTGTGTTTGCCATTGTCGGGCCGACGGGCGCGGGTAAGTCGACCTTGTTGGATGCGATTTGTTTGGCTTTGTATCACGAAACACCGCGCCTGAAAGTATCACCAAGTCAGAACGATGTGATGACGCGTCATACGTCGGAATGTTTGGCGGAAGTCGAGTTTGAAATAAAAGGCAAAGGTTATCGCGCTTTCTGGGGGCAGCGGCGAGCTCGAGGTCAGAGCGATGGTAAGTTGCAGCCGATGACGTGTGAGCTTTGCGAGCGTGACGGCACCATCATTACCACCAAGATAAATGAAAAAATCGATAAGATAGCCGACATCACTGGTTTGGATTTTTCGCGTTTTACCAAGTCTATGTTGCTGGCTCAAGGTGGCTTTTCGGCGTTTTTGAATGCGTCAGCCAATGACAGGGCTGAGTTATTAGAAGAGCTAACCGGTACAGAAATTTACGGTGATGTGTCGAAGTGGGTGTTTGATAAACACAAGCTTGAGAAGCAAACCATAGCGTCGCTTGAGAAGTTTAATGAGCAGACTCAGTTATTATCAGATGACGCTTTTGCTGAGCTAAAGCAGACCGAGTCGAGTTTTGAGTCAAATGAAAAAGCCAATGCAGACGCGTTAAAGCAACATCAAGCGGTATTGGAGTGGAGACGTACTGAGAAGAAACTGCAAGAGCAAGTGGCTGAATATCAGCAACAATTCGATGATGCAATGCAGGCGTTAGCGGATTTTGCACCTCAGCAACGACAGCTTGAGCAAGCACTCACGGCGCAGGTTTTACAGCCAGATTATGACAAACAGCAAGGTTTAAAATCACGTTTGGATCAGAACCAGGCGGATGTTAGTCAATACTCTGAAATGCAACAAGCACAGCTTAAGCAAAGCCAGGTATTGACTGATTCCGTTGAGCAAGCGAAAGAAAAGTTAGCCCGTACGCGAGCAGATTTGGAGGCCTTGAATAACAAGATCAATGATGAAATTCAGCCGATCTTTTCCCGTCAAGAGAGTGTGAAGGCTCAGCATCAGGATAGCCTTGCTCGACTTAAACAAGCGACAGAAAAAGTCGATAATCAGCAGGCGCAACTAAAAGACGTGACTGAGAAGCTAACGGGTATTGATAAAGCCTGTGACGAAAGCAAAGCCATTTTAAGCCGCTGGACATCGCCAGAAAAAATTGAAAATCAGTTGGCCAGTTGGCAGCATCAGGCACAAATCATAGAGGCAAATACCCAAGCTATTGCTGAACTTGAGATCAGTATCGATCAAGGTTCCAAAAGTTATGATGCTGCTCGCTCTGCTCATGGAAGCAATCAAGCTAAGTTAGAGCATGAACAAGCCAGCATAGAAGAGCGTCAGCAAGCATTGCAGAGCACGGTTCATGATTACATGGCGTTATCATCGCAGCGTGAATATGCCGATTGGCAGAAAGGTTATCATCAAACTGAACGTGCTCAGTATAATGCGCAATCACTCTGGAAACAGTTTCATCAATATCAAGATCAACAGTTGCAATTGTCCGAGCTGGACGAGAATCTGAATACAATGGCAAGCCGTATTCAGCAACAGCAAAGCCAGCTAGAGCAACAAAGGCAAACCTACAAAAACAAGCTTCGTCATCAAAAATCGATTGAAAAACTTGCCGAGGCGGAGCGTCATATTGTGGCGTTAACCCATTTGCGTAATGAGTTAGGTGAACATGATGATTGTCCGTTGTGTGGTTCAGCAGAGCACAATCTTGCTAATGCTTTGTACCAAGCAGATTCTGGTAGCCAAGAAGAGTTTCTTCTATTGGGCAAAGAATTAGACAGTCTGAAAGGCCAGGGTATGCAGTTGGCGGCAGACTTGGAATCCATGCAGCGTGAATTAACATCTGGTCAAACGCGACGTCAGCAATTGATCGATGGCTTACTGACAACCGAAAATGATCTGAAAGAATGGCTGACGTCGTTGAATCAGGGTCAAGGTTTTAACTTGTCTGATAAAGAACAAGTCTCTGCTCTTGTTCAACATGTTGAGCAAGATTGGCTTGCGCTGCAAGACATAGCACCTAAACTTGAAGCCTTGCATCAGTCTCGTTTGGCTTTAGAGGCCGAGTTGCAGAACCTAGTTGTTCAGCACCAAACAAGTCAGCAGCAGGTTTCGAAAGATCTGAATCAATGTCAATTATTGTGGCAAACCTTAGAGGCTCATCAAAAGAATCTCGCTAGTAAGAAGGATGAGCAAGAAAAAATCACTGCAAATTTACGCCATGATATGCAGCAAGCGAGTGTGCCGGACAGCTATTTTGATTTGTCTTTGGTTGATGCGTTGACCCAGTTACAAGAGGCGATGAAGCAATGGCGCGACAGCAAAGCCGGTTACGATGCTTTGTTGCAGCAGCGTGAGCAGCTTGGTTATGAAAGTAAAAATTTAGAAAATACGTTAAAAGAGAGTCAGCAACTACGCGATGATGCGCAAGCCAAAGTGAATGAGTTAGATGCGAGCTTAGCTGATATTACTAAACAGCTGTATAGCTTGTTAGGTGATAAGAGTGTTGGCGAACTTCGTCAAGAAGCGCAATCTTTGGCTGATCATGCTTATCAAGAGCTGGAGAAAATTGAAGCGGAGCGGCAGCAGCTTGCTCAAGCTTTGGCGTCCAGCAAGGCGTCGCTTGAAGCACTTAATAAGACTCGTCTAGTTTTGGCAGAAGAATATGATGCAGCGCTTGCACATTGGCAAAAGTCCCTAGCCGAGAAAGGTTTTGAGGATGAAGCTGCTTGGCTGCAAGCAAGCTTATCCACAGAAGAAATGACGCAGCGCCAAACGACTCTTAAGCATCTTCAGGAAGCTGTTGCTAAGCTGCAAACTTTGCTTAACCAATCGGAAGAATCTTTGGCTAAGCATATTGAAAGAAAGTCTGAGTTTGTTGCTCTTGAAGGCAAAGAATCTGGTAATGCGGAGTTTGACGCTATTTCCCTTGAGGCACTAGAAGAAAAATACACTCAGCTCGATGCAGAGCGCCAAACTCTACATCGTCAATGGGGCGTTATTAGTCAACAGATTCAAGAAGAAACACAGCGAAGGGAACAAGTGGCGAAATCTAAGGAGGCACTAGAGGCGCGTCGAGAGGCTTTCATACATCTGGAGCGTTTGAATCATCTGATTGGTTCGGCAGATGGTGCCAAGTTCCGTCGCTTTGCGCAAAGTTTAACTTTGGATCATTTAGTCTATTTGGCTAATCAGCATTTGGAGATTTTGCATCGTCGTTATCAATTAATGCGTAACGAAGATGCTTTGTCTTTGCTTGTGGTGGATACTTGGCAAGCAAATGCCTCGCGAGATACTAAGACGCTGTCTGGCGGTGAATCTTTCTTAGTAAGTTTGGCATTGGCATTGGCATTATCTGATTTGGTTTCCCATAAAACCAGTATTGATTCTTTGTTCTTGGATGAAGGCTTTGGCACCTTGGATAGTGAGACACTGGAGTCTGCTCTTGATGCCTTGGATAATTTGCATTCTTCCGGTAAGACCATTGGTATCATCAGCCATATTAGCGCTCTAAAAGAGCGTATTCCGGTACAAATCAAACTCACAAAACAAAGTGGTTTAGGCGTCAGTCGTCTTGGAGCTGAATTTGCGGTTCATGCGGTTGAGGAGTAAGTTTTTTTCTTGGGTTGTTATGGTGCAAAAGTTTTCCCCAGATTAATGGGAACAAGTATGTAAGTAAGTTGTAAAATATTAACTAAATCAAATGGTTAATCTTTCGTTCATTATTGAGCATTTTGCGTTATCCTTAGCACTATAAGGGAGCAGTTAAGTGTTTTCCTTAGTGTAAAGAGAGTGTTGCACTGACTTTCTTTAATCTTTTAGCTTGATAGAATGAACTTTCAATGCTGATGATGAGATTTCAGTGTGGTTAGAATGTATTTATGGTCATTAAAGGTATTAAAAAAGGACAGTTTGCATGACAGACTCAGGCTTCCGGCTTAAAGGAAGTGTCGTTACGACGGTTTTGTTGGAAATTCAGACATTTTCTTTAGATGGTATTGTGTTTCATCTAAAGGAAAAAATTGATCAAGTCCCGCATTTTTTTAATCAAGCGCCAATCATTGTCGATATATCGAAAATGAAGCGAGGCGTGACTGTGGGTGAATTTGAAGCTTTAATTCAGTCTGTGAGTGCGTTGGGTCTTGGGGTGATTGGTTGGCGGTGTGATCCGGATAACCTGCCTGTTTGGAGCGCCTCTGTCACTATTCCATTGTTGCCTGCCAGTAAAACGCGCCCAATTAATATTGCGCCCACTGTTAAAGAAGAATCAAGCCCTGATGTGGTGGTGAAAACCGTTGTAGAAGAACGTCTTGTGCCTCAATCAACTAAGGTCATTACTAAGCCTATTCGTTCCGGTCAGCAGGTTTACGCTGAGGGTGATTTGATCGTGTTGGCACAAGTCAGTGCGGGGGCAGAAGTGTTGGCCGATGGCAATATTCATGTTTATGGCGCCTTAAGAGGGCGAGCGTTAGCAGGTGTAAAAGGCGATGTAGAGGCGCGAATCTTTTGTAAAAGCATGGAGGCTGAACTGGTTTCCATAGCTGGTAATTTTATGTTGAGTGATGCGTTGCAAAATATCGTTTGGAAAGACAGTGCGCAAGTGTTATTAGTTGACGATAGTTTAGAAATCGTACCGCTTTAAGATTATTATTCATTTAATTATTTGGATAAATTCAGGTGAATTTATTGGGGGATATGGAATTGGCAAAAATTATAGTAGTCACCTCAGGCAAGGGCGGTGTCGGTAAGACAACATCCAGTGCCGCTATTGGGACTGGTATTGCGTTGAAGGGTCATAAGACGGTCATTATCGATTTCGATGTAGGTTTGCGTAATTTAGACTTGATTATGGGTTGTGAACGACGTGTTGTTTATGACTTTGTGAATGTCATAAACAAGGAAGCGACTCTGTCTCAGACCTTGATTAAAGACAAACGTACGAAGAACTTGTTTATTTTGCCGGCTTCCCAGACACGCGATAAAGATGCGTTGACCATTGAAGGCGTACAGGAGGTCCTTGAGGAGCTCTCCAAAGAGTTTGACTATATTATTTGTGACTCTCCAGCGGGCATTGAAAAGGGTGCTCAAATGGCACTGTACTTTGCTGACGCAGCCATTGTAGTAACAAACCCTGAAGTATCTTCTGTGCGAGATTCAGATCGTATCTTGGGGATTCTACAAAGTAAGTCTAAGCGAGCTGAGGATGGAAAAGCGCCAATCGAGGAACATCTACTTTTAACTCGTTACCACCCAGGGCGCGTTGCATCGGGTGAAATGTTAAGTGTGTCTGATGTTGAAGATATCTTGGCGATTCCATTGCTAGGTGTTATTCCTGAATCGGAAGCCGTATTGAAGGCGTCTAACCAAGGTACGCCTGTCATTTTGGATACGGAGTCTGAAGCTGGTTTAGCTTATATGGATGCGGTTGATCGTTTGATGGGGGAAGAGCGTCCATTGCGCTTCTTAGAGATTCAGAAGAAAGGCTTCATCAAGCGTTTGTTAGGGGGTTAGAGTGGGAATTTTTGATTATTTTAAAAGTAAAAGTGCTCCTAGCTCGGCGTCAGTAGCAAAGGATCGTTTACAGATTATTGTTGCTCATGAACGCAGTAAGCGTCATCAGCCGGATTATTTGCCACAGATGCAGCAAGAAATTATTGATGTAATTCGTAAGTATGTGAATGTAGGCAGTGAAGATGTGCAGATTCAGCTGGATAATACGGACGACTGTTCTGTTTTGGAGTTAAATGTCACTTTGCCAGAACAAAATTAGCGTAAAATTATAGTTCTTAGCTTTAGTAATTTATAAAGCGCCAAGCAAGGTCATTGATGTAGGTCTTGTTTGGCGCTTTTTTATGTTTAATTTTATCTGTTTAAACAGCATTGTTTTACTCACGTTTTCATGGGTGTATTATTTACGCTACTTGCTTGTTTCTGATTAAATTTTTCCATAAGAGTAAAGTTGATGCTGCGTTTTTCCCTTGGTGTGGTGGCTATTTCAGTTCTGCTTTGTGCCTGTAGCGAGCCTAAACAGGTCGTTTCTCAAGCTAAGCCTACACATTCCACTGCTGAGCTTCCGATTGCGATGACAGACCCTAAGGCAATGTTAGGTGCACAGCTTTTTTTTGATACTAACCTGTCTAAAGAGCGTAATCAGTCTTGTGGAACTTGCCACGATATAGCAAACGGCTTTGTAGATAAAAGACCGGATGCACTCCTAGGTGCCGTTTCTCTAGGCAGTGATCGCTTATCCATGGGTAGTCGCAATACGCCGACTGCAGCCTATGCTGCTTTTGCGCCTTCTTTCCATCGTATGTCTAATGGTGAGTATCGTGGTGGTCAATTTTTAGATGGTCGTGCTTCTGGATTGTCTGAGCAAGCAGAAGGACCATTTTTAAACCCTTTGGAAATGGCATTGCCAGATGGCGCTGCTGTAGTAGATCGAGTAAAAGAAAACGAACGCTATGAAGAGTTGTTTAATGCTGTTTATGGGCAAGGTGTTTTAGATGACCCTATTAAGGGGTATAAAGCCATTACCGATTCAATTGCGTCCTTTGAAATGACTGCCATGTTTATGCCATTTGATTCTAGATACGATCGCGCTTTGCGTGGTGAGGTGAAACTCACGCCTCAGGAAGAGCTTGGTAAAACACTATTTTTCTCTCAGCAGTTTACGAATTGTAATGCATGCCATCAGGTGAATACATCACAGCTTAATCCTCAGGAAACCTTCACCAACTATGAATACCGTAACATTGGTGTTCCTGCTAATCCTGATGTCTTGTATCAAAATGCTAGGAAGGATCTAGGATTATTAGATAATCCAGCTATCGATGATGATAAACAATCCGGCAAGTTTAAAGTGCCTTCTTTACGAAATGTTGCTGTGACAGGGCCGTATATGCATAACGGTGTGTTTACTGATCTGCGTACCGTGGTGCTTTTTTATGATAAATATAACAATCCTACGCGTAAGGTTAACCCTGAAACAGGGGCGCTTTGGGCGAAGCCTGAAGTGTCAGAAAATATTGATTTAGTGAATTTGGAAAAAGGACCAGCGTTATCTGATCGGAGAGTTGATGCCATTGTGGCTTTTCTGAAAACCCTAACTGATCAGCGTTATGAGTCTCTGCTTACTGACCAATAGCGGGTTATAGTCCTAATCCTTATAGTTTTTAGCTTGAACTCCTTATTGTTTTTATTGATAAAACTGGCCTGTTGGTCAAAATTTTATTACATTGATCCTTTCGTAAATATTTTCATATTTAGTATGTGTTGCTTGAATTTTAAGGGTAGATCTAATGAAGTATGTTCCACTTGGCCGAACTGGCTTAGAAGTTTCACGTGTATGTTTGGGTACTATGACTTGGGGTACTCAAAACAATCAATCTGATGCTGACGCGCAAATTGAGTATGCATTAGCAAATGGTGTGAATTTTATTGATACTGCCGAGATGTATTCTGTTCCGCCGACAGCAGAGTCTTATGGTAAAACAGAGGCCATCATTGGCGATTGGTTGTCTCGTCACCCTGAGCGCCGTGAAGAATTTATTCTTGCTACCAAAATTGCTGGGCCTGGTCTTAAGTATGTTCGTGATGGTAGTAATATTTCTGGAAAAACCGTCATTGAGGCTGTCGATGCCTCTCTAGCGCGTTTGCAAACGGATTATATTGATCTTTATCAGCTTCATTGGCCTAACCGTACAACACCGCATTTCGCAAAGCATTTTCCTGGTGTAATTAGCTTTACCGATGTTGATCGTGACGATCAGTCAGCACAAATTCTAGATATTCTTCAAGGCCTAGATGCTTGCATTAAAGCGGGTAAAATTCGCCACTTCGGTCTGTCTGATGATACGACTTGGGGCATTAATGAGTTTATTCGTCTAAGTGATAAACATGGTTTGCCTCGAGTGGCCTCTATCCAAAACGAATTTAGCTTGTTGCACACAAAAGACTGGCCTTATTTGGTTGAAAATTGTGTGCATGAAGATGTTGCGTATTTACCTTGGTCAGCCTTGGCTGCCGGCGCTTTAACAGGTAAATATCTTGGTGGTGCTCGCCCTGCAGGAAGTCGTTGGACGTATGCTCAGCGTAACGGTATTTTCCGTGATACAGATTTGGTTGAAAAAGCTGTATCTGCTTATATGGAAGTCGCTAAGAAACATGGTTTCACTCCTGCACAGCTCGCCTTGGCTTGGTGTGACCAAGTGGATGGAGTTAGCTCAACAATCATTGGTGCAACATCTATGGATCAACTTAAAGAAGATATGGCAGCCTTTGATATGACTCTGTCTGAAGAGGCGTTAAAGGACATTATGGCTGTCTATAAAGAATATCCAGTACCGTTTTAGTTAGTGGTTCCTGTTTTAAAAAAAGCGCCTATAGGGCGTTTTTTTGTGTCTATAAATTTATTTTTTAGGCAATAAAAAACCCGATGTACTTTGTACATCGGGTTTTTATAGATATTAGAAAAAACTAGTAATTAGTTCTTTTCTTTTTCTTTCTTCTCTTTAATCGCTGCAATTACTGTTTCAGCAACGTTAGAAGGACATGGTAGGTAGTGAGAGAACTCCATAGAGAACTGACCACGACCAGATGTCATCGTACGTAGAGTACTGATGTAACCGAACATTTCAGAAAGAGGTACGTCTGCTTTGATGCGAACACCAGTCAAACCTTTCTCTTGGTCTTTGATCATGCCGCGACGACGGTTCAAATCACCGATAACATCACCTACGTGGTCATCTGGAGTGAACACGTCAACTTTCATGATTGGCTCGATCAATTGAGGGCCGGCTTTTGGAATTGACTGACGGAAAGCGCCTTTAGCTGCGATTTCGAAGGCAATTGCAGAGGAGTCAACTGCGTGGAAACCACCGTCAAACAACTCAATTTCAACGTCTAGTACAGGGAAACCAGCTAGAACGCCTTCTTCCATCATAGACTTAAAGCCTTTTTCAACTGCTGGGAAGAACTCTTTTGGTACGTTACCACCGACAACAGAAGAGCTGAATGTGAAGCCAGAACCCACTTCACCTGGTTTGATGCGGTAATCGATTTTACCGAATTGACCAGAACCACCAGACTGTTTCTTGTGCGTGTAAGTGTCTTCTACAGGCTTAGTGATAGTTTCACGGTAAGCAACCTGTGGTTGACCAACAATAAGATCAACGCCGTAAGTACGCTTCAAGATATCTACTTTGATATCTAGGTGAAGCTCACCCATGCCTTTAAGAATGGTTTCGCCAGAATCTTGGTCAGTTTCAACGCGGAATGTTGGATCTTCTGCAACCATTTTACCGATTGCGATACCCATTTTCTCGTTGCCACCTTTATCTTTTGGTGTAACAGAGATAGAGATAACTGGCTCAGGGAAGACCATTGCTTCAAGAGTACAAGGGTGCTTAGGATCACATAGAGTGTGACCAGTTTGTACGTTTTTCATACCAACGATTGCTAAGATATCACCAGCTTGTGCTGTGCTGATTTCTTTACGATCGTCAGCTTGCATTTCAACCATTCGGCCTACACGTTCAGTTTTGCCCGTGAAGCTGTTAAGAATAGTATCGCCTTTGTTAAGTACGCCTGAGTAGATACGTACGAAAGTAAGAGCGCCGAAACGGTCATCCATGATTTTGAATGCAAGTGCTTTTAATGGCTCTTTAGCGTCTACGATTGCTTTTTCGCCATTTGGATTACCTTCTTCATCAGTAAGATCCTGAGGGATTACGTCAGTTGGGCTTGGTAGGTAATCAACAACAGCGTCAAGAAGAAGTTGCATGCCTTTGTTTTTGAAAGCAGAACCACAGTATGTTGGGAAGAACGCAAGGTCACGAGTACCTTTACGGATACAAACTTTTAGGTCGTCAATAGATGGCTCTTCGCCGTCCATGTACGCCATCATTAGGTCGTCATCTTGTTCAACCGCTGTTTCGATTAGCTTTTCACGATATTCTTCAACTTGATCAACCATGTCAGCTGGAACATCTTCAATGCTGTAGTTTTCTGGTTGACCAGAATCATCCCAGATGTACGCTTTGCGAGAAAGTAGATCAACAACACCAGAGAACTCATCTTCAGTACCAATTGGAAGAACCATGATAAGAGGAGTCGCACCAAGTACCTTTTCTACTTGCTCTGTTACGCGGTAGAAGCTTGCACCTAGACGGTCTAGCTTGTTTACGAAGATCAAACGTGCAAC
Organism: Marinomonas foliarum; assembly: GCF_016906065.1. Classification (NCBI taxonomy): domain Bacteria; kingdom Pseudomonadati; phylum Pseudomonadota; class Gammaproteobacteria; order Oceanospirillales; family Oceanospirillaceae; genus Marinomonas; species Marinomonas foliarum. The sequence goes on along the minus strand of NZ_CP070273.1, from coordinate 244,678 downwards.
TTCAGATTCGTTCGCATAGCGCCAGTTAGTTTCTGATTGTGGTTCAACACCACCAGAACCACAGAATACACCAATGCCACCGTCAAGAACTTTAAGGGAACGATATACTTCTACTGTGAAGTCAACGTGTCCAGGTGTGTCGATAACGTTAAAACGGTGATCTTTCCAGAAACAAGTTACAGCCGCAGACTGGATGGTAATACCGCGCTCAGCTTCTTGTTCCATGAAGTCTGTTGTAGATTCACCTTCGTGAACTTCACCAAGCTTGTGGATCATACCGGTAAGTTTAAGAATACGTTCTGTAGTAGTAGTTTTGCCCGCGTCAACGTGAGCAAAAATACCGATGTTTCTGTATTTTGATAAGTCAGCCATTACATTACTCTAAATAAGTGAGGACGAAATTTGCGCGTTAGTATACAAGACTTTTTACATATGTAGCCAAGTATTTCGCGCTATTCTATTATATTTTATGTGACTAAAGAAAGAGGCAATAGAAAAGCATTTTATAAATGTGGCTTAAGGTGGCTTGGGGGTGTTTGAAATTGCAGTTAAAACACTAATCGCGGCGTAATTTATCCGAAATGGCGATTGGGTTTGGGAAGTTGAGTATCACTATATAAGTTGACATGGCAAAGCTTAAAATTGCTGTAGCTTGAATGACGTGTGATGCTTCTTGTCCAATTAGTCCTATGTTTGCCGCTAAATAGGCAATGAGTAGTGAAAATTCACTTACTTGGCCTAATCGAAAGCCGACTTCCCATGATGTGCTGGCATCTTCTTTGATGCCTTTTAATAGGTAGCGAAAGACGACAGGTTTAATGAGCATAGAGCTAATGGCGAGAATTAAGGCTGGCAGAATGACTAGCCCAAGCAGGTCAAGGTTGAAACTTGCACCAATAGAAAAGAAAAAAAGAATTAAGAAAAAATCCCTTAACGGTTTTAAGTGAGTGGCGATGTATTGGGAAATTGGGCTAGTGGCCAAGGCGACACCTGCAATAAAAGCCCCCATTTCTGCAGAAAGCCCTGCTGTTTCGGCAAGAACTGCCATAGATAGACACCAACCAATAGACACTAAAAATATATATTCATGGAAGCGGTCAAAGCGTGATATTAACTTCAATAAAATGTATTTCACAAATAAGAATGCGCCAGTCACAAGAAGTGGCAGGGCGATCAAAGGTTTTAAGTATTGCATTATTGTACTGTCGTCTGCGCTAGCGGTGCTGTAAAGCACAAGCAAAACAGCGATGGCGATCATGTCTTGTAGTAGCAATAAGCCAACAACGAGCTCACCAGTATGTTTGTGGTGCAAGGCTGTTGTGGGGAGGAGCTTTATACAAACAATGGTGCTTGAAAACATCATGGCAATGCCAATAATGAAACTTTCAATTTGGCTATAACCATAGAGAATGGAAACACTAAACCCCAGTATGGCAAAAGCGATGGAGCTGAGTAGGGCAATCCATGATGCTTTTTTGAGCATATTTATTAGGTGGCTTGGCTGCATGTCTAGGCCAAGTAGGAAAAGTAAGAAAATGATGCCGATGTGGCTCATTTCATCCATTAGTTTGGGTTCATTGATTAAGGAGAGTGCCGAAGGACCAAGTAAAATGCCAAGTGCTATATAAGCGATAATCATTGGTTGCCTTGTATACAAGGCAATGGAAGCAACGATAGCGGCTCCAGCAAATATTAAAAAGAAGGAGTGTACTATCGATGATTCCATGAGTTTGGCTCCGTTATTACCAGGAACCTGTACCAGTTTTTTTGCGTCTCAGCATAGGCGCCAAGATGCCTAGTAGTAAGCCTCCAAAAAGCGTTGCTCCGCCAATCATGAACCACTTTTGTTCAGTCGTATCTTGGAGCCTTTCTGCTTTGGCAACAGCAATGTCGGTTTGTTGCTTAAGGCTTTCAATTTGATAACTTACATCTTGATTTTGAGCGACGATAGCTTGCGCTTTCTTCGAAAGAGTTTCTGTATCTTCAAGTTGTTGTTTCAATTCTTGGTTTTCATTTTGCAGCGTTGCGTTGGTGTTGTTAAGATTTTGGATTTTTTGTTGGCTAGCTTTTAAGGCGTTCGCTATTTCTGTGCGGGTTTCATTGCTTCTATTGAGTCTAGTTTGAAGGTTGTCGAGCTGATCTCTGCTGACCATATCTTCGCTTAAAAAATAATCGGCAACCCAGCCTTCATTTCCGGATGGCGTGCGAACTTTTGTGTAGCCATCGCTTTGTTCAAGAGTTTCTAGTGGTGTACCACTTTTTAGCCCTCTTTCAACCGCTCTTGTGCTGTTGTCTAAACCTTCTCGGATAGCAACAAATTGAATGTCAGAAATGTATACCGTGGCAGAGTGCACAGTGGCAGAGAGTAGTGAACCAACAATTAGGCTCATGATGCGTTTCTTAGACACGTTAAGTTCCTTTAACAATCAATTACTTTATCTTGTTTATACGATAATGATGAGCGGGGGATTGCGCAATAGAAAAGGCCATCGTAATGGCCTTTTATCGTGATTTTATTGAAAATGTTTTGTCTAGCGACGCAAGAACAGCGGTCTAGGCTCTGAAACATCGCCTTGATAAGCAATACTAAAAGGCTTATGAAGCGCTAATGCTTTCTCTAGGTCAACTTCTTCATTGAACTGAAAGCTATTAAATCCGACTCTAATAAGAAAGCCTAGTTGGTCTGGAATGAAATTACCAAGGGCTCTGATTTCGCCTTGGTAATTCAGTCTTTCTTTTAGTAGGCGAGCGTAACTAAAGCCTCTACCGTCAGTAAATGCTGGAAAGTTGATTCCTATTACTTGGAATTGCTTTAGGTCGACATCCTGTAAGAATTCAACTCCATCGCCAGCCTCTAGCCAAATGCCAGCAATGTCTCCAATAGAATCTTTATCTGCCAGCCACTTTTGTGCAGGAACAATGCTGTTTGCGGTGGCGGCTTGTTCTGCGTCTTGTAGCCAGTAGTATGTGTTGTCGACTATTTCGCCGTTCTTAATTAGCTTTGGCATAAGCGGCCTCTTTAAATGGTGTGATGCCAACGCGGCGATAGGTGTCGATAAAGCGCTCTTCTTCAGAACGGTTTGCAACATAAACATTCATGAGCTTTTGAATAACGCTACTAATTTCTTCTTGAGCGAATGATGGGCCGAGTATTTTACCAATACTTGCATCGTGGCCAGAAGCTCCACCAATGGAAATTTGATAGAACTCTTCACCTTTCTTGTCTACACCCAGAATACCTAGGTTGCCAACATGGTGGTGACCACAAGCATTCATACAACCGGAAATGTTTAAATCGATGTTCCCAAGGTCATAAAGGTAATCAAGATCATTAAATGTTTCTTGGATCTGGGCTGCAATCGGAATGGACTTGGCGTTGGCTAGTGCACAGAAGTCACCACCTGGGCAGCATATCATGTCAGTTAGCAAACCAAGAGTTGGTGTGGCGAAGCCAGCTTGTTTGGCGGCTTCCCAGAGATCGACAAGTTGCTCTTGGCGAACATCAGCAAGCACTAGGTTTTGTTCATGGCTTACGCGTAATTCACCGAAACTGAACTTGTCTGCAAGGTCTGCTGCTTTTTGCATTTGCTCGGCTGTAGCATCACCTGGAGCTTGGCCCGCTTTTTTCAGCGTTAGTGTGACGATTCGGTAGCCTGCTTGCTTGTGTTCGAAGGTGTTGCGTTCAAACCAGCGTGCGAAGCCTGCACTGCTAGCTAGCTTGCTTGTGAGAGCTTCTGGGTGGTTAGTTAGATTGTCGTAAGCAGGTGCAGAGAAGAAGCCAGCAAGTCGATCGAATTCGCTCATTGGTACTGTGCTTTCTTTGCCTTTCAAATGAGCCCACTCAGTATCAACACGTTTACGAAACTCTTCAATCCCTAGCGCTTTAACTAGTATCTTGATGCGAGCTTTGTATTTATTGTCTCGGCGACCTTGTTGGTTATAGACGCGGATAATGGCGTCTAAATATGTTAATAGATCTGCGCGTGGAGTGAATTCACTAATGGTAACGCCAACCATTGGGGTACGGCCTAAGCCACCGCCAACGATTACTTTAAAGCCAATTTCGCCCGCTTCGTTCTTTTTGATGTGCAAACCGATGTCGTGTACTTGTGTCGCTGCGCGGTCAGATGATTCGGTGGCATTTACCGCAATCTTAAATTTGCGTGGTAAAAAAGCAAACTCTGGGTGGAAGGTTGACCATTGGCGAATCAGTTCGCAGTATGGGCGCGGATCAACTGTCTCGTCAGAAATTACACCGGCATATTGATCCGTTGTTGTGTTACGAATACAGTTGCCACTTGTCTGAACCGCGTGCATTTGAACTTCTGCTAGTTCTGCCAAAATATCTGGCACATCCTCTATCTTAGGCCAATTTAACTGTAAATTCTGACGAGTACTGAAATGCCCATATGATTTGTCATAGCGGCAGCTAATATCAGCCAATTTACGTAATTGAGCACTAGAAAGCATTCCGTATGGGATAGCAATTCGTAGCATAGGTGCATAGCGCTGTACATAAAGGCCGTTTTGTAAGCGTAAAGGTAGGAACTCTTGTTCGCTTAGCTCGTTATTCAAATAGCGGCGTGTCTGGTCGCGAAATTGCGCTACGCGTTCCTCAACAAGCTGTTGGTCAATGGCGTCGTATTGATACATAGTGAAGTGAACCATGGTTAATAAATTTTAGTATCTCTCATATTAGCAAAGATCCTTTATTCTAAAAATGAATATTTATCTATATCTTTAGCGGTTTTCCTAATAAGGCTTATTAGAATTAGTTGAGTTGAAAGAGGTATTAGAGTTCAGCGGAATATAAAGGAAAAATACCCTACTTTTTTACTTGGTCTTTGGCTTTGTGTGTCATCTGCTGTAATATGGCGAGTATTGATCGTTGTATAGATTTAGAAAGGGTTATTATGAATATTACAATTACGGATGGTGCCCAAGAATATCTTTCTTCTTTGCTAGAAAAACAAGGAGTTGAAGGTATTGCGGTGCGAATTTTTATTCAGCAACCAGGTACGCCTTATGCTGAAACTTGCCTTGCTTACTGTCGTCCAGATGAAGTAAATGAGACGGATGAGATTTTAAACTTACCCAAGTTAAAAGTGTATATCGAAACGAATTCGGTAAACTTTTTAGATGAAGCTTTTGTTGATTACGCTACTGAAAAAATGGGTGGTCAATTAACGATTAAAGCGCCTAATGCGAAAATGCCAAAAGTAACGGCAGACAGCCCAATTGAAGATCAAATCAATTACGTGCTTTATTCGGATATTAATCCAGGCCTAGCAGCCCATGGCGGCGAAGTAAGTTTGCTTGAGGTTGTCGATGGAACAATTGCTGTATTGAAATTTGGCGGTGGTTGTCAGGGGTGCAGTGCGGTTGATTTGACGCTTAAAGAAGGCGTCGAAAAGACCTTGATAGAGAAAGTGCCAGCTTTGACGGCAGTGAAAGATTCGACTGACCATAGTGTGACAGATAACGCTTTCATGTAAGTTTGTCTTATTGGTGTTATAAGAAAAAGGGAGTTGCTATATAGCGACTCCCTTTTTTGTTGGATGGTTTTCTATCCAGTATGTTTACCCACGTTGGCGTTGTGGTAAAACATCACGTAAAGCATTCGCCATGTCGGTTAGTGCCTTTTCTGTCGTTTCCCAATCAATGCACGCATCAGTGATAGATACACCGTATTCTAAATCGCTCAAATTAGCTGGCACTTTTTGATTTCCCCAGCCGATGTTACTCTCGATCATTAGGCCCATGATAGACTGGTTGCCGTCAAGAATTTGTTGTGTGGCGCTTTCTGCCACAGTGACTTGACGCTCTGGCTTCTTGCTAGAGTTTTCGTGAGATGTGTCTACCATTATGTTCATTTTTAGTTTGGCTTTAGTGAGTTCTTGCTCAGCTTCAGCGACAAACTCTGCTTCATAGTTTGGTTTGCCACCACCTCCACGGAGAACAACGTGACCATAATCGTTACCTTTGGTGTTCACTACAGTCACTTGACCTTCTTCATTAATACCTAAGAATGAATGAGGGTGGGATACAGATTGCATGGCGTTGATAGCTACAGTTAATCCGCCATCTGTACCGTTTTTAAAGCCCACAGGGCCTGATAAGCCAGATGCCATTTCACGGTGAGTTTGTGACTCGGTTGTACGTGCGCCAATCGCAGACCAGCTTATAAGGTCTTGGATATACTGTGGCGAAATTGGATCAAGCGCTTCAGTGGCAAGTGGCAGGCCATGCTCGGCAAGGTCAATTAGCAACTTGCGGCCAATACGTAGGCCTTTGTTGATATCAAAGGTGCCGTCTAAATTTGGATCGTTGATTAAGCCTTTCCAGCCAACAGTAGTGCGCGGTTTTTCAAAATAAGCGCGCATAATGATATATAGAGTGTCATCTAGTTTTTCAGCTAGCACTTTTAAGCGAGCAGCATAATCTAATGCAGCTTGTGGGTCGTGAATAGAGCAAGGGCCTATTACGATCGCTAGGCGATGATCTTTGCCATCCATGATATTTTTAATTGTGTCGCGGGATTCCGCTACATGGCTGCTAATATTTTCGTTTACTGGCAGCTCTTTTTTTAATTGGCTCGGTGTTACCAAAGAGGTAAAAGAGGCAATATTTAAGTCTTCAAGACGCTTGTTACTCATTGCGGGGTTTCCTGCTTTTTTGCTTTTAGTTATAGCTGTTTACAATATCGTGTTTTTCGCTTTGAATGAACCGCTAAACCTGCATTTTTTAATTTTTTAAAAGAAAAGATATTTCACGCCAAAAGACAATAAGGCGGTTGCTAAAACGGGTTGTAATACGTGATTAGGGACATGGCTTGCGATACGGGTGCCAATATAAATGGTAGGGATGGAGCCGATTAATAGAGCTGCAAGCAAGGTGTAGTCGACATTTCCTAAGAAAATGTGACCAATGCCAGCAACAAGGGTGAGCGGTACTGCATGAGCAAGGTCCGTTCCTACTATATTTTTTGCTCTCATCGCTGGGAACAACACCATCATAATAGCGGTGCCTAAGGCACCAGCACCTACGGACGTTAGGGTGACTAGGATGCCTAGAACGAAGCCGCAGAAAAAAACGACTTTCGTGCTCTGCTTCTCGGATAAGTTAAAATTTAGCTTACTGGTGAGCTTTGCTCTGAATACAATGACCGCTGCCGTTAGGACAAGCATGATTCCAAGTGTGCTGGTAAGGATTTCTTGGTAATGGTCTGGTTTGTCAAAACGAGATAGTGCCCATACGGTTATAAAGGAGGCAGGAATGCTTCCCGCTGCCATGGCAAACACTATCTTCCAATTTACATGGCCTCGTTTAGCATGCATTACCACACCGGTGCTTTTCGCTATGCCTGCGTACATTAAGTCTGTGCCAATGGCGATATGAGGAGGGAAGCCAAACATCAATAAAAGAGGCGTCATCAGTGATCCACCGCCAACACCCGTTATACCAACAGCTAAGCCAACCGCTGCACCAGCACAAATGTACCAAATAAAATCCATTAGAACGCCATATAAAGTTGATTTAAGCTGGCAACACTAGATCTTTTTTACTATTCTATAAAGTAATATTTTATTATGTTTTTAACTCTTTTTCGAATAAGGGCGATGATGAAGTTACAGCAGCTTAGGTATATATGGGAAGTGGCGCGTCATGACTTAAATGTTTCTGCGACGGCACAAAGTTTATATACGTCACAACCTGGCGTCAGTAAGCAGATTCGTCTTTTAGAAGATGAGTTGGGTGTGGAGGTATTTGCAAGAAGTGGCAAGCATTTAACGCATGTGACACCTGCTGGGGAAAAAATTATAGCATTGGCAGGAGAGGTGCTCAATCAAACCTTAAATATTAAGCGCGTAGCCAAGGAGTTTAGTGATGAGCGTAAAGGCTCGCTTGATATTGCGACTACTCATACGCAAGCTCGATATGCGTTGCCTAAAGTAATAAATCAGTTTATTGATGGCTACCCAGACGTTACTTTGCATATGCATCAGGGTACACCGATGCAGATTGCTGAAATGGCGAATGATGGAGTTGTAGACTTTGCTATTGCAACGGAAGCGTTGGAGCTATTCGGTAATTTGGTGATGTTACCTTGTTATACATGGAATCGGTCGGTTGTGGTGCCAAAAGATCACCCTTTGGCTAAGGTCAATAAGCTGACATTGCAGGCGTTAGCTGAGTACCCTATCGTGACTTATGTATTTGGCTTTACAGGTCGATCGCAGTTGGATCAGGCATTTCAAGACGCTGAACTTGAGCCTAACGTTGTTTTTACAGCGGCGGATTCAGATGTTATTAAAACCTATGTACGCTTGGGATTAGGTGTGGGTATTGTGGCTTCAATGGCTCATGATGAATTACAAGACGCAGATTTGGTTGCATTGGATGCGTCGCATTTGTTTGCGGATAGCTGTACAAAAATAGGTATTCGCAGCAATACTTTTATTCGCGGTTATATGTATAAATTTATTGAGTCATTTGCACCGCACCTTACAAAAGACGTTGTGATGGCGGCAATGGAGGCGGGAAATCGACAGGATGTTGAATTGTTATTTAAGGATATAGAGCTTCCTAGGTACTAACGTTTTGATATCTATTAAAAACCGCAACATATTGGTGTATGTCGCGGTTTTTGCTTTTAGACTGCTCCATGCGATTATTTTTTTAGTTTCGCTGCCATTTCTGCAATGCGTTTTCCTTGCGCTTCACAAAGTGCTTTTTCATCATTGGTAAGTGATGTTTCGCTTGTGCTGTTTGCTAAGTGGCTTGCGCCATAAGGTGTTCCGCCAGCTGCGGTGCTGATGAGTTCTTTGTTTTTGTATGGTAAGCCGAGCCAAACCATTCCATGATGCAATAATGGCGTCATCATACTGTGCAAGCATTGTTCTTGGCCGCCGTGCATGGTGCTTGCGCTAGTGAAACCACACGCAGGTTTATCGATCAGTTGACCTGTTAACCAAAGTGTCGAAGTTTGGTCGATAAAATGTTTGAGTGGTGCTGCCATGCTGCCAAAATAGGATGGTGAACCGATTGCAAGTCCAGAACAATCCGCCAGTTCCTCTAATGTGCAATATGGCGCGCCATCATCTGGTAATGGGGGGGTGGCAATCTTTGTTGTATCAGACACATCCGGTACTTGGCGTATCTTTGCTTCTACGCTTCCTGCTTTATTGATGCCGCGCGCAATGTATTTTGCCATTTCTGCGACGGAGCCATGTCGGCTGTAAAATAGAACAAGTACGTAAGGAGGCTGGGGCATTGGGTGATTCCTGTTAAGTTATGCTTATTTATTCAAATAAGGCCAAGACATCTTCTGGAGGGCGACCAATTTTGGCTTTGTTTTTATGAATGACAATAGGGCGCTCAATTAAACTTGGGTTTGAGTGCATGGCTTGTAAGCGTTCTTCGTCAGTAGATTCTTTGCTTAAGCCAAGTTCTTTGTAGATGGCTTCTTTGGTGCGCATAAGCTCAAGTGGTGTAATAGAGAGTTGACTGAGCAGTGTTTTAATTTCTTCAATGCTAGGCACATCTTGTAAATATAAGCGAACATCAGGTTGAATGTTGTTTTCTTCTAGAAGTTGTAGAGTCTGTCGGGATTTCGAGCAGCGAGGGTTGTGGTAGATGGTGGTCATGTACGCACTCCTGTTTACGATTTGCATAAAAAAGCCTAACGGAAGTGAAGGCTTCCGTTAGGCTTGGCGGGGTTATTTCTTGTCTAAGATGAAACCGACAGCATCAGCAATGGCGATGTCTTCGTTTTCGCCTGCTTTGCGGTATTTGTATTCCAGCGTGCCTTTTTCTAGCCCTTTATCGCCAACAACTAAGCGGTGAGGAATGCCTAGTAATTCACAATCGGCAAATTTAACGCCTGGGCGTTCTTTGCGGTCATCTAGTAATACGTCTAAGCCTTTTGCTTTAAGTTCGGTGTATAGTCGATCACATTCGGTTCTTACCGCTTCTGATTTGTCGTAGTTCATTGCAACGATAGCGACGTCGAAAGGCGCAATGCTTTCCGGCCATAAGATGCCTTTGTCGTCGAAGTTTTGCTCAATCGCAGCAGCAACAATACGAGAAACACCAATGCCGTAACAGCCCATGTGCATGACCTGAGCTTTACCGTTCTCATCTAAAACTGTGGCTTTAAGTGCTTCAGCATATTGTTGGCCAAGTTGGAAAATATGACCTACTTCGATACCGCGCTTAATGACGATTGTGCCTTGTCCGTCTGGAGACGGGTCGCCTTCAACCACGTTACGTATATCTGCCACTTCAAATGCGGCACAATCACGCTCCCAGTTTAAGCCGGTAAAGTGGTAGTCATCTTTGTTTGCACCAGCGCAGAAGTCAGACATCACTGCAGCAGAGCAGTCGGCAATAACGCGAATGCCTTTTTCTGCCAGACCCTTTGGTCCGATAGAGCCAGGTGCGCAGCCTGTTTTCGCAACAATGTCGGCTTCATCTGCGAACTCAAAAGGAGTGACTATACCTGCTAGTTTTTCTACTTTGATTTCATTGATGTTGTGATCACCGCGTAACACAAGGGCTACGATGCTTGGTTGTTCATTCTCATCTACAGCTTTTATCAGCATAGTTTTAACTGTGCTGGTTACGTCTAGTTTTAAGAATTCAGCCACTTTTACTATGGTTTTGCAGTCTGGCGTGAATACTTCAACGATGTCTTGTGTTGGAGCGTCGGCTTTTTCTTTTAAGCATACTGCTTCAGCAAGCTCGATGTTGGCTGCAAAGTCAGATGAATCGCTGAATGCAATGTCATCTTCACCTGAATCCGCTAATACGTGGAATTCATGTGAATACGCGCCGCCAATACTACCGGTATCTGCTCGAACTGGACGATAATCAAGGCCAATACGGTCAAATACGTTGCAGTAGGCTTTATGCATGATGTCATATGTTTCTTGCAGTGATTCAGCGCCAACGTGAAATGAGTAGGCGTCTTTCATACAAAATTCGCGTGAGCGCATTACGCCAAAGCGAGGACGTACTTCGTCGCGGAATTTTGTTTGAATTTGGAAGAAGTTCATTGGTAGCTGTTTGTAGCTGGTTAGTTCGTTGCGCGCAAGATCCGTGATGACTTCTTCGTGAGTTGGGCCAAGGCAGTAGTCACGACCATGGCGATCTTGAAGGCGAAGCAGCTCAGGGCCGTATTTTTGCCAGCGGCCTGTTTCTTGCCATAATTCAGCTGGCTGGACACCTGGCATTATTACTTCAAGAGAACCTGCTTTTTCCATTTCATCGCGAACAATGTTCTCGACTTTGCGGAACACCTTTAGACCTGTCGGTAACCAGGTGTATAGCCCCTTTGATATCTGGCGAATCATGCCAGCGCGGACCATTAGTTGATGGCTTGTGACTACTGCGTCAGTCGGGGTGTCGCGTAGGGTAGAAAATAAATAGTTGCTTGCGCGCATAATAATATGGGTACTTTAAAGTTGAATGATTAAAGTTAAATTACAAAAAAAGCCTTATCCGGCGAACCTGGGTTCGGTTTGGCCTTTTACATTAGTTTCAATTGAAAATATTCCTCCTGCTTGAGGAAATTTTATAAGTTCTTCGTCTGTTTGTGCGCCACGGCAAGTACTTATAAAGAGAGTTTTCATTTCTGGTCCACCAAAAGCTACCATGGTTGGGTAGGTTGCTGGAACCGGGTACTCTTCTAAAATTTCACCTGCAGGGTTGATTTTGACGATACGCTGCCCTTGGTAAAGGGCTGACCAGTAATTCCCTTCGCTGTCTACAGCGGCGCCATCTGGGCGGCCGTTGCCATGGGGGAATTCAATGAATACGCGTTTATTGGTGGCTGAGCCTGTTTTTAAATCGTAATCAAATTGATAGACCACATGGTTAGGCGTGTCCGAATAATACATGATGGTACTGTCAGGTGAAAATGCTAAGCCGTTAGAGGTCCAGGCCGCTTGATCGATAAGCTTTTCTTGACCGTTACTAAATTGATGTAGTGCACCGTTAAACGCATCTTTTGGAGAGTACATGGTGCCAGCTAAGAAACGGCCTTTTGCATCGCAGCGACCATCATTAAAACGAGTTGTTTTTTGGTCGTAATTAGCAAGCCAATAAGGTTTTAAGTCTGCGTGTAAATCTTCAAATGTATATACACCAGAACGAAATGCGGCGATGAAGCCGCCGCTGTCGGATAGCGAAAAGCAGCCAATCTCTTCATTAAATTTACGGTGTGTAAGGCTCTTTGATTCTGTGTTGTAAGCGTATAGTATGAAAGAATCTATATCGACAAAATAGAGCGTTTGAGTGCGTTCGTCCCAACGAGGACATTCGGCTAATTTTGCTTGTACGTCCACGGCACATTGCATATCAGTCATGCGGGCTCCAAGTCTCTGAGAGTTTTAAAAAATAGGGTGCTATAGTGCTTATTAAAGCCATTTTTGTAAATAGGGAGATGTAAAGATGTTTGAGTTAAATCCCGTGTTAGGTCGTGATTCTATTCTTGTAGGGCACTTTTCCTTGTGTCAGCTTCGTATTATTAATGACGCTCAGTTCCCTTGGTTTATTCTTGTTCCTCAGAGAAATGATATTAGTGAAATTTATCAGTTGGTCGAAGAGGATCGTCAGCAATTACTATTGGAAAGCTGTGTGTTGGCTGAGGTTTTGCACGATGCCTTCTCAGCAACCAAGCTAAATGTTGCCGCGCTTGGCAATCAGGTGCCGCAATTGCACGTCCATCACATTGTCCGCTATAAGACCGATCCTTGTTGGCCTGACCCTATTTGGGGGAAAAACAAGGCTGTGCCATACGCTCAAGCAGAATTGGCTGAAATCTTGCAGAAGGTTCAATCATTACTGAGCGATGAATTGACGTTACCGAGTGATGGAGCCGAGCTTTACTATTAAACGAGCAAAAAATTCATAATTATTGAGTGATAAGCTAACTTTGGAAAGCGTGTTTTATGAGCATACGAAAAAGGAAGAAGGTCATACAAAAGGTTGTTAAGTTACTTAATTTAGCGACGTCTACTAATTCAAGTGAATCTACTGTGGCTTTGCGTCATGCAGAATCTTTAATTAGGCAATACGAGATTGCTCAGCGAGAGCTACCTATTTTGCAATTGTGTGACCGTTCTATGCTTTACCGAGTTAGTTGGGGTGGTGCAGCTCCCAGATACGTTAAAGAGCCTACTGCAAAAACATCATCTGAAAGTTCGGTTTATCAGCGTCGATTTAGTGAAAAAACTAATGATCCAAGTAGGGCTTATGAATCCGCCCGTACTATTCTGGATGATTTAGAGTTCACCGCCTTTCAAGGAACTGAAAACTCTTCTTTTAGTGGGCAGCAACCTTCAGAGGCTGAGCCTGACCTTGACGATTGTGTTGCTGAACATAATGATGAGTTGGATTGTAATTCGATTGATGAGAACGATATGGTTGTAGATGAAGTTTTGGATGATGTCGAAGTAGCTCGCAGTGAAGAGTCGTTTGCCTATACATCTACAGATAACGTAATTAATGCAACTAATGCTTTTCGCCCGAGTAGTAGTGAATTTACCGAAACGCTTAAAAATCAATACGCAACCAGTGATCCAGCTGTGCCATTCGCAGAAGATGCATACTGGTCAAAAGTCTATGAGAAATTAGCGGATTTCGATGAGGCGCAAACTCAAGCTCAAATAGAGATGCTTGATAAGCAGCTTTTGTTGGCAGAAGAAAGCTTGCAGATCAAAAAGAAAGAGCGCTATGAACAAGAGCAAACTGAAATACAGGAACGTGCTGAACGCGCTCGAATAGAGCAAAGTTTTGAGGAGGCAATCGAACGCGCGTTTCAGGCGAGAGCAAGATCCTATGAGTCATGGGAAGAGCGTTGCACTAAAGTTCGATTGGCTCGACTACGAGATGAGCAAGAAGCGGTGCAGGGCTATGATGCAATCAGTGATACTTTGATTAAGCATAAAGAGTCTTTTAAACAACACTTGCAGCGTAAGGAAGATTATAGAGCGGCTAAAATCATGCACGAGTTGCGCATGCATCTTGTGTTGGCGGTTTCTGTTGGGGAAGAAGCGACAGCTTCCTATGAAAAAGTGATTGAGATTATGGGGAGTAATGGTCTTTCTCTTAAAGATCTTGAGTTTTCAGACATTAAAAACAAGAGTTTATTTATTCGTCTGTTAGAGAGAGAGTCTGCATTGATTTCTGATGTACATGAAAGAGAAGTTCACACTGAGGAGATGCTAGATAAGTTCTTAACATCCAGTCTGACCAAGAAGGAATCTCGCTCTTCAGAAAATCCTATTCAACATATTCAGCGCTTGCTAGTGGCTGCTAATGAAGGTGGCCAATTTGAGACGCAAAAAAATCTAGAGCAGGTGATCTATCTGATGGACGCCAATGACATTGGCGTCAGGGATATTGGTTATGGCTTTATTAAAAAGTATTCGGTTTTTATTCGTTTGATTAACTGGGAGGCGGAGCGTATTACATCCTTGCCAGAGCGTGAGAAGTTCACCGCTCAAATACTGGAAGAGTATATTCAACATTCTGTTCAAAAACCAAAAACAGATAGAGAGCAAAAAGCCAATCGCTAGATTTTGATATCTCTTATTGCACTAACTTGTTATATAGCCCTCATTCATTTCATTGATGAGGGCTATATTTGTTTTAAATCCACCTTAACGCTTTCTTTGCGGGGCTGCATCTTTTACCATTTCATCTTTAATTGAATCGTAATTCTCAGCAGGAGAGAAGCATGAGTATTATTAAAGAAGATGATCTGATTGATAGCGTTGCTGACGCGCTGCAGTTTATCTCTTATTATCACCCTCTGGACTTTGTGAAGGCGGTACATGAAGCCTATGAGCGAGAAGAAAGTAAGGCTGCGAAAGATTCGATGGCGCAGATTCTTATTAACTCTCGTATGTGTGCAGAAGGTAAGCGCCCAATTTGCCAAGATACAGGTATTGTTACTGTTTTCGTTAAAATTGGTATGAATGTTCAGTGGGAAAGTACAAAAAGCGTTACTGATATGATAAATGAAGGTGTGCGTCGTGCTTATCTTCATCCAGATAATGTGTTGCGTGCCTCTATTCTAGCTGATCCTGCTGGTGCTCGTAAAAACACCAAAGACAATACGCCTGCTGTTATCCATATGGAAGTTGTTCCGGGCGATACGGTTGAGGTGCATGTTGCCGCTAAAGGCGGTGGTTCTGAGAATAAATCCAAATTAGCTATGCTTAACCCTTCTGATGATATTGTTGAGTGGGTTAAGAAAACGGTTCCTACAATGGGTGCGGGCTGGTGTCCTCCAGGGATGTTAGGTATAGGTATTGGTGGCACGGCAGAGAAGGCCATGGTTATGGCTAAAGAATCTTTGATGGAGCCAATTGATATTCATGAGTTGAAGGCTCGTGGTCCGAAAACGCGTGTTGAAGAGCTCCGTCTCGCAATCTTTGAAGAGGTTAATAATCTTGGTATCGGTGCTCAGGGACTTGGCGGTTTGACAACGGTTCTTGATGTAAAAATCATGGATTACCCAACGCACGCTGCATCTTTGCCGGTTGCTATGATTCCAAACTGTGCCGCCACACGTCACGCACACTTTGTGCTTGATGGTTCTGGTCCAGCGGACTTGGTTCCACCATCTTTGGATGATTGGCCGGAAATTACTTGGGAAGTAGGTGAGAGTGTTCGTCGAGTTGATTTGAATACCATCACTCCAGAGCAAGTAAAAGACTGGAAGCCGGGCGAAACTGTTTTATTGAATGGTAAGATGCTGACGGGTCGTGATGCTGCTCATAAGAAAATGGTCGAGATGATGGCTAATGGCGAAGAGCTTCCAGTCGATCTAAAAGGTCGCTTTATTTACTACGTAGGTCCTGTGGATCCAGTAAGAGATGAGGCTGTTGGTCCTGCAGGTCCAACCACGGCGACTCGAATGGATAAATTTACCCGAACAATTCTTGATAAAACTGGTTTGCTTGGCATGATTGGTAAGTCTGAGCGTGGTCCCGTTGCTATTGAAGCTATTAAAGAGTTTGGTGCTGTTTATCTAATGGCAGTTGGTGGTGCCGCTTATCTTGTCTCGAAAGCGATCAAAAAAGCTGATGTTATTGCTTTCCCAGAGCTGGGTATGGAAGCTATCTATGAGTTTGATGTTGTAGATATGCCAGTAACGGTCGCTGTAGATTCTGCCGGTACATCAGTTCATATTACGGGCCCTGCTGAATGGAAAGCGAGAATTGAAGCTCAGGCACTCGAGATAAAATAGTGCTAGGTTAGGTAGTTATTACTAAATGCTAAAGCCACTGCGTAATGCGCGCAGTGGCTTTTTTATTTAAAAGTGGTTGCATGGGGCTGAATTATCTGTATTATACACGACCTCAGCCACACGGCATGTGTGGTGATGCTCTTTAAAATAGATAATCAGATAATTTGTGTGGGCGCTCGCTAGAGGCTTCAGAAGATTGTCCGGATTGGTTTTTAACTGATTCGAGATGATCAAAAAAATTGAAGTCTTGCGAAACGTCTAACACGTCAATTCGCTTTATGTTGGCTTATTGTTCTTAGGGATGATGAGTCGATTAAGTTATTGTTAGTGTAATAGATTTTGAGTAAGCAAACTTTTTAACTGAAGAGTTTGATCATGGCTCAGATTGAACGCTGGCGGCAGGCTTAACACATGCAAGTCGAGCGGTAACAGGGGAGCTTGCTCCTGCTGACGAGCGGCGGACGGGTGAGTAACGCGTAGGAATCTGCCTAGTAGAGGGGGACAACATGTGGAAACGCATGCTAATACCGCATACGCCCTAAGGGGGAAAGGAGGGGACTCTTCGGAGCCTTCCGCTATTAGATGAGCCTGCGTAAGATTAGCTAGTTGGTAGGGTAAAGGCCTACCAAGGCGACGATCTTTAACTGGTCTGAGAGGATGACCAGTCACACTGGGACTGAGACACGGCCCAGACTCCTACGGGAGGCAGCAGTGGGGAATATTGGACAATGGGCGAAAGCCTGATCCAGCCATGCCGCGTGTGTGAAGAAGGCCTTAGGGTTGTAAAGCACTTTCAGGGGTGAGGAAGGGTAGCTAGTTAATACCTAGTTATTTTGACGTTAGCCCCAGAAGAAGCACCGGCTAACTCTGTGCCAGCAGCCGCGGTAATACAGAGGGTGCAAGCGTTAATCGGAATTACTGGGCGTAAAGCGCGCGTAGGTGGTTTGTTAAGTCGGATGTGAAATCCCAGGGCTCAACCTTGGAATGGCACCCGATACTGGCAGGCTAGAGTACGGTAGAGGGGTGTGGAATTTCCTGTGTAGCGGTGAAATGCGTAGATATAGGAAGGAACATCAGTGGCGAAGGCGACACCCTGGACTGATACTGACACTGAGGTGCGAAAGCGTGGGGAGCAAACAGGATTAGATACCCTGGTAGTCCACGCCGTAAACGATGTCTACTAGCCGTTGGGTTGTAATGACTTAGTGGCGCAGCTAACGCAATAAGTAGACCGCCTGGGGAGTACGGCCGCAAGGTTAAAACTCAAATGAATTGACGGGGGCCCGCACAAGCGGTGGAGCATGTGGTTTAATTCGAAGCAACGCGAAGAACCTTACCTACTCTTGACATCCAGTGAACTTAGCAGAGATGCTTTGGTGCCTTCGGGAACACTGAGACAGGTGCTGCATGGCTGTCGTCAGCTCGTGTTGTGAAATGTTGGGTTAAGTCCCGTAACGAGCGCAACCCTTATCCTTATTTGCCAGCACTTCGGGTGGGAACTTTAAGGAGACTGCCGGTGACAAACCGGAGGAAGGTGGGGACGACGTCAAGTCATCATGGCCCTTACGAGTAGGGCTACACACGTGCTACAATGGCGTATACAGAGGGCTGCGAACTAGCGATAGTAAGCGAATCCCAGAAAGTACGTCGTAGTCCGGATTGGAGTCTGCAACTCGACTCCATGAAGTCGGAATCGCTAGTAATCGTGAATCAGAATGTCACGGTGAATACGTTCCCGGGCCTTGTACACACCGCCCGTCACACCATGGGAGTTGATTGCTCCAGAAGTAGCTAGCTTAACCCTTCGGGGATGGCGGTTACCACGGAGTGGTCAATGACTGGGGTGAAGTCGTAACAAGGTAGCCCTAGGGGAACCTGGGGCTGGATCACCTCCTTAAACGATAGAAACCTCTGGTGAGCGTTCACACAAATTATCTGATATATCTCTTTTATAAAGAGAGCTTGAAAAGCCGCTTCTTAGCGGTTTTTTTGTTTTTAACTTTCTGTTTTTAGTCTTTTGGCTAACGATAAAAAATTTCAAACAAATGAAATAATTGTGTTGACCTTGTTATGGTTATCTCTATAATACGCCACCACGATTTGAGGGAAGCTTTGCTATTAGCCTTCTTTCCAGCTTTAAACTTAGTGTTTAAGCTTGCTCTTTAACAATTCGAATTTTGAAATAACGATGAATCAAGCGTTAAACCGGTGGAAGTTCACTTTAACCTAGTGACTTCTATTATCGTAAATCCAAAGAGACACAAAAGCTCTTTGGTATGTGGTCTGATTTATGTTTCTACTTTTCCTTTTGGAATCGTAAAAAACTATTTTGGGTTATATGGTCAAGTGACCAAGCGTGCACGGTGGATGCCTTGGCAGTCAGAGGCGATGAAGGACGTGGTAATCTGCGAAAAGGTTCGGGGAGTCGATAAACAGACTTTGATCCGAACATGTCCGAATGGGGAAACCCACTCTACTTGTAGAGTATCCCACAGTGAATACATAGCTGTGTGGAGGCGAACCCGGGGAACTGAAACATCTAAGTACCCGGAGGAAAAGAAATCAACCGAGATTCCCTAAGTAGCGGCGAGCGAAAGGGGATTAGCCCTTAAGTGGTTTTGGTGTTAGTAGAAGGCTCTGGAAAGTGCCGCGATAGAGGGTGATAGCCCCGTATACGAAAACACCTTAATCATGAAAACGAGTAGGACGGGACACGTGTTATCCTGTCTGAATATGGGGGGACCATCCTCCAAGGCTAAATACTCCTGACTGACCGATAGTGAACCAGTACCGTGAGGGAAAGGCGAAAAGAACCCCTGTGAGGGGAGTGAAATAGATCCTGAAACCGTGTACGTACAAGCAGTGGGAGCGGACTTGTTCCGTGACTGCGTACCTTTTGTATAATGGGTCAACGACTTATTTTCAGTAGCAAGGTTAAGCACATAGTGGAGCCGTAGGGAAACCGAGTCTTAATAGGGCGTTTAGTTGCTGGGAATAGACCCGAAACCGGGCGATCTATCCATGAGCAGGTTGAAGGTTGAGTAACATCAACTGGAGGACCGAACCCACATCCGTTGAAAAGGCTGGGGATGACTTGTGGATAGGAGTGAAAGGCTAATCAAGCTCGGAGATAGCTGGTTCTCCTCGAAAGCTATTTAGGTAGCGCCTCGTATCTCACCATTGGGGGTAGAGCACTGTTTGGGCTAGGGGGTCATCCCGACTTACCAACCCCATGCAAACTCCGAATACCAATGAGTGCAATTACGGGAGACACACGGCGGGTGCTAACGTCCGTCGTGGAAAGGGAAACAACCCAGACCGTCAGCTAAGGTCCCAAAGTTACAGTTAAGTGGGAAACGATGTGGGAAGGCTTAGACAGCTAGGAGGTTGGCTTAGAAGCAGCCATCCTTTAAAGAAAGCGTAATAGCTCACTAGTCGAGTCGGCCTGCGCGGAAGATATAACGGGGCTCAAACTGTACACCGAAGCTACGGATGCTTAGTTTACTAGGCATGGTAGAGGAGCGTTCTGTAAGCCGTTGAAGGTCAAGCTGTAAGGCAGGCTGGAGGTATCAGAAGTGCGAATGTTGACATGAGTAACGATAAGGGGAGTGAAAAACTCCCCCGCCGGAAGACCAAGGTTTCCTGTCCCATGTTAATCAGGGCAGGGTGAGTCGGCCCCTAAGGCGAGGCAGAAATGCGTAGTCGATGGGAAACAGGTTAATATTCCTGTACTCGTACATATTGCGATGGAGAGACGGAGAAGGCTAGGCCAGCACAGCGATGGTTGTCTGTGTTTAAGGCGGTAGGTTTGGGACTTAGGCAAATCCGGGTCCCTTTAAGACCGAGAACTGACGACGAGCCCTCTTTTGGGCGAAGTGGTTGATGCCATGCTTCCAGGAAAAACTTCTAAGCTTCAGATATGATCGAACCGTACCCCAAACCGACACAGGTGGTCAGGTAGAGAATACCAAGGCGCTTGAGAGAACTCGGGTGAAGGAACTAGGCAAAATGGTACCGTAACTTCGGGAGAAGGTACGCCGGCCGGTGTGAAGGACTTGCTCCGTAAGCACTAGTCGGTCGAAGATACCAGGTGGCTGCGACTGTTTATTAAAAACACAGCACTCTGCAAACACGAAAGTGGACGTATAGGGTGTGACGCCTGCCCGGTGCTTGAAGGTTAATTGATGGGGTTAGCGCAAGCGAAGCTCTTGATCGAAGCCCAAGTAAACGGCGGCCGTAACTATAACGGTCCTAAGGTAGCGAAATTCCTTGTCGGGTAAGTTCCGACCTGCACGAATGGCGTAACGATGGCCACACTGTCTCCACCCGAGACTCAGTGAAATTGAAATCGCAGTGAAGATGCTGTGTATCCGCGGCTAGACGGAAAGACCCCGTGAACCTTTACTATAGCTTCACAGTGAACTTTGAACCTACTTGTGTAGGATAGGTGGGAGGCTTTGAAGTGCAGACGCCAGTTTGCATGGAGCCACTCTTGAAATACCACCCTGGTATGTTTGAGGTTCTAACTCAGGTCCCTTATCGGGATCGAGGACACTGTGTGGTGGGTAGTTTGACTGGGGCGGTCTCCTCCCAAAGAGTAACGGAGGAGCACGAAGGTGTGCTCAGCATGGTCGGAAATCATGCATAGAGTGTAAAGGCAAAAGCACGCTTAACTGCGAGACAGACACGTCGAGCAGGTACGAAAGTAGGTCTTAGTGATCCGGTGGTTCTGTATGGAAGGGCCATCGCTCAACGGATAAAAGGTACTCCGGGGATAACAGGCTGATACCGCCCAAGAGTTCACATCGACGGCGGTGTTTGGCACCTCGATGTCGGCTCATCACATCCTGGGGCTGAAGCCGGTCCCAAGGGTATGGCTGTTCGCCATTTAAAGTGGTACGCGAGCTGGGTTTAGAACGTCGTGAGACAGTTCGGTCCCTATCTGCCGTGGACGTTTGAGATTTGAGAGGAGCTGCTCCTAGTACGAGAGGACCGGAGTGGACGAACCTCTGGTGTTCCGGTTGTCACGCCAGTGGCATTGCCGGGTAGCTATGTTCGGACGGGATAACCGCTGAAAGCATCTAAGCGGGAAGCCTCCCTTAAGATAAGATCTCACTGGGACATAAGTCCCCTAAAGAGCCGTTCGAGACTAGGACGTTGATAGGTTGGGTGTGTAAGTGCTGTGAGGCATTGAGCTAACCAATACTAATTGCTCGTGAGGCTTGACCATATAACACCAAAGTGGTTTTGGATGAGAAAAGTGAAAGCTCAATCTCATCAAAATGACAAAGACACAGATACGATAAAGCATCAGCAATGATGAGCATCGGTTTAATACTTGATCCACGTTATTTCAAAACAGAATTGTTAAAGATCCAAGCACGTATTCGCGTGTTTTGAGACAAGTCGAAAGACAATGCAATCAACGCATAGCTCAAAACAATACGCAAAACGAATTGCTTGACGATCATAGAGGCGTTGAACCACCTGATCCCATCCCGAACTCAGAAGTGAAAAGCGCCATCGCCGATGGTAGTGTGGGAGATCCCATGTGAGAGTAGGTCGTCGTCAAGCTTTATATTTGAAAGTCCTAAATCATTATTAGGCAGTTGAAGATTTGGTTTTATTAGACAGTTGCTAATAGAACAAACCAGTTTTCTTGATGATCATAGAGGCGTTGAACCACCTGATCCCATCCCGAACTCAGAAGTGAAAAGCGCCATCGCCGATGGTAGTGTGGGAGATCCCATGTGAGAGTAGGTCGTTATCAAGATTTATTTATGAAGGCCCTGATAGCTGATGTTATCAGGGCTTTTTGCATTTCAAAGCTAGTTTCAGATACAAAGTATGAGAAGCTGAACCACCTGATTCCATCCCGAACTCAGAAGTGACTCTTTATTAGCCACAGGCGCTCGCCATCGCCAATGGTAGTGTGGGAGATCCCATGTGAGAGTAGGTCGTTATCAAGATTTATTTATGAAGGCCCTGATAGCTAATGTTATCAGGGCTTTTTGCATTCCAAAGCTAGTTTCAGATACAAAGTATGAGAGGCTGAACCACCTGATCCCATCCCGAACTCAGAAGTGACTCTTTATTAGCAACAGGCGCTCGCCATCGCCAATGGTGGTGTGGGGGATCCCATGTGAGAGTAGGTCGTTATCAAGATTTAATTAAGAAGACTCTGATTACGCAAGTAGTCAGGTTTTTTTTTGTTCAAAATAAATTTAACAAAGAAGGGCGCTTATTGTTGCCTGTTAGATATACTTTCTGGTCGATATCTAATAATTGAGGGAATGAATTCTGTTAACCTTATAGCCCTACACAGATAGCAGTGTGATGTTTAATGGAGTGTTTGCGATATGTCGCCTATATATAGTGTTATTATATTAACTCTTCTTGCCGGCTTGGCAATGCCTCTAGGGGCTTTGGTAGCCAATTTCGAACGCATAAAACCTCAGTGGCTAGAAACAGAATTAATGCATGGTGTTACGGCCTTTGGCGGTGGTGCTTTGTTGTCGGCGATTGCTTTGGTTCTTGTGCCAGAAGGTATTCCTCACTTTTCTCCTTGGTCTGCAGCTGTGTTGTTTTTATCGGGTGGCATGGCGTTTATGTGGCTTGATATTTGGTTATCTAAACAACAAACTTCTATGAGCCAATTAGTCGCTATGCTAGCAGATTTTATTCCTGAGTCTCTGGCGTTGGGTGCCGCGTTTGCGTTAGGAACCATTAACGGCGTGTTACTCGCTGGTCTGATTGCTATGCAAAACCTTCCAGAAGGTTTTAATGCTTTTCGTGAATTAAAGGCATCATCACCTTATCGCTCATGGACAATTATTTTTTTGTTTGTGTTGCTTGCTTTGTGTGGCCCGATAGCGGGTGTTATTGCCCATCTTTGGTTAGCCGAATGGCCAGTTATCATATCTGGTGTGATGTTGTTCGCATCAGGCGGTATTTTATATGCAGTGTTCCAAGATATTGCTCCGCGAGTTGCTTTAGAAAAACATTGGATGCCGCCAATGGGAGCTGTAATGGGTTTTGTGCTGGGGTTGTTTGGTTATATGTTAGTGCATTAGTTAAAAATGTATACAAAAATGGATATTTTGAAATATAGTTAGAGCTCTTTTTAAACCAATACAGGTAGTAGGGTTGTGCTCAGAATATTAAAAGATTTTAGTTTAAGTGCATTTGTTGCAGGGTTTGTGGCAGTGCTTATTGGTTTTGCGAGTTCCGTGGCAATCGTATTTCAGGCCGCTCAAGCGGCTGGCGCCGATTCTAGTATCATAGTGTCTTGGATTATGGCGTTAGGACTTGGTATGGGGGCAACCTGCTTCTTCCTTTCTTTGTGGTATCGTTCTCCTGTTATTACGGCTTGGTCAACGCCTGGCGCCGCATTGTTAGCGACGAGCCTAGGAACAATCAGTTATTCCGAAGCGATAGGTGTGTTTGTTTTTGCTGGCATACTCACTCTGCTAACTGGCATTTCTGGTCTATTTGATAAAGTCATGCGTTTGGTTCCTTTGCCTCTAGCTTGTGCCATGTTGGCTGGTGTTCTTTTTAAGTTTGGCCTTTCTATTTTCGATTCTATGATGAGTGATGTTTTCCTTGTGGGAATCATGCTTATGACGTATTTAGTGAGCAAACGACTTTTACCTCGCTATGCTGTGTTGTTTGTTTTGGTGGCTGGAATTGCATTTGTACTGGCGAGGTCCGATGGTAACTTAATGTCTGATGTTCCTTTCTCTCTTGGCGCGTTTGTATGGGTTTGGCCTGAATGGAATATTAGTGCATTAATTGGTATCGGTATTCCGTTATATATTGTGACTATGACCTCTCAGAATATTCCAGGTGTAGCTGTGATGCGCAGTAGTAGCTACCAAACTCCTGTTTCTCCACTAATTAGTTGGACCGGGTTTACTTCTATTATACTGGCGCCTTTAGGTGGTTTTGCTTTTAATTTAGCCGCGATTACGGCTGCCATTTGTTCTGGCGATGAATGTCACAAAGACCCTAAACGACGCTATATTGCTGGATTGTCTGCAGGCGTATTCTATTGGTTAGCTGGTTTAGCTGGTACGTCTGTGGTTGCTCTATTTTCGATTTTTCCTGTAACTATGATTGCAGCTTTAGCGGGTATTGCATTGTTAGGTACTATCGGTATGAATTTGAAAAATGCGATGGCGGATGACTCTAATCGAGAAGCGGCATTAATAACTTTTTTAGTGACGGTATCTGGTGTGTCCTTTGGTGGTGTTGCATCCGCTTTTTGGGGGATTTTGTTTGGCGTTATTTGTCTTTTGATATCTAACATTAAGTTCAAATAAGAAGAATTTTTATGGATATAATCCAAAGTATTAAAGAAGACATCTTAAACAATCATTTACCAAGAGGTATCCCATTAAGGCAGGCATATCTATCTACCCGATATGGTGTGAGTAGAATTCCTATTAGGGACGCATTGCAGGCCTTAAAATCTGAAGGTTGGCTTGTTCTGCACGGCAAAGCTGGAGTGATGATTCCTGATTTAAATTGGCAGGAGGCTGAGGATCTTTATTTAATGCGAGCTGAATTAGAATGCCTTTTATTCGAAATGGCATTTGAGTGTATCCATGATAAAGATGTCGCTAAGGCAAGGTTATTTTTATTAGAGTTGGATCAAGAATATGTTAGTTTGGTTAGTCGTGGTGAGCTGAATTGGTGCTTTCACAGTGCTTTGTATATGCCTGCCAATCGACCTACATTACTGCGAGTGGTTGAAGGATTGAACAAACAGGCGGTGCGTTATCTCGGGTTTCAATTTGGGCCTTTAGGATATCAAGCGAAAAGCCAAGATCAGCATGAAGAGCTCATTGCTTTGATTGAAGCTAGAGATAAAAATGCTGCACTTATTTTATTAAGGCAGCATATTGAAAAGGCTGGTGTTTTGCTCACTGGCTACCTGAAAAAGCTGGCTAGTGGCTAAGTGTTAGTGTTCTTGAGGTAAATATACGATCAGGCTGGCCCCACCTAAGCTAAGAGAAGATTCTTTTTTGATATAGCCTTGAGTGTCATTGGTTCTATGTGCTGAAGCTGATAATTCGGCAAAATACAGCCCTAGCCCTGTATTGCCTTCAAGAAACTCATCTGGTTCTTCCTCTATTGGTTTAAAACCTTGACCATCGTCTTCAATTGAAATGATTAGGAAGTTATTTTCTTGTTTTGCATTGATGGAAATTTTTGATTTGGCAAATCGAAATGCATTGTAGACCGCAGTACTTACAACGGCCGTCATTAGCCGTTCATCAAAAGTGCCTGTCAGGCCTGCATCACAATGATAGTTTAGTTCTAGGCTTCTTGCATTAGCGGATGGTTGTAGGGCAAATACTTGGTCGTCTAAGAACTCATCAAGTAAAAAAGTATCGACATGTAGATCATAGCCGTCAGATGCGAGTCTATATAAATATAAGTACTCAACCCACTCATCATTAAGTTTTTTGAGAGACTCTTCAATTAAAACGATTTTCTTTTGGTTTACATCTTTGCTTACCATCGAATCTTTCAGGCTTTGTAGTTGGTAAAGCAAAGTCCCCACCTGATTTTTGCTTTCGTGGATTGCGCTTGCCAAGATTGTGCTGATATCGATTTTTTTCATCTTTTAAATTCCAAAAGATTCTGCGTAGGTCGAACTTTGTTGTTTGGTTGGAGCTGTTGCTGCTCCTCCTTTGACTTCACTCAGCCATGCTTCAAAAATTTGCTTCGCTGTAAGTATGTCCTTATCGGCTAAAAATACATCGATCTCACAACTGTATGCTTTTGCCTTGTTATTAGGGTCTTCAAAGAAAGATTCGTGTACTTTTTTTAGTGTGCTGTCAAAGTTGTCCCTTTGCCTAGGTAGTAATGGGCCATTATCAGAGATACGAGCAAGGGACTCTAGATGATTTAGGTAAACTTCTGCGGTGTTATAACAAGAATACTTCGCTAAGAAAACAGCTCGTCTATACGACATCTCTGCCGTTATGCTGTCATTGAGTAATAAACTTATTTTGCCTAGTTCCATTTGACGTAGAATATTTTTTGGGGATCGTGCAATAGCTTCAACTAAAGTTGCTTGCGCTTCTTCTAGTTTTCCTTCTGCAACTTGGATCTTTGCTAACCAATCATAAGCGCTGACGAAAAAACGATTATCAAGCATCAGCTGACGAAAGCTTTGTTCTGCTTTTTCAAATTCGCCCATTAAAAAATAAGATTTACCTTTACCAAATAACGCCCATGGCATCTTTCGGCTTTTAACTGTTTTGTTAAATAAAGACAGTGCTTTATTGTATTCTTGTATTTCTAAAAAACTTTCACCAATGATACGTTCGCATTTCCCTGTCAAAGAGGGATGCTTTTCCATAACGGTTTTTGCTGAGGATATGGCGCTTTCATAATCGCCTTTATCCAGTGCAACATTGACGTCATATAATCTCTCTTTTGTTTCTAATAACTTGCTAAGTCGACGCTGCAAGCCTGCCTGAGAGAATGGTTTGGTGATATATCCATCAGGTTGATACTCAATCGCGCCCATCACCATTTCAATCGATGTTTCAGCTGTTACCATTAAGTAAGTGGCCGTATTTGGTATCAGTTTTGAATGTCTAACTTCTTCTAGAAGTTGTTGCCCGTCTTTGCCATTGCCAAGATTGTAATCAGACAAAATCACATCGAAACTTTTATTCTTTAGGAGTTCTATGGCTGTTTCCGCTTTCATGGCTATGTCTATGGAAGTGAAGCCGAAGTCTGTCAGCATTTTGCGCTGCATTATTCGAGCTTCTGCCATATCTTCTATGAGTAGAGCTTTTTTCTTTGAAAAGTCTTGTTGGGCCATAAAAAATTACATTCCATATCGAGCAATTATAAAAAGGACTTGTTTGGATTAATAATCAGATCTTCTGAAAAAATTTCGTCTTCTTCCGATGTTTGCTGAGGAATGGAGTAGGATTCACTTGCCCATGCACCCAAATCAATTAACTTGCATCTAGGGCTGCAAAAAGGACGGTCTGGATTCTCTTTCGACCAAGGGGATTTTTTTTGGCAAGTTGGGCAAGCAACTAACGAAGATTTATTGGTATCTGGCATGAATGAGACTCTAAATTTATAATGACTCTAGAATTTTTTGGTGCAATTTTAAGACTTTAGCATTCATATCATTAAGATTGCCAGCGTTTTCCAAGATGAAGTCCGCCTTCATAAGTCGTTCACTATTGCTTAGTTGTGCAGAGATTATTTTTTGTGCACTTTCTTTATCTACTTGATCGCGATTGATGACTCTTTGTATTTGAACGGTTTTAGGAACATCAATGACGATAACCTTTTTGCAGATAGCATCTTGCTTTGTTTCAAATAATAAAGGGTGAACAAGAAGTACGTATTCTGAAGTGGCGGCATGAAGCTGAGCTGCTACTTCATTTCTAATTGCCGGGTGTGTTAATGACTCCAGCCATGATCGCTCTAACGGAGCATCAAAAATAATCTCGCGTAACGCTCGTCGGTTTAGGGTTCCATCATTTGATAGAATTTGGCTACCGTAGCGTTGTTCAATTTGCTTGAGGCAGTATGAACCTGGTAATACAACTGATCTTGCAACATCATCTGCGTCAACGCTTTGAATACCAAGCTCATTAAAGCATTTCGCTATTGTACTTTTGCCTGAACCAATGCCGCCAGCAAGGCCAATGATAGGAATGGTATGATCTGTCATAGAGTTAAATAGAATACTAATAGGGATGAAATAGTTAAAAAAGGACCAAAGGCGATGTAGTCTAGGTTGCTTCTTTTTGAGATCACAGTGTATAGGATTCCACTTAAACTTGCACAAAGTAGCAAGACTGGAAGATGTAAGAGTCCAAGCCAAGCACCCAGAGCAGCTAAGAGTTTAGCGTCACCTAGCCCAATACCTTCTTTACCTCTAAATACTGTATAGAGCCAGTGTAGAGTATAAACTAAACCATACCCTGCCATCATGCCTAGAACGCTGTAATTTAGATTATTTGTAGATGTATGAAGCAATAATGCGCAAGCAAGCGCCAAAGTATTGCATTCATCAGGGATGAGCTTGTGTTCAATATCAATGACGGTCGCGGTAATTAATGCGCTAACTAGCAAGGTTAACAAGGTCAGCGAGTAAAAATCATCGAATAGCCACAAGAGAGGTAAGCAGCATAGTAAGTGTATGCTTTCGATAATAATATAACGAGAAGATATCTTCTGTTTGCAGTAGCGACATTTACCTTTTAGGGCGACAAAACTAAAGATAGGTATGAGGTCTTTATAGGTCAGGGGTTGTTTACAGTGAGTGCAATGAGAGCGTCTTCTATTGAACTGCATTGTTGATGAGCTGGTGAACGGTATATATAGTAGAAGGTGTGCCTCTTTTTTCCACAAATAGTGTTGTTTTGCTGGCCATCTTATTGTGTAGGCAGCAGAAAAACTCCCTATGCAAAGTGCTATCATACAATATAAAACCCATACCGATAGAGTTAAATCCATTTACGAAATCTCCATTAAAGGCGTATACAGAGAAACAAGTGCAGTGGCAACGACACTGCCTGCAATCACAAGACACAGAGCAGGAATAAATTTCTCTAAAATTGAGATGTTTTTTTGCCAGCGTTTCTCGTGCTCTTTAGCGGCTAAAACTAATGCTCTTTCTATATCACCATCCTGCTCTGCAGAGTGTAAGGCTATTGAAGATTCGTTAGGGAACCAGTGGAGAGGGAAGGTTTCTGCGTAGTTCTTGCCTAAACGAAGGGTGTAGTAGGCGGTGTAAATCTCGTTCTTTGTGGGGAGGTGCTGGAAATATCCAGGCATGTTTTTTAATGCCTGTTGTAATGTTAGGCCTGTTCTTCTGATGGTGCTTAACAAAGAAAATAATTTCGTCAAACGGAAATTGTTGCTGTATTTTTCTAGCCAATAGCATGCATGGCCTTGGTGAAGGCTACGTATAACGCCAATTTGGATAATGCTAAAAATTGCATAGATTGAAAGGTTGACTTTTAAGCTCGCTAGATAGGCGCCTGTTGACTGATCTTGCAAGATACGATTAACGATAAGGATGATGAAAGCAATTTGAATGACACTAAATGGATAGATAACAGTTTTCAGTAATCGTTGAGACCATTCAAGTAGTGATTTGAGTTGATGTATTGACACGCTTAGGCTTTTCTCGCAGTCCTCTCTTGTGCCCTGAGAATTAAGTAGCTGAGTGTAAGGCTCTGCTGAGTTTTGAGTTAATTTGCTTAATGCGTCATTAAAAGTTGTGCCTCTCTCCAGCTCTCCTAATATGGCTTGACTGATGCTAGCTATTCTGGAATTAGAAGAAGATAAAGCGAAATGCGCAATAGCTTGGTTAAGCTGTAGTCCTGATTGTAGGGCGCTTTGAATTTCTTCATAAAAAATTTGAAGTGATTTGTAATCAAATTTCTTAGGAGTCCATTCGGATATGGCTATTTGCCAATAGCCTTTGCTTATAGTGTGAAAAAGTATCTCTTGTTCCGAGTCTCCATATTTATAATCGACCTTCCCATTGATATGTGTGATTTTAAACCATGGCATATTTGGATTCACTATTCAGGTGAGGGTATGCTTCCCATAAAGAAGGGGATGAAATAAGCGTATCATAGTCTTTTGGAAGAGATGTTTCCCAAAGAGGTGATATTCCATGAAATACAGGGTGTTGAGATGTGCTTTTATAATGCATCGACTGGTGAATTATAAGTTTTAGCGAGCTTGCTAAAGAGAAAAAATCTACCTGCCAGCCATGGCATCGATGTATGGCGTCTAATGCTGAGTTTGTATGTAATGTTGCCAGTACAAGGTGTCCAGTTAGAGCGGCATTAACCGCGAGATTTGCAGTGATGGCATCCCTTACTTCTCCCACCATTATCACATCTGGGTCTTGCCTAAGAAATGATTTCAACAGCGTAGCAGAGTCCAGCCCGATAGCAGGGTTAGGTTCGCATTGAAACAAGCCAGTGATTTCATATTCCACAGGGTCTTCAATGGTGAAAATGGTTTTTTTGCCAGTATTCAACACATCTAGGCATGAATATAGAGTGGTGCTTTTTCCTGCACCAGTAGCGCCGCACACTAGAATCAAGCCGCTGGAATAATCTAAAGCAGAAGACAAGGCAGAATGAAGGTTGGGTTGTATGCCAATTTCATTTAGTGACAAACGGTTCTTATCTGGCAATAAACGCAGTGCGACTTTTTCGCCTTTAACAGTTGAAATTATGCTTACTCTAATAAAAGTACTGCGGTTTCTTTCTTCAAATAAAAACTGTCCCTCTTGTGTTCTTCTTGTTTCTGAAAGGTCTAAATTTGAACGCATTTTTATGCGATTGATCAAATTAGTTCCAATTGGCAGATCGATAACCTTATGCAAGGTGCCATATCGGCGTTGATAGACATGTAAGCCTCTATTGGTGTGCTCTAAATGAACATCTGTTGCATGTTGGTTAACCGAGTTAGAAATAATTTCCTCTAATGTCATAGCACACCTTCCGTTGAACTATCACATTGCAGAGGCAGTAGGTTAGGGTCTAAGTCCGAAAGGCACGTCCAGTTCCTACTACTATCACGGGAGTATCTAAGGTACTGGTTTTCATCAATGCCAGTATTGCTATTAAGCGTGAGGATTAGGCTTCCAGTCATTTTATTAGCGCTATCAACGGTAATGGACTTAGCGATAGACTTGTCTGCTAGTGAATTTTTGATGAGGTTGAATTCTGCTTTGTTTGGAAATGAGCCATGTAGAAGAATAAATTCTTCAATGACTGATTGGTGTTGTGTGGCAAGGTTTTGCGCTTCAATTAATTTCGCTTTTGCGATTTGCCGAGTAAACGTTGGTACAGAAAGGCTTGCTAAGATGGAAATTATGGCGATAACAACCATAAGTTCCAATAGGGTAAATCCGCGCATTAATTGGCGAGAAAGTAACATTCTTCACTCCTTGAAGATTTTTGATATTAGCGTCCTTGCTAATAGTGTTTTATGTTAATGTTTTTTTGATTATACAATCTGGTCGAGGAAATCTCCGGTATTCGATTTTTCTTCATAGCCTTCGGTTGACTGATTCTGAGCTAAGGGCACAAGGTCATCTTCACCAAACTCTTCTTCTAACTCTCTAAGCATATCATTTTGTTTTTTTGCATCAATTTCATCGGCTGTTTTTTTATTATGCTGGGATAACGCCTGACCTTCTTCAGAAATGGTGACAACTAGGTCACTTGATGCTTTCGCATTACGCGCATTCAGAGCCGCTAAGTTTTTATCTTCGTCTGACCTTATATCAAATGTTGTGTAGCCGGGCGTAGTCGTATTATTTGGCACTTGGCCAGATAAGGCTATCGAGTGAGGAAGGCTACCAGACATAACAACCACCAGCTAAAAAAGTATAAACAAATATTAATCGGCAATTTTAAATATGTCCACTTTCTAGACAATAGTCGCAATAAAAAGGTGCTAGGGCAGTTGAACTGCCTAGAAAGTGGCATTAATTTAAAGGTCTTTCGGGTCACCAGCTTGAATTGCTGTAATTGCAATAGTATAGACAATGTCATCAACTAAAGCGCCACGAGACAGATCGTTAACAGGTTTACGAATTCCTTGTAGCATAGGTCCTATGCTGACTACGTCTGCGCTTCTTTGAACTGCTTTGTAAGTGGTGTTGCCAGTATTTAAGTCCGGGAAAATAAACACGGTGGCTTTGCCGGCTACTTTGCTATTAGGCGCTTTTTGTTTGGCAACTTTTTCCATGATGGCGGCGTCGTATTGCAAAGGGCCGTCAATCAGAAGGTCTGGACGTAGCTTTTGCGCAATTGCTGTAGCTTCTCTGACTTTATCTACATCGTTACCTGTGCCAGAGCCACCAGTGCTGTAACTGATCATGGCGACTTTAGGAGTGATGCCAAATGCTGTTGCAGAGTCCGCACTTTGAATCGCAATTTCTGCAAGTTGCACAGCAGTCGGATCCGGATTAATCGCGCAATCACCATAGACCAGCACTTGGTCAGGTAAGCACATGAAGAAGACTGAAGATACAATGCTCGCGTTCGCGGATGTTTTGATTAACTGCAGAGCCGGCCGAATGGTGTTAGCCGTTGTATGTACAGCGCCAGAAACCAGACCATCCACATCACCAACTTGCAGCATCATAGTGCCTAGCACAACATTGTCTTCTAGTTGCTCGCGAGCAACGATGTCAGTTAGCCCTCGACTTTTTCTTAGCTCTACCATTGGCGCAACATAGCGTTCACGAATGCTGCTAGGGTCGAGTATTTCAACACCATGGCTTAATTCAATGCCATTGTTTTGTGCGATTCTCAAAATTTCAGTTTCGTTGCCCAGCAATGTGCAGCGGGCGATACCGCGTTCGGCACAAATTGAAGCGGCTTGAATGGTGCGAATTTCTTCGCCTTCAGGAAGAATGATTCGTTTGTTCAGAGAGCGAGCAAGCTCAATTAAACGGAATCGGAAGGCTGGTGGAGAGAGTTTTCTCTCTTCTTGGTTTAAGGCGAAAGAGTTTATCCAGTCGTGATCGATACAACGGGCGATGTGCTCTTTTACCATCAATACGCGTTCTTTATCGTCAAGCGGTATTTCTTGGTTAAAAGATTGCATATTAATGACTGTCTCCCAGCTGTTCGACTCTACAGAGAGAACGGGTAAGCCTTTGGCCATTGCTTTGCCGCAAAGACCCATTAAAGCTTCGCTTGGTTGGTAACCACCAGTTACAACCAAGGCTGCGATCTTGATATCGTTCAGTGCAGCAATAGCTGTCGCCATGATGATGTCGGTACGATCGCCTGGAGTGAAAACCAACACGCCAGGTCGCAAGGCTTCAAGCATATTCTCGACACCACGAGCACAAAGAGTGTAAGACTGTACGCGACGAGATTCGATGTCGCCTGCATTAATGATGCGAGCACCAAGGAAATCAGCAACATCTTTTACTCGAGGGTAAGTGAGTTCATCGGCTTTTGGTATTTGACCAAGCAGGCTAAAATTGCGTTTAAAAATGCCACGTTGAGCAAACAAATCCCCATAGGATTTAACGCCTAATGACCCAGGTGTGGTCTTGTTTAAAATACAGCCAATAACATCGTTGGCTTTAATGCCACCATAAGAGCCTGCCGCAATTTCAACATGGTGTTCAAGCTCGTTAACTCGCATGTTGTTCGGTGCTGTCACCAACACTAAACCAGCATCAAGTGTACGAGCAATGGCTTTGTTTAGTCTTGTTGCGTACGGGTGGCCTGCAATTTGAGCAAGACCTTCCACGATAACTGTTGAATCTGGCTCTACGCTGGCTTGGAATCGACCAACAATTTCTTCCATCAGTTCATCAATATTGTCGTTATACAAATAACGCTCAGCTTCATGGAGCGGAATAGGCTCAGCTGGTGTAAGGGTTGAGCCTTGTGCAACCATGGCAGTTGACTTGTCAGGTCCCTTGTCACCCGGTTGAGGCTGGGCGATTGGCTTGAAAAAACTGGCCTTTAAACCTTGCTGCTCAAGCGCACGGACAAGACCGACAGAAACAGATGTTAGTCCTACACCAGGGCCTGTGGGAACGGTCATAAGTACATTTATTGACATATCTGATGAATCCTAAATTAGTCCATTATGGGGTGCATGGTTTCGATTAATGCTGAATTAAACTTATTGTATCCAGTGCAATCATCAACTCTTCATTAGTAGGTATAACCCAAACATTAGTATTACTGTCTTTTGCACTAATGTTTAAAGTCTCACCACGAGGAGCATTATCATTTATATCTGAGTCTATACGGATATTCAGTGCTTTCAAATGATTGCAGATAGCTTGACGTAAATAGCTTGAATTTTCACCGATGCCACCGGTAAATACCAAATGATCAATACTTTCTAAAGTGGTTGCTACACTTGCTAAGTGCTTCGCTGTTCGGGCTGCAAACATGTCTAAAGCCAGTTTAGCTCTCAGGTCGCCTGATTCCATTGCCTCTTCTAATGTTCGGCAGTCATTTGAAATTTCTGATACACCAAGCAAACCACTTTGTTTGTTCAGAATATCAAGTGTGGATTCAAAAGAGATATTTTCAGCTTGGCTAATAAATGACAGTAGGCTTGGGTCAAGGCTGCCAGAGCGGGTGCCCATCATTAAGCCTTCTAATGGCGTGATGCCCATACTAGTATCGGAAGACTTGCCTTTATTAATGGCGCAGGTACTTGCTCCGTTACCAAGGTGAGCGACAAGCACGCCCTGTTGATCGCTACCGTTCGCTATTTGTGCTAAGCGCTGACTTATATATCGATAACTTGTGCCATGGAAACCATACTTCCGAAAATGATGCTCTCGATAAAAGTGCATTGGAATCGGGTAAAGATACTGTTCTGGTGCCAGTGTCTGATGAAACGCGGTATCAAATACAGCAACTTGTGGAAGCCCTGGGAAAAGCTCAAAAGCCACTTCTATACCTTTAACATGTGCAGGGTTATGCAATGGTGCAAATTGAGAATACTTTTTAATCCCAGTAACAACATCTTGATTAATCAAGACGGATTTGCTGAAGGTTTCACCACCGTGAACCACTCGGTGACCAATACCTGCTAGTGAATGCTCAATGGTAGGGTGGCTGTTAAGCCAGCTTTTGATCTGATCCACAGCATTTTTATGGCTACCAACGTCTAATTGTATTTCGTTTTTTTTGCCTTCAAATTTAAACGTGATACTACTTTCATCTGTCCCTAATCTATCTGCAATACCTTCTACTAAGGTTTCTTGCCCAGCATTAGCAAGAATCGCAAACTTCAACGAAGAGCTTCCACAGTTGATGACTAAAATACTGTCTTTCATAGTTATTCCTGAGATACTCGCAAAGAAAGGTCAATTGCCTGAATATGTTTTGTTAGGGCGCCGATGGAGACGTAATCAACGCCAGTTTCAGCCACTAGTAACAAACGGTCTTTGTCCATGTTTCCAGATGCTTCAAACTTGACCTGACCTTTAAAATCAGTAACCGCTTTGCTCATGTCTTCGTAAGAGAAATTATCTAACATGATAATGTCGGCACCTGCAGCAACAGCCATGGAAACTTCTTCTAAGTTTTCTGTTTCAACTTCAATGGTTTTTCCAGGGGCAATATTTTTCGCCATGCTTACAGCATTAGCAATCGACCCTGCCGCCATGATGTGATTTTCTTTGATTAGAAACGCATCGTATAACCCCATCCTGTGGTTCTTTCCTCCACCAATAGCCACCGCATATTTCTGCGCACGGCGCATACCTGGTATGGTTTTTCTAGTGTCCAAAATGGTGAGTTGTGTGTTCGCTACAATTTGACTGTATTGATTAGTTACAGTCGCAGTATAAGAAAGGGATTGTAAAAAATTTAGGGCAGTACGCTCCCCCGTTAATATTGTTCTTGCATGGCCATTGATCGTTAAAAAAGGCTTGTTGCTTTCCAGCATATCACCTTCATTGTTGTGCCATGAGAGCGTAACTTGATTGCCTAATTGAGAGAATACTTCGTTTACCCAAGCTTGACCGCATAAGACTGCAGGTTCCCGACTAATTACGGTGGCTGTTATTTCTTGATCATCAGGAATAAGTTGAGCGGTTATGTCTCCTGATCCAATATCTTCTTTTAATGCAAACGCCACTTGCGATTGAATGTGCTCAGTTAATAGAGCGTTCAAAAGAGTCATGTACTATCCTAATCTTGCTAAGTAAATTACGGATATTGTAGCGCTATATTGGTAGTGCGTCAGTGTTGATTTTTTTATATTCATTGATTTGCATGATCTTTCTATATGAAAAAGTGCGACAGTTTTGCTTTTTAGCACACACGATCAGCCTTCCACGTTAGATTGACTTACAATCGTTGATTATTTTGATAGCTGTATCATTTGAATTTTGATAAGCGAATAAAATGATACTAATCATCGATTTTTGAATGGTACTTTGGAGCAGATGCTGTGTATTCTTTATGGATTGAAGTGTGGCTGTGGATTCACGGTGCTTATACGTCTCATGTATGCTGTGAATTTTGGTGGTGCCGACTGAGTCTTTAACGCTTTTGTCTTAGGCTTTTCGACTACTTTTAAATTAATTTTAGGGTATTTAAAAGCTTCAAAAGTTCTGTGAGTGTCTCAATCTTCATGTGGGTGGCTAGGCGATCTCTTGATTAGGTGTTAATCTAACGCCCAAATTAGATGCTTCTGATATTTAAAAAAGCCCTTTTTAATGTAAGGGTTTAGTAAAATACCTAGAATGCAAAATCCTTAGAAACAGTCTATCTATGCGGTTTCTAAGTAAATGGCTTTGATTTTTTACATGCATTAGTAAGGCTATATGCATGTGGAAATTTAATGTTGGGTTTGATGAACCAAACCCAAATTGGAAGCGAACTGACTAGATTTTTAGTGGTCGATGCAATGGAAATAAAATTAAAACAATAATAATTACCATTGGAACGGATAAAAACGACGCGTTTTAAAGCTTATTAAACAGTGTGTCGTTTTATCCTAGGTCGGCTGGAACTTTGTGGCTATTCATATAAGTTCCGACGGTTCGTTTAAGTAGCCTCCAAGGCTTAAATACACATAATGTCCTTGGTAGGTTAGTATCTGTTCTAATAGCGGGAGTTATTAACACGATGACTGAGCAGCATATTCTCGAAGACATCGATCCAATTGAAACTAAAGAGTGGGTCGATGCGCTTGAGTCTGTCCTTCGCGAGGAAGGTCCTGATCGCGCGCAATACATTTTAAATCGTTTGACGAATGAGGCTTCAAAAGCTGGTACGTCATTACCGTCATCCATTACGACGGCATACCGGAATACAATTGCTCCTGAAAATGAGAAGCCATTGCCGGGTGATGTATTTATGGAGCGTCGTATACGCTCTATAATTCGTTGGAATGCATTGGCTATGGTAATGAAGGCAAACCGTGTTGATTCAACACTTGGTGGCCACATTACAAGCTTTTCTTCTGCAGCAACGCTTTATGATATCGGCTTTAACCACTTTTTCCGTGGTAATGACGGTAAACAACAAGCGGATATGGTCTTTTTCCAAGGTCATATATCCCCAGGTATTTACGCTCGTTCATACATTGAAGGGCGCTTGACAGACGAGCAGCTAGATAACTTCCGCCGTGAAGTCGATGGCAAAGGTATTTCTTCTTACCCGCACCCTTGGTTGATGCCTGATTACTGGCAGTTCCCAACAGTGTCTATGGGTCTTGGGCCTTTGCAAGCGATTTACCAAGCACACGTAATGAAGTATCAGCATAGCCGTGGTCTTATTGATCAAGGTGATCGTAAGGTGTGGGCTTTCCTAGGTGATGGTGAGTGTGATGAGCCAGAATCTTTAGGAGCTATTGCTCTTGCTGGTCGCGAAAATCTAGATAACCTTATTTTTGTTATCAACTGTAACCTACAGCGCCTTGATGGTCCTGTTCGTGGTAACAGTAAAATTGTTCAGGAACTTGAAGGTGTCTTCCGTGGTGCTGGCTGGAATGTCATTAAGTGCCTATGGGGTCGTCATTGGGATCCTCTTTTTGCGAAAGATCACAACGGTTTGCTAGTTAAACGTATGAATGAAGTTTGCGATGGCGAACTACAGAACTACAAAGCAAATGGTGGTGCTTATACTCGTGAACATTTCTTCGGCAAATATCCAGAATTGCTAGAAATGGTTAAAGACATGACTGACGATGAGATTATGAATCTTAATCGTGGCGGACATGATCCTTACAAAGTTTACGCGGCGTACTCCGAAGCAACTTCTCATAAAGGTCAACCGACTGTTATCTTGGCGCAAACCGTTAAAGGTTACGGCATGTTTAAAGCGGCTGAAGCGCAAAACACGGCGCACCAGACGAAGAAGTTGGATGAAGAATCCCTTGCTCAGTTCCGTGATAAATTCGGTATCCCAATTAGCGATGAAGAGCTAAAAGATTTACCGTACTATAAACCGGCTGAAGATAGCCCAGAAATGCAATACATGCGCTCTCGTCGCAAAGAATTGCATGGCGCTTTCCCTATCCGTAACCATGATTGCGAAGCGCTTGAAGTTCCTTCTTTGGAAGCCTTTAAGTCTCAAATCGCGGGAACGAATGGCCGTGAAATCTCTACGACTATGGCGTTTGTGCGTGCACTGAATGTTATGGTTAAAGATAAAGAAATTGGTAAACGTGTTGTGCCAATTGTTGCCGATGAAGCTCGTACCTTTGGTATGGAAGGTATGTTCCGCCAGCTGGGTATATACTCATCTGAAGGTCAGCGTTATACGCCTCATGACCATACTCAGATTATGTATTACAAAGAATCTGCTGATGGTCAAATCCTTCAAGAAGGCATCAATGAGCCAGGGGCATTCTCTGCTTGGTTAGCATTGGCTACATCTTATGCAAACAGCGCTCTTCCAATGATTCCTGTTTACATTTATTACTCAATGTTTGGTTTCCAGCGAATTGGTGACTTAGCTTGGGCGGCAGGTGATTCTCAGGCTCGTGGATTCTTGATTGGTGCTACTGCAGGTCGTACTACGCTAAATGGTGAAGGTTTGCAGCACGAAGATGGTCATTCCCATATTCAAGCAGGTCTAATTCCTAACTGTGTGTCTTATGACCCTACTTATTCATACGAAGTCGCTGTTATCATGCAAGATGGCTTACGTCGTATGTATAAAGAGAAAGAAAGTGTTTTCTATTACTTAACTGTAATGAATGAAAACTATACGCACGAAGATATGCCTGAAGGTGTTGAAGAAGGTATTATCAAGGGGATGTATAAGCTTAAGTCTCATGCTAAGAAAGCCAATAAGAAACAAGTTCAATTGCTTGGTTCTGGCGTTATTCTGCGTGAAGTGGAAGCCGCTGCAGAGATTCTATTTAATGATTTCGGTGTTAACTCTGATATATGGAGTGTAACGTCTTTCAATGAATTGCGTCGTGAAGGTCTTGATGCAAGTCGCTGGAACATGCTTCACCCTGAATCAGAAGCGCGCCTTTCTTACGTAGAGTCTTGCCTGAATGACAATGGCCCTGTGATTGCATCTACCGACCATATTAAATTGTTCGCAGATCAAATTCGCCCATTCGTAAAAGGTACTTACAATGTACTTGGTACTGATGGTTTTGGCCGCAGTGATACTCGCGCTCAATTGCGTCACTTCTTTGAAGTTAACCGTTATTGGGTAGTGGTTTCTGCTTTAAGTGCACTGGCAAAAGACGGTGTAATTGATGCATCTGTAGTTAGTGAGGCAATTGCTAAGTTTGGTCTAGATCCTGAGAAGCCAAACCCTGTAATGTGCTAATTACCTGACAAGCTAGGTATCTGGCTTAGTGTATGTTTTTATCTAAGTCAGATAAGTTTTTAAGTTTGATGCGTCTATAAGACAAAGGAGATTTCTGTGAGTACTGAAATCATTCGAGTACCGGATATTGGTGGTGCGACTGATGTCGAAATTATCGAGATCAGTATTGCGGTTGGTGACACAATTGAAGTGGATCAATCAATTATTGTTTTAGAAACAGATAAAGCTTCTATGGATGTTCCATCTTCCATGGCAGGTAAAGTAAAAAGTATTTCTGTGAAAGAAGGCGAAAAAGTTTCTGAAGGTGATGAGATTCTTATTATTGAGGTTGAAGGTGCGGAAGAGTCTGCTCCTGAGGCACCTGTAGAAGATCCTGCACCAGAGAAGTCCGCTGAGAAAGCTCCAGCTTCTTCATCTTCCAGCGAAGAAAAAGTTTCAGTGCCAGATATTGGTGGTGCAACTGACGTTGAAGTTATAGAGGTTTGTGTTGCTGAAGGTGATATGGTTGAAGAGGGTGATTCAATTATCGTTCTTGAAACTGATAAGGCTTCTATGGACATACCTTCACCATTTACAGGTAAGATCGCCAAGATTTCTATTAAAGTTGGTGACACTGTATCCGAAGGTGCTGATATTCTTGTGCTGACAACTGAGTCATCTTCAGTGGCGCCTGCTGCTAAAGAAGAAAAAGCTGAAGAGCCAAAATCATCAGCTCCTGCTGCAGCATCAGCTTCTGGTGGTGTTGAGTCGGTTAAAGTGCCTGACATTGGTGGTGCTGAAGGCGTTGAAGTTATCGAGGTTGCTGTTGCAGCCGGAGATAAAGTTCAAGAAGGTGATTCTATCATTGTTCTTGAGACTGATAAGGCCTCTATGGAAATTCCTGCGCCGAAATCAGGAACAGTGAAGTCTGTTTCTATTAAGGTTGGTGATAAGGTTTCTGAAGGTGATCTTGTTCTTGAGCTTGAAGTAGAAGGTGGTTCTGAAGTGCCTGCGCCTGCGCCGGCTGCTGAAAAAGCAACTTCTGCACCAACTGAAAAGCCTAAAGCAAGTGCCGAAAAGTCAGCTCCTGCAGTAGATCAATCTGCTGTACTGTCTGAACCTTCTAAGAAAGTTCATGCTGGTCCAGCTGTTCGTATGCTCGCTCGCGAGTTAGGTGTTGATCTGTCTCTTGTTCGTCCTACTGGCCCTCGTGGTCGTATTACGAAAGAAGATTTGCATGCTTATGTGAAAGCAGCTGTGCAAAAGGTGGCTTCTGCTCCGGCTGGTGGTGTTGCAACAGGTTCCGGTCTGCCAACTGTGCCAGATCAAGACTTTAGCAAGTTTGGTGAAGTTGACGTTGTTAAGATGAGCAAGATCCAGCGTCTAACTGCTCAGAACATGGTTCGCAACGCGCTTGTTGTGCCTCAAGTTACTCAGTTTGATAAAGCTGATATTTCTGATCTTGAAGCATTCCGTAAAGGCTTAAAAGGCGAAATGGAGAAACAAGGTGTTAAATTAACGCCGCTTCCATTCCTGATTAAAGCAGTTGCGCAAGCAATGGTTGCTAATCCAAGCTTTAATGTGTCGCTAATGGCCGATGGCGAAAGCTACGTTCAAAAGCATTATGTACACATTGGTATTGCTGTGGATTCGC
This sequence comes from Marinomonas foliarum, assembly GCF_016906065.1. NCBI lineage: Bacteria > Pseudomonadati > Pseudomonadota > Gammaproteobacteria > Oceanospirillales > Oceanospirillaceae > Marinomonas > Marinomonas foliarum. Next base: position 203,466 of record NZ_CP070273.1, on the reverse strand, counting down.
CTGCTGGTTTGGTTGTTCCTGTTTTGCGTGACGCAGATAAGAAATCTGTCGTTCAAATTGCAAAAGAAGCGGGAGAGCTAATTAAGAAAGCACTAGATAAACAACTTAAGCCAGCTGACATGCAGGGTGGTTGTTTCACTATTTCTAGTTTGGGTGCAATTGGCGGAACAGGATTTACTCCTATCGTTAACTGTCCTGAAGTGGGTATTTTGGGTGTTTCTAAAGCGGACGTTGAGCCACGCTGGAATGGTAAAGAGTTTGAGCCTCGTACAATGTTGCCATTGTGCTTGTCTTACGATCACAGAGCTGTGAATGGTGGTGATGCAGGTCGCTTTATGACCTTCTTAAACTCCTTGCTGAGTGATGTACGTCGCTTGTCTCTTTAATCAGATTCTTTGATTAACAGCTAAGCAAATAAAAAAGCCGCTTTTATAAGCGGCTTTTTTTATCTAATGTTTTTGCATTGCTTTATTACGAAGTGGGTAAGTTTTTAACCGCTTGCTGCAAAGCGGATTTACGAGAATCACAAAACGCATTGTGTGGCAGTCTATTTGAAACGCCCAGCTTTTCAAGTCGTTCTGTGGTTTGTCCATTAGGGCTAAAGATATAAACGGCACAGTTAGCTTCTATCGCGTCTTTTATGGCGTTTTCTAGTGCAAGCCCTATGGTGAGGTCCATCATAGGAACGGCGCTCAGATCTAGCACTACAGCTTTGTAGTTGTGTATGCGGTTGTGATGCTTTGCGATGGCTTTGCTTGCACCAAAAATCATTGGGCCAGATAGATAGAAAAGCAATACGTTTCCATCAGCCTGGTCTAGTAATGATTTTTCCTCTTCTGATAGTGGAATATCGTCGTCAGCATCACTGATGGCTTTTACATTCCCTGACTGTAATCGGCTGAGTTTTTCTATTGTCATGATATTGGCTATAAACACTCCAATTCCAACCGCAACCATTAGGTCAACAAATACGGTTAGCGCCATCACTCCGTACATTATAATGGTGGGAGAAAGGGCGACTTTGTGTGCTCGTTTCAAGAAGCTCCAGTCGAGTATATTAATCCCCACATACAAGGCAATACCAGCCAGTACAGCCATTGGAATTGGGCTAATTAAGTCAGATGCACCAAGTACAACCAATAAAAGAATTAACGCTCTTGTTATGCCTGCAAGCGGTGATTTGCCGCCAGATTGTATATTAACGACGGTTCCCATGGTTGCGCCAGCGCCAGGAAGTCCACCAAGAAGGCCGGAGAAAAAATTAGCGGTGCCTTGCCCAATAAGTTCGCGATTGGAGTCATGCTCTTTGCGCGTAAGGCTGTCTGCAATAACTGCTGTAAGTAAGGTGTCTATGCAGCCCAAAGTCCCCAGTACAAGGCCGTTAATGATCATTTCTATAAACACAGACTGTTCAAAGGTGGGCCAATGAATGGATGGTAGACCAGACGGGATAATACCTATTCGGCGCACATCTGAATCGTTAAATAATAGAATGGAAATAAGCGTGATTGCGACCAAAGCAACCAGTTGAGGAGGAACGTACCGGCGCCAGTGTTTAGGGAGATAAAACAATACGCCCAGCGTTAGTAAGCCCAAAAATAATTCAGAAAACTTAAGGTTAACAATTAGGTTGGGGAGGGCGCTTAGTGTACCGATCACACCGCCTGATGGTGATGAATGTCCCAAGAAGGGTGCTATTTGTAAGATAATTAAAATAATGCCAATACCAGACATAAAGCCTGATATTACGCTATATGGCATAAGGGTGATGTATTTACCGAGTTTCAGATAGCCTAATGTAATTTGGAATAGGCCGGCGATCATGACAACAGTAAATGCCATGGCAACCCCTCCTTCTGGGCTGCTGGCAAGCATGCTGGTAAGAACAGCTGTCATGATAACTGTCATTGGGCCGGTTGGTTCTGAGATTAAGCTGGTTGAGCCGCCAAATAGTGCAGCAAAAAGCCCAACGAGTATTGCTCCCCATAGACCGGCTTCTGCACCAGCTCCTGATGCTACTCCAAATGCTAGTGCGAGTGGTAGCGAAACAATGGCAGTCGTTGCGCCACCAAATAAATCGCCTACAAGAGTCCAATCTTTAAAGCGAGAAAAATCAATGATCATTGTTTTTTACCTGTCCGTTATTCATGTTCAAATCAATCCTTTGAAATAATCCATATTGCTCTTGTTGCAAAAGAGCCCGCATAATGCGGGCTCTTTGTTATTTCACGAAAATTTCATGCAGTTTTTACTCTGCATTAGTCTCTGAGGCAGGCTCAGGGCTTGTTTCTTCTCGTGAGACTCTTGGGTCATTTTTTACCCGACCAGAAGAAGCGCGACGGCGCGATGTTGCAGCGTTACGCTTTTCTTCTTGCTCTAAACGAAGCTTTTCTTGCTGAGCTAAAATAGCGGCTGGTAATTCTACCGGTGCTTTGACTTCAGTGTTGGCCGCTTTCGCTACTGGCTTACCGCGCCCACGACGAGGAGTTCGAGTCGAGCGGCCTATATTGTCAGGCTTCTCTTCTGTTGTCTCTTCTTCGGTGGTAATCTGCACTGTTTCGGCTTCTGGAGGAGTCGACTCGATAACTGCTTCAGGTTGAGTATCTTCTTTTGCTAGCGTGCTTTCAGTTGGCTCTGTCACTACTAAGGCATTGTCATAATTTTCTTGCTCAATTTTTCTCATTTGAGCTTTTACTGACATCTTAGGCTTCGTAGGTTTAGTATCAACTTCATTTTCAGATGCTTCCTTAGAGGTTTCTTCAGTTTTTTCTTTAGGAGCTTCTTCCGTTACGCCTTTAGCAGTAGTTGCTTCAGTTGTTTCTTTAGGGGCCTCTTCAGTTACGTCTTTAGCAGTAGTTGCTTCAGTTGTTTCTTTAGGAGTTTCTTCAGTCACGTCGTTAGTTGTGTCAACTTCAGTCGTTTCTTTAGGAGCTTCTTCAGTCACTTCGTTATTTGTGTCAACTTCAGTCGTTTCCTTAGATACCTCTTCAGTTGTGTCTTTAGAAACTACAGCTTCCGCTCTGTCTTGTTTTGCTTCTTTAGCCTTGCTTTCTTTTTGTGTTGCAGGCTTTTGAGCTTCAGTATTTTCTAAGGTCTCAGCTGCTTGAGCTTCATCGGTGATGCTAGATTCATTGCTTTCCTGCTGTTCATTGTTTTCTTCTTTCTGAGGGCGACGAGAGCGACGAGAGCGACGAGAGCGGCGTTGAGGCTCATCACCATTTTCACTTTTCTCTGTTACCGCATTTTGAGCTGCCTCTACTAAAGCTGCATCTTCTTGCTCTTGTAGTTTGCTTGCTTCTAACGCTTCATCCTTTAATTTTCCGTTGCGACGGCGATTGTCGTTACGGTCGCGTTTGCGCTCTTTCACTTCAGGAACGTCTTTTGCTTTCGGTTGCTGGCGAGGTGCTTTTACCGCCGCTTCTTGCTTTTCAACTCGAGTATCTTGAGTTTCTTGCTTGTTATTGCGGTTATTACGACGACCGTTATTTTTGCTGCCAGCTTCAGCTTGCTCACGACGAGACTGACGAGTTGAGCGTGCGTTTTCTGCAGTGCTGTCATCTTTATCTGAGTTCTGATGTTTAACATTACGCTTGTTATTTCTATTTGGGCGACTGTTTGTGTTTTTGCTGGATGTATTTCTGTTGCTCTGCGTGTTCGTATTTGTTGGTGCTTTACTTGTGCTCTTTGGTTTTGCATTAGTTTGTGGTTCACCAAATAGCGCTGTCATTATGCGTTTCAACAAACTTGGTTTGCTCGGCGACTTTTTGGCGGCTTTAGGGATGCTTGTTGGTGCGGTGTGCTCAGGTGCTGGTGCCTTTGGTGCAATGCTTGTTACTGCCGCTTGTGGGCGAACATTTTCATTTGCTTTGCGTGGCTCGTAAGGAGGCTGCTCTGGTGTTTCTACAAGTGAGTAACTGTTTTCGTTTTGTGTAACGACTGTGCTGTCATCACGAATACGTTCTACTTCAAAGTGCGGTGTTTCCATATGAGGATTTGGCACAAGGATGATGTGAACGCTGTTACGCTTTTCAATTTTAGCAATATTGGTGCGCTTCTCGTTTAGCAAAAAGGTCGCAACTGAAACAGGTAAAACTGCTCGAATTTGGGCTGTGCGTTCTTTAGAGCATTCTTCTTCGATAAGGCGAAGTACAGAAAGCGCTAGAGACTCAACGTCACGGATAAAGCCTTGGCCATTACAGCGAGGGCAAACGATGCCGCTGGTTTCGCCAAGAGAAGGGCGCAAACGTTGACGTGACATTTCTAATAGACCGAAGCGAGAAATACGACCAAGTTGAACGCGAGCACGATCCGCCTCTAGAGCGTTTTTCATGCGGTTTTCAACTTCTTTTTGGTTGCGTACTGGTGTCATATCGATGAAATCGATAACAACCAACCCACCGATGTCGCGAAGACGTAATTGACGAGCTATTTCATCAGCCGCTTCTAAGTTGGTTTGTAGTGCTGTTTCTTCGATATCTCCGCCTTTCGTCGCGCGGGCTGAGTTGATATCGATAGACACTAGTGCTTCTGTTGGGTCAATAACAATTGAACCGCCAGAAGGTAGGCGAACTTCACGCTGGAAAGCCGTTTCGATCTGAGTTTCGATCTGGAAACGGTTAAACAGTGGTGTGGAGTCAGTATACATTTTAATGCGCGACTTAAAGTGCGGCATTACTTGCATAACGAAGTTTATAGCGTCTTGGTAAGCGCTTTTCTCATCAATCAACACTTCGCCAATGTCTTCGCGTAGATAATCGCGAATGGCACGGATGACGATGTTGCTTTCTTGATAGATTAAGAAAGGGGCAGGTTTTTCAGATGCTGCTTTGGTGATGGATGACCATAAAGTATCAAGGTAATCCAAATCCCACTGCAACTCTTCAGTTGAACGACCAACGCCAGCGGTACGAACAATAAGGCCGCCGTTTTCTGGTGTGTTCAGGCCTGACATGGCTTCTTTAAGGTGCGATCTGTCATCACCGTCGATGCGACGAGAAATACCACCAGCGCGAGGGTTGTTTGGCATCAAAACCAAATAACGACCCGCTAAACTAACGAAGGTGGTCAAGGCTGCGCCTTTATTACCACGTTCCTCTTTGTCCACTTGAACAATCACTTCTTGACCTTCACTTAACACATCTTTGATGTTAATTCGGCCTTCGTGGTTCGATTTTTTGGAAAAATAGGTCTTGGAGATTTCTTTTAGAGGTAGGAAGCCGTGGCGATCTGCTCCGAAGTCAACAAAAGCTGCTTCTAGACTCGGCTCAATGCGAGTGATGCGACCTTTATATATATTTGACTTCTTCTGTTCGCGAGAACCGGATTCGATGTCTAGATCATATAGACGTTGTCCGTCTACTAGGGCGACGCGCAACTCTTCTTGTTGAGTTGCATTAATAAGCATTCTAATCATTATATGTGTGAACTCTGTGGGCTGATACGAAAGAGTCACAACAGTGATAGGGTAACCATTAATAAATCTGACTCAGAATTAGAGCAAGTCATTCAGTGTTCTCTGGCGAGAGGAGTACGCGATTCGTTTATTTATGTTAAACGCTTTTATGCGGTCGCTGCCGTGATCAATACCAAATAGTCTCTTTAACCGGTCTCGTTTCTTTGCTTTTACGAAACAACGCGAACGCGTGGCCTAGCAATTTAATGAGAGTTCCTTCCACTGAAGCGGATTTTTCCGAATCATGCGGTTTATTATTTAAGATTAACTGTTACAGAGGTAAGATAGGGGGCCAAAGTGTCGCTTCGGCAATTGTCATTCAATTCTTGCATCTTATCTTCGAGGTGTTTTGTTGCCTCTTACCCTTTGCGAATGTGAATATAACAGTAAAAACTAAGTGCTTCAATTATAAAGGAAACCAATCTTAGCTTATGTCGGACTCAGAACTAAATTCAACAGAGCGTCCCGCGGTTCGTTACGTCACGATTGACGACAATAATACGGGGCAGCGAATCGATAATTTTTTGGTTACCTTTTTAAAGGGTGTTCCGAAAGGCAAGATTTACAACTTACTTAGGAAAGGTGAAATACGCGTTAATAAGAAGCGAACTAAGCCTGATTACCGTCTTCAGAATGAAGATGTTGTGCGTATTGCGCCGATTGTGATTGCGCCAGAATCAGACAAGCCTGTCTTGTCTGATCGTTTAAAAAGCGAGATAGAATCACGCATTGTCTATGAGGACAAAGGGTTGATCGTTGTTAATAAACCGTCAGGCCTAGCTGTTCATGGTGGCAGTGGCTTGAGTTTTGGTTTGGTTGAGGTGATCCGCCAAATGCGGCCGTTAGAGAAGTTTGTTGAGCTTGTTCATCGACTCGACCGTGATACTTCGGGTCTTATCATGATCGCAAAAAAACGTGCAGTGTTAAAAGAACTGCATACTGCGTTACGTGAAAAAGAAGGCGTACAAAAAACGTATCTGGCTTTGGTCTATGGCAGCTGGCCTAAGCGGAAATTACAAGTTAATGCGCCTTTGTTAAAGAATGAGCTGAAATCTGGCGAGCGCGTGGTGAAGGTTCATACAGATGGGAAAGAAAGTTTAACTCGCTTTAAGTTAGTTCGTCAGTTTGAGGGATATAGTTTGGTTCAGTGTGAGCCAGTAACAGGGCGTACGCATCAGATTCGCGTTCATACGCTTCATGCGGGCTATCCAATTGTTAGTGATGACAAATACGCGCCAATGGAATCTTTAAAAGAAACAAAAGCCCTGGGCTTTAAGCGCTTATGTCTCCATGCAACACGACTAGACATTATGTTGAATGGAGAGCGTATGTTATTTGAAGCGCCACTGGATAAAGAGTGGCAAAACTTGATGAATGAAAAATTGACCGGGATTTTCTCGTAACTATATTGTCGTTTTTGAATCGTTAGTTCAAAAGACTTGCTGAGGCAGGTCTTTTTTTTGGCTTATTGTTAGTAGGTACGGCCTTTGCTTTCCTTATGGGTGACGCGGACTTTACGGTATTGGCGATTGGGTTCAGATTTATTATGTAAAAAATAGCCACCAATAATGGATTTAAATTAGGCTTTTTTGAAAGGAAATAGAGCGTCACACCTGTAGTGCTTGAAAGCGAAAAGATAAGATTAAAATGTGCATGTGCTCTTGGAGTGTTGTTCTTGTCGTTTTGCCTCAATAGAATCAAGTATTAGTTTCATTGCATCTACATTGAGCAAGAAGGTACGCATGAAGAAAGTTTTACTGAAAAAACTGCAGTCTCTCACTGCGATTCTTGTATTGAACACTGTTCCTGTTAGTTTTGCGCAAGCGAGCAACATTAGCTATGAGGCAGAGGTACTGCAAGCTAGGGTGTTGGTTGATGACAAAAGAAATGCGCTTAAGAGTGTTCATTATCAGAAAGATACATTAAAGCAGCTATATTTTGACAACTCACTGACCTATATACAAAAACACTCAAAAAAAGCAGCGACTTATCAGCATCAAGTCGCTTTAGCTTTGGTGGAGGAGGCGTATCAAGATGATTATGATACTTTATTGGATCAGTATGAGCTCGAATTGGAAAATGTCACTGATGCAAACGGTAGAATGACAGCAAAGAATAGAGTTAAAGAGCAACTGCAGGATTTAAAGGTTATGCGTGGTACAAAAATCGCAGAGTTTGATCGGCAATTTGGTATTACGTAGAACTCACTATTGCATTAAGTTTCGTCTAGTTAATTAGAGAGTTTGCATGTCTTTCAGTCAAGCCCCAATAAACTTTGTCATGATACGTCGACAATTTGATTTTCGAGGTATTGAAATGGGGCGTTGGGTAACGCCAGAAGAAAGAGATCGAGCCGCGGTGAACTTCTATCGAGCATTAGAGGATTTAATGTTCGTATTGCAAGGGCCGGAGCTATTAATATCATTGCGAGGTACTCTTGGGCTTCAATATGGAAAGGGCGGAAGACCAGGCGTAGCCGCTCACTATGTGCCTGCAACGCGGCAGCTATCATTAGCAAAAAATGCGGGAGCTGGTAGTCTCGCTCACGAATGGTTTCATGCCTTCGACCATTACATGGGTGAAAAAATGTTCCAGCATGTATCGACTTCTCATTTTGCTTCTGCATGCTGGCTAAACAGTGCCCAATTACAACTGTCTCGTAACAAGCAACCTCATCCATTGAGCTTATTATTAGCCGAGTGTTTCAAAGCCATTATGCTGAACGAGCAAGGTGATGAGCCAAGCGACATGTTTCAAATATCCCGCCTTACAGATCAAAAGTTAAAAGTCATCTATTACGCTAAACCAGAAGAGATGGCAGCACGCGCTTTCGAGGCGTTCGTTGAGGACACAAAACCTACCAGCACCTTCTTAGTAAAAGGAAGTCGCCATTCTGAAGAGGCCAAAATGGGCCTTTACCCTCAAGGTGAGCAGCGACTTCGTATTAATCAAGCCTTTCAGAATTATTTTAGTTTGCTTGGTCACGCGTTAAGTAAAGCGTAATACTTATATTTAATAAATAAAATACCATTTATATTTTAATTATCCTATGGGTTCGATGCTGTAAAGGATCAGAGATCAATGAAACAAAAAAAGGCGAATCATTGCTGATTCGCCTTTTTTGGTTCTAGTACTTTTTAGTAGCTTCGAATATTAGTCTTCGTAGCTGTCTATTGGTGGGCATTCGCAGAATAGGTTGCGGTCACCGTAGACATTGTCAATACGACCAACGGGTGGCCAGTATTTACGTGCTTTGATCCAATTTAAAGGATAGGCGCCTTCTTTGCGTGAGTAAGCGTGGTTCCACTCCATATCTAAAAGGCTGTCTGCTGTGTGTGGTGCATTGACTAGCGGGTTGTCTTCTAGAGGCCATTCGCCGGCTTGCACCTTGCTGATTTCTTTGCGAATTTGAATCATTGAATCACAGAAGCGGTCTAGCTCTTCTAGGTTTTCTGATTCTGTTGGCTCGATCATTAGTGTTCCAGCAACAGGGAAAGACATGGTTGGTGCATGGAAGCCAAAGTCCATCAAACGCTTAGCGATGTCTTCTTCACTGATGCCTGATTCTGCTTTTAGTGGACGAATGTCGATAATGCACTCGTGTGCCACTGTGCCGTTTTTACCTGTGTAAAGAACTGGGTAATGTTCGCCTAAGCGCTTAGCAATGTAGTTGGCATTCAAGATTGCGTTGAAGGTGGCATCGCGCAAGCCTTTGTCGCCCATCATTTTGATGTACATCCAAGTGATCACAAGAATACTTGCACTACCGTATGGTGCAGCTGAAACCGCGCCGTGTTGCTCAAGCATGCCCATCACAGGTGAAACCGCGTGGCCAGGTAAGAAAGGCGCAAGGTGAGATTTAACACCGATTGGGCCCATGCCTGGACCGCCACCACCATGTGGGATGCAGAATGTTTTATGTAGGTTAAGATGCGAAACGTCACCACCAAATGAGCCAGGAGGCGCAACACCCACTAGAGCGTTTAGGTTGGCGCCATCAATGTACACTTGACCACCAAATTTGTGAACAATGTCGCAGACTTCACGAATGTGTTCTTCAAATACACCGTGAGTAGATGGGTATGTTGCCATGATGCAACTCAGTTCAGCAGCATGCTTTTCAGCTTTTTCAGCAAGGTCAACTAAATCAATGTTGCCGTCTTCGTCGCATTTCACGATGACAACTTTCATGCCGGCTAACGCAGCAGAAGCTGGGTTTGTTCCATGAGCTGAGCTTGGAATCAAGCACACATCACGATCATGGTCGCCGCGAGACTTGTGGTACTTATCGATAGCGATAAGACCAGCGTACTCACCTTGTGCGCCAGAGTTTGGTTGCAAAGAAACAGTGTCATATCCCGTTGCTTTAGAAAGCATGTCGATAAGTTCTTGCAATAATGCATGATAGCCAGCAACTTGAGTGCTTGGTGCAAATGGATGGATGCGACCAAATTCAGCCCAAGTAACCGGAATCATTTCGGATGCCGCATTTAGTTTCATTGTACAAGATCCAAGAGGGATCATGCTTTGGTTCAGTGCAATGTCTTTGACTTCCAGTTGGTGCATGTAGCGCATCAATTCGGTTTCGCTGTGATGACTATTAAATACTGGGTGAGTCAGAATATCATCTTGACGCAATAGGGTAGCATCAAAGCCATAAGTGCTTTCAGCGTTTGTGATGTCTTCTAGTGATAGTTCTGCGCCGAAGCATTCAGCCAAGTCGATAAGATCATTCGGGGTGATTGTTTCGTTTAGTGCGATAGACACTTGGCTGTCAGACGCTTTATGGAAGTTCATTAACTTCTCAGCACCTTTTGCCATGATGCTATCAGTTTTTTCACCAGTGTTAACGATAACGGTATCAAAGTAACTTGAGTTAGTGGTGAAGCCTTTTGATTGGATGGTATTGGCAAAGCAGTTGGTAAGCGCCGCAACGCGGTTCGCTATCTTTTTAAGGCCAGCAGGGCCGTGATAAACTGCGTAGAAGCCAGCCATCATTGCTAGTAGTGCTTGAGCGGTACAAATGTTCGATGTCGCTTTTTCACGGCGAATATGTTGTTCACGTGTTTGCATTGCCATGCGTAATGCTGGTTTGCCATGACTGTCTTTCGATACGCCGATAACACGACCTGGCATAGAGCGTTTGAATGCATCTTTGGTTGCTAAGAATGCAGCGTGTGGGCCACCAAAGCCCATTGGCACACCAAAGCGCTGAGCGGAGCCGAACACGATGTCTGCACCCATATCACCTGGTGATTTCAATAGAACAAGAGACAGTAGGTCGACGGCAATGCTGACAAGTGCGCCTTGCTCATGTGCTTGGGCAATAACAGGGGTTAAATCAGTCACTGTGCCATCAATGCCTGGGTATTGAATAATGGCGCCGAATACATCGTGTTGTGCGAAATTTGCGATATCATCAACGATGACTTCAATTTCAAGTAGTTCTGCTCGAGTTTTAACGACGTCTATTGTTTGTGGCAAGCAGTGGCTTGCAACGAATAATTTATCGCTCTTCTTGCGGTTGGAGCGTTTCATTAGTGTCATCGCTTCGGCTGCGGCCGTCGCTTCATCTAATAAAGAGGCGTTGGAAATTTCCATGCCAGTTAGGTCGATAATGACTTGTTGGAAGTTTAATAGTGCTTCCAAGCGACCTTGAGATATTTCTGGTTGGTAAGGCGTGTAAGCCGTATACCAGCCTGGGTTTTCTAGTAGGTTGCGCAGAATCGGAGAGGGCACATGTGTGTCGTGGTAACCCATGCCGATAAAAGAGCGCGCAACTTTGTTTTGATTGGCGATGGTCTTTAGTTGAACAAGTGCTTCGTTTTCACTAACAGGGTTAGCTGAAAGATCTAGATTTGCTTGACGAATGGCTTCCGGGACTGTTTTTTCGATTAGTTCTGGAAGGCTGTTGATGCCAATTGTAGATAGCATTTTTGCCTGCTCTGATGCGTCAGGGCCAATGTGGCGAGCAATAAATTCATCACTGTTTAACAAATCGCGAATGCACGAGGTCATGGTTTAATTACCTATTAAGATTAGATCGAGGAGTTAGGCTCTCAATACGGATAGAGGGAGAGCCTAGATTTGAGGTTATTCGATTGTGGCTGAATAGCCTGCAGCATCAAGTAGTTTGTCAAGATCAGCAGGGTCGCTGAGCTTGATTTTAGCAATCCATGCGTCTTTAAAAGGTGCTTCATTGATTAGCTCTGGTGAGTCATTTAGAGCTTCATTAACTTCAATTACTTCGCCATTAACAGGGGCATAAATATCAGAAGCCGCTTTCACAGACTCAACTAAAGAAAATTGCTCTGTAGCAGTTACGTCGGCGCCAACTTCAGGTAGTTCAACGTAAACTACATCGCCTAGTAGGTCTTGTGCGTGATCGGTAATGCCAACAGTAACTGTTCCATCGCCGTTATCCAACACCCATTCATGGGAGTCAGCGTATTTTAGGTTTTCTGGGATAGTGCTCATAGTATTTATGCCTCTTTAAAAAAATACCCAAGGAGGGTTGCCCCTTGGGTACGTGATCTTAGCGGTAAAGTGGGAAGCGTTTGCAAAGCTCTTTAACTTCTGCAAGTACGCGAGCCTCTACTTCTGGGTTTCCTTCTGGCATTGCTACCAAGCCATCAAGTACATCGCTGATAAGATGACCCACTTTTTGGAATTCTTCAATACCAAATCCACGAGATGTTGCTGCCGGTGTACCTAGGCGGATACCAGAAGTTACCATCGGTTTTTCTGTGTCGAATGGAATGCCATTTTTGTTACAGGTAATGCCAGCGCGTTCAAGGGCGGCATCTGCTGCGTTACCTTTTAGTCCTTTTGGACGAAGGTCAACTAGCATTAGGTGTGTATCGGTACCACCAGTAACGATGTCACAACCACGTTCAACCATTACTTCAGCAAGCGCTTTAGCGTTAGCAACGACTTGTTTAATGTAATCAGTAAACTCTGGCTTCAATGCTTCGCCGAAAGCGACTGCTTTACCAGCAATAACGTGCATCAATGGACCACCTTGGTAGCCAGGGAATACCGCAGAGTTGATTTTTTTGCCAAGATCTAGGTCATTGGAAAGAATCATACCACCACGTGGGCCGCGAAGTGTTTTGTGTGTTGTTGTTGTAACAACGTGTGCATGTGGAAGTGGAGATGGGTGAACACCCGTCGCAACAAGTCCAGCAATGTGAGCCATGTCAACGAAAAGGTAAGCACCAACTTTGTCTGCAATTTCACGGAAGCGCTTGAAGTCGATTTGACGTGGAATGGCTGAGCCACCCGCGATAATCATCTTTGGCTTGCACTCTAGTGCTTGTGCTTCGATAGCATCGTAATCAATTAATAATGTTTCTGGGCTAACTTCGTACTGAACAGCGTTAAACCATTTGCCAGATTGAGCTGGTGCCGCGCCGTGAGTTAAGTGACCACCAGAAGACAATGACATACCCATAATAGTGTCGCCAGGCTGAAGCAGTGCTAGCATTACTGCACCGTTAGCTTGTGCGCCAGAATGAGGCTGAACGTTTACAAACTCACAGTTGAAAAGTTTTTTAGCACGGTCAATGGCAAGCTGTTCCGTTACGTCAACTGCTTCACAGCCACCATAGTAGCGACGATGTGGGTAACCTTCTGCATATTTGTTGGTTAGTACTGAGCCCTGAGCTTCTAAAACCGCTTTTGAAGTGATGTTTTCAGAAGCAATCAATTCAATGCCGGTTTCTTGGCGTTCTTGCTCTTCAACGATTGTTGCAAAAAGTTCTTGATCTCGCTCAGCTAAAGTTTGGCTGAAAAAAGCTTCGGTATTCGCCATGGGGAAATTCCTCTTAAATAAACATGTATGCCAAAAAGACAATGAGTCGTGCGTATAATAACACTAAGGCAGTCTATGATGATGAAAAAAGATCATCTTTCTAGGAGCGTCAGTCATTGTTCGGTTTACGTCATTTTTGACTATGATAATGAAAAAGTTTCCAATTGGAAACAGTAATTGGGGTGGATTTTTCAAGTTTGTTTATTAATATACTTGACCGTTCGTTTAATATTTTGCATTGAAAATATTGAGTTTAGGTTGGATGTTCTTCGATTAAATGCTGCTTGGGGCTTGTCAAGTCTGGCTGAATTTGGATACTCTGTTTCCAATTGGAAACAAACATTGTTACTACTTTAATTAAAGGTTTTCGTTATGAAACGTACTGCTCTATGTGATTTACATGTCGCTTCAGGCGCTAGGATGGTTGAATTTGCTGGTTATGAGATGCCAGTTCAATATCCGTTAGGTGTGATGAAAGAACATTTATGGGCTCGTGAAAACGCGGGGTTATTTGATGTGTCGCACATGGGGCAGGTAATGCTACGAGGTAAAAATGTAAAAGCTGCGCTTGAAGCTATTTTGCCTGTTGATGTAATTGGATTGCCTGAAGGTACACAGCGTTACGGTATGTTTACGACTGATAAGGGCGGTATTACGGACGACTTAATGTTCGCCAATTGGGGCGATGAAGTATTTATGGTTGTGAATGCTGGCTGTAAAGACCAAGACTTTGCTTATTTAAAAGCTACGTTGGTTGATTGTGATGTTGACGTTATAGAAGATAGGTCATTGCTAGCAATTCAAGGGCCAAAAGCGCGTGAAGTGTTTGCGCGTATGGTTCCTGATGCTTCCAGTATGACATTCATGCAAAGCTTGAAGCTAGAATGGCAGGGCGTGGAGCTATGGGTGAGTTGTTCTGGTTATACTGGTGAAGACGGTTACGAAGTTTCTGTGCCAAATGACAAAGCTGAAGTTTTTGCTAATGCTTTATTGGCGTTTGACGAGGTGGAGTGGATTGGTCTTGGTGCGCGTGACTCATTACGCTTAGAGGCTGGTTTGTGCTTGTATGGTCATGATATTGACGCGACAACAACACCAGTGGAGGCTTCTCTTAATTGGGCGATACAAAAAGTGCGTCGTTTAGATGGGGCGCGTGCTGGTGGCTTTCCGGGTGCTGATATCATTTTACCGCAATTTGTCAATAAACCAGCAAGAAAGCGTGTTGGTTTTCTAGTTGATGGTCGTGCCCCGGTTCGTGAAGGTGTGGAGATAGTGGATGCTTCTGGTGAGGTTAAAGGTGTTGTGACTAGTGGTGGTTTCTCTCCAACTCTTGCTAAGCCTATCGTGATGGCTTATGTGGCAGTCCAGGCGCTTGATGGCGGCGAAGATTTATTTGCTAGCGTTAGGGGTAAGAGTATTCCTTTGGCTCAGACGTCTATGCCGTTTGTACCTTCTCGATATTATCGAGGCTAATGTTTAGAGTGTTTTTTTAGCCCGCTCATGAGTTTGGCGGGATTGCATAAAATGCGCTGCGTGAAGTTATTTTCTTTGCGTGGCGCATTTTTCTTTCTTATGTGATAATTCTTTGCTTTTGGAGTCTATACGTTGGCAAGTGTAACGCAGCTTGTTGAAGCCTTTAGCGCCTGTTTTCTCTCAAGTTTTAATACCCGCCTTGTAGGTGGTGCAGATGAACCCTTATATTTGCCTGCTGAGGTTGGTGCTCCGGCGACTATATATTTTCGCTTCGATTACTGCTCAAGTGCGCTACATGAAGTGAGCCATTGGTGTATTGCAGGCTCAGAAAGGCGTTTGCTGGAGGATTATGGTTATTGGTATGAATCCGATACGCGAGATTTGAAAACCCAGCAAGAGTTTGAGTGTGTCGAGGTTAAGCCTCAGGCTGTTGAGTGTGTTTTGCATTGGTCGGCAGGGCTGCCATTTCGTGTAAGTGTTGATAATTTGTCTATGCCTGATTATGACGCTAAGCACTTTGAACAAGCTGTAATGAAGCAGGTAGGTAGCTATATAGTTACTGGCTTGCCGAGAAGGGCTGAGGCTTTTTCAACCTATTTATTGGCACAACGCCATCCAGATTTAGTTTTTAGTGAGTTTTTAAAGCAACAGTATGAAAATTATTGCAGATGAGAATATGCCAAATGCGAAAGCTCTTTTTTCGCATTTGGGTGATGTGGAATTGGTAAATGGCCGGACAATAACAAACAACCAAATAAAAGACGCAGATGTGCTTTTGGTTCGTTCTGTGACGAAAGTGACGCGGGAGTTGCTTGAGGGTAGTTCTGTTTGTTTTGTGGGCAGCGCTACCATAGGTGTCGATCATATCGATCTAGATTATCTGGCTGAAGTGGGTATTGCATTTAGTAGTGCGCCCGGTTGCAACGCAGAAGCAGTCGCGGATTATGTGTTTAGTGGTTTGAGTCATCTTTATATGACAAAAAAACTTAGCTGGTTGAGTAAGAAAATCGGCGTGATTGGCTATGGTAATGTTGGTAAAGCTGTATATGACCGTTTTGCTGATTTAGGCTGTCATGTATGCATTCATGATCCTATTAAGGAAAAAGAGGGTGGTTCAGCGAACTTTGTTTCTTTGGATGAAATTCTTTGTTGTGATGTAATTTCTCTGCATGCGCCTTTAACAAACTCAGGCCCTTGTCCAACTATGGGGATGATCGGCAGCGAGGAGCTTGCTAGGGTGTCCGCTGGTGTTACTATTATTTCGGCTGGACGAGGTGGTGTTATTGAAGAAAATGCACTGCTTGAACGCTATAAGCAATTAGACGGTAATATTCATCTGGTGATAGATGTCTGGGATGCTGAGCCAGAAATTAACCAGAATCTTGTCTCTATTGTCGATATTGCCACACCACATATCGCGGGCTACAGTAAGCAAGGTCGTGAAAAAGGTACCTGGATGGTTTATCAGGCTTTGTGTCGCCATTTAGGGCTAAATTCACACGTAATTAATAAAAAAGACGCTATTAGTTCAGGTTGGCTTTCTTTTATTGATGTTGCTGCCGGTGTCTCGCAAGAAGAAATGCTGGCTCGAAGTGTGCAAGCAATTTATGATGTGGCTAGGGATGATGTTCGGTTGCGCTTTAAATACCGAGAAAATAAAGAAAGTAATGTTTTTGATTGGTTGAGAAAGCATTATGTAGAAAGAGATGAATTAAATACTTGTACTGTGCGTGCGAATAGTAATGGAGTCTCTAGTTTAATAGATGCCGTTGGTTTCTCGAGACAATAAATAATAAAGCTAAGGTAAAAGAATGGCTGGAGTTATGCAGGTTGATTTGGGGGATCTTGATGTACCTATAGGTACAAACGTTCAAATAGAATTTATTTCTCCTCCTGGTCGTTATATGGTGAAAGTTCTTGGAAATATTCCGGGCAGATCATTGATACTTTCTACACCTAAAATAAATGGTAAAAATATTTTGGTTAGAGATGGTCAGGTAGTAAATGCTCGACTAATGCTGAGTACTCACGTTTGTGCCTTTTCTAGTAAGGTGGCGAAAAGCTATTTGGAGCCGGCAGCACATCTCCATATTGCTTACCCAGAATATGTTGAAACATCTGAAGTGCGTCAGGCGGTTCGTGTAGAGACTCGTTTGATTTCTAATTTAGAGCCAAACGGTTCTTCGTTGTCTATTTCAGATTCATCCTCTGCTGTGATTATTGATTTAAGTCTTGGTGGGGCTAAGCTGATCTCAAAAGAAGATTTTGGCTCTGTTAATCAAACAATGAAGCTTAACTGTAATATTAAAGTGGGCCCATATAATCACCTTTTAAAGCTAGATTGTGAAATCCGTTCTCAAGAAATTCAAATGTTAGAGCAAGTTCAAGCGAGCTTAGTAGATAATGATTTTCTAGCAAGAATGGGTGTGGAATATTTTTATGTTTACGGTGTGCGATTTGTTGATTCTGGGAAAGATGTAGGTATTCCGCTGATGGCGTTTATTTTCGAGACTCAGCGCAATAAATCTAAATGAAGTTATATACTTTGAAAAAAAACGCCAGCATTTTGCTGGCGTTTTTTGTTAAATATTAAAGTGCTTGTAGTGCTTTAATACGATCTTCAATAGGGGGGTGGCTAGAAAATAGCTGTCCCATTGTTGGTTTCTTGCCGCGGCGTATGCCGAAGGCAAGCATGGAGTCTGGCATGCGGCTTTCTTCGTGTTCTTGCTGCAAACGAGCAAGGGCTGCAATCATAGCGCCTTTGCCTGCTAATCGAGCGCCTGCTTCGTCTGCTCTGAACTCTCTGTAACGAGAGAACCACATAACAATGATAGAGGCTAAAACGCCAAAGATAATTTCAAATACAAAAGTGGCGATATAGTAGCCCCAGCCCACGGAGCCTTCGTTGTCGTTTCTGCGTAGGAATTGATCTACAGCGTAAGCTGCAATTCGAGCAAAAAACATTACGAAAGTGTTAACAACGCCCTGAATAAGAGACAGAGTAATCATGTCGCCATTGGCCACGTGACCAATCTCGTGACCAAGTACTGCTTTTATTTCATCAGGAGAGAATCTATCTAGCATGCCACTTGATACGGCGACTAAGGCATCGTTTTTGTTCCAGCCTGTTGCGAACGCGTTTGCTTCATGGGTTGGGAATATTGCCACTTCTGGCATTTTTATTCCTGCTTGGTGTGAAAGTGCTTTTACTGTATCAAGTAACCATGCTTCTTTGTGGTTGCTTGGTTGCTTAATAACAACAGCACCAGACCCTCGCTTTGCCATGAATTTTGACAGAAGAAGTGACACTAGACTGCCGGCAAAGCCAAACACACCGCAGAAAATAAGCAGCGAGGTGAAATCTAGGCCATTACTGGACATGTAACCATTAACGCCTAAAAGACTCAGAACGATCCCTGCAACCACCATGACTGCTAAGTTCGTCAGTAAAAACAGAATAATGCGCATTACTATGCTCCTTAAGAAACTGTTAAGGAGCATAGTAGGGTTTTATAGGATTATTTCAAGAGAGGAGTTAGCGCTTTCTTAATCGGCCTAAAAAAGCAGCGAATCTTTCCATAGCGGGAGCTAGTTCTTCAACATGTGGAAGAAATACGAACCTAACATGGTCGGGGGTTGGCCAGTTGAATCCTGTGCCCTGAACGATCAGCACCTTTTCTTCGCGTAAGAATTGTAAAACCAGGTCTATGTCATTTTTAATATCGTAGACTTTCGGGTCTAAACGAGGGAATAGATATAACGCCCCATCAGGTTTGTGGCAGTGGACCCCTGGAATTGAGTCCAATGCTTCCCATGCCACCTTGCGTTGTTCGTATAGGCGTCCGCCAGGTATGATTAGCTCATTGATGCTTTGGTAGCCTCCAAGTGCTGTCTGAACGGCGTGCTGGGCTGGAACGTTGGCGCATAAGCGCATAGAGCTGAGTATATCTAAGCCTTCTATATAGTCTTGAATGCCACTCCTGTCACCGGTTATAGCCATCCAGCCTGAACGAAAGCCTGCGGTGCGGTACACTTTCGAAAGTCCACCAAAGGTAATGCAGGGTGCGCGCCCTTCTGTGAGAGTGGCTGTTGGAATGTGCTTGGCTTCGTCATAAAGAATTTTGTCATAAATTTCGTCGGAGAAGATGAGTAAATTGTGTTCTTCGGCAAGATTGACTATGGATTCGAGTATGCCTTTTTCGTAGACAGCACCCGTTGGGTTATTTGGGTTAATAATAACAATCGCTTTTGTCTTGTTTGATATCTTAGAGCGAATGTCATCAACGTCTGGTTGCCATCCAGAACCTTCATCGCATAGGTAGTGTTTTACGTAGCCGCCTGAGAGCGTTGCTGCGGCTGTCCAAAGAGGGTAGTCGGGGGCAGGGATAAGTATTTCATCTCCATCATTAAGTAGGCCTTGCATAGCGAGAACAATTAGCTCACTAACGCCATTCCCCATCCATACATGATTAACATCAGCAGATTTGATGCCCATGGCTTGGTATTTTTGCATAACGGCTTTGCGGGCAGAAAAAAGACCTTTTGAATCGCAGTAGCCTTGCGATGTTGGCAAGTTACGAATGACGTCGACTAGAATTTCATCGGGAGCTTCAAAGCCGAACGGGGCAGGGTTGCCAATATTGAGCTTTAGAATCCTTTGACCTTCTTCTTCCATTCGAACGGCTTCTTTTAAAATTGGGCCGCGAATTTCATAGCATATATTAGCGAGTTTGTTGGATTTACGAATTTGCACCACATTATCCTTACTAAAGCTGTGTGGGAGGTGTGTCCACTTTACACCTAACTTATAGGTGATCAAGATAGGCAAAGAAAAAAGTCATTATAAAATGATGAGGGGGCGAGAGGAATGAGCTAGAAAAACCAGCCACCTAATTCATAAGTAGAAAAGGAGGCTGGTTATTTTGCGGTTTATTTAAGTAGGGTGATAATGTTGGGGTCGCTTAATAGTCGATTCACAGTTTGGCTGGCAAGTGCATTCATATCATCTTGTACTGCCTGCTGATATGGCATTGTGCCGTACTCTCTTACTTTCTGGGAGCCATAATTTGCTTTATAGGTCTGCCCCTTTGCTGCGAGGGTGGCCTTTAGTTCAAATTCTAGAGTGGCAATGGTTTTTAAGGTCTCAACCTCAGTAGTGTAACTCATCTTACTGATTTCGATTTGTAGATCTGCAGCTGGCATGAGGCCTTGGTCAGGAGTGAAGCCAAGTTCACGCAATCCTTTAAGTACGCTTTCTTTTACACTTAACTTAATGTCATTCGTTGTAAATATGTCTGCTCGTTCATTAATGCCTGTTTTAATAGAGCCGATGGAATTGTTAAGTTGAGTATTGGTTGAAACGTTGATTACACGGTCGTTTGTCAGGCTTGCAGTTTGTACGTCAGCTTCTGGCGTTATGCTTATATAGTGGGTTGTGGAGCAACCAGCTAATAAAATTGTTGAAAGGGATAAGGTCAAAAAGAAGTGTTTATTCAGCATAAGAGCTCCGATCAGATTGATTTCTAAAGCGACTTTTTACCTAAGTCGCTTAAATTAATGAAAAAAACTGTTGATTTTAAGATTGGTAACAGTAATATACGCACCCGCTCACACAGCAAGATTATAACGTTGTCCCGTTCGTCTAGAGGCCTAGGACACTGCCCTTTCACGGCAGTAACAGGGGTTCGAACCCCCTACGGGACGCCAATCTTTTCACAAGGTTGTCTATATAGTCTACTTGTTTTTGTTGTTTGTTGAGAAGTGTTTGCGGGAATAGCTCAGTGGTAGAGCACAACCTTGCCAAGGTTGGGGTCGCGAGTTCGAGCCTCGTTTCCCGCTCCAGCATCGACGTTAGCGATAGCGTGATGTGTTATCAGTTTATTAAAACTGAATTGTGTCCCGTTCGTCTAGAGGCCTAGGACACTGCCCTTTCACGGCAGTAACAGGGGTTCGAACCCCCTACGGGACGCCACTATTTTACTATTGTTGAATAGTAATGTGATTGGCTAAGGCGGATCATAGATTAAATTACCCACTGCTTTATGCGAATAGAGAGTAGGGTAGTTGAAATGCGGGAATAGCTCAGTGGTAGAGCACAACCTTGCCAAGGTTGGGGTCGCGAGTTCGAGCCTCGTTTCCCGCTCCATTCTTCCTAAGGGAGAAGCTAGTTATAGCACTATAAAAGCTAAATTGTGTCCCGTTCGTCTAGAGGCCTAGGACACTGCCCTTTCACGGCAGTAACAGGGGTTCGAACCCCCTACGGGACGCCACTATTATTATGATTCGTTGTGGCGGATTGATAATTGATTGCCCACTGCTTTATGCGAATAGAGAGTAGGGTAGTTGAAATGCGGGAATAGCTCAGTGGTAGAGCACAACCTTGCCAAGGTTGGGGTCGCGAGTTCGAGCCTCGTTTCCCGCTCCATTTCCTTTCGGGGGAATATAGTTATAGCACTATAAAAGCTAGAATGCGTCCCGTTCGTCTAGAGGCCTAGGACACTGCCCTTTCACGGCAGTAACAGGGGTTCGAACCCCCTACGGGACGCCACTCATTTGTATAAGTGAGTAGTAGTTAAGTTAAAAAAGTTTGAAGAGTTTTTGTGTCCCGTTCGTCTAGAGGCCTAGGACACTGCCCTTTCACGGCAGTAACAGGGGTTCGAACCCCCTACGGGACGCCACTATCATTATGATTCGTTGTGGCGGATTGATAATTGATTGCCCACTGCTTTATGCGAATAGAGAGTAGGGTGGTTGAAATGCGGGAATAGCTCAGTGGTAGAGCACAACCTTGCCAAGGTTGGGGTCGCGAGTTCGAGCCTCGTTTCCCGCTCCATTTCCTTTCGGGGGAATATAGTTATAGCACTATAAAAGCTAGAATGCGTCCCGTTCGTCTAGAGGCCTAGGACACTGCCCTTTCACGGCAGTAACAGGGGTTCGAACCCCCTACGGGACGCCACTATTTTATGTATCTGCGGGAATAGCTCAGTGGTAGAGCACAACCTTGCCAAGGTTGGGGTCGCGAGTTCGAGCCTCGTTTCCCGCTCCACTTTCTTTAAAGAGAAAGTTTATTTGTATGTCCCATTCGTCTAGAGGCCTAGGACACCGCCCTTTCACGGCGGTAACAGGGGTTCGAACCCCCTATGGGACGCCATCCTTTTTTGCGCTATCATAGCTAACCTTAATTTTTGAGTTTTTAGCCATGACTTGGTTCGTCAATTACAGATTAGACAATTCGGTTTCTGTTGCTGATCGTGGTTTGGCTTACGGTGATGGTGTTTTTGAAACCATTCGCGCGCTCCCTCACAGTTTGCTACAAACTGAAGATCATCTTTCTCGCCTTTTTCGTGGGCTATCCAAGCTTGCTATGCCTTTTTCCATCGACCAACAAAACACTCTGAAGAGTTTTCTGAATTTTCAAGTTCTGCCTTTAATTAATGAAGAGTCTGTGGTGAAAATTATAGTGACCCGTGGTGAAGGTGGCCGAGGTTATTTGGCACCAGAAAATTGTATTCAGTCGATTGTTATCGGTATCCTACCTGCGCCCAATTATAAAGTTCATCAAGAAAAGGGGGTATCACTCTCTGTTTCCCCCGTACCTGTTAGCTCCAACCGTTTTTTGGCGGGGATTAAGCATTTAAACCGTCTTGAGAATGTGATTGCGAAGCGGTTTTTAATGCCCTTTGATTTTGAGGCCATAATGTTGAATGCTGATAAAGAGTTGGTTGAGTGCATTCAGAGTAATCTTTTTTGGTATAAACAAGGTGTTTTATATACGCCATCGCTTGAAAAAACGGGTGTTCAAGGTACCTATCGAAAAGCCATTATTGAGCAGCAAGCTGAGTACATTGTTCAGGTCGGGCGCTATTTGCTGAGTGATCTTATGGCTGCAGATGAAGTTTTTATCACTAACAGTTTGATGGGGATTGTACCTGTTGTTGGTGTAACAGGTATGTCTTTTCCTATAGGGTGTCATACCCGAAAATTACAAATTTTAATGCAAGCTAAGGATATGCATGGCACTCATTAAATGGTTTTATCGCGTTGCTTTTTTGTCTATTACTCTATTGGCTGTTCTGGCTGGCTATCTTTATTATTCTATTACTGATTCGGTGACGATAGAGGATGACGAAATATTCGTAGTGCAGGCTGGTGATTCTTCTTACAGCCTGGGCAATAGCTTGAGTGATAAGGGGTTGATTGCTAACCCTTATTTAACACGGGTGGTGGCTAAGCTTCATCCAGAATGGGTGCCTAAAGTAGGCAAGTACGCTATTAAGCCTCACATGAATTTACTTGATATCATGATGTTGTTCGATTCAGGCGAGTCCATATTTTATTCGATTACTCTTTTAGAAGGTAAAACGACAAAAGAATTTTTGCTCGCGATGCAGGCAAAAGGCAATATTACTATGACATTGCTTGATGCTTCAGATGAAGAAATTGCTGAAAAGCTTGGCCTCAATGTAGATCATCCTGAAGGGCAATTTTTTGCAAATACATATCGTTATCATGATGGTGATACAGACGTTAGTATACTGAGGCACGCTCATACATTAATGACGCAGACGTTGGCTGAATTATGGGCGAAAAAAGCAGAAAATTTACCCTATAAGACGCCGTATGAGGCTCTTATTATGGCATCTATTATTGAGAAAGAAACAGGCGTTCCTTATGAGCGTCCACTTATTGCTCAGGTCTTTATAAGTCGACTTGAAAAGGGGATGCGACTGCAAACAGATCCGACGGTTATTTATGGCCTTGGTGACAAGTTTAAAGGCAATTTGACCCGTAAAGGCTTACAAGATTTATCTCCTTATAATACGTATCGAATTTACGGTTTACCACCATCACCTATTGCGAATGTTGGCAGAGAGGCGGTTGAAGCGGCACTTAATCCTGAGCAGACAAAGGCTTTGTACTTTGTGGCTAAAGGGGATGGTACGCATGCTTTTTCTAATACATTAAGAGAGCATAACCGCGCAGTAAGGGAATATCAGTATAAGCGCCGAGAAGATTATCGGTCGACCCCAGAAGTTACGAAATAGAGAGGGTAGTGCATGAGAGGTAAGTTTATTTCGCTAGAAGGGGGAGAAGGTAGTGGTAAGACCACTGCAATCCAATTTATTCGTCAATGGCTCGATGATAATTGTATCCCTTATACAATGACTCGAGAGCCAGGCGGAACACCACTTGCGGAAGAGATACGCGAGCTTATACTGAGTCCTCGCGATGAGGCGGTAAACGATGTTACAGAGCTGCTGCTGGTTTTTGCAGCAAGGGCTCAACATTTAGCTGAAAAAATTCAGCCGGCTTTAGAAAATGGTACCTGGGTGATCAGTGATCGTTTCTTGGATTCCAGCTACGTATATCAAGGTAAAGCACGAGGTGGCGATGTTGCTATGCTTGATCAACTTGCGTCGTGGGTTGTAGGCAATAATAAACCTGATGCTACTTTGCTGTTGGATGTTCCTGTCGAATTGGGTCAAGAACGCGTTGTTCAGCGTCAGCATCAAGATCGCTTAGATAAAGAGTCTTTAGCTTTCCATCAAAAAGTTAGGGACGGTTTTCTTGAGCGAGCAACAGCTGATCCTGAAAGGGTTAGAGTCGTCGATGCTAGTCAATCACTAGACTCGGTTAAGCAACAAATAGAAGAGCAGCTTGTTAAACTTAATAGCTCTTGGGCTGGTGATTCCTAAATGTCCACTATTGCAGACTGGTTGATGCCGTGTTTAAGACAGGTCCAAGTATTGAGACAGGCCAATAGCCTTTCTCATGCTTTATTAATTACTGGTGCTGATGGTGTTGGGCAAGAAGAGCTTGCTCATGAAATGGTAAAAGATCTGATGTGCGAAAGTGATCAGGCGGCGGCATGCGGGCATTGTCATTCTTGTCAGCTGATGCGTGCCGATACTCATCCAGATTTTCGCGTTTTGGATGGACAGGCCGCAACAATCAAAGTCGATCAAGTTCGATTACTGGTTCGTCAAATTAGCCAAAAACCTCAAGTCGGTCAAAATAAAGTAGTATTAATTACTCATGCTCAGGCAATGAATATTAATGCGGCGAACGCTGTGCTTAAAGCACTTGAAGAGCCAGCTGATCGAACTTACTTTGTTCTTACCAGTTCACAATCAACCAGTTTGTTGCCTACCATTCGTAGTCGTTGCCTTTTAGTGAATGTGCCGACCCCAAATGAGGCTGAGGTAAGGCAATGGTTGATGAAGCAAGCTGATGGTGATGCTTTAAGTTCATTATTCTGGTTAACGACTCAGCCTTTTCGTTTACTGGCGGTTCAGAAGCAAGGGAAAGCGCAATTATACGCCTCGCTGCCAGATCAATTGACTGATCTATTGCGCGGATCGGCCTCAGTCAGTGCAATATTGAAGGGGTTGGATAATAGTAATATTGAAGATTACTGCAATGGCTTGGCTGCGATTCTACATCAATGTATTTGCCATTCGACTGGCGCTCCGATTGATTCTGCATTACAAGCAATATATGACACGCTCATTGCTCGCTTGGGTATTCAAACGCTTATGTTACGTTATCAATCATTGCAAAAATTAAAGTCAGACCTTCAAAAGACGAATTTAAACCCCATTATGCAACTCACACACGAATTGAATCAGTGGTAAACCAACTATGTTAATTGATACCCATTGCCATCTTGATATGCTTGATCTGGCACCACACAACAACGACATAAACTCTGTCATCGATGCAGCGTACCAGAAGGGTGTTAGGCAACTGCTGACTATTTCAGTTGACCTAAATAAAATGGATACTGTACTTGGTTTCACCCAGCGAGAAGGGGTTTATGCAAGTTGTGGAGTTCATCCATTACAGAATAAGGGCCTCGTTACAGATGAGGTACTTTTGCGTCAGCACGCTGCAGACCCTAAAGTCGTTGCTATTGGTGAAACGGGTCTAGATTATTTTTATGAAGCTTCAACAGAGGCGCGTGAAGCGCAGAAAATAAGTTTTATGCACCACCTTAAAGCAGCAGGTGATTTAGGTCTTCCAGTCATCGTTCATACCAGAAATGCGAAAGAGGACACCTTGTCCTTGATAAAGCAATATGGCAATCGTGAAAGCGCTGGTGTGCTGCATTGCTTCACGGAAGATTACGATATGGCGAAAGCCGCATTGGATGAGAACTACCTGATTTCCATATCTGGAATTGTTACTTTCAAAACAGCCCAGGACTTGAAAGAAACTGTACGAAAGTTGCCCTTAGAATCATTAATTATTGAAACAGATTCGCCATACCTTGCGCCAGTTCCTTATCGAGGTAGGAAAAATGAGCCACAGTACGTGTCTGAAGTGGCGCAATATGTTGCCGATTTAAAAGGAATTAGATACGAGGCTTTATTAGAAGCCACAGCGCAAAACTTTCATCGCGTATTTTCAAAAACAACCCCCCAAAACCAGCTTCAGCTTGGTTCTCGTTAGTTTTAAAGTGCTTTAATTACGATGCAGGTGAGAAGGATATTTTATTCCATCATATAGGCGAAGTGGAATCAGAGTGTTAGTCTCAAGCTACTGTATTTACATAACATATTCGAAAGAAGAGCCTTCTTCTTTCGCAAGCCTATCTTAATAGGGCTTGTAACACACAAGGAAACCCATTGATGTCCAGTATGGTTACCTCTCTACCTCACCAAGCACTTGCAGCGAAAGTGCCAAATGATCATCTCGCTTTTAAAACGTTAAATGATATTGAGCCTCTAAGTGGTATTTTAGGTCAGGAGCGTGCAGTTGAAGCCATTCAGTTTGGTGTCGCAATGCAACGTCCTGGTTACAACATTTTTGCCATGGGGGACTCTGGAACAGGCCGCTCTTCGTATGTATTAAATTACTTGAAAAGTGAAGCTAAACGCCGCCCAGCACCTAATGAATGGGCCTACATCAATAATTTTACTGAAAGTCATCGACCAAAAGCACTTGAATTTTCTCCTGGTCAAGCGTCTGAGTTTGAAAAAGAGATTCGTTCATTAATTGACGGCCTCATGGTTACCTTCCCTGCCGCTTTTGAGAACCCATCTTATCAACAGCAGAAAAGTATTATTGATAGAGCATTTAACGATCAATATGAAGCCGCTATTAACAAAGTTGAGCGTATTTCCGGAAAGATAGGCGTTGCCATGTTTCGCGATGCGTCCTCTGTAAGTTTTGCTCCTATGAAAGATGGTAAAGCGCTAGAGGAAAATGAATTCGCAGCGTTGACTGATGACGAGCGGGATGCCTTTCAGGAAGGTGTGTCCACTTTGGAAGGTTTGTTGAATGAAGAGCTATTGGGTTTGCCACAATGGAAACGTGCAACCTACGAACAAATTCGTCAGTTAAATCTAGATACTGTCAAAGAAGCGCTGGATCCATTAATGTCTGGCTTGTTCGAAAAATATGAAAGTAATGAAGATATTACGGCACACCTCCATGCGTTGCGTGAGGATCTAGATAAAACCATCATTGATCAAATGGCTGATGATAAAGCGTCTGAAAACCGAGACGAAATTGGTCGTCGTCAGTTTTATGAGGAGCTGTATTTACCAAATATTGCGATGACTCATAAACCCAATGGTGGTCAGCCAGTTGTGTATGAGCCGCACCCAACCTACCGCAATCTATTTGGTCAAGTAGAACACAGTAGCGACCAAGGTATGCTAGTAACGAACTATCGTTTGATTCGCTCTGGTAGTTTGCATGCTGCTAATGGCGGGTACTTAATCTTAGACGCTGAAAAGTTGTTAACGGACCATTATCTTTGGGAAGCCCTAAAACGCGCACTTAAAAGTAAAACGATTAAGATTGAGCACCCTTATGCTGATATGGGGTTGATGAATACCATGACTTTGTCTCCGCAGGATTTGCCTTTGCAGGTGAAGGTTGTGTTGATTGGCGCCCGTGATATTTATTACTTGTTGCAAGATGCTGACCCTGATTTTCAAGAAATGTTTCGTGTTCTAGTGGATTTTGATGACACGCTAAAACGCTCTAAAGAATCTGAGCTGTCTTTTGCTCGCCTCATGAAAGACAGAGTGGACAAAGAAGAATACGCTAATGTAACCAGAGACGGTGTTGCCGCTTTAATCGAATACAGTAGTCGTTTGGCTGAGCATCAGCGTGAGATGGCAGCAAAGATTGGCGATGTATTTGAATTATTGGGTGAAGCGGATTTTGTTCGTCAGATGGCCAAAGACACAGAGATTACTGCTGAACACATCGCACGTGCTTTAAAAGCCAAAAAGCACAGAACAGGCCGAGTTAGTGAAAAAATTATTGAAGAGATCATTGAGGGTACTGTATTGCTAGAAAGCGATGGGTATGCGGTTGGTAAGATTAATGGCTTAACAGTAATGCAGATAGGTGATAGCAGTTTTGGTGCGCCAGCTCGAATTTCTACAACGGTTTATCCTGGTGGAAAGGGAATCATTGATATTGAGAGAGAGTCCAACCTAGGTCAAAACATCCACTCTAAAGGTGTGTTGATATTATCTGGTTATCTTGGCAACAAATACGCTCAGCGCTTCCCGCTGGATATTTCGGCTTCTATTGCGATGGAGCAGAGTTATGGCTATATAGATGGTGACAGTGCTTCTACTGCGGAGCTTTGCTGTTTGTTATCTGCGCTGATTCAGGTGCCGCTTCGTCAAGATCTTGCTATAACAGGCTCATTAAACCAGTATGGTGAAATTCAAGCTATCGGTGGTGTGAATGAAAAAATCGAAGGCTTTTTTAATGTTTGTAAGGCTCGTGAGCTTACGGGTGCGCAAGGGGTTATTATTCCAAAATCCAACGCTATTAACTTAATGTTAAGCGATGAGATTGTTGACGCGGTTAAGGCTGGGATGTTCCATATTTATGCTGTATCAACAGCGGATGAAGCCTTGCATTTACTGACGGGAATTGAACCTGGTGTCGCGAATGAGGAGGGTGAATACCCCGAAGGCAGTGTGTCGGCCAAAGTTATTGAGCGACTTGAAGAAATTTCTAAGCTTGGTGAAGAAGAGGACGACGACGAGGAGGAGGATGGCTCCGAGGAAGAATCTACAGGCGATAAAAAATTAAATAAAACGAAAGACGTAGAAAAAGAAAAGAAATAAGTAAGGCGGACAAGAAATTATTGAACCAACGGAAGATTAGTGTTTGCCGTTGGTTCTTTTTATGACTTGTGCTGTGCATTTAGAGTTAACCAAAGTATATACTGTATAAAAAAGGTCGTCCGTTTTTACATAGCTGGCGACCTCTTTCCTTTTGCTGGGTAAGTGTTTTTTTAAAACCAAAGCGGGTTTAAAGGTTTTCCCATCAATGTAATCCTGAGCCAGTTTATCAGCCGCTAATTTCGCATCAAAGTCACTGCATTCTGCTAGAGTAAAGCTGCTTATCGAGAAAGCTGCTATTATCAGCAATAGATATTTAACCTTTAAAATAATGAACTCCTATACTATTTGGTGTCGAATTGTTGAACGATACACATCAAAACGCTTTTGTGCCATTCGATGTAGGTGCAATCAAAAAAGAAGGTTGCTGTTTACAATATTTTGGATGTTATTTTTAGCAAGCATGTTATTTTAAATACAGTGTTTAGCCAATTAAACTAAGTCATTTTCTTAAGAAATTAGGAACTTTAAAGGGTGTAATTATGAAAAAAAGTCTTCTTGCCGCTGCGATTATGTCTATGGTTTGTTCGTCTACCGTATTTGCTCATGGTTCATGTGATACAGAATTACATGGCTACATGATAAACATCAAAGATGAAATGCGTGCAATGTCATCTGATGTAAAAGCGGGAGACAGCCAATCTGCAGTAGGGCATGTTGAAGCCCTTATTACATATTTTGAGAAATCACGAAGCGAGGTTCCTCATAAATTCAATCATGATGATTTGAAAGGTGAAGAGTTAAAGATTCAAACTGCTGAGTACCAAAAAGTCGTTGATAGTACAATCACCATACTGAAAGACCTAAAAGGTGCTTTGCAATCTGGTGACTCCTCCAAGGTTAGAGAATTATTTGGTGCAATTGGAGAGCAAAGAAACTTAGGCCACAGTTCTTTTAAAGATTGCTAATACTGTTGGATGACCTAGCGTGAATTCACTGTTACAATGCGCGCGATAAAGAGAGGATATTATGGCTCGTGTTAAAAAATCGCGCAGTATGCGTGGGAAACTTGGAAAAACTGGTTCAAAAGAGATGATGAAAGAGCAAAATAAAGCTCGTAAGTCTTCCTCAACTCGCCGTTATGTAACAAAGAAATCCAAGGAGCGCAAAGAACAAGCGCACAAAAAACTTGATCGTTTAGGTTTGCTACCAGAAAAAGAAACTGGGGCGGCACCTGTACGTCCACGTCGTTTTGTTTTTGTTAAGCCTGCTGATGAAAAAGCAGAGCAGGCAGAAGCATTGGAACAGACTGCTAATGTCGATACAGATAGTGAAGATCTGTCATTAGACGAATTGCTATCAGCCTTTAATGAGAAAAAATAAGCTCATAAAGAGAAGCAAAAAATTAATAAGTGAAGGTAAAATAAAAAAGGCTGCAGATGCAGCCTTTTTTTATGTTAAAAAAACACCGTAAAATAAAAATTTATTAAGTTCATTTGTGAAATAAGGTGATGTGTGTGAAAGCTTCTGTTCCTATGTCGAGTGTTCGTTATCTTTTGAAGGCTGTTGAAGGTCAAGGGTTAGATCGCCAAGCAGTACTAGACAGCTTAGAAATAACGCAAGATGAGATAGAGCAGAGTGACACTTTTCCAGCATATCGATATGGCATGTTATATCAGAAAATCATGTGGCTCATGCAAGATGAGTCTTTCGGTATGTTAAGTGGCGGTAAGGTTCCGAACGGCACTTTTAGGATGATGTGTCTTTGCATTATACATGCACGAAGTCTTGCTCATGCTTTATATCGCTGTAGCGATTTTTATGAAATTTGTCGTGGTCCAACCGTCAAGCCTGTTCTGATTAAGAAAGGTCGCTTTGCAATGGTGACTTTTGCGCCCTTGGACTCATCTGAAGGCAATATCGATGAGCTGGTCGTACCAGAATCAAAAGAGCAGTTAAGAACCACCCTGTCTATGTGGCATCATTTTATTTGTTGGTTAATAGGGCGACGATTAAATTTAAAGGCGGCTTACTTTACTAGTGAGCGCCCAGATGATGTTGAATACTATAAAACATTATTTCAGTCTGAAGTGAAGTTTAACCAACACGCTAATGCGTTGGTTTTTCCTGCCAGCTATCTTGATATGCCCATAGTACAAACAGAAGACAGTTTGAGAGGCTTTTTAAAAACAGCTCCCTATCAATTGTTAGTCATGGTAGAAAATGACAACAGTCTCAAATCACAAGTGATGGCAATGTTGGGGAAAGACTTTTCTCGCGAAATGCCAAGTGCTGATGAAGTGGCAAGTGCGCTCAATATGAGTGTGTCCACTTTACGTCGACGTCTGAATGATGAAAAGACTTCCTACCAAAACATCAAAGATGATTGTCGAAAAGAAGCCGCGATCACTTATATGAATGCGCCACAGCTAAGTATTAATGATATTGCTGCATTAATGGGATTTGATGAGCCAAGTGCATTTTTCCGTTCGTTTAAAAAGTGGACTGGTATGACGCCGGGCGAATATCGAAAAAGTGAGGAATACCTGAAATTCGGTAAAGCGATGAAACGCCTATAAAATAGGCCGTTAACACAATCAAATTTACTTGATGAATGTTTTTGTTAGAAATATAGGTCTGAATTGTTATTGAGAGATTGGCTTTATTTTTTCATTCTATAGGTATAAATCCGCTCGGATAACTAACCGGAGAATAAAAAATGAGCGAATACCTATACCCAATCAATGACATCTTATTCAGCTTACGTTCCGTTGCTAAAACTGACCGCCTTACACCTTATATAGATGACGCTGTTGATGGCGATCTTTTAGACGCTATTCTTGGTGAAGCTGGCAAATTAGCGGAGCAAGTTATTTCGCCTATAAATGCTAGTGGCGACAAAGAAGGCTCTCGTGTTGAGAATGGCGAGGTTATCGAGGCAAAAGGCTTTAAAGAGGCTTTTAAGGCTTATTCAGAAGGAGGTTGGATAGGGTTGTCTGGTGACCCCGAATACGGTGGCCAAGGCCTACCTTCTTATGTTGCAACGGCTGTCAACGAAGGAGTTCAAGCTGCTAACCTAGCCTTTTCTTTGTGTCCTTTATTAAGTCTTGGTGCAATTGAAGCCATTAGCTTGCATGCGAGTGACGAGTTAAAGGATCTTTACCTTCCTAAAATGTTGGCTGGCGAGTGGGCCGGTACCATGAACCTTACCGAACCTAACGCAGGTTCTGATCTTGCTGCTATCGCGTGTAAAGCTATACCTGACAGAGATGCATTTCGAATCAAAGGTCAGAAAATATTTATAACCTGGGGCGACCACCAAATGACCGATAACATCATTCATTTGGTGTTAGCTCGTTTGCCAAATGCACCTGAAGGTGTAAAAGGTATTTCTTTATTCATTGTGCCAAAATTCCTGTTAGATGATCAGGGTGAGCCTGGTCAACGCAATGATGTTCAAGTTGTTTCTGTAGAGCATAAAATGGGCATTCATGCTTCTCCAACTTGTGTCATGAGTTTTGGTGATAAGGAAGGTGCTGTTGGCTATCTAGTAGGGCAAGAGAATCAAGGTATTAAAGCCATGTTCACCATGATGAACAACGCTAGACAAGGTGTAGGTTTACAAGGCTTAGCCATATCTGAACGAGCATACCAACAAGCATTAGCCTATGCTCTGGAGCGCAAACAAGGAATGAACGCGGATAGAACAGAGCGTGTCGCTATCATTGAGCACCCAGATGTGCTTCGTATGTTAATGACGATGAAGTCGCAGATTGATGCGATGCGTTCGCTTATTTATGTAGCAGCGGTTGAGAATGATATGTCGCATTTTGCTAGTGGAGAAGATCAGAAGCTCGCCATTGCAAGAACGGCTCTTTATACACCGATTGTTAAAGGGTGGATTACTGAACAGGCTCAAGAAATTACTTCCTTAGCAATTCAAGTGCATGGAGGTATGGGTTTTATTGAAGAAACAGGCGTTGCTCAGCACGCTCGTGATGCTCGGATTTTACCGATTTATGAAGGCACGAATGGAATACAGGCGATCGATTTGATTGGCCGTAAACTACATTCCGACAAAGGGGCTGCCATGATGTCTTTGTTAGCAGATATTGAAGCAGAAGTGGTTGAATGGCAAAAATCTAATGTCAGTGATTATGCTGAAAAGGTCCGACTCGTATTAGAGCAAGCAAAAGCAGCTACGCAAACCTGTTTGACTGAAATGGAAAAGAACCCTGTTATAGGAACCGGCTTAGCGTATTCTTATATGATGCTCATGGGGTATTTGATTGGTGCTTGGCTGCAAGTCAGAGCATTATATGCAGCACAGAATGATAGCAAACTTGATAAAGAGCAAAGAGACTCTTGGGAGCATTCAGCAGCATTTTACTGTGATCATGTATTGCCACGCGCTTTTGGGTGCAGTCACTCAATAATGTTTGGGGTTTCAACAGTTGACAAACTAAACAGAAATGCTTTCAATCGATAAAAAGCATTTGATGTTTATAAAGAATGCCCTAAAAATAAAAATGTATCCGTATAGGGAGACAAAACATGTCAGATAGAGAAGTAATGGAATTTGATGTTTTGATCGTTGGTGGTGGGCCTGCTGGGTTATCTGCTGCTTGTCGAATTATGCAAAAAGCACAAGCTGAAGAAAAAGAGATTAGTGTCTGTTTGGTTGAGAAAGGCTCTGAAATAGGAGCACATATTTTATCAGGTGCTGTTGTTGATCCAAAAGCCTTAAACGAACTTTTCCCCGAGTGGCAAGAAATGGGTGCGCCACTACATACTAAAGTTAGTGTGGACGAATTACATTGGCTTGGTTCCGATAGTGCCTCGAAAAAATTCGGTAATTGGATGATTCCAAAAACACTTCATAACGACGGAAATTATATTATTAGCCTAGGTAACTTTTGTCGTTGGCTTGCTGAGCAAGCTGAATCATTAGGTGTTGAGGTTTTCCCCGGTTTCTCTGCCGCTCAGGTTGCCTACGATGATGAGGGTAATGTTGAAGGGGTGATTACCGGAGATATGGGCTTAGCAGAGGATGGTTCAGAAAAAGACGGCTATATGCCAGGAATGATACTTAAAGCTAAGTACACTATTTTTTCAGAAGGCTGTCGTGGGCATCTTGGCAAAGAGCTTCTTGAACGCTTCGATTTAGATAAAGACAAAGCACCTCAGCATTATGGACTTGGTATTAAAGAGTTATGGGATGTTCCAGAAGGTAAAAGTAAACCTGGTACTGTAATTCATACCGCTGGGTGGCCGTTAGGTAATGAAGCTGGCGGTGGTGGTTTTTTGTATCACCTTGAAAACAATCAAGTGGTTGTAGGATTAATTGTCGATCTGAATTACAAGAACCCTTATCTAAGTCCTTACGATGAATTCCAAAAGTATAAGCATCACCCTGTTATTGCAGAGCATTTAAAAGATGCAAAACGTGTTTCTTATGGTGCTAGGGCGATTGCCAAAGGTGGTTGGGCATCTTTACCTAAGATGAGCTTCCCTGGTGGTTTAGTTATTGGTTGTGATGCGGGTACGTTGAATCCTGCGAAGATCAAAGGTACTCATACTGCGATGAAGAGCGGTATGCTAGCAGCAGAAAGTGTTTATGATGCATTGCAGTTAGAAACTCCACCAGCAGATTTAGAGCAATTTAATGATGTGCTGCAAAGCTCTTGGCTAGGAAAAGAGTTACAGCAAGCGCGTAACTTTGTCCCTGTGATGCATAAATTTGGCACTTTCTGGGGTGGCGCATATAACTGGTTGGACCAAAACATTTTTGCTGGTGGGTTGCCACTTACGTTTAAGGATATGATTCCTGATTATGCTTGTATGGAACTAGCTGAGAAGCATGTGGCACCTGAGTATAAAAAGCCAGATGGATTATTAAGCTTTGATAAATTATCTTCTGTGTTCTTGTCGAATACTAACCATGAAGAAAATCAACCATGTCACCTGAAATTAAAAGATGCTGCTATTCCAATACAAAGTAACCTGCCTAAATATAGTGAGCCTGCTCAACGGTATTGTCCGGCAGGGGTGTATGAGGTAGTAGAGTCTAATGGTGAATCTATTTTCCAAATTAACTCACAGAATTGCGTTCATTGTAAAACCTGTGATATTAAAGACCCAGCACAAAATATCACTTGGGTGACACCTGAGGGTTCTGGTGGTCCGAACTACCCAAATATGTAGTATTTCAAAGGGTTTGCGCAGACGGATCACTTATATGTGCTCCGTTTGTTCTTATTCACTACTGGATTTCATATTTCGACTGATCAATAATAGTGCCCTACAAAAAGGGGAATTCTATGCGCTTGTGGGTCGACGCCGACGCCTGTCCTAATGTTATTAAAACCATTCTTTTCCGTGCCGCTGAGCGAGTTGAAATTCCTTGTATCTTAGTGGCTAATCAAGCCATATCCATTCCGCCATCAAAATGGATAGAACGCCGCGTAGTTAGTTCTGGCTTTGATGTTGCCGATAATTACATCGTTGACAATATCAATATTCACGATTTAGTGATCACTGCAGATATTCCTTTGGCATCTGAAGTTATTGAAAAGGGTGCGTTAGCCATAAATCCTCGTGGTGAACTTTATACCAAAGAAAACATAAAGCAGCGTTTAGGAATGCGAGATTTTATGGAGCAGATGCGTTCATCTGGTGTGCAAATGGGCGGACCAGCAACCTTTAATCAACAAGATAGAATGGCGTTTGCAAATACATTGGATAAGCTGTTAGCCCAAAGAGTGAAATAAAAACTGCTTGGAAAGTCTCATTGAATAATTTGGAAAGTGTTTTGATGATTGCTTTCAAAATTATTTAACGTTTATAGGTGATTTTGTATGAAGAAAATCGTAGTTGTTGGTGGTGGCGCTGGTGGCTTGGAGTTAGTAACCAAGTTAGGGCATGCCTTTGGGAAAAAACGTCAAGCTGATGTTGTGCTCATTGACCGAAGCCAGACGCATATTTGGAAGCCTCTTTTGCATGAAGTTGCGACTGGATCATTAGATATAAATAGCGATGGTTTAAATTATCGAGCGCACGCGGCCAAGCATCACTACCAGTTTCAGTTAGGTACCTTGATGGGAGTCGACCCTGAAGCTAGAACGCTAAGATTGGATTCTTTGTCTGATGACATGGGGCATGTTGTCCTACCAGAACGTACCATCTCTTATGACGTTCTGATTATGGCTGTAGGTAGTGTCAGTAATGATTTTGGCACGCCAGGGGTTTCTGATCATTGCTACTTCCTCGACTCTCACAAACAAGCTGAACGTTTCCAGCAAGCCTTATTGAATCAATTCTTGCGTGTTCATCAAGAAGGCTCAGACGCTAAACTCAAACTCGCCATTGTTGGTGGTGGGGCAACAGGTGTTGAATTATCTGCGGAGTTGTTTCATGTCGCAGATATGCTAAAAGCGTATGGTATGCCTGAAATGTCTGGTAAACGGGTTCAAGTGCAATTAATTGAAGCTGGGCAACGAATTCTTCCAGCTCTGCCTGATCGCATTGCGTCATTAGCAACTAAAGAGCTGGTTCGTCTTGGCGTTACGGTTAGTCAAAACACTCGAGTAGTGCGTGCTTATGACGGTGGGTTTCAAACCGCCGATGAAGGAAGTATTGAAGCTGATCTAATGATATGGGCTGCAGGTGTTAAGGCGCCAGATTTTGTAGCCGATATAGAAGGTTTTGAGACGACACGTAACAACCAAATATTGGTTAAAGGGACATTGCAAACAACAAACTTTGACAACATTTATGTGATTGGAGATTGCTGCGCCTGCAAGCAGCCCGATGGGTCTTTTGTGCCGCCTAGAGCGCAGTCGGCTCACCAAATGGCAGCGTTGGTTTTTAATAATATTAAGGCATCTTTTTTGAGTGAACCATTAAAAGAATATACTTATAAGGACTATGGGTCTTTGGTGAACTTGAGTAGTTACAGTACTGTGGGAAGTCTTATGGGGAATTTAATGGGCGGCTCAATGTTTATTGAAGGTCGCCTTGCTCGTTTCGTTTATGTTTCTTTATACAGACTTCACCTGATCGCAATACATGGCTGGATTAAAGCAACAGTCATTATGGCTGCACAAAAAATAGGTAAAGTCGTTAAGCCTAAGCTGAAACTACACTAATATATTTAACAATTTTTCCGTTAAAAAAACCGAGCCATTTTGAGCTCGGTTTTTTTTTGCTCAACATTTTCGCACGCAAATTATTATAAAGTTGACCTATGTGCTACCCATAGGTTTTACACTGGGGTTATTGTTTCAAAAAATAAAGGCTAAGGAGTCCCTATGCGAGTGAGTGAACTGGCTAAAAAAAGCAAGGTAACGGCTGAGACTGTGCGTCACTACACTAGGCTTGGACTGATTAGTGCAGATCGTGATCCAAATAATGGTTATCAAATATTCGATAAAGTGGCTTTGCAGCGATTGAACTTTATTCGCCAAGCCAGTGAATTGGGTTTTAGCTTGAAGCAGATCGAAGAGATTTTTCAGCATTCCGATAGTGGGGACTCTCCTTGCCCAATGGTTCGAGATTTGTTGGAAAAGAAAGTTCCAGAAACCAAATCAAAAATAGCCCAGCTGCAGGCTCATTTAATCAAGATGGAGGACGCTCTAGCTGCGTGGGAGAACATGCCAAATGGTGCGCCTGATGGTCATTCCATCTGCTGTTTGATTGAAGATTGGGAAGATGTCAAGTAAGACGATTAAGCGCGCTACTAAGAGGAAGGTTGAAATGACACAAACAGATTCAAAAATAGCTGATCAAAATGCAGTGCTTACATTGAAGGTTACTGGAATGTCTTGCCAAGGCTGCGTATCGAAAGTGCGCAAGCTTATCCAAGAGAAAAGCCCAGAAGCAATCATCGAAGGTATGCCGAAAGAGCATAAACTAGCTGTTACGTCGGATTTAGATTTGGCAACTATTGAAGCCATCGTTCAGGAGGCTGGTTATCATTCAGTGGGGTTGTTTAGTTTTGATGAGCTAGCTCATTCAAATAGCAGGAAAGGAGTCGACATAGACAAAGAGGTTACAGGTAAACAGCAGGGCAGCTCCGATAAAGTAGACGACTCTGTTAACTATCAATTTTCTATTGGTGGGATGACCTGTGCCGGTTGTGTTAATACAGTACAAAAGGCGTTGTTGAATTCTGAGGGCGTTATTTCCGCAGACGTTAATTTCGCAAGCCATACAGCACAAGTCGTCACTAAAGGTTCTTCGGATGCATTAATCAAAGCAGTGGAGAATTCAGGCTATCACGCAAACCTTATCCTTGATGCTGAAAAAAATGAAGAAGAGCGAGGTGAAAGGGAGCTTGCTGAGTATCGCTATAAACGTAGATCATCGGCGCTGGGTTTAGGTCTAGGGGTCCCCTTGATGCTATATGGTTTGTTGGGCGGAAGCATGATGGTGAGCTCGCTCACTGATAGGGTTGTTTGGTTTGTTGTTGGTGTTGCGTCACTGTTGATTATGGTAAGTGCCGGTAAGCATTATTTTCGTGGCGCCTGGAAAGCCTTTATTAGCCATCAGGCTAATATGGATTTATTAATCGCGTTAGGCACTGGTAGTGCTTGGTTATACTCAATGTTAGTTGTGCTTGCGCCTATGACTTGGTTGCCTGATAACGCTCGTCACTTATATTTTGAAGCTGCAGTTATGATCATTGGTTTAATCAATCTTGGTCAAGCATTAGAGTTGAGAGCGCGTCGTAAAACGAGCCAAGCCTTGCATCGGCTTTTAGACTTACGTCCTAAAATGGCCACTCTGGTAGATGGTGATACCGAATCTCTTATAAATGTGTCAGATATCAAAGTAAATGACATTTTGCGGGTTCGCTCTGGTGACAAAATTCCTGTTGATGGCGAAGTCATAGAGGGTCTTTCGACAGTAAATGAATCCATGCTGACAGGTGAAGCAGCGCCAATAGAAAAGAGTTCTGGGAGCTTGTTATCCGCTGGTACCGTAAACGGACAAGGCAGCTTACTATTTAAAGCAACCCGAGTTGGATCTGAGACCTTACTGGCTCAGATTATAACCATGGTGGGAAAGGCGCAAAACTCAAAACCACCGATTAGTGTGTTAGCCGACAAAGTGTCTTCTATTTTTGTGCCAAGCGTGGTCATTATCGCTATTATGACAGCACTTGCTTGGTTTAACCTTTCTATATTTGATGTGGGCAATGACTCTGTCTTTTCCTACATGTTGGTAACAACCATTTCAGTACTGATAATTGCTTGCCCATGTGCTTTGGGGTTAGCAACACCTATTTCTACAATGATAGGGATAGGTAAAGCTGCAGAATATGGTGGCCTTATTCGTAACGGTGAAGCCTTACAAAGAGCAAGTGAATTGACTGTTGTGGTGCTGGATAAGACGGGCACTATTACAGAAGGCAAACCAAAAGTCGTAAATGAAACATTAAGTGAGCAAGCTCATAAAGGTTTTGTGGCTCAGGTAGTTTCATCTTTAGAGGCGCGAGCCAACCATCCTTTGGCGGATGCTTTATCGGAGTATTGTCAGGCGGATGCTGCAGAAAAAGAAAGCGTTGCCCTGGATGAGTTTGAATCATTGGTTGGCTTAGGTGTGAAAGGGCGTATTGAAGGAAAGACTTATTATCTTGGTAATGAGCGTCTGATGAAAGAAAAGGTGGTTTCTCTAGATTTAAATACTCCTGATCGGCAATACAATACGGCAACCCGTGTCTATCTTTCTGATGATACTGCGTTATTGGCTGTTTTCTATGTTGAAGACTCCATTAAACAAGGCGTTAAAACAGCTATTTCGAACTTCAAAGAACAGGGTTTAAAAGTCGTTATGTTGACTGGGGATAACCCAGAAACAGCCGCTTCAGTAGCCAATACAGTTGGTATTGAAGATTATCATGCGCAACTGATGCCAGATGATAAGTTGAACTGGGTTAAGAAGCTTCAAGCCCAAGGCGAAGTGGTTGGAATGATTGGTGATGGCATCAACGATGCTCCTGCTTTAGCTCAGGCCGATGTGGGCTTTGCGATGGGGGCAGGAACCGATGTTGCTATGGAAAGCGCTGATATCACTTTGATACATAATGACTTAAACGGTGTCGCTGATGTTATTCAAATAAGCTCAGCTACCTTAAGGAATATTAAGCAGAACTTATGGGGGGCATTTACCTATAACAGTTTAGGTATTCCTATTGCTGCGGGGATTTTATTTCCGTTTACTGGATGGTTATTAAGTCCTGTTATTGCTGGCGCCGCAATGGCTTTATCATCAGTCACTGTCGTCACTAATGCTAATAGACTTAGATTGTTCCGTATTTCTCGTTCAAATCAAAACAGTGCTGAGGAGGATAAATGAGCATAATCATTAATATGATAGGTTTTTTGCTAATTATGTTTGTTGTTTACTGGTTTTGGTGGCCACGCCATCATAAATAAGCCCAGTAACTATCATTAAGAGAACTTTTCAATAAGCAATCATGCTGCAAGTGTTGTAAAATATTTACATTGATTAATAAGCCAAGAGTGCAAGCTCTTGGCTTATTTTGTTTTTAACTCTACGCCATTATTTCTACTAACAAATCTTGAATTAAACTTGGGAGCTTTTATGCTTGCTTATCAGTGGGGCATTTTCGCCATTGCATTAGGGACTTTTGGAATAGGGACAACCGAGTTCATGCCTATGGGCTTGTTACCGGTTATAGCGGATGGTGTGAATGCCTCCATTCCGGCTGCTGGTTTGTTAATTAGTGCTTATGCTGTTGGTGTAATGATAGGTGCTCCTTTAATTACTTTGTATTTGACGCGATACAGTCACAAAACGTCTTTGATTGCGTTGATGGTAGTTTTCGTTATCGGTAATGTGCTATCAGCTATTTCTATTAACTATGAGACATTCTTAGTGTCTCGTGTGATCACTAGCCTTTCTCACGGTGCCTTTTTTGGTATCGGTGCCGTTGTGGCAATGAATCTTGCACCTATTAACAAAAAAGGCTCTGCAGTAGCGTCCATATTTTTGGGCTTAACCATTGCAAATATAGTTGGTGTTCCGATTACTACCTGGCTGGGCCAGACTTTCGATTGGCGAATTTCTTTTGCAGTAACCGCCGTATTAGGTATTGTGGCGATTGTTGGTATTACCCGCAGTTTACCTGCTATGGCTAAAGCGGTTCGACCCGATGTAAAAAATGAACTTAAAGCGATCATGCAGCCTGCTGCATTGCGAGCATTCTCGACTACAGTTTTATGTGCGGGTTCCATGTTTACGCTTTATACCTATATCGCTCCTATTATGCAGACTTTAGCGCAAGCATCTGATAACGCCATCGCCACTATGCTGATGCTTGTTGGTATAGGCTTTACCTTAGGAAATTACATTAGTGGAAAAGTAACCGATAAATCTCCAGATTTCGCGCTGTTTACTTTTCTATCTTTACAGATATTAGTGCTCTTGATGTTTCGCTTTACCTCAACAACGGTCGTTGGTGCTGGATTGACAACTTTATTATGGGGCGTGGTCATTTTTGGTAGTGGGCCTCCATTGCAAATGCAGGTTATGAGAATTGCAGACAAAGCACCAGGCTTAGCATCTTCTATTAATATTGGTGCATTTAATTTAGGTAATGCATTAGGCGCTGCTTTAGGCGGATTAGTGATAAGTATTGGCTTTAGTTTTGACTGGGTTCCAAGTGCTGCTGCTGTTTTATCTTTCCTCGCACTAATTATGGTTTGGCTAAATCGTCGTATAAGAGCGACCGCACCTGCAGACTTAAGCCATGAAAAAGCGGCTTAAGGTGACTGTATTTTTTGCTAAATAGAAGGGCGCTTAATGCGCTCTTTTTTATGCTTCTTCAAGCTCGTTTCATACTTTGCTGTTGAATTTTATAAGTTGAGACATGACGTATCGATAATGCACATTGTTTAATCGTATGTATCATGATTGAATGATAAATATTTTTTAAATGATAATGGTCTCGATCAATTGAAGCACAACAGCCTGTTGGCTTTTATGCCAATACCTAATAAATAATGCTTAAACCAATGCAACGGATGTACTGTTTTGACTACGTTAAGAAGTAAGTTTTTCAAGCTAAATCGTCTCATTTTATTTTTGGCACTGACCGCGACAGTTTTAACCTTCGCGAATAGTTTTTATTCAAACTACGAAGTGCAGAAGGAGCAGCTAATTAAGCAGTCAATTGAGGTAAACAGAGCCTACGCCAGTAAGCTAGCTGATACTACAGAGGTGTTCATAGCGTCATCCAAACAACAACTGGTTTATGCGGCTAGCTCTTTGTTCGACAAAATGGATGATGAAGAGTATTTACAAGCAGAAGCCAATAGATTGAAATTTCAAACAGACAGCTTTAATTCTGTGGTTATAAGTGATGCAACAGGGTTAACGCAAGCGGCTTCACCAGAGACGCTAGATTTAGTTGGAAGGCAACTTAAATCCGCCGGTAGTTTAGAGGCTATAGAGGAAAAAAAACTACTTGTTAGCCACCCATACCTTTCTACTTTAAAGAACTTGATAGTATTTCTTTCAGCACCAGTCTTTGATTTCAGCGGCAACTATCTAGGCTTTCTTGGCGGTTCTATCTACCTAAAAAGTCCTAATATTTTGAGTGAAATATTGGGTGAGCATCATTATAAAAACGGCTCTTACATCTACGTGATCGACCAAGATAAACAAATTCTATACCATCCAGAGAAAAATAGAATCGGCTCTTTCCTCGCCGAAAATGATGGTGTTGATGAGATTCTGAAACAGAAAGAAGGAGGGATGTCACTGACAAATAGCAGAGGGGTTAAAATGCTTGCTGGTTATTCGACTATTCCTAGTACCGGCTGGGTCGTTGTCACGCAGAGCCCAATGGAATCCACGTTGACGCCTTTAATAGGCATTATGGAGAAGGTGATTTTACGTACTTTACCCATGGCTTTAGCTGTTTTCTTGTTTATTTGGTTATTTGCACGAGCCATATCTCGTCCTCTTCAGGAGTTAGCTGAAAAAGCTGGGGCGCTTGATAGCCCTACAGTTAATGAAGAAATAGAAGGTATTGATTCGTGGTATGTAGAAAGCTTAGGACTTAAAAAGGCCATGCTAAGCGGGGTTAAGCTTGTTCAAAATCAAATTGGCGAACTAAAACGAGATGCAGAAACGGATCCATTAACTGGTGCGAATAACCGCCGAGCTTTTCAGCTTAAGCTCAAACAACTTACTTTGCTGGAAATGCCGTTTTCTGTTTTAGCATTAGACATTGATTACTTTAAACGTATTAATGATAACTACGGTCATAGTGTTGGTGATGATGTTCTAAAGCAACAAACTAAAATATTAAACCGCTTTTGCCGTGATGGTGATATGGTGGCTCGAACTGGCGGTGAAGAATTTGTGTTGTTGTTAAAAGAAACGACTGCGGATGATGCATTTTTGATAGCTGAACGATTACGGATTGCCATTTCAGAGGAAGCCTTTGACGTTGTAGGAAATATTACTGTATCAATCGGTGTGGCTGCCTGGTTTGTAGAAAGTGGATTAACAGTAGCAGAAACTTTGTCACTTGCTGATCATGCATTGTATGAAGCTAAAGGACAGGGTCGTAACCGTAGCATTATTGCAGATAAAGATATTTGAATAGATTTCAAAAGATTTAGCGGTTAAAGGCCGCTATTTCCAATTAAACACTATTTCCGATAATAACATTTATCGGAAATAGTTTGGTTGTATACGGCTCTATGTGAACCCCAAAAAGCCTTTTACTCTTGCGCCACAAAATCATGCACATGCAGCGTAAAAAATCATCTCTCGTCATTTTTCTGTAACGTAACTCTTTCATTATAGTTTTGTTAACTTTAAAAAATATATTTATACAGGTGATCTTATGAAGAAAAATAAACTGATTATTGCTGCGTTGCTTGCTGGTTCCCTTAGTGCTTGTTCTTCAATGTCTTCTGAAGATTCTATGGCGTCCAAATACGACATCAATGGGTTTACAACAAAAGTTGAAGACGGTCGTCTTTGGGTCTTTGAAGAAGGTTCCAAAGAGTTAGAATTCTTTAAAGAGCATGGTGAGCCAGCAAAACAATTTACAAATATTGGTGCTGGACCAAACGGCATGACAGTTAAATCAGCAAGCCAAGAAACCTTAGATAAGTATCTGTCCGCTACAAAAAGTAAGTAATAAAATATTCTTGCAATATCCCCCATATAAATAATTTTCAGTTTGTATGGGGGATTTTTGTATTGGATTATATAGACCCTGATGCCCTATTTTGATTTCAACCAAACCAGTAAATCTACCAAGGAATTAATCTGGAGAGTTGGAGTTATCTCCATTGGATGCTCTTTGTTGTGATGGTTTAGCCAGCACGTATCAATTCCAAAGTTGTTTCCGCCTAGAATATCCGACTCCAAGGTATCACCAACCATAAGTATGTGCTCTTTGATTGGTGAGCCCATTTGTTCTAAAGCGTATTCAAAGATCTTCGCGTGTGGTTTCGCAACGCCAACGAGCTCAGAAATAACCACTGGTGAGAAATATGGCAAAAAGCCAGTTCGTTCTAATCGGATCTGTTGTAGCTGGACAAAACCATTGGTAATGATGCCCATTTTTACGTTATTTTCATGTAAATGCGTTACGAGTTCTACAGCACCTGGTAACGTTTTACAGATATCCGCCATAGAGTCTAAAAACTGCTTATTAAGCTCTTTAGTGCTTATAGCCAGTCTATCGCTCCATAGCTTGAAGCGCCTAGTTTGTAATTGCTCTGCATTAATCTGATTGTTTTGATATTCCACCCAGAGCTGCTTATTTACAACTTGGTATTCATCGTATTCTGCTTTTTCAAAAGTAACGCCA
The DNA here is from genome assembly GCF_016906065.1 of Marinomonas foliarum. Taxonomy (NCBI): domain Bacteria; kingdom Pseudomonadati; phylum Pseudomonadota; class Gammaproteobacteria; order Oceanospirillales; family Oceanospirillaceae; genus Marinomonas; species Marinomonas foliarum. The sequence goes on along the minus strand of NZ_CP070273.1, from coordinate 158,767 downwards.
TGTTGCGCAAACATGTGTTTTAGGCCGGCGAAATTATCGAAATGAAATAGCGTTTCGTCAGCGTCGAATAAGACCCATTTATATTTCATCGTATCTGCTACTTATATAGGTGTTTAAATGTAATGTTCTGGGTGTAACGCAGGAGCAAGAGCAAGCACTAAAGCTTGGGTGTACACGCTTTCTCTTGTGGCTGCATGATTAGTAAACAAGCCTATGGCGCCGCCTTTTTGTCGGATGTTATCTGTATTAAATAACTCATCCATAACGTCGCCTAATTCATCATTGCTTAGTAAGCGTTGATAAACTTTATTCGGCAAAGGCAAATTAGCTGAACGTCCTGTCATTAAATGCCCTTCACTGTTTAAAATGGCGACGTAAGCAAAGGTAGCTGCGCCCTCCTCAAATTCATCGACACCACCTTCCATTGCTACAAAGAAATTCATATCTTGGTGGCTAGCATGGTTCTCAAAACAATAGCGAGCGCGGTTCTGTGCGCCAAGACGGGTTTCTGCTTCGGTCATGGGCTGATCAGCAACACCAGAAGGTGCATGCATTTCTTCGCAATGAATGATGTGATTAGGAAAAACCTGCGAAAAAGCCTGTCTAGCAGCATTTACTTTGACTGGATTGGTTGATCCAACACAAACTCGAATAACGGTGGAGCCTAGTTTGTTAGCCATTTAGTTGCCTCAATTAAAAATGTAACAATAAAAAAGCCGCTATAATTGTTATAGCGGCTTAGTATTTAGACTATTGTAAGCTTATGCTTGCCCTTTAATAATAGGCGTTGGACAAACAACATCGGCATTTTGGGCTCTGTGTCTTAGCAAATGATCCATAATGGTCAAAGCTAACATAGCTTCTGCGATAGGCGTTGCTCTTATGCCAACACATGGATCATGTCGACCCTTTGTAATAACGTCGATCGAGTTGCCTGCGCGGTCGATGCTTTTACCTGGGATCGTGATGCTTGATGTTGGTTTTAGTGCCATGTGAACAACAATATCTTGCCCTGATGAAATTCCACCCAACACGCCGCCAGCATGATTGCTTAAAAAGCCTTCAGGCGTCATCTCGTCACGATGTTCGCTGCCTTTTTGTTCAACAACATCAAAACCGTCACCAATTTCCACGCCTTTCACTGCGTTAATACTCATAATGGCTTTGGCGATGTCAGCATCTAAGCGATCAAAAACTGGCTCACCTAAGCCTGGCATAAGGTTTTTCGCAATAACCGTAATCTTCGCACCTACTGAATCACCTTCACGACGAAGTGCTGTCATGTATTCTTCGAGCTGTGGAATAGCGTCAGGATCTGGGCTGAAGAAGCTATTTTCATAAACTTGGCTTAAGTCTTTAACTTCTAACTTTATTGGGCCTAGTTGCGATAGGAAGCCTTGGATTTCGATACCAAATTGTTGTTTCAAGTATTTCTTTGCAATGGCGCCAGCGGCAACACGCATCGCAGTTTCACGAGCAGATGAACGACCGCCACCACGATAATCGCGAAAACCGTATTTTTGATCATAGGTATAATCAGCGTGAGCAGGACGGAAAGTATCTGCAATATTACCGTAGTCTTTAGAGCGCTGATCGGTGTTTTCTATGATTAAGCCAATTGGTGTGCCCGTGGTTTTGCCTTCAAACACACCTGACATGATTTTAACTTCGTCAGCTTCGCGACGTTGTGTGGTGTGTTTTGATGTTCCAGGTTTACGCAGGTCTAAGTCACGCTGAAGATCTGCTTCACAAATCTCAATGCCTGGAGGGCAACCATCTACAATGGCGCCAAGCGCAAGACCGTGACTTTCACCAAAAGTGGTGACTTTAAAAAGTGTTCCAAATGTATTACCAGACATAGTTTATTTCTGCTCTTGTAATAGTTCGCTAAGTTGTTCTTTCGTTAGGATAAAAACACCATTACCACCCTGCTCTAATTCAACCCACATAAAGGGGGTGTGAGGGTAAGCAGCTTGTAACGCTACTTCGGTGTTTCCTACTTCGTATACTAATATACCGTCATCTTGCAGATAATGCGCGACTTGGGCTAAAAATTCGTGGGTAAAATTAAGTCCATCTTCACCGGATGTTAAGGCCAATTCTGGCTCGTTATGGAACTCAGCTGGCGCGCTTTCAAAGTCCTCGGCATCTACATAAGGTGGATTGCAAATAATAAGATCGTATTGTTTGCCTGCTAAGCCTTTAAACATATCTGAGTGAATGGCATGAACTCTGTCTTCCACTTGATGGCGCTGAATATTCTCATTGGCCACTAAAAGTGCCGCTTCGCTGATGTCTGAAATATCGACTTCAGCATCTTCAAACACTAGGGCTGCGGCAATGCCTAAACAGCCTGAGCCGGTGCACATATCTAAAATATTTAATGGGTAGTTTTTTAGCCAAGGGGTAAATTCGCTTTCAAGTAGCGAGATAATCGGTGAGCGCGGAATTAAGGTGTCTTTGGTGACTTTAAATGGCAACCCCATAAACCAAGCTTCGCCTAACAAGTACGGTAATGGCTCGCGCTTGGTGATACGTGTCTGAACAAGTTTAAGAATGTGCTTTTTTTCATCATAAGTCAGTGCGCAGTCCAGCATATCACGATCAAAATCGAGAGGAAGCTTTAACGCGCCCATTACGAGTTGAACCGCTTCGTCCCATGGATTATCTGTACCATGACCGTAAAACAAGTTCGTTTGTTGAAAACGGCTGAATGTCCAACGAATGTAGTCTTTGATGGTGGTTAAATCTCGAACGGCTGTTTGTTTGTAGCTCATCTTCTCTTCTTAATTTGAATGCACGGATACGGCGAATGAGGCATTATAGCGGTTATTGTTTTGGGCCTCTATCTTTGCGTTGCGTGGTTTTCATTGAACTGGTTAATGCATCAAGTTTTTTTGTCATTTCTTGCCATTTTTTCGCTTCATCTGCTGTCTTATCGTTTTGATGTTCTTCGAGCATTACGGTTAATTTTACGTTTTCTTCGGTTAGCTTTATAAGCTGATTGTCTTGCTTGGCGAGATCTACTTCTTTTTGAGCAAGATTAATTCTGAACTCTGTACTTTCTTTTTGCTCTTGTTTGAGCTGATTTGTTAGTACTGAATTTTGAGCAATGACCTCTTGGTATCTTTGTTCGCTAAAAGCAAGTTTCTGTCGGAGCGATTCGGCTTCATTGCATACTTTCTTGTGTTCCGACGTTAATGTGTCATGCGCTGTTTGTAGCTCTATTAATGCTGAAGATAAAGACAGATAACCGCTTTGTGTTGCTTCTTGCTTAAGCTTTTGATGCTGCTCTATGTCGGACGACTTTTCATCAAGCAATTTCCCGAGGTTTTGAGTGACTTCTCTTGAGAATCGTTTAAAAACAGGAAGCAACACGTCATTGAGCTCGCTTAATTCATTTTGCTGCTGTTCTTTATAGGTTTCTTCCCAGTCAGTAATCGCATTTAGAAAAGTGGTGTTTGAACAACGTCGTCCATCCTTTTGTAGAAAGTACTCAGTTAAGCGAGGGATATTGGGGAAGTGGTTTTTTTCAATCAAATCCCAACAGGCTTGGTGAATTTCTTCTCTTGCTATGTTCGCTTTACGAGCCATCAATTGTCTCCAAGTCTAAATATGATAATTTATATAATTATTTTATCTTATTTATGAATTTAATCAAACGGGTAGCTTCATCCATCATGAACCGACATCTGAGTGTTAATTTTAGGCAATAAAAAAGCTCCCGTAGGAGCTTAGTAGCATTGCGATTGAAATTATTGAATACTCGTTGTGTTGATGACTTTTGTTGCCATTTCCACACCAAATTCTTTGGCTAGCTCTTTCCATGAGTCTTGTTTTGGCTCATAAACAACAGGTTCAGCATCTGGAAAGCGTGAGTCTAATATGCCATTTACACTAGCTAAACCATCGAGAAGACCAATTTTTACAGCCTGAGAGCCAGTAAATACCATGCCAGAGAAAACATCATCTGTAATGACTAGCCTATCACCACGACCTTCTTTAACAGCATTGATAAACTGCTGATGAGTTTCATCCAATACGGCCTGCCATTTTAATTTTGCTTCTTCTGTCATTGGGGCAAACGGATCAAGAAAGGCCTTATTGCGTCCTGCAGTGAAAGTACGTCGCTCTACACCAATTTTCTCTAATAAGTTACTTGCATCAAAACCAGATGAAATTACGCCAATAGAGCCCACTAAGCTGGCTTTATCTGCGTAAATCTCATTTGCAGCAGATGCTATGTAATATCCGCCAGAAGCCGCCATATCCTCAACAACCACGATAACCGGGATTTCTGGATAGTTTTGCTCTTTGGCGCGAATGGCATCATAAATAATACCGGAATGCACTGGGCTACCGCCCGGACTATTCATTTCAATAACGACACCTTTTAAGCGAGAGTTGCGATAGGCAGCATCAAGCAAACCTACAAATTCTGAGGACTCTATTTCATTATCAGCACCGATGACACCACGCATAGGGATCATGGCGACAATGTCCCCTTCTAGGGTGACGTCTTGAAAGTTTGATTTTGCAAACCAAGCTCCAATCACAGCCAAGAAAATAGCGAGCGTGGTAAAACGAAAGAAAATTTTCCAGCGCCTAGCGCGGCGTTTTTCAATAAGGTTTTCACTGAGTGTTTTTTCCAGTAATGACCATATTTCTTTGTTTGGGTCTCTCTCTGTCTCTGATTTTTCTTCTGTCGTTGCTTGCGGGCTTTCGGTTTTTTTAAGTGACTGCTCGCGATCTTCGTCTTCTGTCCAACTCATTTCTATAGCCCTAAAATATTTGATAGTTGATTGAAATCTTTAATGATAGCGTGTGGCTGACAAGCTCTTAGGCGCTCCTCTTGATGTGCGCCATAAGTCACTCCAATGCTTTTCATTCCAGCATTGGTTGCCATGTTTAGATCGTATTCTGTATCGCCAATCATGATGGCGTGTTCTGGGAGAATATCCAGTTCTGCTAATATTTGGTTAAGCATAAGGGGATCTGGTTTTGATACGGCCTCATCTGCGCAGCGGGAAGTTAGGAAGTAATTGTTGGTGTTTGTCAGCGACATGACTCGATTAAGTCCACGACGGCTTTTTCCAGTTGCTACTGCCATCTTGACGCCTGCAGCATGAAGTTTATCAAGCACATTCATGACGCCAGGATACGCTAGTGGTGGTACTTGATCTGATGCAACGTAAAGTGTTTTGTAATGTTCGATAATGTCATTCTGCATTTGCGGTGAACATTCAGGCCAAACTGTATGGACTGCTTTGTCGAGAGACAAACCTATAATGTTCTTTATGTCATCTTTTGTTTTGAGCGGTGCACCTACGTTTAGACCTGCTTCTAACATACTTAGACAAATTTTGTCGATAGAGTCGAATAAGGTACCGTCCCAATCAAAAATAACTAACTTAACCATAGATACCTCTTAAGAATAAACCGCCGAAAGTGTACCATAACCGAAAATGACAAAATAAGGATTGGTAATGACTACTGGCTATACATTAGAGCAACTTTCTGTCGATCAAAGCATTGAATATCGTAAAGTGGTGACAGAGGCAGATGTTCATGCTTTTGCTGAAGTGACGGGTGATACAAATCCTGTTCATTTAGATTCGGATTATGCAGCAACAACATCCTTCGGTCAGCCAATTGCTCATGGAATGTTAACGGCGGGATTTATTTCTGCAGCAATTGGGACACAATTACCAGGGCCAGGCTGTATATATTTAGAACAGACTCTGAAATTTCGTTCACCTGTTTTCATTGGTCAAGAAGTCGTGACTAAAGTAACGGTAACGGATATTAACGAACGCCGTCGCCGTGCGACATTGAAAACCGTGTGCGAGTGTGATGGTAAAGTTGTTGTGACTGGTGAAGCAACGATTATGCTGCCAGCGTAAATGCAATCGTGCCATCAAAAAGAGTCTTTATCTATACTTTAGGCTTTTGCATCGCGAAAAAGCAAACCCCAGTAAAACTGGGGTTTGTGATTATCCTTCTTTCGACAGTTTCTTGCTTGCCAACAAAGCAGCAGGGTGAAGATGCTCTCCCCCTTCATTGACCACATAATCATTCAAAATGACTTTCATACGACGTGGCCAAAACTTCTTAACATGTCCTGCAATCATATCGGCCACAACGGAATCATCACCTAGGCTGATATTGTTAACAGCAATCTGATTGATCATATCAATTAAATGTTCTTGTTCTGTTTGGTGCATACATAACTCTCACTACAGCTGTTTCATTATAATAACTAATAGTGACTGACCTACCAGAAGGACAGTCACATCAGCTTATTTATCATTCATCACTGGCTGCAACGGCCGAGGCTTCTGCTAAAAACTTATTCTGACGATGATGATTCGCCACAAAGTCTTTTTGCCATTCTGAGGGTTGAGAGACTTTCTCAACTTGTACTGCCGTGACTTTATATTCAGGACAGTTCGTTGCCCAATCAGAATTATTGGTAGTGATTACGTTTGCACCGCTTCCAGGATGATGGAATGTGGTATAAACCACCCCCGGTTGCATTCGCACACTAACTCGTGCCCGTAAGACCGTGTGCCCTGCTCGGCTCGTGATGCCAAGCCAGTCGCCATCACTGATGCCTCTTTCTTCCGCATCATGAGGGTGAAGTTCCAAAATATCTTCATCGTGCCATGCTTGGTTGTCTGTACGTCGTGTTTGTGCACCAACGTTGTATTGGCTCAGAATTCGCCCAGTGGTTAACAGCAAAGGGAATTTGCGGTTTGCCCGTTCTGTAGTTGGTACGAATTCAGTGATAGCAAAATGTCCTTTGCCTTCTGGCATCGGGAAACTTTCCATATGCATTATTGGTGAGCCATCCGGAAACTGATCATTACAAGGCCATTGTAAACTGCCGTGTTTATCGAGTTTCTCGTAACTTACACCGGCAAAGCTTGGAGCCAAGGAGGCAATCTCGTCCATAATTTCGGACGGGTGGTTATAGCTCATTGGATAACCCAAAGCATTTGCCAGATCGACGGTTACTTCCCAATCTTCTTTTCCTGCAACGGCGGGCATTACTTTGCGTACACGGTTAATTCGACGTTCTGCGTTTGTAAAGGTGCCGTTTTTCTCAAGGAAAGAAGAACCAGGTAACAATACATGGGCAAATTTCGCTGTTTCATTCAAAAAGATATCTTGAACAATGAGGCAATCCAATGCTTTTAAAGCGGCCTCAACGTGTTGGGTATTCGGATCGGATTGTGCAATGTCCTCACCCTGAACGTATAAGGCACGAAATTGTCCAGCGATAGCTGCATCAAACATATTAGGAATTCGCAAACCTGGTTCATCGTCTAAACTTACACCCCAAGCTGCCTCAAAGCGCCCACGTGCGATCGGGTCAGAAACGTGTTGATAGCCTGGTAGCTCATGCGGGAACGACCCCATATCGCAAGAGCCTTGAACGTTATTTTGGCCACGTAGTGGATTAACCCCCACACCATCACGACCAATGTTCCCCGTTGCTAATGCAAGATTGGCGATCCCCATAACCATAGTGGAGCCTTGGCTGTGTTCAGTAACCCCCAAGCCATAGTAAATGGCAGAGTTGGGTGCTTTAGCGAATGTGCGAGCAGCTTCACGTACCGCAGTCGCTGATACGCCAGTAATTTCTTCTACCGCCTCTGGCGAGTTACGAGGTTCTGAAATAAATGCACGCCATTTCGCATAAGCATCGCTTTCACAGCGTTTCGCAATGAAATCTGTATCTTCCAAACCTTCAGTGATAACAACATGAGACAAAGCATTAACCATGGCAACGTTAGAGCCTGGGCGTAATGGTAAGTGCGCTGAATCACCTAGATGCGGCGTTTTCAGCAAATCAATTTCACGTGGATCGGCAACAATCAAACTTGCCCCTTCACGTAAACGACGACGCATCATTGAACCAAATACTGGGTGAGCATCGGTTGGGTTTGCACCTATAACCAATACACAGTCAGACTTCATAATAGAATCAAAGGTCTGAGTTCCGGCAGATTCACCTAAGGTTTGTTTTAATCCATAGCCAGTTGGGCTATGACAAACGCGGGCACAGGTATCCGTGTTGTTGTTACCAAATGCCGCACGAATCAGCTTTTGCACAAGGTAAGTTTCTTCGTTGGTACAGCGTGAAGACGTGATACCACCAATGCTTTCACGGCCATGTTCTGCTTGAATGCTTTTTAGGCGGCTTGCAGCAAAAGAGATGGCTTCTTCCCAACCAACTTCTTTCCAAGGCTGGTCGATAGAATCACGAATCATTGGTGTTTTAATACGGTCATTGTGTGTTGCATAGCCAAAAGCAAAACGCCCTTTCACACAAGAGTGACCATGGTTTGCATCACCGCCTTTATCAGGCACCATGCGCACAAGTTGATCACCTTTCATTTCTGCACGGAACGAACAACCAACACCACAATATGCACAAGTCGTTACTACGCTGTGCTCTGGCTGGCCCAAATCAATAATTGAATTCTCAGAAAGCGTTGCGGTTGGACACGCTTGCACACAGGCACCACAAGAAACACATTCAGAGTCTAAGAAGGATTCATTCTGGCCAGCAGCCACTTTTGAGTCAAAGCCACGACCATCAATCGTCAAGGCAAAGGTGCCTTGGACTTCTTCGCAGGCACGTACGCAGCGTGAGCAGACAATGCATTTGCTGGCATCAAAGGTGAAATATGGGTTTGACGTATCTTTAGGGGCGTCTAAGTGGTTTTCACCTTCAAAGCCATAGCGAACTTCTCTTAGGCCGACAGCACCTGCCATATCTTGTAATTCACAGTCGCCATTCGCAGGACAGGTCAAGCAATCAAGCGGGTGATCAGAAATATACAATTCCATGATATTACGGCGAAGTTTGGCTAACTTTTCGTTTTGGGTCCAAATCTTCATGCCCTGCTCTGCTGGTGTAGTACATGACGCAGGTGTGCCACGACGACCTTCAATTTGAACGGCACAAAGTCTACATGAACCATAGGCTTCTAAGTTATCAGTTGCACACAGTTTAGGGATATTTATATCCACTAAAGCAGCAGCACGCATGACAGAAGTCCCTTCTGGAACGCAGGTCTCAACGCCGTCTATTTCTAGTGTTACCAGCTTTTCACTAAGTGAGGCAGGTGTTCCGTAATCTTTACTTGGATCAGCTTTATTTGGATCGTAATACTGCAACATGTCTAGACCTCCTCTGTATTCGTGGCTGAAGATGCGTTTTTAACAAAATCTTCTCTAAAATGTGTCATCGCACTTTGCACTGGGAACGGCGTCATACCGCCCATTGCACAGAGTGAACCGTCAACCATGGTTTCACATAGATCTGTTAATAGCTCAATATTGCTATCCACATTTTCACCAGAACGAATACGATCAATAACTTCAACACCGCGAGTAGAACCTATACGGCAAGGCGTACATTTACCACAAGACTCTGCCACGCAGAATTCCATTGAAAATCGAGCTTGCTCACTCATATCAACAGTGTCGTCAAACATCACCACACCACCATGACCTAGTACAGCACCCTCTTTAGCAAAGGCTTCATAATCAAGCTGAGTGTCCCATTGAGACTCTGGTAGATAAGCCCCTAATGGCCCCCCAACCTGAACAGCGCGTAGCGGTCTACCATTCCTGGTGCCGCCACCAAAATCAAACATTAGCTCGCTGAGTTTTGGTCCGAATGCTAATTCAACCAAACCACCTCGTTTCACATTGCCTGCCAATTGGAAAGGCAAGGTGCCACGAGAGCGTCCCATTCCGCAATCTGCATATGCTTTCGCACCTTGATCTAATATGAAAGGAACAGCAGCAAGGGACAAAACGTTATTGACGACAGTTGGCTGGCCAAACAAGCCAACAATTGCGGGTAATGGAGGCTTGGCACGTACTAATCCGCGCTTACCTTCAAGGCTTTCAAGTAATGACGTTTCCTCACCACATATATAAGCTCCAGCACCTAGACGAACTTCTAAGTCGAAATGCTTTTCGCTGCCTTGGATGCTGCTACCAAGTAAATTGTTGGCATAAGCCAGAGCAATAGCTTGATTGAGTGTTTTGTAGGCCAGTGGGTATTCAGAGCGGAGATAAATATAGCCCTGAGTGGCGCCAACAGCTAAGCCTGCAATAATCATCCCTTCTATCAACATAAAGGGATCACATTCCATCACCAATCGATCCGCGAAGGTGCCGGAGTCGCCTTCATCTGCGTTACAGACAATGTATTTTTGTTCTGCTGGTGCATTTAATACGGTTTGCCATTTGATACCAGTTGGAAATGCTGCACCGCCTCGACCACGCAAGCCTGATTCTTTAACCTGGTCGACCAGTGCTTGCGGATCCATTTTGAGGGCTTTTTTTAGACCTTTGAAGCCATCTAAGGTTTGATAATCGCCCAAAGACAAAGGGTCTATCTCTCCGATACGTGCAAAGGTTAGGCGCTGTTGCTTTTTGAGGTACTCGATATCATCTACCAAACCGAGTGCTAAAGGATGCTCAACGTCGCCTTGCCAAAATTTGGCTTCAAAAAGGGATTCTAAATCGGCTTCTTTGACAGGGCCAAAACCAAAGCGACCCTGTGTAGTATCAACTTCTATTAAAGGTTCTAACCAATATAATGCGCGAGTGCCATTGCGTTTGATATCCAGTTCAACGCCCAGTTCGCTTGCCATGATATTGATCAGTTTAGCAAGACGGTCTGCCCCTAACGCTTTAGCGGTCGTGTCTGAAGGTATGTATATACGTTGAACCATTATTGAACCTCCAAACGTTCTGTTTTAAGGCTGTTGATCAACTCATCAAAACGTTGATTATCAACGTCTGCATAAATTTCATCGCCCACTCGTACTGATGGACCACAGCTGCAGTTTCCTAAGCAATAAACAGGCTCTAGGGTAATATTGTAATCGCTAGTTGTTTGGTGGTACTGCACTTCCAAAGTGCTTTTAGCGTGAGCTTCTAGGCTACGAGATCCTAAAGCTTGACAAGCTTCTGCACGACATACTTCGACGACATGACGCCCGGGTTGCTTAGTTCGGAAGTGATGGTAAAAACTGATTACGCCATGAACTTCTGCACGGCTTAATTTTAAAGATGCTGCAATGAGCGCTACAGCCTCTTCTGGGATGTAAGAGAAACGATCTTGTATAGCATGTAAAAGTGGCAGTAAGGCGCCTGGCTTGGCCTTAAACTCATCAATGATGGATTGACCGACGGTAGGTTCCCAAGTCACGAATCTCGGTGTAGTCATTATTATAAATCCTCCTACAACCGCCTTAGTCGCTAAAAACTCATACAGGCGGGAGTGTTATTTTTATTGTAGTACCTATTGATGCAAAGCACACATTCGCCCTGAACCAAAAAATAATACCTCATGATATTTAGGCGATATTGTCGCTTACTCACCATCATAAAATGTCGAGATTCAGACATTTCATCCCTGGTCGCATACGGCGTTCAATGTCGCAGGATCGCACATCCCCTCATGTTCAACTTATCTCATTACGACATTTTATATCTTGAGATACGCTCTCCCTGCTTCTTTAAGGTAAGCGGGATCGAATCAATTATTCAATTGAAAAATTAAGACAATGCATTGGCGTCTGATCCGAACTCAATAAAACGTCGTTATGACAACAGCTGATGACGCTGGCATGCAATAGATTAACAAGCAGCTGGTTTTTAATTGTGCTCACTTCGTACTCGTTTACTCAGTAGGAAACAAGGGCAGTATCTTCCAGACATATTGGATGAATATTCAGGCTAACGTTAATAAATATAAAATGGCATTAATATGAAAATTGGAATCCCAAAAGAGATAGAAGATGGCGAACTAAGAGTTGCCATGACCCCTTCTATTGCTTCCAAAGTGAAGCAGTTAGGGTTTGATATCGTAATGGAAAGCGGAGCTGGTACTGCAGCTTCCTACTCAGACGAAGCCTATGAAGAGGCTGGTGTTGAAATAACACAGGATACTAAAAAGCTTTGGCATGAGGTTGACGTCCTGATAAAGGTTCGCCCTCCTGTTGAGCACCCTGAGCTTGGGTTTTATGGTGTTGAGTTGTTAGGTAAGAGTCAAACTCTAATCAGTATGATACACCCAGCGCAAAATGCGAACAAACTTCAGCAGCTTTCTGAGCGTGGAACGAATGTCGTAGCATTAGATGCCGTTCCACGTATTTCACGAGCTCAGAAAATGGATGTTCTTAGTTCGATGGCTAATATTGCTGGTTATCGTGCTGTCGTCGAAGCGGCTCAACACTTTGGTCGATTTTTTACTGGACAAATTACAGCAGCGGGTAAAGTTCCACCTGCAAAAGTGCTTGTAATCGGTGCTGGTGTTGCGGGTTTAGCCGCAATTGGGGCCGCCAAAAGCATGGGTGCTATTGTGCGTGCTTTCGACACTCGCCCAGAGGTAAAAGAACAAGTCGAAAGTATGAATGCCGAATTCCTACTGTTAGATTTTAACGATGAAGATGGCAGTGGTGAAGGTGGTTACGCTAAAACCATGAGCGCAGAATTTATTGCTGCTGAAATGGCGCTGTTTGCGGAACAAGCAAAAGATGTAGATATCATTATTACGACAGCATTAATTCCAGGCAAAACCGCCCCTGAGCTTATAACCGAAGACATGGTTCGCTCAATGAAGCCCGGCAGCGTTATTGTTGACTTGGCGGCAGAGACAGGTGGCAACTGTCGTTTAACACAAGCCAATGAAGTGATTGATGTACATGGTGTGTCTATTATCGGCTATACCAATCTGCCAAGCCGTATGGCGGCTCAGTCCAGTCAGTTATTTGCTACTAACATTTATCACCTTCTTACTGAGTTATGCCCGAATAAAGACGGTCAGATCGATCTCAATATGGAAGACGAAGTGATTCGTGGAGCAACGGTTGTGAAAGATGGCAGTATTACTTGGCCACCACCGGCACCTAGACTTTCAGCAGCACCAAAATCGGATGTGAGCGAACAACTGAAACCAGAAAAAGCTGATATAAAAGCCAAAGAGAAAAAGCCGAGTGCTTTTGGCTTCCTCTTACCGGTTCTTATTACGGGGGCATTGCTGCTTGGTTTGGGCACCATTGCGCCAGCGGAATTTATGGCTCACATGACGGTTTTTGTATTGTCATGCTTTGTTGGTTACATGGTGGTTTGGGGGGTGAGTCACTCTCTTCATACGCCACTTATGAGTGTAACAAACGCGATTAGTAGCATTATTGTGATTGGTGCTATTACCCAAGTGTCGAGTGACAGCCCAATCGTATCTATTCTAGCTGCGATGGCGATTTTTATTACCAGCATCAACATTGTGGGCGGTTTTGCCGTGACACATCGCATGCTAAAAATGTTCCGTAAATAGGAGATAAACAATGAACTTTGGAATAATGACAGCCTCATATATAGGGGCTAGTGCGTTGTTTATCATGGCCTTAGCTGGACTAAGTCATCAAGAAAGCGCAAGACGCGGTAATATTTATGGCATGTTGGGTATGGCTCTCGCAGTTGTTATCACTATTGCTGGTGCCGTAACTGATAACTATGAATTGCTGCTACTCGGCATAGTACCCGGTAGTTTAATTGGTTGGTTGCTTGCCAAACGCGTTGAAATGACACAAATGCCAGAGCTGGTGGCTATTCTCCATAGCCTAGTTGGTTTGGCTGCTGTTTTTGTTGGCTTTGCGAATGCATTAGGCCATGGGCAATATGATTCTTTGGTTGCTCAACGCATACATGATGTAGAGACAGCGATAGGTGTGTTTATTGGTGCGGTAACATTTACAGGGTCTTTAGTTGCTTATCTAAAGTTGAGTGGCAAGGTTTCTGGCAAGCCGCTTAGATTACCTGCTCGTCATTTACTTAATCTTCTGATTTGTATTGCTGTTGTGTATTTGGTTGTGCAGTTTGCTCAGGTTGGTGCAGCAGAAGGCATGAACTATCTTGCGATAATTACCTTATTGGCTTTTGTTTTTGGGGCGCATTTAGTCATTGCTATTGGTGGTGCAGATATGCCTGTCGTGGTTTCTATGCTAAACAGCTATTCCGGCTGGGCCGCCGCGGCAATGGGCTTTATGTTAGGTAACGACTTACTAATTGTTATTGGTGCATTGGTTGGTAGTAGTGGTGCGATATTGAGCTACATCATGTGTCGTGCTATGAACCGTAAGTTCCTAAATGTCATTCTTGGTGGCATTGGTGGAAGCAAGGTCAACAAAGCAAGCGGTACTACAGGCGCTGAGCAGCAAGGTACTATTATCGAAATTCAAGCTGAAGAAGCGGCGCAAGCCTTGGCTGATGCGAAAGAAGTGATGATTTTACCTGGCTATGGTATGGCAGTAGCTCAAGCACAGCATATTGTGTATGAAATCACCAAGAAGCTTCGTGATAAAGGGGTGAATGTACGCTTTGGTATTCACCCAGTAGCGGGTCGTATGCCCGGTCATATGAACGTTTTATTAGCTGAAGCTAAGGTGCCATATGATATCGTCTATGAGATGGATGAGATCAATGATGATTTTAAAAACATCGATGTATCTATCGTTATTGGGGCAAATGACATTGTTAATCCCGCAGCGAATGAAGAGCCTGATAGCCCTATTGCCGGCATGCCAGTGTTAGAACCTTGGCACGGTAAACAGACAATCGTTCTTAAGCGAGGAATGAGCCGAGGATATGCTGGTGTTGAAAACCCTCTGTTCTTCAAAGAAAATACTCGTATGCTATTTGGTGATGCTAAAGAAAGTGTAGAAGCTTTACTAAAGCATCTGTCATAAAGCTTAAGGTGATATGAATTAAGTAAAACGCCAGCATAAGCTGGCGTTTTACTTATGGCCTGTAATAAGCAATGCTGCACTGGCCACAATTTTTTGACAAACCTTCAGATAGTGTAAATACACGGCATTTTGCAATTAATACTGGGATTTAAATTCAAGCAAGCCTATATTAAGTAGACAATTTAATGTTTAGGTATTCCAATGAAAACTCAATTACTTATGATCATTGCAGTGATTGTATCGTCTATTCTGACGATCTCTCAGCGTGCAAATGCTCAAGAAGTAAACCAGTTTCGATGGTTAGAGCCTACAGTTGAGCAGGTTTGTCATGAGGTTGTTACTCCTGACAAAGATACTGGATCAGATAAAGGTTGCTTATTTTTAAGTTTATCTTATGTTAACGCCCCACTTCTCCAATCTAATTCATACATTTTTGATGCCTTTGCTGCCAGTGCCAAAGTTATTCGTAATGTTAATCCAAGAGCTCCGCCATTTTCATTGATATAACTCACCCTATTTTTATTTAACTATTTTTTATTGGGGATCTATCATGAAAACATTAACTTACGTATCAACAAAAAGTGTAAATGAACTTACATGGCCTGCTACTATTGAAAACATTAATATCTATTCTCCTGCCGTCACTGTGTTTACGGACTTTCAAAAAGCGGGGCCTCGGGTAATTGAATCTAATACTCGTGCCGATGAGCTGGTGCAATTAATGAGAAAAGAGCACGTACGCATGAAAATAGTGGTTGATGCCGATAACCATTTTGTCGGTATTGTCAGCTTGGAGGATCTGTCTGAAGATGTCTTTATCAAACAGGTTGCAAATGGTTTTGATCGTTCTGAACTGATGGTTGCTGATTTAATGAGATCAAAGGAGGTGCTACTTGCTTTGTCCTATACTTCATTGCAGCATTCAGATATAGAGTCACTTTTATTTAGCCAGCGTAACAATAAGCTGCAGCATTTATTAGTGATTGATGAAGAAACAAAAGCCATTCGTGGCCTAGTGTCATCAAGTGATGTGGCTCGTCAGTTAAGGTTGGATATTGATGTTGGCTTTTCTAGCTTTGAACAGACTTATGAAAGTGCCATTCTTGGACATAAAGAGCACTCAAGAAAGTTGAAAGTAGCCTAATTCCCCTACTTCACTTAATAAGCAAAAAAGCCCAGATTTTGATCTGGGCTTTTTTATTTAAGTTAGCTTTCTTTTTTTTCAATCCAGTAATAGTAAATATCACCCTCTTGCGTTTGTTTCATAAGCTTGTGGCCAAGAAATTGGCAAAATTTAGGGATGTCCCTTGTTGTTGATGGGTCTGTTGCAATAACCTTGAGTACATTTTTTGCAGTGAGTTTTCGCATCTCAACATGCAGCATCATAACGGGTTCTGGGCAAAGTAAATCAGTTGCATCAAGCAGTGCTTGGTGTTCCATAATGTTTTCCCTTTGATTAGGTATTAAGTTCGAGCCATTTTTTTGTGTGTGCTGCTAATTCTAGAATGGTATCGTCTATGCTTTTGTTGAGCTTTTTAAGGGTTTTGAAGTCGTGATCAGCACCTTCAATCCATAGAACTTCGACATTATCAGGCAATGACTGTCGACTCACCCAATCTAGAGAACCAAGCTGATCTCTTGTTCCTTGAATAATAAGGCATGGTTGTTTTAACCCTTCAAGAAACGACAACCTATTTTTTTCAGGCTTGCCAGCTGGGTAAAAGGGGAAGCCAAAACAAATAACCGCTTTGACACAAGGCAGATGACTCAATTGAGTGCCTACACGCCCTCCCATCGATTTGCCAGCAACCACACATGCGTCTTCATTTTCGATAAGTTGTTCAAACTCTGGGATAAGAGACTTGAAGTTCGGTGGTGGCCTTTTATTACCTGTACGCTCCTGTTCTGCCATATATGAGAAAGTAACAGGATGTACGACTTGTTTGGTTTGCTCATTAAGGGCGTTGCAAAGGCGTACTAAAAAGTCGTTTTTATGACCTGCTCCAGCCCCATGAGCAAAGTATATAGGGAGTGTTTTCATACTTTCATGCTTAAAAGCCACTATTAAATCAGATTCATCTTAGCGTTAGAACTAAATTCAATTTTTTATAGAAATTGAAGTCGGTTTTTTCAACATTCAGGAAGATAACTATTGATCTGTGTCAGAATAAGCTCTTGCTTGAAAGAGTAGAATTCCTATTAGAAATTTTAATAGGAACGAATAATGATCTGGGATTCCGCACTTATTAGTAAGTATGATTTATCTGGGCCTCGCTATACCTCTTATCCTACTGCTCCACAGTTTGACGCTTCAATCAGCAAAATAGCGCTGATTGACAAGATGTTAATGCCATCGGAAGCAGATCTTAGTTTGTATTTTCATGTTCCATTTTGCGCGCACCTTTGTTACTACTGCGCGTGTAACAAGATTGTCACTAAGCAATACGATAAAGGGATAGAGTATGTTGAGTTGTTAGGTGAAGAAATGAGACTGCGTAGTCTTATGCTTGATGACTCAAGGAAGGTCACACAGCTCCATTTTGGTGGTGGCACCCCTACTTTCCTGACAGAAGATCTTATTAAAGTATTATTTGATAGCGTCAAACAATATTTCAATTTGGTTAATGATGGTTCACAGGATTACAGTATTGAGATCGATCCTAGAGAGATTAACTACTCAAAACTTGAGCTACTGACTGAAATGGGTATCAACCGAATTAGTGTTGGCGTCCAAGACTTTGATCATAAGGTTCAGAAAGCAATACATAGAGTACAGCCCTATAGTATGGTTGAAAGCCTTGTTGAAGACGCTAGGAAGTTAGGCATTAAATCGATTAATTTCGATCTAATCTATGGCTTGCCTTATCAATCTATTGAAGGCTTTAAAGAAACGCTTAAACAGGTTGTTTCATTATCACCAGAGCGGATTTCTTTGTTTAATTATGCACATTTACCTGATCGTTTTCGCGCTCAAAGACGCATAAGTGATGACTCTTTGCCTTTATCTAGTATGAAGCTTGATTTGCTTAAAATGAGCATAGAATACTTATTGGCCGCTGGTTACGAATACATTGGTATGGATCATTTTGCAAAACCGAATGATGAACTAGCCATAGCTCAAAAACAGGGAGAATTACAACGAAACTTTCAGGGCTACACTACACATGCGGGCACGGATTTAATCGCATTTGGTGTTTCTGCAATTAGTGAACTAAATGGCGTATATATTCAGAATTATACTGACTTACCTACTTATAGGAGTAGTATTGAAAAAGGTCAGTTAGCTATTGCTAAGGGATATATTAGTGACTGTGATGATAGAATACGCCATCATGTCATCATGACTCTAATATCACAGTTTCAGTTAAACATGACGTTAGTTGAGCAAAAATTTAGTATTGATTTTGATAAGTATTTCTCACAGGAAATAGATAGCTTAACTCCCATGCTTCAGGATGGAATGTTGGAGTTTGATCGAAGTGGAATGCAGACCACTATTAAGATCACAGGCCGTGGACGCTTGCTTATTCGCTGTATTTGTATGGTTTTCGATAAGCATTTAAATAGCACAGTAAAATTCTCAAAAGTTATTTGAATTAATATCAGGGAGATTGATATGTCACTGACACACACACACTCACGATTTAACAGTACGCTCACTTCACAGTGCCAAAACTGCAGTTTGAGCGCACTTTGCCTTCCAATCGCACTTGCAGATGAAGATATTAATCGATTAGACCAGATTATTGAGCGTAAAAAACCCCTTAAAAAGGGAGAGTTCTTGTTTCGCCAAGGTGAGGCCTTTGATTCTGTTTATGCTGTACGTTCAGGTACGTTAAAAACATTTAACATTACCTCCTTTGGAGAAGAGCAGATTACAGGCTTTTATTGTCCTAGCGAGCTGGTCGGTTTAAGTGGAATTGATTCAGGAGCCTACCCTGTGTCAGCAAAAGCACTTGAGACTACGACCGTATGTGAAATTCCGTTTAGTCATCTAGAAGAGCTTTCATCACAAATCCCCTCCTTAAAACATCAAATTTTTAAAGTTATGAGCCGTAAAATATCTGATGATCAACAGATGATGGTGCTTTTGGGTAAAAAGAACGCAGATGAAAAAGTGGCTTCTTTTCTACTGAACTTATCTAACCGTTTTAAAAAGCGTGGATACTCAGCCAGCTCTTTTCGTTTGTCTATGTCTCGTGGAGAGATTGGTAATTATCTAGGGCTTGCGGTAGAAACGGTTAGTCGTGTTATTACTCGTTTTCAAAAAAATGAGTTGATACATGTCGATGGTAAAGAGATTGAAATCGTTGATTTCCCAGAAATGCAAAAACTCGTTGGGGTTGCGAGTGATTGTGGTAAAATCAGTCAAATTTGATTGATATATTGAGGCAATACCATAATGCTCTACGATGATTTTTACGTTAAGTCACTAATACAAACAATAGAAGACTGGCCTAAGCAAGGCATCAGTTTTCGGGATATTACTCCCATTTTTAGTGACCCAAAAGGGATGAGAATGGTTGTGGATGCTTATGTGCATCGCTATATTTCTTCTGATATTACTCACATTGCCTGTATTGATGCTCGTGGCTTTCTTATTGCTGCTGTTCTTGCGTATGAATTACAAAAACCACTGATCTTGGTTCGTAAGAAAGGCAAGCTGCCAGGCAAGACTATTTCACAAAAGTATGCCTTAGAATACGGAGAGGCTGAGTTAGAAATACAAGAAGGTGCGGTTAAAGCAGGTGATGAAGTCTTATTGTTTGATGACTTAATAGCAACAGGTGGAACTCTTCTCGCCGCAATAGAATTACTGTCAGCACAAGGTGCGAATATTAAAGAGGTTGCAGCAATTATTGATTTGCCAGACCTTGGCGGCAGTCAAAAACTACGAGACACTAACATACCAGTGTTTAGCCTTTGTGCTTATGATGGTGATTGATATCGCTATTTGAGCATTTTAAGGATAGAAAAAAGGTGGCTTTAGCCACCTTTTTAGTTTGTGTTAGAGCCTTACAACTATTAGAAATCAACCATGGCACCGATTGCAAAGCCTTCATTCGCTTCAACACGGCTATTGTTATCATAAACTGCAACTGTTTTTCCATAGCTGATGTATGCACGGGCATTACGCATTGTCATGTACTCAGCACGAAATTCATAGGTATACATATGGTCTAAGTTTGTGAAAGATAAAACTTCTGGGGCATAGTAAATAGATCCATAAATGCTGATTCGGTTTGCTTGAGGTAGTGTGTAGCGGTACCAACCACCTAAAGCAAGTGCCATAGATAAATCGCTATCATTTTCTACGTCCGCATCGATGCCATATACACGAGCACCAATCCCAACTTGTAATGGTCCACTTGTGTCTGCATCTTGTACGTTAACGCCAATGTGTGTCGCTGTGAAACTTTCATCTTTGTCATAAGCAACGCCAGCGTCTACGCCGAACGTACCCATGTCAAAATTAACATCACCTTTTACTGTTTCGTTAGTTAAACTTACGCCAGCAGTCGACGCTGCGTTTACGACTGATGCGCCTAAAATACCAGCGGTCAATAATAGTGTTTTACAAGTAATGTTCATTTTTAAAATCCTATAACGAAATAATGTTTAATCTGTTCAAAGCATCAGGGTTTTGCTTCAAGCCTTTGAAATCGAATAACTCTGTATCTGCTAAGTGTGAAGGGACAATGTTTTGCATTGCAGAAAACATAGTTTCTGTTCTACCTGGGAATTCAACTTCCCATTTTTGAAGCATGTCTTTTACAACTTGTCTTTGAAGGTTCTCTTGTGATCCACACAAATTACAGGGAATAATTGGATACTCTTTCATGACAGCAAAGGCTTCGATATCTTTTTCTTTGCAGTAAGCCAAAGGACGAATAACCACATGTTTGCCATCATCGCTTAATAGCTTAGGCGGCATAGATTTGAGCTTGCCACCAAAGAACATATTCAAAAACAAGGTTTCAAGAATGTCATCTCTATGATGACCAAGAGCTATTTTAGTAGCACCAATTTCTTCCGCAAAACCGTATAGCGAGCCACGACGTAATCTTGAACATAACCCACAAGTGGTTTTTCCTTCAGGTACAATCTCTTTTACTATACTGTAAGTGTCGCGCTCTAATATGTGGTAATCAACACCCAATTCTTCCAAGTAAGCAGGTAAAATATGCTCAGGAAAGCCAGGTTGTTTTTGGTCTAAATTGACAGCGACAATACTAAAGTCTATCGGCGCACTTGCTTGCAGATTGCGAAGAATCTCCAGCATTGTATAAGAATCTTTACCGCCTGATAAACATACCATTACCTTGTCACCATCTTCAATCATGTTGAAGTCAGCAATCGCTTGGCCTGTCAGTCTGCGCAGACGTTTCTGGAGCTTGTTAAGCTCTAACTTTTCTTTAGGTCGACTAGATAAATCCATCATAAACACGCTATAAATAAAACGACGCTATATTACTATAAGGATAACGCCATCGCATCAAAAATGAAGGTTTCAGGGCAAAAGTGCACGTTAAATCACTATTATAAGAGTTTTATTACGCCCTAGCTGTTTTCTCCTATAAATTGTAAGTTTGTTTTACACCCCTTACAAATGTACTCAACTCCCTTTTGTGCTCTATTGTGGCGCTGTTTACTGAACTGATGCTTTTGACATGAGCAGCGATAAGCATATGGCTGTTTTTGAGGTGGTGTTTCAAAAGTATGGGTCCTACTGGGGTTGATGCCGTACACTTTTCTCATTACAGCTTGCCATTCTTTCCCGTGAGGCCTCACTGAATTACCATAAATCTGGAAAACAATTAGATGAGATACTTCGTGTGGAACCACAGTGTTAATAAACTCAGTTGGGTTTTGCTGGTACATAAAAAGGTTAAATCGCAGCTCGTTTTTTTGTAAGTGCGCCGTGCCTGCAGCTCGACCTCGCTGTTTTAGATTACATGTTGAACGTTTAAATTTATTGCCAAAGAATTCATCTGCCTTATCAAAGCAGTCATTTGCTTTATCAATAATATGACTTAAGGCGTTTGCTTTGTGTTCTTGAGTGGTTAACTCTAATTGCTCCATCATTGAGGACTCACCTCCAAAGCATCCATTTCATGTACTATTTCTAGCAGTGTATCTGCAAAATCTATGACTCGGTCTTTTGATAAACCGGTTAGTCTACTTAGGGATGCGATAGATTTTGGTTTATGGCGACAGATTAATCTTAGTTGGCTGTCACTGAGAACATTTTTACCATAAGAGTATTTCCACGCTATTACTTTATGCCAATTTACACTACCTATTTCAAGGTTGTCTTCATGTAGAGTTGGGTAGTACTGCTCATTGGGAATAATGATCTGAGTTTTACCTTTTAATACAGATCGTGACTTTTCATTTATGTGTACTGAAAAAGCAGAAATTGTGCCAAGTGTTATGTAATCGAATGCAATTAGGTGGCGAATGATGGCTTTCCACTGAACTTCATTAAGCTCTTTTCCTTTAGCAAATAATGGAGATTTTTCAGCATTAGCTGCCAGTACAGACTTGGTTTTTTTTCCCAGCAATATCTGAATTAGTAAAGAGAAAGGTTGAATGCCTCGTGTGTAATAAATTAATGAAAGCAGCTTTTGGCTTGCTATCGTCACATTTTGTTCAGATGTATTGGAAAGGCACCTATCGCAGTTATTGCATACGGGCAAGTCTTCATCAAAATGCGCCAATAAATTTTGTCTTCTACAGCCCCTACTTTCTAAAACTCGAAAAAATTTACCTACACTCGCCAATTCCTTGTTAGCAGAAAAAGGTTGCAATGAGGCTAATTGCTGAGCTTGAATCATATCTTGCAGGCCGTACAAAAGCAGTGCTCTAGCAGGCTTTCCATCTCGTCCCGCGCGGCCTACTTCTTGAAAATAAGATTCCGCATTACTGGGTAGGTCTATGTGAACAACAAATCGGACATGTGCAATATCAATCCCCATGCCATAGGCTGTTGTCGCTACCATTATGGTCCCTGGTTGTTGAGTAAAAGCATTGTGATTAGCTTGCTTATCTTCTTCGGTCATTGCAGCGTGATAGCATAAGCTTGGCAAACCTAGTTCACTAAGCCAATCTGCAAGCTCTTCAGTTTTCTTTCTTGATCTGCAATAAATAATGCCCGTTTCACCTGGCACTTCATGATGTAAAAAATACAACACTTGTTGCTTGGCTTTACGTTTTTGGGCGATTTGAATCTTTATATTTGATCGATCAAAACTGCTACGCAGAACCTGACAATTATTCAATCGTAGAGATGTTTGAATCGTGTTTATTGTCTCTTTATCGACAGTTCCGGTTAAAGCGATGATGGGGACGTTTGGAAAAGATTCTTTTAGTTGCCCCAACTGACTGTACTCAGGCCTAAAAAAACTCCCCCATTGAGAAATACAATGTGCTTCATCTATGGCAAATAAAGAAATATTAAAACTGTGTAAAAAGCCGATAACAGATGGTTGGACTAACTTTTCAGGCGATATGTAAAGCAAGTCGATATGTTCGTGTCTTAGAGCCCAGATTAAGTCATCTTGCTCACCAGGGTTTAGAGTGGAGTTTAGAAACTTAGCTCGAATCCCCTTTTTGCTTAACTCTTCTACTTGCTGAGACATTAAAGACAGTAATGGGCTAACAATGACTGCCACGCCATGCCTGATCAAACCTGCGGATTGGTAGACTAAGGATTTGCCCCCGCCCGTAGGCGCAGCAAGTAAAACATCCTGCCCTGCGCACAAAGCATCGATCGCCACTTCTTGTAATGGGCGATATTCTGAGTAACCTAAGCGGGAAAGTGTGAGTGTCTTTAAATTCATTTAGGAATTATCCCTTAACGCACTGCTTTCTGCATCGATTTTTCGCTCTCTTTTCGCTAGAATCATAAACTTAATTTGTATCGGGGAAACATATACATGGCACATCAACCTCTTGATGATCTTGAACTAGAGACGTTAGAAAATTTTTTGGAATCGGATCAAGTTCATGAGGAATGTCAGAACTTTGTGATGGCTCATGGCTTTTTGACGGCATTAGCTATTTGTCCTGCACCGACAGCGGACAATCAATGGTTACCCGTTATTTTCGAAGAGGCGCCACAGTTCGAAAATGAAAAGCAAGAAAAGCAAATCACCCAGTATTTATCCCGTCTTTTTGTTGATATTCAAAAAGAGCTAGAATCTGAAGATGGCTTTATGGTTCCTTGTGAGTTAGAAATGGGTCAATCTCCTGAAGAGTTAAGTGAGCTGCAAGAATGGGCCACAGGCTTTATGGAAGGCGTGTTTATGACTGAAAGCCAATGGTTTGAGTCTGAAAAGGAAGAAGTTGTAGCTGAGCTTTTATTGCCGATTATGGTTGCGTCTGATTTGTTTGACGATGAAGAAGTGGTACAAATTCGCCAAAGTGAAAAATTGACCAACTCTTGCATTGCACAAATACCAGAAGTGGTAACGGATTTATTCTTAGTGCTTCGTACTGAGCCAGAAAAGCGCCCTTTTCCTAAAGCACAGCCTAAGCAAGGCAATAATAAAAACAAAAAGAAAGGTGGTAAGCGATAATATTCGTAATGCCTGCTTGTAAATTATTGCAAGCAGGTACTTCTAAGTGCAAGTAATGTAATGTCGTCTAATTGAATCGACTCCCCCTGGTACTCCGCCAACTTTCTTTCTGCTATTTTTTGCGCCGTTATTAAGCTTTTTTCTGCATAAGACGCATTAATGATAACCTCTACTCTATCGCTCCCTAACATTTCTTCAGAGGTGTTTTTTAACTCTAATACACCATCAGACATAATTATCAGCGTATCACCTGTGTCTAGTTTGTCGTTTTGCAAGTCCGCTTCAAATTCTCTAACTGACAAAATACCAAGAGGCATGTGATTGGATCTAAGGTAGTCGAGCTCACCAGTCGAGCGACGGATAAATGCATTAGGCATACCGCCGCCCCAGTACAAAATTTTCCCATTGGGATCTACTAACACTAAGTACCCAGCGCAAAACATATAATCGGGTAAAACACTGATTAAAATTCGGTTGATTCTTTCTGCTAATTTATTGATATCAACCAAATCATCTACTGCATCAAAAAAAGCCTGCATCACTGGTAAAGCCCCAATCGATGCGGGCAAACCATGCCCAGTGAAATCTCCAACAAAAGCTAAACGAGCACCATCAGACCGTGTTTTTACAAGCGCTAGGTCACCGTTAAAGCTCGCTGCTGATAATCGAGTTATAGCAACGTATTCGGAATTTCGTTCACTACGCGTTTGGATATGGTCAAGAACATGGTGAGCCATTTCGTGCTCTCGTTCAATCATGGTTTGATAGTATGTGAGTGCTTTGTTTTTACGGTACATTTCTTTGATCAATTCGACATGACGCATATGTGTCTTGAGTCGAATATTGAACAAAATTTCACTGAATGGCTTAGGGATGAAATCGTCAGCGCCACATTGAAAGCAACTACCCATGACAGCGTCTGACGTCTGTGATGCCAAAAATATGATAGGAACGAAGCGATTGCCAGACATGGTTTTCATTTGTTTAACGAGGTCAATTCCGCTGCCACCTTTAATAATAACGTCCAAGATGACAATATCTGGTGCGAAGTCAGAAAAGGCACTTATTGCTTCATCAAAGCAATCAACACTCTTAACCTTTGCGCCGACGCTTTCTGCACATAAAGAAATAATTTCGCGGTAAACCGGCTCACTGTCTACGCATAATAATTTCATCTACTTAGCCTTACTGAATGTCAAAGCGTTTATCGAAGCGTGAAATCATTAGAATGTTTTTAATAAAGTCATTAGCTCCTTCTAGTCTAATAGCGCTGTCCAACTCGATTGCATTTCTCATGCTAAGGAGCATGCCAAGTGCAGCACTGTCTAAATACTCGACCATGCTCATATCGACAACATAGCTTTTATATGTACTCGTCAATGAGGAATAGGCTTCACGAAAATCATTAAATAATGAAAAATCGAAACTTCCAATTATATTAATGGTAACTAGGTCTTTTTCTTCGTTTACAGTAACTGAAATACTCATATGCTAATCGAGCGGGATCAATTGATCTACTCGCCTCCGTGGCATTTTGGCGATGATGGGGCAAGCGCGTTACGCTCACGCCACTCTTTTGTAGAGTAAAGGTGCATAGCAAGGGCGTGAATCATCGACATTTCTTCTTTCAGTGTAGCGTAGACAAGTTGATGGCGCTGAACTAGCCTCTTCCCTTCAAAAGCATCACTAACTAAAACAAGTTTGAAATGAGATTCACTGCCTTCTGGTACATTATGCATATGGCTCTCGTTTTCGAGAGTCATATGCTGTACGTCTAAGTTTTCATTAATACGTGTGTTTATCTGATTTTGTACGATCATTTCGCTCTCTATTAAGCTGGAGTCGGTAGCGTTTCTACTTGGCCATTTAGCAAGGTTTGGCCTTTTTCTTTAGGGTAAGCAACATCAATTGAGACTGCGCCACCTTCTCGCCAAACACTAATAATAGTATCCATGTTCGCTGCCATAACCGCACGCTTATCATCTGGTGCTGCAGCGATAACCTGTAGACCAATGTCTTTCATAAAGCCCATACAAGTCGATGTTTTCACCATGTCAATTTTGTTGAAAGCTTCGTCAAACATCGCCAAAGAGAAGCCACCAACAATTTCCCCATCCATAGTTTCATGTAAACGATAAGTGGTCGACAAGGCCGCTGCAATAGCCAAGTAAAATGGAATTTGGTGTTCTCCACCAGAGCCAGTTTGAATTCGCTGGCTTAGCGTCGTCTTCTTGTTACCATCGGCATCTAATATATCGACTTCGAAATTATAAAATTTACGATAGTCAGCAAGATCTTGTTGTTTCTCATCATCTGAAATCAGCTCTTGAATAGATTCTATAGCGCGAGCATGATCTGGATCGTCGCTTAAATTTGGGTCAAATAGTCCACCTACATTCGCTTGGTCTTGAGCGCTAAAGCGTTCTACTAGATCCAAGATGTCTTTCATATCACCATTTGGGTAATAGCGGAATTGATAGATTTCTTGGTTAAATGGACGGCGTTTTAAACTGTGGTTTAGTTCGCGAATAATGTGTGCCACTTGGTCAAGAGAGTCTTTCAGTTTAGATACATAATCTGAACGGAAAGTTTCTTCGGCTTCTCGACGGGCTAACTCCGCACGTTTAGCGTATTTTGCCAATTCAGTTTCGCTAAGAATATCGATTTGGTAAGAAACATAATGTTCGAACTCTTCAAATTTCGATTCTAGATAATCCAATTGAACATCATTGTCGAGATTGGCATGATGGTATTTACCATAATGGTCTGCGACTTCTTTACGAACTTTTTGATCGAAACTACGGGCTTTTTCGTTGGCCTTTTCAGCACGGCTGATGGCTTCTTTATAAATGGCAGCGCCATTTACCATACTACCTTCCAATAACGCATAGCGTTCACTGGCGAATTCGGCATCGTATTTTGGATTTGATGTAAGTCTATTACGCTCTTCATCAAGGGCCGATAAAGCAGAGCTTAGTTGGCTTTTCTGTGTGTTTAGCGCACCAAATTGCTCAGCAATTTGCTGGCGTTCACGGTCGAGTTTTTTCTGATCTAGTTCAACATTAGCAATACGAGATTTTAGTTCTTCAATACGTTCTTGTAGCTCGGTATCATCATGTTTTTGTAATTGCATGATTTCAGCTTCAACGGACTCTAGTTCTTGAGTTAATCTAGTGACCGAATGGCTCGCATTACTTATTGTATCTGCATCAAACTGGTTGTTCGCCATGATACGACCAAGCAATGAATCTGCTTGTTCCAGACGTTGATCCGCTTTAAGGAAATTCATTAGCTCGCCACTTAAGCTGACTAATTGTTTTTCACGAGATTCACGCATACCTTCTGTATTAATACCAACCATCATGTGAGGAACAAAACGAATCGTAGAAATAGTACCTGCAAGCTTTAACATGCCATCCGCAGTCATTGCGCTGTCTTCACGTAGCAACTCACGCTCTGTATCGACAGGCTTAATTCCACCTAAACGACGATTCAAATAAGCTTGAGCGTGATCATTGTTGCAACGAATAAAGCGCAATGCTGAATTATTGTCACCACGATTCAACCAAAGTCGAGTTTGTGTGGTGTCGATAACTCGACAGCCCATTAACTGACGTCGATGAGCACGAAAAATACGAATCGCCTCTTCTGCGTCTTCAGGCTCTACAATCAAAGCTTCACGTTGTGCGCCAAGGTACCCTTCAATAGCGTCTTGCCATTTTCGGTCTGTTACTTCAGACAAATGACTCAATGGTGTGGCAGTGATATTGGCATCTCTTAATAGCGCGATGAGACGTTTTGTGTTTTGAGAAAGCGGGCTGACACCGCCTTTTAAAGAGGAAACATCAGACTCAAGTTGCTTGCACTCATCCTTCAAATTCAAAATTGTTCGGTTAAGCTCAGAGCGCTGACCAAATACTTGAGATTTTTCTTTGTCTAGCGATTCATTAAGCGCGACTAATTTTTGAGTCAAAGGTTTTAGATTACCTTCGACACGGCCGTCTTCTGAAATCAAACCAGTAAATGATGAAAGCTCACCCACCAAAGCAATTGTTTCTTTTGAAAGTATATCTTCAAATGAATTAAGCGCCGATAGCAATACAGTGAGCTGTCGTACTTGTAAGATCGCTTTTTGATCTTGTTGACCTTGTAGCGTTAATAGCTTCTTATTTTGTTCTAGTTGCTGCAGCTTTAGACCAACGTCAGAGTGTTCATATTGTTGTTCAAAACGCAGTAATTGCCCCTGCAGTTGTTTTAATAAGCTACCTTGAGTGGTGAGTTCTTCTTCTATCTCTTCTTCACGTTCTTTTTGAAGTTCATACTGATCTTGGATGTCGTCTTGCTTACTACCTAGCTCATCAAAACGCGCTTCTGTCGCAATCCATTGATAGTTAATCGCACTTTGTTCTTGCTGATGTTTTTTCTCACAATCTTGTTGGATGAGTTTTAAATCATCAATACGTTTAGAAACTTCTAGTGTTTTCGCTTCTAGTTGGCGGTATTCATTTAGAGATTTTTGGTAAGCACCTACTTGCAACGGTGCTTCTGCCAAGACGAAGTCCTGTACAAAGCGTGTAGGTGAAGCAATAGGTACAAACTTAAGGGCATTTTTGAAGTTTTTAAGAAAGCTATCAAGCGTAATTAAATGATCAGAACTTGGACTAAGTTCTTCCAAGTAGCGGTTGATATATTGAGTAGCAGAGGCGCTACCGGACTTGATGTATGGGTCAAGGCAGACTTTTTTCAGATTTTCACGCACCTCAATCCAAGGCTTGGCTTTGTAACTTTTGCCTTCCATCGCATCAATAAAATCAGATTTGCGAGCTCCAAAATTAGAAAGTACAAAGCGACCAAGTACATCTTCTTCGGGCGACGCTAAGGAAGCACTCAATGTAATACCAACGGTGGATTCTTTTCCTGTGATGCTATCTTCAAAAACCAATGCAAGATAACTGGTTGCATCTTGTCTTGGCTGGGTACCGAAAGCTTTGGCATTAGCTTGGCCTGAGTCTATCATCCCTAAAATGTAGGAACGAATGCTTCGGCCACTTGCTTTACCATCATTGGCACTGGCATTGTAATTTAGGTGTCGTTTGCTGGCACCGGTCAATACGGTTTGTATGGCATCAAGTAAAGAGGATTTACCAGAGCCTGTTGGCCCGATTATGGCTGTATTGCCACGAATACTTATCTCTTCTGCACCCAACAGGTACCAATTTACTAATACGATGCGATTTAACTTTTTCATATCTTGGCCCTAGTCTTGAGTCGTTTCTAGTGGTGTTTCTGTTTCGACATCTGTCTCCATTATGTCGTCTTCATCTGGATCCGTACCATTGAATGACTCTAATTGTCTTAGGTATGCTTCCGTCACGATCAATCTCACCACAGGTGTTATGTTAATCATCTGGTTCTTACTGTCTTCTTCATAGGATTTGCCTCGAATGACAATGCCATGACGGCTGAATAAGGCCAGAATATCTTTGAATCGGGTTTCGTTTGGAATTTCGCGTTTAACTAGCTGTACGAATCTATCTAATATGGTGTGTGTATTGGTTGCCACAAAACCATTATCAACCTCAAAGTTCTCGATTTTTTCTTCGTAAATTTGACGAAGGACCAACAAGAACAAGGTTTCGTCCGTTTTCAAACGAACAAAAGCCTCTTTTTGGATTGGCAAGACGCCAGCAAGACGTTCATTCTCATTGATATAGAGCTTCATACCCAAAGCATCGAATAGGTTATCAAAGTAGTCTTGATAGGATTCAAGCAGCAAATAATGTTTTCGTTGGCCATGTTTGTAGGCGCTGGCAAACTGATTCGCAATCACAAAATTTGCCGTTTGTTGGAATTCTTGAGCGTCTTTGCCTGACTCTTCAACGACTTTTTTTAATTCTCTAAGCATTACGCTTTGCTCCTACGCACTACAGTAAATTCACGACATTCAACGAAATTATGCACATCCAAATACTGGTCAGTAAACTGTATCTCAAATAACTCTTCTATTTTCTTAGCACTTACGCCAAGAGATCCGACGTAACGCAAATGATCAAAGCAAACAAAGTCTTCTACTGATTCAATGGTAAAGTCTAAAATGTGCTTGCTATCACCGATGGTTATTTGTTTATCCAAATAATTTTGCATTTTCGGGATGGTAACCTGTCGAGCTTCATGGAAGCGACGCTGATGATCGCGCAACTTTATCGCATCCGCTGATACTTCCGAAGGTGTCATTACTCGTGGTGGTGGTGGCTCTCGACGTTTTGTTGGTTGTGCAGCAGATGCCATGCCAACAAAGCGAGCACCAATAACATCTTTTAATATTGGTAGTTTGTCGAATTTTGCAACATCCGCAATAATACCTGCGACTTTGTTCGCCATGCCAGGACGAGAGCTGTCCATATAACGTGCCGTATCAGCCGCTCGTTTTTCAAGGCGATATCGATATTCGTCAATACGTTCTAGGCGCTGTTCAATATTGCTGAAGGTTTGGATAATGTCTCGACAATCTTTCTCAACCATAGCTTGTGCTTCAGCCATAGTAATGAGTTGCTGATCAACGTAGCACTGAGCAACTTGCCCCATGGTTTCAGGGTTACTTAAGAAATCTTGTGTTAGTTCTAGTATTTGTCTTCTAAACCGAAATGGGTTGTTGCTCGTTTTGATGGTTTTATAATCGGCGATTAATATGCCCTCAACAAACAAGTCAAAAAAACCGGCAACAATGGCTTTAGGGTCTCGGCTGGCAAAGAGTTCTCTCTGCAAACTGCGTATACCAAGTAATATCTGATTGAGGTGAGCTGAAAAGTCTCTTGATGCCTCTGCTGATTGGCGTAAAGTGACCCCTCGTTCTTTGGGGTGTTTAGCAACGGACTCCAAATTACTCAAAATGCTTAATACGGTTGCCCCATAGTTGCGTTTACCATGTCGGCTAATTTCGACTAAAGAGCGCAACAGCATAGATATTTGTGGTGTCATGAGAACACTGACACGATACAACTCCTGCTCTTCCACTAGCCATCCTGTATTCACCAAACGATGGTAAATTCTTAATGCGTAATCATGGATGGTCTTTGGAGAATCAAAAGATTCTTTCTGATCGTCATGCCAAGCAAGCGTGTCTAACTTATGAAGCGTGTCTTCTATCGACTCAATAATGGTTGATTTATCTTTTATTGGGTCTTCTGCATGATCATAAAAAACATCCGCAAGATCGTTCAGCACAGCTTCAATTAATGCTCTGTTAGATCCGCTCAAAGCCTGAAATATTTCATCAGGTAAATGTTTAAATAGCATTTATCCGACTCCCTGAATTATCGAAAACGAATGGCATGTTTAAACCTTACCTAAATGGTTGGCTACGACAGTTTGCATAGCTTGCTTTACTAAGTCATCATCACCGATTGGAGGCAGTAGCTCTATCTGTAGGTCATCGCTTTGTAGTGCTGCTATTTGCGCAGGTACATCGTGTCTTAGATGTCGGCCAACGGCTAAGAAAAGTGGCAGCACGGCAACAGTTTTAACCTCTTCCCCTAACTTCTCGATAACATCTTCTAAAGAAGGAGTGGTAAGCTCCATATAAGCTAAACTCGCGTTATCTTTACCATAAGTTAGTGACACTTGATGGTAGAGTGACTCGAAGGGCTGTTTCCAAAGAGGATCGGGGCTTCCGTGTGCAAGAAGTATGATGTGATCGTATTCTTTGCGTAGCATTTTGATACCTAATGTTTCTCGATTCCCCATTTTAGCCATCCTATACCAGAAAAAGAAGGTGCAGAACAAAAAACCTTATCATCTTCTGCATATATTTTGCGAAATACAATCTATTCTGAAGTATCAGGAAGTTATTGATCCTATTTCTTTTTTTGTACGTATGTTTATTATCCACTTATATCGAGAGCGTGTTTTATGAGAATTTTGCTATCTGGTGCGACGGGGTTTATTGGTCGTTCTTTGCTTTCCACTTTATTGCATGAAAGCCATCAGATTTATGCGCTTGTTAGAATGAATAGTCAGCAGTTAGATCCTCGCATTATTCAGGTATCAATAGATGATTTAAAGCTCATCGACGAATGTTTTGATGTATTTATCAATTTAGCTGGAGAAAACATAGCTAACAAGCCTTGGACCAAAAAGCGCAAGCGGGCCCTTTTTGAAAGTCGAGTGACTTTGACTAACCGTGTTAAAAGTGCCTTGCAGCAGCCCCCTAAAACGTTAATTTCTATGTCTGCTGTGGGCTTTTATGGGGCGGAAACAGATGGCACCTTTTACGAAAACACCCCGCCTGGACCTGGTTTTGCGCACGATCTATGTGCAGCTTGGGAGCATTCGGCAGATAGTTTTTCATCCCAACAAACTCGTGTTGTGATTTATCGTTTAGGTGTTGTGTTGGGTGTGGGAGGAGCATTAGAAAAAATGCGCTTGCCTTTTAAACTTGGACTTGGCGGCCCTATTGCTGGTGGAAAGCAGTGGTTTCCATGGATTCACATAGACGATGTACTACAGGCTATTTGTTTTGCAATGAACGATAACTCTTACAGTGGAACCTATAATTTAGTGGCTCCTCAATTCATAGAGCAAAAATACTTTGCAAAGGCTTACGGGCTTTCATTAAAGCGCCCTGCTTTTTTGCCAATGCCTAAATGGCTATTGGATCTTATGTTGGGAGAAATGGCATCTTTGTTAACAGAAGGCGCAAGAATTGTACCTCATAGGCTGGAGCAAAAAGGGTTTGAGTTTAAGTTTGATGATGTTGAAGGTGCACTATCAGACATTGCTCTGCGCTATTAGAAAAAACATAATTAACGTTTTTTCTTTAATACAGGCAGACCCTTATCATCGTTAAGAGTGTTGGTGCATTTAGGGTAAGTAATACAGCCCCAAAAGTATCCGTTTTTACTCTTCTTGCGCACTAGGTAATGGCCACAGGCACGACAAGGGTATTTCTTTGTACTTGATGGGGTTCCATTGTCATCTTCGACTGTGACCTTGCATTCGGGATAATTAGAGCACCCCCAGAAAGCGTTGTCTTTGAATACCTTTCTGCGTAAAGGTGATTGGCAGGCTGGGCAAAGGTAACGTTTTGTTCTAACCGGCTTCCCTTGTTCATTATTGGCGGTGTAATCGCAGGATGGGTAAGACTCACATCCCCAAAATTCGCCATTAGCACCTTCTTTTAAAATCAATAGGCTTTCACATTTAGGACAACGATAGCGCACTTTTGCCGATGTAATATGGGCATCATCTTGTTCTAAGAACTCTTGCTCCCAATTATTAGCTGCGGTGTTTTTACGATCCTCATCCTTCACTGTTTTACTCTTTATTTTTGTGGCAGGTTGCGCTGTTTTCTTCACACTTTTTGCCATCTGCTAACGATCTAATTTTCGAAGCGCCTGCACGAGCACCATCAGCGGCAGCATTACCTACTTCTTTTGTTTTTTTCCAAACAGTAGCGCCTGTTTCTTTGGCTCTTTCAGCAGTCTTTCTTCCAAACTCCGATGCTTTTTCGCCAAACTCTGAAGCTTTTTCCGATGTATTATCAATTACTTCAGCAGTTGTAGACTTGGTTTTATTCCATAATATTTCAGTTTCGCTTTTTGCTTTATCAAACGTCGACTCATTTGCCTGCACCAAAGAGGATATTAAAAAAAGCGTGACAATAAATACTTTAAAACAGTTCACGATGCTGCCTTCTCGTTTGTGGATGTGGTGCTTTGAGATTTAAGGTCTAACCAAGACATTAGCTCAGAAATATCCACTAAACTCGTTAGTTGCGGATACAGCAATAAAGCGTCATCGGAAACCTCTTCGTGTTCCCATGTGCTGTGATAAGGAACGTGAATAGCATGGGCCCCAAGATCCAATACAGGTATTATATCGGATTTTAATGAATTCCCTACCATCAAAAAATTGTCAGTTGAAATCTGGTGACGCTGAAGTATCTGTCGGTACGATTCTGGATTTTTATCACTGACAATTTCTATGGCATCAAAGTAATCGGTGATACCTGACCGCGCTAATTTACTTTCTTGATCAAGCAAGTCCCCTTTTGTAATTACCAGCAAGCGGAAGCGGCCTTTTAATTTAGATAATACTTCCTCTATGCCTGGTAATAATTCAACTGGAGAGGCAAGCATACGCTTAGACAGCTCGATGATTTGGTGAATTTCTGTGCCTGAAATACGACCTTCGGTTAGTTCTATGGCGGTTTCGATCATGGATAAGGTGAAGCCTTTAATACCATAACCAAAATACTCTAAATTTTTAATCTGTACTGCCGCCAAATGAGAGCGCACATAGTCATCGTCGTGGTATGGCAAAAGTAGACTTATAAAATCGCTTTGCGCATTTATGAAGATGTCTTCATTTCGCCATAAAGTGTCGTCTGCATCAAAAGCGATTGTTTGTATTTGGTTACTATTTAAAAGCATTTCATGACCATTGTTGAGTGTTTTTTTCTATTAGGTTTACATATAACGCGACTTGGTCCAGCGTATCATTTAGGGCTGGTATGTAATCAAATGCCAGACCGCCATTGTCTTTGAACTCATCACCAAGCTCTAAAGTAACCTCCTCAAGGGTTTCTATGCAATCGATAGAAAACGCAGGGCTAATGACATTGATTTTTTTAATTCCCATTGAAGGAAGTGCTTTTAAAGTTGCGTCAGCATAAGGTTTCAACCATTCTTCACGACCAAATCTGGACTGGTAAACATGAGTCCATTCGTGATCTCCTAGCTCCAACTGCTCTGCTACTAGCTGGCTAGTTTTTTCGCAGCGGCGAGCATAAGGGTCACCGTTAGAAACGTAGCGCTTTGGTATGCCATGGTAAGACAAGACAAGGTGACGTCTTTCGCCTTGCTTATCCCATTGATCGCGAACGGAATTAGCGAGGGCCTTAATGTACATTGGATGGTCGGCATAATCATGCAAAAGCTGAAGTGACGGCCAATGAGGGCATTTTTTAAGAGATATCATTAGCCTATCGTAGGCTGCACCAGTTGTTGTCGCTGAAAATTGCGGATACATAGGAATCACTACGATATTTTTTACACCTTGTTCTCTTAAGGATTTTGCTGCTGACTCTACGCTAGGGTTACCATAAGTCATTGCTAACTCAACCGGGACCGAGTGCCCTGCTTTGTCAGATAAGGCTTTCTTTACATTTGTTTTTAAGCGATTGCTTAATACCAATAAAGGTGACCCTTCATCCATCCACACCTGTTGATAGACTTTTGCAACTTTAGGAGAGCGAAAAGGTAAAATAGCGAGGTTCAGTATGGGCTGCCAAATAAAAGGATTGACGTCTACCACGCGCTTGTCTGAGAGGAACTCTCTAAGGTAGCGACGAACATCAGATGCTTGAGGTCCATCTGGGGTTCCCAGATTCATCATCAAAACACCGTAATTACTTAAGTTATTCATGTGATACCTTTTGATTTAGATCCTAGGTTTATTATAAACCCATACAATTGGGACAATAATGGAAATACCAAGTTTACCGGCACGTGATTCTTTACTTTAGAGTGTACAATTAAGCAATCCACAGGCGGACTAATGAGCAGGCCAGAAAGACGATAAAGCCAATTGATAAAACTTTTTTATCAAGCGCATTTCCACGGTCACGACATAATAAGTAGAAGGCAAAATGACTCAGCCCTAGAATCAACATGGATGGGATATGTATTGCGCCGGCAAAACCTGATAGTTCAACGATTTCAGATGCTTTTGCTGGAAAAACAAAACCAATTAGTGCTGCAATAGATGTGAATACGGCAAAGCCATTAATTGTCCCCGTACTCAGTCTCGTGTCAGTTTTGTTGAATTTTTCTAAGCCATACGCGAGCACACTCCCACAATGCCCAGAAATGACGGACGAGGTTCCAATAATTAAACCTATTGGTAATGCAGTGCTTTTATGAATTGCAAGGTTTTTACTATTTGATAGCGATGAGCGAAACATCATGCCGATGATAGTGATAACAACCAGCGTACTAAAGCAGATTTTGAATACATCGAAACTGATTAATGAAAGCAACTGAGCGCCAATGACACCACCCATAGCAATTCCAGGAGAAAAGCGAATTAGGTGCTGAGAATCGACTGCACCCTGTTTCATTGAGTGGATCCAAGCAAAAAGGTGCGTTGGGATAAAAGCGGTAATACAGGTCGCTACTGCTGTCAGCATGAATTCGTTTAATGAATACCCAAATATAGGCAAAAATAAATACAGAGCAGGAATAGCAATAAGTGTTGGAGCAATAGAGATTAAAGCAGTAATAGAGCCTGTGGTAGCTCCAATAAAGAGCAATAGTATAATCATTTCTATTGTTGGCATAAGATAAAACATCCTTCCTAGCCATGGGAGAAACCGACAAAAAAGCAGACACAAGTCTGCTTTTTTGTCGGGTCAAATCAACTGGTCAAGATTAACAATTCAAAAGTTAGTCTAAATATCATTCCTGATCAACGACGGTTCTCATTCTATCTTGAACCAAAGTAGCTAGTTTATCTGGCTGAAATTTAGACAAAAAATCATCACAGCCCACCTTTTGCACCATTGCCTTATTGAAGCTACCACTGAGTGATGTATGTAAAACGATATAAAGATCTTTCAGTCTTGGGTCTTCACGCACTTCTCGCGTTAAACGATACCCATCCATTTCAGGCATTTCTGCGTCAGTGATCATCATCAGTAGCTTTTCTGGAACATTTTCACCTTCATCAGCCCACTTCTTAAGGGTCTCTAAGCCACGCTTTCCGTTGGTCGCCTCATGCACTTTTATACCTAAAAAATTTAATGTGGAGCGACATTGGGCAAGAGCAACAGATGAATCGTCCACAATTAAAACCTCTAAACCTTTTGCAAGAGATAATAGGTCTTTATCAATAACATGATCACTGATACTGCCGTCATAAGGTGAAATTTCAGCTAAGACCTTCTCCACATCAATTATTTCAACGATGCGATCATTGACGCGAGTGATGGCCGTTAAGTAATGTTGACGACCTGTGCCATCTGGCGGTGGCAATATTTCGTTCCAGTTCATGTTAATTATACGATCTACTTCACCAACCATAAAACCTTGAACGGTATTGTTATATTCTGTCACAATTAAGTTACATGGTTGAGTGCGGTCAATAGGTCTCATGCCGACAGCTTCTGATAAATCGATAACGGGTACCGTTCTACCTCGAAAATGTGTAACGCCTGCTACAGATGGGTGACGATGTGGCATTAAATTAAGCTTAGGAAGCATGACAACTTCTTGAACCTTAAAAACGTTTATTGCAAACATTTGCATTCCACCAAGTCGAAACATGAGTAGTTCCAAGCGGTTTTCACCCACTAACTTGGTTCTTTGGTCTACAGCGTCTAACATGCTTGCCATATTTTACTCCAAACATTTTAAATTTAAGGCGTTAATCAATTCTTACCATGATATTGTATTCGGCTGACGGTTACAGTATTTTTTTGCGTCAACTCTTCTTTCAAGGATGTGCAATGAGTAATAACGACATACTTTTCTGCCGTAAGGCAGTTGTTAACCGCGGTTCGGATACCGTTGCATATTATATTCTGCACCCTGTAGCTTCTTCAGATAGCCACAATTCTTTATTTTTAAGTGCCTTGTTTGTAGATGTTAATCTTAGCGAGATTACACAACAAAAAACTATCTACATAAAGACTAGTTTAGACGAACTTCAAGCATTGCCATTACAAAATAACATTCATGCCGTGTTTTTTTTAAATGCAGCTGAATTAAATGAAGAAAATTTTGAAATCCTCTCTGATTTACGTTTGCAAGGTCATGTATTGGGGATCTCTAATCCTCAGGTATCTGACTTTTCGTCAGAGTTCTTTAATATATTTACCCATGTACATTTTTCACTAGATCGGACGTCTGTTAATGATGTGATATCACGTTTAGCTGGCCCACTTTTGGAACTTAAAACAATTTGGGTGAATAAAGTAGAAACAGCGGATCAATATTCGCTTTTACAGGAAAAATTGCCAGTTGGTCAGTTTAGCGGAAATTTCATCCATAAAATGACGTCTGTAAAAGGTAAGCGAATTTTAGCTTATCAGGCTATTTTGATTGACCTATTAGCCGCTCTTAATAATCGTGAGACCTCACCTAAAAAATTAGCAGAATGCATTGAACGTGATCCAACGCTAACATATCGCATTATTAAGCTTACCCACTCTGCTATGTATCGCAGTCAATTCAATGTATCAAACGCTCAACGAGCCATTGAGATCATAGGTATCAGGGATCTAATCAAATGGGTTAGCCTCGTTATGCTTGGCAGTGTCGATGGAAAGCCCGCTTGTATATTCTCCATGGCGCTTTCTAGAGCCTGTTTTTGCAATAACTTATCAGCTCTTCTATTTCCCAAATTAGAAGGTGCTTTTTTGGTTGGTCTCTTTTCATATTTGCCTAGTTTCTTAGATGAAGAGCTGGAGGTGTTATTAAAAGATCTTCCTTTGGAAGAGAATATTAAGATTGCCCTCATTGAATCAAAAGGTAACTTAGGTGGGGTGTTGAAAGTAGTTAAGGCTTATGAGGCTGGTCAGTGGTCGAAAATTCCATTTGATCACTTAATAGATAGAGAAATAACTCAAGAATCCCTTAGAGAGTTGTATGTGAAGAGTTTAAAAGATGCTAGAGAAATGGGGGCATTTTGATTGATATTGGTGTAAATATTAACCATTCATGCTTTCTGGATGATTTAGACAAAACCATAGAAGATATGCTGCAAGCTAGCGTGAAAGGCATGATTTGTATTGCTTCAGATATGGTTGAAAGTCAGCTTGTTCAATCTTTAAGCCTAGAGCATTCAATGCTCTGGAATACGTTAGGTTGTCACCCTCATCAAGCGAAAACCTGGAACGCACAAAGTCAACTTGAACTAGCTTCTCTTATCGACAAAGCAAGGCCTGTTGCGATAGGCGAAACGGGCTTTGATTTTAATCGTAATTATTCTACGCCTGCCGAACAACGCTATGCGTTTAGTGAGCAAATTGAGCTTGCTAGTCAGTATCAGCTACCGCTTTATCTTCACGAGCGAGATGCACACCAAGAAATGATAGAAATGCTGTCCAAGTTTCCTAACTTGGCTAAGAAATCAGTCATTCATTGCTTTACCGGTTCTCGAGCAGAATTAGATCGTTATTTGGCTCTGGGGTTGAGTATTGGTATTACTGGCTGGGTATGCGATGAACGTCGAGGCGCAAACTTAAAAGCATCTATTCCTCACATTCCGCTGGATAGGCTGCTATTAGAAACGGATGCCCCCTACCTATTGCCACGAAATATTCGCCCACGTGCAAAAAAGAATCACCCCAAATTTTTGCCATGGGTTGCTGAGGAGGTTTCCAAGCTAAAAGGTATTTCGCTTGAGGAATTAGTTAAAACAACCACAGAAAATACTGAGCGAGTTTTCGGTATTCGCCTCTAAGTCTTTAAGGTGGAAGCGTACAAACCACA
The DNA here is from genome assembly GCF_016906065.1 of Marinomonas foliarum. Taxonomy (NCBI): domain Bacteria; kingdom Pseudomonadati; phylum Pseudomonadota; class Gammaproteobacteria; order Oceanospirillales; family Oceanospirillaceae; genus Marinomonas; species Marinomonas foliarum. The sequence goes on along the minus strand of NZ_CP070273.1, from coordinate 118,912 downwards.
TGACTTTAGAGTAGGGAAATTTGTTGTGACAGCAGGCTCGCCATATTGGATTTGAAAAATGGTAGTATGCTGTCAGCAATAGGTTCTATCTGCTTTTCGATGTAATGCTCGTAGTCCAAGTCAATTAAGTCCTCACTGCTTTCATAAGGCACCACACCAGCACGTTGATATAGATAGTAAACGCGCTTTCTGCCTTTATTGTATTCCAAAGGAAGTCCCTGCTCTGCTCTTTTTTGATCTATCATGGCAGCAGCTCTGACATGAGGCGGCTTATTTTTGGTGTAAGATGATAAAGGTCTGCTGAGTTGTTTACTGTAAACCAGCTGGTCATCATAGACTCCCGCTCTAAGGTTACTAATAGTTTCTTGGATATAAGTAATAGGATTTTCGTCACTAAACACTTTTTCAAATAAAGTGCGCTGAAATTTGCGAGCCAAAGGTGTCCAGTCTGTTCTAGCTGCTTCCAAACCTTTAAAGACTAATTCCCCCTTTGATAAACCTGCATAGCGTTTTTTACTACCTTCTTCCTGCCCACGTATGGTCGGCATAAAAAACCGTTCATAGACACGCTCAAATTCCAATTCTAGGTGGGAATCAAGCTGAGCGTATTCCTTACACCAGTTGACTAAGCAAGCATTGATTTCATCGCGTAATTGTTCGCCTTGCTTTTGTGGGTCTTCTATATCGCTATTAAGAATTACGAAGAGAGAGTCTGTATCGCCATATATTACTGTTGCGCCTCGTTCTTCCATCCATACTTGCGTTCTTCCTAGTAATTCATGGCCTCGCATTGTAATCGAGCTTGCGAGCTCGGCATGGTAAAAGCGACAGACGTTTGAGCCCAGTACTCCATAAAAGGAGTTCATAATAATCTTGATTGCATAGCTTAAGATGTTATTACCTGTCTTTTTTGCTTCTTCGCGTGCTTGGGCAAGCTCCCCGACCAATGAAGGTAAAATAGCTCGTTGGCGATCAAAATGAGCACCGAGAAAGCCTGGAACCAGCAGTAATGATGATTTGTCTTGAGCTGAAAGGTTTTGAGAGTGTTGAGCCGTTATGCGAGCCAAAGGATCAACATAAAAAGTGCGAATAATACTGGGGTACAAACTTTTAAAGTCAAACACTAAGACGTTTTTATAAAGTCCAGGTATGGATGACATAACGAAACCACCTGGACTGGCGACGAAATCATCAGTGCTCCAAGCAGGAGCCACCCAGCCAGCAGAGTGTAATCTAGGTAAATATAAATTCTCGAAAGCCGCAACGGAGCCTCCAGTTTGTTCAAACGGAATACCAGTTAAATCCACACGGGTTTGTTGTAGCTCTATGAGTTTTAATTTTTCAAAAATGCGCATAACAAGATCGCAATCTTGAAGGTTGTAGGCAACAAAAGCTTCAAGGTCCTCCTTGTGAAGGCGTTCAATCTCTTGCCAGCGCTCACTGCCATGTAACAGCTTTCCATCGTCGAGTATTTCATTGCTGACATTGTTTAGGCTATAAGACTCGAAATGATATCCGCCAACTTTAAGTAAAGTAATACCGTCTAAGGCGACTCTCCCAGGAATACTGGCAAAGTACCTTCCTTGATTGTCAGAGGAGCGAATATTCCAACTCTCCCCATTCACACCAAATGCTGGGCGAATACCTAATATCTGACAGCGCTGATCAATAAACTGCAAATCAAAGCCAATTAAGTTCCAGCCGATAAAAATGTCTGGGGAATGCTTTCGTACATAACGAATAAACGCCAGTAATAAATTTTTTTCATCGCTAAAACGATGAATAATGTGGGAAGCTTTTTCTTGCTCAGTTACAACAAATGCAATGCGTTGATCCCGAGCTGTAATGCCAATAGACAACAATGTATTGGTTGAAACTGACGTCTCAATATCCAAAGACCAAACATTCCAATCGGGTTGCCAATCCCCTGCAATGACTCTTGCTTGATGAAACGTTTGATTACTAGAATCGGGGATGCCAATAAAGCGCACTGCGCCACGTATATTACGTTCCATCAAATATCGGTTGTGGGCTTTTATGTCTTCTTCAAAAACAGCAAAGCCATTGTTCTTAACCCACTTAATCATCTGCTGGTGTAGCATCAGGCTGTTGCTTTGAACCAATGAAACCGGTTCGTTATTAAATGATTTCAATTGTGATGCTGAACATTGAATGCCAGCGATATCTTTGGGAAGTTTCTCTAACGGCGCATCTGTAAAAAATACACTCAGCTGTCTATCTGGAAGGACCTTTACGGTTCCCTCTGGAGTTTTTATAAAAAGGCTCATTTCAATATGGCCGTCAACCTCGCGCGTATGACGGCTCACAATATAGCCAGTTTTTTCTACAAACATCTAAACAGCCTAATGTATTTTTAAAATGGTCTACATTATAACCCACGCAGTAGTAGCATGGGTGGCACTTTTAGTACTGTTCTGCTGGCAAACACGCCTATGGTTGTTATTACCAAAACACCAATAGCAGGGCCTAGTATCCATAGTAGTGGGTGAAAGCTCGCTTCAGCGTTGAATACAAATACCTGCAAGCCAAACAAACAGGTTTCTGCCCCTATGGCAGCAATCAAACCAGAAAAGAAGCCCAGAGCACCAAACTCCACGAGAAGAGCTTGTCTAACTAATGCACTTCTTGCGCCGAGAACTCGCAATAACGCACCCTCTTCGAGACGCTCTTCTAGAGTTGAGCGGACACTAGCTAACAACACCAAGGCACCAGCACTCAATATACAAAACAATACCAATTGAATTGCCTTAGAAAGCTGCCCTATGATGGCTTGTATCTGCTTTAAGATATCACCCACGTTCAAGATAGATACCGTAGGATACTGCGCCATCGCTCGATAGAAAGACTGAGCTTCGGTATCACTAACAAACAAGCTGCTAACAAAATTGGCAGGGTAATCCTCTAACGCATTTTTAGGTAGGATCAAATAGAAGTTAGGTTGCATTGATCCCCAATCAACCGTGCGAATAGATGTGATTGGCAAGGTGACGAGGTTGCCGCCAATGTTAATTGTTAACTCATCCCCAAGTGATAAACCCGCTTCTTTAGCAGCATCTTGCTCAACAGAAAGACCTTGTGCAGAAAAATCACCAGCAACCAGCTCATTACCTTGTCCAAGTGTGTCTGACCATGTCAGGTTAAGTTCGCGCTCATATAACTCTGGTTCACCTCTTTCCTCAGGATAAAGTGATTGTACTGTTTCATTATTTACTTCAGTTACACGACCTCGAACCATTGGATACCAAGCAGATGCTTGTACACCTAATTCAGATGTTTGGGCATTAATTGGCTCAATCTGGTTTGCCTGCACGTTGAATAAGTAGTGATTTGGTGCATCTTCAGGAAGTTGTTGTTGCCAATCTGCAATCAAATTTGACCTGACTCCAATAAGGATTAATGTGAGCATAATGATTAATGTGAACACCAATAGTTGGAACAGGTTTGGAACCAGTCTTCGGTATAGTGAAGCAAGGCCTATCTGCCAGCCGCTGGTGGCTCCAGACGTTAGTGATCGCCCTAATTTAAAGGCGAACCAACCAATAGAGGCGACAAGAAGCGCGATCCCTAAAATGGCCGCTGTCATGATGCTCGGTAGCAGAAAGCCGTTAGTGTATAGACACATAAGGCCAAACATGCCGATAAAGCCAATCAAGTAGATTGCAAAGGAGTTAAACTCAATTTTTGCATTAGGCTGTAACACAGATAAAGGAGATATCTTGATAAGGTGAGACATGAGAGGCAGGCAAAAAGCCACCATAGAAACTAAGCCAGTTGCCGCACCTAACCATAAACGTCCAATTGAAGGCTCAGGCAAAGCCGTCGACATTAATCCAGATAGCAGGGAAGCAATAATTTCTTGTATTCCCCACCCGATACCTAAACCGACTACAGCACCAGCAACGAATAACACAAATAGCTGTAGAAAAAATAATCGGCCTAATAGCTTAGGAGTGGCACCAAGTGTTTTTAGAATAGCTACTTGCATCAAATGGCGTTTTACAAAGCGAGAAGAAGCTAGAGCCATGGCGACACCAGACATCACAACCGCTAGCGTACCTGCAAGCAATAAAAAAGATTCAGCGCGGCCTATGGTGTCTCCGATACGTTCACCACGTTGTGTTGGGGTTCGCCAGCGCTGACCTTCGTTTAATTGTGGCGTGATCCAGTCTTCGTATTCATCTAGTGATGCCCTGTCTCCTGCAAGTAATAGAGAGTAGCGTACTCGACTGCCTGGAATGATTACATTCGTAGCGGCTAGATCAGCCATATTCATTACAGCTCGAGGTGAAATTGCAAAAGCGGAAGCGCTAGAGCCAGGGTCGCGCACTAGAAACTCGGTGACAGTTAACGCTAAGTCACCTACTTCAACCTGATCACCAAGGCTAACGTTAAGTAAGCTGGCTAAGCGTGATGATACCCATACTTCGCCTTGGTTTGGTGTCGCAGTGGAACTTTGCCCCGTACCAAAGAGCATATCATCGATTAAATAGGCGCCTCTTAGTGGATAACCATCAGTAACAGCACTTAATTGCGATAGCTGAAGCGAGTTGTCGGCAAACATCATAGTGGTAAAAGACGTTCTTTGGGCTGTCTGCAGAGTTAAATTGGATGCCTTTTTCTCCCATTCTGCTGGAATAATATCATCTGAACGGATTAGTCGGTCGGCCGCTAAAAGGTTGGCTGACTCTTTTTCAAAGGATAATTGCAAGCGATCGATAAACAAACCTATTGATGTCACCGTACTAACGGAAATAACCAAAGCCAATAGAAGTGTAAGCAGGTCGCCACTGCGAATATCTCGGAACATTAGTCGAAAGGCGAAACTCATAAGGCTTTTTCCGTTAGCTGACCTGCAGACATGACCAATTGACGATCACACATTTTGGCTAATTCATTATCATGGGTCACCATTACCAATGTCGTGCCTTGTGATTGATTAAGATCGAATAGCAATTTGATAATGAGTCTGCCGTTCTCTTCATCGAGATTGCCTGTCGGTTCATCTGCAAACAGTACCTTAGGATTTGAAGCAAAAGCACGTGCAATAGCAACACGTTGCTGCTCACCACCAGACAACTGATTTGGATAGTGCGTTAAGCGGTGTGATAAGCCCACTTTTTCTAGCAGTGATTCAGCTTTCTCTCGTGCGTCTATATCTCCCTTTAGCTCGGCGGGCAACATGACATTTTCAATAGCCTGTAAGCTTGGTAATAGGTGAAAAGACTGGAACACAAAACCAACATACTGACCACGAGCAAGAGCCCTTTCTTCCTCAGATTGATTTGAGAACTCTTGATCATATAGGAAAATATCACCGGATGTGTTGACATCTAATCCTGCCAACAAACCGAGCAAAGTTGACTTACCCGAGCCAGATGAACCGACAATGGCCACGGACTCACTTTCTATGATTTCCATATTAATTCCTTTCAATATGGTTAAATCCCCTGTATTTGACGTCACGGTATGAGTTAAATTAGATACTTTAATCGCGGTGTTTCTATCCATAGTGATTCACTCTAAAAAGGTTTGATATGTTAAAAAAACAAATAAGACAGTGGTTTACAATAGTGACGCTCATGTTCATCAGTTCGCTTGCTTCGGCTTCCACTCTACTTGTTATGGGAGATAGCCTTAGTGCGGCATATAACTTACGACAACAAGATGGCTGGGTTAGTTTACTAAAAAACCAACTTTCACAATCTCACCCAGAAATAGACATTATTAATGCCAGTGTTAGTGGTGAAACAACGCAAGGCGGCCTTTCTCGTTTCAATGATCTGCTAACAACGCATAAACCAAACTTGGTACTATTAGAGCTTGGTGCTAATGATGCTTTACGTGGTTACCCTTTAGATCAGACCACTAGAAATTTAGAAAAAATGGTTGAGCAAGCTCATGTTAACGGTGCCCTTGTGTTGTTGATTGGCAACCAAATCCCGCAAAATTATGGCAAACGCTATACAGAAATGTTCTTTAATTTATATAAGAATATCGCGACTAAGTACGATATTGCCTATATGCCATTTATGCTTGAAGGCGTTGCTCTAAATAAAGATCTAATGCAAAAAGATGGGTTACATCCGAACAAGGATGGGCAGCCCATTGTGTTACAAAATATACTGCCATATTTAAAGCCACTATTAGGCAGAGTTAAATAGATAAAAATAAGGAAAGCTCGATGAAAGCGGTTTTTTTAGATAGAGGATCATTCCCTGACCACATAAATATCCAATTACCCGTTAAAGTTATTGATGTGGTGACATATGAAAACACACCGATTGAACTAGTAGCGGAACGCATTAAAGATGCGAATATCGTGTTGACCAATAAAGTAGTGGTTGACGCCACTGCGATCAACGGTGCAGCGGATTTAAAACTCGTACAAGTAATGGCAACAGGCACAAATAATATCGATTTAGACGCCTGCAAAGACAAAAATATCAGCGTCCAAAATGTGTCTGGTTATTCGACAACCAGTGTACCAGAGCATACTTTTGCTATGCTGCTGGCATTAAGAAGAAGCTTGTTTTCCTATCTAGATGCCGTTAAAGCAGGTAGATGGTCTTCCTCTGAATACTTTTGTTTTCTTGATTATCCTATTAAAGATTTGTCTGGCTCAACTATGGCTATTTTTGGTAATGGATCATTAGGCAAAGAAGTGGCTGCTATCGCACTCGCATTTGGAATGAAAGTTGTATTTGCTGAGCGTAAAGGCGCTACAAATACAAGACCGGGCTATATCTGTTTTGAAGAGGCTTTGAAAGTAGCAGATGTTATTAATATTAATTGCCCATTAACGCCAGAAACAAAAGACTTAATCAGTGATGATGAGTTTTCGTTAATGAAGAATAGTTGCTTGTTATTAAACATCAGCCGTGGCGGTATTGTTGATGAAAGCGCATTGGTGCGTGCTTTTGAAAATAATGCGATTGCAGGTGCTGCCTTTGATGTTGCTACGCAAGAACCAATGCCTCTAGATAACCCACTTCAATCATTAAGCAAACGTCCAAACTTCTTACTGACGCCGCATGTCGCATGGGCCAGTGATGAAGCAATGCAAACCTTAGTCGATATGGCGATGGATAAAATCACTTCTTTTATAGATGAACGTTAATGACCTTAGATATTTTATTTCAAGACGAACATCTTGCTGTTGTTAATAAGCCGGCTGGCTTGCTTGTTCATCGTACAAACTTAGCCAAAGATGAAGAAGATGCGGTTGTACAAAGATTGCGTGATCAGACGGGGCAATGGGTTTTTCCTATTCATCGTCTTGATAGAGGTACTTCGGGCGTGCTGGTTATGGCATTTAGTCCTGAAATAGCAAGACGTCTTTCTGCTCAGTTTTCAGAAGCTACCACGCAAAAAACCTATCACTGCTTAGTTCGAGGGTTTTGTGATTCAGAAGGTGTGATTGACTACCCTCTCGCAAAACTCAATGAACAGAAAGGTCGCTCACGATTTAAAATTGAAGGCACTGAAAAAGAGGCTGAAACGCGCTTTGTGCGATTGCAACAATATCAAGTTCCTGTCGCGGTTAGCCGTTATGACAGTATGCGGCTCAGCTGGGTTGAAGTGATGCCAAAACAAGGTCGAAAGCATCAAATACGCCGGCATTTTAAACATCATTTGAATCCGCTTGTTGGGGATTCCTGCTATGGCTGCCGCCATATTAATAAAGTAGCTAAGGAACTTTGGTTTGACGATTTTCGATTGATGTTACATGCGTCTAGTCTAGAGTTTACTCACCCTATAAACCTTGAACGCTTAGTCATCAAGGCCCCTCTAAGCCCTGCTATTACTAACGTTCTAGATATATTATCGAGCTATCGGGTGTAGTATATAAAGGTACTATGTCTTCTGTCGTTGACCAGCGAAATACATGACTGTCATGTATTTCGCCTGCCAAATTTATCGAGTTTTCTTGGACTTCTTGTAATTCAAAGGCGCAGGATGCCAGCACTCTTATGGAAGCTTTATTGTGGTCTGCTACTTGAGCATATACCTCATTTATACCGTTGCTGGCCCATACTAGTAATAAATTTTTAAGCACATATTTGGCAATGCCTCGGTTAGTGAAGTTCTTGGAAATGCGGTAAGACACTTCCAGTGAATTTTCGTCTAGCAGCTGACCACTAAAGCGTCCTATTAAAACGTCATTTGGTAAGAATACTAAGTATTGGAATTTCTTAATGTCACTTCTGAGTAAGCGTTTAAAGTAAATTTGAGATTGTTGTCTCAATGTTTCCTGAGGAATGAATTTTGCAAACCAATTCCTGTTTCGGAACTCAAATAATAAAATGCTTCTAAGATCGTTTTCGGAGGCTTGTCGGATTTTAAGTATTGTTTTCATAGTCAGCACATATCATCAAACTCGTTTTGTTTATCTTAGTTTAGATATTGAATAAATGCTGAATATTATATTTTTATCTGATACCTGATAAATGAAATGATAAAATGTTGCTTATCAATGGCCTATGAGGGAGTGAACGAGCGTGAAAAATAGAAACTTAGTGTATTCGACAGATCAGGGTCGCCTTTGTTCTAGGTGTGAAAGCCCAATTTCAGATTGCCAATGTAAAAATGAAGCGGCAGTTGGCGACGGTAACGTTCGCATTGCTTTAGAGACAAAAGGCAGAAAAGGAAAAGGCGTTACGGTTATTACTGGTCTACCTTTAACTGAAGAAAAGTTAAAGGTGCTTGGAAAAAAGCTGAAAGCACAATGCGGAACAGGAGGTGCTGTGAAAGATGGCCATATCGAAATACAAGGTGATAACCGTCCAAAAATTAAAGAGTTGCTTGAAAAAGAAGGGTTTTCTTGTAAATTTAAGGGCGGCTAAGATAGCTATTCTTTGTTGTTAGATTTACTATGTTTCATGTTTTCAAGGGTTTGGAAACATGAATATTATTTATTTAGTCGAAGCCAGCAATGTTTATGAGTGATTTGAAAGCTCTTTATAATGCATTACTACTAATGAAATGGGACGTCTAGAGGTAGCAAATGGCAGTAGAGGTTCCGATGTTTCAACAAAACACAAAGCAAGCCAATAAGCTAATGCGTTCAGCCATTCCGCTTATGGTTAAGCTGGATATTCCTCCAACGCCATTTAATTACGGTATTTGGTACGAATACGCTTCAAATAACAACCCCAAACTGAATCAGCTAGTAGACCGTGCATTACGCCGCTTTGGCAGTCTGCCGGCATTTGTCTCAAAAGAGCTATTTACTGAATTTCTGTTACCTGAAGAATTCCAACACGCAGATGCCCAAGGTGCGCGGTTAAAAAGTCTCACAAGCAGCTTAGAAACAAATACAGCCGATATCTCTAAAGATATTAATATCTTTCATTCGAACTTACAGAAAGCCAAAGATTCTATCTATGATGCAAGTACCCCATCGCAGATTGAGCAACTTGCTTCTACTCTCGAAAAAGGTGCCTTTCAAGTCAATCAAGCAATTGAGCGGTTTGGCCGCTCTTTGGTTTCAGCTCAAGATGAACTGGCTTCACTTCGAGCAGAACTTTCTGATGTAAAAAAGAACACAGAACTCGATGTAATGACACTGTTAGCAAATGAAAAGGGATTTGAGAGAACGCTTTTTTCATTGGTTCCCTATGCTGAAGATGATTTAACTTTGCTGTTGATTGATATCGATAACCTAGCTGGTGTTAATCAGGAATATGGAAAAAAAGCTGGCACGTCTTTAATAAGATATATATCGAAAGTTCTGCTCGGTATGTTACCAGAAACTGGGTTTATTGCTCGCCTAGAAGGTGGACGATTCGCTATGCTACTCAGTGAAACGGAGCTTAGCGTAGCAGCGCAACTTGCAGAATCCATACGTCACGAGGTTTCAATCCAAAAAATTCGTTATAAAAATACCAAGGTGCTTTTGCGTCAGGTAACAGTTTCAATTGGAGTTGCTACCTTGTTTGGGGATGAAAGTCCTAAAGAGCTTGTCGATCGCTCTCAGCACTATCTAGTTTATGCAAAGCGATCAGGTAAAAACTGCATCGCGCATCACGAATAAATGATTTTGAACAAGGTATTAAAATGAAGGATCATATTGAGCAGAGAAATCGGACATATTTTGAAGTTCGTGATTATGAATGTGATATGCAAGGCATTGTTAATAATGCGGTATATCAAAACTACCTAGAGCACGCTCGACATCAGTTCATCAAAACACGGGGATTGGACTTTGCCGAGATTACCAAGCATGGCATTCATCTTGTCCTCATAAAAGCAGAATTAGAATACAAGCGCTCCTTACAAAGCAGTGATGCTTTTTATATTGAAACTAGCGTCGAACGCGTCTCCAAGCTCAAGCTTGCTTTTCTCCAAGCCGTATACAGATCTAAAGACGATCAATTAATGCTGTCGGCTAGAATGACGGTAACCTCAACAACACAAGAAGGTCGCCCGGTGATTTTTCAACAAGCTGAACTTTTGCTTGCTCACTAGCTCACAAACTTCTTAATTCTATTGAAGGTATTCCACAAGACATTGTGTAAGGGGAAATATGCAGGTATTGGCAGGTCCGCTATTACGCAGAATGACCACAGAACGACTAACTTTTTGGTTGATGACAACGGAATCAGTCACGGTTGACTTGGCGCTGTTTCAAGATAAAACGCAGCTTTTTTCTTATAAAAGCACGCAAGTTGAGGGTTCTCACACTGAATTAAAAGTGGGTGATAACCTTTATATCCAACTCCTTAATATAGCTACAGACAAAGCATTACCAACTCAATGCCCTATTCATTATGACATACGCCTTAATGATCTGGGTTGGCGTGATTGGGCTGACGACATTGTTTATCCTGGGCATTCACTCCCCTTCTTTGTGTTGCAGCCTAAGGTGAATAAAATATTGCATGGCTCTTGTCGCAAACCACATCATGCAAGTCATGATGGATTACTGAGAGTGGATTCGCTTTTGCAAAGTACTGAGCCAAAAGAATGGCCAAGCGTTTTGATGATGAGTGGCGATCAAATTTACGCTGATGATGTCGCAGTGCCAATGCTATGTGCCATTCATCAACTAATCCCACATTTAGGCATACGTGCAGAGAAACTTGATTGTATTGATATTGCTAGTTCTCATGAACTCCATACCGAATTACCTCATTATTATGCTAGAGAAACACTTCTCCCTGAAAATGATACTAATAGGGGCTTAATTGAACAGTTTTTTGGCGGTGTGCGTAAACCAGTTTTTACCACCGACACAGCTCAGAACCATTTGATTTCATTGGCCGAAATGCTTTCTATGTATGCTCTTGTCTGGTCTCCGACTGGTTGGGATATGACATTTGACAACAAGAGTTGGACTGAGCCTGCAGGTTTATCTGAGAATCAAAAAGAACGCTTTTCTGAGCAAGTTGTCATACTAAAAGAGTTTGTGAAAGGTCTGCCGAAAGTGCGTCGCTCTATGGCTCACATACCCGTTGCCATGATCTTTGATGATCATGATGTTACCGATGACTGGAATCTGACAGCAGCATGGGAAAAGACAGCCTACAACCACCCCTTTTCTACACGTATTATTGGCAACGCGCTATTTGCCTATCTGCTTTGCCAAGCTTGGGGGAATAGCCCAGAGAGCTTCTCCAAGGATCTTCTTAATAGCAGTCAAATGGCGCTGAACAAGCTTGGTGAACCAGAGCATAATGAGTTAATACAAGAGCTGCTTCACTTTTCAAAATGGAATTATACTTGGCAAACAGAACCCCCTCTTGTTGTTTTGGATACTCGAACTCAGCGCTGGCGATCTGAAAAGTCCATAGAAAAACCTTCGGGTCTTATGGATTGGGAGGCGCTCACAGATCTACAGCATCATTTAAAAGGTCTTGATGCGGTTATATTGGTATCTCCAGCCCCAATTTTTGGGGTTAAGCTTATTGAAAGTATTCAGAGAGTGTTTACTTGGTTTGGTAAACCATTAATGGTGGATGCAGAGAACTGGATGGCTCACCCTGGCTCAGCGCATGCCCTAATGAATATGTTTCGTCATACCAAAACACCAAAAAATTTCGTCATACTTTCTGGTGATGTGCATTACTCGTTCGTTTATGACATTCAGCTACGTGGCGAAAAAAGAGAGTCAGACTTGTGGCAAATAACCAGTAGTGGTTTAAAAAATGAGTTTCCTGGAAAGTTGTTAGATGTTTTTGACCGTTTGAATCGCTGGCTGTATTCACCTAGGTCCCCTCTAAACTGGTTTACTCGACGACGCAGCGTGAAAGTCATTCCACATAAACCCGAAACTGCTTCACGTGGTGAACGATTGCTAAATGGCGCAGGTGTTAGCTTAGTGTCCCTGAACGATGACGGTTCACCGAGTTCTATTATACAGATGTGTTCAGATGGTCGGGATATCCACTTTACTCTTTCTGAAAAAGAGGCCACCTGGGATTAGCTCTTTGAAACTTTAATAAACTCAAGGCGAAAAAAAAGACGTCGAAAACGTCTTTTTTTTAGAAATAATGGCGGTGAGCAAGTCCGCCATAATAGCTTCCAATAAAGTTCATTATGATATATTAAATATTTATATATCAGTAACTTATACAAAACCCTTTTCCAATAGCGTCCAGCCGGATATACTAAAATCTCACTTCTATTGATGTACTGGTTGATGTACAAGGTAATTCGATGCCAAAAATTGCAAAAGAGCTTACTGCTCTAGCTGTCTCTAAGATAAAACAAGATGGTCGTCATGCTGTTGGTGGTGTTAGTGGCTTATCTTTGAAAGTTGCTGGTAACTCCAGAAGCTGGGTTCTCAACATGCTTATGGGGACCAGAATAAACAAAGAAGGTAAAGAAGTCCCTAACCGTCTTTTTCTTGGTTTAGGCAGTTATCCTGAAGTAACACTTTCTGAAGCAAGAGATAAAGCTAGAGAGCTTCGTAATGAGATCAAAGCAGGTATCAACCCAATAGAAGCTAAGAAAGAGCGAAAAGCTGAAGTCATACGTCAACAAGGTAGAAATACCACTTTCAATGAGTGCGCTCAATTAGTTTTAAACATGAAAGAAAGAGAGCTTAAACGTATGAAAGCTCGTAAGGAACATCGAGTCCCTCTTTCTACAGGTGCCATTAAGATACTTCAAGAGCTCCCTAGGGTTGCTGGTGGCCATTTAGTCTTTCCAGGCCAACAAGGTAAACAGATGTCGGATATGACGCTCACAGCTGTTCTTAAGCGTATGGAACGTAAAGACTTAACTCAACATGGCTTTCGCTCTACTTTCAGGGATTGGGCCGGCGAAACCACCAGCTTTCCCAGAGAAGTTATTGAGCACGCTCTTGCGCATAAACTGAAGGACCAGGCCGAGGCCGCCTATCAACGTGGGGACTTGCTACAGAAAAGAAGGCTTTTGATGGAGGAATGGTTTTTAACGGCAAATTAAATTTTCAAAGACAGAGCTTACAGAGCATATTAAGGTCTGTCTAAGTAAACTGTACAATTTTACTTAGACTGGGCTGTTTAAGTTACATAAACAGCTTGTATAGTCACTTTGTCGCGACTTAAAGTCTGAAGTTATTCCTAATAATTGATAATGCATCAAGTTAGCATTGTCATATTTTTTTCTACAAAGCTTTAAAGAGTTGCATTTTGATGTTCACCTATGAATATAACTGGCGTAATAAAAACTTTACATCTACTGTCATATCATCATTGAAACACTCTGATAATTCTTTAAGATGCTCATCCAATAAATGCATTCGACCTGACCATAGTGCCATCAAAAACTCTAGCGCAGCCTCACCCTGATCGTTATTACAGTTACGAATCACAGACGCACATACGTCAGTCATTTGGCGACTGAATAAAGGATCCAATCTATAATCAAGTTCGACTGGATACGCCGCTCGTAATAATGCCGCTTGAATGATGCCGTCATTGTATCGGTCAAAGTTAGCTGGACTGATCAAAGTTGTATGGTAGGCCGAAGCAAGTCCGCCGCCTTCACTTTTAATACGCAAGTCATGAATAATACACTGCACTGTCCAATACACATCAGCCTGAGTTACTTTTTTCAAGCGCTCCTCATCGAATGCGAGTTCTGACCAAAAAGCAAATGTTCTGCGCAACTTCAATGGTTCCCCATGAACGTTACATAAAAATAGATCATCTGATGCTAATTCATCATTGACGATTTTTTGACGCCGAAAATCAAGAAGGGGCGGTAAAGAATTTTCATTGTCTCCTAGTGGATCATCCCCTCCAATAGGCCTTAGTTTCTCACGTTCCCAATCCCAAGCAGTTTTACTATATTCCTTAATACGTGGTAGAGGGCAATTATTCAAAATAATTACTTCATGACCACCCTGTTTTAGATCCTTTTCTAGTTGTGTTTTTGCTTCATTGCTCGGCAACTTTGAAAAACCTACAAAATACACGATCGAAGATAAGGAGTTGATACATCTCAATTTCCTTGATATCGATAGCAAACTTCTGCCTGAAGTCATTGCTCCCGCAATCACCAAAACGGAACCAGAATCACTTAAATCAGTATGATTAAGGTCAGTTGCTGAAAGAAAGCGCAAGTCAATCGAATTTCCCATATACCGATCGATAGCATTTTTCAATGCTATCGATCCTGGATCGTCAAGAGTAATTACCGTCTTTAAGTCTCTGGAAATGTATCTCTTTGCCGACCTTTCTAAGTTGTCAGAAAAATCTTTAGCCATATTTTCTAAAGAGGTCTTAACGTCTAAATAAAAGTGCTCTTTAGATTTGTCACTATTTACTCCTATTTGATTCCATCGTAAAACACGCATTGCAGCAAATTGCCTAAAGAACTTTTCTCTATTAGAAGAAAAATCTGTTTTTTTAATAACCAAGGGGTCATGTTTTGGGTTTTCTGGAAGAAACTGATCGCCGGCAATGCGTATCGGTTTGGATCCCTGTTTACAAAACTCACATTGAGTTGCTTTAGTGGAAACAAGACTATTTAAAACGACTCTTGAAATATCATAAATCCCCTCCTGGTGAGTAGGAAGGTTGACATGAAAGAGTGTAACGATTTGATCCTTTTGCAGGCTTGTGTTTTCAAGTAGGTTGTTTGCCAATGAACCACTCGTGGTTGCTGAAATAAATATCAAGCTAGTGCTGTCTTCAACAAAATCATAGGGATGATTCAAAGCAGCATAAGACTCAAAACTCTCAATAGCTGGAGTACCGCAATCAAAATTTGAATATAGTCGAATGGCAATACTAATTAAAAAAGATATTGAGGAAGTATCAACGTAAATGCACTTTAAATTTGGCTTCAAATATGGAAGCAGGGAAATAGCAAGAAAAGTTACTTCTGAGCTAGAAACCAATAGATTGGAAGCTCTAATAAACTTATCGCAATGGTCGCCGGATGGCTTTACAAAGTGATAAGCAGTATTGGATTCAATTAACCCACGGTGCTTTTTAAATAATTCAAGCATACCGCTCTGAAATATCATGGAAGAAAGACTTTTACCTACGGCTGTACTATCACAAAACTTAAGCTCCCCTTTTGAATCAAAGGAAAGGCAGCGTAAACGCTCATTAACATCTCCTAGGTAAGATTCGAACTCGCTAACTAGACTTTCGTTATTAATGCACTCAATGAGAGAGTAACTATGCTCTTGAGGATTAATCAGGTAAACATGCTTGGGTACTAAATTTTCTGATACATCCTGTTTTAAAATACGAGATATGGTATCAAGTCCCACCTTAGATTCGGTGAATACAGCAAGACTGCTTCTTTGAAGGTCATCTGGCTCAAAAAAACGGAAGGCAAAATAACTCATGATTTAGCCTCCAGAGGAATTAACAGAGTTATAGAGACTCCTGCACATAAAGGCATTTCAGAGATCTGACTTTCACACGATTTACCACTTTGCCAGTCGAAAAAAATACAACTATCGTTATTTATGTATGGAGAATCTATAAAATTGCGGTATACGGCTAATCGACCACTTCGAATCCTAATAAATCCCCCTAGCTTAGTTAGCCTATCCATCACAACAGGTAATCCATTACCTTTACTTTCATTCTGTGTTGATGTTTGACGAAACTGGAAGCATTGTTTAAAAATTTGATATTCGTCTTCAATTTTAAGGTCAGAAAGTGAGCTTTCTTTCTCTTGATCTGCAAGCCAGCGCCCGCAATAGCCAAGACCTGAATCAACAATACCAACTTCTACAAAGCGTTTCTTATTCTTCATGCCTTGTGCTTTTGAGGACTCACTATACTGATGTAAAGCAGGTTGTTGCATAGTGATTTTATCACTCGCTTTTTCAATTAAATTGACGCTCTGAGCATAAATAATCCGCATGCCAGGTCGTAGCCATTCACTTCGGAATACGCCCCTCGTTCCATGCTCATGTGTATTTAAGAACAATTCGAAAAAAATACGTCCGATATACTCCAATGCTTTGCCTGACAATGGATTGGCACCGCCAGTAACAGCCATTGACTTGTCAATCATAGATTTGATAACAGCAGTTATTTGCTCTGGAAGTCGAGGCTGAGGATTGCTGCCAAGTTTTTCAATATAGAAATTACGGTCAAAGGCCTTGGAGCTATGATCTACAAATGCAAACCAGCAAAGTCCTCCTCGTTGCAGACCAAACGGACTTCTCCCCTGCTGCTCAATGGCTTCTTTTGCCAACAGATTAATCTCGGGGCGCAAGTTATTTTCTGGAATTGCATCTGAGGCTATATATGTTGCACACATCGCAGCCGCGAATTTATGTGGCCTTTCATTGATGTCAGCAAGAACATCTCGCTTAGTACTTGTACGCAGCAATATATCTCTTTTTTCGCTTTTCCTCATCCAAGTGTTAGCAGCTTGGATAGCACTTGCTAGGCCACCGAATGCCAATGATGCTGTATCGACTGGCAATTGTAGTACCTGCCCTGAGTCTTCGTTTATTTTCTCGATAAACTGCTCACAAGCTTCAATAGCAGTATTTTTTGGAAAATCCATTGTACAGCTCCGTCATTTTAATTTTATTTCAAGCGAACATCATCAGATGCTTAGTGCAGCATTAACGGTATATTTCTAATAATATTTTCCAGATATCTAATAGGCACTCAGTCTACAATACATCAGGCTGTTCAAAGATATAGTGTCGCACTTAGTTTGTTATTTCGTAGAGTTTTGCAATAAGTCATACCAAAGCAGTGCCAACATTAAAATACTAAAAATAACCTGAGTTTATTGTGATTTTGTATTCCAAATTTTAGATTAGTCTTAAGAAAACGAAATCTTGGAGCCATCATCCATGGCTTTCGACTGCTTCCTTACCATTCGATATAAAAGCCAAGTAATGACCGCATCTAGTGTGATACCTAAACCAAACATAATGGCGATTTTATTCAACGATGGAATAAACCAGCCTTGTTGGTAGCTAACAAATGCAGCGCCATAAAACAGGGTGTTTACGATCAACGACTGATACAACATTAAGTCCGTTCGACCTATGCCGTAAAAATAGCTATCGATGACATTGTTGAAGGCAAAGACAACATAGAAGCCAATCATAACCATTACTAAATGTGTTACTTCAGAAGCGTTGTTTATTCCCATGACGTTGTGAACAAAGCTTTCCCAAAACGGTAGTGTCAGCAACCACAGTGCAACTACACCTAGCGTGATCATTAAATAGCTATTAACACGCTCCTCACTAAGCCCGTTGCTCGTTGCTGCATCTCTTTTCACCACTTGTCCTAGAGTCAATATAGGTAATAGCAACCACCCCCAAATAAATCCATTTGCAACCCAAAACGTCCCTGCCTGCTGAAGCTGATTCATCAACTGTAGAATCATAACCACAAATGCGGTGTTTCTAACAAAAGACTCTAAGCCAGATTTGCTGCCTACGTTGAACCATAACCTTAACCAGGCTTGTTTTTTAAAACGTATGTCTTTGTAAGACAGCTTAATAGCATTGCGTTTAAGCAACTGAAGAGCTGCAACAATCAACAATGAATTCACCAAAATATTTGTCACTGCAATGCCATTTATACCAAGCTTATAAGAGAACGGTAGTTGGCTAACCAGGACACTATCACAAACTACGATAAGTACTGTTTGGATGACTAAAAGCGTATAAAGTGCTTTGTACTTACTATGAAGCACAAGAAGCAAATTCATAAACATATACCCACTAGAAATAAAAATAGCGAGTGCTTCTAAGCGGATATAAATAATAGTGTCCTGCAATAGCATGCTGTTTTGCTGCATGGCTGTAACAAGCTGAGGAGTAAATTGAACGACAAAAGCCGTCATGATGGCATAAACCAAAATAATGATAGCTAAAGATGAAACTGCCCTTTTTCTAAACTCTACGGGGTTTAGGAAAGCTTGTCCCAATATGAAGGCCAATGGAAGCATGAGAGCTTCACCAATAACCTCATAACCAATGTTTAACCAGGCAACTTGAGCCGCAATACTAAGAGACCAACTATCTGGCATGCTTCCAATAAAATGAATACGAGTGGTCGTATAAATAAGTGGGATGAAAGAGCTGACAATTAAGGCTAACCAAAGCTTAAAGTTAATTTGCTTTAAGTCCGTTTTTAACATAAAAATCCTTTTAAATTATCTAAGGAGTAATGCTCCTCTTTTCAAAGAGGAGCATTACTCAATGTCTTTTTTAAACATGGTCATGAGAATTGTATTATTAAGCTACCCATTTTTTACCATTTGCTGCGAAGTCGACGATCATGTCGTATACCCTGTCGCATTTTTCTTTGAACTCGACTCGTCCGTAGCTGTCTGGCAAATCTTTATCTAGAACATCTTCAATGGCGGCTCTAACTTGGCGTTGTGTTTGTCCGTCTTTCCACCAATCTTGAACTAAGACTTTAGGATGGCTTTGTAATAGGCGAACGATGAGGTCTTTCGCTGCAAGCTTCACGTTTTGTTCTTCTGCTTTAGTGAGCTTTTCTTTTTTAAGGAGGTCGTACAACTCAAGTTCGTCTTCTGTGAGTCCTTCGCGTACATGTCGTTCATCTTCTTCTTTTAAATTTTCAGCGAAGTCCATTAAGTCATCAAAATAGTTTTCGGTAGAAGAGCCACCAGCATTGTATTTATCAATGATTTCTTGCAGCTTCACCGCAAAGTCTGTGCGATTAAGGTTTACCTGCATCATTTGCTGAAGCTTATTTTCGATGAAGGCTTTAACTTCTGCAATTTCGATGTTTTTGTAAGTGGCTTGGGCAAATTCTTCTTTGAGTTTTTCAAAATTGAGTTTACTTAAATCCCACGTTTTGCCTTTTTGGACAATGTTGTATTGAGCTTGGTGTTCTTTGATGGAGAATTTTTCGGCATTGTCGACCACGACACTTTCATCGAGTAGTTCCGAAATCTGCATTGTCAGTTCATCAATGTCTGCTTCATCTATTTTGGAATCAAAGATGCCACGCAAATACTGAATAACGGCAATTAATGGACGTCGTTTCTGTTGAAGTATTTCTGGTTTGCACGCTTCATATAGAGAGGACACCGTGTTGTCGTAAACGTAAAACGACTTACGCCATTCATCTTTACTTAGCAGAATATCGGCATAATAATCAAACAACTCAATGTTCTTAAATACTTCGTCTTGGTCGGCAATGGCGTTTAAGTCGATATTGATTTCTTGGCACCAACCATAGGCCTGGGCAATGGCATCATCTAAAAGACGAAATAATTCTGATTTTTCTTGAACAGGCTGAGCGCTATTTTCTTCACCTTGGGCGTAGTCATTAAGCGCTTTTTTCATATTACGGAAGACATTGTAATAGTCGACAATTTCGCCGTTTTTCTTTTCAACCAGTTTACCGTTATAGCCTTGTATTTGATAAGACGCCACGCGATTGGCGCGAGCGATAGTCTGCATCAAGGTGTGGTCTTTCATCGGCTTATCGATATAAAGCGTCGAGACGGTTTGTGCGTCGAATCCGGTTAACCACATGGCACAGACGAAAACTAACTGAAGTGGGTTTTCAGGATCTTTGAAATTCTCTTCGATGCCTTGGCCGTGTTCATCTATTTTTTCAAAGCGTTCGGCATGAGGCTTGATGTTAAGCTTGGCGAGTTCGAATTTCTTTTCATCGGCTTTGCTATCACTGATTACGACCGCCATATCAACAGACTTCATATATGCAATCATTTTCTTAAATCGTTCGCGCTCAATATCGTTATCTGTGGAATTAACAATGCCGCGCAGTCGTTTTATTTCGGCTTTCCAGTGTTTTTGTACCTTGTCGTACATTTTTACAGCGGTGAATTTATCTAGCGAAATTACCATGCCTTTGCCTAAATAACCTCGGCGAGGAAAATGATAAACAATGTCTTGAGCTATGGTATCTAAACGATCATCACGGACAATAACCTGCATTTCTTTCGCGAATTTCTTTTCAAATTTTTGTTGCTGAGCATCGTCTAGGTTTTGATCTTCTAACAGTTCGTAGAACTCTTCTCCAAGATCATCATTTTGGAGCAATACTTCAGGAACACGTTTGTGATAGAAAAGTGGTACGGTAGCGCCGTCTTCCATGGCTTGTTGGAAGTTGTATTCTGAGACGTAATCACCAAACCATTTATTTGTCTTACGGCCTTTTCCTAGTAAAGGTGTACCAGTGAAAGCGATGAAGTGAGCGCCTTTTAGCCCCGCACGCATATTTTCAGCAAGGTCTTTATATTGCGTTCTGTGGGCTTCATCGACAATCACAATGACTTCGCGGTCACTTTTGTCGAGTAGCCAAGGGAATTTTTTACCTTTTGGGTAGCGGAATTTTTGGATAAGTGTGAAAACCAGTTTTTTATTCAGCCCTAAATAATCACGTAATATATCCGAATTTTTAGGTTGTGCAGCGTCAGTCTTATTGACTGTGTTGGTATTTAAAAAGTTACGGTAGATTTGATCGTCTAAGTCTTTACGGTCTGTCACCACGACAAAGCTAAAATCGCCCGTTATCTTACGGAATATTTTGCGCACATAAAAAATCATCGAAAAGCTTTTACCTGAGCCTTGGGTATGCCAAAAAACCCCCAGTTTGCCATCGTGAGTTTTACGTTGTTGAAAACGTTCAAAGGCTTGGTTTACCCCCATAAACTGGTGGTTTTGAGCGATGATCTTGGTGGTGTCTTTATGGAATAAAACAAAGTTTTCAACGTAATCCAGCAATTTAGTCGGTGCGCAGAGACTGTTTACCACCCGTTGAATACTGGTGCCTTCTTTGGCGATTTTTTTGCGGTCGATAACTTCTTTTTCATTGTCGACTCGTAACCAACTGAAAAAATGTTCCCAGCCAGCGGTGAAGCTGCCGACCTTGGTTTCGATGGCATTGGAGAGAATGCAAAAAGCATTGCAGTGGAACAGCTGTGGAATATCGTGTTTGTAGGCTTCTAAATTATCGTCATAGGCTGAGCGTAATTTGACGTTGGAGTTTTTCAGCTCAACAAACACCAAAGGCAAACCGTTCACATAAAGAATGACATCCGGCCGACGATAGCCAGCGTAGGGCGCTTGCACGGAAGATTTGATCCATAGTTGCTGCACGGCTATGTAATGGTTTTTACTTTTAGTGACAGAAAAAGATTCGCCTGTACTCTGAAAGCTAGGGAAGTCGATGAGTTTAACCTTTTCATCTTGCTTAACCCCATTTTCATCTTCAAATACCACTGGCACACCATTACGAATCAGTTCATCTAATTCGCGGTTGGCCTTAATCGGGCTCATGGCAATTCGCCGATCCATCAGCTTGGGTAACACTTGTTCGTCAATAATATTATCTGGCACGGCAGGGTTTAAACGAATGCAAGCGTCCCGCAAGCGATCAACAAGAATCACATCCCGTTTATCTTGCCGATGGGAACCGTCGTTTAACTCATCCGGTTTGGCGGTAAAACAATTGAGCACATCGAATCCATGAATATGCTGCAAATGCTGCAACAAGGCCATTTCGATGTCATCTTCACTGATAAAATTCTTTACCTTACCCTGTGCCATATAAAATCCTATTACTGAGATTTAAACCGTGCCTGTTTGTTTTTTTTAATGATTAGACAGTCGCGTCTTCTAGCATGCTGGGCGGAAATTGAATATCCAGCTCTTCTACCGATAACTTACCTGAAATAAGGCGAGGGAGAAGGAGGCTTTTTGATTTATTGAGTGTTTCTATTACTTCTTTTAGGTTTTCAATTAACTGGTAATTATTTTTGACTAAAATAGAGAATTCTTCTTGTAGTATATTTGGTGGGACTAGCACCTCCTGAACAGTGAGGTCAGTCCAATGACGCTTGTATTCAGTTTGGATAGCTTTATTTTTTATTAAATGAAATAAGAAATGAACAGGCATACCTTCTATTGGAGTAAATGGAATAACGTTCTCAGCTAAAGAAAAGTCTCTATGTATTAAAACTATTTTACAGGTATGGTCCCCAAACAGTATTTTAGGCATATCTATTGAAGCTTTATGTTCAGGTTTGCCGTCATAAAATCCAAGGTAGTTTGATTTGGATTGATCAATAACTACTATTTTTCCATCGGATTTTAGTTCGTTGTCACGATAAATTCTGCCAAATTTTTTTCTATCAACAATAGACTTTATTTTTTCAACACTCCAACCCTTAGGAATCCCTTTTTCGAATTTTGCCTTTTCCCAACCAGGAAAGCGAAAGCGCACAAACCACTCACGGTAAATCTCTTCCGCCATTTTTTCTAACAGCTCAATGCGGCGCTTATTGTTTTCAATTAAGTCGTCGTAGGCTGTAAGGATGGCAGCGATTTTATTTTGAATTGGTTTAGGTGGAAATTTAAGCTTTAGCTCTTTTGCGACAGTGACATTGAAATGCTGTTGAGCGGCACCTACTAAGTTTCCAGAAACTAAGTTCTTTCCAAATGAAGAATTAAATATTGCAGTTAAAAAATATGGATTCAGCTCTTTACTTGGTCGAATAATAACTAAGTCACTGCAGTTAGCTTCTCCAAGCCATTTTGGTATCACACATGCTGTCCCTGGATATCCAGTTCTTACGATTGCAACATCTCCTTCCTTAAGCTCTGACTTTCGAAGTTTCTCATGAAATGGTCTATCGATGTACATCATGTTTTTATCATCGATACAATATGGCTTTATATTTTGAGATCTTAAAAATGGAATTCCACTGGAAATATACTTATCCGCCATTGATCCAACATGACCTACTGTAACTTTTTTGCACAAGCTAGCTAGTTTTACTTCTTTCCATTCCATACTCATGCAACTACCAACTCAATATTTTCGTTTATAATTTTCTCTAAGTATTTGGCTTCATCATTTAATGAGTTGAATTTCGACTGTAAATCAAGTAGCTCTGATGTAAACTCTTCTTCCGTTTTGCCATCTTCTTCAATTATCACGCCAACATAACGGCCAGGGTTCATTGAATAATCTTGCTCTTTCACTTCATCGGGCGATGCAAGCTTACAGAGTCCGGTGACGTCTTCGTATTCGGCTTTGGGGAAGCGTTCTTGTAACCAATGGATGTGTTTAAAGTAGCTTTCTGATGATGTGACTTCTTTGTGTAATTGTTCTAGGGCTTGTTTGAGTAGTTTGGTTTTTCGATCTGTCGTACTGCGTTTGGGTGCTTCGCCTTTTTTGATAGCCTCTTGCTTTGCTTGTTCTACAAGGGCTTTTTCGTGCTGGCGAATGGTTTTATCAAGCTGTTTCAAACCGGCATGTAATGCCATAAAGAAAGGGTCAAACGCTTGGCGAAGTGTGTGTTGCGCTTGGTTGATGTTGTCTACTTTGCTGCTTTGTGAAAATTGACCAATTACTTGGCCTTTATAGGCATCGTAGTTATTTTGTAGTTGTGTCAGCGTTGACCATTGCTTGAGCAACTCGCCAACTGTGCGCTTGCCTTGCTCGTCGTCCAATACTGTCAACAGTTGTTCAGTTACTTGTGCAACTTGCGTTTTGTTTTCCGCGAGTAGTGCCATGCCTTTTTCAAAATAACTGTCGATTAGGTGAACGTATTCTCGGCGTCGCCCTTTGTGCAGTTTGCTGATAATGGCGATGTTGTGCACTTGTTCTTCTGTGAATTCGCGATGGGCGCGGTCTATCTGAGTAAAGACGTTACGCGCATCAATAAAGAGCAGCTTGTCATCTTGTTTGTCATTATCAAAAAACCATAAGGTGGCAGGTAGAGTAACGGTATAAAACATGTTAGATGGCAAGGTCAACATGCCATAGATCAGGTTGTTATTCACTAAGGTTTTACGAATGTCGGCTTCACTGTGGCGCGCGTCACTGGCAGAGTTTGCCATTACCAAAGCGGCACGGCCTTTTTCTTTTAACGAGGTCGCGAATAGATTGATCCATAAATAGTTGGCATTCGGGACGGTTTCTTTGCCTTCACTGCCTTTTTTAACTTTGCCTTTATTGCGCGGCAGTCCATAAGTATTAAACCGTGGGTCTTTTTCAACGGTAGCAATGGGAACATCGTCTACATTGAATGGCGGATTTGCCATCACGAAATCAAATTTGCCAAAGCCTTGATAAGGATCTTCCGCGTAACTGTTGGCTTGGCGTACTTCGCCCCGTAAACCATTAACGGCTAAGTTCATTTTCGCTAGTTTTACTGTATCTAAGGTTTTTTCTTGGCCGTAAACGAAGAGAGAGTTTTCGCTGTGGTCTTCGCCTAGGGCTTGTAACTCGTTACGATGATCTTCAATAAAGCGTTGCGATTGCACGAACATACCGCCAGAACCACAAGCAGGGTCGTACACTGTGCCATTGAAAGGTTCGATGATTTCGACCATCAAGCGCACAACGGACGTTGGTGTGAAGAACTCACCACCGCCTTGGCCTTCTGCAAGGGCAAAGCTGCTTAGGAAGAATTCGTAAATTTTGCCAAGAATATCGCCGCTGGTTTCCTTGGGAATATTAGAAAAAGCTTTTAACAATTGTGCGGGGAGCGTGTTATCAGTGCGCGTTAGAGGAATATATTCGTCTTTCGGCAGCACGCCATCGAGTTCAGTCTTGTATTTTTCGATGTCCTGCATTGCCTCTTTGATCTTTTTGGCAATGTTTTCTTCTTCTGGCAAGTTAAGCAAGTAATCATAACGGGCGTGGTCTGGTAGATAAAAACCACACTTTTCTATGGCAATATCACTAAGAGGTTTTTCTCTTCGGGTGCCTTTTAAAGCTTTGTATTCTTTAAAAATCGCTTCTTCAGCCAGAGAGTATTTGTTGTCAGCAAATTTTAGGAAGATCAAACCCAGTACTGGCGTAGCGTATTCGCTGGACTTTAAATCGCTGTTGGCACGTAAATTATCCGCTGCTGACCATAGGTCTTTTTCAAGTTGCTTGAGGTATTCTGTGTTCATTAAATGCTCTATTTGATTCGTTGTATTAAATTAATTTTCAAAAAATTCTTCGTCGATTCGTTTAATATATAAGGTTTGTTCGTCTCGGCTACCGATGCTGTAGCGCAACATAAGCTTCGCTAAATCATTGCCGTTTACTAGTACGATTCTGGTACTGAGCTTTTGAGCAGTGTCTATCGCGGAGCTGGTAAAGTCTGACGTGGTGATAAATAAGCCTTTTTGGGCGTTATGTAAGTTTAACGCACCAAAGAAGTCTCGAATGTCTCCAGAGCTAATGTTATTACCTTGCTTGTAGCGTTTAGCCTGGATGTAAATTTGGTCTACACCTAAAGGGTCTTGATTGATGACTCCATCGACGCCGTTGTCACCAGATTTTCCTAAAGCGTGTGCAGTGCCCTCTTCTGTACCGCCGTAACCCATAGCAATGAGTAAGTCTATTAGAAGCTGCTCAAAGAAAGCCGGAGAGACGTTACGAGTGCGTTCCAATATATCTTGAGCTAATGCGTCGTTAATTGTCTTATAAGCATTACGAAGGGCCTCATCAGGTGTGATGGCGCTGTCGTCTTCCATGCCTAGTTTGACAGGTGTTTGTTGCGTGTCTTCAATAGTTTCTTTTGTATTACTTAAATTTTTAAAGGCAACGAACTCATCAAACTGCTTAAGGTATTGATTATTAATCTCAAGGTTTGGCGTATTTAAGGCCGTAATGCCACGCTCTGTAATGACAAAGTGAGCACGACGCGGACTATCAATTAGTCCTGCTTTGGCTAGGTAGGTACGGGCCCATCCGACACGATTATCGATAATAGCTTGTTTGCCACTCGGTAGAGGTTCAACACGCTCTGCGTCTGTGAGCTCAAAATGATCCGCAATGCTATTGATGATGTCTCGAAGCTTAACTTCGTTTGCAGTGGACTGTTGAAGAGCCTGAAGAAAAGGCCTCATGCAATCTTGATAATTGGGAATCATCCGTTATCCTTTTGTTTCTCTATCCATGCGTCTAGGTCTTCACGCTTAAAGCGCCATGAACCACCAACTTTAAAACCTGGCAGCTTTCCTTCGCTTGCTAGTCGATATGCGGTTTTCTCTGCCAGCTTTAAATAAGCAGCTACCTCTCGCAAGGTAAGGATTTGATCTTCCATTCAGAATGCCATCGTCTTTTGATTGGATTATTTAAAATTGATATTGAGAGAATACGAGAAAATTGGGGAATGGACAATAATTCATATATTTCACTTCAAATAAATAGACTGAATCTTCGCCATCTAAGATCGGTAGCCACCAACACCTTCACACATGAGGGTGCTGGTGGTCTTTAATCGCAATATTTTCTGATGTTTAACCACGTTGCTGAATCAACTCTTCTATCCAGTCTTCAATTTCAGACTCAACCCAAGCAACCATTCTTTCTCCAAGCTTCACTGGCTTGGGGAAATGGTCTTTACTCATTCTATTATAGATAGTTGAACGGCTTAAGCCGGTTAACCTCAACACTTCTTTTAATCGTATTAGTCTCATGGTGAACTCCTGTACGGTCTCATTCACCTCATTACGAAAAAAAGTTTTTTATAAAAAAGATCACAGCCAGAGGGATGTTACATCCCTTATAAACACTGGCTTTCACCCTCCTCGTCTGTACAAAAAAAACACCTGTTATTCAATAAATTCTGATGCCTATATTACTTATTAGCTAACAATGAATAAGTAAAAGGAATCTTCAGAATGAGTAATTCAAACCACTATGTAACAAGAAAACCTATGACTGCCGATCAGGTACTGGAGATGGCTTCCGAGATAATCGCTTCCAAATACAAGCGCGGAGAAACATTGGTTACAGCTGAGGCGGCAAAAAAATTTCTACAGTCCAAACTTGGTCATTATGAAAGAGAGGTATTTGCTGTTCTTTTATTAGATAACCAACACCGCCTAATCGAGTATCGAGAACTGTTCTTCGGAACAATTGACTCTGCAAGCGTTTATCCAAGGGAAGTTGTTAAAGCTGCACTGCAGCACAATGCAGCTGCAGTGATGTTTGCTCACAATCATCCATCAGGAGATCCACAGCCTTCTATGGCAGACAAAAACATTACCGACAAGCTGACGGAAGCTTTAAAAATGATTGATATCAGAGTGCTTGATCACATTGTGGTTGGAAAAGAATGTGTGTCGTTCGCTGAACTGGGTCTGCTTTAAAGGCACAGTTCTGCCATAGAAACCTAACGTTCGAGAGTTGATCCCTTACCCTTTAATTTCATTAAAATCCATGAGAGTAAAAAGGAGTTTTAAATAATGTTTACCAAATTATTCTTACTAATGTGCTTTGCTGGCTTTCAATATAAGCAGAATTTTCGTGACGTAAAGTCTGCAATCAAACAGGTACTGATTAATGCCTATGTTCGCTTGGTTACTCTAGGAAGGATCATGCTATACCACATTCTGCATTGGTTTTTGATCAAGATCCTACTTTGACGCTTATAAGCTAATGGAAGGGATAGAGTTATAATATTCGAAATCAGGCATACACTTACAGATAAGTACCTGAATGGTACTTGTCTGTAGTCTGCAATTAATATTATTTTTGGCTACAGCCAAAGCTTCTCCCACCCTGCCCGTATTGCTTTGTATCAATCTTTGCAAGATAACTGATCCAATGCGCCACTGATTCTAATGGAGTAGCTTTGACTTTCATGAATTCATCATAAGACTCCTGAGGATTAGAGTCATTAATATTGACGCGCATTAACGGCCCAGGTAGATGCACAAACCCACTACTTGCATCTTCAATAAGATGTAAAGCTCGACACCAAGCAATATTAAGCATGTAGCACAGTTGCCCTGGCAAAGGATGACGTAGATCACCGTAACTACGAAAAGTGTCGCCGTTCATAAAAAAGAAAACATGATAATGAACATTCTTAGAGGTAGATTGCTCTCGACACCAAACATATCGTACAGCTGTATGGTGTGCCCTACTGCTACGCTTAGACCTTGCTTTAATCTCAGTATCAACTTGAGCTTTAAATGAAGCAATAAAACGACTAATACAATCGTTTTCTGTTATTGAACATTGGTAAGTCTGTGGGAAGCGAAGCTCCGTATGAAAGACAATGCTACGCGGGTGCTGAGCAAAAGCGGTACTCATCACGTTATGGATTTGCGAAAGATAACGTTCAACTAATTGGTAGTTGGTGTTGACTGGTAAGTTGCAGTATCGGTTACTGTTTAAAATTGAAAGATGTTTGGGCATAGCTGCTCTCCTGTGATTCTATTCACAGGGTTTACCAGCTATGTTTTTTAAAACTCTTACATGCCTCTAATATTACTTATATAGCCTTATAGCTGTGCATGGTCATATACATTCTTATTATTGGTTAAGATATATAGATCTATATATCTATTACAGACAAAAAAAGAAAAATTAAAGCCAAGCAGCATATAGTCTCTAGCCCATTTAGCTGCAAAAAAATCACTCTGGAGTTATTTACCCCTACTGATATCAAATTGTTACAAGGTATGAGTACAAACCACCTATAAATTCATCAAATTTTATCTCTTTAGTATTTCCCATCGCTGAGCAAATTTCACCATCAACACCCACACTCAGTACATCACTTTGATACTTGCCATGAGCTTCAAAAACAACTTCAAATTTTGAAAAATGTGTGTTGAGTTTTTTAGTGGGTATAATCAACATAGATTTTGGTCGAAACGACACTCCATACTGGAAGAGCAGTAAAAATTTATGGGCGATAGCTGTTCTATGGATCCACAATGATATGAGCTTTAGAAAATCAACATAAACATCATTAACAATAACATTTTTAGGGGTCAAAAAATCGAGAGTCAGTGACTCATCAATCGGCTGCACTTCATTACTCGTACCTATTTGATCCCAATATTCGATTAAATATATTGAAGTAAAATGGCAAATTACAAATTGCAGATGATCATGAACGTTTACCTTTGCCCCTCTGTTATCCTTATCAAACAGTTTTTTAATTGAATTAAAATCAAAATCATACTTATTAAAGGTAAGATGAATTGTTTTCATCCCTGCTAATAAAGCAGAAACCTCAGAAATGCCAAAAAAATCCGAATCATAAAAATTAGGCATGTTAGCGGTAAGACGACTTGCCTTGGGAAACAAATCAGAAATGAATGCATTCATGACATCCAGAATCAAGACTCCCTTGCTCTTACCAAAGATTGCCTTATGACTACACCCAGGGATATAGACACTTAAGAGGCCAATTGCTTTCAATGCCTTAATTCGAAGCTTTATGCTGCCAGTGCTTACGCCCATCAACTTAGATAATTCAGAAATAGATAGGCTCGAAACTCTCCCTAAAGAGTCAGATTTCAAAATCAGTATTAACAATAAAAAACGATTTGAATTAGACAGTTTTATATCTTCATTTCTTCGCACAATCGGCTCACACGGTTCGCGTATGACTTTCGAATACATCAAATGATTTGCTTCGGTAATACTTCCTAAAATGCTGTCTGTCTCTCTCCATTGATGGCAATGTTCTGTAAAAAAATACCGGTTTGGCCCTCTAGTGCCATAGCTTTTTTCAACCTTCAAAAAATTCATAAACTGCATTTTTTTAAAAAACGCTGTAATGCTTTTCCTCGAAGCAGGATGTTCATTAACAAGCTTTTCAATAGAGCATGAAAAGGATGAGAGCTGACTATAATCCAGATAAAGAGAGAGCAAGAGCAAGCGTTCGTCTGGTGTGAGGATTTGGGCACCAATCACATTAAAACCTTTAATATAGAGTAGTAAGACAGGGTATTTTTGAGAATGTTACTTGTTATGTTTCATGTATACAATCTAGTATTTACTAGAATGTAGTCCTAGTTAAGTGTTAGTTTTTGAACTATGCTACAAGAAACTCAGCTAGCAAGACTTACATAATGGTTAAGGCTAATCATACAAATAAAGACTGACTTGAAATGAACGAGACGTATAAACCTGTACGGGTAGCAGAAATCCCAAGAAATATAAAAATGGTCGAGAGACTGAAATGGATTGTGCCTGCTGATGAGCTTCAAGCTACATGGATCAATGATTACGTCCAGAAAAAACGGATTTTTCAGGGCATAACACGATTCTTTCAGCCTAACTTAAACAACGAAGCCAACATAAAAAATGTAAATATTTTCATTGATCATGCGTGTAGGTGGGATGAAACGAGTGACACTCGAGAAATCTTCAGACAAATGAAAACGGCATGGAATCAGTATTTAAGGAGGAAGCGATCTAAACAAAAAAATGGCGTATTCAACATTTCACCAGCTGCGTATAAAGAGCTAATGCTCCAGTGCAAACTAGATAAGATAAGCCAAAGCCAGGTTATTGAAAACGCTCTACTAAACTTAAAAGCCAATAGGAAAGAGTTAGAAAAATAAAGTTTAGAGCAAAAAAAACCAGTTAGAAGCTAATCTAACTGGTTTTCTATTGATGTACTTTTTGATGTACAATTTCTAGAAACACTCTGTAACCCATGATTCTAGAGGTATAATGGCGGTGAGCAAGAGATTCGAACTCTTGATGCCTTTCGACATACACGCTTTCCAGGCGTGCTCCTTCGGCCACTCGGACAGCTCACCAAAACTTTTATACGCGCTGCGTAATTTGTGCGCGTATATTAGTGATGGAGAGGTTTAATTGCAATAGTTTTTTTGCAATTAAACCTTAGAAATTAATCTCTTACCCATGTTAGATGTGATTCAAGCTCTACCTCTCGAATGAGATCCTGTTTTTCTGTGGGGGTTCCTGTATAGATGAGGCCAATAATTTGCTCATTTGGTTTGAGTGATAAGAGATCTTTTGTTTTCTGTGTAAAGCAAGCTGGGCCGCTTCGCCACATTGCGCCATAACCAAGAGCGTTTAGGCCAAGTAAAACCTGCTGAGCGGCTGCTGAGGCTGCCATTATTTGTTCAATTGCTGGTACTTTAGGGTGATCTTGGATGTGAGCATAAACGAGCAATACGGTTGGCGCTCGATAAGCTTTTTTAATGAATGCATCTTCTTTATTTAAAGGCATTGAATCAACTTCTGAAAGCGCGTGATGCCAATAAATTTGCCCTAACTTTGCGCGCCCTTCCCCTTCATATACTCGGAAGCGCCAGGGCGTTAAGTTGCCATGATCTGCGGCTCGACTTGCCGCACTAAGGATTGAAAGCCATTCATCTTCGTTTGGCGCTGGCGAATCAAGTTTTGGTTGAGACGCGCGATTGCGCATGAATGCTATAAACTCTTTACTCATAAAAAAATCTATTCCGTAAACGTGAAGAATGATGAAAGTGAACTCGTTATCTGCTATTAATTAATGATAATGAATATCACATCTATTGCCGATAGGTCGAGGATTTTTATGGCTAAGTGGTTGATTTGGACTTTGCTTGAGATTAGTACACTACTTGTTTTAGTAAGTATTTTCTTTCTATGGATGACACATAGACTTTCAAAAAATGCCAAGGCTATAGAGTCTAGTACTTTGGAAAATAGTGTAGATGATATGCTAAGTTTATCGGAAGGTGCAGATAACCCAGATGTATATAAGGGGCTGGCTCGTTACTTAGATAAGCAAATAAGCTTTGCCGCTAATGCTCTCGAGCTGAATCAAATGAGTGAACATGAAAAGAATCGCCTAAAAATTTGGGGGACTATTTTAAAGGCTGAGCGAGCTATCCTGTTGAATCAAGTGAGTGAACAGCCAACTCCAATATTACAGCGTTTTTTGTCCAGTTTATTCTCTGCTTTGTTTAGCCCAAAGTTAAAGCTGCATAATATTGACGAGCTGAAAAAAAGCATAAAGGAAATGGAAGAAGAATTTATTCAGATCGCAGAGGTTCTAATGTCTAAGGAGTTGTTATCTGAAAATCAATATCTTTTGAATGAAGATTTGCGTAATGGTATTGAAAGATCAAAACAGGCTCTAAAACGTTTGGCGGCTAAAAAAATTGAGAAAGCGCGTTTAGAGTCTAAAATCAATGAGCTTAGACTGAAAATAGAACGACTAAAGAAAGAGCAAGGTGTTAATAAGGAAGTAGATTCTGCATTTCATATGCAAGCTCCTGCGGTCCGCAACCAGGATCGAGAGCGTCGAACAACCCTGATGAGGCAAATATCTAGCCTAAATCACCTGTCAGAAAGACAAGAAACTGTAATAGATCAACTAAAAAATGAGATGTCTAAAGCCCAACATAATCATACCTCTCATTCCGTTATTGAAGCTCAACAAGCGGCTATTGCAAAGCTCGAGCGCATATCTAAGGAATCTCAGCTCTTGGTTTTGCAATTAGAGTCAGAACTAGAAACATCCAATCTGTCGATTGCTTCTTTAAGGCAGTATATTAGTGATAGAGATGCCAAACTTATTGAATTAGAAAAGCAACTAAGTGAAAACAACAGTACTGCAATTGGTAGCCTTCAAGCATTGCATACCAATAAAAAAGAAACGCTAATTTCATTACGAGACGGATTGAGCTCAGCCACAGAAAATTTTCCTGTAGAAACTCTTGCTGAGCAAGATAAAGATACCAAAGAGCTAGAGAGGCTCCTACATGAATCTGAAACCTGTGTGACTCTTCTTGCTCACGAGTTACAAACTATAGAAAATGCAAATCAGAAACTCAAGAGTGAGCTAGAGCACATAAATCCTAATAAAGAGGCCTCAAATAACTTATCTTCAGAACTCTTGGTACAGCGAGAAAGAAATAGAAAGCTGGTTAGTATAACCACGGAGCTTAAAGAGAAAGTATTAGCTATGAGGCTGGGGAAAAGTCACCAAGAATTACGGGGTGTTTTTAACAAAAAGAGTCTTGAGAGTGACAGGTTGCAGTTGGCATTTGCTGATTTAGAGAAGAAATATTTAGGGACTCTTAAGTATTAGAGTCCCTAAATATATTGCTTACGATTTTACTTGAAAGTTTAGCATCCGTTGTAATGGGTGTAGTGCTTTCACTCTGGTTTCTTCCGAGATATGAATTTCTCCAGAATTGTTTTTTAAAGCATCTCTCAACATTTCCAAGCTGTTTAAAGCCATCCAAGGGCAATGTGCGCAACTGCGACAGGAAGCACCTGAGCCAGCTGTTGGGGCTTCTATAAAGCGCTTGTTTGGAGAGGCTTGTTTCATTTTATAGAAAATACCTCTATCCGTTGCCACAATAAATGTATCGTTAGGCATTGCTTTAGAAGCATTTAGCAGCTGAGAAGTTGAGCCAACTACATCGGCCACTTCAACAACTGCTTCTGGGGATTCTGGGTGAACAAGCACTGCAGCGTCTGGGTATACCGCTTTTAGATCAGTAATTCCTTTTGCTTTGAATTCTTCATGGACGATGCAAGCACCATCCCATAAAATCATATCCGCACCTGTCTCTCTTTGGATATATCCGCCCAAATGTTGATCTGGAGCCCAAATAATTTTTTCACCTTGATCAACAAGGTGCTCTACAACATCTAAAGCGATACTAGAAGTAACTACCCAATCAGCACGTGCTTTGACGGCCGCTGAAGTATTGGCATAAACGACTACTTTACGATCTGGGTATTGATCGCAAAAGGCAGAAAATTCATCTATAGGGCAGCCAATATCAAGTGAGCAAGTCGCTTCAAGAGTTGGCATTAAAATCGTTTTTTCCGGACTCAAGATTTTTGCCGTTTCACCCATAAACTTCACACCAGCAACTACTAATGTATCTGCTGGGTGATTTGCGCCAAAACGGGCCATCTCTAAAGAATCGGCAATAATTCCGCCCGTTTCTTCAGCAAGTTCTTGGATTGCATCTTCAGTATAATAATGGGCAACTAAAACAGCATTCTTTTCTTTTAGTAATGACTTTATTTCAGCACGAATCTGAACGTCATCAACTGACTTTATTTTCAGACTCTCTTCGGCTTCAGATAAATATTTTTGGACGGTATCGCGAAGTGCTGACTTATTGGAAAGCTCGGACATATCATTACCCCTTAAGAAACTGGGAGCGGAATGAGTGTTTTTTGGTGGGTCGTACTGGATTCGAACCAGTGACCAATTGATTAAAAGTCAACTGCTCTACCAACTGAGCTAACGACCCAAAAATCACAAAAGGAATAAAAACGTTGGTGGGTCGTACTGGATTCGAACCAGTGACCAATTGATTAAAAGTCAACTGCTCTACCAACTGAGCTAACGACCCAACGGGTTGCGTATAATACAGAGCCCGCTGAGGAATGCAAGCTATTTAATTTTACTTAAATAACCTGACGCTAGTTTAGCTGCTTTACTGTCTGGAAAGCGACGAATAACATCTTGCAAGTAAGATTTTGCTTTTGCACTATCGCCCATTTGATCGCTAACTGTCCCTAATTTGTACAATGAATCTTGCTCTTTACTGTGACCAGGAAATTTCTGAATAACAGTAGTAAATGCGTCAATAGCTTCACTAGAGCGACCTTGTACCAATTTAACTTCCCCTAGCCAATAGTAACCATTGCCAGTAAGAGAGTTGTTTGGGAATTGTTTCACAAACTGCGTAAATGCCGTCTCTGCTTCATCAAACTTTCTTTGACGAATAAGGTTATATGCATCGTTATAAGCTTGCTGAGAGGCTTCTGTTGGCGGTTGGAGCGTAACAGGAGCTAAAGGTGAGGTAATTAATTGATTACTAGCTGTTCGGCTAGTTGCTGCATCTTGATTGACTGCTCGCTGTGGTTCTTGATTTTGTGCCGGAGGTAGATTTCTGTTCGTTTCATTAACAGAAGCCGACATCAGCAATGATATACGTTTGTCGAGATCAATATAACGATCCCGCTGGCTTTGCTTCATTAACTTTAATTCATGCCCTTGCTCTTCTAGTTGGCCACGAAGACTTTGAACTTCTTGCTGTAGCGTTTCTAACTGGAACAGTAGGTCAGCGGCGGCTCCCGGTGAAAGCCCTCCGCTTGCCTGCTGCATTTCAGCTGATGCGAATGGTGCTGTGAAACACAGCACCATTGCAAAAGAGCGAATTCTGATATTTTTATAGATCATTATTCGTAACGCACTTCTACTCGACGGTTTAGCTGCCAAGCGTTGCTATCGTGACCAAAAGCAACTGGCACTTCTTCGCCAAAGCTCACTGTTTCGATTTGAGAAGCAGCTACACCTTGGATAGTCAAATAACGGCTAATCGCTTTAGCACGACGCTCACCTAGAGCCATGTTGTACTCACGAGTACCGCGCTCATCAGCGTGACCTTCCAAAACAGCACGCGCATCTGGGTTTGCAACCAAATATTCAGCGTGTTTAGCCAATGCTTCACGGGATTCTGGGCGAACAATTGATTTATCAAAATCAAAGTAGAATACAGTTTCAACGCCAGCTAGAGAATCCATGCTAGATCCTTGGGCTGCAGTATCGGTATCATCAACGATAACACTTGTTAATGCACCGTCTTCACCAGCACCGTATGCTTGATCAGAACCGTCAGTATTAGCTGCTTGCTCTGTTGAATTGGCATCTTCAGCAACAGTTGAAGAATCAGTATCTGTCGCTGTTGTACTACAACCCGCAATCCAAGCGGCAGACAATCCAATTACAGCAAACTTACCTAGTTTGTTTACACTCATTATTCACTCCTCAATGTCTTTATTTGAAATACGGGGACCAAGATGGTTCTCGTACATCTCCGTCTGCTGATGGTAACTTATATTTTACAAGTCCATCAACGGATACTACGGCTAAGATACCCTTTCCTTGATAGGTTGTGGCATACATCACCATGCTACCATTTGGCGCAATGCTTGGCGATTCGTCTAAGTAAGTCTCCGTTAGAATTTGTACGCGACCAGTTTTCATATCCTGTAGTGCAATATGATAGTTGCCATCGTCTTTTTGAACTGTCACAAGATATCTTCCATCTGGAGTCATTCTCGCTCTGGTGTTTAATTCACCCTCAAAAGTTACTCGTTCTACACGCTTACTATTTACATCTAATCGATATATTTGTGGGTTACCACCTCGATCAGATGTGAATACTATTCCTTTACCATCTGGTTCCCAGCTTGGTTCGGTATCAATAGCATAATGATTCGTCATACGCTCCAGTTTTTGGGTGGCGATATCCAGAGTGTATATCTCTGGATTGTTGTCCTTAGACAAGACTAATGCTAATTTTTTACCATCCGGTGACCATGATGGAGCACCATTTAATCCTCTAAATTGTGCTATTTGTTGTCTTTTACCAGTGGCTAGTTCTTGTATAAAAATATTTGGCCGGCGATTTCTAAACATTACATAAGCAATATTTCGTCCATCCATACTCCAAGATGGAGAAAGTATTGGCTCTTTTGATTCAACAACTACACGTGGGCGATGGCCATCGGCATCAGCAACTTGTAACTTGAACAAAGGAGCTTTTTTATCACCTTCTGCAGTAACATATAATATTCTAGTACTAAATGCTCCCCTTGTGCCCGTCAATAATTCGTAAACTTTATCACTTATATAATGTGCAGCGTCTCTAAAGTTTGCCGCACCTACATCTATTGAGCTATGCTTTTGAACGGGTTTTTGGGTTAAAACATTTAATAATTCAAAGCCAATTCTATATTGATTATTTTGGAGCTTTTGAATGTTTCCAATAATAACGTAATCACTTTTTAATAAACGCCAATCTCTATAAAATACATCCGCTTCTTTTGAAGGCATGCTTAGCATATTTGATCTAGGTATTGCTTGGAATAAACCACTGCGACTTAAATCATCCTCAACAATTTGCGCCACATCTTCTGGTAGCGCATCTACTCCAGTATAGCCGAAAGGGACTACAGCAATAGGTAATAATTGATCTGCACCACTCGTTATTTCAATAACTAATTGGGCTCTAGCTGTACTCAAAAATATTAAGCAAGTGAATACTACACTCAACCATCTTTTAAACATCATTAGTTTCTCAAATCTTGTGGGTTAAAAATTAAATCTACTTGACGAAAATTTCGTTCAAAAACGTAAGAGTCTATTTCTGATAACTCGTCAATCTTTCTTACTTTATAAACAGCATCGACGGCTTTTTGGTCAAATAAAGCATCGCCGCTAGACCGTGTAACATCCACATTCCTTACTTCGCCATTAGGTAAGAAGTAAATTCGAAGATAGGTTTTCATACCATTTCGTGCACTAGGTGGCCTATTCCAATTAGCTGTTACTCTATCATTAATCAATCCACTTATAGATTGCACCATTTGAGCTTCAGCAGCTTGTCTTTTTGCCTCCTCAGCGGCGGCTAAAGCAGCAGCGGCCTCTTCGGCTTTTTTCTTTTCCTCAGCGAGTCTAGTTGCTTCTTCTTGGCGTTTTCGCTCTTCTTCAGCTTGCCTTTCTGCTTCTACTTTGCGTGCAAGCTCTTCTTTGCGTTGTCTATCCTTAGCTTGCTGCTCAGCCAGGCGCTTCTTCTCAGCCTCTTGTGCTAGACGTTTACTCTCAGTTTCTTTGGCAACGCGCTGGCGCTCCGCCTCTCTTTTTTGCTCTGCTTCTTTCTTTTGCGCTTCTGCTTTCTCTTGGGCTTGCTGTTTAGCACGAGCTAATTGTTTTTCTTTTTCTTCGAGGGCCTTACGCTGCGCCTCTTTTCTTCTATTTTGTTCAGCTTGTTTTTTCTTTTGTTCTGCTAAAGCAGCAGCTTGCTGGTTTGCTGCTCTTTCTTCCGCTTCACGCTTTCCAATAATTGTTTGAGAAATGTCAATCACAGTGGCATTAACTATAGGCGGTCTTTTTGGTTTTTTTTGCTCTTCATCACTAAAATCAATGGTCAATAGACCTGCGATTACAATGCTAAGATGTAAACCTACAGCCAATATGATTGGAATACTATAACTGTCCACGCGCAACCATTTCATTAATTTGTATCCGGCTCAGTCACTAACCCCACATTTGGAGCGCCAGCACCCTGCAAGGCAACCATTAAACCGATAACATCACCGTAAGGGACATTCTTATCGCCTCTTACTAGTACGGACATTTTAGGGTTTTGGTTTAATATTTTTCTTACGCGGTCCTGTAACTGCGATAACTCAATAGACTCTTGAGCGCCGCCAACATCTAAATAGTAACTTCCTTTAGCGTCAATTGAAGCAATCAGTACATCATTTTCATTGTCTTGTATAGGTGACGCATTAGCATTGGGTAGCTCTACATCAACCCCTTGTGTAAGCATAGGGGCTGTAATCATAAAAATGACGAGCAGAACCAACATAACATCAATGTACGGCACAACATTGATCTCCGCCATTGGGCGACGTTTGTTTCTTCTTGAACGAGCCACTATACAGCGCCTCCCTCTCTCACATGGACTTTCCTGTGTAAAATGCTTGTAAATTCATCCGCAAAGTTTTCATAACTAGAGCTGAGAGACTCTGCTGTTGAAGAAAAACGGTTGTAAGCAATAACGGCTGGAATGGCTGCAGCTAGACCAATCGCTGTTGCGATAAGTGCTTCCGCAATACCGGGCGCTACTGTTGCTAGTGTGGCTTGCTGAACCTCAGCAAGTCCTATAAACGAATGCATAATCCCCCAAACGGTACCAAACAAGCCAATATACGGGCTAGTAGAACCAACCGTTGCTAAAAACGGTAAGTGTTGGTCAAGCTTTTCCTCTTCTCGGTATAGTGCCACTCTCATGGTTCGTTGTACCCCATCCATAATGGCTTCAGGCTCGACATTTTGGTTTTGTCTCAGTCTGGTGAACTCTTTAATTCCAGAAGTGAAGATATTTTCCATACCCTCTACTTTTCTGCCTTCTTGAGTTAATTTTCTATAAAGTTGGCTTAAATCAATGCCCGACCAAAAACTTTCTTCGAAGGCTGCACGTGTCTTTTTTGCAGCTTTTAAAACTCTAATTCGCTGGAATATTACGACCCATGAAAATATGGAAGCTGCTAGTAGAATCAACATAACAAGTTGAACTACAAAGCTGGCGCTGGCGATAAGTCCCCAAATTGACATTATTAACCTCTATTTAAAATCTGAAGGTAGCTGGTAATTAAAATGTTCGTAAGCGCGTTTCGTGACCTGGCGCCCTCTCGGTGTTCTTATAATAAAGCCTTGCTGTATTAAAAAAGGCTCTATGACATCTTCTATTGTATCTTTGTCTTCACCTAAAGCAGCAGAGACACTATCTAATCCAACGGGCCTACCGTCAAACTTTTCTATCATAGTCAACAACATACGTCTATCTAAGTGATCAAATCCCTGACTATCTACACTTAACATATCAAGCGCTCTTTGAGCAACCTTTTGCCCAACAATAGCTTCACCACTAACTTGCGCCACATCTCTGACACGGCGCAATAATCTATTGGCAATCCTTGGTGTTCCTCTTGATCTTCTGGCCACTTCAAAACAGCCTGAATGATCAAGGTCCATGCCCATTTTTCCAGCTGATCGTGCAACAATCGTTGTTAATGACTCTACATCATAAAACTCAAGCCTTTGGACAATGCCAAACCTATCACGTAGGGGGGACGTTAATAACCCTGCACGCGTAGTTGCTCCGACAAGCGTAAAGGGAGGGAGTTCAATTTTAATTGATCTTGCTGCTGGCCCCTCACCAATCATAATGTCCAACTGGTAATCTTCCATAGCAGGATAAAGAACTTCTTCTATCGCTGGACTTAGTCTATGAATTTCATCAATAAAGAGAATATCCCCTTCGTTCAAATTCGTAAGTAAAGCGGCTAAGTCCCCTGCTCTCTCAAGCACTGGACCTGATGTTGTTCTCACCTCAGCACCCATTTCATTGCCGATAATATTAGCCAGTGTTGTTTTGCCAAGGCCTGGTGGTCCAAATATCAAAGTATGATCAAGCGGCTCTTCACGCTGACGAGCTGCTTGAATGAAAATCTCCATTTGTTCTTTAACAACTGGCTGACCGATATATTCGGCAAGTGTTTGAGGGCGTATTGCCCTATCTACCTGTCTATCATTGCCCTTAAGTTCAGCTGAAATAATGCGATCCTGTTCAATCATCTATTAATTCCTAAGCATGCTTTTCAGTGCTGCCTTGATGACATCTTCGCTATTTGCAGAATCTATCGGTACGCCCGCTATCGCTTTTGCTGCCTCTTGTGGTTTGTAGCCAAGAGATATAAGTGCAGCTTCCGCTTCTTGTCTAGGATCAGCTTGAACTTGGCGTAAAACTGCTGGAGCTGAAAATAAATCACTTTTTGCTGCTTGTCCAAGCTTGTCTCTGAGCTCAATAATCAAGCGTTCAGCTGTTTTTTTACCCACTCCTGGTATGCGTGTAAGGGCAGACACATCGGACTCTTGTACGTTGTTAATTAGCTCTTCTGATGACATGCTTGATAAAATAGCGAGTGCCATCTTTGGGCCTATACCATTAACTTTGATAAGAACGCGAAATAAAGCGCGCTCATTTTTATCAATAAAACCGTATAAAGTATGCGAATCTTCTTTTACTAATAGATGGGTATAAAGAGTAACCTGCCCGCCAACTTGAGGAAGGTCATAAATGGTCGTCATTGAGGCGCTTACTTCATATCCAATACCAGCCACATCGACTAATAGTTCAGGAGGTGCCTTTTCTATCAGGGTGCCGACTATTCGTCCGATCACAGTGTTTTCCTTACATCTTGCTCTGTCCAACGCTTAGAGGTACGTCCAGCTCGTTTACCAACACCATACTCTAAACCTCCTGAGGTTCGTGTATTTGCATGGCATAAGGCAATGGCTAACGCATCGGCCGCATCGGCTTGAGGTTTTGATTCTAAGTGAAGTAACAATTGAACCATCATTTGAACTTGTGTTTTGTCTGCGTTGCCATTTCCTACAACAGACTGTTTTACTCGTCTTGCAGCGTATTCGTGGACAACCAAATCTTGAAGAGATGCAGCCACAATAGCTGCCCCTCTCGCTTGACCAAGCTTTAAGGCAGAATTGGCATTTTTAGCTAGGAACACTTCTTCTATAGCAAACTCGTGCGGTTCATACTCACTTAACAATGTAGAGACGCCTTGGTAAATATACTTTAGTCTAACCGATAGCGCCTCATCCGGTAGCCGAATACAGCCACTAGTCACATAAACGGATTTACCATTTGTGATATCGACAACACCAAACCCGGTAATCCGGGATCCAGGGTCAATCGCTAAAATTCTGGTCGTCGACATTCTTCTCGCGCCTTTTATAATTACTGTATATTTCAACAGCCCTTTACAAAGTATGCAATGTAAAAATATAAAAAAGGTCGCTAATTAGCGACCTTTTACGTTTTACTTTCAAATTATTAACATAACTTACTGTTTTAAAATAAGTTAAAAGCAAACACTAGGATTCAACAACCGGTTTTCTAACTCGAATGTTTAGCTCTTTTAGTTGTTTCTCGCTTACCTCACCAGGTGCTTGGGTCAATAGACAAGTCGCACTCTGAGTTTTAGGGAAAGCTATAACGTCACGAATTGAGCTTGAACCAGTCATCAGCATTACTAGGCGGTCAAGGCCAAATGCTAAACCGCCATGTGGAGGCGCACCAAACTTCAATGCATCGAGCAAGAAGCCAAATTTCTCTTCCTGCTCTTCTTTAGTAATATTCAATAACTCAAATACGGTTTCTTGCATTGAAGACTGGTGAATACGAATAGAGCCGCCACCAAGTTCAGTGCCATTAAGAACCATGTCATAAGCTTGTGATAACGCGGTTAATGGGTTTGCTTTTAGGTCTTCTGGTGAGCAAGAAGGCGCTGTGAATGGGTGGTGAATTGCGGTAATTCCGCCATCACTTGTTTCTTCAAACATTGGGAAGTCAACAACCCATAATGGTGCCCACTGGCAAGTATATAGATCTAGGTCTTCACCTAGTTTGCAACGAAGCGCGCCAAGAGCTTCATTCACAACTCGTTCAGAATCAGCGCCGAAGAAGATCAAATCACCATCTTGTGCTTCAAGGCGTTCTAGCAACGCAGCACGTACCTCAACAGGCAAGAACTTAACGATTGGAGATTGAAGGCCTTCTTCAAGGTTGGATTTATCATTGACCTTGATGTAAGCCAATCCTTTAGCGCCATAGATGCTAACGAATTTAGTGTAATCGTCGATCTGTTTACGAGTTAAGGCGTTACCACCAGGGACTTTCAGTGCTGCTACACGACCTTTGGGGTCTGTCGCTGGCCCTGAGAAGACTTTAAAGTCAACATTCGCCATTAAATCAGAGACAGTAACTATAGTTAGCGGAATACGAAGATCTGGTTTGTCGCTACCGTAGGTTTCCATCGCTTCCGAATAAGGCATACGAGGGAAAGTGCCTAGGTCTACATTCATTAACTCTTTGAATAGACCAACAATCATATCTTCCGTCATCGCCATGATTTCTTTTTCGCTCATGAAAGATGTTTCAATATCTACTTGAGTGAACTCAGGCTGACGATCGGCGCGTAAATCTTCATCGCGGAAACATTTAGCAATTTGGTAGTAACGATCAAAACCAGACACCATTAACAGCTGTTTAAATAGCTGTGGAGACTGAGGAAGAGCGAAGAAGCTTCCCTGTTGTGTACGACTAGGAACCAAATAGTCACGTGCGCCTTCAGGAGTA
The DNA here is from genome assembly GCF_016906065.1 of Marinomonas foliarum. NCBI lineage: Bacteria > Pseudomonadati > Pseudomonadota > Gammaproteobacteria > Oceanospirillales > Oceanospirillaceae > Marinomonas > Marinomonas foliarum. Next base: position 75,975 of record NZ_CP070273.1, on the reverse strand, counting down.
GCACGAGTCAAGATTGGTGTTTCAATATCCAAGAAACCATTTTCATCTAAATAACGACGCAATACAGAAGTAACTTTTGAACGGAAACGCATTTTTTGCTGAATTTCAGGGCGACGCAAATCGATGAAACGATTTTTCAAACGCACATCTTCACCAACAGACTGATGTTCATCAAGCTGGAACGGTGGTGTTTTAGCGGCATTTAGAATTTCTAAGTCAGTACCAAGAACTTCGATTTCGCCAGTGTTCATATTTGGGTTGACTGTGCCTTCTGGGCGAGCACGAACCAAGCCTTTTAATTTGACAACAAACTCGTTACGAACACTGTCTGCCAAAGCAAAGCTTTCTGCGCGATCTGGGTCAAAAACAACTTGCGTAATACCTTCACGGTCACGGACGTCTAGGAAAATAACGCCACCGTGATCTCGGCGACGATGAACCCAACCGCATAGGGTTATTTCTTGTGAAATGTTAGAAGCATTTAACTCGCCGCAATAATGGCTGCGCATAATTTCTTTTCCTATTACTATCTCAGTAAGAGAGTGATGTGTTCTTAGAGTGCCTTCCACCAAGTTAAACAATGTGTTTTATGCTAAATGGAAGAGCTGAATAATTTAAGGCAAAACATTATATGCGAACATAAGCCGACTCTCTAGGGGCTGGCCTAAATTTGTCGGCTACAATATTCGCTATTAACTGATACTGGTTATTTCGTAAGCCGTTTGCTTGCCATTTTGCAGCAATTCGACCTCTTCACCTACCATTTTTCCTAGCAGTGCTTTTCCAACAGGGCTTGATATCGTGACGAGATAAATAGATTTGCCATTTATCTCGACCGTTAGACCACCTGCACAGGGAGAAATTATGAAATATTTTTCAACTTCATTGACTGTGTCAATTATCTTTAGTGCTACTAGGCACCATAACTCAATAGCGTCATTCTCATTAAAAATATCAAATGTTTTTTTATTGAAAAACAACCAATCTTTTTCACATTCGAGAACTCGCTTTGATTGGCCATGAGCCAAATATGAAGCCTCTAACCCAAAGGTATCGTATTTATTTTCAGCCACACTTTCTTCATTGGTCGCAGCATCATGGGCTTGTTTAGCAGCCCATTTGGCGGTTTCGAAGCGCTGTAATAATGCATCAGTAATGGCTTGATAAACCTTTTTTTTATCCACTTTTAAATCTACTTAATATTGATGCATGTATTGTAATGATTCACGCCAATAAGAGAAGCAACTCATAAATACTGTCAATGCACGCAAGAAAAATGACAAGGATTATGGCTTTATGGTGTTGTGCGATCCGTTAGTTGACACTGTCAACTATTAGGAATATATTGATAATCGTTCTCATATAAAAGGGCTTCATACATTATTAAAGAGGGTTGCATGAAGGAAAATATTGGCGAGTCGGTTCACCGGCTTCTGCATCTCTATCGACATCAAGTGCGCAGCGCTGCATTAGAGGCAAATGTCTCTATGCCAGTGACTCATATACGCTCTCTAAAGTGTGTAAATAAGATCAACAACTGCAGCGCAAAGGATATTTCTGACCGACTTTCATTAGATAAATCTCAGGTTACACGAGTTCTAAAAGAATTGCTTACGAGCAATTATATAACGAAAGTTCGCAGCCCAGAAAACCACCGAAGCCAGTTATTGAGTTTAACTGATCTAGGTCATGAGCAACTATCAAAAATAACCACCTTAGAACAGGCAGCAGTCGAGAGAATGACGCGAAATTTAACAGATCAGCAAATAAACGATTTTATACGTATTTCGGACACCATGATAAGCGACTGCGTTTCATTATCTAAATGCGACAAACAGAATTAAGGAGACCGCCATGAGCAAGCCACAATCACGAGAACTAGTTGTTATTAAAAAAGCATACATTACCCCTCATATGTTGCGTGTAACCTTGGGTGGTGACGAAATTAATACCATTCCTGAAGATCAAGAAAGTGGATATGTAAAACTTATTTTCCCCACAGAAAATCAAAAACCATTGTTCCGTACTTATACTATTCGCCATCAGAGAGAGGATGAAATTGATATTGATTTTGTCCTGCATGAAGATGGAGGTCCTGCATCAACTTGGGCGAAACAGTCTCATCCCAATGATAGAATTCTTGTTGGTGGGCCTGGGCCCAAAAAGCTCATTGAAGAATCTGCACAATGGCAGATCATCGTAGGAGATATGACAGCCCTACCCGCGATCAGTGTCAATTTAGAAAAATTACCGCATGATGCTAAAGGGTATGCAATCTTAGAAGTTATTTCTGAAGATGATATTCAACCCTTAAAGCACCCAGAAGGTATTGAGTTGAAATGGGTAATTAATCCACATCCTGGTGAAAATAACAGCTTGTTACTTGAGGTAGTAAAATCGCTTTCATGGCCTAAAGGAAGCGTGTCCGTATGGGTCGCCTGTGAATTTACTAATATGAAAGCACTGCGCTCATTCTTTAAAGTCGAAAAAGAAATTGAAAAAGATAAATTTTACATTTCTAGCTATTGGAAGTTTGGTAGTAATGAAGATCAGCATAAAGTGGTTAAACGGGTGGACCTTGAAGAAACCGCCTAGTCCACTTGTTACAAAAACAAAAAAGCCAGTTCATTATATGTGAACTGGCTTTTTCACTATTTCACTCACTTATAGCACTACACTTTCTACAATCAACTCAACCACTTCATCTAGCGATGTTTCTGTAATTTCAGAGTCAGAAATTACTGAATCGGCGACTAAAAAGGCAATGCCCGTCTGGCGAATCAAATCAGCTTCTTGTGCAGTTGCATCCGCCTTGACCAATGCAACAACGCCTTGACGCAACAACAGACGCTCAAGAGCGTCACTTTGCGCTAAGACATTGGCTGACAATGCAATAATCGCAGGCTTTTGCCCAAGTCGAGCTGCACGATCTTCTGCAGTAACTACTGTTTCTTGATCTAGTTCAGCTACAGCCTCTTCAACCATCCCAGCACCGACCGTTACATTGGTTAAACGGTCGATAATAATAAGTGCGCCAGTAAAACGACTATCTGTGTATTCATCAAACGCAACAGGTGCATCGAATTGAATAACAGCATCACCAATACCATTTAACTCTAGTGAATCGATGTCGCTGACTTCGAGTGTATTAACATCAACTCTATGATTAAAGTGATGAACTTTACCGGGCACAGTTTGTGTTCCGAGCTTGAAATCATACAATTTACCAGGCACCAGTGGATGATCAGCCATCCAGACAATTGAAGAGCGGAGCGTCGTCGCGATCAGAGGTTCTTGACCAAGGTGCGAAAGCATATCGCCACGGCTGATATCAATCTCATCTTCCAGTGTAATAGTAACCGCCTGCCCTGCTTTTGCTGTTTCTAGATCGCCATCAAAGGTGACAATTCTTTCTACAGTCGACGTTTTTCCAGATGGCAAGGCAACCACTTTGTCGCCAGGCTTCACAACTCCTGCCGCAATGGTTCCAGAGAAACCACGGAAGTCTAAATTCGGGCGATTAACATATTGAACAGGGAATCGGAACGAGTCACGCTTAACATCACGGTTGATCTGTACGGTTTCTAGGATAGACATCAATGACCCACCCTGATACCAAGGAGTGCTTTCCGAAGCATTTACCACGTTATCGCCACGTAATGCTGACATGGGTACAAAATGAATATCTTCCGGTTGGCGATCGCCAAGTTGACCAATGAATTTCAAATAGTCCGCTTTGATTTGCTCATACTTCTCCTCAGAGAAATCAACCAAATCCATTTTATTAATAGCAACAACAACATGCTTAATTCCCAATAGAGAAGCAATATAGCTGTGGCGACGAGTCTGGGTTTGAACCCCATAACGCGCATCAATCAAAATAATAGCAAGGTCACAAGTTGATGCCCCTGTTGCCATATTACGAGTGTATTGCTCATGTCCGGGGGTGTCAGCGATAATGAACTTACGTTTTTCAGTAGAAAAATAGCGATAAGCGACATCTATCGTGATGCCCTGCTCACGCTCAGCTTGCAGACCATCAACAAGTAAAGCCAAATCAACTTCTTCACCCTGTGTGCCGGATTTTTTACTATCACGTTTAACAGCATCTAGGTGGTCTTCATAAATTAACTTAGAGTCATGAAGTAAGCGGCCAATTAAGGTACTTTTGCCGTCGTCGACGTTGCCGCATGTAAGAAGACGTAATAAGTCTTTTTCTTCATGTTGTTTCAAATAACCAAGTATGTCTTGGCTGATCAATTCTGATTGGTGAGACATTCTTTCTTTACTCCAAACTTAGAAATAGCCCTGTTTCTTCTTCTCTTCCATTGACCCAGATGAATCATGGTCAATCATTCGCCCTTGTCGCTCAGAGCTTCTTGTTAGTAGCATTTCCTGAATAATTTCAGGCAGAGATGCTGCTTCAGACTCCACAGCCCCGGTTAATGGGTAGCAGCCTAGTGTACGAAAGCGGACTGATTTCATTTCAGGTACTTCGCCATTCAAAGGCATACGCTCATCATCGACCATGATTAAAGTGCCATCACGCTCTACAACTGGGCGCTTCTCTGAAAAATAAAGAGGAACAATTGGAATACTTTCCAGATAAATGTATTGCCAAATATCCAATTCGGTCCAGTTTGATAACGGGAAAACACGGATGCTCTCTCCTTTATTAACTTTTCCATTATAAATATTCCACAATTCTGGACGCTGATTTTTTGGGTCCCAGCGATGCTGTTTATCACGGAAAGAATAAACGCGCTCTTTGGCGCGAGATTTTTCTTCGTCACGTCTAGCGCCACCAAAAGCAGCATCAAAGCCATATTTGTCTAAAGCTTGTTTTAAGCCTTGGGTTTTCATTACATCGGTATGCTTTGAACTACCATGTGTGAAAGGTCCAATGCCTTGCTCAATACCCTCTTGGTTTTGATGAACAATAAGCTCTAGGCCAAGTTTTGCGACCATTTCATCGCGAAATGAAATCATCTCTTTAAACTTCCAGCCAGTATCCACATGCATAAGTGGAAATGGCGGTTTGCCTGGATAGAATGCCTTCATAGCAAGGTGCAGCATTACAGCTGAATCTTTACCGATAGAATAAAGCATTACCGGGTTATCAAATTCAGCCGCAACCTCACGTATTATGTGAATGCTTTCGGCTTCTAGTTGTTTTAAGTGAGTAAGTCTTGCCTCTGTCATAATTTCCCATCTCTATATATCAGGATTCAGCATTTTCCAAACTATAACATGCCTTAAAGTTATAAAAATAACCCCATCTAGACTTTAGTGGAATATAGATATTAAAAAATCCATATGTTGCTAGGAGGTACATAAGGTTTATAGAGGAGTTTAAAAAAGCGAAGACACAAAAAAGGCCGAAACAATCGGCCTTTAAGTAACGTAATGAGTAATGTTATCTATCATTCATTAATCAGTTGCTGCTCTAGCATCAGTTGATTAATTTGCTTACGTAATCGAATGATTTCTGCATTTACCTGAACTCTAAATGTATCGCTAGATTCGATAGCTTCTTGATGTCTAGACAATGTTTGTTCAATATTCGCCATATCAGAATTGTTTGAGCCCTTAGCTTGCGCCTCTATCGAGGCAACCTTGTTTTCTAGGGCCGCTAAACTTTGAGAGACTTGCTCTAAACTTAATGCCTGTGCCTCGTTCTGACCGCTCTGTGAGGTGATCAGCTTTTCAGTAGATTGCAATTGCTTAGCCTGATCGGCTTGTTTTACGGCAATTGATTTCACGGCTTGATCAATGTTGGCAACAGAAGGAACCAGCTTATTAAAGCCCGCTTCGACTTCATTGAAAGCTTCTGCTTGAACCGCTATGCGCTTAGATTGAGTCGACATAGTTTCACGCATTGTCGAAAGCTTTTTTTGCACTTCTTCAATAGCAGCATCATTACTTGCAATGGACTTTCTATTTGTATCGTAAGCAACACCCCATAATTTGCGAATTTCGCTGGCATGGTTGTTTAGTGTTTCCTCCAATGTTTCTCCCTGCTTATTGGCAGAAACATCTGCAGCAAGCAATTGGTGATCCAAATTTTGTATTTCACTTTTAGCGCCGTAAAGCTCGTTGCGCAACTGCATATTTTGTTGCCACAGCCAATAACCGGCGCCAGCAGAAATAATAAGCAAAAGAATTAACAAAAAATAGATTCCTGCAAGGCTCTGCTTCTTATGCACAACGTTTGGCGCATGAGCGGGTCTTGCTGGTGTAGGAGTAGTCTGGCTCTTAGGCGTGGCAGCACTAGGCCTTCTTTCGCTGACTTCATCTTGATCCAGAGTCAGGCTTGGGATCTCAACATCATCGTCTTTTCGCATGGAAATCTTATATATCGTTATTAACAAAAATTATGGAAATTAGCTCAAGAACAAATCTAAAGAATATTATCTTTAGATGTTCGGTGATACTATATAAGCACCATTAACTGCTTGATAACAAGCATTTTTCGTTAAATAAAAGCAAGGAGAATTGAAATGGCTTTTGAATTACCCGCTCTTCCTTATGCTAAAGACGCACTAGAGCCTCACATGTCGGTTGAGACGCTTGAATACCACTATGGCAAGCATCACAACACTTACGTTGTTAAACTGAACGGCTTAGTACCAGGTTCTGAATACGAAAATAAAACGCTTGAAGAGATCATTGTATCTGCTCCAGCGGGCCCTGTTTTCAATAATGCAGCTCAAATCTGGAACCACACTTTTTTCTGGAACAGCCTAAGCCCTAATGGCGGCGGCGAGCCAACTGGCGCTCTTGCTGATGCAATTAATGCAAAATGGGGTTCTTTCGAGAAATTCCAAGAAGCATTTAATGACAAAGCAGTAAACAACTTCGGCTCTAGCTGGACTTGGTTGGTTAAAAACGCTGATGGTTCTCTAGAAATCGTCAACACTAGCAATGCAGGCACTCCTATGACAAGCGGCCAAACAGCGATCATCACCGTTGATCTTTGGGAACACGCTTATTATATTGATTACCGCAATGTTCGTCCTGATTACCTTAAAGGTTTCTGGGCTCTTGCTAACTGGGAATTCGCAGCAGCAAACTTCGCAGCGTAAGTCTAAGTCTTGTAAATTAGATCTAGACCAGTCAAAAAAATGCGGCACACTGGCCGCATTTTTATTTTCTATTATTCTGCTTTCATTTCTGCTTGAGTCGAGAGTTTAGCCTGAATGAATTCTGAATGAGGCATGAATAGCAATTCGCTGATTCTTCTTATTCTATGATCTTCATATGAATCAATGTCTCCGTCTGCAAGGGCCACGCGCCATAAACCCTTAAGTAGTAGCATCTTTTGCTCTAGTGTCGCCCCGTCATTAATGACTTTAGTGAACTGATACAGATCATTGGCTTCATCAACCCCAGACTTAGCGTCTTCATATAAAACATCAATATCTTCACCTAAATCGCTTATTTCACGGAGAAAGCCTTTGACCTGCTTTTCTTCTTGCTCATCGACTTTATGATCTGCAAGCATGACTTCCATTAACAAAGCGGCAACCGCTTTTTGATAAGATATTTGCTCGACCTGTTCCACTGGAAGTTTAAAAAGATTTTTTAATGCTGTAATCATTATTTCTCCAAAATACACTCGCGTAGAGCTTCAATAAGGCTATTAGGGAATTGTCGATAGTCTAGATATGGGCACCAGATATAGGGAAGACTAATTTTGGCTTGATGTTTGTCGCCTATTAATTCTGCATGATCAGGAACTGGGTATACACTTTCAAAAGTCTTGCCAACAATAAACACAATGCCTTTAAAATTATGAATTTGATCGACGGAGAAAGCGATACCAACTCTTTCTAGTAAATCCACATCACGAAATGTTCGCCAAGTGCTGTCATCTGGTACTGCCAGCTTTGCCATAATGGTGAAAATTTTACGCCAATGATTTCCATTAACTTCAATTAAAGTGGCAACATCAGCATTAGTGAAATCTTTTGTTAAGAAATGGGGCGGAAATTCCGGTTTATTCGGCAGTAAAAAAATATAATCTGCACTTTCTGCTGACGCACCTAGCCACAACTCGTTCATTAGTCTCTCCTCAAGATATCTAAGAATACAATGAAGATTGATTAATATCAGTATCGTAATGAATAAACACTGTGTACAAATGAGGTGAAAAATAGCAAGAAACAATATATTAGGGTTTTCTTATGAGATATATTAGAATTAGTTAATATAAAAATGAGGACTGAATGATGGACATGATTTTTAACCCTTTAGTTGGTGGCTTACTCATAGGTCTAACAACAACGATTTACCTGTTAACCCTTGGTAAAGTCATTGGTATAAGTGGTATTTTATCGCAATTGCTTTTTTCTAAAGAGCGCTTTCTACCTTTCTTATTTATTGTTGGACTAATTATTGGTGGTGCTGCCTACGGTACGTTAACTGAGCAAACAGTGGATTTTCCTGAAGTCAGGAGCCCATGGCTGCTTATCGCATCTGGACTATTGGTCGGTTATGGTACTAGGTTAGGTGGTGGGTGCACGAGCGGCCATGGTGTTTGCGGGATTTCACGACTATCGCCGCGCTCAATTATCGCTACATTAACTTTTATGTTGGCAGCCATTATGACTGTAGCAGTGTTAAATTAGGAGAAATCACATGTCTGCAATCGTAACACTCATCACTGGTATCTTGTTTGGTTTAGGTTTGGCATTTTCAGAAATGACCAACCCAGCCGTTGTCATAGGCTTTTTAGGTATTTTTGGTAACTGGAACCCATCACTGCTCATAGTGATGGCCAGTGCTATTGCTGTTGGTATGCTTGGTTACATCATTAAAAACAAACAAATTAAGCCACTTTTATCGAATAAATGGCAAGTGCCATCGTTACGTCATATAGATAGTAAGCTTATTATAGGCTCAGTACTTTTTGGTATTGGTTGGGGGTTAAGTGGATATTGCCCCGGTCCAGGTTTAACTGCTTTGATCAACAATCCTGCTGAAGGTTTTTACTTTATCTCAGCTTTGATTATCGGCAGCGGATTACATTATTTTCAGGCTCGATCTGGTCTGAAATAGGCAGTAAAACCCCTAAATAAAAAGGAGATGATCACAGTCTCTTTTTTTTGGTCTAAAATATGAAAAAATACTTGACCAAAGACGTCCTGCGTCTTAAATTTCGCCCGCGTCATTGCTGAACATAATCCGCACCGCTTCAACTGCTGCGCTAGTCGCTTAAGGCCAATAAAGCCGGATAAGTAACAGCCATAAGTAGGACGGGAGAAGGTAAAGGCGTTTACTTATTAAATCGGTTTATGTTTTGCATAATTAAGGAGCTTTTTGCCCATGACTATTGACGTCAATTCTTTTTACACACCAGAGCGCTTTGCTCGCTTTAAAGCGTTTGCTGAGACCAAAGACACCCCTTTTGTTGTTATCGATACTGATATCATTGATGAAGCCTATACAGAATTAACAAAGGGTTTTCCGGTTGCTGATATTTTTTATGCAATTAAAGCAAATCCAGCACCTGAAATTTTAACTCTACTTCGTGATCGCGGGTCAAACTTTGATGTGGCATCACGTTATGAATTAGATAAGCTGCTTGCAATTGGCGGTATCACACCAGAGCAAGTTAGTTACGGCAACACCATCAAGAAAGCAAAGGACGTTCGGTACTTTTATGAAAAAGGTGTGCGCATGTTCGCGACAGATTCAGAAGCGGATTTGCGTAATATCGCAAAAGCAGCTCCTGGTTCACGTGTTTATGTTCGAATTTTGACAGAAGGAACGGTAACCGCTGATTGGCCTCTTTCACGTAAGTTTGGCTGCCGTCCTGATATGGCGATGGATCTACTTGTACTTGCGAAAGAGTTAGGATTAGTTCCTTATGGCGTGTCTTTCCATGTTGGTTCTCAGCAGCGTGATATCGGCGCATGGGATGCAGCAATTGCTAGCGTTAAAGTAATTTTCGAACGCTTGAAAGAAGAAGATGGCATTGTATTAGAGATGATTAATATGGGTGGCGGTTTCCCTGCTAACTATATTGCTCGTACAAATGATTTGGCAACATACGCAGAAGAAATCAAACGTTTCTTGGAAGAAGATTTTGGTACAGACTTACCTCGTATCATTCTAGAGCCAGGTCGCTCTTTGATATCTAATGCAGGCGTTCTAGTGAGTGAAGTTGTTTTGATTTCTCGTAAATCACACACAGCATTAAATCGCTGGGTATTTACCGATGTTGGTAAATTTTCTGGCCTTATTGAAACATTGGATGAATCTATCAAATATCCAATTCACGTAGATAAAGGCGGTGAGCTGGAAGAAGTGATTATTGCAGGGCCAACCTGTGATAGCGCAGACATCATGTACGAAAACTACAAGTATGGCCTGCCACTGAATCTAGCAATTGGTGATCGCATGTACTGGTTATCAACCGGTGCCTATACAACAACTTACAGTGCTGTAGAGTTTAACGGTTTCCCGCCTCTGGCTTCATACTACTTGTAAGCTACGCGTTCAAATTGCAAGCACACTAAAGCCTCAGAAATTGATTTTCTGGGGCTTTTTATTGGAAAGACTTTCCCGTTGAGCAATAATAATGACTTATTTTTTATCTACAGCACAAAAAGGGAATTTTCATGCCTTACACCCTAAGTGGACTCGTTATCTATCCGATAAAATCTATCCAAGGTATTTCTTTAGAAAGCAGCAATGTCGAAATGACTGGCCTTTTTGGAGATCGCCGCTACATGCTCGTGAAGCCAAATGGTTTGTTTATTACAGGGCGAGAACACCCGAATATCACTCTAGTGTCTGCTGAAGTTATTGGTGAGGAGCAATGGTCCCTTTCACACCCTGATATGCCTCACAATATTGTTATTAGCCCATCTATTTTTGCTGAGCAATATAAAAGCGTAACTGTGTGGGATGATGTACTACAAGGGCAAACAACCAGTGAAAACATAAATGACTGGTTTAGCGAGGTGGCCGGAGAACCTGTACAGCTTGTTCATTTTGGCGGAGCATCAGAGCGTTTTACCAGTCGTAGGCCTGACGTGCCAGTGGCTTTTGCTGATGGCTATCCATTTCTTTTAACAAGTGAAGCGTCACTCGAAGAGCTTAATCGTAGCTGCCCTAAAGACATAGACATGATGCAATTCAGACCTAATTTGGTTGTAAAGGGGAATTATCCATTCGAAGAAGACAGCTGGAAGCGAATTCGTATTGGGCAAGTAGAGTTTGAAAACGTAAAGCCCTGTGTTCGCTGTATTTTCACAACATTAAATCCGAAAACAGCAGAACGAATAGGAAAAGGTGAACCACTGAAAACACTAGGTAAGTTTAGATTGCTGGGTAAGGACGGTGTTACTTTTGGAGTAAATATGATTGCAATGAATACAGGAAGTATTCAATTGGATGACAGCATTGAGGTTCTTGAATATAGAGAGCCGGAGAAATATGTAGATAGGCGAAAAGCATAAAGCACTACTTTCTCAACTCACAAAAAAGGAAGGCGCTTGACCTTCCTTTTTTACACACCATACTTGGTTAGTCGAATGCTTACACTTCTTGTTTCGCTAAGTATTCGTCGTATGTTCCATGGAAATCGACGATACCAGATTCCGTTACTTCTACGATACGAGTCGCCAAGGATGAAACGAATTCTCGGTCATGACTGACAAAAATCAAAGTGCCTGGATAGTTTTCAAGCGCCAAGTTCAAAGACTCGATAGATTCCATATCCATGTGGTTAGTCGGCTCGTCCATAACTAGAACGTTAGGTTTTTGCAGCATCAACTTACCAAATAGCATGCGACCTTGTTCACCACCAGAAAGTACCTTCACAGATTTCTTAATGTCGTTTTGAGAGAAAAGTAAACGACCTAGAGTGCCACGAATAACTTGCTCGTCATCCCCTTCTTGTCCCCATTGACCCATCCATTCAATTAGATCGACGTCTTTTTCAAATTCATGAGCATGATCCTGAGCGTAGTAACCAATATTCGCATTTTCGGACCATTTAACATCACCTCTGGTTAGATCTGTGTCACCAACCAAACATTTTAGCAAGGTTGTTTTACCGATACCGTTCGGACCGATAACTGCAATACGCTCACCGACTTCCACCATCATGTTCAAGCCACTAAATAGCTCTTCGTCGTATGACTTGGCAACGTTTTCAATTTGCACTGCCATACGGTGTAATTTTTTCTCTTGCTCAAAACGAATAAATGGATTCTGACGACTAGAAGGTTTTACTTCTTCTAGTTGAATCTTATCAATCTGTTTAGCTCGTGAAGTCGCTTGCTTTGACTTAGAGGCGTTGGCAGAGAATCGACTAACGAATGATTTCAATTCGTTAATTTGTGCTTTCTTCTTAGCATTGTCAGATAACAGACGTTCGCGCGCTTGAGTCGCCGCCGTCATGTATTCATCGTAGTTACCAGAGAATAAACGCAATTCACCGTAATCCAAATCTGCCATGTTAGTACATACAGAGTTTAAGAAGTGACGGTCATGGGAAATGATGATCATGGTACAGTTACGTTCGACCAAAACACCTTCCAACCAGCGGATAGTATTGATATCCAAGTTATTGGTTGGTTCGTCTAGTAATAGGATTTCTGGATCAGAGAACAAAGCCTGAGCAAGTAAAACACGTAACTTTAAACCAGGAGCGACTTCGCTCATCAGACCATAATGCTGTTCTGTAGGAATTCCCACGCCTAATAGAAGCTCTCCGGCACGGGCATCGGCCGTATAACCGTCCATTTCAGCAAATTCAGCTTCAAGATCTCCAGCGCGTAAACCATCAGCTTCTGTCATTTCCGGGTTTGCGTAGATAGCATCTTTTTCAGACTTAATTGCCCAAAGCTCTGTGTGGCCCATAATGACAGTATCAATAACGGAGTATTCTTCGTAGGCGAACTGATCCTGCTTCAATTTACCCAGACGCTCATTTGGGTCTTTAGATACGTTTCCTCCGCTTGGCTCTAGGTCACCGCCTAGAATTTTCATGAAGGTGGATTTACCGCATCCATTGGCACCGATTAGACCGTAGCGCTTTCCTTCTCCAAACTTGACAGAGACATTTTCAAAAAGAGGTTTTGCACCAAATTGCATGGTGATATTAGCCGTCGTTAACAAAGCATTCTTCCGTTTATCATGAGGTAAGTGTTTTTGCTTTTATTTGTTTGTCATCATAAGAGCAAAGATTATGCGGCGCATTATCGCACAGAATGAAGTGACTCTTTAAGGAAGAAAGTGCTTATTGTTAAAAAAAGCGCGAACTAACTGTTACATATAGAGTCAATAACCCACAAACAGAATACAAAATGACACTAACCTTTTGGCTAGGTAATGCTAAAACTAATGTATAAGTTGGCTATTTAGAAATTCAATTCATGGCCGATGATATATTTATAACCACTGACGGAGAGAGATATGGAAACCGTCTTAGCAGTAGATTCACAGTATGATGTATCGCCAGAACACTTAAAAGAGGGCTCAATTTTTGGTGCTTTATCAAACCCCTCTATCCAATTTTTACTAGACGAAGGTGTTTTGCACAAAGTAACAAAAGGCGATGAGATTTTTTCTTATGGCAGCCAAGGTGGAAGTTTTCATGCTGTCTTACATGGTAGGTTAGATTTTTATAAACAGCATGATGATAAGAAGTTACGAACTCGGACCATTTGTTTTGGTGAAGCGATTGGCTTCGTGTCCATGATTGCTCTGCATGAGCGTGTGGGCAGTCTATATGCTTTAGAAGATTCTTTATTGTTGGAAATTTCAAGTCAGTTATTTAGTGACTTCCATGACCAATATCCGTTTGATTTTGGTATTTTGCTAATGAACTTATCGCGGGATATGGCAAGAACCATACGAGTACTAAGTAATGCTTTGGTTGAGCATGATGTGCTTGTGAAAAGAAATTAACCGACTAAAGCTTGGTCGCACTGTCGGTTAATAATCGTAATTATCTTTATTTGATGGCTGCGACAACCGAGATCTCTACTAACAATTCAGCTCTTGCTAGTCTCGCCTCAACACAAGCTCGAGCTGGTGCGTGGTCTTTTGGAATCCATGAATCCCAAACAGCGTTCATTTCTGTAAAATCTTTCATATCTCGAAGATAAATTGTTGCTGATAAGATATAAGATCTGTCTGAACCGGCCTGCTCTAATAAGACGTCAACTTTCTCTAGCATGGTTTTAGTTTGCTCAGTGATATCCGTATTTGCATCCGCACCCACTTGGCCGCATAAATACACAGTCTCGTTATGTTTAACGATCCGGCTCATGCGTTGACCTACTTCCATGCGCTCAATTGTTGCCATAAATACCTCTATTTCGTTAAGAAAGAATATACGTTTTTATGTTTATAATTTTATGTGCCCCACTATAAAGGTAGAAGCCCCTAAAATTCCAGACCTTTTTGCGCTTTGATACCCCGTTTAAAGGCGTGCTTAAGTTCTTTTATCTCACTCACTGTGTCAGCAAGCTCAATCAAGGCATCAGAAGCGCCACGACCAGTCACAACAAGATGTTGGTTTTCAGGGCGACACATTAAGGCTTTTAACACATCATCTTCGTTAAGGTATTCATAGTGCAATAGATAAGTCAGCTCATCTAGCACGACCAAATCAACGGTAGTGTCATTGAGCATGCTCACAGCACTTGCCCATGCCTCTTCCGAAGAGACAATATCTGCTTCCCTATTTTGTGTTTCCCAAGTAAAGCCCGAAGGCATAATTTCCCATCGTACATTTGCTTGTTGTTTGAAGAAATCAATCTCGCCAGTGTTCCATTCTCCCTTCAAAAATTGAACCACTCCGACCTTCATATCATGCCCAAGTGCACGGGCAACCATTCCCAATGCCGAACTAGATTTGCCCTTTCCATTTCCCGTCAAAAGAACAAAAGTGCCTTTATCTTCTTGGGCCTTAGCAATACGCTGATCAACATGCTTTTTGATATTTTGCATACGCTGCTGATGTTTTTCTGGATCTTTGATTGCTTTTGACATAACGCCTCTTGGTGCTGAAAATAAAAGCCTTATTTGCTCGAGCAAATAAGGCTTTCACAAGGTGAATTAAATTCTATCGTCTTCTGGGTCGTAACCAAGGTTAGGCGCTAGCCAACGCTCCGCATCGTCTTTGCTCATACCTTTACGTTCTGCGTAGTTATCCACTTGGTCAGGGCCAATTTTACCAACACCGAAATACGTCGCATCAGGGTGAGCAAAATACCAACCACTTACTGCGGCGGTTGGAAGCATGGCAAAGCTTTCCGTGATTTCCATGTCAATTTTTTCTTTTACATCTAACAACGTCCAAAGCTTGGCTTTTTCAGTGTGGTCTGGGCAAGCTGGATAACCAGGTGCTGGGCGAATACCTTGGTATTTTTCCTTGATCAATTGTTCATTTGTTAATTCTTCTACTTCAGCGTAGCCCCAATACTCTTTACGAACTTTTTCGTGTAAATACTCAGCCGTCGCTTCAGCTAAACGGTCTGCAACCGCCTTAATCATAATGGAATTGTAATCATCATGATCCGCTTCGTATTTCGCTACCAAAGGATCGATACCAAAGCCTGCCGCACAAGCAAAGGCTCCGATATAATCTGCGACGCCACTTTCTTTTGGTGCAACAAAATCGGCTAAGCTATGGTTGTATTTACCTGGGGCCGTCAGTTCGTTTTGAATACGCAGGAAAGACAAGCGCTCGATCACTTCGTTGCGTGATTCATCTGCATAGATCTCAATATCATCATGGTTTGCTTGGTTAGCAGGGAATAAGCCAACAACCGCTCTTGCTTGCAACGATTTACTCGCAATCACTTCATCCAGCATGACTAAGGCATCCTGGAACACGCGGGTGGCTTCAACACCGACCACGTCGTCAGTAAGAATGCGAGGATAAGCACCTGCAAGTTCCCATGTTTGGAAAAAAGGTGTCCAATCTATGTAGTCTTTAACTAGGTTTAGGTCGATATCGCTTTCCGTTAATACGGTGATGCCAAGTTTGTTCGGCTGGACAACATTGCTGCCATCAAATGCGATTGGGCCTTTATTCTGGCGCGCTTTATCCAAAGAAACACGGCGACCCGCTTTAGCGCGATCTTTATAACGAATACGTGTTTTCTCGTAATCCGCTTTAATTTCATCGACAAATTTTTGGTAACGCTCTTTATCTTTACTCAGTAAGGCGCTGGCCACACCAACACTACGAGACGCATTAGTCACATGAACGACTTGGTTGCGTTTATAGTTTTGTTCAATTTTTACTGCTGTGTGGGCTTTTGATGTTGTCGCACCGCCAATCATGACGGGCAAATCGAAGCCTTGGCGCTCCATTTCTTTGGCAACATGCACCATTTCATCCAACGATGGCGTGATCAAGCCAGACAAGCCGATCATGTCTGCGCCCTCTTCTTTTGCTGTGCGCAGGATTTTCTCCGCCGACACCATGACACCAAGATCGATCACTTCGAAGTTGTTGCACTGCAATACAACACCAACGATGTTTTTACCAATATCATGTACGTCGCCTTTCACCGTCGCCATAACGATTTTGCCGTTGCTGGATGAAGCCGTATCCATATTGAGACGCTTTTCTTCTTCAATGAAAGGCATCAAGTAGGCTACGGCTTTTTTCATTACTCGCGCTGATTTCACTACTTGAGGCAAGAACATCTTACCGGAACCGAATAAGTCACCAACTATGCTCATACCATCCATCAATGGACCTTCAATGACTTCTAACGGACGCGCAAAGGCTAAACGAGCTTCTTCAGTGTCATCATCTATAAATTCGGTTATGCCTTTAACCAACGCATGACTTAAGCGCTCAGAAACGGGTAAACCACGCCATTCTTGCGTTTCTTTTTCTGCGACTTCGCCGTTTCCTGCAAACTCACCAGCGATTGCTAACAAGTTGTCTGTGGCATCGGGCGTACGGTTAAGCACAGCATCCTCAACTGCATTACGCAATTTTGTTGGGATATCTTCATACAAGGCAAGTTGCCCTGCGTTAACGATACCCATTGTCATGCCTTGTTTAATCGCGTGATATAAGAAAACCGCGTGAATGGCTTCACGTACTGGATTGTTACCACGGAACGAGAAAGAGACGTTTGAAACACCGCCTGACACCTTGGCATAAGGCAATTCGCGAGTAATATCGCCTGTTGCTTCGATAAAGTCCAAAGCGTATCGGTTATGTTCTTCAATACCTGTAGCGATAGCGAAGATGTTTGGATCGAAAATAATGTCTTCAGGTGGAAAGCCAACTTCATCCACCAAAATATGGTATGAACGACGACATATCTCTATTTTACGAGCACGAGTGTCCGCTTGACCGACTTCGTCAAAGGCCATGACGATAACCGCAGCGCCGTATTTCATTAGCTTACGCGCTTGTTCGCGGAATTTATCTTCGCCCTCTTTCATACTGATAGAGTTAACGACGCCTTTACCTTGAATCCATTTCAAACCCGCTTCAAGGATTTCCCACTTCGAAGAATCCAGCATGATAGGCACACGAGAAATATCCGGTTCAGACGCGATGAGCTTAAGAAAGCGCTCCATTGCAGCTTGCGAATCCAACATGCCTTCATCCATGTTGATGTCGATTATCTGCGCACCGTTTTCCACTTGCTGACGAGCGACATCCAAAGCGGTGTCAAAATCACCTTCTTTGATAAGACGTTTAAACATGGCCGAGCCGGTCACGTTGGTTCTTTCACCGACGTTAACAAACAGGCTATCGCCATCGATGTTAAATGGCTCGAGGCCTGATAAGCGACAGGCTTTGTCAATTTCTGGAATGACCCGTGGTGTTGCTTCTGCAAAGGCCGTTGCGAAAGTCTTAATGTGTTCAGGGGCTGTACCACAACAACCACCAATTATGTTCAAAAATCCTGAATCAACCCAACCTTGAATCTCTTCAAGCATCTCCTCTGGCGATTCGTCATATTCGCCAAAGGCATTAGGTAGGCCTGCATTTGGGTGAGCAGATACGTGAGTGTCGGCAATACGCGAAAGCTCTTCTACGTATTGGCGTAGCTCTTTTGGCCCTAGCGCACAGTTTAAACCAACAGAAATAGGTTTAGCGTGAGAAATAGAGTTCCAGAAAGCCTCCGTGGTTTGACCGGATAAAGTACGCCCTGAGGCATCGGTAATAGTGCCGGAAATCATTATCGGATAACGAACACCCGTTTTTTCGAAATAATCTAAAACTGCATAAATAGCGGCTTTTGCGTTCAAAGTATCGAAGATAGTTTCGATTAGCAGAATATCTACGCCACCTTTGATTAATCCATCAACGGCCGTTGTATAAGCGTCAACTAACTCATCAAAATGTATATTACGGAAACCTGGATCGTTAACATCCGGAGAAATTGTACAAGTACGACTAGTCGGACCAACAGCTCCAGCAACAAAGCGAGGTTTACTTGGATTTTGCTTGGTAAATTCGTCAGCGGCTTCACGAGCTAATCGAGCGGATTCAAAATTTAGCTCGTAGCTAAGATCTTCCATGTGGTAATCCAGCATGGAGATGTAATTGGCATTGAAAGTATTAGTTTCAATGATGTCCGCGCCAGCAGCAAGATAGCTGGAGTAAATGTCTTTAATGATCTTTGGCTGAGTCAATGAAAGAAGGTCATTATTGCCTTTTAAGTCACTTTCCCAATCTTCAAAGCGCTCGCCGCGATAGTCTTGTTCTTCTAATTTATATCCCTGAATCATGGTGCCCATGGCGCCATCTAGAATCAATACGTTTTCAGCTAGTCGTTTCTCAATAATAGAATACGAATCGGACTTTACCACGCTCACCACCTCAAAAAATAATATGCAATGGTACTATACCGAAAAGTTGAGCTTGTCGCGTTGAAAAAAAGTAATGCGGAGTTGAATGATTCGAGGAAAGAAAAAAAGCGAAGCCAACCAATCAAGGTCAACTTCGCTTTTTTAAGAAAGCCTTAGTGATATTAAGAGTTCAATTCTTGGTTGCTTTTCGACTTATTAATTCGCCCGATCAAGAAGCCACCGATCAGACCAAGTAAAATTGCCACACCCCAATAACCGTATTTATCAAACAAGTTGGTATTGATTAAAGATAAGGTTTCGTTGCCACGATAAATCTGTCTCTGAATAATTTGATCTTGGAAATTAATTTGCTGTCTTACAAACAAATTTAGCTGTGCGTCTGGTTTTTCATTTAATCCTGCTACACGCCAGCGCCACTGCAACCGACCATTTTGCACTATGGAACTTGCAACTCGATCGCTAATTATCTGAATGTCACTGTCTACAACAAGCTCTGCTTGATACGTTTGGCCAGATAAAGATGGCTGAGCATCAGCAGAAACTAAAATTTCAAAGTTATTATGTAACGCCATTTCATCAGGTAGTTGCCAACGTACATTATGCAAACTCGAACTCAATTGCGACTGCAATGCTTCGATAGTTGCAGTAACGGAAATACCTCTGTTCTCATTAATCTGAAGTGCTTGTTTAGTACTGGCAAGTCGAGCTGAAACGGTACTAAGCTCAGATTCAGTTGTACTCAGTGACTTTTCAGTTGCTTCTAACTGAGCAGCCAGCGTGGCATTATTTTGCTGAGCTTGAGACAACTTCGCATTTAAAGCTCTCCAGCGCTGCTCATAAGCAGCGCCCTCGTCTAATGCTGCTTCTAAGTTAACAATATCATTTTTGTATTCTTCAATAAGTGCTTTTTGTTCTGCGACCTGGTTTCGAAGGCTAATTAGCTCGGCGCGCCATTGAGCATTGTTACGCTCATATATGGCGTTTTCATCAATAGGTACAAGAATTTGTGCCGTGGAATCCGGTAGTTCCGGGTTATCATTTAAAGAACGAACTCTATCCGATAGCGCTTGATGTCGAGCTCGGGCATCTGATAATTCCTCTGCTAAAAGTGTGTTTTCTTGTTTAAGGTCAGATAACTGCTTTTGATACGCTTTGTTATCTGTTTGAAGATTCGAGTATTTTTCCTGCAACTCCGTATGCTCACCTAATAATTCAAGGTAGCTTTGTTTAAATCCCTCTTGTGATAATGGCATCGTTTCAAGGCTGGCGACTTGCTGCTTTAGCGATACATTTTCATTTTCAAGCTGGCTAATACGACGGCGCAATAACTCATTATCCAATTTTAAAGCTGAATATTGAGACTCGAGTTCTGCTCGGGATTGTTTTTGCTTCTCTAGCGTTGCGAGGGTTTCAGCATTTGGTGCTGTTTTTTGTAAAGAAGCAATTAGCCTGTCTTTTTCATCAAGAGATTGGTTAAGCTTAGAAAGCTGTGCTTTATTATTGTCTAGTTGAGTCTGGAGACTTTGAATAAGTTCAGCATTTGAATCATTGCTAGGTGGTTTTACTGTTGCAGCAGATGTTAGCTCAGCGGCATTACTTTCCGTAGAAGATGTAGATTGCTGGCTAGAAGTTGTACTACAGGCAGATAGTAATAATCCTAAAGCAATTGGAATAATCTTTGTTGTATTGCTTTTCATTTTTCGCTCCTTAATAAACTCAAGGTCGACAATAGGTTACCACTCTTATGCCAGAATTAAGTATAGAATGCAAAGAAGTAGTAAAGACAGCTATTTAAACCATATCAAAGAAACAACAAAAAAGCCCTTGAGGAAAATTCCGCAAGGGCTTTAGTTAACACCTACAAGTACTGTTAGCTATTAAGCAAGACTTTTAGAAATTACTTCATAAACATCTTTTGACAAATCTTCCGCTAAAATGCGCTCTAATTCTGCTTTCATTTTTGCACTTAGCTCAGGCTGCATTTTTTTCCAGCGAGTTAATGGCGTACAGAGCCTAGAAGCAATTTGTGGATTACGTTTATTTAGCACAATAATCTGATCCGCCAAAAAGCGATAACCGCTGCCGTCAGCATTATGGAACCCCGCAACACTTTGACCAAAGCCCCCTAAAACAGAGCGCACTTTATTTGGATTTTTCAGATCGAAAGCTGGATGCTCCATTAGTCCTTGTACTGTTTCCAAAGCATTTTCTTGATCTTGGCTAGCACTTAACATCAGCCATTTATTCACTACCAATGGTTGCGCTTTCCACTGTTCATAGAATGCAGACAATAGCTCTTCTGCTTGCTTGTGCTGTGAGTTAACAGCAATAGACAGCGCAGAAAATTGATCAGTCATGTTATTTGCTGCTTGGAACTGCGTCACTACCTCTTGCTGAGCAAGCTCACTGTTTGTTTCAACCCAGTAAGATAAAGCAATATTCTTAATTGAACGATGCGCTATATCTTTCGCTGTGGCTTGGTACTCACCTTGGATTTTATGTTCGCGGTAAACGCGTTCAAAATCGGCTGACAATGCATTAGCCAATTGAGCTTTTAAATATTGGCGCGCTTGCTTGATTGCCGCAGGGCAAATTGGATTCGCTAGCTCAGACAAATACGCCTGGCTCGGTAAAGCAAGAATCAAGGCAACCATAGCTGGGTCTAGCGTTTTATCAGCTAATAAACCTTTAAAACCATTAGCTAACTGAGAATCTATTGATAATTCTTTCCCTTCAATTGCCTGATTAATCAGCGTGGTCAGCTCATTAACTGCCAATTGTTGAGAGGCGCTCCAACGATTAAAACCATCCGAATCGGAAGACAGTAGTAACAATAGATCTTTCGAAGAATAGTCATAACGTAATTTAACTGGTGCCGAAAAGCCTCTTAGCAAAGATGGTACAGGCTTAGAAGTCAAACCACTAAACTCAAATTCTTGCTCACTGGATGTAAGGTGCAGAACGTGATCTTCTGCCACAACACCGTTTACTTCAGAGGATACGACAGTACCCTGCTCGTCAAGTAAACCAACGCGCACAGGAATGTGCAGTGGTAATTTTGTTGGCTGACCTGGAGTGGCTGGCGTATCTTGCTTCATCGCTAGACGATACGTGCCCGTTGCTTCATCAAAACTGTCTGTCACTGTAACAATCGGCGTACCCGCTTGAGAGTACCAACGTTTGAATTGAGAAAGATCAAAACCAGAAGCTTCTTGCATAGCAGCAACAAAGTCATCACAAGTCACCGCTTGACCATCGTGACGATCGAAATACAAATCAGATCCTGCACGAAATTTCTCTGCGCCTAACAAGGTATGAATCATGCGAACAATTTCAGATCCCTTTTCATAGACAGTCAGCGTGTAAAAGTTGGATATCTCAATAAAAGAAGCCGGACGCACAGGATGCGCCATTGGGCCAGCATCTTCAGCGAATTGAGCGGTTTTCAGAAAAGAAACATCTTCCACACGTTTTACGGTTTCTGAATGCATATCAGCGGAAAAAGTCTGGTCACGGAAAACAGTAAAACCTTCTTTTAAACTTAGCTGGAACCAATCTCGACAAGTAACACGATTACCAGACCAGTTATGAAAATATTCGTGCGCAACAATGGCTTCGACGCGTAAATACGTATCGTCCGTTGTGGTTTCCGGACTAGCCAACAAACAAGATGAATTAAAAATATTCAACCCTTTGTTTTCCATGGCACCCATATTGAAATCATCGACGGCAACAATCATGAAAATATCTAAATCGTATTCACGTCCATAGGTTTCTTCATCCCAACGCATAGAGCGTTTTAGTGCTTCCATCGCATAATCGACTTTGTCGATATTGTGAGACTCGGTGAAGATTTGCAGTTTAATATCGCGCTTACTTTGCGTGGTAAATACGTCATTTTTTACCGCAAGATCACCCGCAACCAAAGCAAAAAGATAAGCAGGTTTAGGGAATGGGTCGTGCCAAACAACAACAGTTTTACCTTCATCCGTTTTACCGCGTTCAACTTCATTACCATTAGACAACATTACAGGGTAACGCGATTCGTCAGCAATAATGGTCGTGGTAAACACAGACATGACATCGGGACGA
Organism: Marinomonas foliarum; assembly: GCF_016906065.1. NCBI lineage: Bacteria > Pseudomonadati > Pseudomonadota > Gammaproteobacteria > Oceanospirillales > Oceanospirillaceae > Marinomonas > Marinomonas foliarum. Next base: position 53,064 of record NZ_CP070273.1, on the reverse strand, counting down.
TCTAGATAGTAGGTAATATGACGAAAACCTTCGGCCTCACATTGAGTACAAAACATAGAAGACGAACGATACAAGCCTTCAAGGCGTGTGTTGTTTTGTGGCTCAATTAAGGTTTCACAAGTCAGAACAAATTCGTCCGCCGTTGCTGTAATAATTAGTTTGTCTTCACTGATGCGGTACTCTTCTGGTGGCAAGGCATAATCGTCCATGGCAACACCAATCAATTTAACGTCTTCGCCGCCATCCAAAACCAAAGGCGCTGTTGATTTGCCAAATGCAGGGTTGCGACGCATATGTAGGCGTGAAGTAACAATGGTTGTCGCTTCGTCTAGATCAAATGTGAGTTCTGTTTTATCAATAAGAAAAGGAGGAACTTTATAATCTTTTAAATAAATCGCTGATGGCTGACTCTCTTTCATTTGTTCTTATCTCCTAGAATGTCAATGTCGCTTGGTAACCGGTGTATTTACGAATATTAATCACGCCTGTGTCTAGCATCCAATACTGGCCTTTTATGCCCATCAAAGTGCCTTCAATGTGCGGTGTTTTTTCTGCGTTAAGGCTGGTGATTTTGGTTGGGTATTCTAAAACTGGGTAGGTAAATTCATGAGTTTCATTTTCATCGGATAAATCGGTGATGGACTGCAACCCAAACTCATGTTGCAAGGAGTCTAGACCTTCATAAAGTCGATCAATTAAACGCTCTTGCTCTTGCTCAAGATCCATTTCGATAGACGACCCTTTGAGCATGTTGCGCCAATTGGTTTTATCCGCCACTTGGGTTTTAAATAAGGTTTCGACTAAACCAGACATTCTTCGGTTTTGTACTCTAAACAAGGCTCTAGCCTGGGTGGCACCCTGATCTATCCAACGCGTGGGTAATTGATCACCACGGGTAATACCGACTTTTAACGCCGATGAATTGGCCAAATATACATAATGGCTTTGCATGCAATACTGCTCAGCCCATTCAGGTTCTCGGCAAGTACCTAGATGAAAGTGGCACTTTTCTGGACTCATGATACAAGTGTCACAAGCGGCCAACTTTCTAAAGCAATTAAAGCAAAAGCCTTGGCTGAACGATTTTTTGGTCACCTTGCCACAATTTACACAATGAATCGTTCCATCAAGATGCAAAGAGACTTTTTTACCTAACAAATCGTTAACCAGTACACGATCGTTGCCTAGATTCAGATGATAATACACTTGTCCATCACGAACCTCTGTCGACATTTTTTTAAGATTACCCTGCAACATCAAGCTTGTCCCTCAGGACCATCGCCAACCCATTTAATGGTGTCTTGCTCTTTAGCTGGATCTTTTTTACCGACGTTTTTATGACCTGTGGTGTCGATGTAACCAACACGATCTTTTTCTTCTTTATTGCTGTAGTCATAAGTAATAACAGCTTGTAGACATAATTCTGTTTGCTCAGGTGTCAATCTCACACCGTTCGGCCATTTACCAAGCTCTACCGCTTGCTTTAGTTTGACATATACTTCTGGCGACATATTGTCGATCATTTCTTTAAAATTCATTTTGTATCTCCCTGCTTTGAAGCAGGCCAAGCCTATAATTAAAAGATAAAATTTAAACTGATTGAACTATTTATGACGGTGTTTGGTCGTAAGCCAGTAAACAACACCAAGCACTAACCCTGACAACAAACCGATGGTATGAGCCGTATTGGCAATACTGCCAAGCCCTATCATTTCTGGGAAAGGTGTATAACCTACCCCTAACCAAATTATAAAAAACAGCATTAGCTGCTTGCTGATAATGATTGGCCAGCGCTTGTTTAAAATAGGTAAAAGCCAAGCAAAACCAATTAAACCGTATACCACGCCTGACAAGCCGCCAAATAATGGGTAACCGCTTATTTCGTACTGTAAGACGTTACTTAATACCGCAATAATGACAACCCCAACACTCCAAATAATCGACCCTAAAATACGCTCTAATTTACTGCCAACTTCCCAAATCCACAGTGTATTAAAAACAATGTGTAGCACGCTGAAATGCAATAATGTAGGAGTGAAAATACGCCAATACTCACCTTTAGATAACACTTCAGATAAATCATAAAAATAAATATGACCATTTCTAATCTCGAATGGACTAATAGAAAAGTAACCGACTGTTTTGATGTCGCCACCAAGTTGAGTAATTACCGCTACTAATAAGGTTAACAGTAATAAGATTGTTGTTACTGGCGAGAGTTTGAGCTGAGAAAGTATTCCACCTTTAGTGGCTATTCTGGTCACCGTAGCGGGTTGAGCTTGCTGCAACAAAGCCGGATCACCCTTCCAAATAGTCATAAGCTGCTCAACGGTTGGTAGCTGGCTTGGATCCAATACCCACAACTCATTATGGCCATCTTTGAACAGAATTTGATGTGCCACTTTATGATGCCACAAAGCTTCGGTTAACCCTTTAGGGTCTTCTGTTTCTTTGAACTGATAAACAAAATACATGCAGCCCCTAAAAGGATTTGTTTACAAAATAATAAAATTTAACCAGAACCCAATATATTAAGCGCGATAACTGGATTGCCAACCTAGCTTGTCACGACACACATTGTAAAAATCATGGTTTTTAGGGTGTATTAGTCGAATTCCACCCGTTTTTTTAGAGATGTGGATCTCATCCCCTGGTGCCGCGGTAATATTAAGCTGGCCATCACAGCTCACACTTGGATACGTTAGATTTGATTCGCATACAACAATGCGAATATTGGCATTTGCATCAATTACTATAGGTCTATTACTTAACGTATGTGGGTGCATGGGCACTAGAACCAAAGCATCTAATTTCGGCAGCATAATTGGACCACCAGCAGACAGCGCATAAGCGGTTGATCCTGTCGGCGTGGCGACAATAAGACCATCTGACTTTTGGTTCATGACAAATTGATCGTCTATGAACAAGTCAAAACGAATCATTCGAGCAGATTTACCAGGGTGAAGAACCAAATCATTGAGCGCAATACCTTCGCCGCTAGGACGATTCTGACGCTTGATTTTCGCTTCAATCATAAAGCGCTTTTCTTCATGGTATTCGCCACGAAAAATAGGGTCTAATTCTTCTTGAAGATTGTGTGGCGAGATGTCGGTTAAAAACCCCAACGTACCTCGGTTGATACCTAATACAGGAATGTCGTAATTACAGATTGCTCTAGCAGCACCAAGGAAACTTCCGTCACCTCCCACTACCATGACCAAGTCACAATGATCACCTAACTCTTTTAGTGCCGATGAGGCGACTTTCACACCAGGCATCATGGTTGCCAATTGGTCTTCAAGCACCGGAGCGATGTCTTTTTCTTGTAGATACTCCATCAGTTTCTTAACCGTATCAAGAATCTGAGGTTTATCTAATCGAGCAATAATACCAACACGTCTAAAAAGACTCATGTGTCATTCTCTTCCCGTTTATCGATGTCAACAAATCAACCCACTAAAGTATGTATAACGGTTTTTATTTTCATGTGGGTTTTACATAAGTTGGGCAACTTTAACATGAAGACGTCGACTATCGCCATCTCGTTAAGAGTACGTAAAGGGATTAGTATCTTTTGAAAACCCTCGCCAGCCTTGCAAACCACCAGTATGAATAAATAATGTACGACGATATGGCCATGAACCTTCTTTCATGGCACTCAAAACAGCAAACATGCTTTTACAGGTATAAACAGGATCAAGTGGATGATTGGGGTTTGCACGGGCAAATTCTGATATGAAGGACTTTAGAACTGGACTTTGTTTAGCATACCCACCTTCATGACAGTCTGAATGGAAGAAAAACTTGGCATCAAGCCGCTCTTTAGTTATAGATTTTAGAGTTAATCCATCAGCCAAATCTAAAATCAAATCTCGCTGAGCGGGCTCACCTTTTAATGCGCTAAACACATGCAAATCTGGCGTATTGGCATTTGCCAACAAGCCCGATGCGGTTGTGCCTGTACCAGACGATACCACCCACGCATCATAAGCATCATCGATGGCACTAATATTATCCGCCCAATCACGACAACCCATGGCGCCAAGCTCACCACCGCCACCTTCTGGAATCCAGTAAACATTACTGTAGAGCTGGTTTATTTTGCTGACGACTTGTGCATCCATTCCAAGACGATAATCCGATCTTGATGAAGGCCATAACTCAACACTAGCAGACACCAAATCTTTTAGAGTCGGAGTGAGTGTAGGCTGAAGCTCCCCCCTTACGACAGCAACCGCTCTAAACGGCAAATCTTTGAGCGTAGCGCCAAAAGCATGAAGATGATTCGAAAACGGCCCACCAAAAGTCGCAATGACAGAGGTGTTTTGTTCCTTGGCGGCTTTAAGGTGGTGTTGGAGCTTATGCCATTTATTTCCCGGCGCATTCGGGTGTTCGAGGTCACCACGGTAGATGTCTAACTCGTATTGAATATCTGAAGGCTGAGCACCAGACGAATAAAGAAAGGCTGGTGGAAGGACGATTGACTGAATGCAAGACACAAGCATACTCATTTGAAAAAATGCACATGCTTTTCATATTAACATGAGCTTTAAACCCGTTATCACTTACTTTTTCAACTAGAATTGATTGGGGACAAAGTAAAATTAAATCTCGATCAGCCATTGTCACTATTTTTACGCCTTTACATTCACCCGTGCGGATAATTATCCGAGCCCTAGTTTGGCTTTTCTGTAAATACGTTCGCAGCCTTTGAAGGAGAGTATGCAGACGCATTTTTAATTTATATCCCTACTTTTTACAAAATCAATAAATGTTCGTAAGGGAGTTGGCACTAATCTTCGACCAGAATAATACAAATACGGCCCGCTAAAAGACAACCACCAATTGTCAAGAATAGGTTCAAGTTGCCCTGAGTCAAAATAAGGCTGTAGCCATTCTTCAAACAAATAAACAACACCCGTGCCAGCAACAGCTGCATCAACAGCAAGATCTAGAACGCTACCTATATTAACCACTAAAGGACCTGAAACTTTGATCTCTATAACTTCATTATCTTTCTCAAATCCCCAAGTGTTGGCTAACCCTGATCGAAACCGACCCGTTAAACAAGGATAATTCAATAGGTCACGAGGGTGAGCTGGTCGACCTAACCTATCTAATAATTTAGGCGCTGCGGCTAATGCATATCGTTGTTGACGTGGTCCTATAGGCACAGCAATCATATCCTGTTCTAGTCGCTCGTCATAACGAATACCAGCATCGAAACCTGCATCAATAATATTGATAGCATCGCTCTCCGCCGTCACTTCAAGTTCAATATCAGGATAGGCCTCCAAAAATTCAGGGACAATAGCTGGCAATATTAATTTTACGGCACTAACAGGTACGTTAAGACGAAGTTTACCCGAGGGTTTATCACGATATAGATTGACCATATCTAACGCTGAATCAAATTCATTCATAACAGGATTCATACGTTCTAACAAAACCAAACCGACTTCCGTAAGGACAACACTGCGAGTATTACGATGAAACAATCGTACTCCCAACTCCCTTTCTAAGCGTCGTATGGCATCACTTAAACGTGAAGCGCTTATATTTTCTACTCTTGCGGCCTCACGAAAACCACCAGCTCTAGCAACAGCAACAAATGCCGAAATGTCATTCATAGATGCCTTCATTGTTCTAAATCTCGCACAACACGTTCTGATTAAATGGGATTGTCGCACAAAGTGATGCAACTTAGAATAGACCACCTAACCAACATCTCACATAGGAAAATCATCATGGTTAACATTCAACAAGCTGGTACATTCAAGCTCGGTAATAAAACAATCAACCGAATGGGTTACGGTGCTATGCAGTTGGCTGGCTCCGGTGCTTTTGGTCTACCTAAAGATAAAAAAGAAGCCATTGCAGTCCTTCAAGCCGCAATAGAAAGTGGCATTAACCATATCGACACCTCCGATTTTTACGGCCCACACATAACGAACCAAATCATTCGTGAGGCATTACACCCTTATACTAAAGAACTAGCATTGGTGACTAAGGTTGGTACTGTTCGCAATGAGAAAGGCGATTGGTTGCCCGCTTTTTCAAAGCCTGAACTTATTCAAGCCGTACATGATAATCTAACCCACCTTGGCATAGAACAAATCGAGGTAGTCAATCTGCGAGCTATGTTTGATGCTCATGGCCCAGCCGAAGGCTCTATTGCAGAACCATTTTCCGTACTTGCCGAGTTACAAAAAGAAGGTCTGATAAATCACTTAGGTGTCAGTAATGTTACTGCAAATCAAATTGAAGAAGCACGCAGTATCGCACCAATTGTTTGCGTGCAGAACCAGTACAATCTAGTGCACAGAAGAGACGATGCACTTATTGATCTGCTTGCAAAAGAAGGCATTGCCTATACACCTTTCTTTCCACTTGGCGGCTTCACACCACTACAATCATCCATTTTAGAAGAAGTTGCGATATCGCTAAACGCGACAGTAATGCAAGTCGCTTTGGCTTGGTTGCTTCAGCGTTCAGCTAATATTCTATTAATACCAGGAACATCTTCAACTAAACATCTACAACAAAACTTAGCCGCAGCAGAGTTGATTTTACCGAGTGAGGCCATAGCCAAATTAAATAACATTGCCGTTAATATCTAAAATATCAGCGTTAAGCCTGTAGGTGAATTAAAACTACCCAACTATCTCTAGATGGGTAGTTTTATGATCAGGCTCAATACTAAAAGGCAAAAAAAGACCTGCCCCCAATTATTCATTACAATTATTCGACACGTTTGGAGAAGCAGCCACATAATTTGAGCGGAAAACAGATTAATTATTAACCAGTATTTATTTTCGAGCTGATTTTTTCTGAAAAAAATCGTAAGAAATGAACAAACAAACAGCCAGTTTCAGGAAAGTTATTCTGAAATCGGCTGGATTTAAAGCAGGAAGTGTATATGGACAGTGTGGATAGGATACCTATTAAATGCTCTCTGGACGATATCCCCGCATAGCCAGGGAATAATTCGGGTCAGAGTAAAATTAAATTTCTACAATCAGCCATCATCCCTATTTTTACGCCAACCGCACGGCGTGGCATGGAGACTCCTTTCTCATATACTTTAAGATAAAAAAGGATAGCATGGAGAGGGATTAGCTAGGGAGACTATTTAGTTTTCTCTGTCCCCAATTACAGTGTAGGTATTTTAGCTAGATGAAAGCCCTCAAGTTGGTTTAGCTAATTCATAGAAGATATCTTTAGAGACGACGAAGAACCATAAAAATATCCCTTTAGAACTCAGTTGTTTGTTAAAATCTGCACACTCATCAATTGTGGAGATGAAACATGATTCCAAAGCTTTCTGAAGTCTCGCCCATTCAGGCCAAATACCTTTCTTTCATCGAACGCCTGAAAGCTTCAGGATTCTCAGGAGACACCAATCCTGATTATGCCAACCGTGTGGTTCTTTCAACTGATAACTCCATTTATCAAGTCTTGCCTCAAGGGGTTATCTTTCCTAAAAACACCCAAGACATTCAGTTATTGGTGCAGTTATCCAACCAAGAAGAATATATCGATGTAGTGTTAAGCCCGCGAGGCGGCGGTACTGGTACTAACGGCCAGTCGTTAACCGATGGTTTGGTGATTGATTTATCCAAGTACATGAATCGAATTCTGGAAATCAACGCTGAGGAAGGTTGGGCTCGTGTCGAAGCTGGCGTAGTAAAAGATCAACTTAATAAAGCGATTAAACCTCACGGCTTATTCTTTGCACCAGAGTTATCGACCAGCAACCGAGCGACTATTGGCGGTATGATCAACACCGACGCCAGCGGACAAGGTTCGGTAATGTATGGGAAAACACGCGATCATGTTCTTGAATTGAAAACCGTGCTGTTAGACGGACATCTACTAGAATCAGCCCCCATTGATGATAAAACACTGGCCGACATACAAAGTGGTAGTGACTATTCCGCTCATGCGCACCGTGTTGTCGATAGCATTCAAAAAAGCAAAGCTCAAGAGATCAAAGACACCTTCCCTGAACTTAACCGCTGTTTAACTGGTTATGACTTGGCTCATATTCGCACAGAAAATGGCCAATTCAATATGAACTCGGTGCTTTGTGGATCAGAAGGCACGTTAGGTTTTATCGTCGAAGCCAAGGTAAATCTTCTGGCTATTCCTACTTATGCGGCCTTAGTCAATATTCGCTATGACAGCTTTGAAGGCTCACTTCGTCATGCTCGTGAGCTGCTCGCCGCCAAGCCAACCTCTATCGAAACCGTCGACTCGAAAGTACTCGGTCTTGCAAAAGGCGATATCGTTTGGAATTCTGTTGCTGAATTTTTCCCAGAAAAAGCGGGAGAAAATATCCAAGGGATTAATCTAGTCGAATACACTGGCAATGATGAACAAGACGTTGCCAACAAAATCAAAGTGCTTACTGGCAAACTTGACGCCTTAGTTGAACAAGGCGGTAGTAGCGCTCTTGGTTACACTATTGCCATGGGGCATGAAAACGTTAACAAGCTCTGGGCAATGCGTAAAAAGTCGGTTGGTCTGCTTGGGAACGCTAAGGGAGAAAGACGCCCTATTCCATTTGTTGAAGACACCGCCGTTCCTCCTGAAAACCTTGCCGATTTCATTATGGAATTTCGTGCAGTTCTAGACAGCTACAAGGTGCAATATGGCATGTTTGGTCATGTGGATGCCGGTGTTCTGCATGTTCGCCCTGCGCTTGATCTTAAAGATGAATCCCAAGAGCCCATGATCCGCGAAATCACCGACAAAGTAGTTGCGCTCACCCAGAAATACAAGGGTTTATTATGGGGTGAACATGGCAAAGGCGTCCGTTCGGAATATTCTCCAGCCTTCTTCGGTGAGCTCTATCCCAGTATCCAGCAAGTGAAAGCAGCATTCGACCCAAGAAACCAATTAAACCCTGGCAAAATCGCCACACCATTTGAACTCGGTGTAGATTTATTAAAGATAGATGCGGTTCCATTACGAGGTCAATTTGACCGTCAGATTCCGCTTCAGAACCGTGATCAATTTCAAGAAGGCATGTACTGTAATGGTAATGGAGCCTGTTACAACTTCGATCCAAATGATGCCATGTGCCCTTCTTGGAAAGGCACCCGAGATCGTCGCCACTCGCCAAAAGGTCGTGCTTCTTTAATGCGTGAATGGCTTCGTGGCATGAGCCAACAAGGCGTGGATACCGTAAAAGCAAGCAAAGACGCTAAACACAGCAATGTCTTTTTCAACTTCTTACCAAGACTAAAAAACACCCTAGCAAAACGTCGTGGGGAATATGACTTCTCGAATGAAGTTCATGAATCCATGATGGGCTGCTTGGCCTGTAAATCATGTGTCGGACAGTGCCCAATAAAAGTTGATGTTCCAGATTTTAGAGCGAAATTCTTAGAGCTTTACTACAGTCGCTATTTGCGACCTGCTAAGGATTACCTTATTGGCTCGCTAGAATTTATGATGCCAACCATGGCGATATTTCCGCAGCCATACAATTGGTTGGTAAGCCGTAGTTGGGTGAATCACTTCAGTAGCAAATACATAGGTTTGGCCGACAATCCAAAACTGAGCAAGCTCAATCTAAAAAAAGAAATGTCACGCCGTGGTATTCGTTTGGCCACGCCATTGGCGATTGAAGCCTTGAGCCCAAAAGACAGATCTCGCGCCGTTATTGTCGTACAAGATGCTTTCACTAGTTATTTTGAAACAGAATTAGTTCTGGATACGATGGAGACGTTGAGTCGATTGGGGTTTCAAGCTTACCTTGCCCCTTATATGCCTAATGGCAAACCATTGCATGTAAACGGCTTCATGAAAGCATTTAACCGCACGGCGCGTAAGAACTTAGATATGCTACAAAGCTTGGCTTTCTATGGATTGCCTTTTATCGGGATTGATCCTTCCATGACGTTGACTTATCGAGCGGAATACAGCAAAGCCTTTAGCGATACTCGACAAATCCCTAACATTCAATTGATGCAAGAATGGCTAATGAAGAAAAGCGCACACCTTATTAAACAACCTTTAATGTGCGATAGCTCCACTTACCATTTAATGACTCACTGCACTGAAAAAACCAATGCCGCAGCATCTCTTCAAGACTGGCAAAAAGTCTATAGTATTTTAGGGCTTGAATTAAAAATCGAAAACGTCGGTTGTTGTGGCATGGCGGGGACCTATGGCCATGAAACCGCGAATAAAGAAACCTCGAAAACCATTTATAATTTGTCGTGGAAAGAAAAAGTTACTGATCCAGAGCTGGTCGGAAAACTAGTGGCAACTGGCTACTCTTGTCGCAGCCAAGCAAAGCGTTTTGATGATGTCGCTATACCTCATCCAGTGCAAGCTATCTTGAGACATCTTCGAGAAGCAAAAGTCGAGTAATTTAAAATACTAAAGATTTATCAATAAGGCTCGACCTTCGAGCCTTATCTATTTTTATCAAGGAACACTATGTTAATACATGACAGCGCCGATGAACTTGGCCCTATTCGCATATTTGATGATGGCCAATACCGCATCCTGTCTTTTGCCGATGGCGATGAACAAAGTCGTATTCGCCTTTCTACGCCCCACATTTTGCAACACGAATACACCCAAGCCATGATGCTTCCCTTGTTGTTTTGTGAACCAAAACGAGTGTGCATTTTAGGGCTTGGAGGTGGCACCTTGCTTAATGCCCTTCACCATACGGTTCCAGCTATTCATATAACTGCTGTAGAACTACGCCAAGAAGTCATGGACGCGGCGGAAATGTATTTCAAATTACCCAGAGGCAAACGCATTAGTTTAGAAGTCGCCAATGGCATTGATTACATGGAAGAAGGTTTACCCAAGAAAGTCGACTTATTAATGACGGACCTTTATAACACCGAGGGAATGGATCGCGCCGTCCTCCAGACAAGCTTCATTGAAAACTGCGCCAAAAACATTAAGGAAGATGGTTGGTTAGCCTTAAACTGCTGGATTGATCAAAAGAATAACCATGACCTCACCGCGGTGATTAAACAGCACTTTAACGATGTTAGAGCCTTAGATACGGGAAGTGGTAACTGGGTGATCATCGCAGGCAAAAGAATGAACAACAATAATGCCAAAGAACTAAAAGCCGCCGCGCAAAAGCTCAGCGATAAAATGGGCTTTCAGTTAGGAAAATGGTTGTCTAGATTATCAGATATTTAGTAAAACGTACTTTACGAAAATAAACGCCGCTTATTTATTAACAATAAGCGGCGTTTTTTTAAAAGATCAAATTGCTTTACTAGCTTCCTAGCACACTGTCCACCAAGGCTTTCGCCTCACTTTCAAGCTCAGCAAGATGCGCTTCTGATATAAAGCTTTCTAAGTAAATTTTATAAACGTTTTCTGTGCCCGATGGTCGAGCAGCAAACCAGCCATTTTCTGTTGACACTTTTAGGCCGCCAATTGCAGCGCCATTACCTGGTGCATTGGTTAAGACTGAAGTAATCGCTTCGCCTGCTAATTCCGTTTGCGTGACATCTTTGGTATCCAAAGCGCCCAACAAGGCTTTTTGAGCTGATGTTGCGGCAACATCAATACGCTTGTAATAAGGGTTACCATATTTAGCCACTTGTGCGTCATAGTGACTCTGTGGATCTTTACCTGTCACGGCTAAAATTTCAGCGGCAAGAAGTGCCATGATAAAACCGTCTTTATCTGTCGACCAAACGCTTGCATCTTTGCGGAGGAAAGACGCCCCCGCGCTTTCTTCCCCACCAAACGCCATTGTGCCTTCGTACAAACCTTCTACATACCATTTGAAGCCAACCGGCACTTCACAAAGCTTTCGACCAAGACCCGCTACAACACGATCTATCATGCCGCTTGAAACAAGTGTTTTACCAAATTGAATATCTTGTGGCCACTGTTTGCGATGCTGAGACAAATATTCAATTGCCACAGCCAAATACGCATTTGGGTTCATCAATCCAAAGCCCGCACAAACAATGCCATGGCGGTCATAATCTGGATCATTGCCTACCGCGATATCAAAATCGTCTTTGAGTTTTAATAATCCCTGCATGGAATAAGGTGATGAACAATCCATACGAATACGGCCATCTTTATCACGCGGCACAAAGCGGAAAGTAGGATCTACTTCTTCATTAACGACGGTAATATCTAAACCGTATTTTTTTGCAATAGGTTCCCAATAATGAATGCCTGAGCCACCCATTGGGTCCACGCCAATACGAATTTTTTTATCCGCGATAGCCTTCATATCAATGACATTTTCAAGGTCATTAACGTAATGATTAATGAAATCAAACGGTTCGATTAAACCACTGGCATCCACTTCATCTGGAGATAAACGTTTTACACCTTCAAGGTTAGCTTCAAGTAACGCATTCGCTCTTTTCGCTACCCAGTCGGTAATGTCTTTGTCTGCTGGACCGCCTTTACTTGAATTGTATTTAATGCCGCCGTCTTCTGGTGGGTTGTGGGAAGGCGTAATAACAATACCATCACTAACATCAGCCTCTGCTTTATTGTGGGTTAACACTGCATGAGAAATAACGGGGGTTGGTGTATAACCACCATTTAACTGGGTGCGAACCCGAACACCATTGGCAATGAGCACGCTCACTGTTGTTTGAAAAGCCGCTTCAGACAAAGCGTGTGTATCCTTCCCCAAATACAATGGGCCGGACACATTTTGAGATAAACGGTATTCCGCAATAGCCTGAGCAATAGCTAAAATATGATCTTCATTAAAACTGCTTAATAAAGCACTGCCACGGTGACCTGATGTACCAAAGCTAACACGCTCATCTGGATGTGTTGTAACACGAGGCTTTTTTAAGTAATAAGCTGACATCAGCTCTGGTAGGTTTACAAGAATATCATGAGAAGCAAGCTGCCCTGCTTGAGGATGAATTGCCATATTTTAAATGCCCTATTAAGTCATTGAAACCAATATGATTAGTCTCCCTTATAATCAGATCTGTTTCAATGACTTAACTGAGCAACTTATTCAAGCATGATAAAAGAATAAGCAATTAACGTTTACGAAGGATCAAACTGCCTATCGAGTAACCAGCACCAAAGGAACAAATCACACCAATATCGCCTACTGCCAAATCCTCATGGTATTTGGCAAAAGCAATAATAGAACCTGCAGAAGCCGTATTAGCGTATTCATCAAGTACCACTGGCGCTTCTTCAAGCGTGGCGTCACGTCCCAACAAGCGCTTACTAATTAACAAATTCATATTGATATTAGCTTGATGTAACCACCAACGTTTTAACTCCGATACCTGAATGCCTTGGCTCTTCAAGTGATTCTCAATATGCTCAGCAGCCATGGGACAAACTTCTTTGAAAACTTTGCGGCCATTTTGATGGAAAAGCATATCCGCAGAGTAAGGATCCTCATCTGTTACACGAGTCGTATAGCCAAAGTTCGAACGAATATTGTTTGAATAGGACGTAATGCACTTAGTACTTAGAACATCGAACGAATGAGCAGACTGACATGTCTCGCTGCTTTCAACGACTATGGCCGTTGCGACATCACCAAATATAAAGTGAGAATCTCGATCCATGTAATTTACTTGGGGAGACGTTAATTCTGGGTTGATCACCAAAACGCCTTTAGACGAGCCTGCTTTTATGGCATCAACGGCTCGCTGCAAGCCAAAAGTCGCCGCAGAACAAGCAACCAGCATATCGAAACCAAAGCCTTCGATGCCTAATGCGCCTTGCACTTCAATTGCAATAGCAGGATAAGAGCGCTGAGTATAAGCACAGGAAACTATCACCATATCGATATCACTGGCTTTTTTATTGGCTGCTTTTAATGCTTTTTTAGCCGCTGCGATCGCCATTTCTGCTTGATGAGAAATTTGCTCGTCAGTTCGAACTTCTAGCACAGGACGCATACGGTTAATGTCTAACGCGCCCTCTTTTGAATAGATATAACGACTTTTGATACCAGATGCTTTTTCAATAAAAGCAGCACTTGAAAGAGGTTTTGCTTCTACTTCACCTTTTTCAATAGAGGCTGAGTTTTTGGCATTAAATTGCTCAGCCCAAGCGTTGTAGCTCTCTACTAGCTCTTCATTGCTGATGCTGTGTGCCGGAGTCCATAGACCAACTCCGCTAATGACAACTGAAGAATTCATGGAATTTACCTTTTTATTATTTTTACTATAAGTGATTATTAAGCCTATATGCTTGATTGTGAACCACAATGTTAGAACAGTCCACATAATGTAATAACAAACTGAGTTGATTATGTGTTTTAGTAATATCTATTTCTGACGCTTTTAATGGGCACTAGACACTTTTTTTCTTAAACGAATAGTTGTTTTAATAGCAGAAAGTGTTCCAAAATGAGATAGGTTTTTTTGCTTAATCAGGGTTGAAAAAGTGAGCCTTTATGAACAATAACAATGCACTAATTTTGTCCGGCGGAGGGGCTCGCGCAGCCTATCAAGTCGGCGTTTTGTCTGCGATGGGGCGTATTCTTCCTAAGCACTCTCCTTTACCTTTCTCTATTTTATGCGGTACTTCTGCTGGTGCTCTTAATGCAACCATGCTCGCATCGTATGCGGACAATTTTTCCAAAGCAGTCTCTACTCTTGCTTTTGTTTGGCGTCACCTTACTCCCGATCAGATTTATAACGTTGGGCGTTGGCCAGTTGCCAGCTCTTTAACCAAAACATTAATGTCGCTGTTCCATCTTCACAATCACGACAGTTCCATTGCTCTTATGGACAACGCGCCATTAGAGGAGTTGCTGCGTAATCACCTCGACTTCTCTAGGATCAGCCATGCGATAGATAATCAACAGTTAAAAGCACTCGCCATCACAGCAATGAGTTACAGCACTGGGGAGTCGACCACTTTTTTTCAAGGAACACCAGAAATTAATCCTTGGCAAGGCAATCGACGAAAAGGTGTCATAGCTAATCTAGGGGTTGATCACCTCTTGGCTTCAAGTGCGATACCAACAATTTTTCCAGCTCACAAGATAGACGAACATTATTATGGTGATGGTGCTATTAGACAAAAATCGGCTATTTACCCAGCTTTAAAATTAGGAGCAAATAAGCTCTTTATCATCGGAGTCAGCGGAAACCGAAGTGCCAAAAAATGGTCCGCACCTGATACAGTCATTGATTCTAGCGCACCAAGTATGGCTCAAATTTTGGGGCAATTGTTGAACAGTGCGTTTATTGATAATTTAGAAGACGATATTTATCAATTAGAGATAATGAACAATCTTATCAGGGATCTTCCAGAAGAAAAAAAAGCACAACACCAGAATCTTCCTACTGAAACTTTGATTATTTCACCGTCACAAGAGCTGAATGCCATCGCCCATCAGCATTTATCGACGTTACCCAAAAATATCCGAGTGCTGCTGAAAGCAGCTGGCGGATCCACTTCTGAAAAAATAAGTTCTGCTGCCAGTTATTTGTTATTTACCCCGCAGTACTGCAAGGCGCTTATGGATTTGGGTTATCAAGATGCTATGTGGGAAAAAGAACGCATTATCGCTTTTCTTAGAGACTAATAACCCTATTTAGACTAATAGCGTCTGAATCATCAACCCACTGAGTTAGGCGCTGCATGCAATGGGTTTCTTTTGTGCAGCACAAATCAATGCGACCAGTATTACTTTGATTAGCAGCTAATGCATGCTGGCTTTCAATTGGATAAGACTCTAGTAGGCGACGAATTAATTGCGCTGTTACCCCTTCGCTAGGCTCTATTATTTCACACTCCTTACCTAGTGCTTTCTCAAATAGCTTTTTCACCAAAGGATAATGGGTACAGGCTAGAACTAACGTGTCAATATTTTGAGCCAGCATATTGTCGCTCAATTGCTGAATAGTAAGCTTCACTTTCTCTTCTGTTTCGGGCCATGCGTCAATATCGAAGGCCAAAGTGGAACTAGACATTATAGCGACATGACTGTCTGCTTTCCAAAGTTCAATAAGCTGATTTAAGCGTGGACTTTGCGCAGTAACAGGCGTTGCTAATACAGCCACTCGACGTTTTTTGCTAAGTCGAAAAGCCGGCTTTACTGCAGGCTCTACCCCAATAATAGGTAATGTGGTACTAGCTCGAAGCGTATCAATAGCTGCGACAGTTGCAGTGTTACAAGCAACCACAATAGCGTAAACACTTTCCCTTTCAAAGAAACGACCCACTTTGACTAATCGATCCTGTAACTGAGTAATGCTTTTGCTACCGTATGGAGCAAATGCATCATCCGCCAAATACACCAAATCAAGACCTGGGTATTTTTGGTGTATTGCATTAAGAATGGTTAAACCGCCAGCGCCAGAATCCATTACTCCGATTTTCACTTCACTAACTCCGAAGCAAGAGGTAGTTGAACTGGCTCTCGCTCCAATAGAACACCATACTTTTCAAAGACTGAATGCTTAATCTGAGCTTCTAGGTCCAGCAAGGCTATCGCATTAGTCTCTGAGTAATTCACTAACACCAAAGCCTGTTTTTCATATACACCAACACCTTGATAGTGGACTCCCTTCCAACCAGCTTGATCTATTAACCAGCCCGCTGCCAGCTTAAACCCTCCATTAAACGGAAAAGACACAAGATTAGGAAAGTGTTGTTTCAGTTCAGTGTGTTGGTTTTGGCTAACGATCGGGTTTTTAAAAAAGCTTCCCGAGTTTGCTAACACTGCTGGGGAAGGTAACTTTTCATTGCGAACGTTGCATACCGTATTGAAAACAGACCTTAAATTGGGTTTACCGTCAATTCGTTCGGACAAGCCACCATAGCTTAATAAAAGTTCTGACTGTTTCTTCAGTGACAGTTCAACAGAAGTAATGAATAACAAATCTTTCCATTGACCTTTAAAATGGCTATCGCGATAAGTAAATCCGCAGTCTCTACCGTTTACCCAGTAGACATCACCTGTATTTCTATTAATAACTTGCACACGAGCAAGAACATCCTTTATCTCAACACCATAAGCGCCAATGTTCTGTACAGGAGCTGCACCAGCAGTGCCTGGAATTAAGGCAAGGTTCTCAATTCCATACCATTCTTGCTCGACAGAATATTCCACTACTTGATGCCAGTTTTCTCCAGCCGCTACGGTTACGCTTATGAGATTTCCAGGGAGCTCGCGAGCATTAATGCCAGATAACCGATTAATAATAACAAGGCCCGTTACATCTGCCGAAATAAGTAAATTACTTCCACCACCGATCATAGTAACCATTTTCTGATTCTGCTTTGCCCAAACGAGTAATTCTCTTAAAGCATCTAAAGTCTCGGCTATTGCAAAGTATTCAGCAGAGTAATCAAAGCGGAAGGTGTTGTAACTGGCGAGGGAAACATTTTCTTGAATGGAACGTTCAATGCGCTGTTCAAAAGCATCTTCGGTGTTGAATCGCATTTTCATTGTCGGACTTAATCTTCTCTATTGGAGTGTAAGTGATGTATAAATTTATCAGCAATTTGAATAAGGTGCTCTCTCATCTCAATGAAGCCTTTGTCATCACCATAATATGGATCAGCCACCTCACCAAAAGCAACAGAATCATAAAACTCACCAAACATAACCAATGTTGCTTTGCTGTTTTTAGGTTGGATTTTTTTAAGGTTAGACAGGTTTTCTCTGTCCATCGCTAGAATCCAATCAAAGTCACAAAAGTCATCTTTAGTCACTTGGCGAGCTTTTTGACGAGAGATATCGATACCAATTTGATGAAGAGCAGCAATTGAACGAGAATCCGGCGAATTTCCAATGTGATAAGCTGCCGTTCCTGCAGAATCAAGCTCTAGAAATATATTTTGTTTATCCGCAGTACTTTCTAAAATGCCTTGTGCTGCAGGTGATCGGCAAATATTACCTAAGCAAACAGTTAATACCTTATAGGTTCTCATTTTGAAGAATCAGAATCTAAGCGTTCATCAGCTGTCAGTGTGCGCGCCTCTGTTTCTAATAAAACAGGGATTCCATCTCTAACTGGGTACGCCATACCACCGACTTTGCTTATCAATTCTGTTCCATCTTTGCTCAAAGTTAAAGCTGCTTTGGTAACTGGACACACAAGGATATCTAGTAAAGTTTTATTCATTGGAATAGTCCGTTTTAATTTGATTAAGTTTTTCTAAAAAAGTTTGCTGAAAGCTTATGGGTAATTGTAATGATACGGGTAAATACCAAACATCAGTATTAGTTGGTAGAAGTGTCTGGCATTTCACTGCATCTTTTTCTGTCATTACCACAGCACCATTAGCTGGAATATCTGCTTCTTCAAATGCATGATGGTCTGAAAACCAGTGGTGAGTTGTGTTCTTTCTTTGTAACCCCAGATTTTCTAATGTTGTCAGAAATCGTTCCGGATTTCCTATACCTGCCATAATATGCCACTTTGATTCGGGCGTAAAAGCGGATTGATAATCCATGGACTTAGTTCCATCCAATGATACCAATTTAGTCGGTATAAGCGGCGCCAGTGTAATAGTTTGGTTCAAAATGTCTAACGAATGTGTCGTTTTATTAGATACACTGACAATAAAATCGACGTTATTAAGTCGTTCAATCGGCTCTCTTAATGGGCCAACAGGAAGTAAATAACCATTGCCAACCCCACGAGAAGCATCGATCATCGCAACTTCAATATCTCGATTAAGTTGGTAATGCTGCATGCCGTCATCACTTATAACAATATTAACATCTGTGGTGTTGAGTAAGTATTTAACCGCTTCATCCCTCTTGGGAAACACGACCATAGGACAAGCAGCACGCCTTGCAAGCATAACCGGCTCATCACCTACTTCTTTCGCTAGGCTATTTGGATAAACAGACGTTGGCGTTTCAAGTTTTGCGCCATGACCACGGGACACAATTCCCGGTCGATATCCGTTTTCAATTAATAGCTTGCATAGCGCAACCACCATCGGCGATTTTCCGGTTCCTCCGACACTTATGTTACCTACAACTACAACGGGTACTGGCGCCTTATAAGATAGTTCTGGATGTTCAATGAAGGTGCGCCGTTTATTGGCTACCACCTTCTTTACCAAAGGCTGAAGTGGTCGAAATATATGCGTCCAACCATAATGGGTATACCAAGACTGATTAAATAGAGACTCTAAATTCACAAGTTAGGCTCTTTCTGAGCTGTATGAGCTAGCTTAGTGATCCCCAGGCTTGCTGCCGCATCGTAGACCCTCAGAACCATATCATATGATGATTTTGCATCTGCTGTAATAATCAGCGGACGAGTTAAATCCCCCTCGCCAACCTCTTTTAAACCTTGGATTAAAGTGCTGACTTTCTCATTGATCAGTGTTTGACCATTAATGACGTATTGCCCATCAGCCGTGATAACAAGTTCAATATTCTTTGTTCGATCGGAAGTGGGAGCGTTAGATGTCGCTGTTGGAAGATCTATTGTTAGCTCTGTACTTTGATTAAACGTTGTACTAACCATGAAAAATATTAGCAATAAGAAAACGACGTCGATCAGAGGCGTTAAATTGATTTGAACGTCATCTATTTTTTGACGACGGAATTTCACTGTGCCACTCCTGTCTTCTCTCTATCACCATGTAACGAATCTATTAATTTTGTAGACTGCTGCTCCATAGTAACAACAAGAACATCAATTTTACGGCTAAAAAAACGGTGGAATATTAAAGCTGGAATAGCAACACCAAGCCCTGCTGCAGTCGACAGTAAGGCTTCTGAAATACCGCCAGCCAACAATGCTGTATTACCTGCCCCGCTTTCCATTAGAACAGAGAACACTTTAATCATACCAACTACGGTACCGAGCAAACCAAGTAATGGGGAAATTGCAGCAATGGTGCCCAATGTATTCATAAAACGTTCTAGTTCATGGATAACATGGCTTGCCGCTTCTTGAATACTTTCCTTCATGGCACTACGTCCATGCTTTGAATTTAATAAACCTGCAGCAAAAATTGAAGCAAGTCCTGCTTGACCTTGCATTGAACGAATGTATTCAATAGTCATTCTGTCGTCACGCAATCGTGTCATTACATCGGATAAAAGGCCTTTGGGAGCAACGCCCGATTGGCGAAGAGTCCAAAAACGCTCAATAATAATAGCCAGAGTAAGAATGGAACAGGCCAGCAACGGCCACATGAAAAAACCACCAGTTTGAATAAAGGCTAACACTTTGCACTCCAATTTAAGTTTGTAAGTAATTTAACACACTCTCTAGCTTTTCAACACGCTTGCAAGTGTCAGATTTTAAGAGAAAAAACGAATAAAGGCACGACGAGTGCCGCAGTGATAGCTGCTTGTCTTGAAAGTGAAATTCTAAAAACTCCCCATCAGAAATAATTAGCCAATTAACGTTTAATGCATCTAGCATAGTAATAGTTTTATCAGCTTCCATTTTTTGTAGAAACACCCAAGATGTGTCTACAGTAAGGAGTCGCCTAGGCGTAAGATCTGATAGCTTTGCTGGAGATAGCAAATACCTGCCAGATGGATTGAAATCAACATTCGGGTCAAACAACAGGCGCCCAATATCGCTCCCAGCCCATGCGTTAACCATTAAAATTTGCTCCTTATCTTTCAAGACTAACTTGTTGTTTTTATTGAGTATCGTATAGTCAGGTTTACTGCTATAAAACAACGTGGAGGAAAATAACAAGCACCAAACGCATAATATACTCAGAACCCCACGTTTTAGAGGGCTTTGATAAACCCAAAAAACGATCAATAAAAGCATCAAAGCTTTAGGGGCGCTGGTAGCAAAGGTTTCGAATGTGAGTAATGGCAGGCTAAAGACTACCCAATTAAGAAACTCATCCACACAAAAAAGCAGCAGCTCCAAGAATTTATAGCTGTAGGTTGAACCAATCAACAAGACCTCAAAGCACGAAAGCAACCCCAATGGAAACCAAATAAAGCCAGCAAATGGAATCATAAGCATGTTGACTAAAACAGATACGCTGGATATTTCTTCTTGCCAACCAAGAATCAGTACCATAGATGCTGTACTCAGCATGACTTGCCCCATAATTAAGCGAGATAGTTTGGTTGTTTGGCAGTAGCCAATAAGTAAATATACCAAACTAAAAGAAAGCCATAATCCAGGACTTAATACCGTTCTAGGATTAGCTAATAATACGACCCACAGAGCAAACGTTATTATACTGTAAGCAGAAAACTGCATAGCTAACATGCGAGCGCACAAATACGAACTGAGCATAATAGCTGCCCTTACAACAGGTTCTCCCCAGTTTGTAAAATAAGCATAAGCAAACAGTAGCGGGACAATAATCATGGCATCACAGTGCCAACGAGTTAAACCTGATAGCAGCAAATGCCCCGGGAGAAGTTGCCACACAGCACGGCTAATTAAGCTTCCGATGACAAACATAAAGCCCGTATGAAGACCAGAAACCACAAAAAGATGCGCCAAACCTAGTGTACGAATGACCCAAGTATCTTTTTGGCTCCATAGATCATTTTGACCTAATAATAATGCTTTAGAAAAGCGCCAATAGTTATAGGTTGATAATCTCGCGTCTAATGCGTCCAGAAGTTGATCTCTTGGCGATGGGCTAGATAACGCTAACAATCTAACATCATCCATTGACAGCTCGACCGTGATTTGGGCTATGTGTCTATTGATATATAGTTTCTTTTGCCACCAACTTCCCTCTTTATCCGATAACAGCACATTTGTCACAATGCCTTTAAAGCGTTGTGGTGATGGAGGTCTTTTAGGTTGCTCTAGCTGATTATCAATTAACAATACAAAATCACTATGTGTTCTCCGTTCATTATTCTGATTGAAGTACATGATTTCAACTGCTTGATTTCTATATTGATACCTAGGTTTACCCGATAATTCAGCTGTTATTAGTCTAGTGGGTTCCAATGTTCTTTTTTGAAAATCAATATAAACCGTATCATTGGATTTGAGCGAGATTATTGGTGAGGTTTTGCTCTCATGAAATGCAAGAAATATTAAGGACACAAGTGTCAAAAAGAGGGGCAGTAAGCGCTTTGTCCATATTAAGTAGAGACACACCATGATGATATGAGTAGAATACACCCATAAATAATCGCTCGGCACCAATATGGCGCCCATCAATATGGACAAACTACTTAGTAACATAAGACCTCCTTGTCTTAAATTGCTAATTTTTTAATACCTGATTATGCCGAAGAATTGTCTAAAAAAATTCATACCAAATCCTGAAAAGCTCAAACAAAGTAAAGCGCTGAATTTACTAGGTTCTCAAATTTATGAGGCCAACTTGTGGCATTTAAACAGGAAATCTGTTGCTAGAGCATTCTTCAACGGCCTATTTTGGGCATTTATCCCAATGCCATTTCAAATGCTAGCCTCGGCGTTGCTAGCCATTCCACTACGTGCAAATATACCTCTATCAATAGCGCTGGTTTGGATTACAAACCCCCTAACCATGCCTTTTGTGTTCTACTTCAACTATAAAGTTGGTTCGCTTATTTTAGACACGCATCACGAGAAAAATTTCCATCTTTCCGTTGAGTGGATATGGGATAAAATGGAACACATATGGGTTCCACTCTATGTCGGGTCGATTACTTCAGGGCTTGTTGCTGGCGCAATCAGTTATGCAGTTATTTCCATACTATGGCGTTTACATGTAATCAAGCGTTGGAAAGAGCGTAAACTCCGTAATAGCATAGACAAAAAGTAAGTCGAGAACAGGAACCAAAGCTCCTAATCTCGATTTAGCTATATTATTACTTCAGTGGCTGCAAAGTTCCTTTTGATAATCGATAAGCTGAATCCATCCAACCAAGCATTTTTTCATCATGTGTAACAACGAGAAATGCCATACCATAGCTAGCCTTTAGCTCATTGATAAGTCTTTGGATTTCCATCGAAGTTGTTTCATCAAGGTTGCCTGTTGGCTCATCCATCAGAACACAAGCAGGACGATTTGCTAACGCTCGCGCAATAGCAACACGCTGCCTTTCGCCGCCAGATAGTTGCGATGGTTTATGATGCAACCTATCTTTTAAACCAACCTGCCCTAGTAACTCTTTAGCACGTTGGTTAGCTTCTTTTGTATTAAGCCCAGCAATCCACATTGGCATTAATACATTCTCTAATGCAGAAAATTCTGCGAGCAAATGATGGAACTGGTAAACAAAGCCCATTTCTTTATTTCTCATCTTCGCGCGCTTAGCATCTTTCATGCTGGACCATGAAATATTCGCCAGCTTGACATCACCCGTGGTAGCCAAATCTAAACCTGCCAACAAATTAAGTAAGGTGGTTTTGCCTGACCCTGATGCTCCCACGATAGCACAGGCCTCACCTTTGTTTAACGCAAGGTCAATAGATTGAAAAACATCGATTACTTGCTTGCCGTCTTGATATTGCTTCGACAATTGACGGCATTCCAAAACAATATTATTACTCATAGCGTAATGCCTCCGCTGGTTCTACTTTAGATGCTCGCCAAGCAGGATAAATTGTCGCAGTAACAGTCATGATAAAAGCAGAAATAACAATTAACTCAACATCCGACCACTGAAGTTCAGATGGAAGATAATTAATAAAGTAGACATCTGAACTTAAGAATTGCACATTTAGCAATGTCTGCAACGCGGCAATTAGTTCGCTGACGTTTAATGCCAATGCAACACCTAACACCACACCGATTAAAGTGCCTAGCATTCCAATAAACATTCCTTGAACAATAAACACCCACATAACTTGACCAGATGTTAATCCCATTGTGCGAAGGATGGCGATGTCATTACGCTTATCTGTTACCACCATTACCAAGGTAGAAACAATATTAAATGCAGCGACTGCCACAATAAGTAGCAATAACAAGCCTATCATGGTTTTTTCCATCTTTATGGCTTGAAAAAGACTACCATGGGTACGAGTCCAATCACTCACTCTATTCTGCCCAGGCACTGCTCTAGCGATATCCCAAATACGCGATGGCGCGACAAATAAGTCATCAAATGAAATTCTTAGCGCTTCAACTTCATCTGCTTTATATCGCTTAAGTTTAGCGGCATCTTTGATATTTATATAAGCTAAGCTGCTGTCAAGTTCAGCTCCAACCTCAAAAGTACCCACTAAGGTAAAGCGCTTTAATACAGGTGCTACACCAGCAATAGACACATTTGCTTTTGGTAATATTGCAGTCACCTTATCGCCAAGGTCTACTCTCAACATTTTGGCTAATTGAGCACCAAGTACGATACCAAAGCTTGTGTCGTCTAATGCACTAAGTGACCCGGAAGCCATGTTGTCCCCAATGATGGACACTTTCTTTTCCATTTCTGGATTAATGCCATTAAGGATAGCTCCATGCACGCTTGAACCAGACTGAAACATAACCTGGGCCTGAGTATGAGGTGCAACACCAATAACATTGGGCATTGTTTCAACAAGCTTGGCGGTTTCACGCCAATCATTTAAAACTGGGCCACCCCATAAAGTAGCGTGTGGAACCATACCTAAAATACGTTGACGTAATTCACGATCAAATCCATTCATCACAGACAAAACGGTGATAAGAACCATCACTCCTAGAGCGAGACCTGCGATAGAGGAAAAACTGATGAACGAAATAAAATGATTAGAGCGCTTAGCACGGGCATATCGAAGCCCGATGGCAACAGGGAGGAAATTAATCAATGTGTATCCTTGCATAGCAAAATGGAGGGAACACCCCCTCCATTATGGATTTATTCGCCAATCTCTTTAGGCGTCGAAATCGATACCTATACGACGACCAACATCTTCGTAAGCTTCAATTACGCCACCCAATCCTTGACGGAAACGATCTTTATCAAGTTTTTCTTTGGTTTTCGCATCCCACAAACGGCAACCATCTGGAGAGAACTCATCGCCTAATAAAACTTCACCTTTATATAGACCAAATTCTAATTTGTAATCAACTAGAATCATGCCTCCTTCAGCAAAAATCGCTTTTAGTACATCATTCACCTTGTATGTAAGCTCTTTTGCTTTTGCCAAGTCTACAGCGTTTGCCCAACCAAATGATTCAACGTGAGATTCGTTGATCATTGGGTCACCCAAAGCATCATTTTTCAAAAATAATTCGAAAGTTGGCGGTGTTAATGCAACCCCCTCTTCTACGCCTAAACGACGGCAAAGACTACCTGCAGCAACATTTCGAACGACACACTCAACCGGCATCATATCAAGACATTTTACGAGCGACTCTGTATCACTTAAAAGCTTCTCAAAGTGAGTTGGGATACCAGCTTCTTGTAATTTGCTCATGATGAAAGCATTAAACTTATTGTTCACCATGCCTTTACGATCAAGCTGCTCTATTCGCTTTCCGTCAAATGCAGAGGTGTCATCACGAAATACTAGAACCATCTTGTCAGGATCATCTGTGCGAAATACAGATTTTGCCTTACCTGCATACAGCTCTTGTCGTTTTTCCATTGGAGAGTCTCCGGTCTTCTTTTATGAGGGGTTAATCTTAATTAATTTACAAAGCGTTGAACTAAGTGGAACGAAGTCACTTCTGGAAATTCCATAGAAGAAACATCAATCACTAAAAAGTCGCCTGCTTTTTGGCGTGAAATCTTGTAGGCGTATTCTCGGTTTTCCCAGCTAACGTCATCAAGATTTCGACGGTATACGTTAAATAGCTTTTGCTCACTCCCAGGGATATTAAAGTCAACAACATCACCAATTCGTGCTACGTCTTCAGAAGGAACAGGCGCAAGCATGTTATCTTCACCTGGTATCAAGTACATACCAGCTGCGTTTAGTTTTGCTTCAATCTCTGCTGGTGAAGAGTTAACTCCCAAATGTATAGCGAAAATACCTTGATGGTCGACCCAAACAGGGAATGCTGTTGTCGATTCACGGTTGGAAAGATAAGCGGATGTTTGGTTTAATTGACGCCCGATGGTCCCCCAAAGGCGTACAGCAACAGAATAGGCGTCTGCATTTTGCACAGGACTCATCCAATTGCTTGGCTCAGCACCTTCTTGCTCATCACGGAAACGAACTGACACCAAGGTTTTATCATCAGCTTCACTAAAATCAAAAGAAAATGCTGGGTTCGCCGGATGTACGCGTGTGATATTACTCCACAAAGATGACCACCAACCTTGTGGGTGAAAATCAAATGGAACACTAACAATTTGACTCTCAGTTTGTGATGCTATTGGTAAGCCTGCGCCATGAAGCGCCGTTAAAAAATCAGACACAATGCGTTTAGATTGACTTATATTAGCAGGCACTGAAAATTCAATAGCCTCTGTTCTTTCAACAACACCTACAGCAACCATGGGATAATAAATAAACGGTGCTCTTGGCGTCTCATAAGGTGTAACGCCATCCAAATCTGCAATATTGTTTTCATTTGGAATAACCAAAATATCTTTTGCTGGCTGAGATCCATCTGGCATTACTATGGATGTGCTTGTCGTTTTTTCTTTTTGATAATCATCTGAATGGTCAGTGAAAAATGTGCTACAACCAGACAACAAAAGTGTCATTGAGCCTGCACCGATTATCTGTAAAGCTAATTTGCTCATACTAATAAAACTCCAGCTTCTATCATTGCCTGTCGAACAGCAGAGTGGTGCTGTTCAGAAAGCGGGGTTAGAGGTAAACGAATACCATCCTCACATAAACCCAATTGACTACATGCCCATTTAACAGGAATTGGGTTGGATTCTAAAAATAGGTTTTTATGTAGAGATGAAATGGTTGTATCAATTGAATGTGCTAGATCCGCGTTATCCGCTAAAGATGCCTCTGCGGCCTGCGCAACGGCCTTAGGTGCAACATTCGCTGTCACCGAAATATTCCCTTTACCACCAAGCAGCATAAGTGAAACGGCAGTTGGGTCGTCACCTGAATATACAGCAAAATCATTCGGTAGAGCATTAATTAAGGCTTCTCCTCGCTCTAGATTACCAGTCGCGTCTTTAATTCCAACGATATTTTTAATTGCAGATAGACGTACAACCGTTTCATTTTGCATGTCACAAGCCGTTCGACCGGGTACGTTATATAGAATTTGTGGGATATCAACGGCTTCAGCAATGGCTTTAAAATGTTGAAATAAACCTTCTTGGGTTGGTTTATTATAATAAGGTGTCACCAGCAAACAAGCATCGGCGCCTGCTTCTTTTGCACTACGAGTAAGGTCGATAGCTTCATGTGTTGCATTAGCACCAGTTCCTGCAATAACAGGCACTCGACCTTTAACGGTATTAACCACCTGACGAATCACATTAGCATGTTCTTCAGTTGTCAGTGTCGAAGACTCTCCCGTTGTACCCACGGCTACAATGCCATGAGTTCCCTCGTTTATGTGAAACTCTATTAGATCATCTAATTTTTGGGTATCTACAGCGCCATCTGGTGACATAGGTGTGATAAGCGCAACTAAACTACCTGTGATCATTTCGAGTCTCCGTTAAAATTATAAGCGCGCCTATAGTAACGCCCAGACAATGGTTTAACAATAATTCGGGGACGTAAAGCAGACGTAAATTAGCAAGAAACTTATGACAAAGGGATTTTTCACTAAGCTCTTGTTAAGCTACCATTTATTGAGCTATTACATATAGAGTAAATAATGAACAAATTACCATCTACAAACTCCATTTAATTAAACAGAGAGCAGCCATATGACTATTGAAATTGGACAAATTGCACCAGACTTTAGAGCTAGAGATCAAAACGGCGACACCATTACACTTAGTCAGTTTAAAGGTAAGAAAGTTGTCTTATATTTCTATCCAAGAGACAACACGCCTGGCTGTACGGCTCAAGCATGTGATTTGCGAGATAACTATCAGGCATTAATAGATCAAGGTTTTGTTGTTTTGGGGATTAGTACTGATACAGAAAAAAAGCATCAAAATTTTATTGAGAAATATGACCTGCCATTTCCATTAATTGCAGATACAGAAAAAGAAGTACATGAGCTGTACGGTACTTGGCAGCTAAAAAAGTTTATGGGGCGAGAGTCAATGGGGACTGTAAGAACAACTTTTATTATTGATGAAAATGGCGTTATTTCAGAGATTATCAGCAAAGTAAAAACCAAAGTTCACGCTGAGCAAATCCTAAAATAAACAGTACAACTAGAATGGCGCAATAATGATCGCGCCATTCTTTATATTAAAGTTAAATACCACCTCGAATCTCATTTCTAACTTCTGCACGGTAAAAATCCGCTAACAAGCTATGTAACTCTTTACTTAAAGGAGGCAAATTCGATGCTGCAGCGTTGCGCATCACTTGAGAGGAGCGACTCGCTCCAGCGATAATACTTGAAACTTGCGGTTGATCTAAAATCCAACGCAGAGACACATCCAGTATATTTTGATCTTCAGGTAGTTTTTCTTTAAGCGCTTCCACTAACGCAACCCCCTTTTCAAAAGGAATACCATTAAAGGTTTCACCTACGTGAAATGCCGCACCGTCTTTGTTATATGAACGATGATCATGCGCATTAAATGTGTGGTTAAGCCCCATTTTACCGGTCAGCAATCCACTAGCTAATGGTAAACGCACAATGATACCGACATCATTTTTTTCAGCTAACGGCAACAATGAATCAACTGCGTCTTGACGGAATACATTAAACAAAATCTGTAAGCTGGCAAGTTCAGCATGCTCACAGCAAAACATCGCCTCATCTAGCATCTCTACACTGGCGCCAAAGTGCTTGATAACACCTTCCTGTTTTAAGTCCTCCATCCATGCCAATATATCACCTGAGAACAAGACATCACGAGGCACACAATGCAATTGAGCCAAATCGATTGCTTCGACTCCCAAACGTTTAGCAGAAGCCTGCAAGCTTTGTTTTACTTTGACCTTACTGTAACCATTTGGATAAAGTTCACCATTGCGACCGACTTTAGTGGCGATTATTGGCGGTTTACTCAATGTTTTTCGCCATTGGCCTATTCTTTCCTCACTTAAGCCGCCACCGTAAACATCTGCTGTGTCAAAAAAGTGAATACCTTCACCCGTTGCTGTTTGCAGTATCTTTGTCGCTTCTTCATCTTCCACTGGTCCAAAATCATTACCAAGCTGCCAGCAGCCCAAACCAATTTCTGATACTTCGAATCCAGATTTACCTAGCGCCCTCGTTTTCATAAATACTCCTACAGTTCAATTTATAGTGAATAGCTCTACTATACGGGCCTTTTTACTGTTTATAATTATCGATATATTGAACTCATTGTTTAACAAGGCTTAACAGTATGAATACACATTTTCCAGAAGGCATACGTGAGTTTTTAACGGTTGTAGAGGCACAGAGCTTTTCAAAAGCAGCGGAGCAGCTTAACCTTTCCCGAGCACGCATTTCACAAATCATCAGCCGTTTAGAAAAAGAAATGGGCGTTCAGCTTCTTTATCGCTCCACTCGCTCCCTTTCTTTGTCTCCAGCAGGTGAAACCTTTTATCAATTGTCGCGTCAAGGTGTTAACCAACTAGAGCATGCCGTATTGTCTGCTCAAAACGCTCATTCAAGTATTGGTGGCCAAATCAGAATTAATTCCGTGGGTGGGATGTTTGGAGAAAAAATACTGGCGCCAATGTTGATTCAGTTTATGCATGAAAACCCTAAGATAGAAATTGAGCTTAGCTTCTCTAGTACTCGAGAAGATTTGATCGAATCACAGTATGATCTTGTTGTAAGAATGGGAGCCTTGATCAATTCAAACCTAATTGGCCGAAAGCTTACCCAGTATACAAATCACCTTGTGGCAAGCCCAACCTACTTTAAAACCCGACCCGAACCAAAAAGCCCTAAAGACTTGCTTGAACATGGATTAATTAATGGATCAGTAAAGCGCTGGCTATTCACCCACGCTACTAGTAAAGAAAAATACGACCTACCAGTTCAAGGAAAGCTGAAATGCTCAAACGGTCACGTTGTTAAGCAGGCAACCCTAGAAGGAGCAGGGATATCTAGACAGCCAGCGTATTACGTAAAAGAAGATATTGAGTCTGGCCACTTGATAGAGCTGCTACCTGACTGGCATATAGCTCATTCTGATGTCACTTTACTTTACCCTCGGTCAAGAAATATCAGCCTCAGAGTAAAAGCGTTGGTGCACTATTTAATAGAAGGCTTTAAGATGAGCGCCAGTAAAAATTCATAGATAAACACGTGTCTGTAAGGATTTATATGCTGTCGGCATTGGCTAGTTCGCTCACCCCTATTCTGTTGCTTATTTGTTTAGGATTTTTCCTTGGCAAAAAAACCGACTATTTAGAAAGTCCGTCATTGGGTGCTTTGGTATCCAATTTAGGCTTGCCTGCTTTACTGCTTTACTCTGTTTTATCGATGCAAATGCAAGTTTTTAGCATGCTCAAAATAATTAGCGCTACAGCCTCTGTATTGGTTGTAGCTGGGGTGATTTCTTTTATTTTTTTAAAAATACTAAAGCTACCAACACAATTTTATCTCGCCCCTTTAGTTAACCCAAATACAGGCAATCTAGGCATTCCAATTGCTTATGCATTATTTGGTACAGAAGGAATGGCTATTGCGGTAGTAATATCATCGGTTGTTCAAATTAGCCATTTTACCTTGGGTGTTGGATTTATGTCCGGCTCTTATAGTGTGAAACAATTACTAAAAAATGGCCCTGTCATAGCCTTAGTAGTTGGTGCTTTTTTATTAAGCTTCAACATTAGTTTACCTACGCCATTAATGAATACGCTGAACATGCTCAGCCACATCACTTTGCCTATTATGCTAATGCTGTTGGGTAAGTCTCTGAGCAACCTCTCAATTCAAGAGGGTAATAAGGTATACCGAGCAACTGTTTTATCAGTATTTCGGCCTTTTATTGGAGGCTTAAGCGCAATTCTGATTGTTAGTTTATTTCCGTTAACACACTTAGAAAGCTCGGTGTTAATTGTACTAAGCATAATGCCAGTTGCCGTAATCAGTTATATGTTAGCTATTAAGTTTAAAGGACCAACTGATGAAATCGCGCTTATGATACTAATTTCTCTGCCCTTATCACTTTGCTTTGCTGGTGCCTTCTGGTGGTTTTATTTATCGTAAATCAAGTTCTCAGCCACTCAAGAAAGTCTGAAACAGCAGCACTTGGGGCGTGTTGTTTTGATAAAACAATATAATAGCCATTGTCAGATTCCACGGTAAAGTGTGGTAATGAAACCAATACACCATTTTGAATATAATCATCTAACAAGGGAGACCAACCCAGACCAACCCCTTGTCCAGAAATGGCAGCCTGTACCAGCAAGGTATAATTATCAAATTCCATCACTGACTCTGAAGGCTGCCAGAGGGAATCATTGAGTTGAAATAATTGCTCCCAATCCACCCACTGTTGTCCCATATCTGCATTTAGCTTTAAAAGTGGTGCTGACACTAGATCCGCCAGACTATTAAATCCAGAAAATTCACTAAACAGTTTTGGACTACACACTGGATAGACAACTTCTGGCAATAACTTTTCACTGTAATAGCCTTGATATTGCCCTCCTCCAAATAGAATGGCCACATCCGCCTCCAGTGAGACTAAATCCACTTCTGATTGCGATGTTTGAATTCGAATATCAATATCTTTATGTAATCTGCGAAATTCTGGCAGTCTCGGCATTAACCAAAAAGCCGCAAAAGCAAAATCCGTAGCAACTGTAATTCGCTGTGTCTTGGGCTTTTGTTTAATTTTTTGCAATACATCTCGTAAATCTCTGAGGCTAGACTGTGTCGTTTTTAGCAAAACATAACCAGCATCGGTTAACACAACACCACGATATATTCGATCAAACAAGGTAACCCCAAGAGACTCTTCTAGCCCCCGTATTTGTTGACTTACTGCTGGCTGAGTGGTGCCAAGCTCACGTGCCGCCGCAGTAAAACTTAACAGTCTTGCTGAGGCTTCAAAAACGACAAGTGACTGCAGAGGCGGAAGGTCAGAATCATCTAGCATAATCTTAACTTATCCCATGTATAAAATTTCAGTCAGTTTACAACAAGTTTTCGATAGCGCAATCTTTATAAAACAAGGCAATTTATCTGTATTTGCCTCTCATTCACTTTTTATGCATTAGAGATAATCATGTCAGAAAAACAACCAAATATCCTATTTATTATGGCAGATCAACTTACAACCTCTGCTCTTCCCATTTATGGCAACACCATAGTGAAAACACCAAACCTGAACGCGCTTGCTGAGCAAGGTGTTGTATTTGACTCTGCTTATTGCAACAGCCCACTTTGTGCTCCATCACGATATGTATTAATGACAGGACAACTACCTAGTAAAATAGGCGCTTATGATAATGCAGCAGATTTTCCAGCTGACATCCCAACATTTGCTCACTATCTACGTGCTCAAAATTACAAAACAGCACTTTCTGGAAAAATGCACTTCTGCGGCCCAGATCAACTTCATGGCTTTGAGGAAAGGCTCACAACGGATATTTATCCAGCAGATTACGGCTGGTTCCCAAATTGGGATGATTTAACTACACGCCCCACCTGGTATCACAATATGTCTTCTGTTACCCAGGCCGGACCCTGTGTACGGAGCAATCAATTGGATTTTGATGATGAAGTGGTTTTCCATGCTCAACGCTATTTGTACGATTACGTAAGAAGAGAGCAAGACAGACCATTCTGCTTAACCGTTTCTATGACCCACCCTCACGACCCCTATGCGATTCCACAAGAATATTGGGATAGATACAGTGATGATGAAATAGATCTGCCCAGAATCAACATCCCTAAAGGTCAACAAGACCCTCATTCTGCACGCTTACAAGAAGTGTATGCTTATCATGACCAAGAACTTACTGAGCAGCAAGTACGTAATGCACGTCGTGCTTATTATGGCGCTATAAGTTATGTAGACGATAAAGTTGGTATGCTTTTAAAAGCGCTGAAAGAAACCGGCTTAGACGAAAATACGATTATTATTTTCTCTGGAGACCATGGTGACATGCTTGGTGAGCGAAACCTCTGGTACAAGATGTCTTTCTTTGAAGGCTCTGCGCGTGTTCCAATGATAGTACACGCCCCTAAACGCTTCACACCAAAACGAGTTAAAGAATCGGTGTCTACTATGGATTTATTGCCAACCTTTCTTGAAATGGCAACAAACTTATCAGATCATAAATACGCCATGCCCATTCAAGGTAGAAGCTTAATGCCTCATATACAAGGACAAGCTAGTGGCCATAACGAGGTCATTGGTGAATATTTTGGTGAAGGTGCCATAGCGCCTTTATTCATGATACGTCGCGCCCAATACAAATATGTTCATTGCCACATAGACCCTGACCAATTGTTTGATCTAGACAAAGATCCTGATGAACTTACCAATCTAGCTACCAATCCAGAATACCAAGAAATCCTTCACAGTTTCAGACAAGAAGCTCTTGAGCGATGGGACTCAGATGCATTAACACAAGATGTTTTGACCAGTCAGCGTCGCCGTCGTTTGGTAGTAAAAGCAATGAATGTAGGCAAAAAACTACCGTGGGATCATCAACCTATATTTGATAGCAGCGAAATGTACATGAGAAATCATATTGATTTAGACGATTTGGAGAGTCGATCACGCTTCCCTAAAGCAGAGTAAACATACTAATAATGATCATCACAACAGGAGCAAAAAATGAAAGCACTTTCTTTCGGTAGCACAGGTCTAAAAACCATCACCATGGCAAGTCTACTTATTGGTAGTGGCTTCGCCTTATCTGCAGAGCCAGAGCAATGCCAAAAAGTGACTCTTAGCGATCCAGGTTGGACTGACATCGGTGCAACTAATGGCGTAGCAACCACCCTACTTAAAGCAATGGGATATGAAACACAGGTGTATTTACTAAGTGTTCCAGTTGGCTTTGAAAGCATTAAGAATGGTGAAATTGATGCATTCATGGGAAATTGGATGCCAGCTCAATCTGCATTTATCGATAAATACAAGAACGATTTAGATGTAGTGCGAACGAACTTGGAAGGCGTAAAATTTACCCTAGCAGTACCTGAGTACGTTTATGAAGCAGGCGTAAAAGATTTTGCTGACTTATCAAAATTTGGAAAAGAGTTTCGTCAACGTGTATATGGCATTGACGCAGGCGCACCGGCTAATCAAAAGCTCCAAAACATGATTGATACTAATGACTTCGGCCTTGGTGATTGGAAGGTTGTAGAATCTGGTGAACAAGCCATGCTTTCTCAAGTTTCTAGAACTATAAAGCGCGATAACTTTATCGTTTTTCTTGCTTGGGAACCACACCCAATGAATGTGAATTATGATCTGAAATATTTAAGTGGCGGTGACAAATATTTTGGTCCGAATTATGGTGGTGCAACAATTAGAACATTAACACGCAAAGGGTATAGTGATGAATGCCCGAACGTTGGTAAGTTGCTTAGCAACCTCGAATTTGGCTTAACTATGGAGAACGAAATAATCGCCTCTGAAGAAAAGCCAGAAAAAGCAGCAGCCGATTGGATAAAGGCACATCCTGAAGTGCTGGACAAGTGGCTAGAAGGTGTTACGACTTTCACAGGTCAACCAGCTTTAGATACAGTTAAAAAACAGCTAAGCTCCATGTAATTTAGTCTCACAAATTGCTTTTTTTAAAGATGTAAGATTAGTTACAAAAAAAGCCACATGACTCAATAGTCATGTGGCTTTTTTCTTCTCGTAGTAAAGGGCTTATTGGCGAGTTAAACGATCATTTCCCAGGACAACTGGGGCTGATGAACGATAGGGATTAATATCTAAGCCACCTCGTCTCACGTAACGTGCGTATACCGTCAAACTTTCAGGACGGCAGTGGCGCATGATATCAATAAAAATACGCTCTACACATTGCTCATGAAAATCCGTATGCTCACGAAATGAAATTACATATCTAAGTAAGCTTTCATGGTCAATTTTGGACCCTTTGTAATCAATAAATACTGAACCCCAATCCGGTTGATTGGTAACAGGACAGTTTGATTTCAAAAGATGACTCACCAATCGCTCTTCAACAATGCCCATAGAATCATCGATTGCTAAAAGTCCAGCATTAGGATGATACTCCGTCACATCAACATCTAAATCATCTATACAGTAGTCAGGCGTTAATACAACTAAGGATGACATAGAATCAACATCACGAATAATGACGGTTACTTCAGCTTCAGCAGCATGAGAAAGATCACGTTCTAGAATGGCCTGAACTTCTTCTGGTGATTCGTAACGCATTTGATTTAACGAGTTTAAATACAACTTGAATGATTTAGACTCGATAATATTGGGTGAATCACACGGCAAGCGAAACTCAGCCAAGGCAACAATAGGCTTGCCTTTCAAGTTTAACCATGAAAGCTCATATGCATTCCAAACATCTTCCCCATAGAATGGAAGGCGTTCGGACTCAATGCCCATTTCAGTCCATTTATCCACTCTCGCAATGGGATAAAGCAACCCTGCATCGTACTCAGAAACATATTCTGTTTGCTGACCTAAGGGTAAAAAGCCCATATAACACTACCTCAACTTCTAATACCTTTGCCCTGATTGAGCAAACGTAGACCGAATCCAAACAACACAACAATAAATACACTCACAATCACTAAAGCCCAATACACGTTAATATCAGAAACGCCAAGGATGCCATATCGAAATGCATTAACCATATACAGAACAGGATTCAACATCGAAACAGATTGCCAAAAGTCAGGCAATAAATCGATAGAATAAAACACGCCGCCCAAATAAGTTAATGGCGTGAGTATGAAAGTAGGGACAATCGAAACATCATCGAAGCTTCTTGCGTATATTGCATTTACAAAGCCGCCAAGAGAAAACATTACAGCGGTTAAACTCACAACTAGAATGGTTAAAAATAAATTCTCTAAGGCTAAATGCGTAAAGAACAGAGACAGTATGGTAACAATTAGGCCGACGAATAAGCCACGCGCAACACCACCCAAGGTATAACCCAATAAAATCACCCAATTTGGCGTCGGTGACACCAACAACTCTTGCACGCTGTGCTGAAACTTTGCAGAAAAGAACGATGATGAAACGTTCGAATAGGAGTTAGTGATCACGGACATCATGATTAGACCTGGAACAATGTATTGCATGTAGCTAAATCCACCCATTTCACCAATCCGATCACCTATTAAATTGCCAAAAATAGCAAAATACAATGACATAGTGATGGCTGGAGGCAGTAATGTTTGCGGCCATATACGAGTAAAGCGGCGTATTTCTCTTACAATGATGGTGTAAAATGCGACCCAAATTTCTGAGTTTTTCATCTTGTTAGCCTTTAATTAGTTTCACGAAGAGCTCTTCGAGTCGGTTTGACTTATTGCGCATACTAACGACATTAATAGAGATGTCATCTAGTGCTTTAAATATCACATTAATCGATTGCCCTTTGACCACTTCTACTTCCAGCGTCGTTGCATCTTTACTCACCACAACGTTAAAGCCAGGCAAAGACCAATTTGCTGGTAAGCTAGTATCAAGATCCAAAATAAAGGTTTCTTGATTTAGAGTTTTCAATAATGCTTTAACACTGGTGTTTTCAACTATTTCACCGGCACTGATGATGGCAATATTTCGACATAACTGCTCAGCTTCCTCTAAATAATGTGTTGTTAAGATTATTGTCGTACCTTGCTCATTCAGTTTTTTAATAAATTCCCACATAGAGCGGCGTAATTCGATATCAACGCCGGCAGTTGGCTCATCTAAAATAAGCACTTCTGGCTCGTGTATCAGCGCCCTTGCTATCATCAAGCGGCGTTTCATGCCGCCAGAAAGCATGCGAGATTGCGCATCCTTCTTATCCCACAAATCTAACTGCTTAAGATATTTTTCGGCACGTTCTTCAGCAACCGCTCTAGTAATGCCGTAAAAGCCTGCTTGTGTTACAACGACATTAAACACAGTTTCAAAGACATTAAAATTAAATTCTTGCGGTACGACTCCAAGAAACTTCTTAGCTTTTGCAAAATCCTTATCAATATCGTTGCCAAAAATGGACACACTGCCAGATGTTTTATTAACCAAGGAGCATAAAACGCCGATAGTGGTAGATTTTCCTGCACCATTAGGACCTAGTAACGCAAAGAAATCTCCCTTTTCAACTTTTAAATCAATACCTTTTAAGGCTTCGAATCCACCTTCATAACGTTTTTTAAGGTCACTAATTTCGATTGCATATGTCATAATTGAAATTCTCATACGGCATTGCCGACTAATATAGTTACTTACTTGAATAGGGTTTTACGTGGAATCACGCACACAATACATACTTGACGCCTTTGCAGATTTACGCCAAAGAATCGCAGAACATGATCCCTTTAATCAGCCAGAATTGGCAGAAGAAGAATTAGACTTCTTAGGTAAGTGGGATGACCTGACAAAAAAAATTCAGGAAAACACTCATGATTATACGTTTGATGCTCAAGAGATATTATCGCGTTTCATTCGTTGCTACGCAAACCTCGTCCCTTTAATAAAACGCGAGCTACTGTGGTTTGTAGGTGGAGAATGCTTGCACTTTCTTGGTGACGAGGAGATAGCATTATATCAACAATTAGAAGACCACCTATACGAGCTCGACAGTCAAAACAAACAATACGACATTTCAAAAGAGATCAACACTTTACGTGGTCTACCTAACCAGATTCATTAGTAGTGATGCTGGGCTAAAAACCTAACTAGTCTTTAAGAAACTTTCTTAAAGACTAGTGTTCCATTAGTGCCACCAAAGCCAAACGAATTGTTAAGAACAACGTCTATTTTGCGTTTTTGCGGTGTTCCTGAAACATAATTCAGATCACAGCCTTCGCTAGGCTCTTCAAGGTTAATCGTAGGCGGTGCAACCTGATCACGGATAGCTAAGATTGAAAATATTGACTCTACTGCGCCAGAAGCGCCCAATAGATGGCCTATCATCGATTTCGTTGAGCTAATAGCCACATCAGAAGCATCATCACCCATTAGAGTTTTCACAGCTTGCGTTTCTGCCAAATCACCTGCGGGTGTAGAGGTGCCGTGAGCATTAATGTAATCTACATCAAGAGCGGTTAGATGCGCATCTTTTAGGGCTGCATTCATAGCTAAAACTGCACCTTCACCATTTTCTGGAGGTGCCGTCATATGATATGCATCATCGCTCATGCCAAAACCTGCAAGTTCTGCATAAATAGTGGCGCCACGAGCAACCGCGTGCTCATACTCCTCTAGTATCAGAATACCAGCACCGTCACCCATAACAAAACCATCTCGGTTTTTGTCCCACGGACGACTTGCTGTTTTATGGTCATCATTACGTGTTGATAGCGCTCTTGCGGCACCAAAACCACCGATGCCTAAAGGTGTAATCGCCATTTCAGCACCGCCAGCAATCATTACATCGGCATCGCCATATGCGATCATCCGACCTGCCATACCAATATTATGAGTACCAGTCGTACATGCTGTAACGATGGATATATTTGGTCCTTTAAAACCAAAACGAATCGCCACATGACCAGAAATCATATTGATAATCGCGCCTGGCACAAAAAAAGGAGAAATACGTTTCGGACCAGATTCATTCAATAGCTCTAGATTTTTTTCAATCATCGGTAATCCACCGATGCCTGAACCTATAGCACACCCTACGCGGCTTAAATCCGCTGTATCAGCATTAAGGTTGGCATCGTCCAACGCTTGTACTGCAGCTGCAATGCCATATTGAATGAAAAGGTCCATCTTGCGAGCTTCTTTCACGCTCATATACTGAGTCGCATCAAAATTATTTACTTGAGCCGCAAAACGAGTGGAAAACTGGCTAGCATCAAAAGAGGTGATTTCTGACACACCACTCTTGCCTTCCAAGATATTATCCCACGTATCTTTCACATTATTGCCAAGGGGTGTCACCATTCCCATTCCTGTGACTACTACCCGACGACGAGACATAAGGTTTCTCCAGCAAATCGCTCTTATTCGTTAAGAGCTATTAATAAGAAAAGCCGCTGTAATGAATACAAGCGGCTTTTCGGAAAACTCAGTTCACCAATATCTTACAAGTTAGCGTTGATGTAGTCGTTCGCTGCTTGTACGGTAGTGATTTTTTCAGCTTCTTCATCAGGAATTTCAGTATCAAATTCCTCTTCAAGAGCCATTACTAGCTCAACTGTATCTAGGGAATCTGCACCTAGGTCATCAACAAAAGATGCTGAAGCAACAACATCTTCTTCTTTAACGCCTAGTTGTTCACAAACGATTTTCTTAACGCGTTCTTCAATGCTACTCATTAGAAGTTCCTACTCTACTCATTAACAGCTCAGTGTGAGCATATTATAAAAATTCGATCACCTAAAAAAAGGTATGATTCTCGACATGAACCGGAGACGTATTTTCGTTGAATTAAACATAAAATTCAACTCAAATTACGACATATACATACCGCCATTGACATGTAATGTTTCACCGGTGATGTAAGCAGCGCCATTTGACGCCAAAAATGCAACAGCTGCTGCAATTTCTTCTGGTTGACCAAGACGCGAAGAAGGCACTTTTTCGACCAATTTAGCCTTGTGCTCTTCCGGTAACACCTTAGTCATATCTGTTTCAATGAAGCCTGGAGCGACACAGTTTACTGTGATGCCACGAGAAGCTATCTCAGCAGCCAAAGAGCGGCTAAAGCCTTCTAAGCCAGCTTTAGCTGCTGAATAATTTGTTTGGCCACCATTACCCATAGAGCCAACAACAGAGCTAATACTAATAACACGACCAAATTTTGCTTTAGTCATGCCACGTAGACAAGCTTTTGTTACGCGAAAAACGGAAGTTAAGTTGGTGTTGATCACTTGATCCCATTCATCTTCTTTCATGCGCATCATTAGGTTGTCACGAGTAATGCCTGCATTATTAACCAATACTGTCGGCGCGCCATATTCTGCAGTGATTTCTTTAATCACAGCGTCTACGGAGTCGCTTGAGGATACATCCAACACCCAGCCTTTACCATTAGCACCTAAATAGTCGCTAATGCTTTGAGCGCCAGATTCACTGGTTGCCGTGCCGATTACAGTAGCACCCTGCTCGACCAGTGTGGTGGCTATCGCCTTACCAATACCACGAGTAGCTCCTGTGACTAGAGCGATTTTTCCTTCAAGACTCATGCTTGTCTCCAACTTTTTAATATACAAATAAATATAAAGCGATAATTAAGCAGACAACGCTGCTTCGAATCCAGCAGCATCACCTAAAGACGACGCATCCAAACCTTTTACTATACGCTTATTAAGTCCGCTCAACACTTTGCCTGGCCCACATTCAATCGTAGTTGTGACACCTAATTCAGCAAGATGCATGACAGATTGAGTCCACAAAACAGGCTCGCTCAACTGTGAGACCAAATTCGCCTTAATGACCGAAGGATCAGAAACAGCCTGCGCACTGACATTTTGAACTAAAACACAGTCAGGTTTATTGAATACGATCGATTCTAGTTTTCCAGCCAGCTTTTCGCCAGCAGGAATCATCAATTCACAATGAGAAGGCACGCTGACAGGCAAAGGTAATGCACGCTTAGCACCAGCTTCTTTTGCATTAACCATTGCCGACTCAACAGCTGCAACATGACCTGCTATAACAACTTGTCCAGGAGAGTTGAAATTCACCGCACTAACGATACCAGACGCCGCTTCGCAAGCGGCAACCACTTTATCATCATCAAGACCAATAATGGCAGCCATTGCACCTTCACCCGCTGGTACAGCTTGCTGCATGTATTCACCACGTAACTTAACAAGCTCAACTGCATCAGCAAATGCAATAACACCAGAACACACTAGCGCTGAATATTCACCCAAGCTATGTCCAGCAACATAAGCAGGCTTAGCGCCACCTTGCTGGCCCCAAAGACGCCATAAAGCAACACTAGCAGTTAAAAGAGCCGGTTGTGTTTTGTCTGTTTGGCTTAGTTTATCTGCATCATTTTGTACAAGGTCCCATAAATCGTAACCAAGTACATTAGATGCCTCAACGAAAGTTTGCTTTATTATTTCGTGTTTCTCCGCCAAATCTGCCAACATCCCCAACTGCTGAGAACCCTGCCCAGGAAAAACAAAAGCTAATTTATTGCTCATTTTACTTCCTCATTACAAAGACGCGCTTCTATAGCAGAACATAAGTCAGCTCGCGCAATATCAATTCCATATTCAATCGCACCAATCATAGCTTGCAAATCAGAACGACCATGACCTTTTACCAAATTGCCACGCACACCGACTAGACAGGCTCCATGCCTGCGTTCAGTTTGGTAAAAAGTCTCAAACAGTGATGAGGCTCCATTAATTTCCTTAAACTTACCCATCATAAAGGATAAGAGTCCCTCAGATGCCTTTAGAACAGCATTACCTACCATGCCATCACACACGATAACATTTTTATCGCCTTCAAATAACTCTGTGCCTTCAGCGTAGCCCAAATAAGTCAACCATTTATTGCTTATCAGTAACCTATCTGTTTCACGTATTACCGCGCTGCCTTTCGAACTTTCAACTCCAACATTCAATAGACCCACTACAGGCGTTTCATCGCTCAACGCTTCTATGTAAGCTGCACCTAATTCAGCAAAGCCAACCAACATTGAGGGAGGGCAATGAACATTTGCTCCTAAATCCACTAAGCAGCGTAAAGGATTCGAGTGCAATTCGCGAATTAAAGCCGGATACAGTTTTGGTCGCAGCACACCTAATATGTGTCGAGCTAAAGCAACCATAGCGCCAGTATTCCCAAGCGTCACAACCACATCTGATGATTTTTGGCTCAGCGCATTCAATGATTGATAGAGTGAGCTATTGCGCCGTTTGAATAAAGACAAGACTATTTCTTCGTCTCCATCAATAACATCAGAGCAAGAAATCAGAGATAAGCGTTCATGGGTTGCAGGAAGTTCCAGGCCGGAATAAGGAGAATAATACGCAGTAATAAATACATCATGATGGCGAGAGAGTATCTCTACCGCACCATCTAATGCAATGCGGGGACCTAAGTCCCCGCCCATAGCATCTAAAGCTACCCTGATCATGGGTATCTTAGTTACTCACCTTTAGGGGTGATAACTTGACGGCCACGGTAGAAACCATCTGCAGAAATATGGTGACGACGGTGAAGTTCACCAGTTGTCTTTTCTACAGAAAGAGTTGGACCAGTCAAGGCATCGTGTGAACGACGCTGACCGCGACGTGAACGAGTAACTTTACTTTTTTGTACTGCCATTTTTTGGAGCTCCTAACTTTACTTGGCCTTTAATTGGGCCAATATACTAAATGGATTCGGTTTTTCGTCATCCGGTGCGTCATCGGTAGACGAGGCATACTTTACAGCTGTTGGGTTGCAACCACTTTCTTCGTGATAAGCGACAATTGGTAGGGCAAGTATAATTTCTTGTTCTACCATATCTGCTAAAATTACTTCACCATCGGTCATGACAACAGGATCGTAACTTTCCGGTAGATTCTTCGCATGATCTTCGTCATAGACAAAGCCAAGAGATAAATCTAAAGCCAAATCATGGGAAACTGCCCCCATGCAACGCTGACATACAACCTGCACTTGAGCTGTTAATGATCCGGTAGCAATATAACGCCTATCCTCATCAACTCTAAAGTCTAGATGAATAAATGCATTACCCTCATCAGAGGCTAATATAGCACAAAGCTCCTTAAATTCATTAAGGGGCACGTTCCCTTCGAAAGACATCTCATTATGAGCGTACTTTCGAGGGTCAAAATATTTAGGTAATGAGTCATTCAACATGGCGGGGAATAATATTGCCAAGGACCCTTTTTGTCAAAGTCTAAGTGACTTTAAAGTGGCTTTTTTTAGAAATTTAAGCTATTCGAGAGAAAAAAAAGTAAAATGCCGTCAAACTTGAACAAAATGGCCGAAAAACAATGCTCAAAAAAATTATTTTAGGGTCTTCCTCTCCTTATCGTAAGGAGCTCTTACAGCGATTAAACCTACATTTTGAATGCCACTCTCCAAACATAGATGAAAGCCGTTTGGCTCAAGAATCAGCCCAAAACCTAGTTCAGCGGCTAACACTATCAAAAGCAAAAGCAGTTCATGAGGAACGTTTAGCACTAGATTCAACTGAAAACGCCTTAATCATTACCTCTGATCAAATCGCAGTACTGAATTCAACAGTTCTAGGAAAGCCTCATACTGAAGCAAACGCAATAAAGCAACTCACTTCATTTAGCGGACAGAAGGTCAGTTTTCTAACAGGGCTTTGTCTTTTCGACCAAGAAAATAAAACATATCAATACGAATTGAATGAATTCCATGTTTACTTCAGACATTTAACGCATCAGGAAATCAGTCGGTATGTCGCTATTGAACAGCCGCTAGACTGTGCTGGAAGCTTCAAATGTGAGGGATTGGGAGTCTGCTTATTTGAAAAGATGGAAGGCAATGACCCTACTAGCCTCATAGGCCTCCCACTTATTATGCTATCTAGCTTTCTAAGGAAAGCCGGGGTTAATCCGATTTCTTAATAACCTTTTGGAAACGAATGGTAGCTTGATATCGGCGACTCAAGTCCATCAATCGCTTTTAAGGCAACGTCATAACCAAATTCGATTAACTCTTTTGCTCGCCAAAATTCATAGAATCCAGAAACGTCTTTCGGAATAGAAATTAACAAGTCTGGCGGATAGCCCGCCAACTTGTATTGAGTTAACGATTCTTGCATCGTCTCAAACATCATATTAATTGTCTGTAGACGCCCCCAGCTCTCAGGAGAGTATTTAGCCTTATCTGGCTCCTTACCTTTTGCGAAGAAGTCCTTTGTACTAAGCCACCAAGCAGGGCCTGTAGAATCCTGCTCTGCCGTCTTATCAAGTAAAACTTCCGCAGGACCATTAAGGTCGACAGCGACAATATAATCCGCACCAGCAGGTACGGATGGAATAATGGGTAAAGGGTTTAACACGCCACCATCAACATACATTCTGCCATTAAACTCGACAGGGGAAACAAGTGACGGTATTGCTGAGGATGCTCGCATAGCGCTGATTAAATCCCCCCTCTGGAACCAGAATTCCTTTTGATTCAGGAGGTCAACAGCAACGGATGTGTAATCTATGGG
The DNA here is from genome assembly GCF_016906065.1 of Marinomonas foliarum. Lineage (NCBI taxonomy): Bacteria > Pseudomonadati > Pseudomonadota > Gammaproteobacteria > Oceanospirillales > Oceanospirillaceae > Marinomonas > Marinomonas foliarum. The sequence goes on along the minus strand of NZ_CP070273.1, from coordinate 8,923 downwards.
TAGTGATTCTATAGTTGGAGTAGCTATGATTTCCTGGATCTTTTCAAAAAAGCGATCTCCCTTTACATAGCCGCCTTTTAAAAGCGACATATCTAATAAGCGCAGAACGTTAATTCGATCTAATGACTCTGCCCATTCGCGATATTCGGACAACTTCCCTGCCGCATATACACCGCCAACTATAGCCCCTATCGAACAACCTGAAATACTGATTATCTCATAACCACGATCTTCAAAAGCCTGAATAACACCTATGTGCGTATGACCACGAGCCGCACCACTCCCTAAGACAAGAGCAATTGTCCCTTTTTTTGAACTCACAACTACCACCTAACGACGAACATAAACAAAGGAAATTCGGTTTACTCCAAGAGCTTCACGACCAAGATCCGCAAGATTAATAAAACGCACTCTTGATTGTAGACGCTCGCCAATTCCAGCAGAAACCTCTGAAATTAGCCTATCACCAGCCTCTATTGCACTAAAAATATTACTCTTTTCGCTGGTGACAAAACCAACGACATTTTGTCCGGACGGTAAGTCATTAATAAAACGACGAATACGAGGAATATCTCGAACATCCATCTGAGCAATAATATTCAACTCTGTATCTTGTGCCTCTGTTGATTTAACTTCGTCTAAGCGAATCATCACATCACCAGCGCCTCGGCGATTAAGATACAAAACCTGATATATATCCTGTTGATTTTGAACGACTAATAAGTACTGACTTTGGTCTGCCCCATACAATAAGTAGTCCTTGAAAAAGTTATTTGCCCAGGCATTACTGCTACCGCAACTGCGACTTTCACATTCAAACAAAACAGTACGGCCATCTAATAGCATTTGTTCCCGGTAGTGTTCATACACATCAGGTAAAAGCGCGTTTCGATTAACCTTATACAAAGAAGAAAAATAGTCTCCTTTTAGGCGGATAACCGACTCAGGCTCCCAGCCACTGCCTGCCCTGCGTATTTTACTAAGAGGTATTTCAACCAACTCCTCAGCTTTAGAATAACTTTTAACTAGTTGAGCATCACGATAAGGCTCGATATCTAATAAAGCAGCAAAAGAAGCGCTACTAGCTAACAATAAAGAACAAAGAATCCCACGAAACTTAACCATATAACCTTCCTATCACCCTAAACAGGATGTACTAACGTATTAGTTTTGGTCAATAAACCGCTGAATTTCAGTTGCTACAGAAAAGCAGCTATCCGGTTCAAGGTGAAAGTGATGATTTCCCTCTAGCCACTTCAACTTAATCCATGGAAATTGAGCAGCTCGCTTTTCAACTAATTGATGGTCATTTTGATAAATTCCACCTTTTGCAACCAGAGCCAATGTTGGGCATTTAATTTCTTGAATGAATGCTTCTACACTAGCCTCATCCATTCGCAAAGGAGACGGAAAAGTCAATTTACCGTCATGGCGCCAAGACCAAGCACCATCTGCGGATTGTTTAGCTCCTCGCTCAACCAACAGCCTAGAAGCACCGTTTGAAATAGAGGTAAAACCCTCCATTCGAGCCGTTATCATGGTCTCTTTTGTCGGGTAACTAGTTTCTCTGCCATGACGATATTTGGACATTTTATTAATAGCACGCTGCATGGTTGCAACACGGTTTTCAGGGCTGCCACTTAATGGCCCCATATTATCTAAAATTATTAAACCGCGAATTTTGTCAGGAGCTATAGCTGCCACCAACATCGCCACAGCGCCCCCCATACTATGACCGATTAACCAAACACTTTGCTTTGATTGATTCAGTATAGACACAACATCTAACACATAATCCCACAGGTGATAAAAACTGCCGGCAGGACGATGCAAAGATAAACCATGCCCAGCAAAATCTAATGCCACATGGGAAAAGTCAGATAAATGAGGTGATAAATTCGAAAAGCTAGCAGCGTTATCCAGCCACCCATGAAGTGATAATATTTTTAGATCAGATGTCTTCTTTGGCAACCATTGCATACCAGATAACTCGGTATGCGGCAGCTTATAAACAATTTCATTTCCCATAGAAATTCTATCTTTACCGATAATAATAATTCGAGAAGATTGTTACGAAGGAGACTCACTCCAACGAAACTGACAGCAAGCATTCGCAAATAGCTCACCTTCAACAGAAGCCAAAGCCGCTGTTGTCATAGCAAAACTAACCGGCAATGGCTCATCTACTAAAAAGTCAACAAATTGGTGAGCGAAAGGCTGATGTGTTACCAATAAAATAGACTCGTAAGGCTGCTCGTTCAACCAAAGCGCTACATCCATACAACGGCCATCCGGTGTAATCAAAGGGCAGTTTTGTTGTTCGACCGATACATCAAGGCTTGATAAAAACACTTTAGCCGTTTGCTGAGCGCGAACGTAAGGGCTAACCAAAACCACATCTAATGTTTCCGCTCTTGATTTAAAAGCAAGTGCCGCCATTTTAACTTCTGCCACACCAAGCTCAGTTAGCTCCCTACGCTCATCAAGGTCGTAGCCATAAGGCTGGGCATTACCATGACGTAAGACGTATAAGCGCTTAAGCTTCATCATCCGCCTCTACATACGGCCAAGGTTGAAACGGATACGGCTTTTCTTCAGTTTTATAAGCCATAAACGAAAAAATTTGCTGGATAAATGAAGCCAAGCGGCTCAACCATGACGAGAGCATAACTGGCTTGTGCTTAGAGCCAAGTTTAATCAGGCTCACCACTATCAGCAGCACCCCGAATACCGTCACAGCAATATTCAATACAACCCAGTACAACAACATAAAAATAACACGAAACCAAAATCCCTGATCGGCATAACCTGGCTTAGACATTGTCACTCTCCTCATTTGTCGCAAATTCGACATCCCATTTTTGTTCACCTGTCATCATTGATCCAATCAATGATTCTAGCTTGGCATTCTCAAACAATAATTTAGAAAGACCTTCCGCAAGTGGCATATACAAACCATGTTTATGGGCTTCTTCTACCACCATTTTCAATGTATTTACACCTTCGGCCACCTCACCAATGCCGCCCACCGCTTCTTCTAGATTTTCTCCAGAACCAATAGCAAAGCCGACTCGATAATTTCGACTTAGTGGTGAAGTACAAGTTGCGATCAAATCTCCCATTCCAGCTAACCCTAAGAAAGTCATTGGGTTTGCACCAAAGTGCACCGCAAAGCGACTCATTTCAGCTAGACTGCGAGTCATTATCATCGACATCGTGTTTTCACCAACGTTCATTGCTTTAGCAAGTCCGCAAACAATGGCATAGATATTCTTTAATGCTCCAGCTAACTCTACCCCTTTACAGTCGCGATTTTCATAAACCCGAAAAGTTGGGGACTTCAGCAACTCTATAACACGTTGGCGAACTAAATCATCGGCGCTAGCAATAACTGATCCAGTCATCTGCCCAGCAGCGATTTCCTTAGCAAGATTAGGTCCACTCAAAACGCCAATTTTTTGCGTGATAGGGTTTCGACGCAAAACATCGCTCATAAGTTCAAAACGATTTGGATTAAACCCCTTAGTAGTACTAATTAAAATTTTATCAGCAGTCAATAATGGCTCTATTCGCTGCACAACTTGTTCAAATGACTTTGATGGAATTGATACAAAGACCGTATCACTTTCTCGAATAGCCTGCTCAAGGTTGCTTGTCGCTAGTAATTCTCTGTGCAATGGTGCATTAGGTAAATAACGACTATTTAATCCTGTTAAATTGATTTCCTCTACTTGCTCTTCATTACGCATCCACTGACTAACCTGATGGCCATTATTCGCCATGATATTCGCCAATGCTGTACCAAAACTACCACCACCTAACACACAAACCGAATGCTTCATTATGATTATTTCTCTTTTTGAAAATCGTCAAATAATACTAGGACGAACAACTAACTTCTAAAGACTTACCCCAGTCAGGGGCCCTTTGAGCCAAAGCATTTGACTCTGGATGCTCATTGAATGGCTGATTAAGCACATTTAACAAACGTCGGAATGGTAAATAATCTCCATGCTCTGCCGCCAAAATGACCTCATGTGCCAAGTAGTTTCTCAAGACAAATTTTGGATTTGCCTGCAGCATTTCATGGCCTGCCTGTTCCCAATTAGTAGATTCAGACAATCTTGCCGATTGGTAACGTTTAAGCCACTGGGACAAGCGCTGACGGTCAACCACTTCATCCAACAAGGGGTTGAAGTTGTCTTTCTCAAGATGACTTAAAAGGCGAAAGAAGATCGTATAATCCATTTTTTCAGCTGTTAAAATCAATAACAATGGAGGCAATAATTCATGCAGCACTTCAACTGAGCTTAACCCCATTTTCTGCATCATCAAGACATCATAATGAGATTGAAGCTCTGGCTCATAACACTGAAGGATAGCAATCAGCTGATCTCTCTCAAGGTGTTTTGAAAAACAGCGCATCAAGCAGTTCAAGTTCCATAGCCCTACACCTGGCTGACGAGAAAATGCATAGCGACCCTCATGATCAGAGTGATTGCACACCCAATTAGGCTCATAATCTTCCATAAAGCCATACGGACCATAATCTATGGTCTCGCCAGTAAAAGAAAAGTTATCCGTGTTCATCACACCATGCTGAAATCCAACTGACTGCCACTTAGCTACCATTCTTGCCGTGCGTTTAACCACCTCGGTTAACATGTCCTCTAATGGAGACTCTGACTTTAGGCTGTCTGGATAATAATGCTTAAGGCAATATTCTATAAGCTGATCGAGCTCTTCCTGCTTACCTTGTGAAAAAAAGTACTCAAAGTGACCGAAGCGGATATGACCTTGTGAAGTTCTAAGTAGCATGGCGCCAGCTTCCGGCGTTTCTCGATATACCGCTTCACGACTATCGTACAGAGCCAAAGCGCGAGAGGAAGGCACCGACAAAGCTACCATCGCCTCACTTGCCAAATACTCTCGTATACAAGAGCGTAAAACTGCACGCCCGTCCCCACGACGGGAATATGGTGTTGGACCAGCACCCTTCATATGTAAGTCATATAAAAGACCGTCTAGACCACGAACCTCACCTAACAAAACGCCTCGTCCATCACCGAGTTGAGGTGAGAAACCGCCAAACTGATGACCTGCATAAACCATACTCAGGCTAGAAGGTAATGGTTCTTCACCACTTAAAATACGCTTGGTTTCAGTAGATTTGATATCGATAGACAGAAATGTAGCGAGCGATTGATTAAATTCTACCAATCGCTGCTCATGGAGTGGCTGGATGAGAGTTTTCGAAGAAAACGCCTCTCCCAAACTTGCAAAGTGGTGCTCTAAATTCATCTTATCTCACTTAAAAGTTAAGCGATGTTTATAGCGATGTATCGACCATATACTCACAGCGGATACTTTCGCCAACAACCCTTTCGATTTCAGGAATCATGAAAGCATCGTCTTCGCTAGCGAAGCTAACGGATTTTCCCGTTTCACCGCCACGGCCAGTACGACCAATACGATGTACGTAATCTTCTGGATCTTCTGGTAGTGAGTAGTTAACAACTAACTCCACGTTATCCACGTGAATACCGCGTCCTGCAACATCGGTTGCAACAAGCACTTGAATAACACCATCTTTGAAGTTTTTCAAAGTTTTCACACGCTTATCTTGGGCGACTTCCCCAGATAAAATTGCGCAGTTTATATTGGCTTTACGTAGGCGTTCATAAAGATCGCGCGTTTCATCACGACGGTTAGCAAATATAATAGTACGTTGCCCACCATTTTTTTCGATCAATTGTTGTAACACTGGCCATTTTTGGTCTGCTTCTACAGTATAGATAACTTGATCTATATTCTTGTTAGTCGCTTCTTTTGGCACAACAGACACCTCTTTAGGGAAGTAAGTCCATTGCTGAGCCAAAGCTTGGATATCCTTGGGGAAAGTCGCGCTAAACAGCATGGTCTGTCTTGTTTCTTTATGTGGTGTCATACGAATAATGCTTTTCACATCAGGAATGAACCCCATAGAGAGCATGCGGTCAGCCTCATCAAGAACCAAACACTCTACTTTGCCTAATTGCACTTTTCGGCTACGAGCAAAGTCCAATAAGCGACCTGGCGTTGCGACCAGAATATCTACATTCTCGGTTTCCAGAGCAATCTTTTGCTTCTCGTAGCTTAACCCACCCACCAAGGTCACAACATTTAAGTGACAATTGGACGTTAGTTTAATGGCTTCATCAGCGATCTGAATGGCCAATTCACGAGTTGGCGCAATTATCAAACCCCGGGCAAAGTTATTTGCTCGCTTTTCTTCAAGCGGGTAATCAAGAAAATCACTAATCATTGCAATTAAAAAAGCAGCCGTCTTACCTGTACCTGTTTGAGCTTGACCAATAATGTCATAGCCTAGCAATGTCATAGGTAAAGTTTCAGCTTGAATTTCACTGCAATACTCAAAGCCCATTTCAGAGATAGATTTAATAACTCGGTCTGGAAGGTTTAAATCATGGAAACGCAATTTACCTTCTACTTCAGCAACAGGGAAATCGTCAATCGACCAAATATGGCCTTTTGTTTTTTCAGCAGTATCTGTCACATTATTTGCTTTTGTATTGGCTTGACTTGAACGGCTTGATTCATCATTGCTGCTTTTTGGGCGCTTATTAGGACGACGAGTACGCTTAGGTTTTGTAGAGGTTTCTGATGGCACTTCTTGATTTTGGTTTTCCATATTGGAATCTATACGCTTCTATTATGTTTTGAGGTTAATTATCAGTGCAAGGAGTGTACCTAAATGATACGGTTTTATCACCCCTTGCTTACGGTTTGTTGATTTACATTACTGATAGCGATATGGCGGTAAACTATTAATGAGCTGAGCACCGTAACGCTTGGTGCGTAATCGTTTATCTAAGATATGAATTTCACCTTTATCACTTTCGCTTCTCAATAGCCGCCCTGTTGCCTGAACTAAGCGTAAAGACGCATCAGGAATGGTAATTTCCATAAATGGATTACCACCACGCTTTTCTATCCATTCAGCCAAGGTCGCTTCAACTGGGTCATCGGGCACTGCAAATGGAATCTTAGCTATATAAACACAGGTTAAATAGTCTCCTGGAAGGTCCACCCCTTCAGCGAAACTTGCCAGCCCTAGCAATAGGCTTCCTTTTCCTTCATCTATTTTTGCTTTATGAGAATCTAAAATAACGCGCTTAGATTGCTCTCCCTGCATTAGTAATATTTCCTGCAAGTCAGAAGAAAGTGATTTTGCCACCTCCTCCATTTGACGGCGTGACGAAAACAGCGCCAAACTGGCTTTTTTTGTATCAACATGCTCATCAAGATAGCGCACTATTTCAGCCGTATGCTGCTCGACACGGTTGGGTTCATGCTCCATATCAGGCACAACCAAAAGGCCATTCTCTTTAAAATCAAAAGGGCTTAAAACACGCAGATATTCGCTTTCCCGCGGTACCCCAGAGCGCATATTAAAGCGATGGAATTGATTCAATGCTGTTAATGTTGCCGATGTCACCACAGCACCAAAGCATTTATCCCAAAGCTGCTGCCTCAATGTATTAGCTGCGAGTATTGGAGAAGCGCCTAGTTCAATATCTTGCTCCATGCCTTGCCCCGACAAAACTAACCAACGCGCATTAGGAGGATAATTTTGATCATCCACAGTTGAATACAGTCGCCACAAGCCAACACATTGCTCCAGACGTCCCAAAACAACCCCCAAAATAGGCTGCCAAGTTTCTGCTGTTTCGGTCGTCACACCCATACCTTCATTTTGTTTGGTTTTTTTACATTCGTCTTGAATGCTTTCTATGTTATTAAATAATTTTTGGTATGACGTTTGTAAACTGTATGCCAACTGACGTAATTCATCAGGTACCTGACCAAATTCAAACCGATGTTGATTGTTTTCTTGGTCTAAGCCTAACCCCTGAATATAAGGAGCCAAGCCTTGTTGCGCATATTGAATAAAGTTAACAATACTTTGTATTTGCTGTGGGATTTTTAGCAAAAGCTGCCCTGTAAGACTCACATCATCGGTTAGCTCTTGCTTAAGATTAACAAGATTTTTCTCCAATTGTCGCAACCAAGTAATGCTTTGTTGCAAACGAACCTCATGGCGAAAATGCCCAATGGCTTTGTCTGGAAGATGATGCCCTTCATCAAAGACATAGATCGTTTCCTTTGGTGGAGTAAGAATCGCGCCGCCACCTAAAGACAAATCTGCAAGCACCAAGTCATGGTTAGCAACAATAACATCCGCCACTTCGATTTCAGCTCGAGCTTTAAAAAAAGGACAAGCCGAATAATTAGCACAGTTACGGTTGGTACATTGCTGGTGATCGGTTGTTAAACGCCGCCAATCCTGGTCGCGCACTATGCCAGCCCAATTATCTTTATCACCATCCCATTCACCTTTTGATAACGCAGCATCCATTTCTTGGTAAAGAACAGTATTGACGTCATCTGAGTGAAGGTGCTGCTCAAATAGACCCGCAAACATATCTTCGATAGCCTGTTCTTCAGCACCTAAAAAGCCTTCAAGGTTATTTAAGCAAAGATAACGACCTCGACCTTTAGCGAGTGTGTACTTAAATGACAAATCCGTATGTTCAAGTAGATTTGGCAGCTCTTTATGCAAAATCTGCTCTTGCAAAGCCACAGTGGCAGTAGAAATAATCAATTTTAAACCGCGTGCTTTTGCAATGGGGATAGCTGCAAGGCAATAAGACAAGGTTTTGCCTGTCCCTGTTCCTGCTTCAATTACAGCAACATGCTTCTCATCAAGGCGCTCACCTTCTGAACCTCGTTTTATATTACCTAAGGTACGAGCAATCGCACCAATCATTTGGCGCTGTCCAGCCCTTGGTTTATGGGACTTCGCATCCAAGGATGCTCGGTATGCAAGTTGAATTTGTGTTTTTAGTTCATCTGAAAGCAT